>NZ_LQIS01000034.1 GCF_001499905.1 Mycobacterium sp. GA-1285 | reverse complement strand
TATCCGCCGGGACCCTACCCCCGGGGCGGCGGCCCCTGCGCGGGGTACCCCCCGGGGGCCGGGGGGCGGGGCCCCCCCCCCGGCCGCGGGCCCGCCCCCCCCCCCCCCCCGCCCCACCCCGCCCGGGGGTTACCCGCCACCTCCGTCGCCGGGCGGGTATCCACCGCCGCCGCCAGGGGCCGGCTATCCGCCATCGGCGCCGGGCGGTTACCCACCGCCCGCGGGTGGCTATCCGCCGCAGGGCGGGCCGGGATACCCTGGCCCTCAGAGGTATAGCGTCGGTGAGGCGTTCTCATGGGCGTGGGGGAAGTTCACCGGCAACGCGGCCGCACTGATTGTTCCGACTCTGGTCTACGGGATCATCGTCTCCGCGATACAAGTCCTATTCACCACGCTATCGGCTGTGGCGAGTTCGGAGTCGACGTCCGACAGCGACGGATTCTTGTTCTCGTACGACGTCTCCGATCCCGCCAGTCTCGCGATCGCCATCCTCGGGTCGATAGTTTCGCTGGTGGTCGGCGCGATCATCCAATCCGCTTATTACAACGGCATGTTGGACGTCGCCAACGGTCAACCGGTGACCATCGGGTCGTTCTTCAAACCGCGCAACGTCGGCGGAGTCATCATCGCGGGCGTGATCGTCGGACTCCTGACCTCGATCGGCTTTGCGCTGTGCGTCATTCCCGGTTTCATCGTGATGATCTTCACGATGTTCACTGTCATCGCCCTGCTGGACCGCAACCTGTCACCGATCGACGCGATCAAGACCAGCTTCGACATCGCGAAGAACAACTTCGGACAGGTGCTGCTGACGTTGCTGGCGGTCTTCGCCGTCACGCTCGTCGGGGCGCTGCTCTGCGGCGTGGGTCTGCTCGTCGCACTTCCGCTGGTCGCGCTGATCGAGGTGTATGCCTACCGCAAGCTCAGCGGTGGTCAGGTCGCCGAGCTCAACCCGCAACCCTTGCCGCCCGGTCCGCCACCTCAGGGCACTCCGCAGCAGTAACGGATCATCGGAAGGCGCTGACACCGGTCAGCGCCTCTCCGATGACCAATTGATGCACCTCCGAGGTGCCCTCGTACGTCAGCACCGACTCAAGGTTGTTGGCGTGGCGGATGACCGGGTACTCCAGGGTGATCCCGTTGGCGCCCAACAGGGTTCGACACTGACGGGCGATCTGGATGGCCTCCCGGACATTGTTCAGCTTCCCGAGACTGACCTGCTCGGGCTTGATTCTGCCCTCGTCCTTGAGCTTGCCGAGGTGAAGGGCGAGAAGTTGAGCCTTGCCCAGTTCGACTGCCATGTCGGCGATCTTGGCCTGAGTCAGCTGGTAGGCCGCCAGCGGTTTGTCGAACACCTCCCGCGTGCCGACGTAGTCCAGCGCGGCCTGCAGGCAGTCCCTGGCGGCGCCCACGCTGCCGAACACGATGCCGAACCGCGCCTCCGACAGACAGCTGAGCGGCCCGGACAACCCGCGCGCCTCGGGCAGCTTCGCGTCGGCGGGTAACCGGACATCATCGAGGTGCAACTCCGAAGTCACCGAGGCCCGCAGCGACAACTTGTGCGTCATGTCGGTCGCCGAGAATCCCGCCGTGCCCGCGGGCACCAGGAAACCCGCCACACCGTCGTCGGTTTGGGCCCACACGACCGCAACATCGGCGACCGACCCGTTGGTGATCCACATCTTCGACCCGCGCAGGATCCAGTCCGATCCGTCCCGTTTCGCGGTCGTGCGCATCCCGCCCGGATTGGACCCGAAGTCGGGTTCGGTCAGCCCGAAGCACCCGATGGCCTCACCGGCCGCCATCGCGGGCAGCCAACGTTCGCGCTGCTCCTCGCTGCCCCAGCGATGGATGGCGAACATCGCCAACGAGCCCTGCACCGAGACCAGGCTGCGCAGGCCGCTGTCCACGGCCTCCAGTTCCTGGCACACCAGACCGTAGGCCGTCGCTGACGAGCCGCCGCAGCCGTAACCCTTCAGGTGCATGCCCAGAAGCCCGAGCTTGCCGAAGTCCGAAGCCAGTTCGCGGACCGGTACCTGGCCGGTCTCGAACCAGTCGGCGATGAACGGTCGCAGCCGCTGTTCGCCGAACCGACGCACGGTCTGGCGCAGCTCGATGTCCTCGGGTGACAGCAGGGAATCCAACTCGAGCATGTCATCGAGGCGGGACGTAGAAGTCATGGGACATGTCTACCCGGTCGGCGCCGACCACAGTCGTGGCTAGGCTGGGCGGTGATGTCGAAGAACGAAACCCACGGCCTTTCCACTCGCGGCCTTTCAACGAAGGCCATCCACGCCGTCCGACCCGACCCGGCCACCGGGGCCGTCAACGCGCCGATCTACGCAAGTTCGACGTTCGCGCAGGACGGCGTGGGCGGGCTTCGCGGGGGATACGAATACGCCAGAACCGGCAACCCCACCCGCGGGGCGCTGGAGGTTTCTCTCGCCGCGGTGGAGGCGGCCGCTTACGGCCGGGCCTTCTCTTCCGGCATGGCGGCCACGGACTGCGCGTTGCGGGCGGTTCTGCGGCCCGGCGATCACGTGGTGATGCCCGACGACGCATACGGCGGGACGTTCCGGCTGATCGACAAGGTGTTCACCAACTGGGGCATCGACTACACCGCCGTCGCGCTCGCCGACCTCGACGCGGTGCGCGCAGCGATCACCCCGAACACCCGGATGATCCTGGTGGAGACTCCCACCAACCCCCTGCTGTCGATCGCCGACATCGCCGCTATCGCCCAGATCTCGGCGACGTCGAATGTAAAAGTGTTGGTGGACAACACGTTCGCCTCCCCCGCACTGCAGCAACCGCTGCTGCTTGGTGCCGACATCGTTCTGCATTCCACCACCAAGTACATCGGCGGGCATTCCGATGTGGTGGGCGGCGCGCTGCTGACCAACGACGAAGAACTCGACGCCGCTTTCGCATTCCTGCAGAACGGCGCCGGCGCGGTGCCCGGCCCGTTCGACGCCTACCTG
Source organism: Mycobacterium sp. GA-1285 (assembly GCF_001499905.1). Lineage (GTDB taxonomy): Bacteria > Actinomycetota > Actinomycetes > Mycobacteriales > Mycobacteriaceae > Mycobacterium. The sequence continues at coordinate 258,198 of NZ_LQIS01000034.1, read as the reverse complement.
ACGCTGCGCGGTCTGAAGACCCTGGTGATCCGCATGCAGCGGCACAGCGACAACGCGGCCGTCATCGCCGAGTTCCTCGATGGACATCCCGCGATCGAAACCGTGCTGTACCCGGGGCTGCCCGGACACCCGTGCCACGAGGTCGCGGCCAGGCAGATGACGGGCTTCGGTGGCATGGTCTCGGTGCGACTGCGCGGCGGACCGGACGCGGCGCGCAAGTTCTGTTCCCGCACAGAGGTTTTCATCCTCGCCGAGTCGTTGGGTGGCGTCGAGTCGCTGATCGAGCACCCCGGAGCGATGACACACGCGTCGACCGCCGGTTCCCAATTGGAGGTCCCCGGCGACCTGGTGCGGCTGTCCGTCGGTATCGAAGACGTCGCCGATCTGCTGGCCGACCTCGAGCAGGCGTTGAGCTAGCGGTCAGCACAGCGCCGGACGCAGCGCCGAAGCGGTGACCGCCAGGTTCATCTCGGGTAGCGCGGTCGGTGACTCGTCGACCCAGCTGCCCAGCGCGATCTCGCCGGCGCGTGCGTGCACCCATCGCCAACCCCTGTCGTTGAGGCTGAGCAGTGCGCCCAGACCGTCGACCGCGTGCAGCAGCGAGATGATCGCCGCCGTGGTCGGGCCCGGCGGTCTGCGGTCGAACAGCGCCGACAACATGGCAGAACGTGCCTGGTCGACCCGGTTACGGTTGAGCAGCGGCCAGGCGAATTCGTGTCCGAAGCGCTTGTCCGGCAAGGGAAGGCGTCGGATCTGACCCGTTTGCTCCAGATGGCCGACGAGGTTCTCCTCGGTGCGCTTGGCCAGCCGCTTGACCGCTGTCCTGGGCCGCAACGGACGGCGCTGCAACAGCCGGAACGCCGGGCTCCGCGACCGGGTCCGTCGGGCCGGCTACCGATAATGCGATCAGGCGGCCCGGTTCGACGGACTCACCATCGACCGAGGGCCGGATCCGGCAGGCCAGGGCCAGATCGAGCAGAACTGCGGCGGCCAGCACCCGCTCCCGCCGTACACGGTCAAGGACCGGTTGCGCCGACGCGTTGTCGAGCAGCAGCAGGAACAGGTCCTCGGCGATCTGCGCCATGAGCGGATGCTAAACCGCACCCCGACGCGACTCGAATTCCGGCAGGCGTTGCCGTCAGGCGTGGTACGGCTCGGCCTCGAGCAGCTTCACCTTGACCGTGCTGCCGCTGGGCACCGTGTAAGTGCGCACCTCGCCGACCTTCGCGTCGATGAGCGCCTCGCCCAGCGGCGACTGCGGCGAGTACACCTCGAGCTTGCCGTCGCTGATGCCTTCCTGTCGGGTCGCGATCAGGAACGTCTCGGTGTCGCTCTCGTCGTCGCCGTACTGCACCTTGACCACCGAACCGGGGAGCGCGACGCCGGACTGCTTGGGCGCCTCGCCGACCTTGGCGGTGTTGAGCAGCTCCTGCAGCTGACGGATCCGGGCCTCCTGCTGACCCTGCTCCTCGCGAGCGGCGTGGTATCCGCCGTTCTCGCGCAGGTCGCCCTCTTCGCGGCGGTCGTTGATCTCGGCGGCGATGACGGGCCGGTTGGCGATCAGCTGGTCGAGCTCCGCCTTCAACCGGTCGAATGCCTCCTGGGTGAGCCAGGTGACCTGCGTATCGGTCATGTCGTCGCGCTCCTGTCTATCTGGGTCTCGCGGTGTTCTCGCGCTCTTCTCGCGTAAGACGTTTCGTGGTACGGCGCCGGGGCTTGACGTGTATTGCCGCGGTCAGCGTGCTCGATCACAGCACCAAATGCAGCAATACACGGCTCCATCAGGAACCGTGTACCGGACCATGGTAGCACCGAAGGGGCAACCGATTTTCACGAATTCGCAGTTCGGCGTTTGCCCGACCGACGAATCAGTGTGATTCAAGGAGTCACCAGATACGACGGCACGTCGATTCCACATCCGTAGATATCTCCGCTCACCGGCGGGCGGGTCGCTTTGACGACTGCGGTCACTTGCACCGTTTGTTGCGTCGACGGGGGGACCAGCACCTCACGGCGGCCCGTCTCGGCGCCGCCGACGGAGCGTGCCCGCACGATGCAGACGGCCGGTTGGGACGGGTCTCGGCGGGTGACGCTGATCGTCACCGACACCGTTTCGTCGTCGACCAGTTCGTAGGCGCCCAGTTCGCCCGTCACCGGCTCGCTCTCGAAGCGCCCGAACGCCACCACGGCGACCGTCACCCCCACCGCCAGCGCAAGCAGGGTGAACGCGACGGCGAGCCAACGGCGGCGGCCACCGGAGAGCCGCCGGCGGCCATAGCGTGCGGCGGGGCGGTCGATCATCTGGTTTTCTAGGCTCTCCGTCGGATGGATCTACAGAACTGGAACTATAGGGACTACCAAGACGACTCCGTGGGTTGATATCGCCGGAGACGACGAATCGCGATGGTCGCGAGAGTGAGGCAGAGCAGGTTGAGCGAACTGCGGTTGATGGCGGTGCACGCCCACCCGGACGACGAGTCCAGCAAGGGTGCCGCCACGATGGCTCGATACGTGGACGAGGGTGTCCGCGTGCTCGTCGTGACCATCACCGGTGGCGAGCGCGGCGACATCCTCAACCCGGCCATGGACCTGCCCGAGGTGCACGGCCGGATGGCCGAGATCCGCCGTGACGAGATGGCCAAGGCCGCCGAGATCCTCGGCGTCGAGCACCACTGGCTCGGCTTCGTCGATTCCGGCCTGCCCGAGGGTGACCCGCCTCCGCCGCTGCCCGAGGGTTGCCTCGGCGTGGTGCCACTCGAGCAACCGGTCGAGGCCCTGGTGCGCGTCGTGCGCGAGTTCCGGCCCCACGTGATGACCACCTACGACGAGAACGGTGGCTATCCGCATCCGGACCACATCAGGTGCCACCAGGTGTCGACGGCTGCCTACGAGGCAGCCGGTGACTACCGCCTGTTTCCCGACGCCGGCGAGCCGTGGGATGTCCAGAAGCTGTACTACACGCACGGCTTCCTGCGGCAACGAATGCAGCTGCTGCAGGACGAGTTCGCCAAGCACGGCGAGGTCGGCCCGTTCGAGAAGTGGCTCAAGCACTGGGATCCCGACCACGACGTCTTCGCCAAGCGGGTGACCACCCGCGTCGAGTGCGCGAAGTACTTCGCCCTGCGCGACGACGCGCTGCGTGCGCACGCCACCCAGATCGATCCCAACGGAGACTTCTTCCGTGCGCCGATCGAGTGGCAGCAACGGCTGTGGCCCACCGAGGAGTTCGAGTTGGCCCGATCGCGTGTGCCGGTGACGCTTCCGGAGGACGACCTCTTCGCGGGGATCGAGGGCCGATGAACCTTCTGCTCGCCCTCGACCTTCTGGCCCAGGACCCGCCGAGGGACACCGGCCCGAACTTCGGCAAGGCCAGCCCGCTCGGCCTGCTGGTCGTCGTGCTGCTCCTGATCGGCACGTTTCTGCTGGTCCGGTCGATGAACCGGCAGCTGCGGAAGGTGCCCAAGTCATTCGACCCGCAGGATTCGGAACCGGAGCAGACCGACGCGCCGCCAGGCCCATCCCAGGCGCCGATCGAGTCCGACGCGCCGCCCGACGGGACGAATCGTGAGCCCGGGGGCTAACACGCTCTCGCGGGCCACCAGCCCGTATCTGCGGCAGCACGCCGGCAACCCGGTGCACTGGCGCGAATGGACGCCGGAGGCGCTGGCCGAGGCGGCCGACCGTGACGTACCGATCCTGCTGTCGATCGGCTACGCGGCCTGCCACTGGTGCCATGTCATGGCCCATGAGTCGTTCGACGACGACGAGGTCGCCGCCGTGATGAACGACGGGTTCGTCTGCATCAAGGTCGACCGCGAGGAGCGGCCCGACCTCGATGCGGTGTACATGAACGCGACGGTCGCGCTGACGGGTCAAGGCGGCTGGCCGATGACCTGCTTCCTCACCCCGGACGGCAGGCCGTTCTTCTGCGGCACGTACTACCCGAAACCCACCTTCCTGCAGCTGCTGGCCGCGATCACCGACACCTGGCGAAACCGCCGCGGCGAGGTCGAGGAGGCGTCCGAGAAGATCACAGCGGAACTGCGGTCGATGGCTTCCGGTCTGCCAGGTGGGGGACCGCCGTTACAACCGGCGCTGTGCGACCACGCTGTTGCCGCGGTGCTCCAGGACGAGGACGTCGCCCGCGGTGGATTCGCCGCCAATCCTGCTGGCGCGCCCAAGTTTCCGCCGTCGGCATTGCTCGAAGCGCTGCTGCGCAACCACGAGCGCACCGGCGAGGTCATGCCGCTGGAGACCGTCGAGCGGACCTGCACGGCGATGGCCCGCGGCGGTATCTACGACCAGTTGGCGGGGGGCTTCGCCCGTTACAGCGTCGACGCGGCGTGGGTGGTTCCGCACTTCGAGAAGATGTTGTACGACAACGCGCTGCTGTTGCGGGCGTATGCCCACTGGGCGCGGCGTACCGCAAACCCTTTGGCGCACAAGGTCACAGCCGAAACAGCACGATTCATCATCGACGAACTCGGCGCCGACGGCATGTTCACCTCGTCGCTGGACGCCGACGCGGACGGGGTGGAAGGCATGACGTACGTCTTCACCCATGCGCAGCTGCGCGAGTTCCTCGGTGACGACGACGGTCGTTGGGCCGCAGAGCTTTTCACTGTGACCGAGGCCGGCACCTTCGAGCGGGGTGCGTCAGTGCTGCAGTTGCCGCGCGACCCCGACGACCGGGAACGGTTCGCCAGGGTGCGGGCAGCGCTGCTGGCGGCCCGGCTCACCCGGCCGCAACCCGCTCGCGACGACAAGGTCGTCACCGCATGGAACGGGCTGGCGATCACCGCGCTCGCCGAAGCCGCCGTCGCGCTCGACCGGCCTGAATTCCTCGACGCCGCAACGCGATGCGCGCGCGCCGTGTGGGAGCTGCACATGATCGACGGCAGCGGGAGGTACCCCCACTCCGGCAGGCTGCGGCGGGCGAGCCTCGGCGGTGCGGTGGGCGAGAGCGCCGGAATCCTCGAAGACCACGGCGCGCTGGCCACCGGCCTGCTGACCGTCCACCAGATGACCGGTGAGCCGCACTGGCTGGAGGCCGCGATGACGCTGCTCGACGTCGCGCTCGACCACTTCGCCGACCCGGACCGGCCCGGCCGGTGGTTCGACACCGCCGACGACGCCGAGACGTTGATGGTGCGGCCGGCCGATCCACTCGACGGGGCGACGCCCTCGGGAGCGTCGCTGATCGCCGAGGCGCTGCTCACCGCCGCGCATCTCGCCCCGGCCGAACGAGCCGAACGCTATGCCGCGGCGGCCGACGCCACGCTGGCGGCGGCCACGCCGATCCTGACCCGGCTGCCCCGCTCGGGCGGGCACTGGCTCGCCGTGGCGGAGGCGGCCGTGCGCGGACCGATCCAGATCGCGGTGGCGTGCGACCCCGCCCGTTCGGAATTGCTGTCGGCCGCGCGGCGGCTCGCGCCGGGCGGAGCGATCGTCGTGGGCGGCGCGGTGAACTCGTCGGAGCTGCTGGTCGGTCGCGACCGGGTAGGCGGTGACGACGCCGCCTACGTGTGCCGCGGCAGGACGTGCGACCTGCCGGTCACCACGGCGCCGGAACTCGCTGCTGCCCTAGGAACGTCCGTGTAGCGTTCGGCGCATGCCGACCCCCGAAGACAACGCCAAGACTGTCGCCCGCTACCTCGAACTCGCCTCCCGGGGTAAGGCCGACGACGTCGTTGAGCTCTACGCCGACGACGCCACCGTCGAGGATCCGGTCGGCGGCGAGGTGCACATCGGCCGCAAGGCGATCCGCGGGTTCTACGACGCGCTGCCCACGACCGGCGCCCAGGCCGACGTCGTCACGCTGCGGGCACTGGGCAACGAGGTGGCGTTCTTCTGGGCGCTGACGATCGACCTCGGCGACAACAAGATGCGCATCGAGATCATCAGCGTGATGACGTTCAACGAGGAGGGCAAGATCGCGTCCATGAAGGCCTACTGGACGCCCGAGAACGTCACGTCTCTCTAGCGTGAGCGACCGCAGAATGTCGCTATTCGGCGGCGTGTCGCGCACAAACACGGTCGCTCGCGGCATGGGGGACTAGAAGACGGCGAACCACATCGCGATGTAGTGGCAGATCGCCGCCACCGCGGTGCATGCGTGGAAGAACTCGTGGTGGCCGAAGACCGTCGGCCACGGATTGGGCCACTTGAGCGCATAGAGCACGCCGCCGATGCTGTAGAGCGCGCCGCCGACGATTAGCAGCACCAGCGCGGCCACACCCGCGCCGTGCGTGATCGGCCCGACGAACCACGCCGCAACCCAGCCGAGCAGAATGTAGAGCGGCACGCCCACCCACCGCGGCGCCGACGGCCAGAAGCACTTGAGCAGCACGCCGGCGATCGCACCGCCCCATACGATCCAGAACAACACCATGCCGTCGGTCTGCGGCAACGCGAGCAGGGCGAACGGCGTATAGCTGCCGGCGATGAACACGAAGATCATCGAGTGGTCGAGGCGCTTCATCCACTTGCGTGCGGTGGCGGACTTCCAGTTGACCCGGTGGTACGCGCCGCTGACGGCGAACATCGCCACGATGGTGAACGTGTAGATCAGTGTCGCGACGCCCGCGCGCGTGGACTGCACCGACCACGACACCGACACCAGCGCCGCGCCGCAGATGGCGGCGATCCCCGCCGCGTAGACGTGAATCCACCCCCGCGCGCGTGGCTTGCCGATGAAATTGGCGACACCGTCGACAACGGCTTCCGGGAAGTCCTCCGCGGTGGTCTGGGGATCGCGGGACTTCTCAGAATCGGTGCTGTCGATGGATCGGGTCATGTCACCTCCACTAATGCCATGGGGGTTTTCGAACCTCACAGTAGTCTGGATCTTCGTGGAGCTCATTCCCCCGCGCCTCAAAGAGCCGGCCTATCGGCTGTACGAGATGCGGCTGCGCCAGGAGCTGGCAAGGTCCAAATCCCAACTGCCGCGCCATATTGCCGTTTTGTGCGACGGTAACCGTCGGTGGGCGCGTGACCTTGGCCACGACGACGTCAGCGTCGGCTACCGGATGGGCGCGAGGAAGATCGCCGACATGCTGCGCTGGTGTCAGGAAACCGGCATCGAGATGGCCACGGTGTACCTGTTGTCCACCGAGAACCTGCAGCGTGCCCCCGACGAGCTGTCCCCGTTGATCGAGATCATCACCGACGTCGTCGAGGAGATCTGCGCTCCCGTGAATCGCTGGAGTGTGCGAACGGTCGGCGACCTTGAGCTGATCGGCGAAGAACCCGCGCGCCGGCTGCGTGACGCCGTCGGGTCGACCGACGCGGACCCGGGCTCGTTTCACGTCAATCTCGCGGTGGGCTACGGCGGCCGTCAGGAAATCGTCGACGCGGTCCGTCAACTGCTGAGCAAGGAGCTGGCCAACGGCAACACGGGGGAACAGCTGATCGAGGCCGTCACCATCGACGCGATCTCGGAGAATCTCTACACCTCCGGGCAACCGGACCCCGATCTGGTCATCCGCACCTCAGGGGAGCAGCGGCTGTCGGGCTTCCTGCTGTGGCAGAGCGCGTATTCGGAGATGTGGTTCACCGACGCCTACTGGCCCGCGTTCCGGCGGGTCGACTTCCTGCGCGCGCTGCGCGACTACACCGTGCGCCATCGCCGGTACGGAATGTGATGGGACGCCGTATGTGATGGACGCCGTATGTGATGGGACGCCGCATGTGATGGGACGCCGCATGTGATGGGACACTGAAGTGATGGCTGCGCTGTCGGCGACGGTCTTCGCGCTCAGCTGGTGGCTGGGGCTGTACCTGCTGGCCCGCGATCCGCGTAAGCCTGTGCTGGTGCTGGCCGCGATCGGATTGACGAGCTTCGCGGCGGTGGTCGCGCTGGACGCCGTGCGGATCATCAGCGGCGCCGACGTGCTCAGTCGCATCGAGGTCTACCTCGTCGCCGTGCCGGGCATCGCGTGGTTCGCCGTGCTGCTCGAGCTCTCCCGGCCGCGTGACACCTGGCGCAGCCGTGCGGGCGAGCTCGGGCTGGTCGCCGCGGTGGCCGCGACCGCATTCGTCGGCGCCGCGATGGCCGGCAACGTCGACGGTCCGCTGCGCCTGGGTCATTGGGTGATGTTCGCCGCGGTCTCGCTGTCGTCGCTGGGCGCCATGGTGTACGCGGTGCTGCGCCGTTCGCAACCGGGCCCGGTCGTCGGCTTCGTGGTGGTCGCGACGTTGTTCTTCGCGCTGGGCAACGCGATCCTGATCATCCCGCTGGGGCTGGTTCCGAGCTGGCTGGCACTCGCATCGACGGGGTTCGACGTCGCGCTGCTCGGTGTCGCGGTCGCGATCGGCGACGCGTTCGACGAGGGGCAGGCGTTGCGCGCCGACATGCTGCGCTCCTTCGCGGCGACGACGGTGGTGGCGGTGCTGTTCGGTGGCCAGGCGTTGATCGGTCTGGCGGTCACCGGCCATGACACCGCGCTGACCGTGCTGCTGTTCACCAGCCTGGCGATCGCGATCGCGATCAATGTGCTCGCCGACCCGTTGGCCGGCGCCCTCGACCGGTTGGCGTTCTCCCGCTCGCCCGCGCTGCGTGCCGACCGCGCGGCACTGCGCAGTACCGAGGCGGCGCTGCCGCTGCGCAAGGACAACCCGCTCGACGGCGTCGACGAGCAGACGTTCGCCCGCTTGACCCGCCGCGCGCTCGGACACTACGGCGATCTGTCCAAGCTGATCGCCAGCCCGCTGACCCGGTTGCCGATCATCGACGAACGGTTGGCCTCCCGCGGTGCCCCCGACCAGCCACTGGAGCGGGCGACCGAGCTCAAGGCGCTGCTGGCCGAGCGCATCGCCCGGCTCAAACCGCGCGACGGCGGCGAGTTCGGTACCACCGAGGAGTGGCGGCACTACAACTCGCTGTACTTCCCGTATGTCGTCGGGGTGCGTGCCTACGCGCAGAACGCGACCGCGGCCGGACTGGATCCCGTGGCCCGCCAGGCCTGGCAGTGGTTCGTCACCGAGGTGCCGCAGCGGTCGCTGCACAACTGGCAGAACGCCGCCGCGCGGCTGATCGCCGCAGATCTACGCGGCAACCTCGTGGCCGCTAAAGACTGACGCGGAGTTTCGTGGGGCGCTAAGCGGTTGATCACACGCAGCAGCTGCGTGGAAACAACCGCTTAAGCATCGTCGTGACCAATTCGATTTAGGTCACTCCTCAACGGGCTCGTTCCTCGCCCGCATCGTCGTGACCAATTCGATTTAGGTCACTCCTCAACGGGCTCGTTCCTCGCCCGCATCGTCGTGACCTGCGGTTGGCAGGAGCTGGCAGCGTTCTGCGTCGATCTGGCAGCAGCATCTGAGCACTGTCGGTGACATGACCACCGCGACCACCCGCCCCGGCCTCGATGACCCGGGCCCGACCGACTCGCTACTACGCGTGGCGCTGCGCGCCGACGCGACGCTGTGCGGGGGTCTGGGCTTGGTCATCGCAATGGCCGCCGACCCGCTGTCTCGAGTCAGCGGTCTGTCCGCCACCAGCGAGTGGATCGGCGGCGCCGCGCTCGTCGGCTACGGCGCCGCGTTGTTTCTGGCGGCCGGGGCGCCCGATATCCGCCGGGTCGGCCTCGGCGTCCTGGTCGGCAACATCGTCTTCGCGGTTGTCGTGGCCGCGGTGCTGGTGACCGGCGTGCTGCCGCTGACCGAAACCGGCGTCGCCGCCACGATCGCGTTCACCGCCGTGACGCTCGCATTCGCCTACGCCCAGTACCTCGGGGTCCGTCGCCTCGACGCGGCCCCTTCATGACCGGTCCGGAGCCGCCGTCGTCAGAGGTTGCGGCGTCGGCTCCGGAACGGTTCCCACCCCCACAAGAAAGGAATCCCCTCATGACCGCACTCTCGGTCCGGCTGAACGAGTCGACGGACGCTCTGCTGCGCTTCGCCATGCGCGCCGACGCGATCCTCACCGGTCTGGCCGGTGTCGCTGCCCTTCCACTCGCGGGCTGGCTGGCCGACACGTCGGGCACCACGATCGGCTTCGAGTACGGAATGGCGGCGTTCTTCATCGCCTACGGGATGGTGGTCCTGGGTCTGGCGGCGCTGCCGTCGCTGAAGACGGCGGGCATGGCGGTGATCGTCGCCAACGTCCTCTATGCCGTAGCAGCGGTAGTGCTCGTGATCTCGAATGTCTTCCCGCTCACCACCATTGGCGTGGTGCTGACGCTCGCCACCGGGGTGTACACGCTGGCGTTCGCCGAACTGCAGTACCAGGGCTGGCGCCGGATCAACCGGTAGCCGCTACAGCTTGCGCAGGCGCAGCCGATTGATCGAGTGGTCGGCGTCCTTGCGCAAGACCAACGTCGCCCGCGGCCGAGTCGGCAGGATGTTCTCGATCAGGTTGGGCCGGTTGATCGAGTGCCAGATGTCGCGGGCGGCGAACACGGCCTGCTCGTCGGTGAGCGTGGCGTAGTGGTGAAAGTGTGAGGCCGGGTCGGCGAACGCCGTCGTGCGCAAGCCGAGGAACCGATCGATGTACCACTGTTCGATGTCGTCGATGCGGGCGTCGACGTAGACCGAGAAGTCGAACAGGTCGGACACCATCAACGTCGGCCCGGTCTGCAGCACGTTGAGGCCCTCGAGGATAAGGATGTCCGGGTGGCGGACGATCTGCTTCTCTCCGGGCACGATGTCGTAGATCAGATGCGAGTACACCGGCGCGCACGCGTATTCCGCGCCGGACTTGACCGTCGTGACGAACCGCATCAGCGCACGCCGGTCGTAGCTCTCAGGAAAACCCTTGCGACCCATCAAGTTCCGACGCACCAATTCGGCATTGGGGTAGAGGAACCCGTCGGTGGTCACCAGGTCGACACGTGGGTGGTGCTCCCAGCGTGCCAGAAGTGCCTGCAGCACACGGGCCGTCGTCGACTTGCCGACCGCGACACTGCCCGCGACGCCGATCACGAACGGCACCGGGCGGTTCGGCTGAGACTCGCCGTCTGAGTCACCGCCCAGGAACTCCGCGGTCGTCGCGAACAACCGCTGGCGCGCGGCCACCTGAAGGTGGATCAGCCGGGCCAGCGGCAGATAGACCTCTTCGACTTCCAACAGGTCGATCTTCTCGCCGATACCGCGCAGCCTCTTCAGCTCGTCCTCGGTGAGCTTCAGCGGCGTCGACATACGCAGGTTCCGCCATTGACTCCGGTCGAACTCAACATATGGGCTGGGTTCGCTCAGCCGCGCCATGCGCCCAGTCTTGCATTTACGGTTGAGATCATGGACGCCAGCACCTCGGTTTCGATCGTCCGCGAGTATCTGCTGCTCGGTCTGCGCTTCGACCGATTGGAGGAAGGCTACGTCGACGCGTTCACCGGCGACCCCGCGCTGCGCCATGCGGTCGCCGCCGAACCGCAGCCCGATCCGTCGGACCTGGCCAGGCAGGCCGAGCGGCTGATGGGGGAATTGGCCTCGGTCGAGGGGCTGGAGCGGGCGCGTAAGGACTTCATCGGGGCCCACCTGCGGGCCCTGGCGTGCGCGGGCCGCAAGTTCGCCGGCGAGCAGGTCGGCTTCGTCGAAGAGGTCGAGGCCTATTTCGACGTGCACATCGGCAAGGGCGACCCGGAGCGGTACCGACAAGCCCATCGGCAGTTCGACGAGGTGCTGGACGGGTCAGGTCCGCTCGCCGACCGGATGCAGGCCTACCGCGCGGCCGAGGAGATCCCGCCCACTCGCCTCGAAGAGTGCATCCACGCGTTCTCCAGCGCGCTGCGCGACCGGGTGCGGGCCGAGTATCCACTGCCGGACGCGGAGACCATCACCTACGAGGTCGTCACCGACAAGCCGTGGTCGGGCTTCAACTACTACCACGGGGATTACAAGTCGACGGTGGCGGTCAATGCCGACCTCAAGCAGCAGATGTCGAACCTGCCACGGCTGGTCGCGCACGAGTCGTATCCGGGTCACCACACCGAGCACTGCCGCAAGGAATTCGGTTTGGTCGAGGGCAGGGGACAGGCGGAGCAGACCATCTTCCTGGTCAACACCCCGCAGTGCCTGATGGCCGAGGGCCTGGCCGATCTCGCGCTGTACGCGGCGATCGGTCCAGACTGGGGCGCTTGGGCAGCCGAGATCTACGCCGATCTGGGGCTGAGGTTCGACGGCGAGCGCGCGCAGGCGGTGTCGGAGGCGAGCGCCGCGCTCGCCGAGGTGCGCCAGGACGCGGCGCTGATGCTGCACGACGAGCACTGCGACGTCGACGACGTCGTCGCCTTCCTCAAGCGGTGGCTGCTGGTCAACGACCAGAGGGCCCGCCAGATGCTGCGGTTCCTGTCGTCGCCGCTGTGGCGCGCCTACACCAGCACCTACGTCGAGGGTTACCGGTTGCTGCGAGGCTGGCTGGACGCCAGGCCCGACGACGTCAGCCTGGCCCGGCGGTTCGGCACGCTGCTCGACGAGCCGTTGATCCCGTCGGCGCTGCGAGCGGCCTGAGCCCCAGCCGTAACACGGCCCCATGGGGGCACCACTGAGTCGTTGCCCAGCTCGCAGCGAATTATTCGCTGGCAGCGAATCTTTCGCTCAGAGGTGGGGCATCGCGCACATCTATCTGCCCGGATGCGGATGTTGCCTCCGTGATCTGCGGGCCCGATGTGACTGCTGTGAGTATGGCCGACCCGTATGGGCTGGTCGCTGAGCGATCCCGGCGTCGTAGGCTGAACCCCATGACTGCAGACCCCGTGACCTCCAACGCTGCCGCTCCTGGCGCGGAGTACGCCGAGACCGCGAGCGCCGCCTACCGGGCCGCGTTGCAGGTGATCGAGTCGGTGGAGCCGCGTATCGCGGCGGCGACGCGTAAAGAGCTTGCCGATCAACGGGATTCGCTCAAGCTGATCGCCAGCGAGAATTACGCCTCGCCTGCGGTGCTGCTGACGATGGGTTCCTGGCTCTCCGACAAGTACGCCGAAGGCACGATCGGGCACCGGTTCTATGCGGGCTGCCAGAACGTCGACACCGTCGAGAGTCTCGCCGCCGAGCACGCCCGTGAACTGTTCGGTGCGCCGTACGCCTACGTGCAGCCGCACTCCGGCATCGACGCCAACCTCGTTGCCTTCTGGGCGATCCTGGCCACCCGGGTCGAAGCACCCGAACTGGCCGAGGCCGGCCTCAAACACGTCAACGACCTGTCCGAGGCGGACTGGGAGAAGCTGCGCAACAAGCTCGGCAACCAGCGGCTACTGGGGATGTCGCTGGACGCGGGCGGCCACCTGACCCACGGCTTCCGGCCCAACATCTCCGGCAAGATGTTCCACCAGCGCAGCTACGGCACCGATCCGAACACCGGTTTCCTCGACTACGGCGCGGTGGCCGACGCCGCCCGCGAGTTCAAGCCGCTGATCATCGTGGCCGGCTACTCGGCCTATCCGCGGCGGGTCGACTTCGCCAAGATGCGCGAGATCGCCGACGAGGTCGGCGCCACGTTGATGGTCGACATGGCGCACTTCGCCGGCCTGGTCGCGGGCAAGGTGTTCACCGGTGACGAGGATCCGGTGCCGCACGCCCACGTCACCACCACGACCACCCACAAGTCACTGCGCGGGCCGCGCGGCGGGATGGTGCTCGCCCAGCCGGAGTACTCCGACGCCGTCGACAAGGGTTGCCCAATGGTGCTCGGTGGTCCGCTGTCACACGTGATGGCCGCCAAAGCGGTCGCGCTCGCTGAAGCCCGCCAGCCGGCGTTCCAGACGTACGCGCAGCGCGTCGCCGACAACGCCCAGGCGCTGGCCGACGGTTTCCTCAAGCGAGACGCCGCGCTCGTCACCGGCGGCACCGACAACCACATCGTGCTGCTGGACGTCACCTCGTTCGGGCTGACCGGCCGCCAGGCCGAGTCGGCGCTGCTCGATGCGGGCGTCGTCACCAACCGGAACTCCGTGCCCGCCGACCCCAACGGCGCCTGGTACACCAGCGGTATCCGGTTGGGCACTCCCGCGCTGACCACCCGGGGATTCGGGGCCGACGACTTCGACCGCGTCGCCGACCTGATCGTGGACGTGCTGTCCAACACTCAACCGCAGGGCACTTCGAAGGCCAAGTACACCCTGGCCGACGGCACCGCCGAGCGCGTGCACGCCGCCTCGGCGGAACTGCTGAAAGCCAACCCGCTGTACCCGGGGCTGACGCTCTGACCGGTGCGCCACGCGCGGCCGAGGGAATTTTACGATTCCCACAGAACTGGGTTACTGTAACTGCATGGCACAGAAACCTGTACCGAATGCGCTGATCCTCGAACTCGAGCCGGTCGTGCAGCAGGAGCTGCGTCGTCACATCGACAGCGAGGACCTCTGGTACGCGCACGACTACGTGCCGTTCGACCAGGGCGAGAACTTCGCCTTCCTCGGCGGCAAGGACTGGGACCCGTCGCAGGTGACTCTGCCCAAAGACGTCACCGACGCGCTCGAGATCCTGCTCGTCACCAAGGACAATCTGGCCGGTTTCCATCGCGAGTTCGTCTTCAGTTTCATCCTCGAAGAGAAGTGGGGCCGCTGGATCGGCCGGTGGACCGCCGAGGAGCACCTGCACGCCATCGCGCTGCGCAACTACCTCGTCGTCACCCGGGAGATCGACCCGGCCGCCAATGAGGATGTCCGCGTCGAACACGTGATGAAGGGCTACCGCGCCGACACCTACAGCCAGATCGAGCGGCTGGTGTTCATGGCCTTCTTCGAGCGAGCTCACGCCCTCTTCTGCCGCAACCTCGAGGCGAAGATCACCGAGCCGGTGCTCAAGGGTCTCATCGGCCGCATCGCCAAAGACGAGGAGCGCCACGAGGAGTTCTTCGCCAACCTGGTTTCGCACCTGCTCTCCACGAGCCGGGACGAAACCGTCGACGCCATCGCGCGGCGTGCGGCGGAACTCGACGTCGTCGGGGGCGACATCGACGCGTACGCCGACAAGGTACGCAATGTCGCGCAGGCCGGCATCTTCGGACCAGAGCAGTTGCGTCAGGTGATTGTCGACCGGATCGCCGCGTGGGGGCTGGCCGACGAACCGAAGATGCGCGAGTTCACGCTCGCTTAACCGGGCGGTCGCCGGCGCGGACGGGGAGCGGCGAACACTACGGCGCGCCTGCACGGCGCATGTGCCGCAACGGGAGTAGCGTCGTTTTCGATGGCTAGCGACGTGCTTTGCTGTCCGGGCGGTACCCGATCGTTGCGATCACGAGAGGGCCGGCCCCGGCCCTGGTGCCGCAGTGTCCGCCGACGGTTCGCGGGGGACCCGCGGATACCAGGAGCGCTACGTGATCGATTCGCAGGGCCGGCGGAGCCGGCAATCCAGCCCGAGCCGGACCTATGTGCTCGACACCTCCGTGCTGTTGTCAGATCCCTGGGCCTGCACACGCTTTGCCGAGCACGAGGTCGTGGTCCCGCTGGTTGTGATCAGCGAACTCGAAGCCAAGCGGCACCATCATGAGCTCGGCTGGTTCGCGCGTCAGGCCCTGCGGCTGTTCGACGATCTGCGGCTCGAACACGGTCGGCTCGATCAGCCGATTCCCGTTGGCGCACAAGGTGGGTCGTTACACGTCGAGCTGAACCACAGCGATCCTTCGGTGCTTCCCGCCGGTTTCCGCACCGACAGCAACGATGCGCGGATCCTCACGGTCGCGGCCAATCTCGCCGCCGAGGGCAAGCACGTCACGCTGGTCAGCAAGGACATTCCGCTACGCGTGAAGGCGGGTGCCGTCGGGTTGTCGGCCGACGAGTATCACGCGCAAGACGTCATCACATCCGGGTGGACGGGTATGGCCGAAATCGATGTCATGTCCGACGAGATCGACACGTTGTTCGCCGAGGGCGAGATCGACTCGGAGGCGGCCCGAAATCTGCCGTGCCACACCGGTATTCGAATGCTCGGCGGTACGTCGCACGCCCTGGGCCGGGTGACTCCGGAGAAGCGGGTGCAGTTGGTGCGCGGCGACCGGGAGGCGTTCGGACTGCGCGGTCGCTCCGCCGAACAGCGGGTGGCGTTGGACCTGTTGCTCGACGAGTCGGTCGGCATCGTCTCGCTCGGCGGGAAGGCGGGCACGGGCAAGTCGGCGCTGGCGTTGTGCGCCGGACTGGAGGCCGTGCTGGAACGCCGCACGCAACGCAAGGTCGTGGTGTTCCGTCCGCTCTATGCGGTCGGCGGGCAGGACCTCGGCTACCTGCCCGGCAGCGAGAGCGACAAGATGGGCCCCTGGGCGCAGGCGGTTTTCGACACGCTGGAAGGACTGGCCAGCCCGGCGGTGCTCGAGGAGGTGCTCTCGCGCGGCATGCTCGAGGTGCTGCCGCTGACTCACATTCGCGGGCGCTCGCTGCACGACTCGTTCGTCATCGTCGATGAGGCCCAGTCGCTCGAGCGCAACGTGCTGCTGACCGTGCTGTCGCGTCTGGGTGCCGGTTCGCGCGTGGTGCTCACCCACGACGTCGCGCAGCGGGACAACCTTCGTGTCGGCAGGCATGACGGCGTCGCGGCGGTGATCGAGAAACTCAAGGGCCACCCCCTGTTCGCCCACATCACACTGCTACGCAGCGAGCGCTCGCCGATCGCCGCGCTGGTGACCGAGATGCTCGAGGAGATCAGCCCCGGCGCCCTGCCATGACGACGGTGGTTCGGGTGCACTCGCTGTCGCTGAAGCGATCGATAGTGCACCGAAGTCAGTCAACGGCGGCGGTTGCGGCGGACCAGGTACCAGCCGGCGGCCGCCGCGCCACCGAGCGCCACCACCCGGTCGGCGCGGCCGCCGCGCGGCAGGTCGAGTAGCGAAACCAGGCCCAGCACCGCAAATCCGGTGCCCAGGGCCGGCTGGCTGGTGGCCGTCGTGACCAGGGTGTTGGCGTGGTCGGTCACGGGCGCGGCCGCGGGAGCTTCGTCGAGACGCACCGGTCCTCCAGTCGATGGCGGGTGGCGGGACAGCGTTACGACCGTAAGTCCCGTGACCCGGCGGGAGGAATCGGGTGTTTCCCTATGCGTAGTCACCTGTTTGGGCCCCGCTCGGGCGACCGACGTGTCGACCCAGTTCGGCTCGCGACTTGATTCCCAGCTTGCGGTAGATGCGCGCGAGGTTGGCCTCGACCGTCTTGGGGCTGATGAACAGCGCGGCCGCGACGTCTCGATTCTTCATTCCGGTCGCGACGAGTTCTGCGACCCGCTGCTCGGACGGCGTCAATTCGCCGCTGCGCTGTGGCCCGGCGCTCGCACGCGAGAACTCCGCGGACGCCTTGACCGCCCACAGGGGGATGTTGAGACGCTCGAATACCTCGAAGGCCTCCCGAAGGTGCGCCGACGCCGATTCTTTCTTGCGTTGCCTGCGTTCGATCTGGCCTAGGGTCAGCAGCGTCCGTGCGCGCTCGAAAGGCATCGGCAGCCGGTCGTGTACGGCCATCGCCCGTTGCGCCGCCTTGTGAGCGGCGCCCAGGTCA
Source organism: Mycobacterium sp. GA-1285 (assembly GCF_001499905.1). Classification (GTDB taxonomy): domain Bacteria; phylum Actinomycetota; class Actinomycetes; order Mycobacteriales; family Mycobacteriaceae; genus Mycobacterium. The sequence goes on along the minus strand of NZ_LQIS01000034.1, from coordinate 240,784 downwards.
CCGCGCGCGGCCAGCAGCATGGCACGTGATCGCGCACCCATCGCGAGCATCCACTCCCGATTCAATCTGCGGCCGTTGTTTTCCAGGGCGGCGGTGAGCTGTTCTGCCTCCACGAGGCGGTCGAGATGTACCAGTGCCTCGATCGCGTCCGGCAGGTAGGCGGCATTCGGCAGTTCGGTCGGCGTGGTGTCGGGGTCGAACTCCGAGAGCATCGGTTGAAGAGCGGCCGCGGCGGCTTCGTAGTCGCCCAGCGAGACCTCCAGGAACCCGAGCGTGGTGCGCACCCGGTCCGCCATTCGCAACGTGCCGGTCTGCCTGGCACATTCGAGGGCATCATCGATTGCCCGGCGGGCGGACTCCTCGTGGCCGGCGAGTGCGGCCAGCTGAGCCCGCAAGCTCCGGGTCAGGAACTGCGCGGTGTTGCCCCCCAGCTGCCGGGCCTTCTCCACGGCATCCTCGGCGACCAGGTTGGCCATGACGAAGTCACCGCGCGCGATCGCGTTCGTCACGACGTGCTGCGAGACGAAGACGTGCTCACCCTCCTCGCCCTTCTCCAGGCAGCGCGCACGAATCTGGTCCACGACGCCGCGCGCTTCGTCGAGCCGGCCGGTCCACTCCAGCAGCAGGGCGTGCTGCATGACGGGCCGAAAGACCAATGGTGCGTACGCCTCGGGGTCCTCCAGTCGAAGCGCTCGCTGCAACGTCTCTTCGTCGTAGCCGTGGCCGGCGGCGAACCGCAGTATGACCAGCATCCCGAGCGCCATGCTGAGCAGATGCGGCTGGTCGAGGTGCTCCGCGGTGGCGACCGCCAGGGCGGCGGTTTCCAGGCTCTGCTCTAGCTGGTTGGCGTGGAAAAGTGTGTACGCCAACGTGATCAAGGTCTGGACGCGCAGTGCGTGGTTGTCGTGTACCTCGTCGAGCGCCTCGCGCAGCAGGCGAGCGCTCTCGATGAAGCCGTCCCCGTACAGCCGCACCACCGCCAGTCGGCTCAACGCTTCCGCACGCAGTGCGCCCGTGGGCAGTCGTTCGACGGCCTCCGCGAGAACCGCCGCCGCGCGCTCCTGCTCCCCGGCGTCGAAATGGTGCAGCGCCGAGCGCAGCATCCGCTCCGCGGTGTCACCGCCGAGGCCGATGGCCAGATCCACCAGTTCGGCCGCCGCGGCGGGTGCTCCGCGCACCCGCGCCGATTCCGCCGCCATGTCGAGCGCCTCCAGCGTGACGTCGTCGCCCTTGGTGGCGGCCAGCGCGAGGTGTCGGGCACGGAGTTCGGGTTCGTCGACGATCTCGGCGAGCCGGCGGTGCATCGACCGGCGGCGGCCGGGAGACGCCTCGGTGTAGACCCCGCTGGCCAGCAGTGGATGTGTGAACCGGATGCGGTTGCCGTCGATCACGACGATGCCCTTGGCCTCGGCGACCTCCAGCAATCCGACCAGCCGGTCCGCGTCGCCCGTCGTCGCATCCGACACCACCTCCACCGTCGGCACGGCAAGGCACGAAGCGGCCAGTAATGCGTCGTGGACATCGGATTCGAGGCTGCCCAGCCTGGTCCGCACCACGTCGGCCAGGGTGCCGGGCAGCGACGAGTCGACACTCGTCGAGTGGTCGAGGGAACGGGCCAATTCGATCGCGTAAAACGGGTTCCCGCCCGACACCTGATGGATCCTGTCGATGGTGGGACGTGAGAAGGGCCGTCGCAACCGTGCCGAGACCGCCCGATGCAGATCCTGAATGTTCAACGGATGCAATCGGATTCGATTCAGGGCGTCGGGCCGGGACAACTGCAGCCAGTCGTCGCCCCCACCGTCGCCTGCTTCGGTACGGAGGCTGGCCAGTACTCCGGTGCGCCCAGTGAGCCGCCGTATCGCAAAGGAGATGACGTGCCGGCTCGACGGGTCGAGCCATTGCAGGTCGTCGATGGCCAACAGGACGGGACGGTCGTCGCTGAGTCGTTCGACCACCGAGAGAAACGCCGCGGCCACCGCACGCTGATCGGTCACCGCACCGTTGTCCGCACGCAGCAGCACCTGGTCGACGGCGAGCAGTTGCGGTGTCGGCAGGTCGGCCCACGTGCGGGTGTCGGCCTCCTCGAGCATGTCGGCCAGTGCGGTGTACGCGAGCACCGACTGCGCAGCCGCCGGGCGGGTCGACAGGACGTGGAATCCGCGCTGTTGCGCCTGCTTGACCGCGGCCGACCACAGCGTCGTCTTGCCGATCCCCGGTTCGCCCTCGATCAGCAACGCCGACGGGCCCTGCGCGACCGAGTCCAGGAAGCCAACGACCGCGCGCCGGTGCGTCGACTGGGCGATCACAACGTCCCCCGCGTCCCCCGCGTCCCCCGGCATATCCCCTCAGAATCGGAGCTGAGCCCTACAGCTGACGAGACCCGTATACCCCTTACCGGCCGCGCTGACCCATCACGCGAGCCAGTTCCGCGGCGGCCAGGTACGACGGAGAGCGAACGCGCTTAACGCTCGTCGTCTCTCACCTTGGCCATCGCCAACACATCGAGGCGCTGGTCCAGTTCCTCCTCGGACAGCGTGTCGCCGATCAGGCCCCGATCGATGACGGTCTGACGGATGGTCTTCTTCTCCTTGAGCGCCTGCTTCGCGACTGCGGCCGCCTCCTCGTAGCCGATCGCCGAGTTCAACGGCGTGACGATCGACGGGGACGACTCGGCCAGCTCACGGAGCCGGTCCTCGTTGGCGACCAACCCGTCGATGCAGCGCTCGGCGAACAGCTTCGACGAGTTGGTCAGGATCTTGAACGACTCGAGGATGTTGCGGGCCATCATCGGGATGTACACGTTCAGCTCGAACGCCCCGTTGCCCCCGCCCCACGCGATCGCAGCGTCGTTGCCGATCACCTGCGCGGCCACCTGAGTGACGGCCTCGGGAATGACCGGGTTCACCTTGCCCGGCATGATCGAGCTACCCGGCTGAAGATCCGGCAGCTGAAGCTCACCGAGCCCGGTCAGCGGTCCCGAGCCCATCCACCGGATGTCGTTGGCGATCTTGGTCAGCGACACGGCGATGGTGCGCAGCGCACCCGACGCCTCGACCAGCCCGTCGCGGGCCGCCTGAGCCTCGAAATGATTTGCGGCGACCTGCAATTCCGCCAGGCCGGTCTGCTCACGCAGCACGGCGACGACACGCTCGTCGAAGTCGTCGGGCGCATTGAGGCCGGTGCCCACCGCGGTGCCGCCGATGGCAAGTTCGCCGAGCCGGGGGAGGGTCGCCTTCACCCTTTCTATGCCGGCTTCGACCTGACGGGCGTAACCGCTGAACTCCTGGCCGAGCGTCACCGGCACGGCGTCCATCAGGTGGGTGCGCCCGGACTTGACGACGGTACGCCACTGCCGAGCCTTGGCAGCCAGCGACTCGTGCAGCACCTCGAGCGCGGGAATGAGATGGCGCACAGCAGCTTCCGTCGCGGCGATGTGCGTCGCCGTCGGGAAGGTGTCGTTCGACGACTGCGACATGTTGACGTCGTCGTTGGGGTGCACGGTCACGCCGTTGCGCGCCGCGATGCCGGCGATCACCTCGTTGGTGTTCATGTTGGAGCTGGTGCCCGAACCGGTCTGGAAGACGTCGATGGGGAACTGGTCGTCGTGCTGACCGTCGGCGATCTCACCGGCCGCGGCGATGATCGCGTCGGCCTTGTCGGCTGCGAGCAGGCCGAGGTCCTTGTTGACCTGCGCGCAGGCACCTTTCAACAGGCCGAGGGCGCGGATCTGGGTGCGCTCGAGGCCGCGCCCGGAGATCGGGAAGTTCTCCACCGCGCGCTGCGTCTGCGCGCGCCACAGCGCATTGGCCGGCACCCGGACCTCGCCCATGGTGTCGTGCTCGATGCGGTACTCGGTCTCGGCTGCGCTGTCGGAGTCGACGCTCATGAATGTCCTTACTTGTCTGGTGGTTACGGCAGCGGGTAGACGGCGTTGCTGTCGCCGGTGAAGTCGATCGCGGAGTATTCGCTGAGTTTGGACAGCCGGTGGTAGGCCTCGATCATCCGCACGGTGCCCGACTTGGAGCGCATGACGATCGACTGCGTGGTGCAGCCGCCGCTGTAGAAATGCACGCCCTTGAGCAGGTCGCCGTCGGTGACGCCGGTGGCGCAGAAGAAGACGTTGTCGCCTGAGACCAGGTCCTCGGTGGTCAGCACGCGGTCCAGGTCGTGGCCGCGGTCGATGGCCTTCTGTCGTTCCTCGTCGTCCTTGGGGGCCAACTGGCCCTGGATGGCGCCGCCCATGCAGCGGATTGCGGCCGCGGCGATGATGCCCTCCGGTGTACCGCCGATACCGGCGAGCATGTCGGTGCTGGTGTTGGGGCGGCACGCAGAAATGGCGCCCGCGACGTCGCCGTCGGTGATCAGCCGGCACCGCGCGCCGGCCTCCCGGACATCGGCGATCAGCTGCTGATGGCGCGGCCGGTCCAGGATGCACACGGTCAGGTCGGAGACCGACACGTTCTTGGCCTTGGCCACCCGGCGGATGTTCTCCCCGATCGGGGCGGTGATGTCGATCGCGTCGACCGCCTCGGGCCCGACCGCGAGCTTGCTCATGTAGAACACCGCGGAGGGGTCGAACATAGTGTCGCGTTCGGAGACGGCGAGCACAGAGATCGCGTTGGACAGGCCTTTGCTCATCAACGTGGTGCCGTCGATCGGGTCCACGGCGAAATCGCACTCCGGTCCGTCGCCGTTGCCGACCTCTTCGCCGTTGTAGAGCATCGGCGCGTTGTCCTTCTCGCCCTCGCCGATCACCACCACGCCGCGCATCGTCACCGAGTTCACCAGCTCGCGCATGGCGTCGACGGCCGCACCGTCGCCGCCCTCCTTGTCACCGCGGCCGACCCAGCGGCCCGCGGCCATCGCGCCTGCCTCGGTTACTCGGACGAGCTCGAGCGCGAGATTTCGATCTGGGGCTTCACCACGGGTCGGACTCATGGCCCAGATTGTCCCATTAGCCGGTCCACGTTCGGGAGCTGGGATACTGGCTGAGTGACCACGCAACAGGCTCCCGAGCCGCGCCGGCCATCTGTCCCCGGCCGACCGGCTCCGGCCGCCAAGTCACGGCTGCTGCATGACGGCCGGGACATGTTCTGGTCGATGGCGCCGCTGGTTCTGGCCTGCATCGTGTTGGCCGGGATGCTGGGGATGTGCTCGTTTCAGGGCTCGGGGCCCGGTGCGGGCCCCGTCCCATCCTTCGACGCGCCCGCGGCCTTGCGTGCCGACGCCGACGCGCTGAAGATCCCGATCCGGATCCCGCCCCTGCCCGAGGGCTGGCAGTCGAACTCAGGTAGCCGCAACGGCATCGAGGCCGGTCGCACCGACCCCGCGACGGGGCAATTGCTGCGGGCCGTCAGCTCCACCGTCGGCTATCTCGCGCCGAGCGGAATGTATGTGAGCCTCACCCAGAGCAACGCCGACGAGGAGAAGCTGGTCGGCTCGCTCGACTCCGACGTCGTGCCCACCGGGGTGCAGGACGTCGACGGCGTGAAGTGGGTGGTCTACGAGGGCGACGACGACGGTAAACCCGCCGAACCGGTGTGGACGACCCGGCTGGCCGGTCCGGGCGGACCGGCGCAGATTGCGCTGACCGGCGCCGCGGATGCGGGCGAATTCCGTACGCTGGCGGCGGCGACGCAGACCGCGGCGCCGCTGCCCTACGCGTAGGAGTGGGCGTGGTTCGTTCGGCGAGATTGCACCCACGCAGCCCGCTTCCCGCACTTTCTCTGCATGGTTTCAATCTCGCGTAACGAGCGAACTGGAGAAGCGCCCATGACCGCACCGGACCCTGATGTCGCCGCCGGGGCGGCACCGGAAGCCGACCTCACCGGATGGGCCGCCGCGCCCTTCACCGCCGCCGGGTACACCCACGACGTCTACCGCAAGGGTGAGGGCCCGGGCGTGGTGCTCATCCCCGAGATGCCCGGCGTGCACCCCGGCGTGCTCGCGCTCGGCAACCACCTCGTCGAAGCGGGGTTCACCGTCGCGATTCCGTCGTTGTTCGGCACGCCCGGTGCACCGCCGATGCGGCCGGGCATGGTGCCGGTCATGCTGCGCGGTTGTGTGGCAAGGGAATTCGCCGCATTCGCCACCAACGCCGACCGCCCCGTCGCGCATTACCTGCGCGCACTGGCCCGCGACCTCAACGAGCAGACCCCGGGCAAGGGCGTCGGGGTCATCGGCCAGTGCTTCACCGGTGGCTTCGCCCTGGCCGCGGCGGTCGACGACAGCGTCCTCGCGCCGGTGCTGAGCCAGCCGTCGCTGCCGTTGCCGCTGACCGCCAAGCAGCGCCGCGACCCGGGGCTGTCGGAGGCCGAGCTGAAGGTCGTCGAACGCCGCGCCGCCGACGAAGGGTTGTGCGCGCTGGGATTGCGCTTCAGCAAGGACCCGCTGGTGCCCGCGGCACGCTTCAAGACGCTCAAGGACCGGCTCGGTGATGCGTTCGAGGTGATCGAGATCGACTCGGGCAAGGGCAATGAACACGGATTCGGCGCGATGGCTCACTCGGTGCTAACGCTGGAACTGCGCCACCAGGAGGGTCACCCGACCGACGCGGCACTCAAGCGCGTGGTCGCGTTCCTTAAGGAACGGCTGGTTTAGGTTCGCCCTCGGCTTGCTTTCTGGCCCGCGCCTCCTTGATGCGACGGCCCAACCACCAGAACGGGTTTCGGCGCTTGGGCTTTTCGTCGGCGGAGTCGGGCCGCCGCATCGGCACGCCCTTGTACTCCTCGAGGTAGACGCTGATCGTGGTGACGATGACGATCATCACCACCGGCCCGATCACGATGCCCCACGCGCCGAACATGCTGATTCCGGCGAACACGGCGAGCAGCATCAGCGCGGCGTCGAGGCGGGCCTCGCGCGGCACCAGGATGGGCCGCAGGAAGTTGTCGATGTTGGTCACCACGATCAGGTGGAACAGGATCACGAAGACGCCGCCGAAGACGTTGCCGAACAGGATCATTCCGACACCGAACGGGATCGTGACGATGCCGCTGCCCAAGGGGATGACCGACAACGCCGACAGCAGCACGGCGAACAGGAAGAAACCCTGATGGAAGCCGGCCAGGTAGATCGACGCGGCGCCCGCGACACCCTGGCAGACCGCGATGACGAACTGGCCCATCACGGTGCCCTTGACCATCGCGCCCATCTTCGCCATGTAGACGTCGGTGATCCCTTCGCCGAGAGGGTTGAGTTGGCGGATCATCGTCACCACGCGTTCGCGGTTCGTCAGCAGCGACACGAACACGTAGACGAACAGGATCGCGGCGGTGATCCCGCCGAACAGGCCGCCCGCCGCGCCCTGCAGCAGGCCGAGCAGCCACTGGCCGGCCTCCTGGGCGACCCGCGCCATCGAACTCCGCAGCGATTCCGGGGTGACCGTCGTGTCGATGTAGGGCACGCGGCGCAACAGGTCGTTGACGAACTGCAGCGCCCGATCCCCGAGCGCGGACAGGTCGGTGCGGCCGACCCACTCGGCCGCCCGCTCGACCATGGTCGTGATCTGCACGACCGCGAGCGTGACGAACAGGCTCAACGGCACGATCACCGAAGCGAACGCGGCGAGCACGGTCAGCGTCACCGACAGTCCGCGCCCCATCCGCCTGTTGAGCCGCGTGTACAGCGGTGAGAACAGGTAGGCGGCCACCGCGGCCACCACGATGAGAATGAAGAACCCGCGCAGGAAGTACGCGCCGAAACCGATCGCGACGACGGTCGCGACGGCCAACGCCCGGCGTTGAGGCAGCGAGAACTCGGTACTCATTGCCGCTATGTCTACAGCGTGTGCCGGGCTTGCGCTTGTTTGGCGCGCTGGTCGGCGATGAACCGCATCGACACCCGGTTCATCAGGGCCGGTGCGAGCCGCGCGAACATCCACTGTGCATGCGCGATGCGAGGTTTGACCAGGATCGGCTTGTTCTTCTCGACCGCGCGCAGGACGTCGCGGGCCAGCCGGTCCGCGTCGTAGGGCTTGCCGCCCTGAGCCTGCAGGAAGTAGTCGCGGCCGACGAAGCCGCCGACGGCACCCTTGTCGAGGATCGGGGTCTCGACCGCGGCGGGGCACACGGCTAGCACCCCGACGCCGCGCTCGGCGGCCTCCGAGCGCAGGGCCAGGCTGAGCCCGACAACCGCATGCTTGGTCATCACGTAGCTGGTCACCTGCCCGGCCGCGGTCAGGCCCGCCATCGACGCGGTGTTGACGATGTGGCCGTGCCCCTGACGCACCATCAACGGATAGGCGGCCGCGACCCCGTGCACCACGCCGCGGATGTTGACGTCGATGATCGCGTTCCACTGCTCCAGCGTCAGCAGTTCGGTGTCGCCGCCCCAGACGATGCCGGCGTTGTTGAACATCAAATCCAGGCGTCCGGCCCGGTCCACCACGGCGTCGACGGCGGCTTGTACCGCCTCCGCGTCCGTGACGTCCAGGCGTGCAGCGTGCGCCCTTTCGCCGAGGCCGGCCGCCGTGCGCTCGGCCGCGTCGGCGTCGATGTCGGTGCACACCACCTCGGCGCCCGCGGCGACCAGCGCCCGGCACAAAGCGGCGCCGATACCCGAACCGCCACCGGTGACGAGGGCCTGCTTTCCATCGAAACTCATTGGGAGTCCGCCAGTTTCATGACGTGGCCCATCACATCGGGGTAGCGCTTCAGGTGGGCGCCGCCGTTGAGGTCGAGCACCTCACCGGTCAGCCAGGACGCTTTCGGCGAGCACAGGTACAGCACCGCTTCGGCGATGTCCTCGGGTGTGCCCGCGCGGCCCAGCGCGGTGTTCTCGACGTACTCCTCGACGACGCCGGGGACCGCCGCGGCGGGGGCGGTCAGCGGCGTGTGCACGAAGCCGGGCGCCACGGCGTTGACGCGGATGCCGCGCGGTCCCCACTCGAGCGCGGCAACCTGGGTGAGCATCGACAGGCCCGCTTTGGCGGCGCAGTAGGCGCTCATCCCGGCTGCGGGTTGGCGCCCGTTGAGTGAGCTGATCGACACGAGTGCGCCGCCCTCGCGCAGCGTGCGGCCCGCGTGCTTGGCGACGATGAACGCGCCGTTGAGGCAGACGTCGACGACCGCGCGGAAGTCCTCGACAGCGAGTTCGGTGATCATCCCGACGTTGCTGAACCCCGCGCAGTTGACGACGACGTCGAGCGGCCCGGTCTGGTCGAACAGGGCCTGCACCGACGCCTCGTCGGTGACCTCGACGCGGGCGGCGGTGTGAGGGTCACCGAGTTCGGCGGCGCGCTCGCGGGCCCCGTCGATGTTGCGGTCGGCGAGCGTGACACGGTCGCCTTCGGCGGCCAGCGCGCGGGCCGTCGCCCAACCGATACCCGACGCCGCACCGATCACCACCGACTCCCTGGCCGGCCGCCGGTTGCTCATACAGTTGCCCTTTCGACGGCGAGTGGAACGCGTTTCAACTTAGCGCTTCGAGCGTCGGCCCGACCGGTGAGCGATCTGAAGATGAGCGAGTCCTCGGGGAATTCGACCGCGTCGCGCGATGACGCCGACCCCCGTCTAGTGTGCAACCAGATCGCTAAATCGCGGCTGTACTACGGTTTCGGCGATCTCAGCGCACACTAGACGCGTGCCGGTGGGGCGGCTCAGGCTTCGACGGCGTCGACCGCGTCGATGTGTGCGCGCACCAGCGCTGGATAACGCTCGCGGTCGGGACGGAAGATGTCGTGCGGCGAGTCGGCGAACACATGCAGCGACGCCGAGGGGAACAACTCCCGATACCGGTCCCAGGCGGCGTCGGAGATCAACGGGCTGTTCGGGCTGCGTACCACCAGCAGCGGCGGTTGCCACCGCGCGAGCGGTTCCCAGAAGGACTGCTCGCGCGCGGCGCGAAAGATCGCCTCTCCCGCCGCCCGGTTCACCCGTTCGTGCACCGGGGTGCCACGCCATCGGCCGTCCAGCAGGAACGTGGAGACCTCCTCCGCAAGCGTGATCTCCTCCGGCACGTAGTCGCCGATCGAGATCGAACGGACCCTCTCGCGATTCGCAAGAGCCCACGTCAGCGCGTAGGGGGTGCCCCGGGAGAACGTCATCAGGTGGACAGGGCCGTCGGTGACCGCGTCGACCACCGCACCGACGTCGCCTCCGAGAATCGCTGAGTCGTAACCGCTTTCGGGTGAAGTGCTGCGTCCGTGCCCGCGTAGGTCGACGACCACCGCTCGTCGGCCCAACAGTGGGAGCACCTCGACGTAGTCGTCGGCGACGTCGGTGAAGCCGGGTACGAAGACAATCGGTGCTCCCCGGTCGGGGCCGCCGGAGTCGAGGTAGTGCAGACGAGCACCCGCGTTGACCGTGAACCGTGATGCGACCATCACCACCACCTTGCCCGGTGCCATCGCCCAGCGCTCAGTTATGTACGCGGCGAGCGCCTCAGCCCTCGGGTGGGGCGCTCGCGGCGACCTTGACCGTCGGTTCCTTCGACGCGTTCTTCATCTGATGGAAGAGGTCGACGTAATACGGCAGGCACTCGGCCATCGCCTCTTCGGTGGTGAACAACGGCCGGTATCCCAGGTCGCGTTCGGCCTTGGCGATCGAGAAGTAGTTGTCGAGGTAAAGCCGTTCCACTCCAGTGGGTTCGATCATCGGCTTGGGTATCCCCAACCGGAAGTGCAGCCACTGCCAGACGGTCATGGCGAACCACACCAGGCGACCGGGCACGCGCATCTTCGGATACCGCTGGCCGCACGCCTCGACGACGGGTCTCGAGAACTCGAACATGTTGATCGGTTCGCCGTCGTTGATGAAGTACGCCTGTCCGGGAGCGGTGCCACCCGGGACGAGATGCTGGGCGGCGAGGATGAAACCGTGAATCAGGTTGTGCACGTAGGAGTTGTCGAGCTTGGCGTTCTTGCTGCCGACGAGAACCTTGACATGTCCGGCCAGCACGCTCTCGAAGACCTTGCGGAACATCGTCTGGTCCCCGCGACCCCAGATGCCGCTGGGGCGGATCGAGCAGGTCAGCAGGCCGTCGACGCCGTTGGCGGCCAGCACGAACTTCTCCGCGGCGACCTTCGTCTCGGTGTACAGGTCATTGAATCGCTTCGTGTAGGGCAAGGTCTCGTCACCGCCGGAGATAGGCTTGCCCGCCATCACGACGCTGTTCGATGCGGTGTAGACGAAGCGCTTGACACCGGCCGCGCGGGCGGCCCGCACGAGGTTTTCGGTGCCGGTGACATTGATCGCGAAGCTGCGCTTGCGGTACTCCTCGGTGGCCGACGCGCCGCCCATCAGATCGATGATCGCCGCGGTGTGGAACACGGTGTCGATGCCGGCGACGGCCGTTGCCACGGTCTCGGCGTCGCAGATGTCGCCTTCGACGGTCTCGAGCCGGGGCTGCGCCGGCAGCGGCGACGGGGCCCGGTCGAAGGAGCGGACCTCGTATCCACGGTTGAGCAGTTCGGCCACCAGGTTGGCGCCGACGAATCCTGAGCCGCCGGTGACGAGCACCCGGCCCAGTTCGGTGGTCAGCGTTGAATCACCCATAGCGAGCAGACTAACTGAAACGTGTTACAGTTTCGACCCCTTGAGAAGCGAATCGTTGCCGTGTCAACTTTCGTCGGTGTCTTTTGCCGCCAGGGCGTCCTCGATGCGCTTGCGGGCCCCAGCTAAGTGCTCTTCACAGCGTTTAGCGAGCTCTTCGCCCTGCTCCCACAGCTTCAGCGACGTATCCAGGTCGAGACCTCCCTGCTCGAGCTGCTGGACGACCGCGACCAGTTCTTCGCGCGCTTCCTCGTATCCCAGTTCACTAATGGGCTTCATTTCTCCGCCCCTTCCCGTCCCTCGCTGATCGCGGTGATCGCTCCGTCCGCCACCCGCACACGCAGTCGCACACCCTTGGCGGCGTCCGCGGTGGTGCGCAGTACCTCGGCGCCCGGCATGGTCTGTACGACGGCGTAGCCGCGCGCCAGGGTCGCTGCCGGGCCCAGTGTGCTCAACCGCGCCGACAGATGTCCGATGCGATCGGTCTCGGTGGCCACCAGCCGGGTGACGTCGCGGCGGGCGGTGATACGCAGGCGGTCGACCTCGTCGGCGCGCGCGGTGATCGCCGCCAGTGGCTGCGCCAGGACGGGCCTGCTGCGCAACTGATCCAGGGCATGCTGCTCACGGTGCACCCAGTTGCGTAACGCGCGGCCACCTCGACGGCACAGATCGGTGATGTACGCCTGCTCGGCGGCGGCGTCGGGAACGATGCGCTTGGCGGCGTCGGTCGGCGTCGCGGCGCGCACGTCGGCGACCAGGTCGCACAGCGGGTTGTCGGGTTCGTGTCCGATCGCACTGACCACCGGAGTGGTGCATTTGGCGATCTCGCGGCACAGCGTCTCGTCGTAGAAGGGCAGTAGGTCCTCGACGCTGCCGCCGCCGCGGGCGATGACGATCACGTCGACGTCGGGATCGTCGTCGAGTCCGCGCAGCGCCTCCACCACCTGCGGCACCGTGTTCGGACCCTGCACCGCGGTGTTGCGAACCGCGAACCGCACGGCGGGCCAGCGACCGGTGGCCACCGATATTACGTCGTGTTCGGCGTGGCTGCCCCGGCTGGTGATGAGCCCGACGGTGTTCGGCAGGAACGGAATCGGCCGCTTGAGCCGCGGGTCGAAGAGTCCCTCGGCGTGCAACAGTTGCCGTAGGCGTTCGATGCGTGCCAACAGCTCGCCGACGCCCACCGCGCGAATCTGGTTGACCCGCAAGGAGAACGATCCCCGGCCGACGAAGAAGTTCGGCCGTCCCAGCATGACCACCCGGGTGCCCTCGGTGAGTTTCACCGGCGCATTGAGCACCAGCTCGCGTGGGCACGTGATCGACAACGACATGTCGACCGACGGGTCACGCAGGGTGATGTAGGCGGTGCTGGAGTTCGGCCGCGTCGACAGCTGGGCGACCTGCCCTTCGACCCAGACCGTTCCCAGTCGTTCGATCCAGTCCTTGATCTTCATCGAGACCGACCGGACCGGAAACGGGTTCTCCGGCGACTGGCCCTGCTCGAGGTCCGTCATATTCCCAGCCCCGCTGGGGTCCTCACCTGGCGGACGCGCGGGTGATCCTGTTGGCGAGCAGCGTCTGGAACGGCGCGCGGCCCTTGGTGGCCTCCTCGTAGGCCAGCAGCGCCTCGAGGTCGGCCACGCGCAGTGTGTTCAGCCGCGCCCGCAACTGAGCCAGCGTCAGCGACTCGTAGTCGAGTTCGTTGACGATCTCGGGGGCCTCACCGATCGCCAGGCCTTCGTCCTCGCCGTTCTGCTCGGTGGAAGGCTGTGGCTCAGCGTTGCTGAACAGCGCGAAGCGGCCCTCGGTCATCCGCTCGCCGTCGCCGGGGGTATCGGAGCCTTCTGTGTCGGAGTCGTCGAGGTCCTCGTCGAAGGTGGCCCATTCGGGCTGCTCGTCCTTGGGCGGGAAGATCGACTCGAGGGTCTCGTCCCCCTTGTTGACCAGGTCGGCGACGTCCTGCTGAAACTTCATCACCAGGTGCGCGAGAGAACTGACGACGGTCATCGGGTACATCAGGATGGTGTGGGGCAGCTTGCGGGTTTCCTCGATGGCGGTTACCGCCGCGCCGACCAGCAGACGGACCCCATACGGTGCGGTTGCCATGGGCACAGCCTACGGGCGACGTCTCGGCTGGGACGAACGGCCTTGGAACGGCACTGTGCGTACCCTTGGAGTCATGCCGCCGACAATCAACATGGGGATTCCGGGCGCCTCGAGCTCGGTCGCCGGTGGCGTGACCGGCAAACGCGTACTGCTGGCCGAACCGCGCGGGTACTGCGCGGGAGTGGATCGCGCCGTCGAAACCGTCGAGCGTGCGCTGGACAAACACGGCGCCCCGGTCTACGTGCGCCATGAGATCGTGCACAACCGGCACGTCGTCGAAACGCTGGCCAAGGCGGGAGCCGTCTTCGTCGACGAGACCGACGAGGTGCCCGAAGGTGCGATCGTGGTGTTCTCCGCTCACGGCGTGGCGCCCACCGTGCACCAGACCGCCAAGGAGCGCGACCTCAAGGTCATCGACGCGACCTGTCCGCTGGTCACCAAGGTGCACAACGAGGCCAAGCGGTTCGCCAGGGACGACTACGACATCCTGCTGATAGGACACGAGGGCCATGAGGAGGTCGTCGGGACCGCCGGTGAGGCGCCCGACCACGTCCAGCTCGTCGACGGGCCGGATTCCGTCGACAACGTCACCGTGCGCGACGAGAGCAAGGTCATTTGGCTGTCGCAGACCACGTTGAGCGTCGACGAGACCATGGAGACGGTGCGCCGGCTGCGCGAGAGATTTCCGACCCTGCAGGACCCGCCCAGCGACGACATCTGTTACGCGACGCAGAACCGCCAGGTCGCTGTCAAGGCGATGGCCCCGGAGTGCGAGCTGGTGATCGTCGTCGGCTCGCGGAACTCGTCGAACTCCGTGCGCCTGGTCGAGGTCGCGTTGGGCGCCGGATCGGACGCGGCCCACCTGGTCGACTACGCCGACGACATCAACCCCGCATGGCTCGACGGCGTGACGACGGTCGGCGTCACCTCCGGCGCATCGGTACCGGAGATTCTTGTGCGCGGCGTGCTGGAGCGACTGGCCGAGTACGGCTACGACGTGGTGCAGCCGGTGACGACGGCCAACGAGACGCTCGTGTTCGCGTTGCCCAGGGAGATCCGTCCCGCCCGAAGCTAGATGTCGTACTCCCAGGAGTCGGCCTCCCAGCCGCGGGGAGCGTGGCGGCGGGTGCGGTACTCCGCGCGGTCGTCGGCTTCCTCGCCGCGGTAGCGCACCCGCGAGATCGGATGGTGCGTCCCGTTGCCCGACGCGTTGCCGTTGCTGACGCCGTTGCGGCCGTGCGGCTCGCGAGGCTGGTAGTCGTCGAAGCGACGGCGACGCTCGGGTCGGTCTGCGGTCCGGTCCACAGCCCGACGGTCGTAGCCGGCGCGGCGTTCGGACGGCGGAGGACCCGGTTGACGTGGGTTCGACGTGCGCGGCCTGCGGCGAGGCTCGGGCCCGGGCGGTGGCTCGGCGTGCCTGCCGTTGCGGGCGCGCCGCGGACGCTCGACGACCGGTTCGATGATCTCGGTGGCGGGCGGCCGCACATGACGGGACCGCGACGTGGTGCTGCGTCTGGCCGGCCGACCGTTGCGATTGGCTGCCGCCCTGCTGGTTCGTGACGACGTTCTGTCGGCACGCGCGGCCCGGGCGGACCGGCGCGCGGTGTCGGGACGCTTGCGGCGTGGCCGGGCGGCGACCTCGTCATCCTCGTCGCGGGGTTGGCGGGCGAACAACGACGAGATCTTGGCCGCCGACGCCGTCAACGCGGTCGCCACGGTCGCGGCAAACGCCGGTTTCGGCGCGTTGGTGTCCTCGACGGGTGGAGACGCGCGGCGGGCCGACATCCCGACGTACCAGCGGCACATGCCGATCAGCAGCACGGCCGCCGACGTGAAGAACATCAGGGGAAAGCGCTCGATCAACGGATAGCCGCAATTGATCGCCAGGTCCTTCACCCCGGTGAATCGGCCACCCGTGAACAGAAAGTAGGCGCCCGGCACGCTGACGAACAACAGCAGCGGCGGCTGGATGACCGCGGTGAACACCGCTTGCTGACGGACCGCCAGTACGACCGCCAGACAGCCGAGGACGTAGCACGCGGCGAACACGGAGCTCAGTTCCCTGCTGCCCGATCCAGCGTCGAACGCGAACCCGACCGTCGTCATGGTGACCGCGATCAGCACGGCGCCCCACCCGGGCACACCGGGGAAGTTGGGATGCGCGGAGCGGTGGTCGACGACGACGGCCGACCGTGCGCGCTGTGCTGACACAGGTAGACCGTACCGGCTTTCCCTCCGTGTGGCTGTCAGCGCGGTTCTGGCGTGCCCGTCACATTCTCCTAGACTCTGGACCCTGTGAGCTTGAACCTGGGAATCGTCGGCCTGCCGAACGTCGGGAAATCGACGCTGTTCAACGCGTTGACGCGAAACGACGTCCTCGCGGCCAACTACCCGTTCGCCACGATCGAACCCAACGAAGGTGTCGTCCCGCTGCCCGATCCGAGACTGGCCGAGCTCGCCAAGATGTTCGGCTCGGAGAAGATCGTTCATGCGCCGGTCACCTTCGTTGATATCGCCGGGATCGTCAAGGGCGCGTCCGAAGGCGCGGGGCTGGGCAACAAATTCCTTGCCAATATCCGCGAGAGCGACGCGATCTGCCAAGTGGTGCGGGTGTTCAGCGACGACGACGTGGCGCACGTCGACGGCCGCATCGATCCGAAGTCCGACATCGAGGTCATCGAGACCGAGCTGATCCTCGCGGACATGCAGACGCTGGAGAAGGCGCTGCCGCGGCTGGAGAAGGAAGCCAGGACCCACAAGGAACGTCGGCTGGCGTACGAGGCCGCCGTGGCTGCCCAGGAGGTACTGAACGGGGGAACCACCTTGTTCGCCGCCGGGGTCGATGCCGCACCGCTGCGCGAGTTGAACCTGCTGACCACGAAACCGTTCCTATATGTGTTCAACGCCGACGAGGCGGTGCTGACCGACGAGGCTCGTAAGGCGCAGCTGCGTGAGCTGGTCGCGCCCGCCGACGCCGTCTTCCTGGACGCGAAGATCGAGGCCGAACTGCAGGAGCTCGACGACGAGTCCGCCGCCGAGTTACTCGAGTCGATCGGCCAGACCGAACGAGGACTGGATGCATTGGCGCGGGCCGGTTTTCACACGCTGAAGCTGCAGACGTTTCTAACCGCGGGACCGAAAGAGGCCCGCGCGTGGACGATTCACCAAGGCGACACCGCGCCGAAGGCGGCCGGCGTGATTCACACCGACTTCGAAAAGGGCTTCATCAAGGCCGAGATCGTCTCCTACGACGACCTGATCGAGGCCGGGTCGATGGCCGCGGCTAAGGCCGCCGGCAAGGTGCGGATCGAAGGCAAGGACTACATCATGGCCGACGGCGACGTGGTCGAGTTCCGGTTCAACGTGTAGGTCCCAGCGACCGCTTCCCGCTGGTTTCGGCTGGCCCCGCGGCATATCGTCGGACCATGATCGGTGACGAGGGGGCCGATGCCTTGGGCGCGGACGCGGCGGACGATCGCGACGTCGACCTCGCGGCGCGTGAGGAGGAACTTGCCCGCCGCGAGCATCTGGCTGACGAACGAGACCGTATCGCCGACGAACGGGAACACATTGCCGACGAACGCGAGCAAGCCGCTGACGATCGAGAGCGGCGCGCCGATGAACGTGAAGGCGCGACTGCGCAGCGGGAACGCGAGCGAGTGAGGCGCGCGGACGAACGCGTTGTGCGCGAGCAAGCCGCACAAAGGCGGGATAGTGCCGAAGTGGAGCGCGAGGCCGCCGAGATCGCGCGCGAGGTGGCCGAGACGCGACGCGGCAAAGGTTTTCACGGGCGGTGAAGAGCGGTACACGTCGCTTGGAATCGAGCTGGACCGGTGGGCCGTTAGATTCGTTGGTATGGCTGAAGACTGGCGCATAGACCGGGTTGACGAGATCCGGTCGTTGATCAAACAAGCCGAACCCGACGTCGTCGAGGAGATCAAGTGGCGTAAACCGTCCAATCCTGATGGCGTGCCGGCATTCTCGTTGGACGGGCTCATCTGCACGCTGGAGATGTACAAGGGCAAAGTCAAGGTGAACTTCGCCAAAGGCTCGTCCATCCCCGACCCCAACAACCTGTTCAACGCGAGCCTGCACGCACCAGTCGGACGGTCCATCGATCTAGGCGAACACGACGAGTTGGATCCGGAGGCGTTCAAGGCCCTGATCAACACGGCGGTCGAGGTCAACCGCAGCAAAAAGGCGGCCAAGCGCCGTAAGTGAGGTGCGTCGCGTGGCAGGCACGGCGGACCCCGCCACGCACGTGGAGATCAGCTCAGGGATGACGACCCGCACCGAACCGTCGCACACCTGATCCGGAAGGCTCGCGCCGTGTCGTGTCGCCCATGCGATGAGTTACAAGCCTTCGGACACACTACCGATCCCAAGAATCGACACCTACAGAGTCGGGTTGAATGTTGGGAATGGCACGCACCGATACCGCATCGCTGGTGGTCAAAGCACCACTGACCCGTGTCTTCGAAGCGCTCGTCGATCCCGACGCGCTCGTCGAATGGCTGCCTCCGACCGGGATGACCGGCCGGTTCGAACATTTCGACGCCCGTCCCGGCGGTTCCTACCGAATGGTGCTGACGTACACCGACCCGCCCGCGCGGGGCGGTAAAAGGAACCTCGACTCCGATGTCGTCGAGGGTCGCTTCGTCGCGATCGAAACCGATGACCGCATCGTCCAAGCTGTCGAATTCGCTTCGGAAGAACCGTCTTTCAGTGGAACGATGACCATGACGTGGACAGTGACCAGAGTCGACGGCGGAACGCGGGTCGAGTTGCACGCGGACGACGTTCCCGTCGGAATCTCGGCAGCAGACCACGCGGACGGGATGGCTTCCTCCCTGAACAATCTCGCCGCTTATCTCGCCAAGCGGCAGACCGTGTTCCGCCCGGAGTAACGATTCGCCGAAACCAACGATGCAATCTCGATGCATTCGCTGGCTCTCGAGTTTGAAGGGTTGAATCAGTTTCGTGTGGGTAAACCTGTGCCCGTGAGCTAGGGGGTGGGCAGGGTGCCCACGGAGTCCAATAGCTCCAGACACCGAAGGAGCATTAAGAATGCACAAGACAGTGGCAGTTGGCGCAGTGACTCTCAGTTTGCTGTTCGGCGGCGCCGGCGTGGCAAACGCAACCGATCTGACCGTGCCTGCAACAACCACCACGACGGTTGCTCAGGAAGTCGAGCACGAGCAGGAGAGCGACAACACCGGTCTGTGGGGACTCGCGGGGCTCCTCGGCCTGCTGGGCTTGCTCGGACTGAAGAAGCGCAAGGACGCGGACTACCCGGCCGTTCGCAACACCGGCACGACGAATCCGCCGCCGCCGCGCGCGTAGCGCATCAACGATCCACGGCCCCCGCCAGGTCACACGGCCTGGCGGGGGTTTCTCGAGTGTCGATAAGGCAGAATCGCGCACGTGACGCAGCCGCCGCACCGCCCGGGTCCGCCTGACTGGCGGGGCCGCGGCTCGGCCCAACCGAATCCAGCGCAGCGACGACCGCCGCCCCGGTCGCCAGAGCCACCCACGCAACCGGCCCCGGCGCAACAGGAGCGGCCGACCGAGCAGCTCCGCACACCGAGGGGACCTGCGAGTGCCGGTCCGACACAACGCATTCCACGGCCACCCTCACCCGCCGACATACGGCCAACCCAGCAGATCGAGCGGCCGGCACCCCCGCCGCCACCGTCGTTCGGGCCGACGCCGCCCGCAGGCGAGAAACCACGCCGTCGGCACGGCTTCAACAAGATGTCCGCCGTGCTGATCGCCGTCATCGTCGTCGCACTGCTCGCCGGTGGCCTGGCCGCCGGCGAGCTCTACGCCCGCAAGCGCGCGGACAGCATCCTGACCGAGGTCGCCGAGTGCGTGACCGAGGACGGCGTCGAGATCTCCTTCGGTGTGAACCCGCCGTTCCTTTGGCAACACATCACGGGGCACTACACCAACATCTCGGTCACCACCGACGGAAACCGCGTGCAGAGCGCCGACGGTATGACGGCAAAAGTCACCCTCGTCGATGTGCGGTTGCAGGACACGGGAGATTCCAAGGGCACCATCGGGTCCCTCGACGCGACTCTGAGCTGGAAATCCACCGGTATCAAGGACACCGTTGCCGCTAACCTGCCCGGTGTCGGCAATCTGGTCACGGGTGTGCGCACCGACCCCGCGGCGGGGACGGTGATCCTGGAGGCCGGCGACAACAGCGTCAGCGCCAAGCCGGTGGTGAGCGACGGCGACCTCAACCTGCAGGTCCTCGACGTCACCGGTCCGCTGCCCAGGGACGCCGTGCAGTCGGCGCTCAACGACCTGACCAAGAAGCTCAACGACAACTACCCGCTCGGAATCCACGCCGACAGCGTCGAGGTCACCGACTCCGGCGTCGTCGGCGAATTCTCGAGTCGCGATGCCGCCATCCCCAAGGAGGATGCCAACCCCTGCTTCGCCCGCCTCTGACTGCGGTCACGCAGATAGAGCGCATGGACGCGCCGGTCAGTCAGTCGAGGTCGACGGCGATCTCGGGGCTGAGTTGATAGCCGGGAGCAAGCGGCAGGCTGTCGCCGCTCCAGAACGAGCCGGGGTCGAACCAGTTGTAGTGCTTATCCGAGGTCAGCAGGCCCATCTCCTCATAGGTGATCGCGACGGTCTCCGCGCAGTACGCAGTCTGCAGCCCCACTTGGAGCCTCTCCTGTTTTCTGCGTAGCGCCGCGTCGCGAACCTGCCTGTGCACGAACGGAATTCCGCGGGTGAAGTCGGTGACGGCGAGACGCCCGCGGAACCACCGGCCGGTCAGCCGCGCGGTGCTCGGGAACGGTGTGCCGTCCATGCGGGCGACGACCTTCAACGCGCGGTCCTCCTGCTCGCGGTTGGCATACGGCGTGAGTTGTCGCAACCAGCAGCGCTGGTGATAGTTCGTGATCCACCGCTCCACCACCTGGCGGGCGTCGTTGAGCTGTACGCCCCGCTGGTTGCGGCCGGTCCACATGTCGGTCAGCTTGTCGCCGAGTTCTGCGTGCCAGATCAGCGGCGGAAGGTCTTCGATCGCGATCGTCATCCCGACGTGGTTCACCGGGCTGTTGGTCAGCGACTGGATCGCCCTGTCCGGCCCGGAGCGACCTCGGAACAACCACAGATCGCCGGTGCGGGTCGCCTCGAGCGCCTGCTCCAACGACACAGTGGTTGGTTTCACATCCGCAGCTTAGGCAGACTGAGCGCCATGCGCGGTATGTGGAAGTGGGTGGGGCTGGCGAGCATCGCGGGTGTCGTGGCGGGCGGAGTACTGGTCGCGCGCGATCAGCGCCGCCGCAATTCCTACACGCCCGAGGACATCAGGGCCCGGTTGCACCAGCGGGTCGGAGAGGCCAACGCCAGTCAGGATTCGACGGCATAGAGCCGGTGTGACCCGCTGAACCCCTTGAGCTGGGCGTCGCGGCCGCCGTCGAACGCGATGTCCTCGACATCGGCGAGCGCGTCGCGCACCACCTCGCTCACCAGTACCTCGCCGCCGTTGGCTTCGCCCGCCACCCGGGCGGCCATCGCGACGTTGCGCCCGAACAGGTCGTCGCCGCGGCGCACCGACTTGCCCATGTGGATCCCCATGCGAACGCGAATACCGTTGGGCGGCCGACGAAGTGAGCGCTGCACGTCCATGCTGCACCGCACCGCCTCCTCCGGTTGGGCGAAGGCGACCATGAATCCGTCGCCCTGGCTTTTCACCACGTAGCCCGAATGACTCTTCACGTGGCGGCGCACCATCTTGTCGTGGCGACCCAGCAACCGAACGAACGCGCGGTCACCGATGCGTTCGTTGAGCGCGGTCGAGTCCTCGATGTCGGAGAACAGGATCACCATCTTGCCGCTCGGCGAGAGCCGCGCCAGGTCCGGTCGTTCCACCTCCGCCCAGTCGGCAAGGTCTTCGATCGAGGATCGCACCGCCGCGCCGAGGCCGTCCTTGCGCAGGATATTCGCGGTCTGCCACACCTGCTTCACCGCTTCACGGCCGCCGCTGAGCAGCATATTCTTGGTGTCGAGGCGTCGGCGCGCCTCGTCTAGTTCCTCACGCTGGCGGGTGTGGCGGATCCACAGCACGGCCAGCGCGACGGCTTCGGCGGCCGCCACAATGGCCAGTACGTAGGCCGCGATCTGGGCACCGGTCACCCCTCAAGTATTGGATGCTGAACCGGTGACATCTCCGGAGCCCCCGTATTACGAGAGTCGCTATATCCGCGCCAACCATCCCGACTTGCCTCAGGCGCTGTGGCTTCGGGAAACGCTGCTGCTCCCCACGGCGGGGGAGGCGGCCGCAGAGGTGTGGGTGATGGTCTTCGACCCGGACCGCGCAGGGAACCTCGCGTTGAAGGAGCCGTATCCGATGGAGTCGGCCGATTACGGCTACGAGGAGTGGACCGCGCGCATCGCGGCGACCTTCCTCGACGATCGGTCAGCTGAGGGTGTGGTCACCGGTGGGCACCGCTCGGCGCGGTGGGACCTGCGCGTCACTCCGGGCGACGAAGCCCCGGTCAGGTTGCTCACCGACCGTGCCTACGCGGCCCGGTTTCCGACCGCCAAGACGACGGTGCGCCATCCCCTCGCGCGGTTC
This sequence comes from Mycobacterium sp. GA-1285, assembly GCF_001499905.1. Lineage (GTDB taxonomy): Bacteria > Actinomycetota > Actinomycetes > Mycobacteriales > Mycobacteriaceae > Mycobacterium. The sequence goes on along the minus strand of NZ_LQIS01000034.1, from coordinate 218,581 downwards.
GACGGATTGCTCGAACTCGACGAGGTCCGCCTCGTTGTCGACGGCTGGACGGGAAGCGTCAACCACAACTGGGGCACTCGGCACACGCCGTCCTACGCGTTCGGACAAGTCTGCGGCTTCGACGACGCACCGGATACGACGCTCGAGATCGTCACTGCCCGAGCGGCACTCGGGCCGGTGCTGTTGCCCGGTGTGACGTTGTTCGTTTTCCGGCACGCCGGTCAGGAGTTCGCCGTGCGCTCGATCCGCGGCAGCCTGCAGACCCACGGCCACTACCGTCCGTTCGCATGGACGTTCGGGGGGCGGGTGGGTGACCAGATGATCGAGGGCGAGATCGTGACCGAACCGTCCGACGTGATCGGGCTGACGTACACCGATACCGACGGCGCGGCGAAGTACTGCTACAACTCCGCGATCGCCGACTGTCGAATCCAGGTGGCCGGCAAGCTGTTCGAACGCGCCGAACTCAGGGCGACCCGCCGTGCGATGTTCGAGATACTGACCGACACCCCTCACGAGGCGGTGCCGCTGCTGGCCTGACCCGAACGCTCGAGCCCCACAACGGTGACGCGCGTGGTCGAAACTGAGCTTTTGCACGAAGTTTCACGATTCCTTGACACAAAAGTTCAGTTTCGGCGGTCTGCCGATCACCGGCTGACGAATCGCACCACGGCTTCGGAGAACGCGTCGTTGTCGTCACCGGCGGCGGTGTGCCCGGCATCGGAGAGCTCGACGAATTCCGCCCGGGGCACCTTGTCCAGGAAGTCCTTCACCCCTGCGGTGCTGACCACGTCGGAGAGTTTCCCACGGATCAACAGGATCGGGATGGTCAAGCTCATCACTGCCTGCTCGAGCTTCTCCTCGCGGACGAACCGGTCGTCCACCGGCGCGGTGAGAAACGCCGGATCCCAATGCCAGAACCATCGCCCGTCGCGCCGCCGCAGGTTCTTCTTCAAACCGTCGGGGTTGCGCGGCCGCCTCCGGTGCGGCAGGTACGCGGCGACCGCGTCCGCCGCCTCGTCGAGGGACTCGAATCCGTCTATGCCGCTGGCCATGAACTCGCGGATGCGGGCGCTGCCGTCCTTCTCGTACCGCGGCACCACGTCGACGAGCACGAGCTTGGTCACCGTCTCCGGTCCGGCAGCGGCCGCGGCCAGCATGCCCGTCATCCCGCCCATGCTCGCGCCGATCAAGGCCACCGGACGCCCGATCTGCTCTGTGACCGCAAGCGTGTCAGCGCTCAACGCGTCGACGGTGTAGTTGGCGTTCGGCGCCCGGTCACTGTCGCCGTGGCCCCGGCTGTCCAGCGCGACGACGTGCAGCCCCAGAGCGGCCAGGACGTGTCCGGTCTGCTTCCACGAATGGCGGTTCTGCCCGCCCCCGTGCAGGAGCAGAACGGATGGCCGGTCCGTTTGCGCGCCACGGTTCCACTCGTCGGCCACCAGGGTGATGTCCTCAGAGCCGCGGAACTCAACGGTCTGCGGTTCGCTGTCAGTCGCGCTCACGGCCGTCCTTTCCGGCTCGCCCCGGTGGCTCACGTTACCCACCGGGAAAATTTGCCGATCCCGGTGTCCTTGATGAGAGCGTCAATATACTTTCCGCTCGTGCCGCCCGAGTTTGCCTCCCGTGACCGTGAGCGCATCATCGAGGCTGCTTACGCGTGTTTGTCCCAACCGCACACGGGTCCCGTTCCGGTCGCCGCGATCCTGCAGCGCGCGGAAGTCTCGACGCGCGCCTTCTACCGTCACTTCGAAACGAAGGACGAGCTGTTCCTTGCCATGCTCCGCGAGGAGACCGACGCGCTGGCCCGGCGGCTCGACCGTGTCGTCGAGGAGAAGTCGGGTGTGCCCGCCGAGCAACTCGAAGCCTGGATCGAGGGCATGTTCGGGCTGATTTACGACGAAGAGACCCGGATGCACTTCACCGTCATCGATTCCGACGAGGTCCGCGCCGCCAAAGGCTATCGCGAGACGCGCGAGAAGGCCCACGCCGACCGCGAGCGCTCACTGGTCGAGATCCTGCGTCGCGGCCGCGACGACGGTTCATTCCCGCTGGCGAACCCCGAGCAGGACGCTGTCGCCATCAACGCGATCATCAGTCGAGTCTTGATCAGCCAGACCTTCGACGACCACGACGGTCTGCGGCTGGCCAAGGCCCGCATTCTCGACTTCGCGCTACGCGCCCTGGGTGCTAAGCAGTGCGTCGTCGAAGAGCGATGATCTCCCCCAAGCCACGCCGGTGGCGTCTGTAGTGGGGAAACGGACCCGCGCGACGTGGGCGGTTGCTGAACCGCAAAATACCGATATACGGTTCCCGGACGTCCGGCCGTGTGTAACCTGTGCGCCACAGCCATCACGGGCGCGGGTTGTTGGTGTCAGGGAAGGTCGGCGGGCTATGGCAGTGCGAATAGCAGTGCGAAGCGCGCGTGTGGGAGCCGAGTGATGGTCGCTGTCAATGCAATTGCGAAGCCCGTGCGCGCTTTCGGCGGCTTTTACTCCATGGCGCTCGACACCTTCGTGTGGATGTTCAGGCCTCCTTTCGCGTGGCGCGAGTTCATCTCTCAGGCGTGGTTCGTCGCACGGGTGTCGATACTGCCGACCCTGATGCTGACCATCCCGTATACGGTGTTGTTGACCTTCACGTTCAACATCCTGTTGGTGGAGTTCGGGGCCGCCGACTTCTCCGGCACCGGTGCGGCGCTCGGGACCGTGCGCCAGATCGGGCCGATCGTGACGGTGCTGGTGGTGGCGGGCGCAGGCGCCACCGCCATGTGTGCCGACCTCGGCGCACGTACCATCCGTGAGGAGCTCGATGCGCTGCGGGTGATGGGCGTCAATCCCATTCAGGCGTTGGTTGTTCCACGCGTGTTGGCCGCCACCTTGGTGTCGCTCGCGTTGTCCGCGACCGTGATCCTCGTCGGACTGGCCGGCGCCTATTTCTTCGTGGTCTACATCCAGAACGTCTCACCGGGAGCGTTCGCCGCCGGTCTCACGCTGCTCATCGGAACCACCGATGTCATCATCGCGTTGCTCAAGGCCGCGCTGTTCGGCTTGTCCGCGGGCCTGATCGCTTGCTACAAGGGCATTTCCGTTGGCGGGGGGCCGGCGGGTGTCGGCAACGCGGTCAACGAAACCGTGGTCTTCACGTTCATGGCGCTGTTCGCGATCAACATCGTCGCGACCGCGGTCGCGGTGAAGGTGACGATGTGACTGTATCGAGGCCACATTCCCAGTTCCCCTGGCTGAAAGCCCGGTTCAAGAGCGTAGCCGACCCCTGGAACCGCGTCGGGATGCAAGCCAAGTTCTTCGGCCGCACCCTGAGTTCGATCCGCTACACGCTCGTTCATTATCAGGTCGAGCTGATCCGGATCATCGCTCAAATGGGCCTAGGCGCTGGGGCGCTGATCATCATCGGCGGCACGGTGGCGATCGTCGGCTTCCTCACCGTGACGACCGGCGCCCTGGTGGCGGTGCAGGGTTACACCGACTTCTCCGAGATCGGTGTCGAGGCGCTGACCGGTTTCGCGTCGGCGTTCTTCAATGTTCGGCTGATCGCGCCGGCCACTACGGCGGTGGCGTTGTCTGCCACCATCGGCGCCGGCGCCACCGCGCAGCTGGGGGCCATGCGGATCAATGAGGAGGTCGATGCGCTCGAGGTGATGGGTATTCGAAGCGTCGCCTATCTCGCCTCGACACGCGTGGTTGCCGGTTTCCTTGTGGTGATCCCGCTGTATTGCGTCGGCGTGATCGCCGCGTTCTGGGCGGCACGGTTCGGCACCACCGTGCTCTACGGTCAGTCGACGGGTGTGTACGACCATTACTTCAGGACGTTCCTCAACCCCACCGACCTGATGTGGTCGTTCGGTCAAACCATTGCGCTGTCTGTGATGATCATGCTCGTGCACACCTACTACGGCTACACCGCGCGAGGGGGCCCCGCGGGCGTCGGTGAGGCCGTCGGGCGGGCGGTGCGCACCTCGCTGATCGTCTCGGCTTTCGTGCTGGTGATGCTCTCGCTCGCGGTCTACGGTCAATCCGGCAACTTCAACCTGGCCGGCTGACCATGGACGTTGAAGACGAAGGCCTGCACCCCGCGTGGTGGACGCTGATTCTCGTGGTGGTCGTCGCCGCCGCCATCTGGTTGACGTATGCCCTGTTCGTCGGTGCCTTCAGGTCGACGGAGACGGTCACCCTGACGTCTGACCGCGCGGGTCTGGTGATGGAAACCGACGCCAAGGTCAAGTTGCGCGGCGTGCAGGTCGGGCGGGTCTCCGCAATCCAGGGCGGCAGCACGCCGGTGGCGTTGAAGCTCGAGATCGACAAGGACAAGATCGAGTTCATCCCGTCGAACGTCGAGGCGCAGATCCGGGCGACGACGGTGTTCGGCGCCAAGTTCGTCGATCTGATCTATCCGAACGATCCCACTTCCCAGCGACTCGCCGCGGGTCAGGTGATCCAGTCGCGCAACGTCACCGTCGAAGCCAACACGGTGTTCCAGAACATCGTCGACGTTCTCGAACAAGTCGATCCCGCCAAGCTCAACAGCACCTTGTACGCGCTGGCCGAGGGTGTCCGAGGTCAGGGCGAGCTGATCGGTCAGGCCACCACCGACGCGAATCAGGTTCTGCTGGAACTCAATCCGCGCAACGAGACGATCACCCAGGACCTGCGCGCGGTCAGGGATTTCAGCGACACGTACAGCGCCGCGGCGCAAGACATCCTGAGCACGCTCGATGCACTCAGCACCACGAGCACGACGATCACCGCCCAGGCCAGCCAATTGGACGCGCTGCTGTTGGCCACCATCGGGCTTTCCAACAGCGGGATCAACCTGCTCGCGCCGAACCAGGCGAACCTGATCAAGGCCATCAACGTGCTCGAGCCGACGACGAACCTGCTGCACAAATACAGCCCGGAGTACACCTGCCTGCTGACCGGCGCGAAGACTCTGCTGGACACCGGCGGGTACGACGGGCCGGGAGGTAACGGCCGGACGCTGGTGCTGGACGTGGCGCTGGGGGTCGGCGACGACCCGTACCGGTACCCCAATCACCTGCCGATCGTCGGCGCCAAGGGAGGGCCGGGCGGCAAACCCAGTTGCGGTTCGCTACCCGACGTCGCGCAGAACTGGCCGGTGCGCAATCTCGTCACGAACACCGGGTTCGGCACCGGACTGGACTGGCGGCCCAACCCCGGCATCGGCTTCCCCGGGTACGCCAACTATCTGCCGACGACCCGCGCCGTGCCCGAACCGCCGAGCGTGCGCAACCTGTTCGGCGGACCCGCGATAGGTCCGATCCCGTACCCGGGAGCCCCGGCTTACGGTGCCGACCTGTACGCCGACGACGGCACCCCGCTGTGGCCGGGCCTTCCGGCCGCACCGCCGCCGATGGCGCCGCGAGATCCCGGCCCCACGCCGGGTTCGGAGCCGTTCATCGTCCATTCGCCCGCCCAGATGCAGCCCACGCCCCTGCGGCCGACACCGCTGCCGACCCCGGCCCGGCCGGGCCCCCCGTTCGGATGAACCACGACGCCATGAGAGGTGACCCGCCATGTCCAGCATGAACGCCAGGGTTCGACGAGACGCGGTGCGTCTCGCCGTCTTCCTGGCTGTGTGCCTGCTCGGCGTGTTCGGTCTGTTCGCGGTCTTCGGCGAGATGCGTTTCGGGGAGGCCACCAACAGTTATGTCGCCGAATTCACCAATGTCACCGGTTTGGAGAACGGTGACTTCGTGCGCATCGCCGGCGTCGAGGTCGGCAGCGTGGAAAAGGTTGCCATTCAACCCGATACCACCGCGCGGGTCGAGTTCAACGCGGACCAGTCGGTGGTGTTGACCGAAGGCAGCAGGGCGGTCATCCGATACGACGACCTCATCGGCGGTCGTTACCTCGCACTCGAGGAGGGCGTCGGCGGAGTCAAGAAGCTCGAGCCGGGCGGCACGATTCCCTTCGCCCGCACGTCTCCTGCGCTCGACCTCGACGCGCTGATCGGCGGCTTCCGGCCACTGTTCCGTGCGCTGGATCCAGACCAGGTCAACGCACTGTCGGGACAGCTGATCCAGGCGCTGCAGGGCCAGGGCGCGACCATCAACTCTTTCCTGTCCCAGACCGCCGCGCTGACAACGACTTTGGCGGACCGCGACCGGCTGATCGGGGACGTCATCGTCAACCTCAACGTGGTGCTGGGGTCCCTCGGTGACCAGAACGACCAGTTCGCGAAGGCCGTCGACGCGCTCACCGAACTGGTGGACACGCTGGCTGAGCGCAGACAGGACATCAGCAACGGGCTGGCGTACACCAACGAAGCGGCCGGAACCGTCGCGGACCTCTTGGCGCAGGCTCGTCCTCCGTTCACCAAGGCCATCCGGGAAACTGACCGCGCCGCGGGAATCGTGGTGGCCGACCACGAGTACTTCGACAACCTGCTGAACACGCTGCCGGATGCCCATCAAGCGCTTGCACGGCAGGGGCTTTACGGCGACTTCTTCAACTTCTATCTCTGCGACATCGTGCTCAAACTCAACGGCAAGGGCGGCCAGCCGGTGTACGTGAAAGTCGCCGGGCAGTCCACCGGGAGGTGTGCGCCGAGGTGAGGTCCTTCTCGGAACGGAATCAGACCGTCATCGGTGCCGTAGGGCTGGCGTTGACAGTCGGCATCGTGCTGGGGTCGCTGAACTACGACCGGCTGCCCTTCCTGCAGGGCAGCGAGTACTCGGCCTACTTCGCCGAGGTGGGCGGGCTGCAAGCCGGTAAGGCCGTGCGGGTTTCGGGATTCGAGGTCGGACAGGTCAAGTCCATCGAACTGGACGGACCGCGCGCCCTGGTGACGTTCACCGTCGACAGCGACATCCGGCTCGGTGATCGCACCGAGGCAGCGATCAAGACCGAGGGGCTGCTGGGCACGAAGATCCTCGAAGTCACCTCCCGCGGTGACGGTCGGCAGGAGGGCACCATCCCCCTGGATCGCACGACGTCGCCCTACGAGCTGCCGGATGCACTGGGGGAGCTGGCCACGACGATCAGTGGCTTGAACACCGACCAGTTGTCCGATTCGCTTCGGGTGTTGGCGGACACTTTCTCAGACACCCCGCCTGAGCTGCGGGTCGCGATCGAGGGCGTTGCGCGGTTCTCTGACACGCTGAATGAACGCGACGCGCAGTTGCGGGGTCTGCTCACCAACGCCGATAAGGCCACCACGGTGCTGGCCGAACGCAGCAACCAGATCGTGAGTTTGGTCGCCAATACCAACGCGCTGCTGGCCGAGCTCGAAAACCAAAGCGCCGCACTCGATGAGGTCTCGGGCAACATCTCGGCTCTCAGCGGACAGTTGCAGGGTTTCATCGGCGAGAATCGCGACACCCTTCGACCCGCCCTGGACAAGCTGAACGGCGTGCTGACGATCATCGACAATCGCAAGGAACGCCTGCAGAAGTCGCTTTCGTTGCTGACCGACTATGTGATGTCGCTGGGGGAATCGGTTTCGGGCGGCCCGTTCTTCAAGAACTACGTCGCGAATCTGCTGCCGGGACAGTTCCTGCAGCCCTTCATCGATGCCGCGTTCTCCGACCTCGGCCTGGATCCCAACGTGAAGCTGCCGTCAGAACTCAGCGACCCACAGGTCGGGCAGCCGGGGACACCGGCGCTGCCCGTGCCCTTCCCGCGGACGGGTCAGGGCGGCGAGCCGCGGCTGACGGTCCCGGACGCCATCACCGGCAATCCCGGCGACCGGGCGTGCGGATTGCCCGGCCTGCCGTTGCCGGGACCCGGTTGCTATCCGTACCGCGAGCCGCCCCCGGCCCCGCCACCCGGCGGGCCGCCGCCCGGGCCGCCCGCGGAGGCCCCGCCGGGTCTGCAGTCGACCCCGGACCCGACACCGTCTCCCGTCGCGGTGCCCGCTCCGGGTGGGGTGGCCCACCTTTCACCCGCGGAGGCCGGACGATGACGCGCGCCGCCCGCAACATGTTGGCCGTTGCGTTGATCGTGATACTCGCCGGCGGGGCAATTGTGCTGCTGCGCAACACCGGAGCGATCAACCGCACACACGTCGTCGCCTACTTCGACAACGCCAACGGCATCTATCCCGGTGACGACGTCAACATCGTCGGCGTTCCCGTGGGCAAGATCGAGTCCATCGAACCGCAGCCCGACCGGGTCAAGATCTCGTTCTGGTACGACAGCAAGTACAAGGTGCCGGCCGACGCCAAGGCCGCGATTCTGTCACCGACGTTGGTGACCGCGCGCAGCATCCAACTGGTCCCGCCCTACACCGGCGGACCGGTGATGGGCGACGACACGGTGATCCCGCAGTCGCGCACCGCCGTTCCGGTGGAGTGGGACGAGGTCCGGCAACAGTTGCAGAAGCTCACCGAGACGCTGCAGCCGACCGAGCCGGGGGACGTGAGCCCGTTGGGGTCGGTCATCAACACCACTGCCGACAACCTGCGTGGCGAAGGCGCCAACATCCGTGACACCGTCATCAAGCTGTCGCAGGCGGTGACAGCCCTGGGCGATCACAGCACCGACATCTTCTCCACGGTCAAGAATCTGGCGATCCTGGTCTCGGCGCTGCAGGACAGCACCGACGTGATGCGCCAGCTCAACCAGAACCTCGCGACCGTGACCGGACTGCTCGCCAACGATCCCAACGAGGTCGCCGACGCGCTGCGCGACCTCAACAACGTCGTCGGGGAAGTCCAGACGTTCGTCGCCGACAACCGCGAAGCGCTGGGCACCACATCGGACAAGTTGGCCGGGGTGACCCAGGCGCTGACCGACAGCCTCGCCGACGTCAAGCAGTTCCTGCACGTGGCGCCCAACACGCTGCAGAACTACGTCAACATCTGGCAGCCGGCTCAGGGCGCGGTGAGCAGCTTGCCGATGCTCAACAACTTCGCCAATCCGATCTCGTTCCTGTGCGGCAGCATTCAGGCCGCGTCCCGGCTGAACGCCGAGCAGTCGGCGAAGCTGTGCGTGCAGTACCTGGCGCCGATCCTGAAGAACCGCCAGTACAACTTCCTGCCCATCATGCAGAACGTCTTCGTCGGTGCCACGACGCGTCCGAACGAGCTGACCTACAGCGAGGACTGGCTGCGTCCGGATTACATTCCGCCGCAACCTGTTCCGGCAGCGCCACCGTCGTCGGCCGCCGGTCCACCGCCGCCGGCGGCTTCGGCACCGCCGCCACCCGCGGGTCCGCCATTGGCGGCGGAGGCGCCGGTCTCCACGAATCCGGTCGATGGCCTGCACGGGCTGATGGTGCCCCAGGGGGTCGGGCCATGATGCGGCGCAGGCTGTTTCGCAGAGTGGCGGTGGCGGCGGTATCCGCGGCACTGCTGTCGGGCTGTTCGGACTGGCAGGGGTTGAACTCGCTGCCGTTGCCGGGCGTCCAGGGCACCGGCCCGGGGGCGTTCACGATTCAGGCGCAGATGCCCGACGTGGACAACATCGAGCCGAATTCCCGTGTCCGGGTTGCCGATGTGAACGTCGGCACCGTGCGGAAAATCGAGCGTCAAGACTGGCACGCGCTGGTGACGATGGAACTCAACGGTGACGTCGAACTGCCCGCGAACGCGACGGCCAAGCTCGGGCTGACAAGCCTGCTGGGGTCCTTGCACATCGAGTTGGCCCCGCCGACCGACGCGCCGCCGGTGGGCAAGCTGAAAGAAGGCTCACTGATTCCGCTGGAGTCGTCGAGCGCTTATCCGAGCACCGAACAGGCGTTGGCCTCGGTTGCGCTGCTGCTCAACGGCGGCGGGATCGGCAACATCCACGACATCACCGAGGCGCTCAGTGTCGCGTTCACCGGCCGCGAGAACGACTTGCGCAGCCTCATCGAACAGCTCGACATCGCGATCGGTCACCTTGATGACCAGAAGCAGGACATCATCGAGGCCACCGAGAGTCTGAACAATCTGATAGGGCAGATCGCCGAGCAGAAGCCGGTCTTGGACAGGGCATTACGAACCATTCCCGACGCCCTGGCCGTGCTGCGGGATCAGCGGCAGAACCTGGCCGAGGTGCTGACCCAGCTGGGTCGGTTCAGCGCGCTGGCCGCCGACTCGGTCAACCAGACGAAAGACGCTCTGGTGCAAGAGCTCAGGGACCTCGGCGTGGTGCTGGAGGAGCTGGCCGATGCGGGCCCCGCGTTGACCCGCGCGCTGAGCTTCCTGCCGACCTTCCCGTTCCCGAAGGAGACCTTGCTCAATTGGATGCGCGGCGACTACGCGAACCTGACGTTGGTGGTCGATTTGACGTTGAGCAGAATCGATTCGAGCTTCTTCACCGGAACGCGTTTCGAATGCAACCTGACCTGGTTGGAACTGCAGTGGGGACGCACCATCGGCCAGTTCCCCAGCCCGTGCAACCACCACGTGCCGCCACCGGGCGGCAACCCATTGGTCGCTCCGTATCGCTGGGATCAGGGGCCGTAGCATGCGAATGACCCGGCAGATTCTCATCCAGATGGCGATCTTCTCCGTCATCGCGACACTCGCGTTGGGCATCATGGTCTTCGGATACATGCGGCTGCCCAGCCTGCTCGGTGTCGGGCAGTACCGCGTCACGGTCGAATTGCCGGAGACGGGCGGACTGTATCCGCGGGGCAACGTCACCTACCGCGGCGTGCAGGTCGGCGAAGTGAAAAGCGTCGACCTCACGAACAGGGGAGTCGAAGCGGTGCTGTCGCTGGACTCCGATATTCCGATCCCCGCCGACCTCGAAGCCGAGGTGCACAGCGTGTCCGCCGTCGGTGAGCAGTACGTCCAGTTGCTCCCTCGCAGCGGCGAAGGCCCGCGGCTCGAGGACGGCGACGTGATTCCGTTGAGTCGCACAAGGGTTCCGACCGATATCAATACGGTCCTCAACGAAACGGCTAGCGGCCTTCAGGCGATTCCTCAGGAGAATTTGAGGACCGTCGTCGACGAGGCCTACACCGCGGTGGGCGGACTCGGACCCGAGCTGCGCCGGTTGGTCAACGGGAGCGCCACGCTGGCCGTCGACGCCCGCAAGAACCTCGACCCGTTGCTGACGCTGATCGACCAGTCCAAGCCGATACTCGACACCCAGACCGACACTGCCGGCTCCATTCAGGCGTGGGCGGCGAACCTGGCGAGCATCAGCGGCCAACTGCAGAGCCAGGATCCGGCGGTGTCGGGAATTCTGGCCAAGGGGCCGGGGGCCGCCGACGAGGTGCGCGCCCTGTTCGAACGGCTGCAGCCGACCCTGCCGATCGTGCTGGCCAACCTGGTCAGCATCGGGGAGGTCGCGCTGGCCTACCAGCCGAGCCTCGAGCAGCTGCTGGTGTTGTTACCGCAGGGCACCGCCGTCACGCAGGCCGTGGGTGTGCACAAGCGCAACACCAAGCAGGACTACATGGGCGATTCGCTCATCTTCAACCTCAATGCGATCCTGCCCGCGTTTCCCGCGCCGCTTCCCCTGCCGCCGCAGAACCTGCCGCCGCCGTGCACGACCGGGTTCCTGCCCGCTCAGCAGCAGCGCGTGCCCGTCTTCGAGGACTACCCCGACCGGCCGAACGGGGACCTGTACTGCCGCACACCGCAGGACGCGCCGTTCAACGTCCGCGGCGCCCGCAACCTGCCGTGTGTCACCGTGCCGGGCAAGCGGGCACCGACGTGGCAGATGTGCGAAAGCGACGAGCAGTACGTGCCGCTCAACGACGGCTACAACTGGAAGGGCGATCCGAATGCGACGTTGTCCGGGCAGCCCATCCCGCATGTGCCGCCGGATATCCCTGTCGCGGTGACGCTTCCTCCGCCGGGAACGCCGCCGTTGCCCGTCGCGGCCGCCGAATACGACCCCGCGTCCGGTGAGTACGTCGGACCGGACGGCAAGGTCTACACCCAGTCCAACCTGGCCAACGGTGCGGCGGGGGAGCGCCCGTGGCAGTCGATGCTCGTCCCGCCGGGGAGCTGACGCTGAACTTGGCGCCTTGACACCGACAACGGACGGTGCCGTTTCGTGGGCAGCCTCCGACGCTATGGTGTCGGACACGTAGGTTGAAGCCGACCTGTACCGACCCCGACTTGGCCCGCGGGCCGCAGAGGAACCTAGATGGCAGACGAGACCACTCCCGACAAGGACGTGAGCGGGTCGACGCCCGACGCAGAAGCCAATCCCGAGAGTGCCGAGTCGACGACACCGGCTGCCGAGACCACAGAGGATGCCGGCGACGTCCAGGAGTACGACACCGCCAAGACCGCCGACACCGCCAAGACCGCCGACACCGCCGACGGTGACGCGGAATCCACCCCGCCCAAGCCGCCGATGTCGCACGTGCGGCTGGCGACGATCGTCGGCCTGGTGGTCGTGGTGGCCCTCGCGGCGCTGACCGGATGGCTCGGATACCGGGCGTACGAGTCGCGGCAAACCGAGGATCTGCGCAACCTGTACCTGCAGGTCGGCCGGCAGGGCGCGCTGAACCTGACGACGATCAGCCACGAGCACGCCGAGCAGGATGTGCAGCGTGTGCTGGAATCGTCGACCGGAACGTTCTACGACGACTTCCAGGCCCGTGCGCAACCGTTCATCGAGGTGGTCAAGCAGGCGCAGTCCAAGTCGGAGGGCAGGATCTCGGAGGCGGGAATCGAGTCGTTCACCGACAACGAGGCCAGGGTGCTGGTGGCGGTGACCGTCAACACGACCAATGCCGGCGCACCCGAGCAGCAGCCGCGGTCCTGGCGGATGAGGATCACGGTGCAGAAGACCGGCGACGACGAGGCCAAGATCTCGAATGTGGAGTTCGTACCGTGAGCAATAGACATCGACTTCCGAGGCGCAAGCGCGACAACAACGCCCCCGACAAGTCCGCCGAGAAGGGCACGGAGTCGGCATCCGAGGCGGTCGAGGTGACGGAACCGACGGCCGAGACGACGGCCGCCCCCGTGGAGACGACCAAGTCCACGGAGACGACCGAATCCACCTCGGCGGCCGCGGAGGCGACCGCACCCGCGGCGGCCTCTGCATCCGCGACGACCTCCGAGGCGGCAACGACTGATGCGGCGACGACTGAAGCGGCGACGACCGAGCCGGCAGCGCCGACCGAGCCGGCAGCGCCGACCGAGCCGGCGACGTCCGAATCGGCGACGTCCGAGCCGGCAGCGCCGACCGAGTCCGCCAGCGGGCGAGGCATCAACTGGGCGCGCGTCTTCGCCTTCGGCGTGCTGCCCGCATTGGTCCTCTTGCTGGCAGGCGGAGCGGGTTATTTGAAGTGGGTCGACAACTCCGTGCGCAACGCGGATGCGGTGCGGTCCGAATCGGTCCAGGTCGCCAAGGACAGCACCGTGGCGATGCTGTCGTACAAGCCCGACACCGTCGAACAGCAACTCAACGATGCCCGCAACCTGCTGACCGGCGAGTTCCAGGAGTCCTACACCGGGCTGATCAACGACGTGGTGATTCCCGGCGCGAAGCAGAAGCAGATCTCCGCGGTGGCCTCCGTGCCGGCGGCCGCATCCGTGTCGGCCGATCCCGACGAGGCGGTGGTGCTGGTGTTCGTCAACCAGACCGTGGTCATGGGCCAGGACGCTCCGACGGATACCGCGTCGAGTGTGCGGGTGACGTTGGAGAAGATCGACGGCCGCTGGCTCATCTCGAAGTTCGACCCGGTGTAGGGGCCGTAGTGGCCGAACCCGAACTCTTCGACGTCGAGACGCCGGGTGCGCGGCTGCGCGCTTTCAGTTGGGGCACCGTCGGCGCGCCGATTGCGTTGTGTCTGCACGGTTTTCCTGACACTGCGCATGGATGGCGCAAGGTTGCACCGCGATTGGCCGATGCGGGATGGCGGGTGGTGGCGCCGTTCATGCGGGGGTATGCACCGTCGTCGACCGCCTCGGACGGCAGTTACCACGTCGGGGCGCTGATGGACGATGCGCTGCGGGTGCTCGACGCGGCCGGGCCGACGGGGCGCGACGTGTTCGTCGGGCATGACTGGGGAGCGATCGCCGGTGCCGGGCTCGCCGCGATGCCCGACAGCCCCTTCGCGAAGGCCGTGATCATGTCGGTGCCACCACCGGCATCGTTCCGGCCGCTGGGCCGGGTGCCCGATGCTGCCCGGCTGGCCGCGCAAGTGCCCCGTCAGCTGTTGCGCAGCTGGTACATCATGTACTTCCAATTACCCGGAGTGCCTGAGCGATCCGCGTCCTGGGTGGTGCCCCGCCTGTGGCGCCAGTGGTCGCCGGGTTACGACGCCACGGAGGACGTCGCTCACGTCCTCGACGCGATCGGCGCGCCCGAGAACTGGCGCGCCGCGCTCGGGTACTACCGGGCCGCCGTGCGCAACAGCAGACCACCCGCGCAGTACGCCGAACTGCACCGGCATTGGCTGTCGGCGCCGCAGCTGCCGACGCTGTACTTGCACGGCACCGACGATGGTTGTGCCTCAGTCGATTACGCGCGGTGGGTGGAGCGGGTTCTGCCGGAGGGTAGCGAGGTCGCCACCGTCGAGCGGGCGGGTCACTTTCTGCAGCTGGAACAGCCCGAGGCCGTCGCCCGCCACATCGTCGACTTCATCGGCGAGGTGCGCGCTTAGCCTGGAGGCATGGGGCGGCGACTGGCTGCGACGGACGCGCAGACGTATTGGCTGTCGGCGAAAATCCCCAGCGATCAGTTTCTGCTCTACGGTTTCGCGGGAGCCGTTGACCTCGGCGCGGCGGTGGCGCAACTCGGCGACCGGGCGCGCGGATGCAGCGAGCTGCGCCTGCGGGTGCGTGACGGCAATCCGCTGACGTATCCGCGGTGGGTCACCGCGGACGTCTCGCCCAACCAGTTCGTCATGCACGCCGCGGGTAGCAGTCGGGCGGAATGCCTGGCGATGGTGGCGGGACTGGCCTCTGACCAACTCGACCCGCGGGTCATGGCGTGGCGGATGCACATCTTCCCGCGTGTGGAGAACCTTCCCGGAGCGGCACTCGGCACCGTTGCCGTGGTCCAGGTGGCACACGCGCTCGGGGACGGTATGCGGTCGTCGGCGTCGGCCGCGTGGTTGTTCGGGCGGCCAGCGCCGGTCCCGAGTGTCCCGGCGCCCGAACCATTTCCGGGCCTGAAATTGCCATGGCGCGGTTATGCGGCTGCCCGGGCTCACCGCGGGCTCGTGCGCGATACCTCGACCGGATCGGTTCCGCCGCCGGCGCAATCGCGTCCTGCGCTGCGGAGCAATGCTCGGCCGGAAGGGTTGCGCAGCATTCGGATAGTGGTCATGCGGCGGTCGGAGATTCGGGGGCCTACGGTGACGGTGGGTGTATTGGCCGCGATATCGGAGGCGTTGGCCGGACACTTGCGGGAATTCGGTGACGACGCGTCGCTGCTGGGTGCCGAAGTGCCTATGGCGAAAACGGGCGAGCGACGCGCGCACAACCATTTCGGCAATGTGGGTGTGGGCCTCTATCCGGATCTGCCGTTCGCTGCGCGTACCGGGCGCATCGCCGACGACCTTGAACAACGGCGTCGTCGGGCGGCACATCCCGCGATGGTTGCGGCCAACCGAGCGTCGGCTTCGGTACCCGCTGCGTTATTGCGTTGGGGCGTCGAGCAGTTCGACCCGACACTGCGTTCCCCGACGGTCATAGGGAACACCGTCGTCTCGAGTGTGAACCGCGCATCCGCCGACCTGCGCTTCGGAGACTCGCCCGTGGTGCTCACCGCCGGATTCCCGGCGCTCTCTCCGATGATGGGCGTGACGCACGGCGTACACGGCATCGGAGACACCATTGCCGTCAGCGTGCATGCGGCCGAGTCGGCGATCGGCGACATCGACTCCTATGTCCAGAGGTTGGAAACCGAACTTCGGCGCCCAAACTGAGGTTGTGCTCGAGTTCCGCCGCGATATCGATCACAACTTCAGATTCGACGCCAGCCACTTACGGAAGGGGGCTGGGCAGCGGCTTAACAGATGGCCTAGATTTTGTTGCATGACTGCGTACGACGTCGGAGTGCTGATCCTGCGGGTGGTCCTGGGTCTGACCATGGCCGCCCACGGCTACAACAAGTTCTTCGGGCCCGGAGGCCTCAGCGGCACTGCCGGGTGGTTCGACAGCATGGGTATGAAGCCCGGCAAGTTCCATGCCCGAGTCGCCGCGACGACGGAGATGGCGGCCGGCATCGGTCTCGCGGTCGGCCTGCTGACCCCGATACCGGCCGCGGGCTTCGTGGCGCTCATGCTCGTCGCGGCCTGGACCGTGCACCGGCCGAACGGCTTCTTCATCGTCAAGGAGGGCTGGGAGTACAACCTCGTGCTCGCCGCCGCGGCCGTCGGCATCGCCACGATCGGCGCGGGCAAGCTCAGCCTCGACCATCTGCTGTTCAGTTCGACGAGCTTCTACGACCTGCTGCACGGCTGGTGGGGTCTGGTCATCTCGCTGGGTCTGGGCCTGCTCGGCGGCATCGGTCAGCTGGCGATCTTCTACCGGCCGCCGGCCAAGACCGACGCCTAACGACAGCCCACGCAGTTCGCGAACCGCACACCAGGGTCGCGAAACCTCGGCGATCGCGACCCTGGTGTAGTTTTCGCGAAGCGGACGTGAGTATCTGGAGCCGTATAGATAGAACACGTTCTAGTCTGTGTTGCCATGGGGTTTTTGAAGCAGGACGCGCCCGTCGTCGATTTCGAGGAGTGGAGTAAGGGCAGTCGCGCCGAGAAGATCGTGCCGATGGCCCGGCACTGGGCCGAGGTCGGGTTCGGGACGCCGGTCGTGCTGCACCTGTTCTACGTCGTCAAGATTCTGCTCTACATCCTCGGTGCCTGGCTGGTGGTGCTCACCACCACGGGAATCGACGGGTTCACCAACGTCACCTCCTGGTACAACGAGCCGATCGTCTTCGAAAAGGTCGTGCTGTACACGATGTTGTTCGAGGTCGTCGGCCTCGGCTGTGGCTTCGGACCACTGAACAACCGGTTCTTCCCGCCGATGGGTTCGATCCTGTACTGGTTGCGGCCGAACACCATCCGGCTGCCTCCGTGGCCGACCCGCATCCCGCTGACCAAAGGCGACACCCGCACACCGTTCGACGCCCTGCTCTACGGCGCACTCCTGGTCTTGCTCGTCGTGGCGCTGTTCTCCGACGGCACCGGACCGATACCCGAATTGGGGACGACGGTAGGCGTCCTGCCGGTGTGGCAGATCGCAGCGATCCTCGGCGTCCTCGCCGTGCTCGGCCTGCGCGACAAGGTGATCTTTCTGGCCGCGCGCGGCGAGGTGTACGCCTCGCTGGCGGTCTGCTTCCTGTTCGCCGGGCCCGACATCATCATCGCCGCCAAGCTGGTGTGCTTGACGATCTGGCTCGGCGCGGCGACGTCGAAGCTCAACAAGCACTTCCCGTTCGTCATCTCCACGATGATGAGCAACAACCCGGTGTTTCGGCCGAAGTGGATCAAACGCAGGTTCTTCGAACACTTTCCGGACGATCTGCGACCCGGGCGGGCGTCCCGGTGGCTGGCGCACTTCAGCACGGCCATCGAGGGATTGGTCCCGCTGGTGCTGTTCTTCTCCCACGGCGGCTGGCCGACCTACATCGCCGCGTTCGTGATGCTGGTCTTCCACTTCGGCATCCTGTCGTCGATCCCGATGGGTGTGCCGTTGGAGTGGAACGTCTTCATGATGTTCTCGGTGCTCGCGCTTTTCGTGGGACACGCTGGGATCGGCCTCGGCGACCTGCAGAGCCCGTGGCCGATCGTGTTGTTCGCCGTCGTCGCAGGCACCGTCGTGATGGGAAACCTGTTCCCGCGCAAGGTGTCCTTCCTGCCCGGCATGCGTTACTACGCCGGCAACTGGGACACCGGGTTGTGGTGTGTGAAACCGTCGGCCTCGGCGAAGATCGAGGAAAACGTCGTCTCGATCGCGAGCATGCCGCAGGCACAGATGGAGCGCTACTACGGCAGCCCGGAAACCGCGCAGATGTACCTCTACATGGGATACGCGTTCCGCGCGTTCAACACTCACGGCCGCGCGATGTTCACCCTCGCTCATCGGGCGATGGCCGGGCACAACGAGGACGACTATGTGTTGACCGACGGTGAGCGGATCTGCAGCACCGCGATCGGGTGGAACTTCGGCGACGGCCATATGCACAACGAACAGCTCATCGAGGCCCTGCAGAAGCGTTGCCAGTTCGAACCGGGCGAGGTCCGAGTGGTGCTGATCGACGGGCAACCGATCCACAAGCAGCGCCAGGAATACCGGTTGGTCGACGCGGCGACCGGCGAGTTCGAGCGCGGTTACTTCAAGGTCGCCGATGTGGTGACGCGGCAACCCTGGGACGACACCGTGCCCGTCCACGTGACGTGGCAGAAGGACAGGGCCGACGCTCCCTAACCCATGACGTCGCGGACCTTGACGTCCTCGAGTCCCTGCAGGAGCAATTCCCGGGCGGTGTCGAGGTGCTTGCGCCAATGCGCTTCGGCGGCCGCGCCGTCGCCGGATCGCAGGAGCTGCATCAACTTCCGGTACGAGCGCATCAACTTGTCGAAGTCGGCTCGGGAGACCGGTCGACGTTCCTTGAAGAGAAATGCGTTGTGGCGCACCGTGATCTCATGCAGCATCCCGGCGATGATGGACAGCGTCGCGTTGCCCGACAACTCGACAACGCGCCGGTGGAAGTCGCCCGTCGTCTCGGCCAGGGTGTCGTTCTGCCAGCCCGACGGCACGTGCTCTTCGAGCAGGCTGTCGAGCTCGTCGAACGCCCCGGCCGAACCGGACTCAGCGAGCAGCCGAACCGCCATCGGCTCGATCCCGGCGCGCGCCGTCATCAGGTCGGCGATCGTCGCGCCGCACAACTCGAGCAGCAAGCCGGCGGGGCGAGCGACGATCTCGGGGCCGGGTACGCGAACGCGGGCGCCGGTGCGCGAGCCGCGCCGCACCTCGACGAGGCGTTCGGATTCCAGGACCCTGACCGCTTCCCGCAGCGTCGGCCGGCTCACCCCGAAATGCGCCATCAGCTCGGCTTCGTTGGGCAGGAAGTCGCCGTCCTTGAGCTGGCCGTCGACCACCATCCGGCGCAGCGTGCCCGCGACGAGTTCGGCCGTCTTCGGGGACCGCACCGTCGTTCCGGCGCCGACGCCGTCCGGGCCGATCATCGGCGCCAACGGTGTACTTCGAGCCACTCCAACTCCCACGACGTTGCCGCTGACCAGGCGGCCAGCTGTGCAACTCAGTAAACCATGTGAGTCGCCCACTTCGAGCCAGGGAAATTGCCGCCGGTCCACCAACCATGCCCACCAACTAGTAGGTTGACCTAGTAAACCTTGTTCAATTACGTTCGGGGGTGGACCCCCGCGTGTGGGTGAATCATCGAACTTCGAAGGAGAAGTGTCATGGCTGAAGCCGTCATCGTCGAGGCACTACGGTCGCCCGTCGGCAAGCGCAACGGAGGGCTTTCCGGTGTGCATCCGGCTGAGTTGTCCGCGCAGGTTCTCAACGGTTTGGTGCAGCGCGCCGGCGTCGACCCCGCGCTCGTCGACGACGTCATCTGGGGTTGCGTCATGCAGGCCGGTGAGCAGGCCCTCGACATCGGTCGCACGGCCCTGCTGACTGCCGGGTGGCCGGAGACCGTCCCCGGCGTCACCGTCGACCGCCAGTGCGGTTCGAGCCAGCAGTCGGTGCACTTCGCCGCCGCTGGCGTGGTGGCCGGCCACTACGACGTCGTCGTCGCCGGCGGTGTCGAGTCGATGTCGCGCACCCCGATGGGCGCCTCGCTGGCCAACGGCGGCAACCCGTACTCGGCGAACTTCAAGAACCGCTACAAGCAGACTCCGAACCAGGGCATCGGGGCCGAGATGATCGCCGAGCAGTGGGGCTTCAGCCGCACCGATCTCGACCAGTTCTCGCTCGATTCACACGAAAAGGCCGCCGCCGCACAGGATGCCGGTGCGTTCGACGATCAGATCGTCGGCATCAAGGACGACGAGGGGAATACCGTTCTCAAGGACGAGGGCATCCGTCGCGGCACCACGCTGGAGAAGATGGGCCAACTCAAGCCCGCCTTCCGCGAGGACGGCGTGATCCACGCCGGCAACTCGTCGCAGATCTCCGACGGTTCGGCGGCGCTGCTGTTCATGTCGGCGGAGAAGGCCAAGGAACTGGGCCTCAAGCCGCTGGCCCGCGTGCACACCGCGGTGCTGGCCGGCGCCGATCCGGTGATCATGCTGACCGCGCCGATCCCGGCAACCCAGAAGGCGCTCAAGCGTTCCGGCCTGTCCGTCGACGACATCGGGGCCTTCGAGGTCAACGAGGCGTTCGCGCCGGTTCCGATGGCGTGGCTCAAGGACATCGGCGCCGACGAGAAGAAGCTGAACCCGAACGGCGGTGCGATCGCGCTGGGCCACCCGCTCGGCGGCTCGGGTGCACGGATCATGACGACGCTGCTGTACCACATGCGCGACAACGGCATTCAGTACGGTCTGCAGACCATGTGTGAGGGCGGCGGCCAGGCCAACGCCACCATCCTCGAGCTGCTGTGACGGGAGCGATGACGACCCCCGCGGCGCTGACCGAGCGCCGCGGGAACGTCATGCTCGTCACGATCAACCGACCGGAGGCGCGCAACGCCGTCAACAGTGCGGTCAGCGCCGCTGTCGGCGATGCGTTGCAGCTGGCTCAGGACGACCCCGAGGTGCGCGTGGTGGTGATCACCGGTGCAGGTGAATCGTTCTGTGCCGGTGCCGATCTCAAGGCCATCGCGCGACGGGAAAACCTGTACCACCCGCAACACCCCGAGTGGGGCTTCGCCGGGTACGTTCGGCATTACATCGACAAGCCGACCATCGCCGCGGTGAACGGCACAGCGCTGGGCGGAGGGACCGAGATCGCGCTCGCCAGCGATCTGGTGGTCGCCGAGGAGCGCGCGAAATTCGGTCTCCCCGAAGTGAAACGGGGCCTCATCGCCGCCGCGGGTGGGGTGTTCCGCATCGTCGACCACCTGCCGCGAAAGGTCGCGATGGAGTTGCTGTTCACCGGCGAGCCGATGTCGTCGGCCGATGCCCTGAAGTGGGGCCTGATCAACCGAGTGGTGCCCGACGGCACCGCGGTCGAGGCCGCACTCGAACTCGCCGAACGCGTCACCTGCAATGCCCCGCTTGCGGTGTGGGCGAGCAAGCGGGTGGCGATGGGAGTGGACGACGACGTCATCACCGGTGACGAAGCCGGATGGTCGAGGACCATGCGCGAGATCTCGACGGTGATCCGCTCAGAGGACGCCAAGGAAGGACCGCTGGCATTCGCCGAGAAGCGCCAGCCTGTTTGGAAGGCCAAGTAAGCACGCTGACGAGCGCTTGCGCGAGGAAGACGCGAGGAAGAGAAGACACTCATGAAAAGAACCATCTACGACGCCGAACACGAGGCGTTTCGGGACACCGTCCGCGAGTACATCGAACGCGAGCTCGTACCCAACCAGGAGAAATGGGAGACCGAGCGCATCGTCGACCGGTCGGCCTACACCGCAGCAGGCAAGTACGGTCTCATCGGGTTCAACATGCCCGAGGAGTACGGCGGCGGTGGCTCCGATGACTTCCGGTTCAACGCGATCATCGACGAGGAGACCGCCCGCTCCGGTGTGCATGGCCCCGCGCTGAGCCTGCACAACGACGTCGTCGCGCCGTACTTCAAGGAGCTGGCCAACGACGAGCAGAAGAAGCGCTGGCTACCGGGCATCGCGAGCGGTGAGATGATCATCGCGATCGCGATGACCGAGCCCGGTGCCGGCAGCGATCTGGCCGGCATCCGCACGTCCGCGGTGCGCGACGGTGACGACTGGATCATCAACGGGTCCAAGACCTTCATCTCGTCGGGCATCAACTCCGACCTGGTTGTCGTCGTGGCCCGCACCGATCCCGAGGCCGGGCACAAGGGCTTTTCGTTGTTCGTGGTGGAGCGCGACATGGAGGGGTTCAGCCGCGGCCGCAAGCTCGACAAGATGGGCCTGCACTCGCAGGACACCTCCGAGCTGCACTTCGAGAACGTCCGCGTGCCGAACGCCAACCTGCTGGGCAAGGAGGGACGCGGCTTCTACCACCTGATGACCAACCTGCCCTCGGAGCGGTTGGGTATCGCCATCTCGGCCATCGCCGGTGCCCGCGGGGTCTTCGACGAGACGCTGCAATATGCCAAGGACCGCAAGGCTTTCGGACAGCCGATCGGCAGCTTCCAGCACAACCGCTTCCTGCTCGCGGAGATGGAGACCGAGCTCGACGTCACCGAGAACTACATCGACCGCTGCCTGCAGGGAGTGGTCGACGGTGAGCTGACCGCGGTCGAGGCGGCCAAGGCCAAGTGGTGGGCGACCGAGGTCGCCAAGAAGGTCGTTGACCAGTGCGTGCAGCTGCACGGCGGATACGGCTACATGATGGAGTACCGCGTGGCGCGCGCTTACGTCGACGGGCGCATCCAGACGATCTTCGGTGGCACCACCGAGATCATGAAGGAAATCATCGGCCGCGACTTGGGTGTTTAACGCGACTTAGGCGACTGGCCGGCTCGCCGTCTAACCGCCCCAACGCCAAAGCCCCCGAAACAACGGCGTTTCGGGGGCTTTTCGCGTTCGCGGCCGAGATCAGCCGATCGGAGCCTCGGCAGCCGGCGTCGGTTCGGCGGGGGCGGCCGGCTCGGTGGTCTCAGTGGTCGTGGTGGTGGTCGTCTCGCTGGTCGAGGTCCCTGACGGCGTGACGGCTTGCGGCGGGTTGGCCGGATCGAGCACCGCGTCGATCAGGTAGATCCGGGCGTTCGCCGCCTGGATGCCACCGCAGACCACCTTGGCGGTGTCGTTGATAGTGACGTCGGCGTTCTCACCGGTCACCTTGATCTCCGCACCCTGCTGGGTGGGCCGCTGACCCCCGACGTCCTTGGGTCCGAGCAACCCGAGGAACACGTGGTAGTAGTCGAAGTCCGTCAGCGCGGCAGGGTTGGCCTTCAGCGCGTCGAGCTGTGCGGGCGTAAGTGCGGCAAACGCCTCGTTCGTCGGCGCGAAGACCACGTACGGGCCGTTCTCCAAGACAGGCACCACGTTCACGGCGGGATTGAAGCCGCCCGAGATCGCGGAGTAGAAGGTGCTGGCATCCGGGATGGCCTGCAAAGCCTGGCCCACCGGAAGGTTGTTCAGCGACTTCCAGTTGGGCACCGCCTCCTTGAAGGCGTCACAGCCCTTCCCCTCGGGATTGGGGATCTCGACCTCTACCGTGGTGGTCGGTTCGGCCGGCTGCTCGGGCGCGGGCGGATCGGCGTACGCGGTCACGGCCAGCGGCACCGAAAAGGCGATCGCGGCGATCCCGGCAGTGGCACCAAGGGTTTTGCTGGTGCGAGTCTTCACTTACGGCTCCTCAGCTAGACAGGTCGCAACGCATGTTAGAGGCAGTTCTTCGTGACTGCCAAAGTCGTCACCTCGCCGAACGGGCAATACGGGCCGTCTGACCTGCGCATTGTCAGTCTGCCCACATGGTGCCCCGAACGGCGGTGAACGGCCGATGCCTACGATGAGCCGCATGCCTGAGCCGCTGATCGTTCCCATCCGTGGTCGCACGCCGTCGCTGCACGCCGAGGCCTGGGCGGCACCCAACGCGAGCCTGATCGGCCAGGTGTCGCTCGCCGCACGGGCCAGCGTCTGGTACAGCGCCACCCTGCGGGCCGAGGCCGAGCCCATCGAGATCGGCTTCGGCACCAACATCCAGGACGGGGTGACCGTGCACGTCGACCCGGAGTTTCCGGTCTGCATCGGCGAAGAGGTCAGCGTGGGGCACAACGCCGTACTGCACGGGTGCGTCATCGAGGACGGGGCGCTGATCGGCATGGGGGCGGTCATCCTCAACGGCGCGACCGTGGGCCATGGTGCGCTGATCGCGGCTGGCGCGGTGGTGCCGCAGGGCTTCGTGGTGCCGCCGCGGACCCTGGTCGCGGGGGTGCCGGGCAAGGTGCGTCGCGACCTCAGTGACGCAGAGGTCAACCACAACCGTTACAACGCGCAGGTGTACCAGCACCTGATCGATCTGCACCGGGACGCGACGGGCTAGATTCTCCCGGGTCCGATCCGGGTACAGGCCCTACCGTGGAACGTGTTCGCACTCTGGTGACCGGCGCGACCGGTTACGTCGGCTCCCGTCTGGTCACCGCGCTGCTCTCCGAGGGCCACGACGTCGTCGCCGCAAGCCGAAATCCGGACAGACTGGCCGATTTCGGGTGGCAGGATCGCGTCACCGCCGTCGCGTTGGACGCTCACGACGAAGATTCGGCGCGGTCGGCGTTCGCCGACGCCGGTCCCATCGACGTCGTGTACTACCTCGTGCACGGCATCGGACAGCCCGATTTCCGCGACGCGGACAACCGCGCGGCGGCCAACGCGGCGAGGGCAGCCAAGGACGCCGGTGTGCGTCGCATCGTGTATCTCGGCGGGTTCGTGCCCGACGGTGACGACCTCTCCGAACACCTCACAAGCCGCGCGGAGGTCGCCGAGGCGCTGCATGTCGACGGCGGAGCCGACGTGGTGTGGCTCGGTGCGGCCATCATCGTCGGGGCGGGGTCGACGTCGTTCGAGATGTTGCGCTATGTGGGCGATCGGTTTCTGGTGATCCCGATGCCGTCGTGGTCGGCCAACCCGATCGATCCGATCTCGATCTGCGATGTACTGCACTACCTCGTCGCCGCCGCGGACAGCGAGCGTGTGCCCGCCGGGGCGTACGACATCACCGGCCCGGAGACCACGTCGTACGCCGATCTGCTGCGGACGTACGCCCGCATCGCCGGCAAGTGGCGGGCCGAACTCCCGGTCAACGGCATCGACACCGGCCTCGTCTCGTGGGTGACCGCAGCGGTGTTGCCGGTGCCGGGCGGTCTGGCGGCGGATCTGGTGCAGTCACTGGACCATCCGATGATCGCATCGGACGCCCGGCTGCGTGAGTTCGTGCCGGACCCGCCCGCCGGGCTGGTCGGCATCGAGGAGGGGATCACGCGGGCGCTGGCGAGCCGTCGGCGTCGACCCGTCGACGAGCTCACCGACCCGCACCACCTCGCCGACACCGACCCCGACTGGGCGGGTGGGGACACGTTGCGTCTCCAGCAGGTGGCCGGTGCGGTCACACCGTCGATCGTCCGGCCCGCGCTCGGGCTCATCGGTGGCGTGCCTGGACCCGTCGCCGGCGCGGTGCGCACCGGGGTGGACACGCTGCTGCATCTCGTGCCGAAAGTGGGGCTGGCGTGACGGAGTCGACACAGACTCGCCCGGGGCTGCGTCGGGAGATCCGCGAGATCGTCAGCGCGTGCCCCGTCCCGCATCACGAACCGCCCAGTGTCGTACGGCGCAGGCGCATCGTCGTCGCGGTCGTGCTCGTCATCGGCGCGGCGCTGCTCGGGTATTCGCTCACCCGGCCGCCGGGCGATTCGTCGTTCTACTGGCTGACGTTGGCCTTGGCCGGGGTGTGGGCGTTGGGCGCGCTCTTGTCCGGCCCGCTGCACATGGGATGCATCCGCTTCCGCGGCCGCAATCAACGACCCGTGATCACCGGCACCGCAGTGGGTTTGGCGCTGGGCGCGGTGTTCGTCGTCGGCGGCCTGATCGCCCGCGAGATTCCTGGTGTGCGCGAATACATCACTCGCGTACTGGAATACGCAGACTACGGACCCTTGGTGCTGGTGGCTTTCATCACCGTGATCAACGGCCTGGCCGAGGAGATGTTCTTCCGCGGTGCGCTCTACACGGCCTTGGGCGCGATGAAACCGATACTGATCTCGACGATCTTCTACGTCATCGCGACCGCGGCCACCACCGGTAACCCGATGCTCGGCTTCGCGGCGATCATCCTAGGCACGATCTGCGCGTTCGAGCGCCGGGTGACCGGCGGCATACTCGCACCGATGCTGACCCACTTCTTCTGGGGTCTGGTCATGGTGCTCGCGCTGCCGCCGATCTTCGGCGTGTGAGGGGATCACTCCTCGGCCATCGCCTCACGCGTCATCTGCCCCACGTAATCTGCCCGGGTCGGTAATTTCTCGATGTGGGGTAGAAGCCCTTCCTCGAACTCCCCGACAAGCGCCTCCAGCGCCGCAGCGGGATCTTGGGCGTGGTCGATACGGACGTCCCACAGCGGGTACTCCTCGGTGCCCACGACGTAGATCGTGCCCGACAGGGAGCCCTGCCTGTCTGCGCCGGTGGCCTCGCCGGCCTGGAGGGCGCACAGGAGCCGGTGCGCGAGGTCGAGGTTCTCGTTGTCGTAGAAGGCGTCCAGCGTCGCCTCGAGTGTCTCGATTCCGACCAGTCGGTTGCCTTGTGCCACAGCGCT
The DNA here is from genome assembly GCF_001499905.1 of Mycobacterium sp. GA-1285. Taxonomy (GTDB): domain Bacteria; phylum Actinomycetota; class Actinomycetes; order Mycobacteriales; family Mycobacteriaceae; genus Mycobacterium. The sequence continues at coordinate 192,316 of NZ_LQIS01000034.1, read as the reverse complement.
TCCGCGCTGCAGATGACCCGCCCAGCCTTCGGTGCGGCCGCCAGTCCAAGCGGCCGTGTTTCCATGCGCGTCGACCACACCGAGCTGACGGTAGTCCCGTCCGTCGTCTCGGCCTATCACCTCCTCGAGCGCTTCTCGCGCGCTGAGTCCCCCGGCCATCAAGTCGAGAATGTCTATGGCCAGGTACGGGTTCATCATGGCCTGGGAAGCCGCGGCGCCAACACCCGCCCGACCATGGGAGACGAGCTTGCCGACACCCAACATCGCCGTGATGGCGCCCACGCCTAACTGCCCCGTGGCCCGATCGCGGGCACAGATGGAAAACGTCACCGATCGCCTCTCGTCGTCGGCTTCCTTCTTACCCGTTTTTCGGCGTCTGACTCACCCCAGCGGATGTGCCAACTCGTCGCTGCGCATCCGGGCCGCCCACACCGCGACCACCGCAACCAGCACGGGAGCAGTGCCCGCGATGAGGAAAATCATCTGCATCGAAACGACTTTCGACAGCGGGCCCACGATCGCGAACGACACCGGCAGGAACGCCAACGACACGAAGAAGTCCAGACTCGACACCCGGCCCAGCATCGCCGTCGGCACGCGTCGCTGCAGCAGCGTGCCCCAGATGACCATGCCGACACCGTCGGTGAAGCCGACCACGAACGTCGCGACCGCCATCATCGCGAACGACGTGGTGAAACCGAACACGATCAGCGGGACGGCGCCCAGGCTCCACATGCCCAGCATCACCGACAGATACCGGCGCGGCATACGGCCCGACGAGACCGTCAGGGCCCCCAGCGCACTGCCCAGCCCGAAGAACGCGAGGATGAAACCGTACATCCGCGCACCGTCGGCGAAGCGGTCCTTGGCGATGAACGGCAGTAGCACTTCGATCGGTCCGAGGACGACCAGCACGAAGATGCTCGCGAACAGCAGCGTCCACAACAGCCACGGCGTGTCGAGCACGAACACGAAGCCGTCGCGAAGATCCCGCAGCACGCGCGAGTGTTCCTGTGGTGCAGCAGGTCTCAGCGACGACCGAGTTGCGATGAGCAATGCCAGGCCGACGCAGAACAACACGGCTACCGCCACAGTACCCAGCGCCGGGAACGTCGCACCGACGACCACGCCGGCGACGGCGGGACCGATGGCGCGCTGAAACACCGGGCGCACCACGCCTTCGACGCCGTTGGCTGCCAGCAGCTGCTCGGGCGGCAGGATCCTCGGCAGGATCGCACTGTAGGCGGGGAAGAAGAACGCCGCCGCCGTACCGAGGGCCGCTGCGCCGACCGCCAGGTGCCAAATCTGCAGTGCGCCAAGCACTCCCAGCGCCGCGATAGCCGATGAGGCGAGAACGTTGACCGTCTCGACCGCAATGATGATCGACCGCTGAGGGAAGCGGTCGGCGGCGATCCCACCGACCAACACGAACGCAACCAGGGCACCGCCGAAGCAAGTCGTCACGATCGACAGCGACACGGGATCGTTGTTCAGCTCGATGACCTGCACGGCCAGCACCACCGCGAACATGCCGTCGGCGAAGATCGACAACGTCACCGCCGCGATCAGCAGGCGGTACTCGCGGATGTGGAATGGTGCGAGCACGCGCCAACGACCGGCGGTCTGCACCGGCTGTTGAATGTCGAATTGCGTACTCACCCGTCGATGGTCGCGGAGGCGCGCCCATCGAGTCCACCGATTTTCGCTGCGCCGAACGTGGGTTACCCGCACGCATTCTGCGCGCCGAGTGTGCGACGACCCCACACTCGGCGCAGGACTTGCCCTAGAAGTCGGAGAAGTTCGCCTTGCGGCGCTGCTGGAACGCGGTGATGCCCTCGATGAAGTCCCGCGAGGTCAGCAATGTCAGCTGGCCCTCCCGTTCGCGTCCCAACGCGGGTTCGAACTCGGTGAGCGTGGCGGCGTTGATGGCGTGCTTGGTCTTGCGCAGCGCCACCGCCGGACCGGACTTCAGCGCGGTGATCACCTTGTCGACCTCGGCGTCGAACTCGTCGGCCGGATAGACCGCAGTCGCCAGACCCCACTCGTAAGCCTCACGCGCGGAGACCTTTTCGGCCAGCAGCGCCATCCGCGCCGCGCGGCTGCGCCCGACCGCCGCTGCCACCAGCGCCGAGGCGCCGCCGTCGGGCATCAGCCCGATCTTGGTGAACGCCAACATGAAATACGCGTCGTCCGAAGCCAAAACGAGATCCGCCGCCAGTGCCAAAGAGACGCCGACGCCGGCCGCCGCCCCATGCACCGCCGCGACCACGGGCTGCGGCAGGTTGACGATCGCGCGGACCGCGTCGTTGGCGGCGTCCAGCACCGAGGCCGGGCCGTCGACACTCTTCTGCGCCTGGTCGTCGTCGCTGATGCCCGCGCCCGAGCAGAAGCCGCGGCCCGCGCCACCGAGTCGCACGACCTTGACCCGCCGATCGGTGGCCGCCGTATTGAGAGTGTCGGCGATACCGACCAGCATCTCGCGGTTCAGCGAGTTGAGGCTGTCGGGCCGATTCAGCGTCACCGAAAGCACACCGCCGGCGAGCTCGACCGTCAAAGCGTCGATACCGGTATATGTGGGTGCGCCCGAATCCAGCGTTGTCATGGCTGCACCCTAGAACCGGACCACTTGGTTATACAAGTAAGCTATGTCGGCGATCCGGAAGCGATTGTCCAACGAAGGGCGGTAAGCATGGCGGGACCTCTGCACGGACTGCGGGTGCTCGAACTCGCGAGCATCGGACCGGGCCCGCACGCGGCGATGATCCTCGGGGATCTCGGCGCGGACGTCGTCCGCATCGAACGGCCGGGCAAGCTCGGGGGAGTCCCCACCAGCAAGCGCGAAGCCACGCTGCGCAACCGCCGCTCGGTGGCCGCCGACCTCAAGAGCGACGAAGGCCGCGAACTCGTGTTGCGGCTGGTCGCCAAGGCCGACGTGCTGATCGAGGGGCTGCGCCCCGGTGTCACCGAACGCCTCGGTCTGGGACCGGAGGACTGCGCGAAGGTCAACGAACGGCTGATCTACGGGCGCATGACCGGGTGGGGCCAGACCGGACCACGCCGCCTGCAGGCCGGCCACGACATCAACTACATCTCGCTCAACGGCGTGCTGCACTCGATCGGCCGGGCGGGCGAGCGGCCGGTACCCCCGCTGAACCTGACCGGTGACTTCGGTGGCGGCTCGATGTTCCTGCTTGTCGGCATCCTGTCGGCGCTCCTCGAACGGCAGACGTCGGGCAAGGGTCAGGTGGTCGACGCCGCGATGATCGACGGTTCCAGCGTGCTGGCGCAGATGATCTGGGGCTTTCTGCAGGACGGCCTCTGGACCGATCAGCGTGGGGTCAACATCCTCGACGGCGGCGCGCCCTACTACGACACCTACACCTGCGCCGACGGCCGCTACATCGCGGTCGGGTGCATCGAGCCGCAGTTCTACGCCGCGTTCCTCAAGGGTCTGGGCCTGGAGAACGCCGACCTGCCCGATCAGAACGACGCGAGCCGCTGGCCGGAGCTGCGCGCGAAGTTCAGCGAGGTCATCGCCGGCAAGGACCGCGACCACTGGGCCAAGGTGTTCTCCGACAGTGACGCCTGCGTGACGCCGGTGCTGTCGTTCAGCGAGGTGGAGTCCGAGCCACACATCACCGAGCGCAACACCTTCTATCGCGACGGGGAGCATCTGCAGCCGATGCCCGCACCGCGGTTCTCCCGCAGCGTGCCGCCGGCACCGATACCACCCGGCCAAGCAGGAGCCGACACCGAAGCCGTCTTACGAGACTGGGCCTGACAGAAAGGAGCACCCTCAAAAGTGGAGATCAAGGACGCCGTAGCCGTCGTCACCGGTGGGGCATCGGGCCTCGGCCTGGCCACCACCAAGCGCCTGCTCGACCGGGGCGCATCGGTCGTCGTCATCGACCTCAAGGGCGAAGAGGCGGTCAAAGAACTCGGGGACCGCGCCCAGTTCGTCGAGACCAACGTGACCGATCCGGACGCCGTCAGCGCGGCACTGGACGCAGCCGAGAAGATGGGCCCGCTGCGCATCAACGTCAACTGCGCGGGCATCGGCAACGCGATCAAGACGCTGAGCAAGGACGGGCCGTTTCCGCTCGACGGCTTCAAGAAGGTCGTCGAGGTAAACCTGATCGGGACGTTCAACGTGCTGCGGTTGGCCGCCGAAAGGATCGCCAAGCAAGAGCCCATCAACGGTGAGCGCGGCGTCATTATCAACACCGCGTCGGTCGCGGCGTTCGAGGGCCAGATCGGGCAGGCCGCCTACTCGGCGTCCAAGGGCGGGGTGGTCGGGATGACGCTGCCGATCGCGCGTGACCTGTCGCGTGAGTTCATCCGCGTGGTGACCATTGCGCCGGGTCTGTTCAAGACCCCGCTGCTGGGTTCGTTGCGCGAAGAGGCGCAGCAGTCGCTGGGCAAGCAGGTGCCGCATCCGGCCCGCCTGGGCGACCCGGACGAGTACGGCGCGCTGGCCGTGCACATCGTCGAAAACCCGATGCTCAACGGCGAGGTGATCCGGTTGGACGGCGCGATCCGGATGGCGCCCCGATGAGCGCTTGCGCGAAGAGAAAGAGAACCCCGATGAGCGCTTGCGCGAAGAGAAGGGGTACGAGGTAGACGCGATGAGTATCAGGACGAAGTTCACCGAGACGTTCGGAATCGAGCATCCCATCGTGCAGGGTGGGATGCAGTGGGTCGGCCGCGCCGAACTCGTTGCGGCCGTGGCGAATGCGGGTGCGCTCGGCTTCATCACCGCGCTGACCCAGCCGACACCTGCCGATCTGGCCAAGGAGATCGCCAAGTGCCGCGATCTGACCGACCAGCCGTTTGGCGTCAACCTGACCATTCTGCCGACGATCAACCCACCCCCGTATGACGAGTACCGGCAGGTGATCGTCGACTCCGGCATCAAGATTGTCGAGACCGCGGGCTCCAACCCGGCGCCGCATCTGCCGATGTTCCACGAGAATGGCATCAAGGTGCTGCACAAGTGCACCTCGGTGCGGCATGCGGTCAAGGCGCAGAGCCTTGGTGTGGACGGCATCAGCATCGACGGCTTCGAGTGCGCCGGTCACCCGGGTGAGGACGACATCCCGGGTCTGGTGCTGATTCCGGCGGCGTCGGCCAAGATCGACATCCCGATGATCGCCTCGGGCGGCTTCGCCGACGCGCGCGGTCTGGTGGCCGCGCTCGCGCTCGGCGCCGACGGCATCAACATGGGTTCGCGGTTCATGTGCACCGTGGAATCGGCGATCCACCAGAACGTCAAGGAAGCGATCGTCGCGGGCACCGAGCTCGACACCGAGCTGATCTTCCGGCCGCTGCGCAACACCGCCCGCGTGGCCAGCAACGCCGTGTCGCGTGAGGTGGTCGAGATCCTCAACCGCGGCGGTCAGTTCGAGGACGTCAAGGACCTGGTGGCCGGATCGCGCGGCGTGAAGGTCTACGAGATCGGCGACCTCGACGCCGGCATTTGGAGTGTGGGCACCGCGATGGGCCTGATCAACGACATCCCGACGTGTGGGGATCTGGTCGCGCGCATCGTCGACGAGGCCGAGGAGATCATCAGCGGCCGGCTCAGCGGCATGATCGCCGACGACGAAGAAGAGAACGTGGCTTAGAAACGGGATCCGGTTTTGCGGGCGGGTTCATCGACAAAGCATGAGCAAGACCGGCTCGGGCCCTCCGGCCGAGCCGTCGGAACGAAGGCGCGACCCCTCGGCGCGCGTCCGGTCAGACGGCGGTACGCAGGGAGTGCTCGTCGTCGAGCTGCTCTGAGGTGTCGCCTTCTACCAGGACATCGCCGTGGTAGAGCGCCTCGAAGTCAACCTTGATGACATCGGCACTGGTTTCGTCGATCCACATGTACTCGACGGTAACTGTCACCTCTAAGGAATCTTTGAGTCACGATTCGGAATACCTTGGCAATTCTTACCGCCGGGTAGGTTGTGGGACTACTCGTCGGTAGCGCTTTGCTGGCGTGTCACGCCCCGGCGGTGAGATGGATGGGGTTGGTGCCGAGCAGCGCCACCCAGGTCAGGATCGCCGCGGCGAAAGCCACGACCAGCAGGCCGACGGCGACACGCCTTCCCCATGACACGCGGCCGAACACCTTCGCGTCGACCGAGTAGGCGCCCGCGCCGACGAACAACAGCGCAGCGGCCCCGATGCCGATCAGGAACGGCGCGTTGAACGGTTCGGACCAGAAAGCCGACTGCGACACGTTGACGGCCCACGCGTCGAGCATCGACGCGACCACCGCGCACGCCGCCAGCGGCGTCAGCGCACCGAAAATCAGGCCCACGCCGCCGAGCGTCTCGGCCGCAGTGACCATGAACGCCGCCAACCCGGGCAGCCGCCATCCCGCGGACTCCATGAAACCGACGGTGGTGCCGAAGTCGAAAGCCTTGATGAGGCCCGCCTGTAGGATCGCCGCACCGATCCCGATCCTCAGAATGAGCAGGCCGATATCCGTCACGGTGTCGCGTGTGGTGGCGGCGGTCGCCGCTTCCATTGTGGTCATGCCGAATACGACTACCAGGAAAGCCGGAACTCATCGCGACGAATCGCGGTGAACGCCGCAGGTGCGCGATTCGTGTCGGGAGGGAAGCGTTGACGTCGCTGACTTACCGTTGTTAAGTTACCGACGTTAGTTTCGAGCTGAGAGGACGCGCGGAGTGCTGCAACGAATCGCACACCTGGCCATAGCGGCGCCTCGGCGCATCATCGCGGTAGCGGTCCTCGTGATGGTTGCGTGCGGGATATTCGGGATTCCGGTCGCTAAACACCTCTCTGCCGGCGGCTTCCAGGATCCGACCTCGGAGTCGGCGAAGGCCACCGAGCTCTTGGTCGACAAGTTCGGCCAGGGCGACATGGAGCTGATCCTCAGCGTGCACTCCGACGAGGGTGCGCAGAGCGCGACGGCCCGTGCCGTCGGAGAGGAGCTCGCCGCCGAACTGCGGGCCGCGCTGTCCGTCGTCGGGGTGAACTCGCTGTGGAGCGCACCGCCGACCGCAGCCCCCGCGTTGGTCAGCGAGGACGGCAAGACGGGCTTGATCGTCGCCGGAATCACCGGCGGTGAGAGCGGCGCGCAGAAGCACGCGAAGGAACTCGCCGAGCGACTCGTGCACGATCGCGACGGCGTCACCGTGCGCGCCGGCGGCGAGGCCATGATCTACGTCCAGATCAACGGGCAGAGCGAGAAGGACCTCCTGAAGATGGAGGCGATCGCGATTCCGCTGTGCTTCGTGGCCCTGGTGTGGGTGTTCGGCGGGCTGTTCGCCGCCGCGCTGCCGCTGGCCATCGGCGGTTTCGCGATCCTCGGTTCGATGGCGGTGCTGCGGGCGGTCGCCTATGTCACCGATGTCTCGATCTTCGCGCTGAACCTGACGGTCGCGATGGGTCTGGCGCTCGCCATCGACTACACGCTGCTGATCATCAGCCGCTACCGCGATGAGATCGCTGACGGGACGGAACCCGACGCGGCGTTGGTGCGCACCATGGCGACCGCCGGGCGAACGGTGTTGTTCTCGGCGATGACCGTCGCGCTGTCCATGGTCGCGATGGTGTTGTTCCCGATGTACTTCCTGAAGTCGTTCGCGTACGCGGGAATCGCGGTGGTGACGTTTGCGGCCGTCGCGGCGGTGGTGGTCGCGCCCGCGGCGATCGTGCTGCTCGGCGACCGCTTGGACGCGTTGGATGTGCGGCGGTTCGGCCGCCGGCTCCTCGGCAGGCCGGAGCCGGTTCGCAAATCCGTGGAGCAGACGTTCTGGTACCGCTGCACGAAATTCGTGATGCGCCGGTCGGTTCCGATCGCGCTCGCGCTCGTCACGCTGCTGCTGGTGCTCGGCGCGCCATTCCTCAACGCGCGGTGGGGTTTTCCCGACGAACGGGTGCTGCCCCAGTCCGCGTCGGCGAGGCAGGTCGGCGACGAGCTGCGCGCGGACTTCGCCGTCGACTCCGCCCGTAACGTCACGGTCGTCATACCGGACACCCAGGGCATCACGCCCGCGACGGTGGACCGTTACGCCGCCGATCTCTCGCGAGTGCCTGACGTGTCATCGGTGTCTGCTCCCGGGGGCACGTTCGTCGACGGCAGACCTGTGGGTCCGCCGTCGGCGGCAACCGGTGTCAAGGACGGCAGCGCGTTCCTCACGGTGGCCAGCGTCGCGCCGTTGTTCAGCGACGCCTCCGAAGCGCAGCTCGACCGGCTCGAGGCGGTGAGCACTCCCGCCGATGTTCCGGTTCTGCTGACCGGCACCGCACAGGTGAACCGGGACAGTGCGTCGGCGATCACGTCGCGCCTGCCGCTGGTGCTCGGGGTGATCGCGGCCATCACCTTCGTACTGCTTTTCCTGCTCACCGGGAGCGTTGTGCTGCCGTTGAAGGCGTTGGTACTCAACGTCTTATCACTGACGGCTGCGTTCGGTGCGCTGGTGTGGATCTTCCAGGAAGGACATCTCGGCGCGCTGGGCACCACGCCGACCGGGACACTGGTGGCGAACATGCCGGTGTTGTTGTTCTGCATCGCGTTCGGGCTGTCGATGGATTACGAGGTGTTCCTGATCTCACGGATCCGCGAGTTCTGGCTGCAGTTGGGCGAGGACGGGACGATGTCGGCTCGCGTCCGCAACGACGAGAGCGTGGCGCTCGGCCTGGCGAAGACCGGCCGTGTCGTGACGGCGGCGGCGCTGCTGATGTCGATCTCGTTCGCGGCGCTGATCGCCGCCCAGGTCGCGTTCATGCGGATGTTCGGCGTCGGCTTGACGCTCGCGGTGCTGGCCGACGCGACGCTGGTGCGGATGGGGTTGGTGCCGGCGTTCATGCATCTGCTCGCACGGTGGAACTGGTGGGCACCCAAACCGCTGGCGCGACTGCACGAACGGATCGGATTCAGCGAGTCCGCCGAACCATCACCCGCCGAGGCCTCGATCCAGCCGGCGGGTACGCGATGAAACGGCGACGTGCGCCGCGGGGATCCGGCGAGCAGCTGCGCGACGAGATCCTCGACGCGACCACCGATTTGCTGCTCGAGGCGGGCAACGTCAAAGAGGTCTCGATCCGTTCGGTGGCGCAGCGGGTCGGTGTGACCCCGCCGTCGATCTACCTGCATTTCGCCGACAAGGACGCGCTGCTCGACGCGGTGTGTGCGCGCTATTTCGAGAAACTCGACGAGGAGATGCAAAGTGTGGCGTCCGGACAGCCGTCGACCATCGAGGTGCTGCGTGCTCAGGGGTTGGCGTATGTCCGGTTCGCGATGAAAACCCCTGAGCTGTACCGCATTGCGACGATGGGCGAGAGCCGGCCGGGCAGCGATGTGGACGTGGCGTTGAACAGCTCGGCATTCGTGCATCTGCGGGCCGCGGTCGAGGGACTGATGGCGGAGGGGATCTATCCGCCGGGTGACTCGACCGCGACGGCGCTGGAGTTGATGACCGTCGCGCACGGCGTCGCCGCGATGCTCATCTCCAAGCCGTATCTTCCGTGGGGTGACGTCGAGGACTTCGCCGACCGCGTCCTGACGGCCGTGTGTCTGGGCCACATCACCCGCGGTGCGGTGGACCCCGACGCGCCGCCACCGGAAACCGTCAACCAGTTGAAGGGGATGCTCCATGCCCGACACGGTCGATAACCCGTTCTTCGCCCGATTGTGGACGGTGATGTCCACCAACGAGACCGACGCCATCCGGAAACTTCGCCGGGAGAACCTCGCCGGGTTGTCGGGACGGGTTCTGGAGGTCGGTGCGGGAACCGGGACGAACTTCGAGTTCTATCCCGACACCGTGAGCGAGGTGGTGGCCGTCGAACCCGAACGCCGTCTCGCCGAACAGGCGCAGCGAGCCGCGGCCGTCGCCCGAGTACCTGTCACGGTCAGCACCGACACGGTGGAGCAGTTCGTGGCCGCGGGCGACGAGCCGTTCGACGCCGTCGTCTGCTCGCTGGTGCTGTGCTCGATCGACGATCCGGATACCGTTCTGCAGCAGTTACTTTCATTGATGCAGCCGGGCGGTGAACTACGCTATCTCGAGCACATCGCCAGTGACGGCGGACGCGGGCGGTTGCAGAGGATCGCCGACGCGACGGTGTGGCCACGTCTGCTCGGCAACTGTCACACCCACCGCCACACCGAACACAGCATCGCGGGCGCGGGTTTCGAGGTCGCGGGTTCACGGCGCGAGTGGACGATGCCGCGCTGGGTCCCGCTGCCCGTCGCCGAGTTCGCGATCGGCCGCGCGGTCAAGCCTTCGTGATTTGTGTGCGTTCAGGAGCGGTGAGCGCAACAAATCGCTAATTGAGCAGGGCCGGGAGCCGCTGCAGCAGGTTCGGCAGCGCGCTGGCCGCCGTTTCGCGCAGCGACGCGGTCGCGGAATCGGACAGCGGTGTGCGTTCCGGGTTGACCTCGATGACCGGGGTGCCGTTGGCCAGTGCGATCTCGGGAAGGCCCGCCGCGGGATAGACGATCGACGAGGTGCCGACGACGATCACCAAATCGGCGCCGCTGACCGCCTCGACCGACCGCTGCCACGCGTCCTCGGGCAGCGCCTCACCGAACCAGACCACGTTGGGCCTGATGAGGCCACCACACACGCACCGCGGCGGGTCGACCGTCTCCACCGGTTCGGGCATGGCCGGTAGCTCACCGGAATACACACCCTGGCACCGGTCGCAGCGGAACTCGAACAGGCTTCCATGGACGTGGTAGACCTTCTTGCTGCCCGCACGCTCGTGCAGGTCGTCGACGTTCTGCGTGACGACATGCACGTCGGCGAAGTCCTGCCAGGCGGCGACCGCCCGGTGGCCGTCGTTGGGCTGCACCGCGCTCATCATGTAGTGGCGCCACAGATACCACGCCCACACCTTCTCCGGGTGCGCCCGCCACCCTTCCGAGCTGGAGATCTCATACGGGTCGACCTTCGCCCACAGACCGGTTTCGGCATCGCGGAACGTCGGCACCCCGCTCTCGGCCGAGATTCCAGCACCGCTGAGGACCGTTACCTGCACATGACCAAACTAGCCGTTGTGGGCGATACTGAGCACGTGGCCGAGTTGGGGGATTGGGTACGCATCGACCATCGCTCGTCGGGGGCATTGTTCGACCAGCTCAGGACGCAGGTCATCGACGGTGTGCGCGACGGCAGACTCCCGCCGGGAACCCGGCTTCCGACGGTGCGCGAGTTGGCGGGCCGGCTCGGCCTCGCCGTGAACACCGTGGCCCGTGCTTACCGCGAGTTGGAGTCGGCGGGAGTCGTCGAAACCCGCGGCCGTTTCGGCACATTCGTTGCTCATGCGGATCCCGTGGACGCTGCGATGGCCACGGCGGCGAACACGTTCGTGTCGGCGGCCACGGCGCTCGGTGTCGGCATGGACGACGCGCTGCGCTATGTGGAAGCGGCGTTCGGCCTTTGTGGTCAGCCGAGCGACGATCGAGCGGCGAGGAACGAGCCGCGTTGAGGAGTTCGGCCTTTGTGGTCAGCCGAATTCGAGCAGGGTGAAGACCGGCCGCACGGAGTCGAGCCACGGGAGTCGCTGAGCCCCCCACAGCAGCGCGTTGAGCACCTTGCCGCGCCCCGGCGGCAACGCCACGTCGTGGACCGCGCGTATTCCGGGGATCTCGTTGACGAGGTTGGCGACCTGCGAGGGCGTCATGAAAAACGGCATGGGCGGGACGCGGTAGCTCAACGAGGGGCGCAACAGGCCCCGGCTGATCAACCGGGCGAACCAGGCCGGCGGCAACTCGAACATCATCCGGCCGCCGGGGAAGCGAGCCGCGCACTGGCCGATCAAGCCGAGTGCCTCCTCGGGCTGCAGGTACATCAGTAGACCTTCGGCGGTGACAAACACGCCGTTTTCGGTGTCGACGTGATCCATCCAGGTGTAGTCCAGCGCCGACTGGGCAAGCATGTGCACCCGGTCCGATGCGGGCAGCAGACGGCGGCGCAGCTCGACGACCGGCGGCAGATCGACGGTGAGCCACTGGAATTCGTGGCCTACATCGGCGGCGTCGAGGCGATAGAAGCTGGTCTGGAGTCCCTCGGCGAGGGCCACGACCGTGGCGCGCGGATGATCGCCGAGGTAGCGCCGCGTCTCGCGGTCGAAAGCCAGGGCCCGCAGCGCCATGTCCTGGCGGCGCGACAGGCCGAATTTGGAGAAGTCGAAGTCGATCGAGTCGGCGAGCCGTATCGCCATGGGGTCGTCGATCAGTCCGTCCGGTCGACGGGCCTCCGTGGCCCGCACGTTCAGCGTCATCAGTGCGGTCTCGGAGACACCGGTCAGCATGGTGGCGTCGGCCTTGGCGGACGAAGCGCTCGGTTCGGAACTCACCCGCTCGAATCTACCTAGCGCAGACCTTGTCCAGCGTTCGCAGGTTCCTGGTGGTGGTCGACGACTTGTAGCGTTTCTTACCCATGGTCTTGCCGATGGTGCTCTGCAGCGTTGCGGCCTTGGGCACCTGCCAGTAGATGACGCCCTCGCCACGCTCGATCTTCTCCTCGGGGGCGGCCTGCTCGGCCAGGCCGGCGAGCTCGTCGAGCACCTGTCCGTCGGTCACGAACGTCACATACGAATGGTGGCCAGGTACCTCCCGCTCGAAGGGGTAGGCGCGCGAGATCGCCGCGACGGTGTCGATCGGGTAAGCCAACACCCAGGCGCCGTATCCGAAGGTGTCCCGCAGTGCTTTCTCGGCCTTCGTCCGGACCGCGTCGACTCCCGACCCGCTTTCGAACAGAATGTTTCCGCTGGCGAGAATCGTTCGCACCGAACGGAATCCGGCTTGCTCGAAGGCCTTCGCGACGTCGGCCATCTTGAGGTTGACGCCACCGACGTTGACCCCGCGCAGGAAGGCGGCATAGCGCGTCATCAGCCGAACTCCAGCAGGGTATGGCTGGGCCGACCCCTGCGCAGGAATCCGACGCGGTCCCACATCGGTGAGGCCAGCACGTTGTACAGCCCACGTCCCTGTGGCATCGCGAGGTCGTGTGCGGCGCGCACACCGGGGATGCGCCCGGCCAATTGGACAGCCTCGTCGGGGGTCAGCGCGAAAGGCATCGGTGGGGTGGCGTAGCGGTCGGAGAGCTTCAGTTTGCCGCGCATCGTGCGCCGGCTGAACCACGGCGGCACGGAGTCGAACATCATCGCGCCGCCGGGAAAGCGGTCCGCGCAGTCGCGGATCAGGCACAGCGCGTCGTCGGGATCGAGATACATCAGCAGGCCCTCGGCTGTGATGAAGACACCGTTCGACGTGTCGACGCGGTCCATCCAGCTTCGGTCCAGCGCCGACTGCACCAGCGCGACGATGCGGTCGTCGTCCGGCATCAGCTGTTGCCGTAGGGCCATGACGGGTGGGAGATCGACTGAGTACCAGGTCGATTCGTCGACGACGCCCTGCCTCTGCAGTCGCCAGAAACTGGTCTGCAGGCCTTCGGCGAGGGCGACCACCGATGCCTTCGGATGCGTGGTCAGATAGTCGCGAGTCGCGGTGTCGAAGGCGACGGCGCGGATGGCGTGCGACTGGTTGGGTTTGCCGAACTTGCGGTAGTCGTAGTCGATCGCGTCGAACACCGTGATTGCCCACGGGTCGCGGAGCACGCCGTCGGATCGCTTGGCCTCGCTGGCGCGGAAGTACAGCGTCCACAGTGCGGTCTCGGATACGCCTTCGAGCACGTTGCCGTCGATTCGGGGTGCGGGAGCGGTCACATCTCGATGGTAGAGACGTAGGCTCTTGGCATGGGACGCCACGTGTTCGACGACAAGCTGCTCGCCTTGATCGGCGGAAACTCGCTGGGCGTCCTGGCGACCATCAAACGCGACGGTCGCCCCCAACTGTCGAATGTGTCCTACTACTTCGACTCGCGCGCGTTGACCATCGAGGTGTCGATCACCGAGCCGCGGGCCAAGACCCGCAACCTGCGGCGTGACCCACGCGCATCGCTTCACGTCAGCTCGGACGACGGCTGGTCATACGCGGTCGCCGAGGGCGACGCGATACTCACGCCTCCGGCCGCCTCTGCGGACGACGACACCGTCGAGGCCTTGATCGCGTTGTACCGCAACATCACCGGCGAACATCCCGACTGGGACGACTACCGGCGCGCGATGGTCGAGGACCGCCGGGTGGTGATGACGCTGCCGATCAGCCACGTATATGGGATGCCGCCGGGCAGGCGTTGAGGCTAGGCTGCCGAGCATGGCTGAGACACCGGAAGACGACACCAAACGCAAGTTCCGGGAGGCGCTGGAGCGCAAGAAGACCAGGATGGCCGGCGGAGGCGATCACAAGGATGGCGGAGCCAAGCAGCCGCGGGCACACGGCCCGGTCGAGCATCGCCGGGAGTTCCGCCGCAAGAGCGGCTAACTCCGGCGGGACGACGATCAAGCGGCGAGGTACGAGCCGCGTTGAGGAGTTCGGCCAGCTAACCGGCGCGGGACGCCCGCGCTTCGCGCACCAGGATCGCCGCCAGGCACAGACCCGAGAGCACGGCCACCGCCACCGCGAAACTCACGCCGGCCGTGCGTAATCCCCACTGCTGGGCCGCCAGGCCCTCGCCGACGACGGGCAGCGAGATGGCCACGTAGCCGATGACGAAATAGGTCGAGTTGACCTCGGCGCGTCGGTCGGCGGGGCTGCGTTCGGAGATGGCGGCCAAGCCGCGGCTGAAGCTCATGCCCTGGCCTGCGCCTGACACCACGGCGGCCGCGATGAGCCCGATCAGCGACGAAATCGCAAGCGCGACTGCGAGAACAGCCATCCCGACAACCAGGATTGCGCAGCCGACGGCGAGCGCCCGCTGGGGCTGCATCGTGTTGGTGGCGATTTGCGAAAGCGCCGAGGCGGCGAAGATCGAACCGGCGATGAGCCCGGCGACGGCCTGGTTGTCGATGCCGACGATTTCGGTCACGAAGGACGGTGCGACGGCGGCGAACAGTCCCGTGACGGCGAATCCCGCGAATCCCGCGATCGCGGCGAGCGTGAACACCGAACGCACCTCGGGCGGTACCGCGAGACGCTGCAGCGCGATGCGTCCGGACCGCGGCGAGGTCTCCGGCACCAGCAGCACCGCCACGCCCGCCAGTGCCGCCAGCACGATGTGCACGATGAAGCTCAGGTGCAGCGGGTGCGGCGCGTACTGCACGAGCACACCCGCCACCATCGGACCGGCCCCGAGTCCGCCGATGTTGGCGACGGTCGCGACCGCGGCGGCCCGGCTACGCCAGTGAGGTGGCGCGGCCTCGATGACCGCGGCGGTGGCCGTCCCGGTGAAGACGCCCGCGGACAGTCCGGAGAACACGCGGCCGACGAGCAGCAGCGGCACCGAATCGGCCGCCAGGAACACTCCGGCACTGATCAACGCCGCGACCACACCGCCCAACAGCACCGGGCGCCTGCCGATCGCATCGGACCACCGCCCGAACGCCAGCAGTGCGAACAGCACCCCGCCCGCGTACGCCGCATAGACGACGGTGGTGGTCACCACCGAGAACTGCAGCTGCTCGCCGTAGAGCGCGTACATCGGCGTCGGCATCGTGGTGCCGAGCATGATGGCGGCGAACGCGTACGCCAGCAGCGGGAAAGCCAGGCGCGTGCCCGCGCGGGTCGGAGCCTCAGACACGTCGCGGTGCAACTTTCTGCGCCGAAATTGCATTCCAGCAGGCGGTCACTCGGACTTTGCCTGCTGGAATGCAATTTCGCGGGGTTGAAGTCAGTGTGTGACGGCCTTCTCGGCGCCGACGCCGGTCAGCGAGCGCACCTCGAACTCGGCGTTGATGTCCGGGTCGCCCCGGTCGGGTGAGGTCAGCGAGCCGAGGACGCCGAGTACGAAGGCCAGCGGGATCGACACGATGCCGGGGTTGGCCAGCGGGAACCAAGCGAAGTCGACGCTGGGCAGCATTGCGGTCTTCGAACCCGATACGGCGGGGGAGAACACGATCAACACGATGGTCGAGATCAGGCCGCCGTACATGCTCCACAACGCGCCGCGGGTGTTGAACCGCGGCCAGTACAGCGAGTACAGGATGGTCGGCAGGTTGGCCGCGGCGGCCACCGCGAAGGCCAGCGCGACCAGGAATGCGATGTTCTGCTCGGCGGCCAGGACCCCCAGGCCGATGGCGAAGATACCCAGCACCACGACCGTGATGCGCGATACCCGCACCTGTTCGTCCTCCGAGACCCGGTCGCTCTTGAGCACGCTGGCGTAGATGTCGTGCGCGAACGACGTCGCCGCCGTGATGGTCAGCCCGGCGACCACCGCGAGGATCGTCGCGAACGCGACCGCCGAGATGACGCCCAGCAGGATCACCCCGCCCAGTTCAAACGCCAACAGCGGCGCCGCCGAGTTCTGCCCGCCGGGAGCGGCCAGGATGGTGTCGGGGCCGACGAGCGCCGCGGCGCCGTATCCGAGCGCCAGGGTGAACAGGTAGAACGCGCCGATCAGCGCGATGGCCCAGACCACCGAACGACGCGCCTCCTTGGCGGTCGGCACGGTGTAGAAGCGCATCAGCACGTGTGGCAGCCCCGCCGTGCCCAGCACCAGCGCCAGGGCCAGCGAGATGAAGTTGATCTGCGATGTCAGCGACGCCCCGTACTGCGCGCCGGGCGCCAGCACATCGCGGCCGGCGACGGCCTCGTTGGCAGATCCCGAGACCGCCGACTGTGCGGCGCCCAGTATTTCGGAGATGTTGGCGCCGAACTTCGTCAGCACCCATACCGTCATCAGCCCCGCGCCGCCGATCAGCAGCACGGCCTTGATGATCTGCACCCACGTGGTGCCCTTCATGCCGCCGATGAGCACGTAGACGATCATCAGTACACCGACGACGGCGATGACGACGGCCTGACCGAGATCGCTGGTGACGTTGAGCAACAGTGCGACCAGGCCGCCCGCGCCGGCCATCTGCGCCAGCAGGTAGAACAGGCAGACGACCAGCGTCGTGGTGGCCGCGGCCAACCGCACCGGACGTTGCTCGAGGCGGAAACTCAGGACGTCGGCCATCGTGAATTTGCCTGCGTTGCGCAGCAATTCGGCAACCAACAACAATGCGACCAGCCACGCGACCAGGAAGCCGATGGAGTAGAGGAACCCGTCGTAACCGTAGACCGCAATGGCGCCCGCGATGCCGAGGAAACTCGCCGCCGACAGGTAGTCGCCGGAGATCGCGACGCCGTTCTGCGGGCCGCTGAACGAGCGGCCCGCCGTGAAGAACTCGGCGGCGGTGGCGTTCTTCTTGCTCGCGCGGATCACGATGTAGAGCGTCACCGCCACGAACAACCCGAAGATGCCGATATTGGCGAGCGGGTTGCCGACGGCGGAGTCGACGGCCAACAGTGTGCTCACGCCGCGCGGCCTTCCAACCCGGTGCGGATCGCCTCGGCGCGCGGGTCGAGCTCGCGGTTGGCGAAGTGCACATACAACGCGGTGATGACGAACGTCGAGACGAACTGGCCCAGGCCGATCAACAGGCCGACATTGATGTCGCCCCACACCTTGATCGCCATGAAGTCGTGGGCGAACGCGCCCAGGATCACGTAGGCCGCGTACCAGACGAGGAACAACGCGCTCATCGGGAAGACGAAGCGACGCAGCCGGCTCCGTAGTTCCTGGAACTCCGGGCTGGCTTGCACGGCTCGATATTCCGCGCCGCTGATGGGGATATCCCGATTCGACAGGTCTCCCTGGGGCATTGCACTCCTAGACCTCGACGTGGAACCACTCAGTTGCTGGTACGAGACTCTCGTTCACGAGCAGTCGCGCGCACCTCCGACACGCCGACAAAAAGGGGCACTAGTGGACTGTGGGGGTGAGCCCCGCGGCGAACAATCGATCGGCAACCGACGGTTGCGTCACGCCATAGTGCGTTCCGCTTCGCGAGCGGCGCGCTTCTCCTCGTAGTGCCTTGCCTTGGCGTCGAGCGCTGCGAGGAAGAACGAGAGCTCATCGCGGGCTTGTTCACCCGCGGATCCGAAGTCGGTGCGCTCGAAAATCCGCCAGAACCGCAGCACCGGCTGGATCACCGCATCGTGGTGCAGGCGCAGATCGTAGATGCCCGCCTTGGCGATCGTGATGGCGTTCTTGGCGTAGTCCGTCATGCCCTGCCCGGGCATCTGGAAGCCCACCACCTCGTCGCGGATCGTCTGCATCGCCTCGTCGGGCGCGAGGTCGAGCGCGGCGGCCATCAGGTTGCGGTAGAAGATCATGTGCAGGTTCTCGTCGGTCGAGATGCGAGCGAGCAGCTGCTCGGCGACGGGGCAGCCTGTCGCGCGCCCGGTGTTACGGTGCGCGATCCGGGTGGCCAGTTCTTGGAAGGAGACGTAGGCCAGCGCTTGCAGCACGGTCTTGTCGCCGCTGTCGTAACCGGCCGTAGTGTGCTCCATTCGCAGCGCCTCCAGCCGGACGGGGTCGACGCCACGCGTGACGACGAGGTAGTCGCGAATGGCGATTGCGTGCCGGCCCTCCTCGGCCGTCCATCGACCGACCCACTGACCCCACGCGCCGTCGCGCCCGAATCGGGTGGCGATCTCACGGTGATACGAGGGCAGATTGTCCTCGGTGAGCAAGTTGACGATCATCGCCGTCTGCGCGACGGGGTCGAGCGGGGAGTCCTCGGGCTGCCAATCGGTGCCGCCGAGGAAAGCGAAATCCCGCCCGCGAGACCAGGGCACGTAGTCGTGCGGCTGCCAATCTTTCGCCGCGCTGAGGTGGCGGTCGAGGTTGTCCGCAACGACAGGCTCGAGTTCGGAAAGCACACTGAACTGCAGATCCATCACCGTAGCTACGCTAGCGTAGCCTACGGTAGCGTAGGTGCGGTTTTCGCAGATTGCTGGAGTCAATTTCATTCTGGGAATAACGGTCGACGCGAAATCGGGGCTTTGCTTTGGGTGCGGTCGCCCCGAGGTGTCGGCGATGTGTCCTCGCGGCCCGAGCCGGCGCCAACCGGCCGAATTGCGATACGGTTGGAAATCGTCTGGCTTGCAGCACTTTTCGCGCAGTCGGTGATTTCCCGCTGTTGACCGCCTCTCCGTCGACAATCCTGGAGGCTGGCATCGGCAGCGCGCAGCCTTAGACTGGCGAGGTGGCGAAACTGCAGCTGGTTCAAGATCCCGCGGCCGACGAGTTGCTGGAATCCAATCCGTTCGCACTGCTGACCGGGATGCTGCTCGATCAGCAGTACCCGATGGAAGCGGCATTCGCCGGGCCGAAGAAGATCGCCGACCGTCTCGGCGGTTTCGATGTCCGCGAGATCGCCGACTACGACCCGGAAGAGTTCGCTGCTCTTTGTTCGAAAACGCCTGCGATCCACCGCTTTCCGGGATCGATGGCCAAGCGCGTCCAGGCGCTCGCGCAGTTGATCGTCGACCGTTACGACGGTGACGCGGCCGCCTTGTGGACCGCCGGCGACCCGGACGGAGCCGAGGTGCTGCGTCGGCTCAAATCCCTGCCCGGGTTCGGCGAGCAGAAGGCGAAGATCTTCCTGGCGCTGCTGGGCAAGCAGTACGGCGTGACGCCGAAGGGTTGGCGCAAGGCCGCCGGCGATTACGGCAAGGCCGGTTCGTTCTTGTCGGTGGCCGACGTCGTCGATGCCGGCTCGCTGGAAAAGGTGCGTTCGTACAAGAAGCAGGCGAAGGCGGCCGCGAAGGCCGCCAAGGCCTGAGCCGAGGGTTAGACCGCTGCGCCCTCGGAGTCCAGGCGAGCCAACGTCTTGATGACTCCGGCGACGACGCGGCCGGTGGAGGTTCCGGTGTCGATGCCCTCTTTGAGGGTGCGCAGGCGAAGGCCTCGGTCGCAGAGTTCGGCGACGGTGCGGGTGACCTCGGTGCCGGTGCGGCCCAGCCGGTCGAGCGCGACGACGACGATGGTGTCGCCGGAGCGGGCGTAGCTCAGCATGGCGTGTAGTCCCGCACCGATCCGGTCGGCAGAGTCCGACAGCCGGTCGGTGAACACCCGCCGGGGGTCGACGCCCGCGGCGTTGAGCGCCGCGAGCTGACCCTCGAGGCCCTGCTCGGCGGTGCTTGCTGTGGCGTAGCCCAGCGTGCAGGTCACGTTCCCAAGGTCTCACGGAGCGTGTCTTGGCGTAACCGGCTCCGCCACATCGAGTCTCGTTGCCGACCGAACCGTTACCGGACGTCAACCTGCGTTGGAGCGTCAGGTGCCGAACGGATCACCGTCGAAGCGCTCCCGGGTGGCGATCTCGGTGACGGGCCTGCGGGTCAGCTTCGTCAGTTGTCGGACCGGCTTGCCGAGCGGCAGGAGGGCGGCGACCGCGTAGTTGTCGGGGATGCCCAGCAGGTGTCGAACTCGCGGCTCTTCGGCGACGACGGCCGTGGTGAGCACGCCGCCGTACCCTTCGTTGCGGGCGGCCAGCAGGATGTTCCAGACGAACGGGTATACCGATGCCCCCGCGATCAGGCCCACCCGGTCGAGGTGCTGATCGAACGCGGCCACCACGCCCAGATCGACGCAGACCACGAGCACCACTTCGGCGGTGCGCAGCGGCGACTGGTTCGGCACCTTCACCGCCGCGATGGTCTGCTCGTCAACTCCGGACGGCCGCAACGGATTCCACGGGCTCTCGCCGTTGCGCAGCTGCGCGATGTAGCGCTTCGTTCCGGGTATCGCGCATTCGATGAGCGCCTCGCGCGTCGCCGGATCGCGCACCACGACGACCCGGTTGCCCTGACGGTTGCCACCGCTCGGCGCGAATCGGGCGTTGTCGAGAATTCGCTCGAGCACTTCGTCGGGCAGCGGGTCGCCGGTGTACTCGCGCACCGCGGCCGTCGTGCGCATGACGTCGTAGAGATCCATGGCAATATCTTGAGCCTGTCGGTGGCGACCTATGCGAAGGTGGGGATATGAAGACGCACCTGAACTGCCCGTGTGGTGAAGCGATCGTCGGTAAGGACGAGGAGGACCTGGTCGAGAAGGCCCAGGCGCACCTCTCCGAGGCGCATCCCGGCCGCGATTACGACCGGGACGCGATCCTCTTCATGGCCTACTGATCGAAACCGACCCAATGGTCGATCGCGGGCCGGGAAACCAGCCAAAACGTCGGTTTGGCGGCAACCGACCCGCCTGACGGTCAATCGAGGCTACGGAACGACCGTCGAGCCGATCGTCGGCATGAACTGACACTGCCGTTCGGTGGTCGTCACCTGGCCGAAGATCGTCGAGAGGATGCTGCCCGAGCCGGTGTCGGCGATCGCCGTCAGAGTGGTCGGCCCCTCGGGGTTGATATCCGGGCGCGGCTTGAGCGTGGCGCTGCCCGACTTACCGGTGGTCAGGTTCACCCAGGTGACGTTGAGCGGCAGCTTCTGCTCGGCCGCTGGACCCGGCGTTCCGACCGCGGTGAACACGTAGGCGGTCTGGCCGGGGCCGGGGCCCGGAGCGGGGATCTTCGCGGGCCCGGCCACCGAGATCGCTGTGGCGAGTACGTTTCCGCCGTCGCTGAGGCAGCCGTTGCTGATCGACGGGTACATGAAGTCCTGCGTGGGCGGGGCGTCCGGGCCGAACGCCGGGCCGGGGGCGGCGGCGGGAGCGGGCGCTGGCGCGGCGGGTGCGGGAGCGGGTGCGGGTGCCTCCGGTGCTGGAGCCGGAGCCGGTGCGGGCGCCACAGCCTCGGGTGCGACAGCGACGGGCGCGGGTGCCGCCGCGGGCTCGGGTGCCGGAGCAGGAGCCGGCGCCGCTTCAGGAACGGGTCCGACCGCATGAGCCGGATTGATCCCCGCCGGCAGGTGTGCCTGCTCGCCCGGCGACGCACCGGGCGCGGGGTTGTGCGCGACGAACTGGTTGACCGCCGACGCGACGTTCCGCGACTCGGCGGGGGTGACCGCGTCACCGGCGAACACCGCGGCCGCCGCCATCAGCGTCGACGCGGCATTCGTCGGATCCGCGGCGGCCTGCTGGATCGCCGGGCTGATGCCCTGGACCGCCGTCAGGCCGGGCGCCTGTAGCCCGTCGATCGGCGCTGGGGGTGCGGGTTCGGCGCCGGCCACACCGGCCACGCCGCTGACGAGCAGCGTGGCCGATGAACCGATCGCGACGGCGACGGTGGCGAACATCCTTCGAGCTGACATGGCTCCCTCAGGGGTGGTAGTGGTCGTGTCTGCCAGTGGGTTCGGCGTCGCCGCGGGGATCACGGAAGAGCCGACAGCGGTATCAGCAGCGGCGCCATCCCCGCGCCGGCGGCAGGTGCGGCGGCGGCAGGCGTGGCGGCCGGGGCAGCGGCGGCGGCCGGGGCGGCGGCTGACGGCGTGGCCGCCTGCGCCGCGGCAGGCAGAAGGCCCGTCAGTGGAGTCCCCTCAGGCAGCAGCGAGGCCAGCCCGGTCGGCAGGTTGGACAGCAGGTTGGCCGGGTTGGCCGGCGCGGACGCGGGCGCTGCCGCGGGAGCCGCCGGTGCCGCGGGCATACCGGGCAGCGTCGACGGGGTCTGCGGAAGGGTGACCGTCGCCGTGGCCGACGGAGGCGTCGCGGCCGGGGCGGCCGGGGCCTGAGCATTGTTCAGCAGCGACGTGACGCCCTGCATGAGCTGCGTCGCGGCGGCCGGGTTCGACGCCAACTGTTGGATGAGCGGCAAGCCGGGCACGCTGGGTGCGGGAGCCGGCGCCGCGGGCTGGGCGGTGGCGGTGGCGCTCAGCGCAAGCGCGGCTGAGACCGCTCCCGCAGCGGCGAACATGGTGGTCGCGAACAGTTTTCCAGTGCTGTACATGGTTCTCCCAATCAGTTGTGTCGGCACGCCTTCGCCCGAAGCTACGGAGTTACTGGTGTGACTCAAGTGACACGTGTGGCAGTGATTCAACCGTTACGCAAGCGAGGGGTTTCGGTGACCGGCCGATAGAGTCAGGCGGATAGACACCTCGACAAGCGCCGCCCCGTCAACGCCGCGAAGGGCCGCCCGACTGGCCGCTGCGGCGCCGGTGCTGTTGGTGATGAGTATCGCGGCGCGACTGGCTTGGACTTATCTGTTGCCCAACGGTGCGAACTTCGTCGACTTGCACGTCTACGTCGGGGGCGCCGGCACGCTGGACCAGCCCGGCGCGCTCTACGACTACGTCTACGCCGACCAGACACCGGACTTCCCGCTGCCGTTCACCTATCCGCCGTTCGCCGCCGTGGTGTTCTATCCGCTTCACCTGCTGCCGTTCGGCCTCGTCGCGCTGTTGTGGCAACTCGGGATCATCGCCGCCCTGTACGGCGTCGTGCGCATCAGTCAGCGGTTGCTGGGGTCCGGCGATCGGCCGGTCGCGATGCTGTGGACGGCGGTCGGCATCTGGCTCGAACCGCTGCGCAGCACCTTCGACTATGGACAGATCAACGTGGTGCTCGTGCTCGCGGTTCTCTACGCGGTGTACAGCACGCGGTGGTGGCTGTCCGGCCTGCTGATCGGGGCCGCGGCGGGGTTGAAACTGACGCCTGCGGTCTCCGGGCTGTACTTGCTTGGTGCGCGCCGATGGGGTGCGGTCGTCTTCTCGGCGGTCGTATTCCTTGCGACCGTGGGGATTTCGGCCCTGGTGATCGGTGACGAGACCCGGCGGTATTTCACCGAACTGCTCGGTGACGCCGATCGTGTCGGCCCGGTCGGCACGTCGTTCAACCAGTCGTGGCGCGGCGGGATTTCGCGGATCCTCGGGCACGACGCGGGTTACGGGCCTGCCGTCGTGGCAGGCATCGCGGTGACGGCGGTGCTGGCGGTCCTGGCGTGGCGGGCGATCGGCGGCGCTTCGGACAGGCTGGGTGCGATCGTCGTCGTGCAGTTGTTCGGCCTGCTGTTGTCGCCGATTTCGTGGACACATCACTGGGTGTGGCTTGTCCCGCTGATGATCTGGCTGCTGCACGGACCGCTGAGCGCCCGGCGGGGCGCGCGGGTGTTGGGCTGGGGTTGGCTCGTCCTGACCCTGATCGGGGTGCCCTGGCTGCTGAGCTTCGCGCAGCCGACGATCTGGGTGATCCCACGACCGTGGTATCTGGCGTGGGCCGGGTTGGTCTACATCGTCGCCACGCTGGCGACGCTGGCGTGGATCGCCTCTACTGGCTTTACTGGCCGACGATCTCGTTGATGTCCTTGGCCATCTCCAGGTCCTTGTCGGTGATGCCGCCCTCGGAGTGCGTTACCAACGCGAAAGTGACTGTCCGCCAACGGATGTCGATATCCGGATGGTGATCCTTGGCTTCCGCGTGCTCGCCGACCCGGCGCACAGCGTCGATGCCGTCGAGGAAGGCGGGGAACTTGATCGAGCGGCGCAGGGCACCGTCGACGCGCTCCCAGCCGGGCAGATCGGGCAGTGCGGCGTCCACTTGTTCGTCCGTTAACACAGCCATGTCCTCGACCGTATACCGTCAGCCGCAGTGTCGAACCAGATGTCGAACCGGATGTCGAACCAGATGTCGAACCAGATCGTCGTCGCCGGTGCGCTCATAAGCGAGGCCGCGCTGCTCGTCGCGCAGCGCGACCGGCCACCGGAACTCGCCGGATTGTGGGAACTGCCCGGCGGCAAGGTGGCGACCGGTGAGACGGAGCAAGCCGCGCTGGCACGCGAACTGCACGAGGAGCTGGGCGTCATGGTGGACGTCGGCCCCCGCCTCGGGAAGGACGTCGTCCTCACTCCGACGACGATCCTGCGTGCCTACCGCGTCACCCAGACCGGCGGGACCCTGCACCCCAACGACCACCGCGCGCTGCGCTGGATCACCGCCGGCGAACTCGAGGACGTCGCCTGGGTACCCGCAGATCGGGCGTGGCTGGCCGAACTCCGTCGGGCATTGACGATGTAGTTCGCCCGCCGAGGGGTTCGCGCTCACATATTCTTGCCGTCCATGCGCGTCCTGCGGTTCCTCTGGCGAGGAGTCCTCGCGTTTGACCGGATCGGCTCGCGCATTCCACAACTGGTGCAGATGTGGCTCGTCGAGTTCTTCTTCGCGATTCCGCTGACCTTCTTCATCGCCAAGGTCATCGACATCCGCGGTGCGTTCGGCGTGCCGGGCACCGGCGAGTCGATGCCGGGTGTGTTCTGGGGCGCTTTGGTCGTCTCGCTGGTCTGTGGTTTCTTTTTCTTTCGCAGCCTCGTGCGGCCGCGGGTGAGACAGGGCTCGTGGACACCGATGGTGCGCGCCGACGTCGGCGATATCACCGTGTTCGGCGGAAACCCGGCGTGGCGCGTCGAATACGAATACCTGACAAGTCATCCCTCGTATTCACTGTTGCTTCTTCTCACCGCGCCCGTCCCGGCCGTGATGGTGCTGATGACGATCAACCACGGCGACAGCACCTTCTATTGGCGGGTCGCAGGCGTCGTCGGGCTCATCGTGCTGGCGCTCATGGCCGTGGCGCGATTGCTGAGCTGGTATGTCTTCCGGTTCGGTCGACGCGAAGTGGGCGATCATGCTGCCGCGCAAGGAGTTCCCGAACGCCGACTGGCTTGGGAGATGGCGTGGAAGCCGCTGATCATGCTGATCGTGATGGTGTACGCGATCGTCGGACTTCCGCTGGCGTACATGTGGTGGGGTCAACTGCGCACCATCGACAAGCTGCCCGTCGTGACCGTTGCGGACGGCCTCGACGCCGTGGGTCAGTACCGGCGCGTCGACGGTGCTGTCGCTAGCGACCCTGTGTACTGGGCGCCGCGAGGGACCGGCCGCGGCGGCAACAACTTCTCCGGAGCCGGTGTGCGCGTGGGTCTTCCGTCCGGTGGCGAAGCGCTGCTGCTGGCCGAGTCGCTGTCGGTGCGCGACTTCGTCGGCGTCATGAAGGACGTCCGGGACAACGAGATTCACACGCAAGGCCGGGTGATCGACCACATCACCGAGACGCAGCGCGAGTACTACGGCTTTGACGAAAGCGATTTCCCCGACCCGCCGCCCGGCGGGCGGGTGTTGGTGCTGCTGTCCTACCCGTGACGCGGCGGGCGTGCGCTCAGTGCGAGAAATCGCCGCTCGTTTCGCAACAGGCGCACGTTCGGTGCGACCGATTCAGCGGTCAGCGGGTCCGGCGGGCCCGCTTGTGCACCTTCACCAGATCCTTGCCGCGGATGCCGTTGCGTTCGGCCTTGCGCACCTGGTGGACGACGACCGGGCAGCGTTTGCAGCGCGGCGTGCTCCGGCAGCATCTCTTCTTCGGCTTGAGGTCGGCGAGCTTGCTGGATTTCAAGTGACGGGCATCTCTCGTTTTCGTGATTGGCCGACCGCGCTGCGACAATCTCGAGGTGGATTTTCGCAACGTCGCCATCGTGGCACACGTCGACCACGGGAAGACGACGCTGGTCGACGCCATGCTCCGCCAGTCCGGTGCCCTGACCCACCGCGGTGACGACGCCACCGAACGCATCATGGATTCCGGTGACCTCGAACGCGAGAAGGGCATCACGATCCTCGCCAAGAACACCGCCGTGCACCGCCACCACGCCGACGGCGGCGTGACCGTCATTAATGTCATCGACACCCCCGGGCACGCCGACTTCGGCGGCGAAGTCGAACGCGGCCTGTCCATGGTCGACGGTGTGCTGCTGCTGGTCGACGCGTCGGAGGGCCCACTGCCGCAGACCCGTTTCGTGCTCCGCAAGGCGTTGGCCGCCCATTTGCCCGTCATCCTCGTGGTCAACAAGACCGACCGCCCGGACGCGCGGATCAGCGAGGTCGTCTCCGAGAGTCACGATCTGCTTCTCGACGTCGCGTCGGACCTCGACGAGGACGCGCAGAAGGCCGCCGAGGAGGCGCTCGGGCTGCCGACGCTGTACGCGTCCGGTCGGGCCGGCATCGCCAGCACCACCGAGCCCGCCAACGGCGACAACCCGGACGGCACCAACCTCGACCCGCTGTTCGACGTGCTGATGGAGCACATCCCGCCGCCCAGCGGCGACCCCGAGGCCCCGCTGCAGGCGCTGGTCACCAACCTCGACGCCTCGGCGTTCCTGGGCCGGCTGGCGCTGGTCCGCATCTACAACGGCAAGCTGCGCAAGGGCCAGCAGATTGCGTGGATGCGCGAGGTCGACGGCGTACCGGTCGTCACGAACGCCAAGATCACCGAACTGCTGGCGACCGTGGGCGTCGAACGCAACCCCACGGAGGAGGCGATCGCCGGTGACATCGTCGCGGTCGCCGGCATGCCCGAGATCATGATCGGCGACACCTTGGCAGACCCGGACCACGCGCACGCGCTGCCTCGCATCACCGTCGACGAGCCGGCCATCTCCGTCACCATCGGCACCAACACCTCACCGCTGGCGGGCAAGGTCCCCGGCCACAAGCTCACCGCGCGGATGGTGCGCAATCGCCTGGACTCCGAACTGGTCGGCAACGTGTCGATCAAGGTCGTCGACATTGGCAGGCCGGACGCGTGGGAGGTGCAGGGCCGCGGCGAACTGGCGCTGGCCGTGCTCGTCGAGCAGATGCGCCGCGAGGGATTCGAGCTGACCGTCGGCAAGCCGCAGGTGGTCACGCGCACCATCGACGGCAAGCTGCACGAGCCGTACGAGGCGATGACCATCGACTGTCCCGAGGAGTTCGTCGGCGCCATCACGCAGCTGATGGCCGCACGCAAGGGGCGCATGGAGGACATGACCAACCACGCCGCCGGCTGGGTGCGGATGGACTTCGTCGTGCCGAGCCGCGGGCTCATCGGCTTTCGCACCGACTTCCTGACCATCACCCGCGGCACCGGCATCGCCAACGCCGTCTTCGACGGCTACCGGCCGTGGGCGGGGGAGATCCGCGCCCGCCACAGCGGCTCGCTGGTCTCCGACCGCAGCGGTCAGATCACGCCGTTCGCGATGATCCAGCTCGCCGACCGCGGCCAGTTCTTCGTCGAGCCCGGCCAGGACACCTACGAAGGTCAGGTCGTCGGCATCAACCCGCGCGCCGAGGATCTCGACGTCAACGTCACCCGCGAGAAGAAGCTCACCAACATGCGCAGCTCAACGGCCGACGTCATCGAAACGCTGGCCCGGCCGCTGGAACTGACCCTCGAGCAAGCCATGGAGTTCTGCGCCGAGGACGAATGTGTCGAGGTCACCCCCGAGGTGGTCCGCGTGCGCAAGGTGGAGCTGAATGCGAGCCTGCGCGCCAGGGCCAAGGCCCGCGCGAAGGCCCGCGGCTGAACCGGCGGCCGCCGATCGAGCGGGCGTACCACGGCTGCCCGATACCCTGTTGGGCGTGCCCGGCCCCCGACGCGTCATCGCCACGTTGTCCGCGATGGTGACACTGGTGGCGGCCTGCACCGTCAGCCCCCCGCCCGCGCCGCAGAGCACCGACACGCTGCAGCCGCCGCCACCTCCTCCGTTGAAGGCGACTCAGATCATCATGGCGATCGACTGGATCGGTCCGGGTTTCAATCCGCATCTGCTGTCCGATCAGTCGCCCGTGAACGCGGCGATCAGCTCGCTGGTGCTGCCCAGTTCCTTCCGGCCGATCGCCGATCCGAAAACCCCGACCGGGTCGCGGTGGGAGCTCGACCCCACGTTGTTGGAGTCGGCCGAGGTGACGAGCCAAGATCCGTTCACGGTTACCTACAAGATCCGCCCCGAGGCGTCGTGGACCGACAACGCGCCCATCGCCGCCGACGACTACTGGTATCTGTGGCAGCAGATGGTCAGCCAACCCGGAGTCGTCGATCCGGCGGGCTACGACCTGATCACCGGCGTGCAATCGGTCGAAGGCGGCAAGACCGCGGTCGTGACGTTCTCTCAGCCGTATCCGGCGTGGCGCGAGTTGTTCAACGACATCCTGCCGGCTCACATCGTCAAGGACGTGCCGGGCGGATTCGCCGCGGGCCTGGCGCGGGCCCTGCCCGTGACGGGCGGTCAGTTCCGCGTCGAGAACATCGACCCGCAGCGCGACGAGATCCTGCTGGCCCGCAACGATCGGTACTGGGGCCCTCCCGCGAAACCGGATCAGGTGTTGTTCCGGCGGGGCGGCGACTCGGCGGCGCTGGCCGATTCGATCCGCAACGGTGACACGCAGGTCGCCCAGGTGCACGGCGGGTCGGCCGTGTTCGCCCAGCTCTCCGCGATCCCCGACGTGCGCACGGCGCGGATCGTCACGCCGCGCGTCATGCGGTTGAGCCTGCGAGCCCAGCAGCCCGCGCTGCGGGATCCGCAAGTGCGCGAGGCGATCCTGGGCCTACTCGACGTCGACCTTCTCGCCGCGGTGGGCGCAGGCGACGACAACACGGTGACGTTGGCGCAGGCTCAGGTGCGCTCACCGTCGGACCCCGGTTACGTCCCCACCGCACCGCCCGCGATGGCCAAGGAGGATGCGCTCGGGTTACTCGCCGACTCGGGTTACGAGTTGGAACCGGTCGTGACCAGTGCACCGCCCACGCCCGGGCACCCACCCCCGGATGGTGACCGCGGACGCATCGCCAGGGACGGTGAGCCGTTGTCGTTGGTGATCGGGGTGGCCGCCAACGACCCGACGTCGGTGGCCGTGGCCAATACCGCCGCCGACCAATTGCGCAACGTCGGCATCGCGGCGTCGGTGTCGGCGCTCGATCCGGTGGCTCTGTACGCCGATGCGTTGCCCAACAATCGCGTCGACGCCGTGGTCGGCTGGAACCGCGCGGGCGGGGATCTTGCCACATCGCTCGCGTCGCGCTACGGCTGCCGGGCGCTGGAGGCGACGCCGGTGGCGACCGCCCAACCGGGCCCCAGGACGACGGTTCCCGACACCCCGACGCCAACCACGACGCGGCCCACGCCCACCGCCACGACGCCGAGCCCGCGCCCCGATCCCGATTCGGTCGAGCTGGTCCAGGCGCCGAGCAACATCACCGGGATCTGCGATCGCAGCATCCAGCCCAAGATCGACGCCGCGCTCGACGGCCGCGAAGACATCGCCGACGTCATCGCGGCCGTCGAACCGCGCCTCTGGAACATGGCGACGGTGCTGCCGATCCTGCAGGACACCACGATCGTGGCGTCGGGCCCCAGCGTCCAGAACGTCAGCCTGTCCGGCGCCGTTCCGGTCGGCATCGTCGGCGACGCCGGTGAATGGGTGAAGACCAAGCAGTAGCACCTCAACCGGCGGCGGCGACCCGCTTGTCGCGCAGGACACGCAGACCGTGCGCGGCGAACGCCGCGATGGCGAACACCACCAGCAGCCAGTAGGGCGGATGAGCGAGCTCCCATACGAACAGCGCCGCGAACGCCGGTGACCGCTGGGTGATCGCCAGCACACCGGCCGCGCACGTCAGCGACAGCGCGGAGCCGTGAAGGTTCGTATCCGCCCATTCATTGAGCGCGAGCGCGACGAGCGACCCGGCCGCCGCGCCCGTCGCCAAGGCCGGGGTGATCAGCCCGCCGACCGCGCCTGCGTGAAGGAACACCGCGGTGAGAAGCGGTTTGAGCAGCAGAAGCATGGCCGCTTGCCCAAGGGTGAGCGAGCTGTTCACGCTGACCGTCAGGATGCTCCTGCCGTTGCCGGGCAACTCGGGCCACCAGATCGAACACACACCTGTCGCCAGGCCGGCCGCGGCGACCGCGGGAACCAGCACCCACGACCGCCTCTGCACCCGCGGGCGCGCGGCGGACATGACCCGCGCGAACGCCAGCCCGATGACGGCCGCGAGCGGCGAAATGGTCACGGCCAGAAACGCGAACAGAGGCGACAGCTCGAAATCCGGCCACGTCAACGGATGCTCGAGCCGCGTGACCGGGGCGGCCACCGCGACGGCGAGGCTCGACGTGATCAGCGCCGCGCCGACGGCGCGCGGATGCCACGTCTTGAGCAGGATGCTCGCGGTGAACAGGGCGCCGCCCAACGGCACGCTGTAGACGGCGCCCAACCCGGCGCCCACCGCGCAGGCGAGCAGGATCTCGCGGTCGCGGGACGTCAGGGTCAGGCGCGTCGTCCCCAGATCGCCGAGGGCCGCAGCGATCTGGCGAGGCGCGCTCTCGCGTCCCAACGATGCGCCCGACCCGACGAGAAGCACCTGCAGCGCGGCGTCGACGCACAACGGTGTTCGGGGCAGGCGGCGGGGTTCGGTGATCGCCGCCGTCAGCGACGGGACCTCGGTGCGCTGGCGCAGCAGCCACCACCCGCAGCCGGCCAGCGCCCCGCCGACCATCGGACCCAGGGCGCGCCGGACCGGACTGCTGTGACCGACGCCGGTCAGCAGCGTGCCGAACGAGTAGTGGTACGTGAGGTGTTCGACGCCGTGTAGCAACAGCGTCGTGGCCGCACCCGCGACGCCCGCGAGCAGTCCGATGATGACGATCGCGCAACCGAACTCGACGGTGCGCCGGGACACCTCGTGAATGTATGCCAGCGGGCAGGGCAAGCTGGTACGAATGGACTCCATCTCGATGGACCCCGACACGTTGGACGCCCCCGCCGGACGGCTGTTGTTCGTGCACGCCCATCCCGACGACGAGACCCTCACGACGGGCGCGACGATCGCCCACTACGTCGCCCGCGGTGCGCACGTGCGCGTCGTCACGTGCACGCTCGGCGAGGAGGGTGAGGTGATCGGCGAGCGGTGGGCACACCTGGCCGTCGACGAGGCCGATCAGCTCGGCGGATACCGCATCGGCGAGCTGACCGCGGCCCTCAACGCGCTGGGCATCGACGAACCGGAGTTTCTCGGCGGGGCCGGGCGTTGGCGCGACTCGGGGATGGCGGGCACGCCGCGGCGTCATCACCGAAGGTTCATCGACGCCGATCCCGCCGAGTCCGTCGGCGCGCTGGTCGCGGTCATCCGCGAACTGCGCCCGCACGTCGTCGTCACCTACGACCCGCAGGGCGGCTACGGCCATCCCGACCACATCCACACTCACGAGGTCACGATGGCCGCCGTGGCGGCCGCGCAGGGGTCGGACTTCCCGGGCGAACCGTGGATCGTGCCGAAGGTGTATTGGGCGGTGATGTCGAAGGGCGCGATCGCCGAGGGACTCGCCGGGATCGACGACGCACCCGCCGAGTGGACTCGGGTGACCGTGGACGAGGTGCCGTTCGGCTACCCCGACGACGAGATCGACGCGGTGATCGAGGATCCCGAACGGCTGAGCGCCAAGGTGGCGGCGATGCGCGCACATGCCACGCAGATCAACGTCGCCCCCGACGATCGCTCGTTTGCGCTGTCCAACGACATCGCGCTGCCGGTCGGCGCCGTCGAGCACTACATCCTGGCCGCGGGTACGGCCGGTGAACGCGACAGTCGAGGCTGGGAGACCGATCTACTCGCCGGACTGGACCTTCGATAGCGGCGCCGAGAGAGAGTAAGCTCACCCGCAGTCGGCGGCGCGACGAAGGGACGGCACATGGATCCAGACCTCGATCCCAACCTGCAGCACTGGCAGGACCGGTTTGACAGCCTGCAGTGGGTGATCGGTTCCCTCACCGGCTTGCTGGACAGCATCCCGACCTGAGCTCTCTCACTCCTGCCACCGCGCCTCGCAGCGTGGCGGTCCTGACGCTGCTGGCCATCGATGGGGTGCTGTGTGCCATCGCTGCGGCCATGTTCCTTCCGCTCCGCCTGGGTTCCACCCCTTTTCCGATCAGCGCGCTGATCGCCGGCCTGGTCAACGCCGCGCTGGTGTGGGCCGCGCTGCACTGGACTTCGTCGCCGCGTCTTGCCGCCCTTCCGTTGTGGAGCTGGCTGTTGACCGTGGCGCTGATGACGCTGGGCGGGCCCGGTGACGACATCATCTTCGGCGGCACCGGGGTGATGGAGTACGCGGCGTTGCTGCTCCTCGTGCTGGGCACGCTGCCGCCTGCGGCGGTGCTGTGGGTGGCGGTGAAGAAGACCTGACCTACGTCGCGCCGGCCGTGGACCCGGTCGCGTCGGCCGCGTCTTGGTTCGAATCGGCCTGCGGGTTCGGATCGCCACCCGCGTCATTCGAGGATGGCGCCTGTGTCGATGGCGCCTGGGGTGACAGCTCCTCGAGGTCATTCTTTGCATCCAAGGCAAGCGACCCGTCGGGCTTCTGCTCATTCGACGGGCCGGTCGGTGTGGCAATCGCCGACGCGCGGACCTCGCCCTGCGCCTGAACGGTTGCGGCGCCCGTTGTCACGGTGACCGTGGTGTCCGTCGTGCTGGTGGTCGTCAACTCCTTCTCACCATCGAGTTCGAGTTGGCGTTCGGCACCCTCGGTCGGTCCGTCGGCGTTGGGCTCGAATTCGAGGTTTTCGGTCCCCGGCGCCTGTTCGATCTGCGCCCCGTCGATATCGGAGAGTTCGCCGACGACCTCGCCCTCGAATTCGCTGACGCCCTGTTGGACGATGCCCTGACGCTGGGTGAGCGTCTCGTCGACGTCCTTGGCGCCGTCGTCCAGGTCCCCCTCCGTTTCCCCGCGCAGGGTCGATTCGTCCAGCGCGGAAAGCTGTATCCCGGCTTCGGCGGCCTCGGCCGCGAACGGGCCGATGGGAGGGATCGGCGGCAGTGGCGGGAGCCAGAAGGCGAGCTGGTCGTTGGCGAGGAAGATGAACGAATTGATGGTGTCGACGGCGACGCGGACCAGCCCGTCCCAGAAGCTGATGTTCCCGCCGAGCCAGTCGGCGATGTTGAACGTGATGCTTCGTACGATGCGTTCGCCGAAGTTGTAGAAGATCTCGATCTGCGGGGCGAGCCAGCCGACGTAGGGGATCCAGCCGACGGCGTATGCGGCCACGTCGAAGCCCCATTCCACCCACGGTTCGATCGCGTTGTAGATGTTCTTGATCGCGCTGTCGATGGAATTGCCTCCGACGACGTCCGGGAAGCTGGGCTCAGGGAACGGGGCGCCGGCGCTCGGCGGGACAACGATTCGTTCCAGCCACCAGATCAGCAATTCGGGCAGCTCGAGATCGGGAACTGAGGGCCCGGTTCGTATCGCCATCGGCGGGGGTTGCACGGACGCCACTAACCGGACTGTGGGCGCCGGTTCGGGTGGCGAAGCGGGCGGAGCAGGGCGTATCGGGGCGCTCACGACAGCACTCACTGCCATGACGATCACTGGCATCCACAACATCGAGCGTCCAGTGCGTTTCACGTCTTCCTCCCATCGCCCCCATCCCGTAGCAAACTATCGCAATATTTGCGCATACGTAAGGAAGATGTCGACTCGGGTTTGCTGACGCGACGACACGGCGGCAGCGTGCCGCTGATACCCCCTGCGGACTACTGTTGCCGATATGTCAGGCGCCGATGTTTCAGAAAGTGAGACGTGCGGATGATCCCCAACGAGCGCGGGGTTATACGGGAGTGGCTCTGAACCCCCAGCACGGCGCCGATCTGCCCAACCCGGTGGTACCACCGAAGCCCGATCACCCCAGTCCTGCGGCACTGCGGCGGGCGCTGCGACGCGCACGTGATGGGGTGGCGCTCAACGTCGACGAAGCCGCGATCGCGATGACCGCCCGCGGCGACGACCTCGCCGACCTGTGCGCCAGCGCGTCGCGGGTGCGCGACGCCGGACTCGAGGCGGCAGTGCGGCGCGGAGCCTCGGGACGGCTTCCGGTCAGCTACTCGCGCAAAGTGTTCATCCCCGTCACGCACCTGTGCCGCGACACCTGCCACTACTGCACATTCGTCAACGTTCCGGGCCGGCTGCGTGCGCAAGGCAAGGGCATGTACATGGAGCCCGACGAGATCCTCGACGTCGCGCGCCGCGGTGCGCAATTGGGTTGCAAGGAAGCTTTGTTCACGCTCGGTGACCGCCCCGAGACCCGCTGGGACGAGGCCCGTCAGTGGCTCGACGAACGTGGCTACGACTCGACGCTCGATTACGTGCGCGCCATGGCGATCCGCGTCCTCGAGGATACCGGGCTGCTGCCGCACCTGAACCCGGGCGTGATGAGCTGGTCGGAGCTGTCCCGGCTCAAGCCGGTCGCACCGTCGATGGGCATGATGCTCGAGACCACGTCGCGCCGGCTGTTCGAGACGCGCGGCGCCGCGCACTACGGCAGCCCGGACAAGGATCCCGACGTCCGGTTGCGGACCTTGGCCGACGCGGGTCGGCTGTCGATCCCGTTCACCACGGGCCTGCTCGTCGGAATCGGGGAGACGCTTGTCGAGCGGGCCGAGACCATTCACGCGATTCGCCGGTCGCACAAGGAGTTCGGGCATCTTCAGGAAGTGATCGTGCAGAACTTCCGGGCCAAGGACCACACCGCGATGGCCTCATCGCCGGACGCGGACTTCGAGGATTTCCTGGCGACCATCGCGGTCACCCGGCTGGTGATGGGACCCAAGATGCGGGTCCAGGCGCCGCCGAACCTGGTGTCGCGTAATGAGTGTCTGGCTTTGGTGGCCGCGGGGGTCGACGACTGGGGCGGCGTCTCGCCGCTGACCCCCGACCATGTCAACCCCGAACGTCCGTGGCCGGCGCTCGACGAGTTGGCCGCGGTGACCGCCGACGCCGGATACGACCTGGTGCAGCGTCTCACCGCGCAGCCGCAGTACGTACAAGCGGGCGCGGCGTGGATCGATCCGCGGGTGCGGGGGCACGTCGACGCGCTGGCCGACCCCGACACCGGCCTCGCCCTGGACGTCAACCCGACTGGCCGGCCGTGGCAGGAGCCCGACGAGGCGTCGGAGTCGTTGGGCCGCACCGACCTTCATTCGGCGATCGACGCCACCGGCCGGCTGACCGAGACCCGCAGCGACCTCGACAGCGCGTTCGGCGACTGGGAGTCGATCCGCGAGAAGATCTCCGAGCTGGCGGCCAGGGCGCCCGAACGCATCGACACCGACGTGCTTACCGCCTTGCGCACCGCCGAACGCGATCCGGCCGGGCTCTCGGACGACGAGTACCTGGCGCTGGCGTGCGCCGACGGACCCGCGTTGGATGCCGTTGCCGCGCTTGCCGATTCGCTGCGCTGCGACGCCGTCGGTGACGACGTCACGTTCGTCGTCAACCGCAACATCAACTTCACCAACATCTGCTACACCGGCTGCCGGTTCTGCGCCTTCGCGCAGCGCAAAGGTGACGCCGACGCGTACTCGCTGTCGGTCGACGAGGTCGCCGACCGGGCGTGGGAGGCGCACGTCGCGGGCGCCACCGAGGTGTGCATGCAGGGCGGCATCGACCCCGAACTCCCCGTCACCGGCTACGCCGACCTGGTGCGCGCGGTGAAGAAGCGGGTCCCGTCGATGCACGTACACGCGTTCTCGCCGATGGAGATCGCCAACGGCGTCACCCGCAGCGGCCTGTCGATCCGCGAATGGCTGACGTCGTTGCGTGAGGCGGGGCTCGGCAGCATCCCGGGCACGGCGGCCGAGATTCTCGACGACGAAGTGCGTTGGGTGCTGACGAAGGGGAAGCTGCCGACCTCGATGTGGATCGAGGTCGTGACGACCGCCCACGAGGTCGGGTTGCGGTCCAGCTCGACGATGATGTACGGCCACGTCGACCAGCCGCGCCACTGGGTCGGCCACCTGCGGGTGTTGCGCGAAATCCAGGACCAGACAGGCGGTTTCACGGAGTTCGTCCCCCTGCCGTTCGTGCATCAGAGTTCGCCGCTGTACCTGGCAGGCGGCGCGCGGCCGGGCCCGACGCACCGCGACAACCGCGCCGTGCACGCACTCGCGCGGATCATGTTGCACGGCCGGATCTCCAACATCCAGACCAGCTGGGTCAAGCTCGGCGTCGAGCGCACTCAGGTGATGCTCAACGGCGGCGCCAACGACCTCGGCGGCACGCTGATGGAGGAGACGATCTCGCGGATGGCCGGTTCGGAGTTCGGCTCCTACAAGACGGTCGAGGAACTGGTCTCGATCGCCGAGGGCATCGGCCGCCCGGCGCGTCAGCGTTCGACGACGTACGCCCCCCTCGCCGCCTAAGCCCCTTCTACCGCGAGCGCGCGTGCTTGTGTGGTCCTTTCCCGCGCGAGCGCGCGTGCTTGCGTGCTCCTTTCCCGCGAGCGACCGCGTCTGATCGCCGACACGCCGTGTTTCCGTGGCATTTGACGGTCGCTCGCGGCCCTTGGCGACGCGGCGGGGAACAAATGCGGACCGTAGTCCGTTTACATAAGGGAGTGCCGCCGGTATCGGACGGCACCAGGACAGACCAAGTCAGACAATCGAAACGAAGGAGAAGCGAGCATGACCACCGCTGTTACGACCCCCCTTTCCGTCGGCACCTGGACCATCGACCCCGCGCACTCGACCGTCGGGTTCTCCGTACGCCACATGATGGTGAGCAAGGTGCGGGGCACGTTCGACGACGTCAACGGTGCGATCACCGTCGCCGAGGACGGCACCCCCTCGGTCACCGCCGAAATCAAGGTCGACTCCGTCAACACCCGTAACGAGCAACGCGACGGCCACCTCAAGTCGGCCGACTTCTTCGACACCGAAAAGCATCCGATCGCCACCTTCACCTCGACCGGTGTGCGGCCCAGCGGCGACACCTATCTCGTGGACGGCGACTTCACACTCAAGGGCGTCACCAAACCGATCACCCTCGAAGTCGAGTTCAACGGCGTCAACCCCGGTATGGGACAGGGCGAGGTCGCGGGCTTCGAGGCCTCGGTTGTGTTGAACCGTAGAGACTTCGGCATCGACATCGACATGCCGCTCGAGACCGGCGGCGCCGTCGTCGGCGACAAGGTCACCATCACTCTCGAAATCGAGGCGCTCAAGCAGGCCTGACCCGTCAGGTCTTGAGCTGCAGCGGTGGTGGTGTCTCGTCGGGCACCACCACCGCGACGGCCGACTCGAGAAGCCAGAACACCACCGTCGAGACCAGGATCGCAAGGGCGGGCAAAACGACGATCGGCGCCGCGACGAGCAGCACCAGAAGCACTGCGCCCGGCACGTCCTTCCACCATCCGGCACCTCCTTTGCCCTGCACAATCGCGGACAGTCGCACCGTCGCCCAGATGATCCAGCGCCGCAGCAGGCTCACGCCGTCGCGCTGCATCTGGAGGCGAAAGCGATAGTCGGCGGTCCGGCGGTCGCACCCCGTGCGCTCGGGAAAGCGCCACAGGTAGTCGTGCAGGACGGCCGCACGCGCATAGCGTCCGGCGCGAGGCACGAACCAGGCGACCACGCCCGGCACCGACACCAGGTCGGTCGCGAAATCGGGCCCGACCTCGAACTGCTTGTTCGGTCCCTCGAAGCCGAGCGGCTGCGTGGTGCGCCATTCGTCCCACGCACTCTCCTTGAAATACCTCTTGGCGGCGCGTACGGCGTCGAGTTCCGGCGCGGTCAGCTGGCGGACATGGAGGACGGCCGTCTTGTCGGCCGGCGGGACGCAACGTTCCATCTCGCAGGTATAGCAAGGCCGAGGCGCAGCGAGCGTGCGCAAAGGGCTGCTGAACGGCGGCGTTTCGGCAACAAACACGCGCCGTCGCGAGAGGTGAGTGGCGGGTGAGGGGTGTCTGCTAGGCAGCTGTATGTGCAACGTTTAGTATCAGTAACCACACGCAACCCCTAACCCGGGTTGCGTGTGAAGTTAGGGCACACTGAGACGATCGTCCAGGTATCGACCACGGATACTTGCGCCGAGCTTGGATGCCCACCCCGTACGGCAGCCCACCGGACAGGAGATCGAGGAGACCTTGAGGAGAACACGGTGACGTACGTCATTGCCGAGCCTTGTGTCGACATCAAAGACAAGGCGTGTATCGAGGAATGCCCAGTCGACTGCATCTACGAGGGCGCTCGCATGCTCTACATCCACCCGGATGAGTGCGTCGACTGCGGTGCCTGCGAACCGGTGTGCCCCGTCGAGGCCATCTACTACGAAGACGACGTGCCCGATCAGTGGAGTAGCTACACGCAGACCAACGCCGACTTCTTCAACGAACTGGGTTCGCCCGGTGGCGCGTCGAAGGTGGGCCAGACCGACAACGACCCGGAGCCGGTCAAGAGCATGCCGCCGCAAGGTGAGGACTGATAACGGCTCACGCAGGGCGCAGTAAGCAGTCGTCCGCACAGCGCAACGGAGCCGCGCGACAGCCCCGTAGCGCGTCGCTGCCCGCGTTCCCCTGGGACACCCTGGCCGACGTGACGGCGCGGGCTCGCGCGCACCCGGACGGCATCGTCGACCTGTCCGTCGGAACCCCGGTGGACCCGGTGGCGCCGATCATCCGTGAGGCGCTCGCCGCGGCCAGCGCCTCGCCCGGCTATCCGACCACCGCCGGCACCCCCGCGCTGCGCGAGGCCGCCGTGAACGCGCTGGCGCGGCGTTACGGCATCACGGGTCTTTCGGCCGACGCCGTGCTGCCGGCGATCGGAACCAAAGAGCTGATCGCCTGGTTGCCGACGTTGTTGGGGTTGGGTCCCGGCGACGCTGTGGTGGCGCCCGAGTTGGCGTATCCCACGTACGACGTCGGGGCGCGGCTGGCCGGCGCACAGATCGTGCGGGCCGATTCCCTGACACAACTCGGTCCGCAGAACCCTGCCCTGGTGTACCTGAACTCGCCGAGCAACCCAACTGGCAAGGTGCTCGGCGTCGACCACCTACGCAAGGTGGTCGGTTGGGCCCGCGAGCGCGGTGTCCTGGTCGCCTCCGACGAGTGCTACCTCGGGCTGGGCTGGGACGCCCAACCGGTGTCGGTGCTGCATCCGTCGGTCTGCGACGGCGACCACACCGGGTTGCTGGCCGTGCATTCGCTGTCGAAGACGTCGTCGCTGGCCGGATACCGGGCCGGTTTCGTCGCCGGCGACCGCAGCGTCGTTGGAGAGCTGCTGGCCGTCCGCAAGCATGCGGGCATGATGGTCCCCTCGCCGGTGCAGGGTGCGATGGTCGCCGCGCTCGACGACGACGAGCACGAACGCGAGCAGCGGGCCCGCTATGGAAGACGGCGCGAGATCCTGCTGCCCGCCGTGCGTTCGGCCGGGTTGACCGTCGAGGACTCCGAGGCCGGGTTGTACCTGTGGGCCACGCGCGGTGAGCCTTGCCGCGACACCGCCGCCTGGCTCGCACAGCTCGGCATCCTCGTCGCGCCCGGCGAGTTCTACGGCGCCCGTGGTACCAAACATGTGCGGATCGCGTTGACCGCGACCGACGAACGGATAGCCGCGGCCGCCCAGCGCCTGACGGCCTAGGTTTCCGTCGCGCGTAAGCCGAGCGCGAGCACCAGCCGGTCGTCGGGATCGTTCAGCGACGCCGGCAACAGCTTCTCGATACGACGGATGCGGTAGCGCACCGTGTTCGGATGCACGTGCAGCCGTTGGGCGACCGCGGCGATGTCGCCGAACCCGTCGA
The DNA here is from genome assembly GCF_001499905.1 of Mycobacterium sp. GA-1285. Taxonomy (GTDB): domain Bacteria; phylum Actinomycetota; class Actinomycetes; order Mycobacteriales; family Mycobacteriaceae; genus Mycobacterium. The sequence continues at coordinate 152,208 of NZ_LQIS01000034.1, read as the reverse complement.
GATAGGCCGCAAGGGTCTCGGCGAGCACCGGGTCTTGTTCGCGCAGTTGACGAATTCGTGGGTCGACGAGGCGCGGGCCGACCCGCGACACGATCTCGTCGAGGAGCACGGTGGTGCGCGCGTCGTCGAGCGACACGACACGCCCGATCGCGCCGGGATGCCGCAGCGCGCTGTCGAAGACCCGGTCCACCTCGGTGCGCGCGTTCGCAGCTGCCGCCAGCCCGGCCAGCGGGGCCGCGACGACCGCCCGCAGTGACAGTCCCAGTTCGCGGTCCAGCGTCGCGACGACACCGCGCACCCAGGACATCACCGATGACGGCGCACCGATCTTCGGCAGCAGCACATAAACCCGCCCACTACTCGATGCGACCTGTGCGTCGGGCCGAAAGGCACTGGCGCTGAGGGCGATCACGCTTGCCGGAGTGGTGCCCTCGGACTCGACGAACCCGACGAGCCCGACCCGACCGTCGGATTGGATACCGAGTTCCCCTGCGACGGCGGCGATATCGACGGTGTCACCGGACAGACCGAGCAGTTCTCGAACCTGTCTGGTGTGAGTGGACGGCGATGCCGTCAACCGCGACATGATCCGGGCCGCCAATACCGCGCCGCCGCGCAACACCTCCTCGGCATCGTCGGCCAGCGGAGCCGAACCCTGTTGCAGCCAAATGGTTCCGGCGAACCGGTCGGCATCCGCGAGCGGTAGGTGGATGCCGACAGCCAGGCGTGGTCGCAGCCCCAGCTCCGGTCGTTCCGCGACGCGCACGACATCAGCGCTCGAACGCAGGGCGTCGAAGATTCCCCACTGCGCGATCCAGGCCAGGTGCTCGGGCGGGCCGGCGCGACCGAGGATGGTCAACCGGCGTAACTCGTCGGCCTCGAAGCTGGATGCCGAATACGCCAGCACGTGCGAAGCCTCATCCTCGATGCTGATCATGCCGCGGGTGCGATCGGCCATCGACTGGGCCAGCCCGAACAGATCGGTGCCCGGATCGTGGTGCGGATCGGAATGGTCACCGTGATGGTCGAACGCGTGGTTCACCAACTTGTACAGAGACTCCCACCGGGCCTGAGGTTCGACGGCCACCACCGCGGTGCCGAGGGCGACCGCCCGCTCGACCGCGGCCGGCGACGGTTCCTTGACGAAGATCGCCGCGGGCGCGCGGCCGGTGCCCTCGAACTGCCGCTCGAGCCATCGCACCGCGTCCACGTCGTCGACCCCGAGCAGGAAGAACAGGTCCGCGGAACCGGGCCCGACGGCCAGACCCAGCCGGACATCGTCGGCGTCGACCAGCGCGACCGAGGCGACGGGCATGTCCAGCCCGCGCGGCGCGTCCACCAGCGTCACCATGGTTCGGTCCAGCGCCAGCAGCAGTCGGCCGAGCCCGAGGCCGGCGGTTCGTGACTCCATCGGACGCCCCTTTGTCTGATTCGACTATAGATCGCCGACGGCATTGTCGGATCGGCCATCGGATCACGTGTCCCGGCCGAGCATCATTTCGTCATGGATGCCATCACCGACGTGCCCCTTCCGGCCAACGAGCCGGTCCACGATTACGCGCCCGGCTCGGGTGACCGCACCCGGCTCATTGAGGCACTGACGTCCGTCGCCGCCCACCCCGCCGACCTGCCACACGTCATCGGCGGCCGGCACCGCATGGGCGACGGTGAGCGCATCGACGTCGTGCAGCCGCACCGTCACACCGATCCCTCTGGGCGGCTGGGCACGCTCACCAACGCCACTCACGCCGACGCCGCCGCCGCCATCGAGGCCGCGACGGCCGCCAAAGCGCAATGGGAGGCCACCCCGTTCGACGAACGCGCCGCGGTCTTCCTGCGTGCGGCTGACCTTCTCGCCGGACCGTGGCGCGAAAAGGTCTGCGCAGCCACGATGCTCGGTCAGTCGAAGTCGGCGTACCAGGCCGAGATCGACGCGGCCTGCGAGCTCATCGACTTCTGGCGGTTCAACGTCTCGTTCGCGCGTCAAATCCTCGCGCAACAACCGATGAGCGTGCGCGGGGTCTGGAATCGCACCGACTACCGGCCGCTCGACGGGTTCGTCTATGCGATCACGCCGTTCAACTTCACCGCGATCGCGGGTAACCTGCCCACCGCGCCTGCTCTGATGGGCAACACCGTGATCTGGAAGCCCTCGCCCACCCAGACCTTCGCGGCCTATCTCACCATGCAGTTGCTGGAGCAGGCCGGTCTTCCGCCCGGCGTCATCAACCTGCTCACCGGGGACGGCGTGGCGGTCTCCGAGGTGGCGCTGGCCGATCCGCGGCTGGCAGGTATTCACTTCACCGGGTCCACCACGACGTTCCAGCATCTGTGGCGCGAGGTGGGCAACAACATCGACCGCTACCACGGCTATCCGCGCCTCGTGGGCGAGACGGGCGGCAAGGACTTCGTCGTCGCCCACGCCAGTGCGCGACCCGACGTGTTGCGCACCGCGCTGATCCGCGGCGCGTTCGACTATCAGGGCCAGAAGTGCTCGGCGGCGTCGCGGGCGTTCATCGCGCGCTCGGTGTGGCAGCAGATGGGCGACGACTTCCTCTCGGCCACCGAGGAACTGCGCTACGGCGACGTGACCGACCTGACGAACTTCGGTGGTGCGCTGATCGACGACCGAGCGTTCGCCAAGAACGTCAACGCGATCGAGAGAGCCAAGACCGCCCACGTGACCATCGCCGTCGGCGGCGAATACGACGACACGGACGGCTATTTCGTCCGCCCGACCGTGCTGCTGTCCGACGACCCGACCGACGAGTCCTTCCACACCGAGTATTTCGGGCCGATCCTGGCGGTTCATGTCTACCCGGACGACGAATACGACCGCATTCTCGACGTCGTCGACACCGGGGCGAAGTACGCGTTGACCGGTGCGGTCATCGCCGACGACCGCTCGGCCGTGCTGCAGGCCGAACGGCGACTGCGCCATACCGCAGGCAACTTCTACATCAACGACAAGCCGACCGGCGCAGTCGTCGGCCAGCAGCCCTTCGGCGGGTCGCGGGCATCGGGTACCAACGACAAGGCCGGTTCGGCGCTGAACCTGCTGCGGTGGACGTCGGCGCGCTCGATCAAGGAGAACTTCGTGCCGCCGACCGACCACAACTATCCGCACATGGGGCAGTGATGGGAGTCTTCGAACGCGTTGCGCGGCCGGCGATCATGGCGGCCGGCCGACGGGACCACTTGCGAAGAACCGCCGAGCGGCTTCCGGTGACACGGGATGTCGTGCACCGGTTCGTGCCGGGAGAGACGGTTGACGATGCGCTCGACTCCGTTGTGCTGTTGCGTGATTCGGGTCGCCTCGTGTCGATCGACCACCTCGGTGAGGACGTGACGGACGCGGACACGGCGACCGAGAACGTGCACGCGTATCTGGCGCTGCTGGACGGACTCGCACAGCGTGACGAGAAACCGGCCGTCGTGCGGCCGCTCGAGGTCTCGTTGAAGTTGTCGGCCTTGGGGCAGGCGTTGGCACGCGACGGTGAGAAGACCGCGCTGGAGAACGCCCACACCGTCTGCGAGCGTGCCCAGCGCATCGGGGTGTGGGTGACGGTGGACGCCGAGAACCACACCACGACCGACTCGACGCTGTCGATCGTGCGTGATCTTCGGACCGAGTTCGGCTGGCTCGGAACCGTTTTGCAGGCTCATCTCAAGCGCACCCACGCCGACTGCCGGGAGTTCGCCGCCACTGCGGCGCGAATCCGCCTGTGCAAGGGCGCATACGACGAACCGGCGTCGGTGGCCTACCGTGACCGAGACGACGTCGCGGACTCCTACCTGCGCTGCCTTCGGGTGCTGATGGCAGGAGACGGCTATCCGATGGTGGCCTCGCACGATCCGGCCGTCATCGCGGCCGTACCCGAGCTGGCCGCCGAATGTGACCGGGGCCGAGACGATTTCGAGTACCAGATGCTGTACGGCATCCGCGATGGCGAGCAGCGCAGGCTGGCCGACGAGGGCAACCATGTGCGGGTGTACGTGCCGTTCGGCACCCAGTGGTACGGGTACTTCCTGCGCAGGATCGCAGAACGGCCCGCCAACCTGGTGTTCTTCCTGCGGGCGCTGACCGAACGTCGAGGCGCTTAGACGGGACGGGCGGCGACGGGCATGAGGACCGTGCCGCGGCACGGTCCGGCCAAAATCTCGGTGTGCCAGGTGCCGAACAACTGCCCGTCGATATCGGGGGCGTAGAACACCCGCGACCGAGCCGGGGCGTACCGACTGGGCACGCCGTCTCCCTGGAAGCACTCCCACTGCCAGTTGTAGGCGTACTGCCACCGGGCGCCGTCCCAGGTGTAGCGGATCGGCTGGGGGACAGTGGGATTGCTCGTCGCCGGCCCGTCCACGACGGAGGCCACACACAACCCCGCCGAGCAGTCGGTCACCAACACGTACTGCGCGCTGAAGTCGGGTTCGGGTTGAGCGGCGGTGATGCTGGTGCCCATCTTGTCCGATGCGTACGTGACGATCTGGTAGCGCCCGTTCCACGCGGGATTCGCTGCGTCGGCAGTGGGCAGAGCCGAAAGACTCGCCACCGCAGTACATGTCACCCCCAACAGCGCACTGGTCAGGGGGCGGGCGGACATATGGTGGACACTACTGAGCCGAATTCCGCCGGACCCCCGCGACACGGTTCGCCGAAGGCTACGACACCGTCACGGATTGGTCTCGATCCGCGGGGTGGTATCCGGTCGGTTGCCGCGGTGGACGGTTGCAGCCCTCGCCGTGGCCGGCGGAGGACACGAGGAAGTAGCCGGCGCCGCCGAACACCAACGGCATCATCGCCATCATCCCGTAGAGCGCGGTCATCGTGTCACCTCCTCCGATCGCTCCTACTTGTTATACGAACCAGGGCGGCTCACGGTTCGAACGATGGGCGGCGGTCCATCACCGGGCACCGCGAACTCGTCGCATCCGCTAGCGGCCCGACAGCGCCAGCAGGGCCCACGCCGCGATCGACTGCGCGTCGGTGATCACGCCGTCGCGCATCATCCGCTCGACCTCGGCGCGGGTGAACCATTCGCTGTGCATGTCCTGCTCCTCGGGCTCGCGGTCGTGTTCGCCCTCCGTGATGCCCGTCGCCAGGAACACCCAGCCGCGCTGGCTGCTCATTCCCGGCGCCACGTCGAGCAGTCCCAGGCGCACCAGCTGCGATGCGCGCAGGCCCGTCTCTTCGCGCAGTTCGCGCGCCGCAAGGTCGGCGGGCGCGAGGTCCCGTCGGTCCGGCGCGGTGCCCTGCGGAAACTCCCAGCGGCGCAGGCCCAACGGATACCGAAACTGCTCGACCAGCCGGAACCGGTCGCCATCACGCGCGATCACCAAGGCATACGTCGGCTTGTCCACGACCGCGTAGATGCCGTTGCTGCCGTCGGGTCGGCGGATGTCGTCCTCACGCAGCGCCATCCAGTTGTTGCGGTAGACCTCGCGCGATGCCAGCCGCTCGATGTGAGTCACGCGCCCAAGTATCGCCGAGCCGATATGGGTAACCTCGCTGCTTATGCTGCTGGCTTCGTTGAACCCCGCCGCGGTGGCAGGTGGTGCCGACATCGGGGACGCGGTCCGCATCGACGGTACGCAGCTGTCGCGCGGCGATCTGGTGGGCGCCGCGACGTCGGTCGCCGAGCGCGTCGCGGGCGCGCAGCGGGTCGCCGTCCTTGCCTCCCCGACCGTGGCGACCGTGCTGGCGGTGACGGGCTGCCTGATCGCGGGGGTGCCCATCGTTCCGGTGCCCGCCGACGTCGGCGCCGCTGAGCGCAGGCACATCCTCACCGACTCCGCTGCGCAGGCGTGGCTGGGGGAGAAGCCGGCGGAGAGCGAGGGTCTGCAGCACGTGCCGGTGCGGCTGCACGCCCGCTCGTGGCACCGCTACGCCGAACCGCCCGCCGAGTCGCCTGCGCTGATCATCTACACGTCCGGCACGACCGGTCCGCCGAAGGGTGTCGTCCTCAGCCGCTGCGCGATCGCCGCCGACATCGACGCGCTGGCCGACGCGTGGCAGTGGACGGCCGACGACGTCCTGGTGCACGGCTTGCCGCTGTACCACGTGCACGGGTTGGTCCTCGGCCTCCTCGGATCGCTGCGGGTGGGAAATCGGTTCGTGCACACCGGGAAACCGAGTCCGCAGAACTACGCTGCCGCCGGTGGGACGTTGTACTTCGGGGTGCCGACGGTGTGGTCGCGGGTCGCCGACGACGCGGAGGCGGCAGCGGCGCTGGCGTCGGCGCGGCTGTTGGTCTCGGGAAGCGCGCCGCTGCCCGTACCGGTGTTCGACAAGCTGGTCGACAGGACCGGGCACCGGCCCATCGAACGCTACGGTTCGACGGAGTCGCTGATCACGATCAGCACCCGCGCCGACGGTGAGCGCAGACCCGGGTGGGTGGGTCTGCCTTTGCGCGGTATCGAGACGCGCCTGGTCGACGAGCACGGTGGCACGGTGCCGCACGACGGGGAAACCATTGGGCAGCTTCATGTTCGGGGCGAGACGTTGTTCGACGGCTACCTCAACCGACCCGATGCCACCGCCGAGGTGCTCGACACCGACGGCTGGTACCACACCGGCGACGTCGGGGTGATCGACGCCGACGGCATGCACCGCATCGTCGGACGAGAATCCGTCGACCTGATCAAGACCGGAGGTTTCCGGGTGGGCGCGGGTGAGATCGAGGCGGCGCTGCTCGGACATCCCGGCGTGGGGGAAGTCGCGGTCGTCGGCCTGCCCGACGAGGATCTCGGCCAACGCATCGTGGCGTTCGTCGTCGGTGATGCCACTCCCGACGAGCTCATGGCATATGTGGCACAACAGCTTTCGATACACAAGCGCCCCCGCGAAGTGCGGCTGGTGGACTCGCTGCCGCGCAACGCGATGGGCAAGGTGCTCAAGAAGGAGCTGGCACGTTGACGCTCAAGTTCGACGAGATCTGTATCGACGCACACGACGCCTCCAATTTGGGCCGGTGGTGGTCGCAGGTGCTGGGCTGGCCCCGCGACGTCGACGACGACGGTGACGTGGTGCTGCACGCACCGCCGGGTGCCGGCCCCGATTGGCTGTTCCTCGCAGTGCCCGACGACAAGGTCGTCAAGAACCGCATCCACTTCGATTTCCGGCCCGACGATCAGCAGGCCGAAGTCGAGCGGGTCGTCGGTCTGGGCGCGCGGTACGTCGACATCGGCCAGGGCGACGAAAGCTGGGTCGTGCTGGCCGATCCGGAGGGCAACGAATTCTGCATCCTGGCCGCAGAAGATTGAACCCCTCCTCATCCCCGCGAGCGAGCGGGTCTGCACACGACACGCCGCGAAAGTTCAGCATGTTGCGCACACTCGCGGCGGCTTCAGTGTGCGCAATAGTGTGCGCAATCGCCGCATGCGGCACACCTCCGCCTTCGCTTCCTGCACCCGTCGTCGGCCAGGAGCCGCTCAGCATCGGGCCGGCCGCGCAGGACACCGTCGGGGGTTGGCTGCCCGACGACCGCACGGTCAGCCCGTTCGACGCAGACACCCCCATCGTGGAGTGGCTCGATCCTGCGCTGCGCGAGGCGGTGCAGAAGGCGGCGCGCAGCGCCGAGGCCGAGGGCATCGAGATGCGCATCACGTCGGGGTGGCGATCGAAGGGCTTCCAGGAACGGCTGTTCGACGACGGTGTCGTCAGGTACGGAAGTGTCCAAGCCGCACGCGAATTCGTGGCCTCACCGGAGAAGTCGAAACACGTCACCGGCGAAGCCGTCGACATCGGGCCCGTCGAAGCGGACAGGTGGCTCATCGCCAACGGCCGCGAGTTCGGGCTGTGTCAGATCTACGCCAACGAGATCTGGCACTTCGAGTTGGCCGTCGTCGACGGGCGCTGTCCTCCGCTCAAGCCCAACGCCGCGGCGGATTGAGCACTTTTCAGCGACGAGCGACCGCAAAACGTACGCGCACGCCGGTGTGTCGCCGGACAGACGCGGGCGCTCGGCCAGTAGAGGGCGTCAGTTCTGGTGGAGCGCTTCGTTCAGCGTGATGCCGGTGCCGTCGCGCTTGACCACCTCGACGGCGCCGGACAGCGAATTGCGCCGGAACAGCAGATTGTCGGCACCCGACAGCTCGCGTGCCTTGACGGTCTGTCCGTCGGCCGTCTGCACCTTCGTGCCGGCCGTGACGTACAACCCGGCCTCGACCACGCAGTCGTCGCCGAGTGAAATGCCAAGGCCCGCATTGGCGCCCAGCAGACACCGCTTGCCGACCGAGATCACTTCCGTCCCACCACCAGACAGTGTGCCCATGATCGACGCGCCGCCTCCGACGTCGGACCCGTCGTCGACGACCACGCCCGCCGAGATCCGGCCCTCCACCATCGAGGAGCCCAGCGTGCCCGCGTTGAAGTTGACGAAGCCCTCATGCATGACGGTCGTGCCTTCTGCCAGGTGTGCGCCGAGCCGTACCCGGTCGGCGTCGGCGATCCGCACGCCGGTCGGCAGCACATAGTCGACCATCCGCGGGAACTTGTCGACGCCGTAGACCGTCACCGGGGCCCGCCGACGCAGCCGCGCCCGCACGGTCTCGAAACCGGCGACCGCGCACGCCCCGTGGTTGGTCCACACGACATTGGTCAGCACCCCGAAGAGGCCGTCGGCGTTCAAGCCGTGCGGCGCGACGAGCCGGTGCGAGAGCAGGTGCAACCGCAAATAGCCGTCATAGGCATCGGCGGCCTTGTCGTCCAGCGACGAGATCACCGTCCGTACCGCCACGACGTCGACATCGCGATCCTCATCGCGCCCGGTCAGCGCGCCCAACTCCTCGGGCACCTCGGCCACCGACAGTCGCACCGTGCCCGGCGGGCCGTCCGCTCCGAGCTCGGGTGCCGGGAACCACGTGTCGAGGACCGATCCGTCCGCGGCGATCGTCGCCAGTCCAATGCCTGCAGCAGAAGTCACGCCGTAGAGACTAACGTCGCCCTTGTGAGCCTCGACTTGCACGGTGATCCGATCGCGCTGACCGCCGCGCTGGTGGACATCCCCAGCGAGTCGCGCCACGAGAAGCGCATCGCCGACGAGGTCGAGGCCGCGCTGCGTGAGCAGACCTCGCTCGAGGTGATCCGCAACGCCGACGCCGTGCTGGCCCGCACCAACCTGGGACTGCCGTCGAGGGTGCTGCTCGCCGGCCACCTCGACACTGTGCCCGTCGCGGACAACCTGCCGAGCCGGCTCGTCGACGGGGAGTTGTACGGCTGCGGCACGTCGGACATGAAGTCCGGGGACGCGGTGTTTCTGCACCTGGCCGCCACCGTGGCCGAGCCGACGCACGACATCACGCTGGTGATGTACGACTGTGAGGAGATCGAGGCGTCCGCCAACGGACTCAACCGCATCGAGTCCGAACTGCCCGACTGGCTGCGAGCCGACGTCGCGATCCTCGGCGAACCGTCCGGCGGTTACATCGAAGCCGGCTGCCAGGGCACGCTGCGCGTCGTGATCAGCGCTACCGGAACACGCGCCCACTCCGCGCGATCGTGGTTGGGCGACAACGCGATTCACAAGCTCGGCGCGGTGCTGGACCGACTTTCGTCGTATCGAGCCCGCAGCGTCGAAATCGACGGCTGCACCTACCGCGAAGGCCTGTCCGCCGTGCGTATCGACGGAGGGGTCGCGGGCAACGTCATCCCCGATGCGGCCTCGGTGTCGGTGAACTTCCGATTCGCTCCCGACCGCGGCATCGACGAGGCGCTGCACCACGTTCGCGAGGTGTTCGACGGGCTCGACGTCGAGATCGAACTGACCGACGCAGCCGCCGGCGCGCTGCCCGGATTGACCAAGCCCGCGGCGGCCGCACTGGTGCAGGCCGCCGGTGGTCAGGTCCGGGCCAAGTACGGATGGACCGACGTGTCGCGATTCGCCGCGCTCGGCGTTCCCGCGGTCAACTACGGCCCCGGCGACCCGAACCTCGCGCACCGTGTCGACGAGCGCGTCGAGGTCGACAAGATCACCGCTTCGACCGACGTGTTGCGCCGGTATTTATCCGCTTGACGGCAAACCTACGCTGAACGCATGTGAGTTGAGGACGTCTCCGGGTGCCGCCCGGACCCGACCCGTCCCCCTTTCCGCGCTTGACACGAAGCGATCACTCACATGTCTTCCATCGTCTGTTCCCAGCTGTCTTTCGTGTGGCCCGACGACACACCGCTGTTCGACGAGCTGTCCTTCACCGTCGGCGAGGGCCGAACCGGTCTGGTCGCCCCCAACGGCGCCGGAAAGAGCGCGCTGCTCAAACTCATCGCCGGCGAGTTGACGCCGACATCGGGTTCGGTCACCGTCGACGGCAGGCTCGGGTACCTGCCGCAGACACTGCCGTACATCGCGCATCAAAGCGTTGCCGAACTGCTCGGCGTCGCATCGGTCATCGAAGCGCTCGACGCGCTGGCCGAGGGCAACGTCGATGCCGACATCTTCACCACGATCGGCGACGACTGGGACGTCGCGGAACGCACGCGGGCGCAGCTGCATCGGCTCGGCCTGAGCCATATCGCGCTCGACCGTCGACTCGACACGCTGTCGGGTGGGGAGATCATCAGTATCGGCATCGCCGGTCGGCTGCTGAACCGGCCCGACGTGTTGCTGCTCGACGAGCCGACGAACAACCTCGACATCGACGCGCGCCACCGGCTCTACGATGCGCTCGACGGTTTCGCGGGCTGCTTGCTGGTGGTCAGCCACGATCGGCTACTGCTCGACCGGATAAACCGGATCGTGGAGCTGCACCACGGCGAGATCCGCTCCTACGGTGGCAATTTCACGATGTACACCGAGGCCGTGAGCCTCGAGCAGCGCGTCGCCGAAAGCAATGTCCGCAGCGCCCGACAGCTGCTCAAGCGCGAGAAGCGCGAAATGCAACAGGCTCGCGAGCGCGCGGCGCGGCGGGCAGGCACAGCGGCGCGCAACCTCAAGGACGCTGGACTGCCGAAAATCGTTGCCGGCGCCCGGAAGCGACGAGCCCAGGAGTCCGCGGGCCGCATCGACGGCGTGAACGCCGCGCGGGTCGAGGATGCCAGGGACCGCCTGAACGACGCGGAGCGGGCGGTGCGTGACGACGACGCCCTCGTACTCGACCTGCCCGACATCGACGTGCCTATCGGCCGGGATATCATCGACGCCAAGGGGTTACGCGTCTCGACCGGTGAGCGGCTGCTACTCGACGACGTCGACCTGTCAGTGCGCGGGCCCGAGCGTATCGCGTTGATGGGGCGCAACGGGGCGGGCAAATCGACGCTGCTGCGCATCGTCGGCGGGGAACTGGCGCCCGACGCCGGCACGGTTGAGCGCGGTGGTCGGGTGGCGTATCTGTCACAGCGGCTTGATCTGCTGGATCCGCACCACACGGTCGCCGAGAGCCTGGCCGCGTACGCGCCCAACCTTTCTCACACCCGTCGCATGCATCTTCTGGCACGGTTCCTCTTCCGGGGAGACCGGATCCATCTGCCGGTGGGGACACTGTCGGGCGGTGAGCGGCTGCGCGCGACGCTGGCGTGCGTGCTCTTCGCCGAACAGGCCCCCGAGTTGCTCCTGCTCGACGAGCCCACCAACAACCTCGACCTCGTCAGCGTCAAACAGCTGGCGGCCGCGCTGAACGCGTACCGAGGCGCGTTCATCGTCGTCAGCCACGACGAGCGCTTCCTTGCCGACATCGGCGTGCAGCGGCGCCTCCGGCTGTCCGGCGGCCGTCTCGAGGAGGACTGGATGCCCTGATCGAACGTCACGTCGCTCGGAATCGGCGCACGGGCAGCTACCCCAGGCACGGTAAATTCGAGACCCGTAGCGTGTCGTCAAGGGGGTCGCGCATGGGCATCGCGCCCGATTCCAGTCCGTACGGTGGTCAGACCGTGACCGGCCCGGGCTGGCCGAACGTCGACGAGGAGACCTTGGCCGCAGCGGCGGCATCGTACGAGGCTCTGGCGTCCAAGATCAGCGGCAGCGTCGTGCCCGAACAGCACGGCCAGCTGATGCAGCTGTCGGATTCGTGGGAGGGCGCGGGCGCGCTCGCGGCGGCCGGGGAGGCCACCACCATCATCGGCGGGCACGAGGCCAACGCGGCGCAGGCGGCCGCGATTGCGGCGAAGCTGCGCGCGATGGAGGCGACGGTCGTCAAGACGAAGATGCTGGCGAACGCGATTGCCCAAGAGGTCCAGCACGAGTGTGAGGCCATCGCGGCGACACCGTTGCCCAACATCCAGGAGCTGGTGCAGAGCCGGATCAAAATGGGGTTGTCGCAGAACATCGCCAACATCACGACCAACACCACCGAACTCGCCAACACCCTCGGCGTCCCGCCGAGCATCCCGCTGTTCGGGGCTCCACCCGTCCCGGGCGCCAAGGAGGCGCAGGACAGCGCGGAAGAAGCCGCGAAGCAGGCCGGTGACGGCCCTCAGCAGGCTCTGCAGATGGTGAGCCAGATGGGAGCCATGGCCGCACAGCTGCCGATGCAGCTCGGCCAGTCGCTGATGCAGGTGCCGCAGCAGTTGGGCCAGCAGCTCTCGCAGCCGCTGCAACAGCTGACGTCGATGTTCGGTCAGGGCGGCAAGGCCGACTCGCTGGGTGCTGCGGGGCTTCCGTTCTCGTCGTTCTCCAACCATCCGCTTGCCGGCGGCTCGGGTGCCGGTGGGGGCTCGGGGATGGTGCGGGCCGCGTCGCTGCCCGGATCCGGCGGTGCGCCACTGCAGACGCCGCAGATGGCCAACCTCGTCGGCAGCAAGGCCGTCAGCACCGCACCCGCCGTGGAGGGCGCGACCGCAGGAGCCGCAGCGGTCGGCGGAGCCGCCCCCATGCCCGCGGGCGGCGGCATGGGCGGGATGGCCCCGATGATGGGTCAGCGCGGCGTCAGCGGGGGCACCGCACCCGGGCTGGCCGTGCCCGCGCCGCTCGATCACGACTTGGACGATGACGACGATGACGACTGGTGATGACGACTGGTGACTTGGAGCGCGCATGGGTAGCCCACTGAGAAAGCCCGACGGCATCAGCTGGAACGCGGCGACGGTCGAACTGCCCGAGATACCGACGATTCCGGCTGGACAGGACGCGATGAGCGCCACCATCTCGGCGGTGCTGCCGACCCTGGCCGCGCAGCTGGCCACGAACGTCGCAGCGCTGTCGGCCAAGGAGAACACGTTCTCGGGCAAGGTGGGCGCGGCGCAGGCAGCCTATGAGAACTCCGACGACGCGGGCTCCCAGTCGGTCGGCCAGATCGTCGGGATGCTCGGCCAGGTGGGACAGCAGGCCGGTCAGATGGGGCAGATGGCGGGGGCGCCCGCGCAGGCCCTCGGCGGGCAGACCGGAATGTTCGGCTCGCTGATGCAACAGGCGATGCAAGGCGCTCAGTCGCCGGGCGGCCCGTCGGCGCAGAGCCCAGGTGCCGCCGCACCCGCCGCGCCCGCGGCACATCAGCCTCGCGACGACGTTCCGTTTCACACCGGCGAAGCAGACGACCCGGAGGACAGCCGGCCGCTGCTGCGCGCCGATGACCGACTGTGGGACGGCGCCTCCGGACCGGAGCGCAGTGAATCCAGTGCGGGCCCGGTGCCCGTCACCCCGCTGGCCGCCAGTTACAGCGACGACGACATCGCCCGCAACCTGTAGCGCTGGTTATTTCGTCGGGTCGTGAGCGTGCCCGGCTGTCAACAATCCAGCCGCTAGCCCACCGGCGGACGGGTCTGCGCGGGCCGGGGCGGCTCCGCACCGACCGGCGCCTCGGGAGCAGGAACTGCGCCTGTCGAATCATGCGGCGCCGGAACGGCTTTCGGTTCGACACGGCGCGACTCCGATGGTTCCTCGACATCCTCGTCGGAACGTTCGCCGGTGAGCTCGGACTCCTCGCCGAGCCGACCGTCGTCGTCGCGCTCGAAGGTCTCGCCGTCTCGGGCAGCCTGCTGTACGCCTTGCGCGATCATCTGCGGAACCTGTTGCAGCCCTTGGGCAAGACCCAGCAGCGGTGCTGTCGTCGAGCCGACCAGCTGGCCGACCTGCTGTCCGACCTGCCCGAGCAGCTGGCCGACCATCTGATCTCCGCCGGGCGCGCTTGCCGCGCCGTTGGCGGGGGCGCCGACGCCTGCGAGAGTGGCCGCACCGTCCACCAGACCACCCGCACCGGCCGCCGAGCCGCTCGCACTTCCTTGCGTATCCCATTGATCCTCGAGCATTTCGGCGGCCGCACGTAACGTCTCGGCCCCGTCGCGGTCGCCCTGCTCGTACATCTGCGCGGCCTTGCGTAGCAGTTCGGAGATCGTCTCGCCCGTGTGGGCGGCGCTCTGCATGGTGCCGAGGCGGGCGTCGAGCACGCTCGACAGCGCTGTGCCCACTGCGGCCGCGATCTGACCGTGGCTGGTTTGCACCCCGGATGCCTCCGGCGCGCCGTCGCCGAGCACCTGCGACAGGCTCGTCGCGACTCGGTCGTGAATCGAGGCGGAAGACCGCAACCCATCCGTCTGCGCGAACAACTGGCTCATGGAGGCAAGCCTAGGGCCGCGACGGAACCGGTCTCGACACGAATTTCAGCGGTGGGCTTCGCCCTGGGCAGCGGCGTCCGCGGCGGCACGGTGCCACCCACACGCCGCATAACTTTGTGACGCCTCCACCAGCGCGGCGCCATCCCGCGCCGTGAGCGCCCGGCTGTGCGCCAACGCCAACCGCCCTGTCACACAGTCACATTCGGCGCTCACCCGCTCGATCGCGTCGACCGCCCGCATATCGCCGAGCCGTACCGCGTCCATCAGCGATCGCAGCGCGACGGCGGTCTGTCCTCCGCGCTCCGCATTGCGCACCGCCTCGCGGGCAGCCGCGACAGCACCGTGCTCGTCGCGGCGCGCCCACATCGTCCACGCCCGTGCGAGCGCCAACTCGGGGGCGAACAACATGGACTTCAGCCCGTGTCGAGACTCGGCGCGCGCCAACGCCTTTCCCGCCTCGACGCCCGCGCCGAGTTGGCCGAGCGCCTGGGCCAGCAGCATCCACGCCAACGGGCCCCACGAGTAGCCGGTCGGGGCCAGCGCGGCGGCTGCGCGGCGCAGCAGACGCGCCGCTTCCTCGAGTTCTCCCTTGGCGATCAGCACGTCGGCCACCAGCACCTCACCGA
Source organism: Mycobacterium sp. GA-1285 (assembly GCF_001499905.1). GTDB lineage: Bacteria > Actinomycetota > Actinomycetes > Mycobacteriales > Mycobacteriaceae > Mycobacterium. Next base: position 137,100 of record NZ_LQIS01000034.1, on the reverse strand, counting down.
TCGCGCGCCCCGGTTGTTGCAGCTGCGCGAAGTCGGTGAGCCGCTGGGCAAGCTCCTGCGCCCGGTCCAGCTCGCCCGCCATCACCAACGCCGTCGTCTGACCGAATCCACTGGTGAACCGCAGGAGTCCCGGATGACCGGCGGCCATCGCCCGCTCGGCCAACGCATCGACATCGGCGAAGCGGCCCGTCCGGGCCGAGCTCAACGCCGCGGCGGCTGCCGCCCAGCCGACCGCGGTGTCGTCGGCCGCCGGCGATGCCAGGACGTCGGCGGCCACCTCCATCGCCCGCGACACGCTGCCGGCGTTCATCGCAAACGTCGCCGACAACGCATCCAGCGTGGTGCGCGCAGCTGGCGATGACACCCGGTTGCGCGTCGCGCGCAGAAACGCCGTGGCGCGCTCGGGCTGCGACAGCATCCAGAACTGGTTGGCGGCCCGCGGCAGCGCCCATGCCATCAACTCGTCCTCGGACAGCGCGGCGCCGTCGACACCGTCGAGCACCGCGTCCGCGTCGCGGCCGCGGCCCTGCCACGCCAACGCGTACGCCAGGGTCAGCCGGGTCGGGAGGTCGGGCGCACTCTGCAGCGCGGCGTGGCCGAGCCGTTCGCTGAGCACCAGGTCGCCCAGCCGCAACGCCTCCGCGGCCGCGGCCGACAGCTCGGCGGGCTGCTGCGGACTGTCGCTGTCGAGAGCCAGCACCGCGCGGCGCAACCTGTCGACGGCGCCCCGCGCGGGCCGCCCGGCCAGCCGGTCGACGAGCTCGCCCCGCAGCCTGCGTAGTTCCGCGCCTCCCAACGCCTCGCGCACCGCGTCGGCGAACAACGGGTGCGCCGGGTGCACCCAGCCGTCGTCGACCACGACGGCGCCCGAAGACGCGGCGGCCTCGACCGATTCCCTCCCCGCCAAGGCCTCGAGCTCTTCGAGCGCCAGCGGGTCGTCGACGGCCAGGTACTCCAGAACGCGATGTGCGGTGGCCGGCAGAGCGGCAACGAATGCGTCGACCGAAGCGGCCACCCGACTGTCGTCGTGACCCGGCGGCTCGAGATCGATGCGCTCGACCAGGCCGTCGTCCCACAACGCCGAGACACCGTCGGCCATCACCCCGGCCGGCGCCACGGTCACGATCAGCGCGGCGGCGGCGCTGACCGCGAGCTGGTAGACCAACGCCGCCGACAACGGGTCCAGCAGATGAGCGTCGTCCACCACCAGCAGGCGTCCGTCGCCCAGTGTCTCGCGGGCGCTGCGCAAGACGTCGGCGGTCTTACCGGTGTCGGCGACTTCGATGAGGCGACTGACCGCCGCGAACGGGACAGCTGCCATCGGTGCGGTCGCGGTGACCCAGTCGACGCGGTGGTAGGCCGCCGCGAACCGTTGCGCGGCGGCTCGCGCCAGCGTCGTCTTACCCACGCCGGCGGGCCCGATCAAGACGGCGCCGGAACGCTTCTGCAGACCGGCTTCGATCGAATCGAGTGCCGGTCCGGGCGGCGAGGTGACCCACTCAATCGGCACCGCCGGAGTCTATGGCGAAATCGATCGCCGCACTCCTGAACGGTCTGGGGGCCGCTTGATCGTCGTGCGGCTGAAACCTGATCGCCGCACTCCTCAACGCGGCCGGGGCCGCTTGATCGTCGTGCGGCTAGGTTGTGCTCGTGTCCGCAGAACCCAACGCACGCGAGTCCCGTCCCCAGTGGGCGGTGTGTGTCTACTGCGCGTCCGGTCCGACGCACCCCGAGCTCATCGGGCTGGCCGAGGAGGTCGGAGTGGCGATCGCCGAGCGGGGCTGGAGCCTGGTCTCCGGCGGCGGAAACGTCTCGGCGATGGGTGCGATGGCGACAGCGGCCAGGTCCCGCGGCGGCCACACCGTGGGGGTCATCCCCAAGGCGCTGGTGCACCGCGAGGTCGCGGATGTCGACGCCGACGAACTCGTCGTCACCGACACGATGCGTCAACGCAAGGAAGTGATGGAGGGGCGCGCCGACGCGTTCATCGCCCTGCCCGGAGGCATCGGCACCCTCGAGGAGTTCTTCGAAGCCTGGACAGCGGGCTATTTGGGTATGCATGACAAACCGGTCGTGCTGCTCGACCCCATCGGGCACTACGACGGGCTGTTGGCTTGGCTGCACGGCTTGCGCGACAGCGGGTACGTCGCGCAGGGCGCACTGGACCGACTGATCGTCGTCGCCGACGTCGAGTCGGCCATGACGGCGTGCGCGCCACCGCCATGAGAACGGTCACTAGGGTGTGCGACAAACGAACAGGGAGGGACGAACGCGGATGACCGACAAGTCGGGAACTCACCGCAGCGTTGGTTTATTGGACATCGCCGCCCGTGCGCCGGGTCTGATCGCGGACCTGCCGACGATGCTGCGCGGCGTCGTCACCGGGTTCGGTGCCCGGCCGTCGGCCAAGACCTCGATCGGCAAGGTGTTCCAGGACCGCGCCGCGCGCTACGGCGACAAGGTCTTCCTCCGGTTCGGTGACGAGCAGATCACCTATCGCGAGGCCAACGAGACCGTCAACCGCTACGCCGCGATTCTGGCTGCCCGCGGCGTCGGTCACGGCGATGTCGTCGGCATCATGCTGCGGAACTCCCCGGAGCCGGTGCTGCTGATGCTGGCCTCGGTCAAATGCGGCGCGATCGCCGGCATGCTCAACTACAACCAGCGAGGCGACGTGCTCAAGCACAGCTTCGGGCTGCTGAGCGCCAAGGCCGTCGTCGCCGATACCGACTTCGTCGAGCCGATCACCGAGTCCGGCGCCGACACCGACGGCTTGCTCACCATCGACGAGCTCAAGCGCCTGGCCGCGTCCGCGCCCACCGGCAATCCTCCGACCACCGCGGCCGTGCTCGCCAAGGACGACGCTTTCTACATCTTCACGTCCGGCACCACCGGCATGCCGAAGGCCAGCGTGATGACCCATTACCGCTGGCTGCGGGCGCTGGCCGGGTTCGGCGGCCTCGGAATGCGGCTGAGCAGCAAAGACACGCTCTACTGCTGCCTGCCGCTGTATCACAACAACGCGCTGACCGTAGCGCTGTCGTCGGTGCTGAACGCCGGAGCGACGCTGGCGATCGGCAAGCAGTTCTCGGCGTCGAAGTTCTGGGACGAGGTGATCCGCTACGACGCGACCGCGTTCGTGTACATCGGCGAGATCTGCTCCTACCTGCTCAGCCAGCCGGCCAAGGACACCGACCGCAAGCACAAGGTCCGGGTGATCTGTGGCAACGGGTTGCGCCCGGCGATTTGGGACGACTTCACCGAGCGCTTCGGCATCGACCGGGTGTGCGAGTTCTACGGTGCCAGTGAGGGCAACACCGCCTTCGTCAACGTCTTCAACATTCCGCAGTCCACCGGGATCTGCCCGTCGCCGGTGGCGTTCGTCGAATACGACCCCGACTCGGGCGATCCGCTGCGCGACGACAAGGGTCGCGTCAAGAAGGTGCGCACCGGTGAGCCGGGACTGTTGCTGTCCAAGGTGAGCAACTTTCAGCCCTTCGACGGTTACACGGATCGCGAGGAGACGGAAAAGAAGTTGGTGCGCAACGCTTTCCGCGATGGCGACGTGTGGTTCAACACCGGCGACCTGATGCGCTCGCAGGGCTTCGGGCACGCGTCGTTCACCGACCGGCTCGGCGACACCTTCCGGTGGAAGGGTGAGAACGTGGCCACCACCGAGGTGGAGGCGGCGCTGTCCGCCGACCCGCAGGTCGAGGAGTGCACGGTGTTCGGCGTCGAGGTCGAGGGCGCGGGCGGGCGCGCGGGTATGGCGGCGATCCAGCTGAAGGAGGGCCAGGAGTTCGACGGCAAGGCGCTGGCCAAGGCCGCATACGACAAGTTGCCCGGATACGCGGTGCCGCTGTTCGTGCGGGTGGTCGAGGAGCTCGCGTACACCTCGACGTTCAAGAGCCAGAAGGTCGACCTGCGCAAGGACGGCTTCAACGTGGAGGAGATCGACGATCCGATCTATGTGCTCTCCGGCCGCGACGAGGGTTATGTCGAGTTCTACGACGACTATCCCAAAGAGGTCGCCGAGGGAAAGAAGCCCAAAAACTAGCGGTTTGTGAGTGGAACGTTCGCTGACCGAGCGAAATCACGCACAAGTCGCGCCGCCGTAGCCTGGAAGCGTGAAGACGCACTCGGGTCGTTTCCCAGGTCGTTTCCTGGGCCGGCCCGTCGCCGCTGATCGAGCACTGATCATGGCGATTGTGAACCGGACGCCGGACTCCTTCTACGACCGCGGCGCCGCGTTCACCGACGAGGCCGCCAAGGCGGCGGCTCACCGGGTGATCGAAGATGGCGCCGACGTCGTCGACGTGGGCGGGGTCAAGGCGGGCCCCGGCAACACCGTCGACGCCGACGAGGAGATCGCGCGCGTCGTTCCGTTCATCGAATGGTTGCGCGGCGCCTATCCCGATCAGCTGATCAGCGTCGACACCTGGCGCTCGGCGGTCGCCAAACAGGCGTGCGCGGCGGGAGCCGACCTGATCAACGACACCTGGGCGGGCCATGATCCGGCGCTACCGGAGGTGGCCGCGGAGTTCGGCGCGGGGCTGGTGTGCTCACACACCGGCGGTGCCCAACCACGGACCAGGCCGTTCCGGGTCAACTATGGGATCACCGAACGCGGTGTCGTCGACGACGTGATCGCCGAGGTGACCGCGGCAGCAGAACGCGCGGTCGCGGCGGGGGTGGCGCGCGACGCCGTACTGATCGATCCGACGCACGATTTCGGCAAGAACACTTACCACGGTCTTAGTTTGTTGCGCCATGTGAAAGAGCTTGTAAACACTGGATGGCCCGTCCTGATGGCGCTGAGCAACAAGGACTTCGTCGGGGAGACTCTGGGTGTGGGTTTGACCGAACGCCTGGAGGGCACCCTTGCAGCCACCGCCTTGGCGGCAGCGGACGGAGCCGCGATGTTCCGCGTGCACGAGGTCGGACCGACTCGGCGCGTACTGGAGATGGTCGCGTCGATCCAGGGCGGACGGCCGCCGGCACGCACGGTGAGGGGACTGGCATGACACTCACACCCGAACTTCCCGCTGCGGACGTCGTCACCGCACGCTGGCTCAGCGACCACAGCTGGAACCGGCCGACGTGGACGGTTTCCGAACTCGAAGCGGCCAAACGCGGCCGCACCGTCTCGGTCGTGCTGCCCGCCCTCAACGAGGAAGAGACTGTCGGCAACGTCGTCGAGACCATCACCCCGCTACTCGGTGGGCTGGTCGACGAGCTGATCGTGCTGGATTCCGGCTCGACCGACGACACCGAAATCCGCGCCCTGGCCGCCGGCGCCCGGGTGATCAGCCGCGAGGCGGCGCTGCCGGAAGTGGTCCCCCAACCGGGCAAGGGTGAGGTGCTGTGGCGCTCGCTGGCAGCCACGACAGGGGACGTCGTGGTGTTCGTCGACTCGGACCTGATCGACCCCGACCCGATGTTCGTGCCCAAGCTGGTCGGACCGCTGCTCACCACCGACGGCGTCCATCTGGTCAAGGGCTTCTACCGCAGGCCTTTGAAGGTCAGCGGTAGCGAGGACGCCAACGGCGGCGGGCGGGTGACGGAGCTGGTGGCTCGGCCGCTGCTCGCCTCCCTGCGGCCGGAGTTGAGTTGCATCCTGCAACCGCTGGGCGGTGAATACGCCGGCACCCGTGAGCTGTTGACGTCCGTACCCTTCGCGCCGGGGTACGGAGTCGAGATCGGCCTGCTGATCGACGCCTACGACCGGCTCGGCCTCGACGGGATCGCCCAGGTCAACCTCGGTGTTCGCAGCCACCGCAACCGGCCGCTGACAGAGCTGGCCAACATGAGCCGCCAGGTCATCGCGACGCTGCTGTCGCGCTGCGGGGTGCCGGACTCCGGTGTCGGGCTGACGCAGTTCTTCGCCGACGGCGAGGACTACACGCCGCGGGCGTCGTCGGTGTCGCTGGCCGACCGCCCCCCGATGGTGACCCTGCGCCCACGCGGCTGAATTCTGCCGCGCGCCGAACGTGGGTTACCCGCACATTTTTTCGAGGAAAGCGTGTCGGTAACCCACGTTCGGCGCGAACTGCGAAGCGACCAGTCAGTGGGCTGAGGCAGTATCGAACCGTGAGCCTGGTTCTGCTGTATCTGGTCGTGCTGGTCCTGATCGCCGTGGTGCTGTTCGCCGTCGGCAGTGTGGTGTTCGGCCGCGGTGAACCGCTGCCGCCGCTGCCGCGGGAAACCACCGCGACGGTGCTACCCGCCTCCGGTGTGACGAGCGCCGACGTCGACGCCGTCAAGTTCACCCAGACGCTGCGCGGTTACAAGACCAGCGAAGTCGACTGGGTGCTCGACCGGCTGGGCCAGGAACTCGACCTGCTGCGCGGTCAGCTCGCCACCCTGCGCGCGACGCACGGCATCGAGGACGAGCCCATCGAGGGTGGCGCCCATGCGCTGCAGTCGGAGGGGGGTGAGGAGTCATGACCGCCACCCCAGAAACCTCCGAGCAACCGTCCGTCGAACCCGATGGCCGCGTCCGGTGTGCCTGGATCGACGAATCACGTTTGGCTCCAGCTGATTTCGTCCTCTACCGGGATTATCACGACACCGAGTGGGGTCGGCCGCTGCGTGACTCGATCGCGCTGTTCGAGCGGGTCAGCTTCGAAGCGTTCCAGAGCGGGCTGTCGTGGCTGGTGATCCTGCGCAAGCGGGAGAACTTCCGCCGCGCATTTCACGGTTTCGACGTCGAGCGGGTCGCCCGCTACACCGAGCGCGACATCGCGCGGTTGTTGGCCGACACCGGAATCGTGCGCAACCGCGCCAAGATCGAGGCCACCATCGCCAACGCCCGTGCGGTCGCCGACCTTCGGGACGGCGGCACCGATTTCGCCGAACTGCTGTGGTCCTTCGCGCCGCCGCCCCGACCGCGGCCGGCCACCTTCGCCGACGTCCCGGCCGTAACGCCCGAGTCGACCGCGATGGCCAAGGAACTGAAGCGTCGCGGCTTCCGCTTCGTCGGGCCGACGACGGCGTACGCCTTGATGCAGGCGACCGGGATGGTCGACGATCACACCGCAGACTGCTGGGTACCGGCGACTTCAGCGGCACCCGGGGAGTGACCTTAGCCGGGTCTTTGCACACCGAACGGCGCCGATAGGGAACAATAGGGGCGTTCAGTAACAGTTCAGTGCCGGGAGCTGTCAAACGAGTGGGCAGTTCCGGCCCCGACCGAGCCCGCGGGCGGGCCCATCTGGAGGGAGCACTCGATGGCGGCGATGAAGCCCCGGACCGGCGACGGTCCACTGGAAGCAACCAAGGAGGGGCGCGGCATCGTGATGCGGGTACCACTGGAAGGCGGCGGGCGACTTGTCGTCGAGCTGACCCCTGATGAGGCCGCCGCGCTCGGGGACGAACTGAAGAACGTCACGAGCTGACGGTTCAGAAAGTGGGCGGCTACGCCGCATTGCCCACTTTCTGGTAGATCTCGAGCGTCTGCTCGGCGATGTGGGCCCAGGAGAACTCCTGAATACAGCGCTGCCGCCCGGCCTCGCCGTACTGGCGGGCCCTCTCGGGGTCGGTGATCAGCTCGTTGACCGTCTCGGCCAACCGGGTCTCGTAAGCCCGCGCGTCCTGCGGGTCGTAGTGCACCAACCGCCCGGTGCGCCCGTCGGACACGACCTCCGGGATGCCGCCGACGTCGGACGCGACGACCGCCGTCGCGCACGCCATCGCCTCCAAGTTCACGATGCCCAGCGGCTCGTACACCGAGGGACATACGAAAACGGTTGCAGCAGAAAGTATTTCGCGAATCTTGACGATCGGGAGCATCTCGCGCACCCAGAAGACCCCGGTGCGGGCGTGCGACAGATGCTGAACCGCCTCGGTCACTTCGGCGGCGATCTCGGGCGTGTCGGGCGCTCCTGCGCACAGCACCAGCTGCACATCGGGGGCGAAGTCGTGCGCCGCGGCGATCAGATGTGCGACGCCCTTCTGCCGGGTGATCCGCCCGACGAACGCCACCATGGGTCGTGACGGGTCGACGCCGAGTTCGGCCAGCACCGATTCGCCCGGTTCCGCGCCGGCCGGATACCAGACCTCGGTGTCGATCCCGTTGCGCACCACGTGCACCCGATTCGGGTCCAAAGCGGGATAGGTGCGCAATACGTCCTCGCGCATACCGGAGCTGACCGCGATGACGGCGTCGGCCGCCTCCACCGCCGTCTTCTCCACCCAGGACGACACCCGGTAGCCGCCGCCGAGCTGTTCGGCCTTCCAGGGGCGCATCGGCTCCAGCGAGTGCGCGGTCAACACGTGCGGCACCCCGTAGAGCAGCGCGGCGAGGTGGCCGGCCAGACCGGTGTACCAGGTGTGGGAGTGCACGACGTCAGCCAGTGCGGCCGCGTTGACCATGTTGAGGTCGGCCGACAGCATCGAAAGCGCTGCGTTCGCGCCGAGCAGCGCCGGGTCGGGTTGCGCGACGATCGCGTCCGCACGCGGCGCACCCATGCAGTGGACGTCGACCTCGCAAAGGTGGCGCAGCTGAGCGACCAACTCGGTGACGTGCACCCCCGCCCCGCCGTAAACCTCGGGTGGATACTCCCGAGTCATCATCGCCACCCGCATGGTTTCGACCCTAATTACGCATGCAAGCCACCGCAGGACTGCATCGACGTCGGAATCGCCGGATCTGCGCGGGCACGTTGACTCGCCGCGGCAATGGGTAGCCCAGGATAGAAGCGGCCGATAGGTTTGAAGCATGAGGGAACTGCCACACGTGCTGGGCATCGTCCTGGCCGGCGGGGAGGGCAAGCGGCTCTACCCGTTGACCGCGGATCGAGCCAAGCCCGCCGTTCCCTTCGGCGGCGCCTACCGCCTGATCGACTTCGTGCTGTCGAATCTGGTCAATGCGCGGTATCTGCGGATTTGCGTGCTTACGCAATACAAGTCGCACTCGCTTGACCGTCACATCTCCCAGAACTGGCGACTGTCGGGTCTGGCAGGCGAGTACATCACGCCCGTTCCGGCTCAGCAGCGGCTCGGACCACGCTGGTACACCGGCTCGGCGGATGCGATCTACCAGTCGATGAACCTCATCTACGACGAGGATCCGGACTACATCGTCGTATTCGGCGCCGACCACGTGTACCGCATGGATCCCGAGCAGATGGTCCAGTTCCACATCGAGAGCGGCGCGGGTGCGACGGTCGCCGGTATCCGGGTGCCGCGTGCGGAGGCCACCGCGTTCGGGGTCATCGACTCCGACGAGTCCGGGCGCATCCGCAGCTTCGTCGAGAAGCCCGCCGATCCGCCGGGCACGCCGGACAACCCCGACGAGGCGTTCGTGTCGATGGGCAACTACATCTTCACCACCAAGGTGTTGATCGACGCGATTCGCGCCGACGCCGACGACGACCACTCGGACCACGACATGGGCGGCGACATCATCCCGCGTCTGGTCGACGACGGCATGGCCGCGGTGTACGACTTCAGCAACAACGAAGTGCCCGGTGCGACCGAGCGCGATCACGGCTACTGGCGCGACGTGGGAACCCTCGACGCGTTCTACGACGCGCACATGGATCTGGTGTCGGTGCACCCGGTGTTCAACCTCTACAACAAGCGCTGGCCGATCCGCGGTGAATCGGAGATGCTCGCGCCGGCGAAGTTCGTCAACGGCGGCTCGGCTCAGGAGTCGGTCGTGGGTGCCGGCAGCATCGTCTCGGCTGCGTCCGTTCGGAATTCGGTGTTGTCATCCAACGTCGTCGTCGACGACGGGGCGATCGTCGAGGGCAGCGTGATCATGCCCGGCGCCCGTATCGGTCGCGGCGCGGTGGTGCGCCACGCGATCTTGGACAAGAACGTGGTCGTGGGCCCGGGCGAGATGGTCGGGGTCGACCTCGACAAGGACCGCGAACGGTTCGCGATCAGCGCCGGGGGAGTGGTCGCGGTCGGCAAGGGCGTCTGGATCTGACCGGCTACCGCGAATCAGGATTCCTGGTCGCGATCACGACCCCGATTTCTCGCTCGCGCCGCTACGGCGGCGTCGCCGCAGGATCCGCACCGCCAGCCACGCCAACACCACGACGGCCACCAACACCAGCACCGGCACCAGGATCGCGACGAAGACCAGTCCCACGCTGACGCTGTCCTCGACCGTGCTCAGCACCGGTGCGGCCACCCCGGCGGTGGCGACGTTGGCCGCCGGACGCACCGTCGACTTGGTCAGCGACACCGCCAACGCGACGACGACGCCGATCACCACCGGAATCCACCGCCCGGACTCGGCGAACGCACCGGGATCGGTGACCGCAGACGTCTGCGCCGCGGTGCCCGAACCGAACACGATGCCGCCCGCCGTCGGGCGGACGAATGTCTGGACGGCATCGTTGACACTGTCGAGGGCGGGGACCTTGTCGGCGACGATCTCGACGACCAGCAGCGTCGCGACGATCGCCATCACCCAACCGTTCTCCAGCCAAGCCCAACCGGCGGGGAGGACGACGAGGTCGGTGAACCGCGACAGCAGGCCGAGCGCCAGCAGCGGGATATAGGCGTTGAGCCCCGCCGCGGTCGCCAGGCCCAGGCCCGTCAGCAGTTCCACATCCGCATTATCGGCCGAAGCCCGCCGACGCGGAGGCGGCCTCACCAAACATGCGGCACAAGGCGATAGCGCACCTGATCCATGTACCCGGAGTATCCGGCCAATTGCTGTTTCAGCATCGACTCCTCGTCGAGGATCCTCGCGACCAGCACCGGCACAGTCGGGACGACTGCCAGCAACCCCCAATACGAGTCCAGCGCGAGCGGGGTCCCGACCATCATGATCAGCGTGCCGGCGTACATCGGGTGGCGCACCACGCCGTACAGTCCCGTCGAGACCAGCCGTTGTCCCGACTCGACCGTGATAGTCGCTGCGGCGTAGTTGTTTTCGATGATGACGAGCTGAGAAAGCGTCAGACCCGTCCATACCAGCACATCGCCGAGTACCACCACCGCCGTCGGCACCGTCGACCACCCGAAGCGATGGTCGAGCGCACTGACCACCAGCACGACGACCACCATCAGCACGAGCAACGCGATGAGGACCCGTTGCACCGGTCGCGCTTCGGCGAACGGGCCCGCTTTCATCCGGCGGCGCAACGCGTCGGGACGTTTGACGACGAGGTAGATGCTCGGCCCCATCGTGCCGACGATGAACACGCCGATGAAAACCCAAGCGTGCCAATAGTCGAACGTTCCGGCCGGCAGAAACAATGCCGCGGCGAAGAACACGAATCCGAAGACAACCGATGCCAGCGCCTGCAGGGCAGTTTTCATGGCACCTTCCCTCACACCACGTCGCGGCGCCGGTACAGGGCAGCCGCAACCCACGTCAATGCGGCGGCGACGACGACCAAGACGACGAGCGCGGTCACCGGAAATTCCCCCGGAGCCGTGGTGCGGCTGACCGGTGACAGGTCGATCACCCACCGAGGCAACCGCAGCAACGCCCCGAGGTACAGCGAGACGGCGACGAACGCAACGGCCAGCCACGCCAGCCAGGGTCGCCGCACCGCGACGGCGAACGCCGCCACACCCGCCATCACGGCCATGGCCGGAACGAAAGCCAGCGCTGCCAAGGTCAACCGCGGAACGGTCGCCGGCTCACCGATGGTGACGCCTGCGCCCAGCCCATTGCCGAGGCCCGCGAAGAACATCAGCACCGTCGAGCCGATCACCGCCGACGCGACCGCCGTGGACAGCCAGCGCCACCGCGACACCGACCCGGCCAGCACCACCTCCCCGAGCCCTCGCTCCTCGTCGGTGTACACCCGCAACACGGCGGCGACGGCGTAGGCGCTCGCCGCGGTTGCGAGGAACTGCGTCATTGTGGTGTAGACACTGTCGATGCCCTGCTGCGCGATCACCAGTCGAATCACCTCGTTGGTCTCGGACGCGTCGAGCAGGGATCTGGTCATCGACCCGAAGGCGAGGCCGCCCAGGAACAACCCGATACTCCAGGCGACGGTCTGACCGCGTTGCAGCGTCAAGTGCAGGCCTACGACGCCGTGGATCGGTCGTGCGCCGGGGCGTTCGCCGGTCGACGGCAGCGTGCCGTCGTCGTACTGCCGTCTGCCCTCCAACACCGCGGCCAGCACAACAAGGGCGACGGTGAGCGCGACCAGCAGGGCGAGCGGCCACCACCGCAAGTCGACGAACGCGCGCATCTGCTGGGCCCACGCGATCGGCGAGAACCAGCTCAAAGCACTGCCCGAGTTGTCGATGACGTCGCCGATCCCGCGGACCAGCGCGGCAACCGCCAATGCAGCCATCGCCGCCCCGGTCGCGGTTCGCGCCTGCCGCCATAACTGCGCGGTGACGGCTGCGACGGCACCGAACACCATCGCGACGCCGGTGACACCGGCGCACAATGCCACGGCGTCGACGACGCCGAACCCGCTGACGGTCGTCGCCAGCGCCATCGTCACCGTCAGCACGACGTTGACGGCACCGACCAAGAGCAGCGCCGCCGCGGTCCGAGCGTATCTGCCGACGACCGACGACAGCACCAACTCCGCTGCGCCGCTTTCCTCTTCGGCCCGCGTGTGGCGTATCACGGTGAGAATGGCCAGAATCGAGGTCGCGACAATCAGCGTCATCGTCATCTCGTTCGCCATCATCGCACCGATGTCGGTTTCGTTGCCGCCGAACATCGGCCCGCCCAACATAATCCCGGCAGGCGTCTTCATCAGGTTCACCCGCGAGAGGCGTTGCGCCTCTTCCGGATAGGCGAGTCTGACCGCAGCGGGCGCGTAGGCCATCAGCAGCGTCAGCACGGCCACCCAGATGCCGAGCCTTACCCGGTCGCGGCTCAGCGCGAGGCGCAGCAACAGCGCGGTGCCGGTCCACACCGATTGGGTGCGCCGTGCCGGACGCCGGGCGCCAACAGCGGCGGTCATCGCACGTACTCCCGCAGGAACATGTCTTCGAGCGAGGCCGGCGTGACGGTCAGGTCGATGATTCCGAGGTCGCTGAGATGGCCCATCGCGAGATCGAGGTCGTGGCGGTCGACCGAGAAGACGTAGTGGCCGTCGGTGATGGCGAAGTCGTGCGCGAAGGGGGCCTGGCGGAGCCGTCGACCGTCCTGGCGGGTGCGGACGGAAATGGTCGTGCGCATCAGGTGTCGCAACTCGTCGAGGGCACCGGACCGCACGGTCCGGCCGGCGCGGATGATCGTGACGTGGTCGCAGAGCTTCTCGACCTCGGCCAGGATGTGACTGGACAGCAATACCGCCGCGCCGAGCTCGGCGACTTCTGCGACACAGTTCTGAAAGACCCTCTCCATCAATGGATCCAGGCCTGAGGTCGGCTCGTCGAGGATGTAGAGCTCGGCGTTGGTCGAGAACGCGGCGACGATCGCGACCTTCTGCCGATTGCCCTTGGAGTACGTGCGGGCCTTCTTGTGCGGATCGAGTTCGAAGCGCTCGATCAGCTGATCGCGGCGAACCTTGTCCACGCCGTTGCCGCGAAGCCGGGCCAGAAAGTCGATAGCCTGCAGCCCGGTCAGGTTGGGCCACAACGTCACATCGCCCGGCACGTAGGCGATGCGCCGGTGCAACTCCACCGCGTCGCGCCACGGATCGCCGCCGAGCAGCCGCACCGAGCCGCTGTCGGCCCGCAACAGCCCGAGCAGCACGCGCAGCGTCGTCGACTTGCCCGCACCGTTCGGGCCGAGGAACCCGGTGATCTGTCCGGAGGTGACGGTGAGGTCCAACCCGTCGAGCGCCTTGGTGTGTCCGAAAGCCTTGACGAGCCCGCGGATTTCGACTGCCGCGTCGTCAGTTCGCCGCGGCCTTGCGATCTGAGCCGTCATCGCGGTCTCCTTCCTTCAGGGTGCTGAACGGGACGCCCTTCTCGCGTTGTGCGAGGAAGGCTTCGTACATCGTCGAATCGGTCATCAACCCTTCGGAGTAGAGCTCGAGGGCCGGTAGCACCATCTCCTCGGCGTAGTCGCGAAGCGCTTCGCGCAGGTCACCGGACGGGTGCAGTTGCAGATACAGCAAGAAGCCCCCGCCGCTGGCCATCGACAGGAACCTGGCCCTGGCCCGTGGATCACGGCTCGGCTTGAGCAAGCCGGAGCGAACGCCGTCGTCGAGGTAGCGCTCGGCGTTGTCGATCATCTGTTGCCAGAACCCCTTGGCGAGCTCGGTGCCGGACTGCAGGCTGCGCACCAGGTAGGCCATCAACGGCGCGTAGGACTCGATGTCGGCCATCTGGGTCAGCCAGGTGGCGGGGTCGTGCGTCTGCAGCGACCCCGACTTCGCCTCCCGGATCACTTCGGCGACGTAGGCGTCACATGCCCTGCGCAGGCCCTGCTTCGAGCCGAAGTGATGAATGACCAGCGGCGCCGAGACTCCGGCCGCCTCGCCGATCGCGCGAAGCCCGACCGCGAAGCCGTGTTGGCCCCACTGTTCGATCGCTGCGTCGCGGATTCGCGCGGCGGCGGTTCGATCTTCGGGTACTGAACGCATGTTCAGTATGCTAAACGGCTGTTCAGTACGCGGTCAAGGGGATGGTCGCGAGCATTGCGGTTGGTTGTGAATCAGTCGCGTGCGGCGGCGAGCAGCCCGTCGCCCAAGGGGATCAACACCGGCGTGAGCCGTTCGTCTTCGGCGATCAGCCGGGTGGCCTCGCGTACGGCCGCAACCTCGGCGTCGTTGGCGGTGGCGTCGCCGGCGCGGCCCCCGAGCGCGGCGCGGTGCAAGACGATCGCGCCGCCCGGACGCAACAACCGGACACCTTCGGCGACGAATTGCGGCTGGTCCAACGGATCGGCATCGACGAACACCAGGTCATAAGACTCGTCGGCGAGGCGGGTCAGCACTTCTTGAGCGCGTCCGCTGATCAGCCGGCTGCGCCCCGGGCCGATCCCGGCCTCGCTGAACGCCTGTTTGGCGATGCGCTGATGCTCTGGTTCGACGTCGATGGTGGTCAACACACCGTCTTCACGCATACCCGACAGCAGCCACAGGCCACTGACCCCGGCGCCCGTGCCGACTTCCACGACGGCCTTGGCGGAGGTCAGCTTGGCGAACACGCAGAGCAAGGCGCCGACGGCGGGAGTGACGGCGCCCGCGCCGATGTCGAGCGCGCGTTCGCGCGCCGCAGCGACAATGGCGTCCTCGGAGATGGACTGCTCGGCGTGCAACACGATGGATTCGGCACGACTGTGCGGCCCAATGACGTCGTCGGTGCCGGCCATGCCCGCAGCGTAGCCAACCGGTGGGGGCCAGCATCGCGACACGCCCGTTCCCGTCGACCGGATCGCACGAATTCTCAATGGGTTCACGCACGTCGGAAATGGGTAGAAAAGCTTTCTCAGGAAATGTTCAGTTTGCTCATATGCCAGGCACGGAACGGTCGGAGACGGTATGTCCCATGGAAAACGGCGGACGTTGGCATCCCGGGGACCTACCAGGGAATACCTACGCGGATCTCCGCGTTTTGGGCAGTAGCGAACCGCCGCACCGTGATGGCGGCTGTGACCAGGAGGATCTGACGACCACCATCAAGATGGCGCCGACTTCGATGTCCCATCTCGAACAGTTCAGGGACGGCGAGTGGGTCGAGCCTTCCGACGAAATGACCGGCACCGCGGTGTTCGACGCCACGGGCGACAAATCGACCATGCCCTCGTGGGACGAGCTGGTGCGCCAGCACGCCGACCGGGTGTACCGGCTGGCTTATCGTCTGTCGGGTAATCAGCACGACGCCGAGGACCTCACGCAGGAGACGTTCATCCGCGTGTTCCGGTCCCTGCAGAACTACCAGCCGGGCACCTTCGAGGGCTGGCTGCACCGCATCACCACGAACCTGTTCCTGGACATGGTGCGCAGGCGCGGGCGCATCCGCATGGAGGCGCTGCCCGAGGACTACGACCGGGTCCCCGCCGACGATCCGAACCCCGAGCAGATCTACCACGACTCGCGGCTCGGCCCTGACCTGCAGGCGGCGCTGGATTCGTTGCCGCCGGAGTTTCGCGCCGCCGTCGTGCTGTGCGACATCGAGGGACTGTCCTACGAGGAGATCGGCGCGACGCTCGACGTCAAGCTGGGTACCGTGCGCAGCCGTATCCACCGCGGTAGGCAGGCCCTTCGCGACTACCTGGCCAACCACGGCGAGACCGCCTCGTCGGCTCGCCCCGGCGACGCGGCCAAGACGGCCTGACATTCGCGGGCTTGCGCACGGCGCGCCGCGCTACATTCGAATTGACGCCGTGACACGCAGTGAGAGGAGCTGGGCGATGGTCGACCCGGGACACGTGTTCCGTCGGGCCTTCTCGTGGTTGCCCTCCCAGTTCGCCTCCCAGAGCGACGCGCCGGTCGGCCCGCGACAGTTCGGCTCCACCGAACACCTCTCGACAGAGGCCGTCGCCGCCTTCGTCGACGGTGAACTACGGCTGACGCCCCACCTTCGCGCCGCCCACCACTTGTCGTTGTGTCCGCAGTGCGCGGCGGAGGTCGAAGCCCAGCGGCAGGCGCGCGCGGCGTTGCGGGAATCCCGGCCGGTCGCCATGCCGAGCTCACTGCTGGGGCTGTTGTCTGAGATCCCGCGCCACGCTCCGCCGGAGCCGCCCGTCGAGTCGCCGCAGTCACAGTTTGCTGACAGCGCACAACGTCTTCGACGTAAGCGCCGGTAGGGTAAGTGCGAACACGAGCAGCGATCCGCGCCGGCATAGGCGGGCGCTTTCACAGAGGGTGATGACCGGGTGACCAATCTGGACCAGAGCAGGCGCGAACGCCTGGACCCCCGCCCCGTCTCGCGGCCGCCCGTCGATCCGGCGGCGCAGCGCGCGTTCGGCAGGCCCAACGGCGTCGAAGGTTCGTTCGTGGGGCTCGACAAGTATCGCGACCAAGGCGAGTTCACGCCAACCAACCAGCCACCCGATCCGGTGCTGGCCGAGGCGTTCGGCAAGCCTTATCCCGGCGGCGACTCGCTGCAGCGCCATCCCGCCGATGCGGGCGCGCTCGAGGCTGAGCGCGACCAGGACGCCGACGACGTGGCCGCCGACCCATGGCGGGATCCGTCGGCACCTGCCGCTCTGGGAGCCCCCGCCGTCCACGAGCCGCCGCGGACCCAGGCCAATGTGCCCACCGGCAAGTTGGGCGTGCGCGACGTGCTGTTCGGCGGCAGGGTGTCCTACGTCGCGCTGGCGGTGTTGGCCATCATCGCCCTGGTGATCGGTTTCGCAGGCGGGTGGGTGGGCCGCAAGACCGCCGAGGTGGTTGAGGCGTTCACCACGTCGAAGGTCACGCTGAACACCTCCGACAGCGGCCCGCCGCCCGAGGGTCAAATCGCCAAAGTCGCTGCAGCCGTTGCTGATTCGGTGGTGACGGTGGAGGCGACCAGTGATCAGGAGGGTTCGCAGGGCTCCGGCGTCGTCATCGACGGACGCGGTTACATCGTGACCAACAACCACGTGATCTCCGAGGCCGCGAACAACCCGAGCAAGTACAAGATGAAGATCGTCTTCAACGACGGCAAAGAGGTGCCCGCCAACCTCGTGGGCCGCGACCCGAAAACCGACCTGGCCGTGCTGAAGGTCGACAACGTGGACAACCTGACCGTCGCTCAGATGGGCGATTCGGACAAGCTGCGCGTCGGCGACGAGGTGATTGCCGCGGGCGCCCCGCTGGGCCTGCGCAGCACCGTCACCGCCGGAATCATCAGCGCGCTGCACCGCCCGGTGCCGCTGTCGGGCGACGGCTCGGACACCGACACCGTGATCGACGGTCTGCAGACCGATGCGCCGATCAACCACGGCAACTCCGGTGGTCCCCTCATCGACATGAACGGCAACGTGATCGGCATCAACACCGCAGGTAAGTCGCTGTCCGACAGCGCCAGCGGGCTGGGGTTCGCGATCCCGATCAACGAGGTCAAGACGGTCGTCGATTCGCTCATCCGCGACGGCAAGATCGCGCACCCGACGCTGGGCCTGACCGCCCGCTCGGTCAGCAACGACATCGCCTCCGGCGCCCAGGTGGCCAACGTCAAGGCCGGCAGCCCGGCGGAGAAGGCGGGCATCCTCGAAAACGACGTCGTGGTCAAGGTCGGCGACCGGACAGTGGCAGACGCCGACGAGTTCGTCGTCGCCGTGCGTCAGCTCAAGATCGGCCAGGACGCGCCGATCGAGGTGATGCGTGACGGCCGGCGGGTGACACTGACCGTCAACCCCGGTCCCGACAACACCTAGCGATGTTCGCCAACATCGGCTGGGGCGAGATGATGATCCTGGTGATCGCCGGTTTGGTGATCCTGGGGCCTGAGCGGCTACCCGGCGCGATCCGGTGGACGACGGGCGCGCTGCGCCAAGCCCGCGATTACATCAGCGGCGCCACCAGCCAACTGCGCGAAGACCTCGGACCGGAGTTCGACGACCTGCGCGAGCCCTTGAGCGAGCTCAGCAAGTTGCGCGGTATGACGCCGCGCGCCGCGCTCACCAAACATCTGCTCGACGGGGACGACTCGATCTTCACCGGCAATTTCGACCGTAAGCAGACCGACAAACCGGTCTCCCCACCGGAGTCACCTCCGCAGTCGACGCCGTCCGCATCTCCGCACGCGCCGGCGACGACACCGTTCGACACCGACGCCACGTGACGGAGCGTGCGCGGGCTCAGATGAAGTAGTGCTCGTCGCCGGTCGGGAATCCGCCGCCGTTGGTGGCGATGTGGACATGGTCGAAGTGGTTGGCGGTCTCGTTGCCGTAGTCCGCCGTCCAACTGGGAGCCCCGACGCCGGGGTAGAAGCCCTGCCGCCAGATCACGTGGATCACACCCCAGCGCTTGGCGTTCGCCAACGCGATCCCGGCGATCTGGTTGCCGAGCGCGATGCCCTCTTCGCTGCCGTGGTTCGGGATCATCACGTCGATGGCCAGGCCATTGGGATGCCACGGCAGCGGATCCTGGCGATATCCGCCGATCGTCGTGACTTCGGGGAACAACACGCTGATCGCGCGGGCCACCCGAATGGTGTTGACCTGCAATCCGTTCTCGGGCGCAATGCCGGCGGGCAACTCGAACGGGGTGGCCGCGGTGGCGACAGGAGCACTGGCCGCGAGCAACTCCGCTTCGGTGGGCGTGTTGACCGGCGGGGCGGGCGCCGGCCGGGCATCCGGATGCCCGACCTGCTCGGCCGCGGGAGGAGTGGCCTGCGGTGCGGGCGGTTCCGCGGTCTGGGCGTAGAACAGGGCGACCGACAGCGTGATGGATGCGACGAGGGCCAGCAACTTGCCCCGCCCGTTGGCTAACATCGCCCCACCCACGAACAGCACTGTAACGCCTTGTCGAACAGGGTGTGACGGAGTTCGGTCTCGGACACGAGACCGTTATCGACCGGCCGGGTCCAGGCCCAGCGACATCCCCGCCAGTCCGCGCTTGCGGCTGGACAGGGCATCGGCGACGCTGCGCAGCTCCTTACCCGCCGCCGAGTCCGGCGCGTAGAGCACCAGCGGGACACCGGAGTCACCCGCGGTCACCAGAGCAGGGTCGAGCGGCACCTGGCCCAGCAACGGCACGTCGGCGCCGATCGCACGCGACAACCGCTCGGCGACCTGTTTGCCGCCGCCTTCACCGAAGATCTGCATGGTCGTGCCGTCGGGCAACGTCAGCCCGGACATGTTCTCCACCACGCCGACGATGCGCTGGCGGGTCTGCAGGGCGATCGCGCCGGCGCGTTCGGCCACCTCGGCGGCGGCTAGCTGGGGCGTCGTCACCACCAGGATCTCCGCGCCCGGGATCAGCTGGGCCACCGAGATCGCGACGTCGCCGGTGCCCGGCGGCAGGTCAAGCAGCAGCACGTCCAGGTCGCCCCAATACACGTCGGCGAGGAATTGCTGCAGTGCACGGTGCAGCATCGGGCCTCGCCAGACCACCGGGGTGTTGCCCTGCGTGAACATCGCGATGGAGATCACCCGCACGTCGTGGGCGACCGGCGGAACGATCATCGACTCGACCTGGGTGGGCCGGTCGGTGATGCCCATCATGCGGGGAACGGAGTGCCCGTAGATGTCGGCGTCGAGCACGCCGACCGATACGCCGCGGGCGGCCATCGCCGCGGCGAGGTTCACGGTGACGCTGGACTTGCCGACGCCACCCTTACCGGAGGCCACCGCGTAGACGCGGGTCAGCGAACCGGGCTGGGCGAACGGGATGACCGGCTCACGCGAATCGCCGCGCAGTTGCTTGCGCAATTCGGTGCGCTGTTCGTCGTTCATCACGTCGAGGCTGACCCGGACGGCGCCGGTTCCGGGGACGTCGGCGACGGCCCGGCCGACCTGATCGGAGATCTCCGTCTTCTTCGGGCAGGCAGCGGTGGTCAGGTAGACCTCGACATGGACCGCCCCGTCACGTTCGACGGTGACGTTCTTGACCATGCCGAGTTCGGTGATCGGCCGCCGCAGCTCGGGGTCGATCACCTTGGCCAGCGCGCGACGGATCGCGGCTTCCAGCTCAGGGGGTGTTTGAGACATCACCGTCGAGTCTAGGCCGACTCGGCGGTGGCCCTTAACCGGCCGGACCGGGAGCCGGGCCCGGTTGGGCCACCGGTCCGGGAGCCGGACCCGGCTGAGCCGCCGGACCGGGCGCGGGTGCCGGACCCGGTGCTTGAGCCGGACTCGGTGCACCCACGGCGGGAGCCGGCGCGGGTCCCGGCTGCGGAGCCCCCGCCAGAGCGGGCGGCGCCAGTGGCGCCGGGCCGGGCGGGAGCATCTGCTGGGCGACCGCAGGCCCGCCGAGAGCCGGTTGCAGCGGTGGCGCCGGGTTGTCCTCGATGCAGAACACCGCGCACTCGGGCCGCTGCGGCTGCATCCACGGCGGTGTCCATGGCGGCGGTGTCGCCGGCGCCTGCGGTGTCGCCGGTGCCTGCGGCGCCGGTCCGGGCAGGGGTCCAAGCCGCTGACCAGGGGCGAAGCCCGGCATATTGCCCATCTGACTGGCCACCGCATCGCGCTCGAGCAGCGGCATCAACGCCAACGGATCGCCGGCGGGCAGCCCCAACGCGTTGAGGGGCAGACCCGGCCCCAGGCCCTGGTATTCCTTCAGATCGGTGAGATGCACGTTGGTGGTGGTCGACGTCTCTTCCAGCGTCGGAACCGATCCGGTGATCGGAGGAAGGTCCATCGGCACGACGCCCGTCGCGTAGGCCGCGGCCCAGCCCAGCACGTTGCGCGCGTAGGCCACGGAGTTGTTGTACCGCAGGATCGCCGACATGACGTGGTTCGGGTCGCGCAGGTTCAGGTTGCCGCTGCACAGGTAGCGGGCGGCGGCCAGCGACGAGTCGAACAGGTTCTGCACCTCGGCCTTGCCGTCGCCGTCGCCGTCGGAGGCGTACCGCGACCAGGTGCCGGGGAGGAACTGCATGGGTCCCATGGCGCGGGCGTAGGTGACCCGGTCGGCAACGCGGCTTTGCACGATGACCTCGTTACCGGGGAGCGTGCCGTCGAGAGCAGGCCCGAAGATGGGGCGGATGGCGGTGCCGCGGGCGTCGGTTGCGCCTCCGTTGGCATGCATCGACTCGATGCGCCCGATACCTGCCAACAGGTTCCAGCTGAGGCCGCAGCCGGGGTACGCCGAGGCCATGATGCGCTCGGCATTGCGATATGCCGATAATGCCATTCCTGGAATGCCAAGTGCGCCAGGCGAATTCACCACCGCGGCGGGCGGAGGAGCGGATACCGTCGAGGCGGCGATGTGGAAGGCCATCGGCTCCTTGGCGACGGCGACCACCGATGCGCCCGCCCGGGATCCCGGTGACGGTTCGACGGCGGCCAGTGGCGTCACCGCGGCATCCGAGGTCGGCGTGAGCGGAGAAGGCGCCGAGGCGCCGACGCTGCCGGCCAGGATGATCGGGGTGATGATGGCGACGCCGATGCCGGCGCGCATGCGGTTGGCGGATGCCAGCTTCTGCACTCGAGGGCCCGGGATACGCCGCAGACGCCCCGTTTGGCGTCGCACGGCCCTGAGGGCGGCTCCTCCCCTTATGTGCACTCAACCGTCCTAGGTTTGCGATCGCTTGTGAACCAAGTCACCATACCTACTCAATAACCGCCGCGTTGCAGCAATTCGTTAGCTACCCGCACCAAACTTTTTGGCCCGACGGTCGCC
Organism: Mycobacterium sp. GA-1285; assembly: GCF_001499905.1. Lineage (GTDB taxonomy): Bacteria > Actinomycetota > Actinomycetes > Mycobacteriales > Mycobacteriaceae > Mycobacterium. The sequence goes on along the minus strand of NZ_LQIS01000034.1, from coordinate 114,991 downwards.
CTGGTCGCTCCGGCCGCGGTCATCGGGGCCTGTTTCGCCCGGCGATGGCTGCATTGCGGCCAGCATCTCTCGCATCTCCTCGAGCTCTCTGCGCAGGTAGTCGCGGGTGACGACCTCGCCGATCGCAAGCCGCAGCGCGGCCAGTTCACGAGCCAGGTACTCGGTGTCGGCCTTGGTCTGCAGCGCACGCCGGCGGTCTTCGTCCAGTGACACGCGGTCCCGGTTCTCCTGACGGTTCTGGGCCAGCAGGATCAGCGGTGCCGCATATGCCGCCTGGGTGGAGAAAGCCAGGTTGAGCAGGATGAACGGGTACGGGTCCCAGCGCAACCCGACCGCGAAGAGGTTCAGCGCGATCCAGACGATGACAATGATGGTCTGCCAGGCCAGGTACCGGCCGGTGCCGAGGAACCGGGCGATCGACTCGCTGAAGTTGCCGACCGCGTCGTGGTCGACGTTGAACGAGAACCGTCGCCGCGTGGCCAGCGGGGTGTCGAGTCGGCTGCGATCGGTCATGAGGTGCCTTCGGCGCCGGTGAGCTCGGGCTCCTCGGTCTCGCGCCAGTCGTGGGGCAGCAGGTGGTCGAGCACGTCGTCGACCGAGACGGCGCCCAGCAAGTGGTTCTCCTCGTCGACGACCGGCCCGCACACCAGGTTGTAGGCCGCGAAGTAGCGCGTCACCGCGCCCAGCGAGTCATCGGGGGACAGGTTGGGCAGATCGGTGTCCACGATTCCGCTGACCAGATCGGCCGGCGGCTCGCGCAGCAGGCGCTGAAGGTGCACACAGCCCAGGTAGTGACCGGTGGGCGTGGCCGTCGGGGGACGGGTGACGAAGACCAACGAGGCCAACGCCGGGGTGAGGTCGGGGTCGCGGACCCGGGCGAGCGCCTCGGCGACGGTGGTGTCCGGTGCCAGAACCACAGGCTCGGACGTCATCAACCCCCCGGCGGTGTCAGGGGAGTGCGCCAGTAGGCGGCGGACGTCCTCGGAATCCTCGGGATCCATGCGGCGCAGGAACTGCTCGGCATCGGTCGGCGCCATCGACCCGAGCAGATCGGCCGCGTCGTCGGGGTCCATTGCCTCGAGAACGTCCGCGGCCCGGTCGGCGGGCAGCCGCCTGAGCACATCGAGCTGGTCGTCTTCGGGCAATTCCTGCAGCACGTCGGCCAGCCGCTCGTCGTCGAGGGCGTTGACCAGCTCGTAGCGCCGCTTGGGGGGCAGTTCCCGGATGGCCTCGGCCACCTCGACGGCGCGCTGGCCCTCGAACTGATCAAGCAGTTGCGCAACCCCCTGGCCGGGCATCGCGAGTCCGGACGGCGTCAGCCCTTGAACGTGCTGCCAATCCACCACGTGCACATTGACACGCCTGCCCAGCCGCCGGTGCGGGCGGACCGCGACCTTCGTGACCATCCAGTCGCGGGTGCGCGTCTGTTCGATGCCCAGGTCGACGACGATGACGTCGACGTTGGCCAGCTGCGGCAGGTCGGGATCGTCGACGCGAACCCGGGTTTCGATCACCTGGCCCAGCACGAGCACCTCGCCGGGACGCTGGGCGAATCGACGCAACGACACACTGCCCGTGGCAAGCGTCACGGCACCGGGATCGATCGACGTGACCCGCAGGATCGGAACGAAAATCCTTCGCCGCGTGAGCAATTCGACAACCAAGCCGAGTACGCGCGGTTGCTGGCGGACCAGGCTGATGCTGACCACCACATCACGGACACGGCCGATGGACTCGCCGTCGGGGCCCAAGACCACCATTCCCGCGAGACGGGCCGCATAGACCCTGTTGACCGCCGCCATGCATCAAAGGGTAGAGAGTGTGGTTGTGGAAAACCGGTATCGACCCCGCCGAACGGTGCTTTCCGTTCCCGGGAGCAGCGCGAAGATGGTCGAGAAGGCGAAAACCCTGTCCGCCGACGAGGTGTTCCTCGATCTCGAGGACGCCGTTGCACCTGAGGCCAAAGCCGAGGCCCGTACGCGGGCGGCGACCGCTCTGGCGGAGCCTGGGTGGGCCGGTCAGCTGCGCGGTGTGCGCGTCAACGACTGGACCACGCCGTGGACCTACGCCGACATCATCGAGGTGGTGTCGACTGCCGGTGCCGCGTTGGACATCGTGGTTCTGCCCAAGGTCAGCGACGCCTCACACATTCAGGCGCTGCACTTGTTGCTGAGCCAGCTCGAGGCCACTCACGACCTGCCCGTCGGGGGCATCGGCATCGAGGCGCAGATCGAGAATGCGCAGGGCCTCACCAACATTGACGCGATCGCTGCCGCACCGCGGGTGCAGGCGCTGGTGCTGGGGCCCGCCGACATGGCGGCGAGTCTGAACATGCGCACGCTCGAGGTCGGTGAACAGCCGGAGGGGTATGACATCGGCGATGCGCACCATCACGTGCTGATGCGAATCCTCGTGGCGGCGCGCACGCACGGAGTGCTCGCTATCGACGGCCCCTACCTGAAAGTGCGCGACGTCGACGGCTTCCGCCGCGTCGCGGGCCGTTCCGCAGCCCTCGGATATGACGGCAAATGGGTACTGCACCCCGATCAGATCGCCGCAGGAAACGAGCTTTTCAGTCCCCGGCAGAAGGACTACGACCACGCCGAACTGATTCTGGAGGCCTACGAGTGGCACACCTCGCGCGCGGGCGGGGCCAGAGGCGCGGTCATGCTCGGCGACGAGATGATCGACGAGGCGAGCCGCAAGATGGCGCTGGTGATCGCCGGAAAGGGCCGCGCCGCAGGCATGCAGCGTCAAGGCGAGCCGTACCGTCCACCGCAGTGACGCTCAAACCGACTGCCATCCGGTGGCGAGCAGGCCCACGTAGAGCAGCATGTACACGAGGAAGCCGGCGATCGCCAGACCACCGATGATCGTGCCCGCCAACGCAATTCCGTAGCCGTCCTGTCCGGTGCGCTTGGTTTCGCGCATCGCCATGACACCGAAGATGACGCCGACGATGCACGTCACCCCGCAGCAGAACACTCCCACGAGCGAGCACACCAGCGCGCCGATCGCCATCCCGTTCGTGCCACCGGGTCGCGTCGGTCGGTACGGGTCGAATTCATAACCGCCGGGCTGGTAGTAGGACTGATAGGGGTACGGGGAAGGTGGATACGGCGGCGGGTAGCCCGGGTGCGGCGCATCGACCGGCGGCGGCAGCCCCGCATCGGCGGGGTAATCCACCGGTGCGAACGGGTCGGGCCTGCCGGTGTTCCCGACCCCGTCCGGGCCCGTGCTCACCGCTCAGGTGCTCAGCATGGCGACGGTGACGATGATGTTGAGCAGGAGCGTTGCCGCGCCGACGGCGATGCCGGCGATCGCCAATCCGCGGCCGCCGTCGCCCGAGGTCTTGATCTGGTTCAGCGCCACGATGCCCAGCACGATGCCGATCAGCGAGCCGACACCACAGAGGACGCCGACCGCCGAGGCCACCAGTGAGCCGATGGCCAATCCGTTGGTCTTTCCCTGCGGCGCGCCGTAACCGCCGGCATACCCGGGCGTGCCGTATCCGCTGTAGGAGGTCGGCGTGCCATACGGTGACGCGGCGCCGTAAGGCGGCGGATACCCCTGGCCGGCGTCGGCCGGGTCAGGATAGGGCGGGGGATAGACCCCGGGCGGCGGCGGTGGGTAGGCACTGGGCGGCGGAGGTGGATAAGCACCCTGGGGCGGCGGGGCGTAGGCCGGAGGCGGCGGATACCCCGACGACGGGTCGTATGCCGGCGGCGTCTGGTACGGCGTGCCGTAGGTGGGTGGCTGGTCGGCGGGCCGCTCGAACCTCGAATCGTGGCCGTAAGGAGTTGTCGGTTGGCCGGTCGGCGAGGTCTGCGACTGCTCGATCGGCGGCGCCTCGTAGCCGGCGGACGTCTGCTCGGAGGCACCTCCGCTCGATTCGGATGGTGCGTTTCTTGCTGCGTCCTCCCCGGGATTTGTCATGCTTGTCAACCTAGCGCAATTCTCGGGGACGATTGCGGCCATCGCGGCGTTGTCCCTTATGAGACAGCAACTTAGCGATTCGCGGCAAAGAGGAGATAGAGGACCGATGACCAGCCCGTTTCAACCTGGAGCAAATCCCGGCGCAACGCAGGGTAGCCCAAATTTGGGGCGTGGCCCCGCGGGATTGCCCACGCCGCCCAAGGGGTGGCCCATCGGTTCGTATCCGACATACGCCGAGGCTCAGCGCGCCGTGGACTACCTGTCGGACCAGGAGTTCCCCGTACAACAGGTGACGATCGTCGGCGTCGACCTGATGCAGGTCGAGCGGGTCACCGGCCGGTTGTCGTGGCCCAAGGTGCTCGGCGGTGGCGTGTTGACCGGCGCGTGGCTAGGTCTGTTCATCGGCCTGATTCTCGGGTTCTTCAGCCCCAACCCATGGGCAGCGCTGGCCACCGGCTTGGTCGCCGGCGTGTTCTTCGGCCTCATCACATCGGCGATTCCGTATGCGATGGCGCGCGGCACAAGAGATTTCAGCTCTACACTGCAGCTCGTCGCCGGCCGCTACGACGTACTGTGCGATCCGCAGAACGCCGAACGCGGACGGGATCTACTGGCGCGCTTGACCATCTGACCCTCCCTTTTTCGCGAGCGTGCGGGTCTGCAGACGACATGCCGCGGCCAAAGCGGATGTTGCGAACGCTCGCGATTGGGTAACGGTGCGCGACGCGCGACTCCGAGGTGTTGCAAACCACACGGTGGTGGCAATACGGTTTGCGCGCGGGAGATTCCCGAGATGTGGAGCCGCTCCGGCGGCGACATCGAGATGTGGAGCCGCTGCGGCGGCGACATCGATGCGGACGGAGGCCGGTGGTGCGCTTCCCCAGCAGGCGCGGGGGCCCACGGCGGATGGGTGCTGCGGCGATTGCTGCGCTGACGGCAGCCTCAACGCTGACGGCATGCGGTTCCGACAGCGGCGGCATCGTCATCAACTACTACACGCCCGCCAACGAGGCGCAGACTTTCACGGCCGTCGCCAAGCGGTGTAACGACCAGCTCGGCGGGCGCTTCACCATCCAGCAGGTCAGCTTGCCGAAGAGCGCCGACGATCAACGGCTTCAGCTCGCGCGGCGGCTGACCGGAAACGACAGAAGCCTCGACGTCATGGCGCTCGACGTGGTGTGGACCGCCGAATTCGCCGAAGCCGGTTGGGCGTTACCGCTCTCCGACGATCCGGCCGGCCAAGCCGAGGCCGACGCGAAGGCCGACACGTTGCCGGGCCCGCTGGAGACCGCCACGTGGCAGGACAAGCTCTACGCCGCACCGATTACGACCAACACCCAATTGCTCTGGTACCGAGCCGATCTGATGTCGGAGCCTCCGGCGACATGGGACGACATGGTGGCCGAGGCCACCCGCCTGCACGCCGCGGGCGAGCCGAGCTGGATTGCGGTACAGGGAAAGCAATACGAAGGCTTGGTCGTCTGGTTCAACACCCTGCTCGAAAGCGCGGGCGGACAGGTGCTTTCCGACGACGGCGAAACCGTCACGCTGACCGACACCCCCGAACACCGGGCCGCCACCGTCAAGGCGCTGCAGATCATCAAGAACGTCGCCACCGCACCCGGCGCGGACCCGTCGGTAACTCAGACCGACGAGACCACCGCACGGCTGGCACTGGAACAGGGCAAGGCCGCGCTCGAGGTGAACTGGCCCTACGTGCTGCCGTCCCTGCTGGAGAACGCGATCAAGGGCGGGGTGTCGTTCCTGCCGCTGAACGAAGACCCCTCGCTCGCCGACAGCATCAACGACGTCGGAACGTTCTCGCCGAGCGACGAACAGTTCGAGACCGCATTCGCCCGCAGCAGGGAGGTATTGGGATTCGCTCAGTACCCGGGCGTGCAACCGGGAGAGCAGACAAAGGTCACCATCGGCGGCCTCAATCTCGCCGTGGCGAAGACGACGCGACACAAGGCCGAGGCGTTCGAAGCCATTCGATGCCTGCGCGATGTGGAGAACCAGCGCTACACCTCCGTCGAAGGCGGGCTGCCCGCGGTGCGCACGTCGCTGTACAGCGACCCGGTGTTCCAGGCGAAATATCCCCAGTACGAGATCATCCGCGAACAACTCACCAACGCTGCGGTGCGTCCCGCCACGCCCCAGTACCAAGCGGTTTCGACCCGCATCTCCGCCACGCTGGCGCCGATCACCGACATCGACCCGGAGCGCACCGCCGACGAGCTCACCGAGCAGGTGCAGAAGGCCATCGACGGCAAAGGGCTGATCCCATGACAGCACCACCCGCAGCCCCGTCCGCACCCGCAGCGAGCGCGACCGGCAGCGCCGACACCCGCTCAGAGCGGAGGTTGGCTCTCCTGCTGATCGCACCGGCAGTCGTTCTGATGCTGGCGGTGACCGGTTACCCGATCGCGTACGCGGTGTGGCTGAGCTTGCAGCGCAACAACATGGCCGCACCCGAGGACACCGAGTTCATCGGGCTGGAGAACTACGTCACCATCCTGACCGACCAGTACTGGTGGACAGCCTTTTTCGTCACGCTCGGCATCACGGTCGTCTCGGTGGCCATCGAGTTCGTCCTCGGCTTGGCGCTGGCGCTGGTGATGCACCGCACCATCTTCGGCAAGGGCGTCGTGCGAACGGCCATCCTCATCCCGTACGGAATCGTGACGGTCGCCGCGTCGTACAGCTGGTACTACGCGTGGACGCCGGGCACTGGATACCTGGCAAATCTGTTGCCCGAGGGCAGTGCGCCACTGACCGAACAGCTTCCGTCGCTGGCGATCGTGGTGCTCGCCGAGGTGTGGAAGACGACGCCGTTCATGGCGCTGCTGCTGTTGGCCGGATTGGCGCTGGTACCACAGGATCTGCTCAACGCCGCCCAGGTCGACGGCGCAGGCGCCTGGAAGCGGCTGATCAAGGTGATCCTGCCGCTGATCAAGCCGGCGATCCTGGTGGCGTTGCTGTTCCGCACCCTCGACGCGTTTCGGATCTTCGACAACATCTACGTCCTCACCGGCGGGGCCAACAACACCGGCTCGGTCTCGATCCTGGGATACGACAACCTGTTCAAGGCGTTCAACGTGGGCCTCGGCTCGGCGATCAGCGTGCTGATCTTCCTGTGCGTGGCGATCATCGCGTTCATCTACATCAAGATCTTCGGTGCGGCCGCGCCGGGGGCCGCCGAGGAGAATCGCTGATGGCTGAGCGGGTCGGTGCATCGCGGGCGACCGGTTGGGCGGTCGTCAACGTGCTGGTCGTCGTCTACGCGCTCTTCCCGGTGCTGTGGATCCTGTCCCTGTCGCTCAAGCCCACCTCGAGTGTCAAGGACGGCAAGCTGATTCCCGCCGAAATCACCTTCGACAACTACAAGGCGATATTTCAGGGCAACATCTTCACCTCGGCGTTGATCAACTCGATCGGTATCGGATTGATCACCACCGCCATCGCGGTGGTGATCGGTGGTATGGCCGCGTACGCCGTCGCGCGACTCGAGTTCCGCGGCAAGCAGCTGCTGATCGGCGTCGCCCTGCTGATCGCGATGTTCCCCCACATCTCCCTGGTCACACCGCTTTTCGACATCGAGCGCGCGGTCGGCCTCTTCGACACCTGGCCCGGCCTCATCATCCCCTACATCACCTTCGCGCTCCCGCTGGCGATCTACACGCTCTCGGCGTTCTTCCGGGAGATCCCGTGGGATCTGGAGAAGGCGGCCAAGATGGACGGTGCGACGCCGGCGCTGGCGTTCCGCAAGGTGATCGCACCACTCGCCGCGCCGGGCATCGTCACCGCGGCGATTCTGGTGTTCATCTTCGCGTGGAACGACCTGCTTCTGGCACTGTCGCTGACCGCAACGGAACGCGCGATCACGGCGCCTGTGGCGATCGCGAACTTCACCGGCAGTTCACAGTTCGAGGAACCGACGGGATCGATCGCGGCGGGCGCGATGGTCATCACCATCCCGATCATCGTCTTTGTCCTCATCTTCCAACGACGGATCGTCGCCGGACTGACATCCGGCGCGGTGAAGGGGTAGTTCCATGGCCGAGATTGTGTTGGACCGGGTGACGAAGAGTTTCCCCAACGGCGCGACAGCCGTCCACGAGCTGTCGATGAAGATCGCCGACGGCGAGTTCATCATCCTCGTCGGCCCGTCGGGATGCGGTAAATCGACCACGCTCAACATGATCGCGGGCCTGGAGGACATCACCTCCGGTGAACTGCGCATCGGCGGCGAGCGCGTCAACGAGAAGGCGCCCAAGGACCGCGACATCGCGATGGTCTTCCAGTCCTACGCGCTGTATCCCCACATGACCGTCCGGCAGAACATCGCGTTTCCGCTCACTCTGGCCAAGCTGAAGAAGGACGAGATCGCCCGCAAGGTCGACGAGGCCGCGAAAACCCTTGATCTGAGCGAACTCCTGGACCGCAAACCGGGTCAGCTGTCGGGCGGTCAGCGCCAGCGCGTCGCGATGGGTCGCGCGATCGTGCGCGACCCCAAAGCCTTCCTGATGGACGAGCCGCTGTCGAATCTCGACGCCAAGCTGCGTGTGCAGATGCGCTCGGAGATCGCTCGCCTGCAGGACAGGTTGGGCACCACCACGGTCTACGTCACCCACGACCAGACCGAGGCGATGACGCTGGGCGATCGCGTGGTGGTGCTGCGCGCCGGGGTGGCACAGCAGATCGGGACTCCCGAGGATCTCTACAACCGCCCCGCGAACCTGTTCGTCGCCGGCTTCATCGGCTCGCCGGCCATGAACTTCTTTCCGGCGACGATCACCGACATCGGTGTGCGGCTGCCGTTCGGTGAAGTCACCCTCACCCCGGAGAATTACGACCTGCTCACCCGGCGCAACGCGCCCAAGAACGTGATCGTCGGCGTCCGGCCCGAGCATTTCGAGGACGCCGCGGTGCTCGACGGATACGCGCGCATTCGGGCCCTGACCTTCGACGTGAAGGCGGAACTGGTGGAGTCGCTGGGCGCCGACAAGTACCTCCACTTCAAAACCGAAGGCGCCGGCGCGCATTCGGCGCACCTGGCCGAGCTGGCCGCGGAGTCCGGCGTCGGTGAAAATGAATTCGTGGCAAGGGTTTCGGTCGATTCGACCGCCAGGCAAGGAGACACGATCCAGCTGGCGTTCGACACATCGAAGCTGGTGGTCTTCGATCCCGAGACGGGCAGGAACCTCAGCCTGCCCGACACCGATTCACCCGCGCCGCCGACCGAGTGATCGACGTCCCCGCCAAGGTTCGCGCTCACCTGCGCGAGCATTTCGCCCAGCGCGGCGTCGATTCCGAGCCCGACGAGGCCAGCGTCACGTTCCTGGGCACCGAGACGATCGACGTGCTTCGTTTAGGGCCCGACCCCGACGGAGTCACACACTATGTGTCGCTGGGCTGTTCACGTCATCCGATGTTCGACCCGACCGAGATGGTGACCGACGTCGTGCACGGTCCGCGCGCGGAGGTGAGCGTGGCCCTGCGCGGATCATCGCCGCGGGGGCTGCACCGGTCGATCGCGATCGTGGCCGCAGCGCCCGCGGTGGAAGGGCTCGTCCTGGCGCCGGATGCGTTGATCGACCTGGAGACACCACTGTGGGAGTCCTCCCCGTTCACCGCATTCCTGTTGAGCGACAGCATGATCGGCGATGTGCCTTTGACCGCCCCGCTGGAGCCGGTGAAGGTGTTGGCCGCCACGCCGATCACCGCCACCGAAGCCGCGTGGGTGCGGCTCAAGGGTGCCGACGCGATGCGCGAGGCGTGGCAACAGGACGGCGTCGACGTGCTCGATCCGGCACGCCCGGCGGCCAAACCGAGCTGAGCTCCGCGCGAAATTGCATTCCGGCAGCGGAATCTCGAGAAGGCGCCTGCGGGAATGCAATTTCGCGAGTTCTAGAGCCAGTGGTTGTGCCGGAAGGCCCGGAACAGCACACTGCAGATGACCACCATCAACAGCAGCACCGCGGGGTAGCCCCACGTCGCCGACAGTTCAGGCATGTGCTCGAAATTCATACCGTAGATGCCGGCGATCGCCGTGGGCACCGCGGCGATCGCGACATAGGCCGAGATCTTGCGCATGTCGGTGTTCTGCTGCATGGCCACCTTGCCGACCGCCGCCTGCACAAGCGAGGTGAGCACCTCGTCGAAGCCGGCGATGCGGTCGGACGCCTTGATGGCGTGGTCGAGTACGTCGCCCATGTACCGGAGGATCTCGACATCGACCAGATCGGCGTGCTCGGAACCCAGACTCTGCAAGTCCGTGGCCAACGGGCCCACCGCGCGGCGGAGTTCGACGATCTCCCGCTTGAGCAGGTAGATGCATTCGATGTCGGTCCGCTTCGTCGGCGAGAAGACGTCCTCCTCCATCGCATCGATGTCGGTTTCGATCGACTCGGTGACCTCCAGGTAGCCGTCCACGACGTGGTCGGCGATCGCGTGCATCACCGCATAGGGGCCGAGTTCGAGGAGGTGAGGTGAGGCCTCGAGGCGTTTGCGGACCCCGGCCAGTCCGCCGTGCTGACCGTGCCGGACGGTCACCACGAAGTCAGGGCCGACGAAAACCATGACCTCGCCGGTCTCGACGATTTGGCGGGCCTTCGCGACCGACTCGTGTTCGACGTAGGTGACGGTCATGAGCACCAGGAACAGGGTGTCGTCGTACCGTTCCAGCTTCGGTCGCTGGTGTGCGTGCACGGCGTCCTCGACGGCGAGCGCATGCAGGCCGAACACGTCTGCGACCGTCTGCATCTGGCGTTCGTCGGGTTCATGGAAGCCGATCCAGACGAAGGCGTTCCTGCCTTCTTGGCGCAGCTCGTGCACCTTGTCCTGCGCGGCATCGTGAGTGAAGCTTCCGGGCAGTCGCGTGCCGTCGCAATAGATACCGCAGTCCACCGTCGCCTGCGCCACGGGCACGCGGACTGGGTCGGCGGCCACACCGTCGCGGCTGTTCTTCACGGCCGGACGTCGCGACGAAGGCCCGGACTGGACAACGGCATCGGCGCAGCCTTCCTGAACAACGCACACCCGGTTTCGGGCCGTGGTCGATGCTACGCGGCTGGACGCGTCGGCTGCCTGCTAGTTTCGTTCCCGACGCAATCCGCCCGCGTGCGGGCAACGTACATCTGTCCAAGGAGCATCTGACGTGAGCACAACTCCCCTCAAGGTCGCAGTCACCGGTGCCGCCGGCCAGATCGGCTACAGCCTGCTGTTCCGCCTCGCGAGCGGATCGCTGCTCGGCCCCGACCGGCCGATCGAGTTGCGGCTGCTCGAGATCGAGCCGGCGCTCAAGGCGCTCGAGGGTGTGGTGATGGAGCTTGACGACTGCGCGTTCCCGCTTCTTTCCGGCGTTGAGATCGGCGCCGACGCGAACAAGATCTTCGACGGCGCCAACCTTGCGCTGCTCGTCGGGGCGCGCCCCAGGGGCCCGGGTATGGAGCGCAGTGATCTGCTGGAGGCCAACGGCGCGATCTTCACCGCCCAGGGCAAGGCGCTCAACGAGGTGGCCGCCGACGACGTGCGCATCGGGGTGACCGGCAACCCGGCCAACACCAACGCGCTGATCGCGATGTCCAACGCCCCCGACATCCCGCGCGAGCGGTTCTCGGCGCTGACCCGCCTCGACCACAACCGGGCGATCAGCCAGCTGGCCCGCAAGACCGGCGTCAAGGTCACCGAAATCAAGAAGATGACGATCTGGGGCAACCACTCGGCCACCCAGTATCCCGACATCTTCCACGCCGAGGTTGGCGGCAAGAACGCCGCCGAGGTGGTCGACGACCAGAACTGGATCGAGAACGACTTCATCCCGACCGTCGCCAAGCGCGGCGCGGCGATCATCGACGCCCGCGGCGCCTCCTCGGCGGCGTCTGCCGCGTCGGCGACCGTCGACGCCGCCCGGGATTGGCTGCTGGGCACCCCGTCGGACGACTGGGTGTCGATGGCGGTGATCTCCGACGGTTCCTACGGTGTGCCGGAAGGTTTGATCTCGTCATTCCCGGTGACGACGAAGAACGGCGATTGGTCGATCGTGCAGGGTCTGGAGATCGACGATTTCTCTCGCGGCCGCATCGACAAGTCCACGTCCGAGCTCGCCGACGAGCGCAAAGCGGTCACGGACCTCGGCCTGATCTGAGGACGAGCGGGCGATTAGGTTACCTACCAGTTCGTCGTTAACCTGGGCGCCGTGTCGCAAGCGGTGAGAGACCTTCCATTGACCGGATCCAACATCGTGCTCAGCGACGAGGAGATCTTCGCTGCCCACGTCGGCGGCAAGCTCTCGGTCGCGCTGAACGCAGCCCTGGACACCGAGCGGGCGTTGTCCGTCGCATACACACCGGGCGTGGCCCAGGTCAGCCGTGCCATCGCCGCGGACCACACGCTGGCCGCCCGCTACACGTGGGCGAGCCGCATGGTGGCGGTGGTCAGCGACGGCAGCGCGGTGCTGGGGCTCGGAGACATCGGCGCGGCGGCGTCGCTGCCGGTGATGGAGGGTAAAAGCGCCCTGTTCAAGGCGTTCGCCGGGCTCGACTCGATCCCGATCGTGCTCGACACCAAGGACACCGACGAGATCGTCGAGACGCTGATCCGGCTGCGCCCGACGTTCGGCGCGGTCAACCTCGAGGACATCTCGGCGCCGCGGTGCTTCGAGATCGAGCGGCGCCTGATCGAGGCGCTGGACTGCCCGGTCATGCACGACGACCAGCACGGCACCGCAATCGTCGTGCTGGCCGCCCTGCTGGGCGCGGCCAAGGTCGTCGAGCGAGAGATCGCCTCGCTTCGGGTCGTGGTCTCCGGTTGTGGTGCGGCCGGCGTCGCGTGCGCGAAGATCCTGATGGCAGCGGGTGTCAGCGACATCACACTGCTCGACTCGCAGGGCATCGTGCACAAGAGCCGAGACAACCTCAACTCCTACAAGGCCGACCTGGCGTCCTCGACCAACCCGCGCGGGCTGACCGGAGGACTCGCCGAAGCGCTCGACGGCGCCGACGTGTTCCTCGGGCTGTCCGCGGGCATCGTGCCCGCCGAACTGATCGCGTCGATGGCCCCGAACTCGATCGTGTTCGCGCTGTCGAACCCGGATCCGGAGATCCATCCGGACGAAGCGAGCAGGTACGCGGCCGTCGTCGCCACTGGGCGCAGCGACTTCCCGAACCAGATCAACAACGTGCTCGCCTTCCCGGGCGTGTTCCGTGGTGCGCTCGACGCCGGTGCGCGCCGCATCACCGAGCGGATGAAGGTGGCCGCCGCCGAAGCGATCGTCTCGGTCGTCGGTGACGACCTCGCACCCGATCGCATCGTGCCGAGCGTGCTCGACCCCCGGGTGGCACCCGCCGTCGCGCAGGCGGTCGCAAGTGCGTCCCGCGACACGTCGGGGGGCTAGTCGCTCGTGGGCCGGCGGCTGGCGCTGGCGCTCGTCGCGGTGATCGTGGCGGGCACCGCCGCGTGCGGCGGGAACACCGAGCAGCCGTCGATAGCCGTCGGCGCCACGGCCGATCCGGAGGCGACGATGATCGCCCACCTCTACGCCGCCGCGCTGCGGTCGTATGGCAGCCCCGCCCACGTGAAGATCGCCGACGACCCGCTGAGCGAGTTGGATTCGGGGACCGTCCGCGTCGTCCCCGGGTTCACCGGACGGTTGCTGCACAGGTTGGATCCCGAGTCGGCGGCGCGCGCGCCGATGCAGGTCTATCGCGAGATGGTCTCCGCCCTGCCCGAGGGCGTCGCCGCGGGGGACTACACCACGTCGGCGGAGGACAAGCCCGCGCTCGCGGTGACCGAGGCGACGGCCGAGAAGTGGGACGGACGCGACGTCACCGCCGCCGTGCGCAACTGCGACGGGCTGACCATCGCCGCGGTCGCCGATGCGCCGCGGCCGGCGACGATCGGTACGTGCAAACCCAAGGTGGTCGAATTCCCCGAAGCCGCAGCGGCTTTCGACGCTGTGCGCTCCGGCCGGTTGCCGGCCGCGTGGACGACGACCGCGACTCCGGGCGTCCCACCCGAATTGCTGATGCTGTCGGACCGCACGTCGCTGATCCGCGCCGAGAACCTGGTGCCGCTGTCTCGCCGCAACGAACTCGACGAGTCACAGGTGCTCGCCCTCAACGAGATCGCCGGTGTGCTGGACACCGCGGCGCTGGCCGAGATGCGCGCCGACGTCGCCGACGGGGCGGACCCCGGCCACGTGGCCGATGCGTTCCTCGCCGAACACCCCCTCGGCGACTCCTAACCACCCTCTTTGTTTCGGCGAGCGCGCGTGTCCGCATACGACACGCCGCCATTTCTCGACAGTCTAGGCACGCTCGCGCGGGCCTCAGCGTGCGTCAATAGCTGTTGGGCACCAGCCGCTTCATCACCGTCAGGAACAGTGGCTGATACCCCGAACCGGTGAGCCGCACAATCGCATCGAGAATTTTCGCGTCGGGCCCCACCAATACGCGCGCCCGGTTCTTGCGGACGCCGTCGAGGATGATCTTGGCGGCCTCCTCGGGCGTGGTCCGGGTCAGCTTCTTGTCGAACACCTTGGTCAGGCCTTCGTGGTCGACGCCCTCGGCGGCCGTCGAATTTCGCATGATCGCCGTCTTGATCCCGCCGGGGTGGATCGTGGTGACCTTGACCGGATGGCCGGCGACCTGCATCTCCTGGCGTAGCGCCTCGGTGAACCCGCGGACAGCAAATTTGGCTGAGTTGTATGCCGCCTGGCCCGGAACCGAGAAGATGCCGAACAGGCTGGACACGTTGACGACGTGTCCGTCACCCGAGGCGATCAGGTGCGGCAGGAACGCTTTCGTGCCGTTGACGACACCCCAGAAGTCGACGTCCATCACCCGCTCGATGTCCTTGTACGGCATCACCTCGACATCACCGACATAGGCGATGCCGGCGTTGTTGTAGATCTGGTTGACCTTGCCGAAGTGCTCGACCACCGCGTCGGCGTACAACTCGAAGGCCTCACGCTCGGTGACGTCGAGACGGTCTGTCTTCACCGGCGCGCCGATCGCCTTCAGCCGCTCCTCGGTGGCCGCCAGGCCCTCGGTGTCGACGTCGCTGATGGCGACGCTCGCGCCGGACTTGGCCAGCTCGACCGCCAGTGCCTGTCCGATACCCGACCCGGCGCCGGTCACCACGGCGACCTTTCCGGCGAAGCCCTGCATAACCACTCCCTCGTGTCGGTTGACTCGTCGAGGCTAGCCGGTACCGCCGGTCCGCCCCACTAAGGGGTTGATCCCACGCAGCAGCTGCGTGGGATCAACCTGTTAAGCGACTCACCCGCAAGGATCTAGGGCTCAGGCGAACGCCTCGTCGATGATCTCCTCAGCGTTCCCTTCGCTTCGCTCAGGCGAACGCCTCGGCCCGGTTGGATACTCCTCGGCGTTCCCTTCGCTTCGCTCAGGCGAACGCCTCGTCGATGATCTCCTGCTGCTCGACGGCGTGCACCTTCGACGAGCCCGACGACGGCGCCGACATGGCCCGCCGCGAAACCCGCGTGATGCCGGTCAGCTTCTCCGGCAGCACCTCCGGCAACGTCAGGCCGAACGTCGGCCACGGGCCCTGGTTCGCTGGTTCCTCCTGCACCCAGAGATACTGCTCGACGTTGGGGTACCGGTCCAGCGTCTCGGCCAGCCGCCGCCGCGGCAGCGGGGCGAGCTGTTCGACGCGCACGATCGCCACGTCGTCGCGTTGGTCCTTGTTCTTGCGGGCTGCCAGCTCGTAGTAGAGCTTGCCGCTGCACAACAATATCCGCTTGGCCTCACTGCGATCCCCGTCGCCGTCGGTGTACGTCGGCTCCTCGAGCACCGAGCGGAACTTCTGCTCGGTGAAGTCGCGAATGTCGCTGACGGCGGCCTTGTTTCGCAACATCGACTTCGGCGTGAACACGATGAGCGGACGATGAATGCCGTCCAGAGCGTGACGCCGCAACAGGTGGAAGTAGTTCGCCGGCGTCGACGGCATCGCGATCGTCATCGACCCCTCGGCCCACAACAGCAGGAACCGCTCGATGCGTCCCGACGTGTGGTCGGGGCCCTGGCCCTCGTGCCCGTGCGGCAGTAGCAGCACGACGTCCGAGCGCTGGCCCCACTTGGCCTCACCGGAACTGATGAACTCGTCGATGATCGACTGCGCGCCGTTGATGAAGTCGCCGAACTGCGCCTCCCACAACAC
Organism: Mycobacterium sp. GA-1285; assembly: GCF_001499905.1. Taxonomy (GTDB): domain Bacteria; phylum Actinomycetota; class Actinomycetes; order Mycobacteriales; family Mycobacteriaceae; genus Mycobacterium. Next base: position 98,875 of record NZ_LQIS01000034.1, on the reverse strand, counting down.
CATCGCGTCGGGGTTGCCCACCGAGTAGCCGTACTCGAAGCCGACGGCCGCGAACTCCGACAGCGGCGAGTCGTACACCATGAACCTGCCGCCGGTCGGGTTGCCGTCCTTGTCGACGGTCAACAGATCCAGCGGGGTGAACTCCTGGCCGGTCTTGCGGTCGATGATCACCGAATGCCGCTGGGTGAACGTGCCGCGGCGGGTGTCCTGCCCCGAGAGCCGCACGGTCTTGCCCTCGGCGATCAGCGAGCCGAGCGCGAGCAGCTCGGCGAACGCCCAGTCGACCTTGCCCTCGTAGGCCATCTCGCGGCGCTTCTCCAGCACCGGTTTGACACGCGGATGCACGTTGAAGCCCTCGGGCACCGACAGATGTGCGTCACCGATACGCGCCAGCAACGACTTGTCCACCGCGGTGTTCGTCCCGGCGGGCACCATCTGATCGGCCTCCACCGAAGCGCTCGGTTCGATCTCGTGTTTCTCGAGTTCGCGCACCTCGTTGAAGACCCGTTCCAGCTGGCCCTGGTAGTCGCGCAGCGCGTCCTCGGCCTCTTTCATCGAGATGTCGCCGCGGCCGATCAGCGCTTCGGTGTAGCTCTTGCGAACCCCGCGTTTGACGTCGATCGCGTCGTACATCCTCGGCTGCGTCATCGACGGGTCGTCACCTTCGTTGTGCCCGCGGCGTCGGTAGCACAGCATGTCGATGACGACGTCCTTGTGGAACTTCTGCCGGAAGTCGACCGCGAGCCGAGCCACCCAGGCCGCGGCCTCGGGGTCGTCGCCGTTGACATGGAAGATCGGCGCGCCGACCATCTTCGCGACATCGGTGCAGTACTCCGAGGACTTGGCGTCGGATGGCGAAGTGGTGAAACCGATCTGGTTGTTGACGATGATGTGGATCGTCCCGCCGGTGCGATAGCCCCGCAGCAGCGCCAGGTTCAGCGTCTCGGCGACCACGCCCTGGCCGGCGAACGCGGCGTCACCGTGCAGCATCAGCGGCACGATACTGAACGCCCCGGCGCCCTCACCGTCGCCGTCACCCTTGTCGATCATGTCCTGCTTGGCGCGCACCAGGCCCTCCAGGACCGGGTCGACGGCCTCGAGGTGCGACGGGTTGGCCACCAGCGACACGTCGATGTCGTTGTCGCCGAACATCTGGATGAACTTGCCCGACGCGCCCAGGTGGTACTTCACGTCGCCGGAGCCGTGCGCCTGCGACGGATTCAGATTCCCCTCGAACTCCGAGAAGATCTGCGAGTAGGGCTTGCCGACGATGTTGGCCAGCACGTTGAGCCGGCCGCGGTGCGGCATGGCGATGACGACCTCGTCGAGCGCGTGTTCGGCGCACTGGTCGATCACCGCATCCATGGTCGGGATGACCGTCTCGGCACCCTCCAGCGAGAACCGTTTCTGGCCAACGTATTTCGTCTGCAGGAACGTTTCGAACGCCTCGGCCGCGTTGAGCTTGCTCAGGATGTACTTCTGTTCGGCGACGGTGGGCTTCTCGTGCTTCTTCTCGATTCGGTCCTGCAGCCACTGCTGCTGTTCGGGTTCGAGGATGTGGGTGTACTCGACGCCGATGTGACGACAGTACGAATCACGCAACAGCCCCAACACGTCGCGCAGCTTCTTCTGCTCGCCACCCGCGAAACCGTTGACCTTGAACTCGCGGTCCAGATCCCACAACGTCAGCCCGTGCGTGAGCACATCGAGGTCCGGGTGACTGCGGAACCGGTTCTTGTCCAACCGCAACGGGTCGATGTCGGCCATCAGATGACCGCGGTTGCGATACGCGGCGATCAACTCGATGACGCGGGCGTTCTTGTCCTCGATCGAGTCCGGGTTGTCGGTCCGCCAGCGCACCGGCTCGTACGGGATGTGCAGCTCGCGGAAGATCTCGTCGAAGAAGTCGTCGTCGAGCAGCAGTTCGTGAATGGTGCGCAGGAAGTCGCCGGATTCGGCGCCCTGGATGATGCGATGGTCATAGGTCGACGTCAGCGTGACCAGCTTTCCGATGCCCAGTTGGGCGATGCGTTCCTCGCTGGCGCCCTGGAACTCGGCGGGGTACTCCATCGCGCCGACGCCGAGGATCGTGCCCTGGCCGCGCATCAACCTCGGGACGGAGTGCACGGTGCCGATGGTGCCGGGATTGGTCAGCGAGATCGTCACGCCGGAGAAGTCGTCCATGGTCAGCTTGCCGTCGCGGGCCCGCCGCACGATGTCCTCGTAGGCGGCCACGAACTGGCCGAAGCCCATCGTGTCGGCCTTCTTGATCGCGGCCACCACCAGTTGCCGGTCGCCGTCCTTGCGTTGCAGGTCGATGGCCAGGCCCAGGTTGGTGTGCGGCGGGGTGACCACGTTGGGTTTGCCGTCGATCTCTTCGAAGTACCGGTTCATACCCGGGAACTTCTTGACCGCCTGCACGAGCGCATACCCGATGAGGTGGGTGAACGAGATCTTCCCGCCACGGGTCCGTTTGAGGTGGTTGTTGATGACGATCCGGTTGTCGATCATCAACTTGGCCGGGACCGCGCGAACACTGGTCGCGGTCGGCACCTCCAGTGACGCCGCCATGTTCTTCACGACGGCCGCGGCCGCGCCGCGCAGCACCTGAGTCTCGTCGTCGCCGCCAGAATCCTTGTCCTCGGCGTCCTTGGCCTTGGTCTTGGCCTTGGCGGACTCCTTGGTCTCCGATTTCTTGGCCGACTCCTTGGGTGCCGACTCCTTTGCGGGCTCCTTGGGCTTGGCGGGAGCCTTGGCCGGTGCCGACGACTTCGACGCCTTGCTCTCGGAGGCGTCGGATCCCTTCGCCTTGGTCTCGTTGGCTGAGGTCTCCTTGGCGGGTCGGGTGGCACCGTTGCTGTCGGACCGCTCGGGCGCGGGCGCAGGGGCAGGCTCCGGCGGGCTCACCGGCCCCGCAGCGCGCCGACCGTTCCCGCTGCCGGTCTGGCTCTCGTAGGTCGGCCCAGAGGAGTAGTCGACAAGGAATTCGTGCCAACTGGGATCTACCGACGAGGGATCCTCGCGGAATTTGCGATACATCTCCTCGACCAACCACTCGTTCTGTCCGAATGGTGAAGGTGAGCTCACGGTAGGTACTCGCCTCGATTCTTCGCTCCACGCGAGCGCATCTCAACGCTCGCCAGGTTCTGTACGGTTACCCGAAATCCGCCGACTAAAGGCTAGCGCCGAAGCATCGCCGAGACCACGACAACGACCTCCCCGAACACGTACCGCTAGTCCCGCGGTGCGGGCAGCACGTGGAGCACCGTGGGCCACCGCGGCGGCGGGGGGCCGAACGCGCCGCGCGCGTTGGCGACGATCCGCTTGCCCATCAGGCGGTTTCCCACACCGCCGACGACGGCGCCGACGCCCACGGGCAGCGTCTTGCCGAAGGCGAGCGCGCCTCGCTTGAGGGTGTAGCGCTTGACGAAATACCTGAGCAGCCGCGAGTTCAGTTGAGACAGCGCCGGCAGCGGGAGGGTGGCCGCCCCGTCGGCGACCCAGCCGCCCCGGGTACGGCCCCGACCGACCAGGTCGGCGATCGCCCCCTTGCTGTCCTCGCCGACCAACACCGCCAGCACGAGCGCGCGACGCCGCTCCTGATGATCGGTCGGGATCCCGTGCACCTCGGCGATCGCGAGCACGTACAACGCCGTCGCCTCCAGGAACACGACCGTCTCACCGGCCACCGACGCCATCGCGGTCAGCGTCCCGATGCCGGGGAACGCCGCGGCCGACCCGACGGCGGCGCCGCTGGCCATCACCGCGCTCAAGTACCGCTTCTCCAGTTTCTTGATCACCTCGGCGGGCGTCGCGTGCGGATACTGCTCGCGTAGGCGGTCGACATACGCCTTGACCGCGGGAGTCTGGACGCGCGACCCGCGCTCGATGATCCGGGACAACGCCTTGGCGGCGACGCTCGGATCGTCGGCGGAACCATCGCTGACCGCCGGTGACTGGCCCTTGGCCTTCGACCGGGCACTCATGTGGGCCTCCTGTCCGAACGACTCGCTTCAGGCTATCGCTTCGGTTAACGAACGAAGCCGGCCCTGGGGTGCCCGCCGTGATCGCGCTCACCTACAGCGGGAAGAAGTACTGAGAAGCCGCGCTAACCATTTCGTGGCACCACCGCCGGCTGTGCCGCGGCGCGCGAGGCAACAACGAGTTGGTTCCGGCGTCGATGACGACGATGGGTATGGTGATCGCGTTGCTCGCGCCCATCGCCGTCGACGTGTCGACGGCCGAACGCGCGAACGACTCCGAACGCGATGTCTCCGCGAAGAACAGCTAGTCGACCCATGATGTTCTCAACCCTTTTCACCAGGCAGAACGCCTCAACGAACCCGTGGCATGCGCTGTGGGCGATGATGGTCGGCTTCTTCATGATCCTGGTGGACGCGACGATCGTCGCGGTCGCCAACCCGTCCATCATGGCCAGGTTCGACGCCGGCTACGACGCCGTCCTGTGGGTCACGAGCGCCTACCTCCTCGCCTACGCGGTGCCGTTGCTGGTCGCCGGCCGCCTCGGCGACCGGTTCGGCCCCAAGAACCTCTACCTTCTCGGTCTCACGGTGTTCACCGTCGCCTCCCTGTGGTGCGGACTGTCCGACACGATCGGCATGCTGATCGCCGCGCGGGTCGTGCAGGGCGTGGGTGCGGCGCTGCTGACGCCGCAGACGCTGTCGACGGTCACCCGCATCTTCCCCGCGGAACGGCGCGGCGTGGCGATGAGCGTCTGGGGTGCGACGGCCGGCGTCGCGACGCTGGTCGGTCCGCTGGCCGGCGGGGTCCTCGTCGACGCCCTCGGATGGCAGTGGATCTTCTTCGTCAACGTGCCGATCGGGGTGGTCGGCGTCGCGTTGGCGCTGCGGCTGGTGCCCCAGTTGCCGAGGCAGCGGCAGCGACTCGACGTGCCCGGCGTGATCCTTTCGGCGGTCGGGTTGTTCCTCATCGTGTTCGCCCTGCAGGAGGGCCAGGCGCACAGGTGGACGCACTGGGTGTGGGGCCTGTTGGCGCTGGGCACGGGAGTGGTGGCCGCGTTCCTGTTCTGGCAGGCGGCCAACCGCAACGATCCGCTCCTGCCGCTCGAGATCTTCCGCGACCGCGACTTCTCGTTGTCGACGTTCGGGGTCGCGACGATCGGGTTCGTGGTCACCGGCATGATCGTGCCGATCATGTTCTACGCCCAGGCGGTGTGCGGGTTGTCGCCGACGCAATCGGCGGTCCTCACCGCGCCGATGGCGATCGCGACGGGCGTGCTCGCACCCGTCGTCGGGCGGATCGTCGACCGGTGGCACCCTCGCCCGGTGGTCGGATTCGGGTTCTCCGTACTGGCGATCTCGATGACCTGGCTGTCGCTGGAGATGGCGCCGGCCACCCCGATCTGGCGACTGGTGCTGCCACTGACCGCAACGGGAATCGGCATGGCGTTCATCTGGTCGCCGCTGGCCGCGACCGCGACCCGCAACCTGCCGCCGCGGTTGGCCGGTGCCGGTTCGGGTGTCTACAACACCACCCGCCAGGTCGGGGCGGTGCTCGGCAGCGCCAGTATGGCCGCGTTCATGACCTGGCAGGTCAACGCCCAGATGCCGCCGTGGGCCACCGATTCGGCTCCGGGTGACGGGGGTGCGATGCAGCTGCCGTCGTTCCTGCACACACCGTTCGCGTCCGCCATGTCGCAGTCCTTGTTGTTGCCCGCGTTCGTCGCGCTCTTCGGTGTGATCGCCGCGGTGTTCATGCTCGGATACGCGCGTCGCCCAGCCGGGGACGCCGACACCGTCGAGCCCGACGACGGCGAGGCCTTCGTCGACGACGATGACGACTACGTCGAATACACCATCGACTGGGACGACGGCTCCGCCTCGTGGGTGCCCGCCGGGCGGGAGCCGACGACCGAGCCGCTGCCCGCACGTGACGAATGTCCGCCCGAGCAGGCCGACGACTCGTGGCGCGCGATTCTCGACCAACTGCTCGCCGAAACCCCGCCCGCCAAATCCGTTTCCGATTCGGTCAGCTGGTACGGATCACCCGTGGACGACGAGCGACGGCCCGATGCGGTGCCGCGCCCCGAGGGAGACCTCGGCCACCGTCGACGGCCCGACGAGCGCGCGGCCCGTCAGTTCTGGTTCGAGTCTGGCGGCAGACATTCCCACGGCGACAACCTCGACGCCGCTCCCCGCGGCGGCAGACATTCCCGGTCCCGGCACGACTGAGGCGGCCGAAGCCGCACACCGAACCGGACTCGCCAGTCAGGTGAGCGCGTCGATCAGTTCGCCGACGGTGTGTGCGGCCTCGACTGGGTGACGTAGCCGACCTTTCCGGTTGACCGCGTACGTGTTGCGCCGACCGACCTTTGATTTCCTGAGGTAGCCGTTGTCGATCAAGTCGGCGAGGATCGCCTGCACCGAGCGTTCGGTGATGCCGATCCGCATGCTGAGCTCGCGGGCTGTCAACGAATCGCCGTGCGCCAAACAGAGCAGGACATGCGCGTGATTGGTGAGAAACGTCCATCCGCGCGCCCCGTCTCCGGTGCTAGTCACCGTCCGCGCGCGCGTATCGGGGCCCCGGTTGCGGTTGCCCGCCCTCTTGAGAGGTTTCGTCGTCGCCTCCATCGCGCCCGTCATGTTACCCCAGTCTCTGGGGTTTCAGTTTCGTCAAAGATCATTCATGAATTGTCATTCCGGTGTGCCGATCGCGTGCGCGGCTCGGTGTCGGGATCGTGCGCTTCGTCCTGGCGGGTCGCCAACACGCTCCAAGCGACCGACGCGGCCAGGGTCACCACGATCACCGAAAGAGTCAGCGGGATGGGAAGTTTGCCGATCGGTGTCTCTGACAGGATGAGCTTCAGCCCGGCGAACGCCAGCAGCACGGCGAGGCCGTAGTGCAGATGAGAAAAGCGGCGCAGTAACCCGGCCAGGCAGAAGTACAGGCTACGCAGTCCGAGCACGGCGAAGGCGTTGGCGGTCCAGACGATGAACGTGCTGGTGGTGATGGCCAGTACAGCGGCCACCGAGTCGATCGCAAAGACGAGGTCGGTCGCCTCCACAGCCACCAGGACGACGAACAACAGCGTGGCCACCCGCTTGCCGTTGACGACGGTGAACAGCCGGTCGCCGTGATAGCGGGGATCGGTCGGCAGCAGGCGACGGACCATCCGCACCACCAGGTTTCGTTCCGGCTGCAGGTCGTCTTTGTTGTGTTTGAACGCCATCTTGTAGGCGGTGTAGATGAGGAACGCGCCGAACAGGTACGCCGTCCAGAAGAACGTCTCGAGCAACTCGACGCCGAGGAAGATGAACACCAACCGAAACAACAGGGCTCCGATCACACCCCAGAACAGCACCTTGTGCTGATAGCGGTCGGGAACCGCGAAGTAAGAGAAGATGAGCGCGAACACGAACACGTTGTCGACCGACAGGGCCTTCTCTATGAGGTATCCCGCGTAGTACGTTCCAGCGACCTCACCGCCATACGCCCACCAGACGACGGCGCCGAAGAGGAGTCCGGCCGCTATCCAGATTCCCGACCACATCGCGGGTTCGCGGAACCCGATGACGTGGTTGTCCCTGTGTAGGAACAGGTCCACCGCCAACATCGCGGCGATGAAAACGGTGAGCGCGAGCCAGCCCCAGACGGGAACGTCGACCACGGTGCTGGTCATCGGGTATCCCGCATGTCCGTTCCGGTGCTGTCCAACAGCTTCTGTCCGCCTACGGCGACGGCGTCGTCGTTCACCGGTCGGGTCGTTTGGTCGGTCGCCGCAAGCATCGTTGGCAATTCCCCTATAGCGAGATCATTTTTACGAATCATAATATACGAAAGAAAATTCGCAATAAGGGAATCAGTCGAACAGCACCGCGGCATTGAGGTAGCCGGACGGGTCGAAGGCCGCCTTCACTGTCCGCATGGCCGCGATATCGGCGTCGGTACGCGACATTGCGAGGTACGGGCGCTTGCGGGTGCCGACGCCGTGCTCGGAGCTGACGTTGCCGCCGAGGTGGGCGATGAGATCCATCATCGCCGAGTACAGGGCGCGCTCCGCTTCGCGGTCGAGCGTGCACCGCACGAGGTTCAGGTGCAGGTTGCCCTCGCCGATATGTCCGAACAGCACCGGGATCGCCTCGGGTGCATGGTCGGCGACGAGTATGGCGGCATCGGCGGCGAACTGCGCGATGACCGCAAGCGGCAGAGACACGTCGAATTTCAGCGGCGGTCCGTACACGCCGAGCACTTCGGCGACGGCCTCGCGCACCTGCCAGAGTCGCTGCTGTGCGGCCGTGTCGACGCCGACGGCTGGTTCACCGCACAGGTCCGCGCCTTCGATCGCGTCGGCCAGCCGCTCGGTCTGGTCAGTGTCGCCCGCCAGTTCGACCAGAAGCTGCCAGGCGCCGTCGACGGGCGCGGGCACCCCGGCATGTTCGGCGATCAGCGCGCTGGCGCGAGCGTCGACCAACTCCAGCGCCGCGATGCCGTCCAGGTCGCGGAAGATCCGCCCGGCGGCGACGAGCGCATCGAGGTCGGAGAACCCGCAGACCGCCGTCACCCGGTGAGGCGGCGTGGGGTGCAGCCTCAGATCGAGCGCGGTGATGACGCCCAAAGTGCCCTCCGCGCCGACGAACAGCGACGCCAGGTCGTAGCCGGTGTTGTCCATCCGCACGCGGCTGTGCCGGTGCAGCATCGAACCGTCGGGCAGCGCGACGTCCAAGCCGATCACCTGCTCGCCCATGTTGCCGTAGCGAACGGTGTGCAATCCGCCCGCATTCGTCGACGCCATCCCCCCGACGGTCGCGGTGTCGCGCGCGGCCAGGTCGACGCCGAACACCAACCCCGCGTCAGCGGCCGCCCGTTGCACGTCGGCCAGAGTCGCCCCGGCGCCCACCGAGATCCGGCGTTCGGCGACGTCGACGTCACCGATGTGGCGCAGCCGCTCGGTGGACAGCAGCACGTCGTCGTGTTCGGGGACGGTGCCCGCCACCAGGGAGGTCCGGCCACCCTGCACGGTGACGTAGGCGCCGGCGTCGCGGCAGGCCCGCAGCACCGCCGCCACCTCGTCGGCCGTCCCCGGCCGCACCAGGGTGCTGGCCCGGCCGCGGTACCGCCCGGTGTGGTCGACGACGCGGGCCACGAGCACGTCGGGATCGGTGCTGACGTAAGCCTTCCCGACGATCTCGGCCAGTCGGTCGGTCATGCTCATCATGCGGGTGTGTCACATGCGCCCAGCGACAGGAACGCGCCCAACTCGATCAAGCGGTCCGGTGTGCTCGGCAGATACTCGGTGAGCGTCTCCGAACGGACGATCACGCTGAGGTACTTCGCGCGACTGACCGCGACATTCAGCCGATTCCTGTTGAGCAGGAACGCGATTCCGCGCGGCACATCATCGATGGAGGACGCCGTCATCGAGACGAACACCACCGGTGCCTGCCTGCCCTGGAACTTGTCGACGGTGCCGACCGCGACACCGGACAGCCCGGCCGCCGCGAAGTGCTCGCGCAGCAACAGCACCTGCGCGTTGTACGGGGCCACGACGAGAACGTCCTTCTGGGTCAGCGGGCGGGTGCCGTCCTCATCGCTCCAGCCGCTGCCCAGCAGCTTCCGTGTCGCCGCGACGATCGCTTCTGCCTCCTCGGGGCTGCTCGTGGAGTTGCCGTCGTGAGCGATGGCCACCACCCGCACGCCAGGATCCTGACCGTCGAGGCGCCGCGCGGCGGGCCCGCCCTCGACGGACCACAGTTTGCCCTCGTATGCCAGTCGCGAGACCTGGGCGCACACCGCCGGATGCATCCGATAGGAGCGATCGAGGAAATAGCCGAATTCCTCAGGCAACGTGCGGTTTTCCCGCACCAGCCAGCCCAGCGCCGACGCGTCGACCGGCTCTGGATGGTGGCCCTGGATGACCTGCGGGAGCTGTTGCGGGTCGCCGAGCAGCATCAGGTTCTCGGCTGCCCTGGCCACGGCGATGGTGTTCGCCAGGCAGAACTGACCCGCCTCCTCGACCACCAGGAGGTTCAAGCTGCGCGCTTCCACGCGAGTGTCGTTCGCGAAATCCCACGCCGTGCCGCCGATGACGCATCCGGCGTGATCGGCGATGAACGCCGCATAGTCGTCTTTGTCGATCGCCTGACAGCCGACGTCCTCGGGACAGTCCTTCTTGGCGATGCGCGCGGGGTCCACCCCGGCCTTGATGAGCTCGCGAAAAAGGTTCTCCACCACCGCATGTGACTGCGCGACGACGCCGACGCGCCACTGATGGTCGTTCACCAGGCGGGCGATGATGCGAGCGGCCGTGTAGGTCTTGCCGGTTCCGGGCGGACCGTGCACCGCCAGATAGGACGAGTCCAGATCGAGCACCGCGGTGGCGATGTCCGTGGTGACATCGCCGGCGTGGGGGAGCGGCGCGCCGCTGCGGGTGCGTGGCGGCCGGCGCAGCAGGATATCGACCACCGCGGTGCGCGGCAGTTCCGGTAGCGTCGCGGCGACCTCGGCGGCCGCGGTGTCGATCGCCTCGCGCAACTTCTTGTTCGGCACGATATTTCGCGGCGTGAGCGCAAACGGCGTCTGGGTGAACGTCCCGGCCGGAGTCTCGCGTTCGCAGATCATTACCCGGGTCGGGACATTCGAGTCGTCGACCCCGATGACGTCGGCATTACCGGCGGCGCGCCGGTCCGCGTTGTCGGCCATGCCTGCGGGCGAGGGCGGTTCATACAGTGCGAACACCTCTTTGCTGACAACACCGCCCTCCAACGCCCCGGTCAGCTCCAACCACCGCTGCTGTTTGCGGGCGCGTGTCGACGGCAGGTGCCAGTCCTTGACCACTGTCGCGCCGTCGGCGTCGACCAGGAACACGTCGCTGGTGTCGCCCCACTCGTCGACGGGGTTGTTCAACCGGTCGAAATGCGCCCACCAGAACGGTTTGTCTTCACGACGGTGATATCCGCGGGCGGCGGCGACCAAGGCCACGGCCGTCTGCTCGGGACTTCGTTCCGCCACACCGTCGCCGGCGAAGTCCAGCAGCGTGCGGGCCAATTGATCGGTGTCCTCGACCGCGACGCTCTGGGTGACGGGCTGCGGTCCGAGCGGCGGGACGCTCGACTCGATGGCGATCTTGATCAGCCAGTCGCGCAGCCGGTGTGTCGATCGGCAGTCGTAGCGGTTGTAGTCCTCGATCTTCTTGAGCATGTTGGCGGCTTCGTCGTCGCGACCTTCGGCGCGCAGCTCACAGAACCGCGCGTACATCGTGATCGATTCCGTTGCGGTGGTGACGTCACCGGTGCGCAATTCGGAACCCATGTAGAGCGGCTCCAAGGACTTCAAGCTGTAGTTCTCCGTGCCCACGCGAATGCTCTTACGCACCAACGGATACAAGTCGACCAGAACGCCGCTGCGCAGCAGGTCGTCGACCTCGTCCTCGCCGACGCCGTAGCGGCCGGCCAGCCGAAGAAGCGCGGTCTTCTCGTACGCCGCGTAGTGGTAGATATGCATCTTCGGAAATCGCTTGCGGCGCTGGCGCACCAGCTTGAGGAAGTCGATGAGGGCCTTGCGCTCGCTCGCCCGGTCGTGCGCCCACAGCGGCCGGAAGTCGCCGCCCGCCTCGAGCACACCCCACATGTACTCCAGGCCCCACTCGTGACCGTCGGAGCCAGATGTCGCCGGCCGAGCGGCTCCGGAAGTCCACAGGGGATCACCCTCGAAGTCGAAGAACAGATCGCCCTTATCGGGGTCGGGGAGCAGCGTCAACGGCTGTGCCTCGACGACCTTGTACGGCGGCTTTCCGTCCACCCGCGGAGCCAGCTGCAGGCGGGCCTGCTCTTGCAGCGCGATGAACGTCCGGGCGGACAGCTCGGCGACCGGGCCTTCGTGTCGCGCAAGTTCGGCGACCGTGGTGATACCCGCGTCGAGCAGACGTGCCCGCTGGCTCACCCGCATGTTCGCCACGAGCAGCAGATCGTCGCTGGCCCGCACCTGGACCTCGCATTCCGGACAGCGGAAACACGCGCGCACGGTCTCGTCGGCCCAGTCGACCGGCGCCCCCGACGCGAAGTGGTCATCGAGCAGCCGCTGCAGTGCTTGGCGCCGCGGCCGATATACCGGAAGCAGCTCGTCGAGGCGGTAGCTCGCGGTCGCGCCGTCGCCGAGCACCAACTCGACCTCGTCGGCCACCGGCACCCCCGCGGCGGTGAGCGTCTCGGCGTAGGCGGCCAACTGCAGCAGCGCCTCCACCTTCACCGAGCGCGCGAGCTTGGTGTCGCGCAACCGATACCGCTCGCCGTCGGCGTCCCGCTCCAAGATCAGGAAGTCGGCGAAACCGACGAACCGGCCGTCGAACATCGCGGCCTGATAGATCACTTCCGCTCTACGCTCGACGGCACGACGCGTCTGGTCGGCGGCGGCGGACAGCCCGTCGACCGTGTAGGGGGGCCTACCGATGATCGCGACTTCGGCCCGGTCGCGGAGCAGATCGAGATGCCGCTGTTCATGCTCATCGCCGAGCTGAGCCGTCCTGGCCAACAGCTCGTCCTCGGTTGCGACGGCGGGACCCCGGCCGACCTTGGCATCGAACGCGCGCAGCAGCGCGTACTCGCAGCGGGCTGCCGCAGCGAGATCGGATGCGCTGTATACGACGCGGGTTTCGGCGCCCTCGGAGGCCACGAACACGCTGCCACTGTATGTGACCCGGGCGACACCTCACCGCTCCGCCGAACGTGGGTTACCCGCACACTCGACGCGGCCCGCGCGTGACACGAGCCCACACTCGACGCAGCCCGCGCGTCACACGAGCCCACACTCGAGCACTCGAGGCCACACTCCTTCGTCCCCAACGCCACGCGTATCCACAGGACCGCCGTTCGCCGGCACGGATCGACCGTTTGCGAGAGACCGCGTACCGACAGTGACCGCATGGATACGAATGCATCGCCGTTCATCGGCACTGAAGCGCTGGCCGCTGGAGTGGTGACAAGGCGGACGTTGGTCAGCCGCCACAACATGATCTATCGGAATGTCTACCTGCTGAAGGGTGCGACGTTGACACCTGACAGACGAGCGGCGGCCGCCTGGTTGTGGTCCGGGCGCAACGCCACCCTCGCCGGATCATCCGCCGCGGCCTTACATGGGTCTCGATGGATCGACGAGGACCTGCCCGCCGAACTGATTCGCGTCGAGGCATGTGATGTCGACGGAATCGTCATCCATCGGGCGAAGCTGCGTGATGACGAAGTCGGCATCGTGCGCGGGATGCCGGTCACCACTCCTGCGCGGACAGCATTCGACCTCGGACGGAGAAACGGGCTCGAGAGAGCGATCATCGCGGTCGATGCATTGGCGAACGTTACTGGTCTCAAGCCGGTCGACGTCGCGCGTCTCGCCGGAAACCATCGCGGCGCACGCGGTGTGGTGCAGTTGCGGCGGGTTGTGGAGCTGATGGACGGCGGGGCCGAGTCACCGCAGGAAACAAGGACACGCCTGCTGCTCATCGCAGCCGAGTTTCCGAGGCCGCAGACGCAGATTGTCGTCGCTGACGAGTACGGCTCCTTCGTCGGCCGCGTAGACATGGGCTGGGAGGAGTTCAAGGTCGGCGTCGAATACGACGGTCCGCAACACTGGGACGATCCGATACAGCACGCCCGCGACATCGACCGGCTGGCCGAACTGGCGGGTCAAGGCTGGCTGATCATCCGGGTCAGTCGCGATCTCTTGCGCAATCGTCCGCATGTCTTTCTCGCTCGCGTACGGGACGCGATGCAGGCGAGAGGCTGGCCGCATTCGGACACGGTTCGGCTCAACGCTCAAATTGCTCGGCTATAGCCCGCCGAGTGTGGGCTCGATACACGTCCGCGCCGCGAAAGGTGTGCGGGTAACCCACGTTCGGCGGAGCCGTCAGCCGGTGTTGCCGATCAGCTCGACACCGTTTCCGTTCCAGCGGAACCTGACCACGCTGTCGAGGCCCGGCACGCCGTTGGAGTAGTGCAGCGCGACCGTGTCGCCGGTGCTCTCCGAGGTGTCGACGCCGTTGAACCCGTAGGTGTCGGGCGCCCCGGATGGGATGAACTTGCCGAGGTGGAACATCACCGCACGCGTGTTGGGGTTGGCGGCGTTGGTGTTGGCCTTGACGATGACGACCGACAGCTGCGCGCATTCGTTGTAGTTGCCGGCGATCGGCTCCGGATTCCAGCCCTGGTTGCTGCGCGGATCGCGGGGCAGCTCGGTCACCGCCCTGGCGATCTCCGGCGCGGCGAGGTCGACCGCGCAGGGGTCGTTGGCCGCCGGAGCGCTGGACGGCGCGGCGTTGGGGGCCGGGGATGGCGCCGCGACCGGGGGAGGTGCGACGGAGGGCACGGCGTCGGGTGTCTTGGAGACGGTGGAGTCGCTCGCACCGCAGCCGACGGCGACCACCAGCATCGCCGAGAGCGTCGCCGCCGGTCGGAGAAGCCCCTTGAGCCGAACCGTGCACATCACCTGAGCCACCCTTGCAAATCGCGTCGAGCAGGTCGCGCCGACACACCGCGTGGCGAATCGGGACGCTCGCTGGCACTAGACTCGACGCCGATGACCTCAGCCGAGTCGGATGCGAGTCCCGACGGCTCGACCGGCGACCTGACCTTCGACGACCTGCAGATTCACCCTTCGGTGCTGCGGGCCGTCGTCGACGTCGGATACGAGACGCCGTCGGCGATCCAGGCGGCCACCATCCCGGCGATGATGGCGGGTTCCGATGTGGTGGGTCTGGCCCAGACCGGTACCGGCAAGACCGCCGCGTTCGCCATTCCGATCCTGTCCAAGATCGACACCGCCAGCCGTGCCACCCAGGCGCTGGTCCTGGCGCCGACGCGCGAACTGGCGCTGCAGGTGGCCGAGGCGTTCGGTCGCTACGGCGCACACTTGCCGGAGGTCAACGTGCTGCCGATCTACGGCGGCTCGTCCTACGGTCCACAGCTGGCCGGACTCAAACGCGGCGCCCAGGTCGTCGTCGGCACACCGGGCCGGGTAATCGACCACCTTGAGAAGGGTCGCCTCGATCTGTCGCGGCTCGATTACCTGGTGCTCGACGAGGCCGACGAGATGCTGCAGATGGGCTTCGCCGAGGACGTCGAGCGCATCCTGGCCGACACCCCGGAGTTCAAACAGGTCGCGTTGTTCTCGGCGACCATGCCGCCGGCGATCCGCAAGATCACCAAGAAATACCTGCACGACCCCGTCGAGGTGACGGTCAAGGCGAAAACGGCGACCGCCGAGAACATTTCGCAGCGCTACATCCAGGTGTCGGGCCACCGCAAGATGGACGCGCTTACGCGGGTGCTCGAAGTGGAGGAGGGCGACGCGATGATCGTGTTCGTCCGCACCAAACAAGCCACCGAAGAGGTCGCCGAACGGCTCAAGGCCAGGGGCTTCGCCGCCGCGGCGATCAACGGAGACATCCCGCAGGCGCAGCGTGAGCGCACCATCGCCGCGTTGAAGGACGGCAGAATCGACATCCTGATCGCGACCGATGTCGCCGCGCGCGGGCTGGATGTCGAACGCATCTCCCACGTCCTGAACTACGACATCCCCAACGACACCGAGTCCTATGTACACCGCATCGGTCGCACGGGACGGGCGGGCCGGTCCGGGGCGGCGCTGCTGTTCGTCACGCCGCGCGAGCGGCACCTGCTCAAGGCCATCGAGAAGGCCACCCGCTCCAAGCTGATCGAGGCGGAACTGCCGACCATCGAGGACGTGAACACCCAACGGGTGGCCAAGTTCCGCGACTCGATCACCGAAGCGCTCAACGCCCCGGGCATCGACGTCTTCCGCAACATCATCGAGGACTACGAACGCGAGCACGACGTGCCGATCGTCGACATCGCCGCGGCGTTGGCCGCCCAGGCGCAGGGCGGTGACGAGTTCTTCATGGTCGAGCCGCCGCCGGAGAAACGACGCGAGCGCGACGAGCGGCCCCGTCGCGACAAGCCCGACCGTAAACCGCGGGACGGGTTGGTCACCTACCGCATCGCGGTGGGCAAGCGGCACAAGGTCGGGCCCGGCCACATCGTCGGCGCGATCGCCAACGAAGGTGGCCTGCACCGCAGCGACTTCGGCCACATCACCATCCGCCCAGACTTCTCGTTGGTCGAGCTGCCCGCCGATCTGCCCAGGAAGACGCTCAAAGCCCTTGAGAACACCCGTATCTCGGGGGTGAAGATCAACCTGCAGCCGGACCGACGGCCGGACAAGGGCCGGCACAAGCAGAGATGACGCTGTCGCGTGGCCTGGACGCGCAGGGCGGTCTGGAATCCGTCGGCAGGCCCGAACGTGTCTCCTCGCTCACCGGTATCCGCGCCGTCGCCGCGTTGTTGGTGATGCTGACCCACGCCGCCTATACGACGGGCAAGTACCCGCAAGGCTATGTCGGTCTGGTGTACTCCCGCGCCGAGATCGGGGTGCCGATCTTCTTCGTGCTCAGCGGATTTCTTTTGTTCTCGCCGTGGGTGAAGGCCGCTCACGCGGAGGCGCCGCCGCCGTCCACGCGCCGCTATGCCTGGCGCCGGGTCCGGCGGATCATGCCGGCGTACGTGGTCACAGTGCTGGTGGCCTACCTCGTCTACCACTTCCGGACCGCGGGCCCGAACCCTGGGCACACCTGGGAGGGGTTGCTGCGCAACCTGACTCACACCCAGATCTACACCGACAACTACCTGTACTCGTATCTGCACCAAGGGCTTACGCAGATGTGGAGCCTGGCCGTCGAGGTCGCTTTCTATGTAATGCTGCCGCTGCTGGCCTGGCTGCTGCTGGTGGCCCTGTGTCGACGACGGTGGCGGCCCGGCCTGCTGATCGGAGGTCTGGTCGCACTGGCCCTGATCACTCCCGCATGGTTGATCCTGGTGCACACCACCGACTTTCTGCCCGACGGTGCGAGGCTGTGGCTGCCGGCATATCTGCTCTGGTTCATCGGCGGGATGTTGCTCGCCGTGTTGCAGCCGCTTGGCGTGCGGGCGTACGGCCTCGCGTGCATCCCGCTGGCGGTGGCGTGCTACTTCATCGTCTCCACACCCATCGCGGGCGAGCCCACCACCTCGCCCAGTGAGTTGCGCGAGGCGTTGGTGAAGGCGTTGTTCTACGCGGTGATCGCGACGTTGGCGGTGGCGCCGCTGGCGCTCGGCGACCGCGGGATCTACGCCCGCGTGCTGTCCAGCCGGCCGATGGTGTTCCTCGGCGAGATCTCCTACGAGATCTTCCTGATCCACTTGATCACGATGGAACTGGCGATGGTGGAGATCCTGCACTATCCGATCTACACGGGTTCGATCGTGATGCTCTTTCTCGTCACCTTCGTGATCACCGTCCCGCTGGCGTGGCTGTTGCACCGGTTCACCCGGGTGCGATCCTGACGGCCTCTCTGGCACTAACCGGTTGATCGCACTTACCGGCTGCATGGGATCCACCGGTTAAGCGTCGCTTGTGGGTTAGGGTAGCCTAACCAGAACATCGACACGGAGGGCCAGTTATGTCGGACAAGAAGAAAACGCGCGGTTTCCAGGGTGCGGTGCTCAAACTCCTGCGCGCGGGCGACTATCGGCTGACCGTGACGGGTAAGCGCGAGATCAGCCCGCACTACCTGCGGCTGAGCTTCGACGCGGGCGGCATGCTCGAAGGCTCGCCGCTGCACCCGACGATGTGGATCCGCATGTGGTTCGCCGACGGCGACAAGCTGCATCAGCGCGGCTACACCCTGGTCGACCCGAACCCGGCGGCCGACACCGTCGACATCGAGTTCGCGCTGCACGACGGGATCGCATCGCGCTGGGCGGAGAACGCCCAACCCGGCGACACGATCGAGGTGACGGTGCTCGGCAGCAACTTCAGGCTGCCCGAACCGCCGCCGGCCGGTTACGTGATCGTCGGAGACACCGCATCGCTGCCCGCCATCAACTCGCTGCTGACCGCGATCGGCGACACCCCGGCGCGGGTGTTCCTGGAGGCGGCGCACGACGACGACCGACAGCTACCGGTCGCGCGCAGCACCGACGTGATGTGGGTGGACCGCAAGAACGCGGGCGAGGCGCTGGTCGAAGCCGTTGCCGCCGCGGCGTTCGAGGCCCCCGACCACTTCGGATGGGTCGCATGCGACAACCGCACGACGCGCGCGGTGGCGAAGGTCTTGCGCGAGGAATACAAGATCTCGAAAAAGTCGATGAAGGCCCAAGCGTATTGGGTCGCCTGACGGCTCCGAGCGTATTGGGTCGCCTGACGGCCCGGCGAATTGGTCGCCTGACGGCTCCGGGCGCTACTGGGTGGCCTGACGGCTCGGCAGCACGATCGGTACGACGAACTCCTCGAGCATGGACCGTTCGTCGTCCTCGTCGTGACCGGGGAACAGCATCAGCGAGGTCATCACCCGCACCAGCCACCGGGCACGGTGCGCGACCAGTTCCGGGTCGTCGGGACCGAGGGAGATGACGAACGCCTCGGTCAGCGCCTTGATCACCTCGGACTCCTCGGCCATCTCCGCACCGATCGGTCGCTGAGTCGTGGCGAACCACGATGCCAGGGCCGGGCTTTCGCGGACGTTGCGCAGCGAGGCCAACATCCCCTCGATCAGGCGCTCCCGCGGATCGGTCAGCGCATTGATCTGCTCGGTCATCTCGCGGTAGAGCCGGTAGCTCTCCCGGTGCACATACGCGGTGTAGAGCGCCTCGCGGTTCTCGAAATAGCGGTACAGCGTCGCGCGCGAACATCCTGCCGCCGAAGCGATCTCGTTCATGCCGACCGTGGCGGCCTCTTTCTGGGCGAACAGCTCACCCGCAGCGTCCAGGATTCGGTCCGCGGCCACCTCGGTGCGGCGCGCGGCCAACCAGTCGCCGGCCATCAGGCGGTCACCTCGAACGGGACCGACAGCGGCCGTCGTACGTAACTGCCACCGGCCCATACGATTCCGCTCTCGTCGACCTCGAAATCCGGGATGCGCGTGAGGAGTTCGGTCAAAGCGACGCGGGACTGCATCCGCGCCGCCGCCGCACCGAGGCAGTGGTGCGCGCCGTGGCTGAAGGTCAGGATGTTGCGCGGTTTGCGCGTCACGTCGAGTTCGGATGCGTCGTCGCCGAACTGGCGTTCGTCGCGGTTGGCCGACGCATAGAGCAACAGGACCCGCCTGCCCTGCGGAATGGTGGTGTCGGCGACCGTCACGTCGCGGGTGACGGTGCGGGCCAGCCCCTGCACCGGCGAGGTCATGCGCAGGAACTCGTCGATGGAATCCGCTACCAGCTCGGGGTTTTCGACGAGAAGGCGGCGCTGGTCGGGTCGCTGGTGGAGCAGCTGGACCGAGCCGCCGAGCATGCCGGTGGTGGTGTCGTTGCCGCCGGTGACCATGGTGAAGGTGAACGCCAGGATCGACAGCACGCCGGCGATGTCGCCGTCGGCCCCCACTCCCGCGGCCACCAGATGTGACACGGTGTCGTCCTCGGGCTCGACGCGGCGGCGCTCGATCAAATCGGTGAAGTAGGCCATCATCTCGCCCAGATTGTCGCCGAGCGTCTCCAGCGCACCGCCGATTCCGCCGTCGACGGTGTTGGCCGCGACGATCGCCTCGGTCCAGCCGTCGAACTTGTCGCGGTCGGCCTCCGGTACCCCGAGGTAATGCGCGACCACCATCGACGGCAAAGGCTTGAACAGCTCGGCGACGATGTCGCCACCGCCGTCGGCGCGCAACCGCTCGATCCGCTCGACGACGTAGTCGCGGACCTTGGGCTCGACCGCCTCGACCTGACGCGGCGTGAAGCCTCGCGACACCAACTTGCGGAACTCGGTGTGCACCGGCGGGTCCTGCATGACCATCGGCGGATTGTCGGCCAGGCCGATCAGTTCGAGCTCGCCGTAGTTGACCGTGAGCCCCTGCGCCGAGGAGAACGTCTCATGGTCACGCGCGGCGGCCCAGATGTCGGCGTGCCGCGACATGACGAAATAGTCGTGATCGGGCCGGTCCCGCGGCACGACGTGATGGACGGGGTCGTGGTCACGCAGCGCGCGATACATCGGCCAGGGATCGGCCCACGTGTCGGCGTTCGGGAGCTGATATCCAACCGGCGTGTCATGAGACAAGGTAGCCGTCACGTCTCATTCGTACGACACTATGCGGCAACCTGTCAATACCATCGACGTCGAAGCCGACGGTTTGGTCGCTAATCGCGGTGATCTGTCGCCATTACGTCGGTCTCGACGAGGAACGGAGCTAAATCGCCGCGCCCGGATTGAGGATGTTGTCCGGATCGAGCGCCTGCTTGATCCGCCGGTTGAGTTCCATCGCCTCCGGGCCGATCTGACCGGCCAGCCACGGCCGCTTGAGCCTGCCGACCCCGTGTTCGCCGGTGATCGTGCCGCCCAGGCTCACGGCCAGGTCCATGATCTCGCCGAACGCTTGGTGTGCGGCTTCGGTCATCGCGGGATCGGTGGGGTCGTAGACGATCAGCGGGTGCGTGTTGCCGTCACCGGCGTGCGCGATCACCGAGATCAGCAATTCGTGGTTGGCCGCGATCTTCTCGACCCCGCCGACCAGATCGGCCAACGCCGGCAACGGCACTCCGACGTCCTCGAGCAGCAGCGAGCCCTTCAGCTCGACGGCCGGAATGCAGAACCGCCGAGCGGCGACGAAGGCCTCGCCCTCCTCGGGGTCGGACGTCGAAAACACTTCCTTGGCGCCGTGTTCGGTGAAGACGTCGGCCATGAACCGGGCGTCCTCGGCGCCGGACGGACCCCGGTCGTCGGAGGCGGCCACCAGCATCGCGGCGGCGCTGCGGTCGAGGCCCATCTTCAGCTTGTCCTCGACGGCGTTGATGGCGGCCGAGTCCATGAACTCCAGCATCGAAGGCCGGATCTTCGCCGTGATCGCGACGACGGCCGTCGCGGCAGCCTCCACCGAACCGAAGGACGCCACCACGGTGCACGCCGCGGACTGCGCCGGCAGCAGTTTCAGCGTCACCTCGGTCACCACGCCGAGCGTGCCCTCGCTGCCGACGAACAATTTCGTCAACGGAAGGCCTGCGACGTCTTTGAGCCGTGGACCGCCGAGCCGCACCGCCGTGCCGTCGGCGAGCACCACCTGTAACCCGAGCACGTAATCCGTTGTGACGCCGTACTTCACACAGCACAGACCGCCCGCGTTGGTGGCGACGTTGCCGCCGATGCTGCAGATCTCGAACGACGACGGGTCCGGCGGATACCACAGCCCGACCTCGGCGACCGCCCTCTTGACCTCCGCGTTGAGCAGACCGGGCTGGACGACGGCGGTGCGGGTCACGGGGTCGACGGTGATGTCGCGCATCTTCTCGGTCGTCAGCACGATGGCGCCGTCGAGGGCCGAGGCGCCGCCGGACAGGCCGGTACCCATACCGCGCGGCACGATCGCGACCTTGTTGGCGGTGGCCCAGCGCAGGACGGCCTGCACGTCCTCTGTGGAGCGCGGCCGCGCCACGGCCAGCGGCGTGCCCGCGTTCGGATCGAACGCCCGGTCCTGCCGATAGGACCCCAGAATGTCCGCATCGGTGACCACGGCGCCTTCGGGCAGTGCGTCGATGAGATCGGCAAGGGGTGACTCCACAGCGCAATGGTACGAGCCGCACGGTGGACAGGATCGCGGCCGAGTCACGCCGGCAAAACAACCCGCGATCGCCCGACAGGGTCCGGCCCGCTAAACCGTTGGGGAGCAGTCGAGTTCACGGAGCGCGGGCAGGAACACGGCGATGATGCCCAACAGCAGCATCGGCAGCGCGAGCGCCAGGAACGTGACGTGCAGGCCGGCCGAGTCGGCCAGCGGTCCGGCGACGATCAGGCCAAGAGGTCCCGCGGCGTAGGCCAGCGACCCCATCACCCCCACCACCCGGCCGCGCAGGTGTTGCGGTGCCCGAGTCTGCATGACGTAGTTGTAGATCGGCGCGATCGGCCCGTAGACCAGGCCGACGATCGCCGAGAGCACCAGGATCAGCGGTAGCGGCGGCAGGAACGCGATGACCGTCATCGCGGCGCCGAGCGTCAGCACCGCGGCCAACATCGTCACCCTCCTGCTGATGTACTTCGACGACACCGCGTAGCCGAGCGCGCCCACCAGGCCACCGATGCTCAACGCCATCAGCACCCAACCGAGTTGCACGGGTTCGTCGCGGTCGGTGAAGTACTTGGGGAACAGGACCGACTCCATCGGCATGTAGAGCCCGGTTGCCACCAGGTCGACGACCGCCAGCGTGCGCAGCACCTTGTTGTGCCAGACGAACCTGAGCCCTTCCACGACGCCCGCCCACACCCCCTCGGGCAACGAGGTGCGGTCGGGCGTTCCGGCCCCTTCCAACCGCAGGACCGCGATCGCGGCTATCGAGGTGACGAACGCCGACGCGGTGACCCACATCGTGTCGATGCCGCCGAGCGTGGCGATCAGCAGGCCGCCGATGCCAGGCCCGACGATGTAGGCGAGGTTGAACACCGCCTCGTAGACGCTGTTGGCGCGGTCCAGCGTCCATCCGGCACGCGTCGCCGCTTCGGGCAGCATCGTCTCGCGAGCGGTCATACCCGCCGGGTCGAAGAAGGCGCCCAGTGCGGCCAACGTGGCGAGCACCGCGACGTTGACGGACTCGACGCCGAAGGTCACGGCGAGCACGGGCACGGCGGCCACCGACAGCGCAGACAAGGCGTCGGAGATCATCGAAACCCGTCGTCGGCCCAGGTAGTCCACCGCGGCCCCCGCGATCAGCGTCGCAACCAACAGCGGGAGCGAGCCCGCCATCGCCACCATCGACGCGTCGAGCGCAGATCCGTTGCGCTGCAACACCAGCCACGGGAACGCGACGAGCGATATGCCGTTGCCGGCACCGGCCATCAGCGCGGCGAACAGAATCAGCAGTAGGGGGCCGCGCCTGCTATCCGTCATGAGTTATCGCGGCAGAATGTAACAGCGCTCGAGGCCGCTCGGCATCTGAATTCCCCACCGTGCACAGTGGAGCTGTGCAGCTCTTGCCCCACCCGCGGACCGGTGCGCGGTTCGCGTCGCCGGTTCCTCCTGGCTCGGGTTGGCCGGGTGACCCCGCCACACCTCAGACCGCCGTCGCTACGACCGCGGCACAGGTCGTGTCGATGGCCGCGGCGACGCAGTCACTCGACGAGCTCGACGCCGAGGTATCGGTGTGCCGGGCCTGTCCCCGTCTGGTCGAGTGGCGGGAGGAGTCCGCCGTCGTCAAGCGCAGGTCGTTCGCCGACGAGCCGTACTGGGGCCGTCCGGCACCCGGCTGGGGATCATCACGGCCGAAGGTGTTCGTCGTCGGCCTCGCGCCCGCTGCGCACGGCGCGAACCGCACCGGTCGGATCTTCACCGGTGACCGGTCGGGTGATTTCCTGTTCGCGGCGCTGCACCGGGTAGGGCTGGCGAACCAGGCGCTGTGTGTGGACGCCGCAGACGGGTTGACGCTCAACGCAACCCGAGTTGCCGCTGCCGTGCGCTGCGCCCCGCCCGCCAATGCTCCGACGCCGGCCGAACGGGCGACGTGTGCGCCGTGGCTGGACGCCGAATGGCGGCTGGCGGCGGCACACGTGCGGGTGGTCGTCGCGCTCGGCGGGTTCGCCTGGCGCGCCGCTCTGCAGATGCTGCGCACGGGCGGGGTGTCGATACCGGCGCCCGCCCCGAAGTTCGGCCACGGGGTCACGGCCGAGCTGAGCGGCGTCTCGTTGGTGGGCTGCTATCACCCGAGCCAGCAGAACACCTTCACCGGCAAGCTGACCCCGCAGATGTTCGACGACGTCTTCCGCAAGGCCAAGGCGCTAGCGTCCGTCGGATAGTCGCGAACTGGGCGGCGGCCAACTCGCGGCCAACTCGCCATGGTGATGTTTCGCCGCAGCAACACGCTGGCCGTCGCCCGTGAGCTCGCGATGCGGGTGATGAGCGTGGAGATGGCGTTGCGCCCCATCCAGCGCCTCCTGCGACGACACCCCGACCCCGAAGCGCTGGTCAAAGCGGTACGGGGAAGGTCCGTGCGGCCGAAAGCGTTGTGACTGCCATGCGCCTTTCAGTCCTCGATCTCGTGCCCGTGCGCACCGACCAGTCGACCTCCGACGCGCTGGCGGCGTCGACGCAGCTCGCGCAGACCGCCGACCGCCTCGGCTACACCCGGTACTGGGTCGCCGAGCACCACAACATGCCCTCGGTGGCGGCGACCAGCCCGCCGGTCCTCATCGCGCACCTGGCCGCCCACACCCAACACATGCGGCTCGGGTCGGGCGGGGTGATGCTGCCCAACCATGCGCCGCTGGCCGTCGCCGAGCAGTTTGCGCTGCTGGAGGCGGCCCATCCCGGTCGCATCGACCTCGGCATCGGCCGGGCGCCGGGCTCGGACCCGGTGACGTCGATGGCGCTGCGCGGCGCCGCCGGTCGCGACGATCGCGATATCGAGGCCTTCCCCGACTATCTCGACGACGTCGTCGCGCTGATGGGCGCGCGCGGTGTCCGTGTCCCGATCCCCAATCAGCGCTACATTCTCAAGGCGACACCTGCGGCGGCGACCGAGCCGAAGCTGTGGCTGCTCGGGTCGTCGATGTACTCGGCGCACCTGGCCGCCGCGAAGGGGCTGCCCTACGTGTTCGCCCACCACTTCTCGGGCCAGGGCACCGCTGAGGCCCTCGAGGTGTACCGCTCGGAGTTCCGGCCCAGCGAGTCGGCGCCCGAACCAGTCACGTTCCTGACCGTCAACGCGGTCGTCGCCGAAACACACGACGAAGCAGAAGCGTTGGCGTTGCCCAACCTTCAGATGATGGCGCGGCTGCGCACCGGCCAGCCGTTGGGGCCGCTGGATCTCGTCGAGGACGCCGAACAGCAGGAACTCGCACCGCAGGCGCAGCGCATCGCCGAAGCCGCTTTCGGGCGCGCCGTCGTCGGCGATCCGACAGAGGCGGCCGAGCAGGTGCGCGCGTTGGCCGACCGGTTCGGCGTCGACGAGGTCATGATCAATCCGGTGGCCTCGGCCCGCCGCGGCACCGATCCGGCGACCGCGCCGGCCCGCGACAAGACGCTCGAATTGCTGGCCAAGGAGTTGTTCTAGGCCGGAGTCAACCTGACCACCGGGATGGGACGAGACGTCCGCTTCTGGTACCCGATGTAGCGGTCCTTGTTGCCGCGCATGTCGTTGACGATCCTCCACAGCCGCGGGAAATCCGGATCGTCGTGAGTGACGGGCGTGGCGGTCACCTTGATGCGCTTGGGCCCCACGTTGATCTCGACGTTCGGATTGGCCTTGAGGTTGTGATACCAGCCCGGCGCCTTCGGCTCGCCACCCTTGGACGCGACGACCAGATAGTCGTCCCCGTCGCGGGCATACGCGAGCGAATTCGACCGCTGCAAACCGGTTTTCGCGCCGACCGTATGCAGGATCAGCATCGACGGTGCACCGGGGATCGTGTGGCCGATGCGGCCGTTGGTGCCCTTGTAGAGCTTGTCGTGCAGCAACAGCATCGGGTAACCGATGTACTTCTCGTACCAGGGCATGCTCATGGGGTTCAGTCTTGCGCAGCCGAGTCGAGTTCCGCCAGGGCTTCGCGCAGCAGCCGTCCCGACTCCTCCCGGTCCGGGTCGCGGCGAAGGAGCATGTTCTTGGCGAACGAGAGCTTGTCGCCCTCCTGTCGCGGCAGGACGTGCAGATGGATGTGGAACACCGTCTGAAATGCGGCCCTGCCGTCGTTGATCACCACATTGTTGCCGTCGGCGTGAAGTCCGGACCGGCGTGCGGCGCGCGCGATCCGCTGACCCACCCGCGCCAGGGTGGCGACCGTCTCGGGCGGCGTGTCGGTCAGGTCCACCGTGTGCCGCTTCGGGATCACCAGAGTATGGCCGCGGCTGAACGGACGGATGTCGAGGATGGCGAGAACGTCGTCGTCTTCGTAGATGCGGATGGCCGGGGCCTCGCCGGCGACGATGCCGCAGAACACACAGGACATGCCGCCACGGTAGCGGTTCTCCGTCGCTCGCTTGTCTTCGCGGGCGTCGTCGGACAGGCACGGTTGCCCGTGTCCTAAGCCGCGGCCTCGGAAAGGACCTCCCGCCACGCCGCGAGCTTGTCGACGAATCGCATGGTCTGCGCCGGGCTCGTCGACGGCAGCCGTCGGTAGCGCAAATCGTTGGCGACGGAGACGAGTCGGGTGTAGTTCTTCTCCGCTGCGGCGCCGTTGAACAGCACCCGCCTGACGCTGTGGTGCTCATCGAAGAACTGCTGAAAATCGTTCGGCACCATGCTCTCCCGCCGAACCGCGGAATCCAGGCTGCCCTCACGCCGACACGAGCGCAGCACGTCCCAGACCGCGATCCCATTCGCTGTCAGCGTGGCACAACGCTGCCCGTACGGCGCGTCGGATGCGAACCCGAGGATTTCGCCCATGATACGCCAGAAGGCATTGCGTGGATTGCCGTAGTACTGCTGCGCGGCGAGCGACATGACGCTGGGCATATTGCCCAGGATCAAGATGTGAGCTCTTTCGCCGACGATCGGCGGAAATCCGTACAGCACCGGCGAACCCATACTTCGACTATCGCATGCGGTATACGTTGGGCCGGTGGCCGATGACTTCGACGTCGAAGGGTCCGGTCTGCTCGACGGGCTCGATGGCGATGAGCGCGCCCAGCGCGCCGAACTGATCGCGTGGTTGGTGAGTAGAGGCATCGACGTCGAGGTGATCCGAAACGCCTTCCTGCCGATGCTCCTTGCCGCGCGTCAAGCCCTCGGCGACGACGGGGTCTACGTCTCCGCGCGGGAAACAAGCCAAAAGACCGGCATCGATCTCGAACTGCTGCAGCGCATTCAACGCGCCATGGGGCTCCCGACAGTCGACGATCCCGACGCGAAGGTCCACCTGCGCGCCGACGCCGAAGCCGCCGCGTACGCTCAGCGCTTCATCGAGATCGGGTTCCTGCCCGACCAGATCATCC
Organism: Mycobacterium sp. GA-1285; assembly: GCF_001499905.1. Lineage (GTDB taxonomy): Bacteria > Actinomycetota > Actinomycetes > Mycobacteriales > Mycobacteriaceae > Mycobacterium. Next base: position 71,952 of record NZ_LQIS01000034.1, on the reverse strand, counting down.
AGATCACCCGCGTGCTCGCCGACGGACTGTCGAAGGCCGCCGAGGTGATGCGGTATGCCGGGCTCGCGTCGGTGCTCGACCCGGGCGCATCGGAAGTCGTCATCGCCAAGAACGCCGAAGCCCTGGTGCGTACCGCCGATCCGCTGCTCGGCCCCATGATCCAGGACATGCTGCGGTTGCAGCTGCGCCACCTGATGGAGACCGAGGCGATCACCGCCTCCGAACGCGCGAAGGGCCAGCGGCTACCCGGTGCCCGGCTGGTGACGATCGCCTTCGCCGATCTCGTCGGTTTCACCAGGCTGGGCGAGGCCGTGCCGCCGGAAGATCTCGAACGGCTTGCCCACCGACTCTTCGAGCTCGCCCGCGAGGCATCCGTCCCGCCGGTGCGGTTCGTCAAGACGATCGGTGACGAGGTGATGCTCGTCAGCCAGGAAGCAGTGCCCCTGCTGGACGTTGCGCTGACCCTGGTCGAGCAGACCAACGACGATGAGGACTTCCCGCGTCTGCGCGTTGGCTTGGCGACGGGAATGGCCGTGAGCCGTATCGGCGACTGGTTCGGCGGAGCGGTCAACCTCGCGAGCCGCGTCTCCGGCGCCGCGCGGCCCGGCTCCGTTCTGATCTCGGAGTCGACGCGCGAGGCGATCGACGACGACGAGCGGTTCTCGTTCTCCTTCGCGGGGGCACGGCGTCTGAAGGGCATCAAATCCGACGTCAAGTTGTATCGCGTTCGCCGCGGGGGAGACTGAGCGGGACTTCTGGGCTTTCATTCGGGGACGGCGGTCGCAGTCGGTGAACTACCATCGACGCATGAGCCGGGTCGTCAAAGCCGTAATGGTCGCGCTGCTCGTCGCATCGTCCGGACTGCTGGGTGTGAGTGCAGCCAACGCCCAGCCGCCGCAGCCGGCGTGCGGGTACACGCTGTCGCCGCCGCAGGTCGTCAACGCCGGTGGAGTGAGCAAGGTGACGGCAACGGTGTCGTTCTACGCATGCGGTGCGCCGTTTCGCCCGGCGATGAGCGTCGCCTGTGTCCACCTCGCCGGCCACGATTCACAGGGGCAGTGCACGCAGGCGCGGGGACCGGCGCCCGCCCAGGTGTTCTTCGAGCCGTACCAGCCAGGCGCGACCTACATCGCGAGCGGACGCGGCTGCGGCAAGGTCTTCGAAGACGCGCTGGAGCCCAACTGCGACATGCTCGGTCCGATCAACGCGACGCTGTAGTGCTGAACCGGCGCAGCCGAAGGCTGTTGCTGACGACGAAAACCGAACTGAACGCCATCGCCGCACCGGCGATCATCGGGTTCAGCAGACCGGCCGCCGCCAGAGGCAACGCAGCGACGTTATAGGCGAACGCCCAGAACAGATTGCCCTTGATCGTCGCCAATGTCCGACGCGACAGGCGAATCGCGTCGGGAACGGCATTCAGGTCGTCGCGCACCAAGGTCAGGTCGCTCGCCTCGATCGCGACGTCGGTGCCGCTTCCCATCGCGAGTCCCAGATCGGCCTGGGCGAGCGCCGCCGCATCGTTGACGCCGTCGCCCACCATCGCGACCACCTTGCCTTCGGACTGCAGACCTTTGACGGCGTCCACTTTGTCCTGCGGCAGCACCTCGGCGACGACATCGTCAATGCCTACCTCCGCAGCGATGGTGCGAGCACAGGCCTCGTTGTCGCCGGTCACCATGATGGGTTTCAACCCCAGCGCACGAAGCCGCGAAATCGCCTCGGGTGACGTGGGTTTGATCGCATCTGCCACCACCAGCACCCCGCGGGCACTGCCGTCCCAGCCCACGACAACCACAGTGCGGCCCTGTGACTCCTCCTGCCGCGCAGCCGCTTTCAACGACTCGGGAAAATCGTGCGACGACAGCAGCCGCTGCCGCCCGACCGTCACCTCGCGGCCGTCGACCCTCCCGCGCACCCCCAGACCGCGCAGGTTGGTGAAGCCCTGAACCGTCGGCAGGTCACCCAGTTTCTCCCGCGCGCCCGTCGCGATCGCCCTGGCGATCGGGTGCTCGGAACCGTCCTCGACCGCACCGGCCATCCGCAGCACCTCGTCGGGCCGTTCACCGTCGGCGGCGACGACATCGACCAACGTCATCCTGCCGGTGGTGATGGTGCCCGTCTTGTCCAGCACGATGGTGTCGATCCGACGGGTCGACTCCAGCACCTCCGGACCCTTGATCAAGATGCCCAGCTGTGCACCGCGGCCCGTGCCGACCATGAGCGCGGTCGGCGTCGCCAACCCCAACGCGCACGGGCACGCGATGATCAGCACGGCCACCGCCGCGGTGAAGGCCGTCGCAACCGATCCGCCGGTACCCAGCCAGAAGCCCAGAGTCGCAACCGATAACGCGATCACGACCGGCACGAACACACCCGAGATCCTGTCGGCCAGTCGCTGTGCAGCCGCCTTCCCGCTCTGGGCGTCCTCGACCAGCCGTGCCATCTGAGCGAGCTGTGTGTCGGCGCCGATCCGCTTGGCCCGCACCACGAGCCGACCGTCGACGTTGACCGTCGCACCGACGACCTCATCACCGGGACCGACGTCCACTGGAACAGACTCGCCGGTCAGCATCGAGGCGTCGACCGCCGAGGCCCCCTCGACCACCACGCCGTCGGCGGCGATCTTCTCACCGGGCCGCACCACGAATTCGTCGCCCACGCCGAGCTGATCGATCGGAATCCGTAGTTCACCAGTATCTTTGCGGACCACGACATCCTTGGCGCCTAGTTCCAGCAGCGCCCGCAGCGCCGCGCCGGCACGCCGCTTGGAGCGCGCTTCGAAGTATCGACCGGCCAAGATGAACGTGGTGACCCCGGCAGCGACCTCGAAGTACACGCTGCCCGAACCGTCGGTGCGTGACAGCGTCAGCTCGAACCCATGCGTCATTCCGGGGGTGCCGGCGGTGCCCCAGAACAGCGCATAGAGCGACCATCCCAGCGCGGCGAGCGTGCCCATCGAGATCAGCGTGTCCATGGTGGCGCTGCCGTGGCGCAGGTTCGCCCACGCCGCACGGTGGAACGGCCAGGCTCCCCACACCACCACCGGCGCCGTCAGTGTCAGCGAAAGCCACTGCCAATTGGTGAACTGCAGTGCCGGGATCATCGCCATCGCAATCACCGGAACCGTCAGCGCGAGTGAGACCAGCAGCCGAATCCGCAGCGCGGCGGTCGGATCGTCTTCGACGACGGTTGCCCGTTCGGTGGGCAGATGCGCTTGATAGCCGGCGTCTTCCACCGTGGCCACCAACGCCTCCGGCGTCACGTCTGCGCTGTATTCGACGCGCGCCTTCTCGGTGGCGAAGTTGACGGTGGCGGTCACGCCGTCGATCTTGTTGAGCTTGCGCTCGATTCGGTTGGCGCATGACGCACAGGTCATGCCGTCGATCGACAGCTCGATCGTGTCAGTGGCCATGGCCGGCCTCGCCGCGATCGTCTGTGGGGACGGGCGGCTGCGCGGAGGGATCGACCGACACGGTGAATTCGGCCGTGCGCACGACGTCGCGGTGCTGGAAATCAAGGAACAGTCGATACTGCCCGGCGCTGGGGAACGTGGTGTGAAACTCGATTGCCGGCCCCGGGCGAGTACGGGCATCGCCGACTCCACCCAGCGGATGCACATGCAGGTATGCGAGGTCGGCGGCCCGCAGCGCGACGAGATGACCGTAGGCACCCAGGTACGGTTGCAGGTCGTAGACCGGAACGCCGTCGCGGTGGACGGTCAGCGAAAGAGTCGATGCCTCACCGGTTTTCGGAACACCGCTGAGTGTGACGGTGTACTCGTCGACGGCCGCTGACGTATCGACCGCAGGCAGCGGCACAGGGGAGTAGGGGCCCGCGACGTGCACGTTGGCGCCGAGGGTCAGCGCGGGACCGTCGGTGGGCACGAAGTCGGCGAAGACTCGGTAGTCGCCCGAGCGACTGAAATCCACGGGAGTCCGCCACGTGCCGCGGTCGTCGAGCACGGGGTGAACGTGCTGGAACGCGGACAAGTCGTTGCGAACCACAATCAAATGCATCAGCTTCTCGTGCGTTTCGTCGAATTGCGTCACGGGAGCACCGCGTTGGTCGAGGACCCTGAACTCCAGCGGCCAGGTTCGGTTCGCCGGCGGGAGCGGTTGAGCCACGTCCAGCGTGTAGCCGCTCTCGGTCACCTGTAAGCCACCGGGAGCCTCGACGGGCTGAACATCGTATGCGGCGGAGTGTCGCTCTGCAGCGACGTCACTCTCGGGACCGAACGACCGGCCGACCCACACCGATGCCGCGAACACCACCGCGAGTATGGCGATGAACGCGACGATCCGAGGCGTGGTCTTCATCAGCTTGCCAACCGGTAGCCGGCTTCTTCCACGGCGCTCCTGATCGCGTCGGTTCCAACGGGTGCGACACTGTCGATGGTCACCGAACCGCTGGCGACATCCACCTCGACCGACTTCACGCCCGGAATCTCGGCGAGTTCCTCGCGCACCGACGCGGCGCAATGTTGGCAGGTCATTCCGGTGACGGTGACAGTGGTGGTAGCCATGAAGCCAGGATACTCCATACCCCCTAGGGGTATCACTTCCGATCTGCTGCCAGCCTTCTGCACGACCCCATGGCAGCATCGGCGACCATGCGTGTTCTCGCCCAACGGGTCACTTCAGCTGCCGTCACCGTGGACGGCGAGGTCGTCGGAGCGATCCAGCCCGACGGTCAGGGGCTGGTCGCGCTGGTCGGCGTGACGCACGACGACGATGTGGCCAAGGCTCGGCGGATGGCCGAAAAGCTCTGGCAACTCCGGATTCTCGACGACGAGAAGTCCGCGTCCGACGTCGGGGCGTCGATCTTGGTGGTCAGCCAGTTCACCCTGTACGCCAACACCGCCAAGGGCCGGCGGCCGGCATGGAACGCCGCCGCGCCGCGCGCGATCGCCGAGCCACTCGTCACCGCGTTCGCCGATGCGCTGGGCGACCTGGGCGCGTCGGTGGCAACCGGCGTCTTCGGCGCCCACATGCAGGTACAGCTGGTCAACGACGGCCCGGTGACCGTGCTGCTCGAGCTGTGACTACGTGGTGGCGACCGGCGGTGCGCCCTCCGAGGGCTGGACGATCACGAACCCCTGCCCGTGGAACGACACCTGGATCGCCTCCCCGGAGCCGCGGCCGATGAGCGCGCCGGCCTTGAAGCTGGTCTTGAGCTGGGTCTGCAGATTCGCCGACCACGCCACCACCGCATTGGTGTCGGCGAACGTCGGCGCCTCGGCGGCATTGAGCACCACCGGCGGCCCGTCGGTCGTCAGCGCCACCCACCCGGTCCCGCGCAGCGTGGTGTTGAACAACCCGCCGGTCGCGATGCTGCCGCCGCGCACCCGCTCGATGTTCCAGTCCAAGCTCGACGAGAACGCCAGCACGTTCTTACCGCTGATCGAGAGCCCGGAGTTCGTCAGCTGCAGCAGATGCACGTCGTAGGCCCGCTCGGCGAGAAAGACATCGCCCTGACCCTGACAGCGCATCAAAGGTAGACCCTCGCCGGTCAGCGCCTTCTTGAGGAACTTCGACGCGCCGCCACCCTCGAACGCGAAATCGACGTTTCCCTGGTAGGCCACCATCGAGCCCTGCCGCGCCATGAACGGCTCCCCGAGGCGGACACGCAACATCTTGGTGTTCTGGTTGGCGATGGCCTTGGCCTCCTTCTCGCTGAACCGGCCGTCCACCAGATCGCCGCTGATTCCTCCGAAGCCGTCGCCTGGAGCCTGTCCGACCGCCATCGCTTGCGGCGGCGCGGTTTGTTGTGGCGGACCCTGAGGTGCCGGTGGGGGTCCTCCCAACGAGGTGAGCGGCGCCCGACCCATCTGACCCTGGTGCGACACCTGATCGGTCCAGCGTTGTCCGTCCCACCAGCGGTACTCGTAGCGACCCTCGGGGTCGGGCCGCCAGCTTCCGTTATTCGGTGCTGTCATGGCCTACAAACTAACCGGACGACCCTCATGTGGTGGGGGACTTTCTGCACTGGTGCTCCGGCGCGCACTGGTCCTCGACTGGCATTCTTGGGTCATGGCAAGAGAAATCGACCGAGTACGTGCGCAGAGCGCCTTTGCGGTCGTCAATCAGCATCCGGGCATGGTGCTCTTCGTCGCCTCGCCTGTCCTCATCGCCGTTGGCCTGGTGTGGTGGTTGGTCAGCCCGATCCTGGCCGTGCTGCTGTTGATCGGTGCGGTTGTCGGCGGTGGCGCCGTGCTGCTGCGCAAGCGCAGCTGATTTCCCGGGGACGAACCGGTCAAGCCGGCGGAGATCTTCTGACCTGGAGTGTTCGCTGTCGGCGAACGCTGTTCTGCAACGCCTGTGACGGTGTAATCATGTAATTATGCGACACACCATCCATGGCCGGCGCCGTCAGGGCGGCTGGCAACAGGCTCAGCAGCCCGACGCGGGCGACGCCGCCGACTGGTTCGCCGGCCGGCTTCCCGAGAACTGGTTCGCAGGAGACCCGACGGTGATCGTCGACCGCGAGGAGATCACCGTCGTCGGACGCCTTGCGGAGCCCGAAGGCGGCCAGAGCGAGGCGCGGGCATCGGGACGGGCGGCGCGGTTCCGTGAGGAAACCCGGTCCGAACGCATGCGCGTCGCCGACGAGGCCGAGGCGCGCTATGGCCGCAAGGTCGCGTGGGGCATCGAGATCGGGGCACCAGGCACCGACGACCATGAGCGGATCATGTTCACCAACATGGCCGTTCCGGTGATGACCCGGCTGCGCCAGCCCGAGCGCCAGGTGCTCGACACGCTGGTCGACGCGGGCGTGGCACGGTCACGGTCGGATGCACTGGTGTGGTCGGTGCGGTTGGTCGGTGAACACGCCGACGAGTGGCTGAGCAAGCTGCGCGAGGCGATGCGCAACGTCGACGAACTGCGCGCCGAGGGTCCGAACCTCTAGATCCGCTCGACGCCAACGTATTGCGAACTCAACGCCGGGGTCTGCGACAGCGGATCAACCGGTCCGCCGTCGACCAAGAGGTTACGGTTGGCACCGTACGAGACCGGTTCGCTGTGCCCGCGTGGGTCGAAAACGCGTGAGCCCCAACCGTGGTCGATGATGACAACCCCTTGACGCGGACGGTCGTTCACCACCGCCTTCAACTCGACCTCTCCGACCGGCGAGTAGACCCTGACGAGGTCGCCGTCGCTCACTCCGAGGTCGGCCGCGTCCTTCGGATGAAGGACCACGTCGTTGCCCTTCCCCGCGGGGTGCAGTCCGGGTAACTCGTTGAGCCAGGAGTTCATCGAGTGCCGGTGCCTGCGGTTGGCCAGCTGGAACGGATAGTCGACCGGCGCCGCGGGAAGCGGCTCGGCGAGCAGTTCACGGGCCCGCGCGACGAACTCGGGCGGTGCGGCGTGCACCTTCTTGTCGTCGGTTCTCAGCGCATCCCGGAAATGCCCGAACTCGCGCGGCCCCAACACCCAGCCGTGCGGGTGCGACAGGACGTCTCGCCATTTGATCCTGCGTCCGTTGATCTTCCGGGAGGTCGCCACGACCAACCGGTCGATCCAGTGTGGACCGAACTCCAGGGCGGGCCTGCGGGTCACGCGCGCCGCGGCCCGCGTCGACTTGATGAATCCGTTGAGGCCCTTGGCGCCGAACAGCGGTCTGCGCATCGCGATTGCGAGGTCGGTGAAGATGCGCCACTCCTGTCGGACCCCCGGTGGTGGCTCGACGACCTTGGCGCCGTACTGCAGATAGGGCTCGTCGTGCATGTTGCTGGTGAACGAGAGCAGGTCGTCGCGCTCCAACCAGTGGGCCGCGGGAAGCAGCCAATGTGCATGACGGTGGCTCTCCCGTTGAACGAAGTCGATCGCGACCAGCAGGTCCAGGTCGGCCAGCGCGCGGTCCAGTTCGTCGCCGTCGGGCCCGGAGACCACGGGGTTGCCGCAATTGATCAGCAGCGCGCGAATCTGACCGCGGCCCGGTGTGGTGATCTCGTCGGGCAACTCGCTGAGCGCGTGTGCGCCCGCGACCATTTCGCGGCCCAGGAGCCGACTGTAGTGTGGCTTGGTCTTGACCATCGCCGACATGCGGATCGCGTCGACGTAGCCGGGTTCGAAGCGGCGTCCACCGGGACGGTCCATGCGACCGGTGACCACGTTGAGTACATGACCCAACCATTCGGCGACGGTGCCCGCCAGGTGAAGTGACACCCCGGTGCGGGTCACCACCATGGCCCCGCGCGCCGCGGCGAAGTCGCGGGCGACGCGTTCGATCCGGTCGCGGGGGATGTCGCAGCGGGTGGCGAGATCGTCGAGGTCGGCGTCGGCGACCAGAGCGCGCAGATCGTCGACGCCGGTGGCCAGTTCCGTGCAGTCCAGCCGATGTTCGAGGCGCTCGTCGAGAATGACCTTCACCATCGCCAGCAGCAGCGCCCAATCCTGCCCGGGGCGCACCGCCAGGTGTACGTCCGCCTTTTCGGCGGACTCTGTCCGCAGCGGGTCCACCACCACGATCGTCGCGCCCTGTTGTTGACGTGCAAGCGCGCGTCGCCACCCAGCGGGCACCGTCTCGAGCCAATTCCATGCGCTCACAGCGGGATTCGCGCCGACGATGAGGAAGTAGTCGCAGTTGTCGACGTCCGAAACCGGCACCATCAGCATCGATCCGTACATCGCCTCCGCGACGACGTGCATTGCGTTCTGGTCGACCGAGCCCACGGCGTAACGGTTCTGGGTCCCCAGCGCGTCCAGCCAGCCGTTCATGAAGATGACGTTGGAGGAGGAGAAACCCGCCGGGTTCCCGTAGTAGACGCCGACCGCGTCGGGTCCGCCGGCCTCGATCGCGGCGTTCATCCTCGCGGCGATGTCCGCGACGGCCTCCTCCCAGGTGGCCTCGACATAGGAATCGCGGACGCGGCGCATGGGATTGAGGATCCGGCGCGGGTGCTCGAGGAGTCTGTGCGCGGTGCGGCCCTTGGCGCAGAAGTCTCGCCAGCTGTGCGGATTCTGTTTGTCGGCGGCGATCTTCGTGACGCGGTTGCCCTCCACCGTCACCTCCAGTCCGCAGGACGCCAGGCAGATGCGACAGAACGTGTAGACCGTTTCGCTCATCATCGTGAGCGTACGATGCTCAGACCTGCGTCATGGACCAATAAGCGCCACGCTTAGCGAGCAACTCGGCGTGGGTGCCGCGTTCGACGATCTCACCCGCGTCCATCACCACGATGAGGTCGGCGTCACGGATGGTCGACAGCCGGTGGGCGATGATGAAACTCGTTCGGTCGCGGCGCAACTCGGCCATCGCCTGCTGAATCAGCAGCTCGGTGCGGGTGTCGACCGAGCTGGTCGCCTCGTCGAGGATCAGCAGGCTGGGCCGGGCCAGCACCGCGCGCGCGATCGTGATGAGCTGTTTCTCGCCGGCGCTGATCGAGGCGCCGTCGTCGGTGACGTGGGTCTGATAGCCGTTGGGCAGCATGTGCACGAACCGGTCGACGTATGCGGCCTTGGCCGCCGCGATCACCTCGTCCTCGGAGGCGCCGGGTCTGCCGTAGGCGATGTTCTCGAAGATGGTGCCGGCGAACAGCCAGGTGTCTTGGAGCACCATCCCGATGCGGGACCGCAGCGATTCCCTGCTGACCGTCGAGATGTCCACGCCGTCCACCAGGATCCGGCCGGAGTCCACGTCGTAGAACCGCATCAGCAGGTTCACCAGCGTCGTCTTGCCCGCGCCCGTCGGCCCGACGATTGCCACCGTGCTACCGGGTTCGGCGACCAGCGACAGGTTCCGGATCACCGGTGTGTCCGGGTGGTAGCCGAACGTGACGTCCTCGAACTCGACCCGACCGGCCACCGGGTCACCGACCGGCAGCCGGTCCGCGGAATCGGGCACCTCCTCATCCGCGTCGAGCAGCTCGAATACCCGCTCCGCACTGGCCACGCCGGACTGCAGCGAGTTGTACATGCCCGCGACCTGCGTCAGCGGCTGGTTGAACTGGCGGACGTACTGGATGAACGCCTGGATGCTGCCGAGCGTGATCTGGCCGGTGGCCACCTGCAACCCGCCCACCACGGCGACCGCGACATAGCTCAGGTTACCGATGAACGTGGTGGCGGGCCCGACGAGACCGGAGAAGAACTGGGCGCCGAAGGCGGCGTCGTGGACGTCCTCGTTGCACTCGCGGAACCGCTCCTGCGCCGCGGCGCGATGACCGAAGGTCTTGACGATGGCGAAGCCGCTGTAGGTCTCCTCGATGTGGGCGTTGAGCCTGCCGGTGTTGGCCCACTGCGCGACGAACAGGCGTTGCGACCGGCGCGCGATGACCCGGGTCGCCCACAGCGACAGCGGCACCGTCACCACGGTCAGCAGCGTCAGAAGCGGTGAGATGGTCAGCATCATCACCAGCACCGACAGCACCGTCAGCACGGACGTCAACAACTGGCTGATCGTCATCGACAACGAGCCCTGGATGTTGTCGACGTCGTTGGTGACCCTGCTGAGCACCTCGCCGCGCTGACGAGAGTCGAAGTAGGACAGCGGCATTCGGTGCAGCTTGTCCTCGACGTCGGAGCGCAGCGTCGCCATGGTCCGCTGCACCGCGACGTTGAGGAGCAGGGCCTGCAACCAGACCATCAGCGCAGCGACGAGATACAGGCCCAACGCGAGCAGCAGTGTGCGCCCGACGGCCTCGAAGTCCACACCCTGGCCGGGGACCACGTTCATCCCCGACAGCAGATCGGCGAACGTGCCGTCACCGCGCGCGCGGGCGGCGACGATGGCCTGCTCCTTGGTGATCCCCGCGGGCAGCTGACGGCCGACCACGCCGTTGAACAGAAGATCGGTGGCGTGCCCCAGGATTCGCGGCCCGATGACACTGATCGCGATGCCCGCGACGCCAAGGAGTATCACCGCGGTGGTCAGGCCGCGCTGCGGTGTCAGCCGTTTGACCAAGCGGATCGCGGACCCGGTGAAGTCGCGCGAGCGCTGCGTGGGCGCCTGCATCACGCCGCGGATCGGCCGGGTCATCGGGCCGCTCACTGGACGTCCCCGACGACGGCGAGTGACTGGGAGTCGGCGAATTCGGCGTACTGCGGGCAGTCCGTCAGCAGGGTTTCGTGGGTACCGATGCCGACAATCCGGCCGTCGTCGATCACCACGATCTGGTCTGCCTGGGTGACGGTGGAGATGCGCTGGGCGACAACGATGACCGTCGCGTCTGCCGACGCCTCGCGCAGCGCCGAGCGCACGCGGGCGTCGGTATGCACGTCGAGTGCGGAGAACGCGTCGTCGAACAGATACACGGCGGGTCGACGGATCACCGCGCGGGCGATGGCCAACCGCTGGCGCTGACCGCCCGAGAGATTCGCCCCTCCCTGCGCGACCTTCATGGCCAAGCCGTCGGGGTGCGCGCGCACGAAATCGTCGGCCGCGGCCACCCGCAGCGCGTCCCACATCTCATCGTCGGTGGCCACATTTCCTGGGGCCATACCGATTTGCAGATTGTCGGCGACGGTGCCCGAGAACAGGTATCCGCGCTGAGGCACCAGGCCGACCACCGACCACAGTTGCTCGAGGTCGTAGTCACGGAGGTCGATTCCGTCGAGATACACCGAACCGCTCGTCACGTCGTACATCCGGCAGATCAGCGACACCAGCGTCGACTTACCCGACCCTGTGGAGCCGACCACCGCCGTCGTCGTCCCCGGTGGTGCCGTCAGCGAAATATCCTGCAGAACAGGCTGTTCCGCGCCTGGATAACAGAACGTCGCGGCGTCCAGCCGGATCTCGCCCCGTATGCTCGACGGCCGCACCGGACGTTCGGGGGTGACGATCCGCGGTGTGACGGAAAGCACCTCCACGATCCGCTCGGCGCACACCGACGCCCGCGGGATGATGACGAGAATGAACGTTGCCAGCAGGACCGCCATCAGTATCTGCATGAAGTAGGCCAGGAACGCGATCAACGAACCCACCTGCATCTGTCCGGCGTCGATCCGCAGCCCACCGAACCAGATCAACGCGACGCTCGACACGTTGATCACCAGCGTCGTGGTGGGCAGCATCAGCGCCTGCCACCGTCCGGCTTCGAGCGCGGTGTCGGCCAGCGCGTGGTTGGCTTCGGCGAACCGGTTGCGTTCGAACGGCTCCCGGGCGAACGCGCGGATCACGCGCAGGCCGGCGAGTTGGTCGCGCATCACCCCGTTGATGCCGTCGACCAGACGCTGCATGCGGCGGAAGATCGGAAGTAGGTTGCGCACGATCCAGTAGTTCGACAGGGCCAGGATCGGCACGCTCAGGAGCAGCAGCCAGGACAGCCCGGCGTCCTGATGCAGTGCCATGAAGATTCCGCCGATCGACATGATCGGCGCGGTGACCAGCATCGTGCAGGTCAGTTGGACCAGCAGTTGAATCTGCTGCACGTCGTTGGTGGTGCGGGTGAGCAGTGACGGTGCACCGAACCGTGCGGCGTCCTCGGCGGAGAACCCGGTGACGTGGTCGAACATCGCCGCGCGCAGATCGCGCCCGACGCCCATGCCCGCGCGAGAGCCGAAGTACACCGCCCCCACCGCGCACACCACCTGCAGCGCGGTGACCGCCAGCATCACACCGCCCAGTTCGACGATCCGGCGCAGGTTCCCCGCCGCGACGCCGTCGTCGATGATCGCCGCGTTGACCGTCGGCAGGTACAGCGAGGCGAGCGTGCTGACCAACTGCAGCGCGGCGACGGTGGCGAGCAGCGCCCGATATGGCCGCGCGTACTGTCGCAGCAGCGCCCATAACATCCCGTTACTGTCGCACATCCGATATATGGGCAGGTCAACCGGCATGTCGGTGGTTGACCAGAGTGGCTGCCGCTACAGTGCATGGCGTGACTCACAGCACGCGCGTGACCCGCTGCTTGGCCCTCGCGGCCGCGGTGGTCATTCCGCTGTCCGCATGCTCGGATTCCGAACCCGCCGGCCCGCAAGTGCCCGAGGACACCTCAGCGCCAACGGAGAACGTCTCGCACGGCCCGTTCTTCCCGCAATGCGGCGGTATCAGCGACCAGGAGGTCATCAAGCAGACGCGGATCCCGGGGCTGGTCAACACCGCCCAGACCTCCGTCGGGTGCCAGTGGCTGGCGGGCGGCAGCATCCTCGGCCCGCACTTCTCGTTCACCTGGTTCCGCGGCAGCCCGATCGGACGTGAGCGCAAGACCATGGAACTGTCGCGCACCGCCGTCGAAGACATCACCATCGAAGGCCACGACGGATTCATCGGTTACACCGAGGACCCGATCAACGGCGTCAACCTCTGCGAGATCGGCATCCAGTTCGACGACGACTTCATCGAGTGGTCGGTCAGCTACGCCTCGAAGCCGTTCCCGGATCCCTGCGAGGTGGCCAAGGAACTGACCCGCCAATCGATTGTGAACTCCGAATGAGATCCGTGTCCGCTCGTCGGCTGATCGCGGGCATGTTCGCCGTGCTCGCTTCGTTGGCCGTGCTCACCGGTTGCACACAGACGGTCGAAGGCACCGCGGCCAAGTCGGGATCGGGTGGGGGACCGCGCAACGAAGATTCCGAGCGGCAGTACCCGAACCTGCTCAAGGAGTGCGATGTGCTGACCGAAGACATCCTCGCCGAGACCGTGGGCGCCGAGCCCCTCGACATCCAGAGCACCTTCGTCGGTGCCGTGTGCCGCTGGCAGGCGGCCAATCCGGCGGGCCTCATCGACATCACCCGGTTCTGGTTCGAGCAGGGCGATCTGGACCACGAACGCGAGGTCGCCCAGCGGTTGGACTATCGGATCGAAGATCGCAGGGTCGCTGGAATCCAGTCCATCGTGATGCGGCCGAACGATCCGAACGGCGCGTGCGGTGTGGCCAGCGACGCCGCCGGGGTGGTCGGCTGGTGGATCAACCCGCAATCGCCGGGGATGGATGCGTGCGGGATGGCGATCAAGCTGATGGAGCTGACGCTGGCCACCCGCGCCTGACCGGGTGATTGTGAGCGCTTTGTTGCGGTGAGCGCGGCAAAACGCGCATAACTCGCTATCGCGCGACGTGGAAGTCCACCAGCGTCGCGCCGCCGAGCGCCAAGTCGGCCCACGTTTCCCGCGTCCGCAGCACCGCGATGGCCGACGTCGGGTACTTCAGCGAAATCTGTTCGGCGGCAACGCTATTGCTGCCGTCCATGGTGGCCAGGCCGAGCGCGACACCCGACATCGCCGGTTCATGGCCGATCACCAGCAGGGCCCCCACCTCGAAGTCGAAGTGCGATTGCACCCGGTTGATCTCGCCGATCACCGTGCCCGGCGTCGCGTCGTAGAGGCGGTCGAGGTACTGGACGGGCGCGGCGATACCGGTGCGTGCGAGCGTCTCGCGGGTGCGGGTCGCGGTCGAGCACAGCACGGCGTCCACGGCCGGTGCGTGAGCACGCAGCCAGTCGCCGGCCAACCCGGCCTCGCGCACACCCCTGGCCGCCAGTGGACGGTCGTGGTCGCCGACCCCCGGCGGGTAGTCCGACTTGGCGTGCCGGAGCAACAGCAGCGTGCGGTACCGGTCGGTCACCGGATCAACGGTAAGGCATGCCGCTGCACCTCCCGTGACTTGTCGGCGTGCCGCCCTACACTCGCGGTGCCCGGCAAACACACGAGGGGGAGGGGGCGCTGAGATGCGATTCGTGCACACCGCCGACTGGCAGCTCGGCATGACGCGTTACTTCCTCAATGGTGAGGCGCAGCCCCGTTATTCGGCCGCGCGCCGGGACGCGGTGGCCGAGCTGGGACGGGTGGCTGCCGACGCCGGCGCGGAGTTCGTCGTCGTCGCCGGTGATGTCTTCGAGCACAACCAACTCGCGCCGCGCGACGTCAGCCAATCGCTCGAGGTCATGCGTGCCATCGGCGTTCCCGTGTACCTGCTGCCGGGCAACCACGACCCGCTCGACGCCTCGTCGGTGTACACCAGCCCGCTGTTCGTCGCCGAATGCCCCGGAAACGTGTCGATCCTCGATCGCGCCGGTGTGCACGAGGTGCGGCCCGGACTGGAGCTGGTCGCGGCGCCGTGGACCTCGAAGGCGCCGTCGTCGGACCCCGTGGCGGGCGTGCTCGAGGACCTGCCCGCCGACGGGGTGACGCGGGTCGTCGTCGGGCACGGCGGTGTGGACATCTTCGTGCCGGACAAGGACCGACCGTCGCTCATCCGGCTTTCGGCGCTGGAGGCGGCCGTCAACCGGGGCGCCGTTCACTATGTCGCCTTGGGCGACAAGCATTCTCGTATGCAGGTGGGGTCCACCGGGCGGATCTGGTACTCCGGGTCACCGGAGGTCACCAACTACGACGACATCGAGGTCGACCCGGGGCATGTGCTGGTCGTCGAGATCGACGAAGAGGACCCGGCGCATCCGGTCACCGTCGAACCACGGAAGGTGGGCCGCTGGCGGTTCGTCACCCTGCATCGTGGGGTGGACAGCGACCGCGACGTCGCAGACCTGGACATCAACCTGGATCTGTTGCCGGACAAGGAACGTACCGTGGTCCGTCTCGCGCTCACCGGAACCTTGACGGTCACCGACAAGGCTGCGCTCGACACCTGCCTGGACAAATACGCGCGCCTGTTCGCCGCGCTGAGGGTGGACGAGAAGCAGAGCGACATCGCGGTCGTTCCCGCTGACGGTGAGTTCGACGACCTCGGTATCGGCGGCTTCGCCGCATCGGCCGTCGACGAACTGGTCGCGACCGCCCGGTCGGACGGTGAGGCGGCCGAGGACGCGCGCGCCGCCCTCGCGCTGCTTCTGCGGCTGTCGGATCGAGGTGTGGCGTGAAACTGCATCGTCTGGTTCTGACCAATTACCGCGGCATCACCCACCGCGAGATCGAGTTTCCCGACCACGGCGTGGTGATCGTCAGCGGCGCAAACGAGATCGGCAAGTCCTCGATGATCGAGGCGCTGGACCTGCTGATCGAGGCCAAGGACCGGTCGGCGAAGAAGGACGTCAAAGACGTCAAGCCAACACACGCGGACGTCGGTGCCGAAGTCGAAGCCGAGATCTCCACCGGGCGGTATCGATTCGTCTACCGCAAGCGCTTCCACAAACGCTTCGAGACCGAGCTGACGATCGTGGAGCCGCGCCGCGAACAGCTCACCGGCGACGAGGCACACGACCGCGTTCGGGCCATGCTCGACGAGACCGTCGACACCTGCCTGTGGCAGGCCCAGCGGGTGCTGCAGTCCGGGTCGACGGCGGCGGTCGACCTGTCCGGATGCGACGCGCTGTCGCGCGCGCTCGACGTGGCCGCCGGTGAGGCGGTGGAACTTTCGGGTGCCGAACCGTTGCTGGTCGACCGCGTGGAAGAGGAATACCTGCGGTACTTCACCCGCACCGGAAGGCCCACAGGTGAGTGGGCCGCGGCCACCAAGCGGTTGCGAACGGCCGAGGACGCGTTGGCCGAAGCGGCGGCCGCCGTCGCCCAGGTCGACGACGCGGCGCGCAGGCATGCCACGCTCACCGACGACCTGGCGCGGCTGGCCGCACAGCGCGCCGATGCCGTGAAGCAGGTCGCCGTCGTGCAGAAGGCAGCGGACGAGGTGGCCGCGCTGAGGGGACAGCTCAAGGAAGCCGAGCTGGTTCTCGCGGCGGCGCAGGCCAATCACGACGCGTCGCGTGCCGCGGTCGAGGAGCGGCGGCGGCTGCGTGCCGACATCGAGCAGCGAGCCGCCGCGATGGCCGAGCTCGAGGCCACGGTGGCCCAGGCCGCCGACGATCAGTCGACGGTCGCGGAGGTGGCCGAGCTCGCCGAGGCCGCCGCGCAGCAGGCACGAAGCGCGTTGTCGGCCATCGAATCCCGCGTCGAAGCGGCACGACGAACCGTACAGCGGCTTGCCGACCGCGACGAGGCCGACCGCATCGCCGCGCGGCTGGCGAAGATCGAGACCGCCCAGCGCGAGCTCGACCGCGTGCGAGACGAACTCGCCGAGATCCGGTTGACCGGCGAGAAGATGCGGGCCATCGAATCCGCCGAAGCGACGGTCGACGCGGTGACGGCACAGCTCGAATCGGCGGCGGCGCACATCGAGCTGATCGCGACGGCCGACGTCGCGGTACGCGTCGCAGGCGAGACGGTCCCCCTCGGGGCGGGCGAGGCGTGGACGGCCAGCGTCAGCGCTGAGACCACCATCGAAATGCCGGGTTTGCTGACCGCTCGGCTGGTACCCGGCACGCCGGCGGCGCAGATTAAGGCCAAACTCGTTGCTGCACAGGAGGTCCTGACGTCTGTGCTCGAGGCGTGCGGTGTCGGTGACGTCGCCGAGGCGCGCGTCGTCGATCAGCGGCGTCAACAATTGATCACGACCCGAGACCGGCTGAGCGCGACGGTCGAGGCGCTGACGGGTGACGAATCGGCCGAGCGGCTCATGGCGCGGCTGGCCGACCTCAATGCGCGACGGCCCGAGGTTGCGGAGGTGTTCGAGGTCGACGCGGACGTCGCCTGTGCCGAGCTCGACGCCGCGACCGCCGCACAGCACCAGGCGATCGCCGATTGCGAAACGCATCGTAAGGTTGCCGAGGAGGCCGCTAAGCGCCTGGGGGAGTGCGACACTCGGATTACCGTGCTGCGCGAGAAGTCGGCCGGTGCGCGGTCCGAGCTTGCGCTGGCCCGCGAACGATTGGAGGAGCAGCGCGCCACCGTTGGTGACGCGGAGTTGGCGGTCAAGGCCCAGGCGCACGCCGACGACGCGTTGCGGGCCACCGCCCTGGTCGCCGAGCTGAGCGACGAACTCACCCGCGCGGCGCCCGAGGCCGTGGCCGCGGCTCTTCAGGAAGCGACCCGCCGGGCCGACGCCTTTTCGGCCGAACACGATCAGGTGGCAGAGGAGCTGAAAGAGGTCAGCACGCGATTGAAGGTGTACGGCACCGAAGGCCGCAAGGGCAAACTCGACGAGGCGGAGACGGAGCGCGAGCACGCCCTCGCCGAGTACTCGAGGGTGCAGCGCCGCGCGCGGGCCGCCGAGTTGCTGCGGTCGGTGATCACACGGCATCGCGACTCCACCCGGCAGCGTTACGTCGAGCCGTTCCGCGGTGAAGTGGAGCGGTTGGGCCGCATGGTGTTCGGAGAGAGCTTCGAGGTGGAGGTCGACAGCGCGCTGCGGATCTGCACCCGCACGCTGTCGGGCCGCACAGTGCCCTATGACTTGCTCTCGGGCGGGGCCAAGGAACAACTCGGCATCGTTGCGCGACTGGCCAGCGCGGCGTTGGTGGCCAAGGAGGACAGCGTGCCGGTGGTCATCGACGACGCGCTCGGCTTCACCGATCCCGACCGCCTGGTCAAGATGGGCGCGGTGTTCAACGCGGTCGGTGGCGACGGACAGGTGATCGTGCTGACGTGCAGCCCGCAGCGGTACGCGGCCGTCGACGGCGCCCAACACATCGCGCTGACGGCGTAGCCGGCTGCCGAGCTGCTGCGTGCGTGACAGCCGCGGGTGCCAAGATGGGTGCCATGGCCGATCGCGACCGCGATGAAGCCGGGCGTCCCCGTAACACCCGTCCCCGCGATGCGCTGGGACGGCCGCTGCCGCACGGCAGCGAGGGTGTCGCGCGGATTCCCGACGACCTAGACATGCCGCCGGCCGAGACCCTCGCCTATGCCCAGGAGCTTCTCGACAACGGTATGGCGTTCCACGCGCACGAGGTGTTCGAGGCGGCGTGGAAGAACGGTCCGCACACCGAACGCTCGCTGTGGCAGAGCCTCGCCCAGCTGGCCGTCGGCATCACCCACGTGCAACGCGGGAACACCAAGGGAGCGCTCGGGGTATTGCGCCGCGCGCGCAGTGGTCTGACCGACGACACCTCTACCACGCACGGTGTCGACGTCACCGGGCTCGTCGACTACGCGGGGACGCTCATCGACGACCTCGAAGCCGGAGCGCAGATCGACCCCGATCGGCTTCGCCCGCGTCTCCAATAACGGCGATTCGTGCGTGAAAACGTTCGCTGAGCGATCGGAATCACGCACAAGTCGCCGCAGCTCAGTCCGCCAGTGTCAGGACTTCGTCGAACCCCTCCACAAGGCAGGAACGGAAGAGGTCGTAGTCAGGTATCGCACCGGTGTCGACGTTGAGGCCGAGGTGACAGGTGTCGGCATACGTCAGCAGCGTCACGTTGACCGCCGCGCCGATCGTCGGGCCGAATGCGTACTGGGCGGTGACCCGCGACCCGCCGAGGTACACCGGTATTGGGATGCCCGGCACGTCACTGGCGACGAAGTCCACGTGGCGCAGAATGGAACCGATATACCAGCGGGGCATGAGGTTGAGTACTCCCGCGATCGCCTGCGTGTACGGAATCGCACGCTCATGACGTACTTCACCTGTCCGGGAGCGGATTTCGCGCATCCGCTGAGCAGGGTCGGCCAGCCCCGCCGGAATGTCGAATCGCATCAGCGTGATCCGGTTGCCGCCCATCTCCTCTCCTGTGGTCCGCAGGTTGATCGGCATGGTCAGGTGCAGGTCGCCGATGACGACGCCGTGCTTGTCGTGATAGCGGCGCAGGCCGCCGGCGACTCCGGCCACGAAGGCGTCGTTGAGGGCGCAGTCACACCGGTGCGCGGCCTCTCTGAGACGTTGCAGCGAAACATCGTGAACACCGAGGCGACGGACGAGGCTGCGACGCGTGATCAGAGGCGATCCGGTGCTGTTCACCGGGCGGACCGTGCGGTAGACCGACGCCGCCGTCGCCGTTGCCGCGTTGACCGTCGCGAGCGGGCGTCGGATGCCCTGACTCAGCCACCTCGGAGCGAAGGTGATCGCGGTGCTCATAGCGGCACCGGCCAAACCCGCGTTGTAGCGCAACGCATCACGGTAGCCACTGAACCACGATTCGCTGACCGCAGGAGGCGCCTCCGGCAGGGGCACAACGTTGTTCGGTTGCTGTTGGATATCGAAGAGGATCATGCCGATCTGGACGCCGCCTACGCCGTCGGTCAACGCGTGGTGGAATCGGCACAACACCGCTGCCGCTCCACCGGTCAATCCGTCGATCAGCGTGGCCTCCCAGAGCGGACGGGCCCTGTCGAAGTCGGCCATCTGAGCCAGTCGCGCCATCTCCAAGACGGTGTCCAGCGTGCCGGGCGTCGGTGCGGTCACTCGTCGCATGTGGAAGTCGAGGTCGAAATCGGGCGCCTGTTCCCACCTCGGCGGTGCCGGCGGCGGCGACTGCACGACCCGTTGCCGGAACATCGGCAGCATCCGACTCACCCGGTCGAACCGGCGACGAACCTCGCCCCAATCCGGCACCCGGTCGAGCATGATCACCGTCACCACGGTCGACCGCAACCGCGGGTCACTTTCCATCGCCCAGGTGAAGGCGTCGGTATTGCGCATGAATGCCGTCATATTCGCTCCCGCCCATCACGCTACGACTACATGTCAGGTTCGCGGCGCTATTGCCTCCGACGAAGGACCTAATGCCCTCGAGGTGTGCACGAACGTCACACCCCGCTACGGCTTCGCGAAGCCGATCTTCGTGTAGTCGGCGTCGGCCAGACCGAACGCACCGAAGTTGGCGAGATTGCTTCGCACGGCGATGTTT
Source organism: Mycobacterium sp. GA-1285 (assembly GCF_001499905.1). Classification (GTDB taxonomy): domain Bacteria; phylum Actinomycetota; class Actinomycetes; order Mycobacteriales; family Mycobacteriaceae; genus Mycobacterium. Next base: position 51,433 of record NZ_LQIS01000034.1, on the reverse strand, counting down.
CCCGGCGACTGGGTCAACGGCAGGCTGAACACCTCGTTGAACAGCATCTTGTCCAGCTCGTTCGCCAGCACACGGGACTTGGCCGGATCCAGTTCGCCGACGGTCTGCTCGATCTTCGCGTCGATCTCCGGGCTGCCGATCTGTCCGAAGTTGCTCTCGGCTCCGGTCCGGTAGATCTGCGTCAGGCTGGCGAGCGGGAAAGCATCGCCGCTCCAAGAGAATTGGGCGATGTCGAAGTTGCCGACGGTGACGTAGTCGGTGAAGAACCCGGCCGCCGGGCGGACGTCCAGCTCGAGGTTCACCCCGATCTGGGCGAGGTTGTTCTGCGCGATCTGCCCGTACTGCCGGGTGCTGAGCGAGTCGAACAGCACATCGCGGATCACGAGTTGGCGCCCGTCCTTCTCGCGGAACTGACCGTTGAGCCGCCAGCCCAGCGCATCGAGCTCCTGTTCGGCCTTCTCCGGATCGAAGGTGACCTCGCCGCTGTTGTCCTGGTAACCCTCCTGGCCCGCGACGAAGATGTGGTTGTTCAGCGGTGCGGGGTTGTCGGCGAGTCCACGCTGGGTGACTTCGGCGATCGTCTTGCGGTCGATGCCCTTGGCGATCGCCCGTCGCAGCGCGGGGTCGGCCAGGATCGAACCGGGCGAGCCGTTGAACGTGAAGTGGTACCAGGCCAGGCCGGGCGCACGCCGGATGCTCACACCCTGTGTGCGTCGCGCGATCTGCATCTCGTCGAGTGTCGCCAGACCGGTGGCATCGATGGTGTTGTTCTGCAACGCGGGAATGCGTGCGGCATCGTCGAGCACGAGGAACGTGATGCTGTCCAGCAGAGGCTGCTCACCCCACCATTTGGGGTTGCGGGTCAACGTGATTCGCTTCGCTCCGCGATCCAGGTTGGAGACGATGAACGGTCCCGCCGACGGTCCGGGGCCGTTGAGCTGACCCCTGTTGAAGACCTCCGGGTCCTCCGTCGAGCTCTTGGGCAGCAGCATGCTGGTGCCTGCGAACATCCCCTGCCAGTCGGACCACGGCTTGGCGAAGGTGACGACGGCCTGGCGGTCGTCGACACCCCGCTCGACCTTCTCGACCCGGTCGCTGCCGTTGGTCGCGGCGATCGCGAAGCGGTCGTCGTTGCCGCTGGTGGCGTTGATCTGGGACCGGATGTCCTCCCAGGTTATCGGTGCGCCGTCGCTCCACACCGCTTTCGGGTTGATGGTGTACGTGACGACCTGCGGGTCGGTGCTCGTCAACTCCACGTCGGTGAAGTAGTCGGTGTTGACGGTGGCCGAGCCGTCGGGCCCGATGCGGAACGCGCGCGGCATGGTCGGCTTGAGCACCGAGTTGTTGTCGCCGGTGTTGCCGTCGATGTGCAGCGGGTTGAAGTTGGGCGAGAAGTCGTTGAGCGCCAGCCGGAGGTTGCCGCCTTGCTGCAGGTCGGCGACGTCTCGCGGGTTGATGTCGTTGGTGGTTCCCACCGTCGCCTCGCCGCCGGCGGAGGGGGCCTCCTCGGAACCGCCTGAGCAGGCGGTCAGGGTCAGCGCGGCGATCATGGAAGCCGCAGCGAAGCGTCGCATCTTCATGCGCTCCGACTCTAGCGGCGATTCACCTGCGGTTGCGGCACCGCGGCCAGCAGCCGCCGCGTGTAGTCGTGCTGCGGGTCGGTGAACACCTGGTCACCGTCGCCCTGTTCGACCACGGTGCCCTTGTACATCACGGCCACCCGGTGGGCGAGGTGCCGCACCACCGAGAGGTCGTGCGAGACGAACAGATACGACAGCTCGAACCGCTGCTGCAGATCCAACAGCAGATTGATGATGCCGGCCTGGATCGAGACGTCCAGCGCCGACACCGGCTCGTCGAGGGCGAGGATCTTGGGCTGCAGCGCGAGCGCCCGCGCGATGCCGATGCGCTGCTTCTGCCCGCCCGAGAACTCCGCTGGATAGCGGGAGGCGTCTTCGCGCTGCAGTCCGACGATGCCGAGCAGTTCACCGACCCGTTCGTCACGTTCACGTTTGCCGAACCCGTTGGCCTGCAACGGTTCAGCCAGCACATCGAACACCGGAAGCCGCGGGTCCAGGGAGGCCACCGGGTCCTGGAACACCACCTGCAGGTCGCCTCGCAGCAGCCGTCGTCCCTGCCGGTCCAACGAGGCGACATCCTTGCCGAGCACCTCGATGGAGCCACCCTCGGGCGCGGTCAGCTGAAGAATCTGGTGCAGGGTCGTCGACTTGCCCGACCCGGATTCTCCGACGATGCCCAGCGTGCGGCCCTGCTGCAGTTCGAAGCTGACGCCGTCGACGGCGCGCACCTCCCCGACCTGGCGGCGGAACACCACACCCTTGGTCAGTTTGTAGGTCTTGACCAGATTGTCGACGCGCAGCACCACCGGGGGCTCGGCCGCGGACGGCGTGTCGGGCGGGGTCGTCGACACGCCGTAGATCTCGGCGGCGCTGCGGCCGACGACGTGTTCGGTGCGGATGCAGGCCGCGCGGTGGCTCGCCTCGGAGTTCACGGGCAGCAGCTCGGGCTCGGCGGCAAGGCAGTCGTCGATGGCAAGCGGACACCGCGGGGCGAACGGACATCCGGGCGGCAGCGCGGCCATCGACGGCGGTGCCCCCGGTATGGGGATCAGCCGCGCGCCCTGGGCGGCGTCGAGGCGGGGGACGGAACCCAGCAGCCCGACGGTGTAGGGCATGCGCCGGTCCCGGTACAGCTGCTCGACGCCGGCCACCTCGACCGCCCGGCCCGCGTACATCACCAGGGCGCGGTCGGCGAACTCGGCGACCACCCCGAGGTCGTGGGTGATGATCAGGACACCCGCGCCGGTCACATCGCGGGCGGTCTTGAGCACCTCGAGGATCTGCGCCTGCACCGTCACGTCCAGGGCGGTCGTCGGCTCGTCGCAGATGATCAGGTCGGGATCGTTGGCGATGGCGATGGCGATCACGACTCGTTGACGTTCGCCACCGGACAACTCGTGCGGAAACGACTTGGCCCGCCGGTCGGGTTGGGCGATGCCGACCAATTCGAGCAGTTCGACCGCGCGCCTGCGGGCCGCCTGTCGGCCGATGCCGCGCTGGTGGATCTCTATCGCCTCGGCGATCTGGTCGCCGACGGTGTAGACGGGGGTGAGCGCGGACATCGGATCCTGGAACACCGTGCCGATGGCCTTGCCACGGATCGCGGACATCCGCTGATCGGACAATCCGATCAGCTGGTCGCCGTGCAGCCGGATCGAACCGGACACGTCGGCGTACTCGGGGAGCAGGCCGACGACGGCCATCGCGCTGGCCGACTTACCCGCTCCGGATTCGCCGACCAGCGCGACGACCTCGCCCTTGTCGACGTCGAAGTTCATGCCGCGCACCGCTTTCACCGGTACCGAGTCCGTGGGGAATTCGACGGTGAGATCCCGGACCTCGAGCAGGCTCATCGCTTGCGCCTCCGGAGCTGGCGCGCACCCGGATCGAGCGCGTCGCGCAGCCCGTCGCCGACGAGGTTGGCGCACAAGATGATCAGCACCAGGACACCACCGGGAAACAGGAACAGCCACGGGAACGTCGTCGCTGACTTCGTCCCGTCGGCGATCAGCGTCCCGAGCGACACATCGGGCGGCTGGATACCGAAACCCAAGAAGCTCAGGCCCGTTTCGGCCAACACCGCAACACCGACGTTGAGCGCGGTGTCGATGATGATGATCGACGCGACGTTGGGCAGGATGTGGCGGATGATGATCCGCCAATCGCTGACACCCATATAGCGTGCGGCCGCGACGAATTCGCGGTCGCGAAGGCTCATCGTCATGCCGCGGACGATCCTGGAGCTGATCATCCAGCTGAACAACGACAGCAGCACGATCATCCAGAAGATGTCACCCTTGGTGCGCTGCACGACGATCGAGATCAGCAGGAAGCTCGGCACCACCAGCATCAGGTCGACCAGCCACATCAGGGCAGGGTCGCGCCAGTCTGTGAAGTAGCCCGAGATCGTGCCGACCGTCGCCGCGATGATCGTCGAGATGAACGCGACGCAGACACCGATCAGCATCGACTTCTGCATGCCCCGCAGCGTCTGGGCGAACAGATCCTGTCCCAGGGCGTTGGTGCCGAACCAGTGGTCGGGGCTGGGCGGTTGCTGCAGCGCGAAGTAGTCGAGATCGTTGTAGCTGTAGGGCAATAGCGGGGGCAGCGCGTAGCACCCGACGAACAGGACCACCAACAGCACCAGAGAGATGACGGCCGGCTTGTTACGCAGGAACCGGCGGAACACCAGCGCGCGTCGCGATGCGAACCCGGCTGCTTTCAGGCCGGACTGCGCGGTGGTCGAGCGCTCTGTGGCTGGTTCGGTCATGACACCCGCACCCTCGGATCGAGCGCGGCGTAGACCACGTCGGACAGCAAGCCGGCCAGCAGGATCATCGCAGCGGACAGCACGGTGATGGCGGCGACGATGTTGATGTCCTGGTTACCGATTCCGGTGACGATCCATTCGCCGACGCCGTACCAGCCGAAGATCTTCTCGGTGAACACCGCGCCGGTCACCAATCCCGCGACGCTGTAGGCGAACAACGTCGCCATCGGAATCAGCGCGGTGCGCAGGCCGTGCTTGACGAGCGCACGCCGCCGCGTCAAACCCTTGGCCCGCGCAGTGCGGATGAAGTCCTGACCGAGGACGTCGAGCATCGCGTTGCGCTGGTACCGGCTGTAGATCGCGATCGAGGAGATGGCGAGCGTCATGCTGGGCAGCACCAAATGCTGCAACCGGTCGACGAATTGGTTCCACGCCCCCTCGATGGGGAAGGGTGAGGTCTCGCCGGTGTACTCGAATATCCGAACGCCCAGTACGTTGTTCACGCCCAGCGCGGCCAGGATGAAGAGGTTGGCCAACACGAAGGTCGGTGTGCTGATCACCAGAAGGGACAGCACGGTGACGACGCGGTCGCTGAGCCGATACTGCCGGATGGCCCCCCACGCTCCGGCGGCCACGCCGACCATGGTTCCGATGATTGAGCCGATCACCAACAGACGGAGGCTGACGCCCACCCGCCGCCACAGCTCGTCGGTCACCGGCTGCCCGGCGATCGTCACCCCGAAGTCGCCGCGGATGGCGCCGGATGCCCAGTGGACGTACTGCTCGAGCACCGGCTTGTCGAGACCGAGTTCGACGCGTTTGGCGTCGATGACGGCCTGGGGCGGGCGCGGGTTGCGGCTTTCCAGGCTGTCGAGGGGGTCGAACTGCCACGACGCGAGCAGGAAGACCAGAAACGACGCCAGTCCCAGCAACACCAGGTAGTTGAGCAGTCGGCGGGCCAAGAACCGCGTCATGCGGTGAATCCGTCGGTCGGCTGCATGCGCTCAGGTTAGGAGATGACGGCCCCGATGGCCGTTATGCGGGCCGTTGCGGCCACCGAGCCGGGCATTTTGGTGAACTCTCACCCGGGCCGCAGCGGGCGTCCAGGGACCGCTGGTTCAGTCAATCGACATCTGCGATTTCACCGGTGGCCGCGCCGATGGGGCGACTGGGCAACCACGAATGGAGGAATTCGGATGGCACGTCACAGGGTAGGACGCAGTAATGCAATTCGGGCAGCCTCAGCTGTGGTCGGCGGCGGTGCGTTCGTGGCGATGGCCGCGCTCGGGATGGTGGTCGAACACCCTGCCGGTCCCACTCCGATCGCGATGCCGAGGATGAGCGTCGGCGCGACGGAGACCCAGACAACACCCTCCACTGCGCCGGCGGTCGGCAAGGCGGAGCCGACCATCAAGGGCCCGGCTCCGTTTGCCGTCAAGAAGTGAGCCCGACGTAGGTGGCCACGCCGTCGGTCAAGGCCGAACCGCCGCCCGCGGCCTGACAGACCCTGGCAGGTTCACAGCCGGCGCTTAGGAAGCGCACAGCCGCCCCTCACGACGACCACGATAATGAGAGCCGTGGCGATCCCCGGTGTGAGCGAGCAGCACGCAGGCCGCGTCGTCATGCGTCGCGCCGACGGCAAGCCGATACACGTGCTGGTGGTCGACGACGAACCGGTACTCACCGAGCTGATGTCGATGGCCTTGCGTTACGAGGGCTGGGACATCGCGACCGCGGCCGACGGGGCTTCAGCCATCGCCTCGGCACGTGAGACGCCGCCCGACGTCGTGGTGCTCGACGTGATGCTGCCGGACATGAGCGGCTTGGACGTGTTGCGCAGATTGCGAGAGCAGGTCCCCGGGTTGCCGCTGTTGCTGTTGACCGCGAAGGACTCGATGGAGGATCGCATCGCAGGGTTGACCGCAGGCGGGGACGACTACGTCACCAAACCGTTCAGCATCGAGGAAGTGGTCTTGCGCCTACGGGCGCTGCTGCGGCGCACCGGTGTGACAACTGAACCGGATGGCGCGAAGATCGTGGTCGGAGATCTGGTCCTCGACGAGGACAGTCACGAGGTGACTCGCGGCGGTGAGCCGATCACGTTGACCGCGACGGAGTTCGAGCTACTTCGGTTCATGATGCGCAATCCGAAACGCGTGCTGAGCAAGGCGCAAATCCTCGATCGTGTATGGAGTTACGACTTCGGCGGCCGCTCGAACGTCGTCGAGTTGTACATCTCGTACCTCAGAAAGAAGATCGACAACGGGCGTGCACCGATGATTCACACCCTGCGCGGTGCCGGCTATGTCCTCAAACCCGCGCGCTGACGGGCCGTCGACGCGAATCCGATGGCCGCGGACGTGGTCGCTGCGTGCTCGGCTTCTCGCCTCCCAGATCGTTCTCCTCGCACTGGTGTGCGCGGTGGTCGGGGTGGGGACCGTCGTTGCGCTGCAACACTTTCTGGTCAACCAATTGGATGAGCGCTTGGCCGAAACGGGGCGACGTTCGGCCGGGCTGTTCGAGTTCGGCCCGCCGCCGGCGCCGCCGGGATTCCCGCGCCCGGCTTTCCGTCACCGCATGATCATTCGCGACAACCTCGGGCCAGGTCCCGCATTCCTCAACGCTCCGGGGCAGGCAGCAGGCACAGTGGGCGCGGTGGTCTCGCGCGGCACCCCGGTCGATGCCGGGGTCATCACCGCCGAGGGCTCACGCAGCGAGATCAGCACGGCCGCAGGGCAACAACTGGCGCACGTCGTGCCGGACACGCCGACGACCGTCGACCTCGACGGACTCAAACGCTACCGGGTGATCGCGATGCACACGCCCCGGGGCGGCGAGACGATCGTGATCGGCCTGCCCACATCCGATGTCGACGACACATTGTTCACCGTCGCGGTCATCTTCTGCGTCGTCGGCGCTACCGCGTTGATCGGCGGAACGACGGCCGGCATTGTGATCATTCGCCGTCAACTCGCGCCGCTGGCAAGAGTTTCCGATGCGGCGCGGCAGGTCGCCGACCTAGAACTCGAACGCGGCGAAGTGCGCCTGCCCACGCCGATCGTCAAGGTGGACCCGGCGGGCGCGCACACCGAGATCGGGCAACTCGGCTCCGCGTTGAACCGAATGCTCGATCGGATCGCGTCTGCGCTGTCGGCGAGGCACGCCAGCGAGACCCGGATCCGCCAGTTCGTCGCCGACGCCAGCCACGAGCTACGCACCCCGCTGGCCGCCATCCGCGGCTATACCGAACTGGCACAACGCAAACACGACGACGTGCCCGACGACGTCGCCCACGCCATGAGCCGGGTGGAATCGGAAACCGCCCGTATGACGCAGCTCGTCGAGGACATGCTGCTGCTGGCGCGCCTCGACACCGGACGACCGCTCGAGCAGCAGCCGGTGGACCTGTCGCGCCTGATCGTCGACGCGGTCAGCGACGCGCATATCGCCGGGCCGGAACACCAATGGTCGCTCAATCTCCCCACGGAACCGGTACTCGTCGTGGGCGATGAGGCCCGGCTACACCAGGTGCTCGCGAACCTGCTTGCCAACGCCCGCGTTCACACGCCGCCGGGCACCTCGGTCACCACGTCGCTGACCGTCAAGGCGGATGGCGCCGTGGTACTGACCGTGGCCGACGACGGCCCGGGCATCCCGGGCTGGTTGCAGCCCGAGATTTTCGAGAGGTTCGCCCGCGGAGACTCGTCGCGGTCTCGTCGCGACGGAGGGACGGGCCTCGGATTGGCGATCGTGGCCGCTGTCGTCAAGGCCCACCGCGGCACCATCGAGGTGGACAGCGCCCCCGGTGAGACGCGCTTCGTCGTGACGTTGCCCGGCCGGTGATTCGGCCTTTCCCATTCGATCGGCCTGATTTTCTATGGCCTCTGTACGGGAGCGCGGTTATATGGTCGACGAATGTCTGTGACCGACGAATATCTGAAGAACAACGAGGAGTACGCGAAGACGTTCTCCGGTCCGCTGCCGCTGCCGCCGAGTAAGCACGTCGCGGTGGTCGCGTGCATGGACGCCCGCCTCGACGTCTACCGGATTCTCGGTCTGGGCGACGGCGAGGCCCACGTCATCCGCAATGCCGGCGGCGTCATCACCGACGACGAGATCCGCTCGCTGGCCATCAGCCAGCGGCTACTCGGAACCAAGGAGATCATCCTGATCCACCACACCGACTGCGGCATGCTGACCTTCACCGACGACGGTTTCAAGCAGCAGATCCAGGACGAGATCGGCATCAAGCCCGAGTGGGCCGCCGAGTCGTTCATCGACCTCGAAGTCGACGTGCGGCAATCACTGCGACGGATCGAGGCGAGCCCCTTCGTCACCAAGCACGAGTCGTTGCGCGGTTTCATCTTCGACGTCGCCACCGGCCGGCTGACCGAAGTCACGCTCTGACTCTCGGCGGGCGACCTTACCTGCCGCTGCGCGACCTCCCTCCTCTTGCGCGAGGGTGCGTGTCTGCACACGACATGCCGCGGAAAAACAGCACTTTGCGCACGCTCACGGCCCCGCGGGGTATCCCACTTTGTAGGTTGCGATCGCCTTCGCAGCATTGACAGCAGCGCCCTGCGCACGCTCGCGGCGCGGTGACGGTGCGTTAAGTGGCGACATCTCGCGGCGTGTCGTCGACAGACCCGCACCGTCGCGCAGATAGGGGGCACCGTCGCAGATAGGGGTGCGTTGACACCTCGGACCGCAGCGGTGTCTAATATCCGGTAATGACCATAAATATGGCCATTCCTACCAACTTAACGAGGTAACGATGACGGCCACGACCGAGCAGCTCAACGCCGGGCGTTACGAGCTCAGCCACCTACGGTCCTTGGAAGCCGAGGCCATCCACATCATCCGTGAGGTGGCCGCGGAGTTCGAGCGGCCCGTGCTGTTGTTCTCCGGCGGCAAAGACTCCATCGTCATGCTGCATCTGGCGCTCAAGGCGTTCCGGCCGGGCCGGCTGCCTTTCCCGGTAATGCACGTCGACACCGGACACAATTTCGACGAGGTGTTGCAGACCCGCGACGAGCTCGTCGAGGAGTTCGGTGTCCGGCTGGTCGTCGCGAAGGTGCAGGACGACATCGACGCCGGGCGCGTGGTCGAGACGATCCCGTCGCGCAATCCTCTGCAGACGGTGACCCTGCTGCGCGCCATTCGCGAGAACAAGTTCGACGCCGCGTTCGGCGGCGCACGCCGCGACGAGGAGAAGGCCCGCGCCAAGGAGCGGGTGTTCTCGTTCCGCGACGAGTTCGGCCAATGGGACCCGAAGGCCCAGCGGCCCGAGTTGTGGAACCTCTACAACGGCCGCCACCACAAGGGCGAGCACATCCGCGTGTTCCCGCTGTCGAACTGGACCGAATTCGACATCTGGTCCTACGTCGGCGCCGAGAAGATCAAGCTGCCGTCGATCTACTACGCCCATCGCCGCAAGGTGTTCGAGCGCGACGGGATGCTGCTGGCCGTCCACAAGTACCTGCAGCCGCGCAAAGACGAGGAGATCGTCGAGAAGACGGTGCGGTTCCGCACCGTCGGCGATGTCACCTGCACCGGCTGCGTGGAGTCGTACGCCGCAACGGTTTCCGAGGTGATCGCCGAGACGGCGGTGTCGCGGCTCACCGAGCGCGGCGCCACGCGCGCCGACGACCGCATCTCCGAGGCCGGTATGGAAGACCGCAAGCGAGAGGGTTACTTCTGATGTGGGCCCACGCCCGAAGGGCAGGGGACGCTCGCGCGAAGAACGGACAACACTGATGACTCGCACCACCGAGCGGCCCGGAGCCGCCACGCGGCCCGCCGCGACGCTGCTCCGCATCGCCACCGCGGGGTCCGTCGACGACGGCAAGTCGACCCTGATCGGGCGGCTGCTCTTCGACTCCAAGGCCGTCATGGAAGACCAATTGGCCTCGGTGGAGCGCACTTCCAAAGAACGCGGCCACGACTACACAGATCTGGCGCTGGTGACCGATGGTCTGCGCGCCGAGCGCGAACAGGGCATCACGATCGACGTCGCCTACCGCTACTTCGCAACGCCCAAGCGCAAATTCATCATCGCCGACACCCCCGGCCACATTCAGTACACCCGTAACATGGTCACGGGTACATCCACCGCGCAATTGGCGATCGTCCTGGTCGACGCCCGCCACGGATTGCTCGAGCAGTCCCGCCGCCACGCGTTCCTCGCATCGCTGCTCGGCATCCGGCACATCGTGCTCGCGGTGAACAAAATGGACCTGATCGATTGGGACAGAGAGCAGTTCGAGAAGATCCGCGACGACTTCCACGATTTCGCCGCGCGCCTGGACATCCACGACGTGACGACGATTCCGCTGTCCGCACTCAACGGCGACAATGTCGTCACCAAATCCGACAACACCCCCTGGTACGAGGGTCCGCCGCTGCTGAGCCACCTCGAAGAGGTCTATATCGCCGGCGACCGCAACCTCGTCGACGTCCGGTTCCCGGTCCAGTACGTGATCCGCCCGCAGAGCCTCGAACACCACGATCACCGCAGCTACGCGGGCACCGTCGCGAGCGGGGTGATGCGGGTCGGCGACGACGTCGTCGTGCTGCCCGCCGGGATGACGTCGCGGATCGCGGCGATCGAGGGTCCGAGCGGTCCGGTCGACGAAGCGTTTCCCCCGATGGCCGTGGCGATCAGCCTCACCGACGATATCGACATCTCGCGCGGCGACCTCATCGCGCGGCCCAACAATCAGCCGCGGGTGACCCAGGAGTTCGACGCCACCGTCTGCTGGATGGCCGACGGCTCCGCCCTCGAACCCGGCCGCGACTACGTGATCAAGCACACCACCCGCACCACGCGAGTCCGGGTCACGGCGCTGGACTACCGCCTCGACGTCAACACCTTGCACCGGGACAAGGAAGTCACCGCCCTCAAACTCAATGAGCTGGGCCGGGTTTCGCTGCGCACACAACAGCCGCTGCTGCTCGACGAGTACAGCCGCAACGCAACCACGGGGTCGTTCATCCTGATCGATCCCAACACCAACGGCACCGTCGCGGCGGGCATGATCCTGCCGCAGGTGACGGCCCGCACCTCGAGCCCCAACACCGTCAGGCACGAGTCGCTGTGCAAGGCCGAGGACCGGCTGAGCAAGGGCAGGACCGTGTGGTTTACCGGGCTGTCAGGCTCGGGCAAATCGTCGGTGGCGATGCTGGTCGAGCAGAAGCTGATCGAAAGAGGTGTTCCCGCTTATGTTCTCGACGGTGACAACCTCCGTCACGGGCTCAACGCCGACCTCGGCTTCTCGATGTCTGACCGTGCCGAGAACCAGCGTAGGCTGGCTCACGTCGCAGCTATCCTCGCCGATTCCGGACAGGTTGTGCTGGTGCCCGCGATCAGCCCCCTCGAGGAGCACCGCGCCCTGGCGCGAAAAGTGACCACCGACGCCGGGCTCGACTTCTTCGAGGTGTTCTGCGACACCCCGCTGGAGGACTGCGAACGACGCGATCCGAAGGGCCTGTACGCCAAGGCCCGTTCCGGCGAGATCACCCACTTCACCGGCATTGACAGCCCCTACCAGCGGCCGAAGAATCCGGACCTGAGGCTGACCCCCGACCGCGACCCGGAGGAGTTGGCTCAGATGGTGATCGAGATGCTGGAAGGTCGGCAGTGAGCGATCACGAGCTCGCCGCACGCCTTGCCACCGCGGCTGGAGAACTTCTGCTCAATGTCCGTTCCGAACTCGCCGACGCCACCGCCGCTGAACGGAAAGCAGCCGGAGACAAGCGCTCCCACGACTTCCTGATGGAGGCGCTGCGAGCCGAGCGGCCGAACGACGCCGTGCTCTCCGAGGAGGGCGCCGACGACCCGGTCCGCCTGAGAGCCGAACGCGTCTGGATCGTTGACCCCCTCGACGGCACCCGCGAGTTCTCCGAGCTGGGCCGCGACGACTGGGCCGTGCACGTCGCGCTCTGGGAGGCCGGGACGCTGTCGGCCGGCGCGGTCGCCCTTCCCGCGCAGGGCATCACATTCGCCACGCCCACCGTCGAGGCCCCACCCGCTGCTCCCGACCAACCGCGCATCGTGGTGTCGCGCACGCGCCCGCCGACGATCGCACTCGCCGTGCGCGACGCGCTGCAGGGCACGCTGGTCGAAATGGGCTCGGCGGGGGCGAAGGTGGCGTCGGTCGTCCAGGGCCTGTCGGATGTGTACGTGCATGCCGGCGGCCAGTACGAGTGGGACTCGGCTGCACCGGTTGCCGTCGCACGAGCCGCAGGTTTGCACACCTCCCGCATCGACGGCGCGCCGCTGATCTACAACCGCCCTGACCCGCTGCTTCCCGACCTCGTCGTGTGCCGCCCCGAGCTCGCCGACGCGGTGCTCGCCGTGACGCGTGATTGACTGGGCTCATGCGCATGTCGGCCAAAGCGGAGTATGCCGTCCGCGCGATGGTGCAGCTCGCCACGGTCGACGACGGCGTGCTCGTGACGACCGACGACCTCGCCAAGGCACAGGGGATTCCGCCGCAGTTCCTCGTCGACATCCTCTCCGCCCTGCGCACCGACCGCCTCGTGCGCAGCCACCGCGGCCGTGAAGGCGGATACGAGTTGGCTCGTCCGGCCACGGACATCAGCCTGGCTGACGTGCTGCGCTGCATCGACGGCCCACTGGCCAGCGTTCGCGACATCGGGCTCGGAGACCTGCCGTACACCGGGCCGACGACACCGCTGAGGGATGTCTGGCGGGCGCTGCGGGCGAGCATGCGTTCGGTGCTCGAGCAGACGAGCGTGGCCGACGTGGCCGCCGATGCGCTGCCCAAGCACGTCCGCAAGCTCGCCGACGACTATCGCGATCAGGAGACCCAGCGCGGGCACTCGCTGAATTGACGTGACGGGTCAGCCTCCGGACCCGTACGGCCGGGTGATGATCTCGAGGCGGTGACCCGCCGGGTCCGGGAAGTAGACGCCGCGGCCACCGTCGTTGTGGTTGATCTCACCCGGGCGCGAACCGTGGGGATCGGCCCAGTGCTGAAGACCACGATCCTGGATGCGCCCGTAGATCTCGGTGAACTCGTCTTCGGAGACCAGGAATGCGAGATGCTGGGGGTGGATCTTCTCGCCGGGGCCGACCTGCGCGTAATCGAGACTGGCATCGTGCGCCAGGCCCACCGCCAGGAACGGGCCGAATTCCTTGGCAGGCGGCAAGCCGAACAACTCGGTGAAAAAGCGGGCCGATTCCTCGCGATCCCGTGCCGCGACGATCGTGTGGTTGAACTCGATGGCCATACCCATTCAGTCAACCACCGCGGCCCAACCCCGACAACGTTGCACGATGTAGCGGTGACGTTCGACTTCCGCGACCTCGCTCATCCTGTCGTCGTGGCGCCGATGGCGGGCGGGCCCTCGACACCCGAACTCGCCGCTGCGGGAACCAATGCGGGCGGTCTCGGGTTCGTCGCGGCGGGCTATCTCACTGCCGAGGCATTCGCCGAGCGCCTCGCCGCCGCCCAGCAGCTCACCTCCGGGCCCGTCGGCGCCAATCTGTTTGTGCCGCAACCGAGTGCGGCCAGCCCCGGCCCACTTGCACGGTACGCCGAGTCGCTGGCGAAAGACGCCGAACTTTACGGCACCGCGCTCGGTGACCCCCGGTTCGACGACGACGCCTGGGCGGCCAAGCTCGATGTGCTGCTCGACCTCAAGCCCGCGGTGGCGTCGTTCACGTTCGGATTGCCCACCAACGAGGAGATACAGCGGTTACGCGGGGCCGGTATCACGACGGTGGGCACTGTGACCACGCTGGCCGAGGCGCAGCAAGCCGTCGCGCGCGGCGTGGACGCTGTCACGGCGCAGGGTCCGGCGGCCGGCGGGCACCGCGGCACCTTCGACCCGACCGCGCGCCCGTCCGAGGTTCCGCTGGACGAACTGCTGGCGTCATTGATGGCCACCGTCGACGTGCCCGTCGTCGCCGCCGGTGGCCTGATGACGAGCGAGGACATCGTGCGGGTGCGGCACGCGGGCGCGGTGGCCGCACAACTCGGCACCGCGTTCTTGCTCGCCGACGAGGCGGGCAGCAGCGCCGTGCACCGTGCCGCGTTGCAGGACGACGGGTTCACTGAAACCGTTGTGACGAAGGCGTTCTCGGGCCGTTACGCACGCGGCCTGCGCAACCGGTTCGTTGACGACCACGAAGGCGAGGCACCGTTGGGATACCCCGAGGTGCACTACCTGACCAGCCCGCTGCGGGCGGCGGCCGTGCGAGCGGGCGATCCGCACGGGGTGAACGTATGGGCGGGTACCGGATTCCGTGCGGCCAGAACCGGTTCGGTGGCCGACATCATGGGCACACTCGCCTGACTGGTCACTTCGGGGCGGTCAACTCCAGCGCGATGTTGTCCGGGTCGCGGAACTCGAGGATGTACATCGGCCCGATGTCCTTGATCGGTTCGTGCGAGATGCCGAGATCATCGAGATGGCTTTCCGCGGAGTCGAGTTCGTCCTTGCTGGTCAACCGGAACGCGACGTGGTCGAGGCCTGTGCGGTTCTCGTCGAAGGAGTCGGTGTCTGCCGCTGCCGGTCGTAAGCCCACGAGCATGCCGCCGAGGTCGTAGATGACCCCGCCGAACAGGAAACCCAGCGCTTCACGGGTCACGGCATCGGCGCCTTCGGGCATCTCGTAGAGAACACGCCAGCCAAAGACGGCTTCGTAGAATTCACGCGATCGCTCGATGTCGGTCACGGTCAGGCGGATGTGCGCGATGGACGTGGTGGTGATCGGCATGTCCCCATGCTGCCAGCCGTGCCAGAATCGCCGACGTGCGAATCGGGATGACGATGCCGGTCATGGAAGCCGATCTCGACGCGGAGACGCTCGAGACGTGGGCGCGGGTGATCGACGACGGGCCCTTCTCGTCGCTGTGCTGGGGAGAGCGCGTCGCGTTCGACAACCCGCACTCGCTGACGCTGCTCGGGGCGCTCGCCGCGTGGACCGAGCGGGTTCGCCTGGTGACCACCGTGGTGGTCCCGCAACTGCACGACCCCGTGATGCTGGCCAAGGCGCTGGCCACCGGCGACATGCTCTGCGGCGGACGGTTGACGGTCGGTCTCGGTGTCGGCGGTAGGGAAGAGGACTACCGCGCGGTCGGCGCGGACCCGGCCGGCCAAACGATGCGGGCGATGGCCGACCGCGTCGCCGTGATGCGCAGGGTCTGGGCGGGCGAGAAAGTCACCGAATCCGTCCTCCCGGTCGGCCCGGCGCCGGTGCAGTCCGGCGGCCCGAGGTTGTTGGTCGGCACGATCGGCCCGAGGACGGTGCGCAGTGCTGCACTGTGGGCCGACGGGCTGGCAGGCACGACCCTGGATCTGGACGTCGACGGGCAGAACGAGTTGTTCGATGTCGCCCGCGCCTCGTGGGCTCAGGCCGGTAAACCCGCACCGCACCTGGCCACGTCGTTCTGGTTCGCGATCGGCGAGGACGACCGACCGCGCGAGCAGGTGCACCGTCATCTGCGGCGGTACATGAACTGGATTCCTGCCGACGTGGTCGACGCGATGGCACCCACGACCGGCTGGGCGGGCAGTGAACAAGAACTGCTCGACGTCTTGCGCCGGTTCGAGGACATCGGTACCGACGAGATTCATTTGATCCCAACGAGTTCCGACGTCGACCAGGTGCGTCGGGTCGCTGACGTGGTGGGCGAGTTCGCGCCGTAGGGCGGCTGAAGGTCGTGGCCGCCGCTAGAACGTGAGGTGGTGGCTGGTGTCGCCCACCTGGTCGACGAACATGGTGCGAGTGTCGAACCACCATGAGCCGTCGACGCGGTGAAAGGTGTCGCGGTATCGGCCGGCCACGATGACCTGCAGTGGCAGTTCGGGGGTGGCCTGCGTGACGCAGTAGTAGGCGCTAGCGTGACCGGTCCCGGCGTCCTCGTCGACGTGGATCGTCACATTGGTGGTGAGGTGCTTGGTCTTGGGGGTGCCGTCGTCGTACAGGCGCACCGCCGTCTCGAACATCTGTCGCACTCGGGTCGCGCCCTCGAAAACCGTTTCCGGCGGCCCGTTCTCGACGGCGCGGATCCGGCCATGGGCGAAGAGTGCGCCGACACCGTCGAAATCGCCGGCGTCGATTCGCTCAGCGTAGGCGTAGACGAGATTCTCGATCTCGCGGGCGGAGTCGCTCATCGGCCAGTAGACAACCAGCACCACTGTGTCGTGTCAACGATCATGCGCTCCACCGCATCACCTAGCCTCACACGGTGGCTACGAATTGGTCGCCGAGCCGGCTCGGCAATCTGAGCGGAAAGCGGGTCATCGTCACGGGCGCGACCAACGGAGTCGGCTTGGCGACGGCGCGGGCCCTGACCGCTGCGGGCGCACATGTCATCCTGGCGGTGCGCAACCTCGAGTTGGGCGCACAACGGGCCGCGGAGATGGGCGGCGACACGTCAGTGGTCAAGCTCGACTTGGCCGATCAGTCGTCGGTGCGCGCCTTCCCGGATCTGCTCGAGGGCGACGTCGACATCCTCATCAACAACGCGGGCCTCGTCGCGCAGAGCCGACGTGAAACCGTGGACGGCTTCGAGATCACGCTCGGCACCAACTTCTTAGGGCCGTTCGCGTTGAGCAATTTGCTCTTCGGGCGAGTGCGGTCGAAGATCATCAACGTGGGCTCCGACGCGCACAAGTCGGCGAGCATCGACTTCGATGACCCTCATCTGCGCACCGGCAATTGGTCGGCCTTCCCGGCATACGCCCGCTCAAAGCTGGCCGTGATGCTATGGGGCCTCGAACTGGACCGCCGGCTGCGCGAGGCCGGCTCGCCGATCACCAGCTTCCTGACGCACCCCGGCTGGGTGGCCTCGAACCTGTCGAACGTCTCCGAAAAGCCGGTGATGGCCGTGTTTCACGCAGTGGTCAAGGCGGCGGCCCGAGTGCTGGCCAACGACCTCGAAGCGGGCGCGGCGCCGACGCTGTACTGCATCACCGAGCCGATTCCACCCGGCAGTTATGTCGGCATCGACAGCAGGTACGGCTTGAAGGGTGCGCCGACGTTGAGCGGGCGCGGCGCGGTGGCGTGCGATTACGACGACGCCAGACGGCTGTGGGAGTTCGCGGAGAAGGAAACCGGTACCAGCCTGCCGATCTGAGGTGGGTTGGCCGAGCGCCCCAAAAGCGTTGTGGCACAGCGGCTCTACGATCGGCTACAGGCAGCAACTCGGATCGAGTACGCGGCACAGAGCCGCCAGGGCGTCGCGGTTGGGTTGGTGATAGACGTTCATGCCGCGTCGCTCGGATTCCACCAGGCCCGCTTTGCGAAGCTGCGACAGGTGATGACTGACGGTGGACTCGGAAAGGCCGACGTCCGCTGCGAGATCTCGGCTGCACAGTTCGCCCTCCGCTGCACTGAACAGCAGCGACACCAGCGTGACTCGCATGGGGTCGGCCAGCGCTTTGAGGCGCAGGGCGATGCCGAGGGCCGCGGCGTCGTCGAGCCGCCCGGCTGCGACCGGCTCGCAGCAAACAGGGGCGGAGATGTCGACCATCGGCAACGCTTTGGGCATGAATCCATCGTGCCAGATGGGTTGACATATATCAAAAAGGTGGCAGTATCGGCCCTACCTCGAGTTCGATATATGTCACACAGGTATGGAGGTCACCATGTCCCGGGTTCAACTGGCACTCAACGTCGACGACCTCGACGAAGCCGTCACGTTCTATTCGAAGCTGTTCAACGCAGAGCCCGCGAAGCTCAAAGAGGGGTACGCCAACTTCGCCATCGTCGACCCGCCGCTCAAGCTCGTCCTACTGGAGAATCACGGGAAGGGCGGAACTATCAACCACCTCGGCGTCGAGGTGGAATCCAGCGAGACGGTGCACGCCGAACTCGCGCGGCTCGCGGGGGAGGGCCTGTTCACCGACGAGGAGATCGGCACGACGTGTTGCTTTGCCAAACAGGACAAGGTCTGGGTCAGGGGGCCTGCCGGCGAAAAATGGGAGGTCTACGCCGTGCTGGCTGACTCCGAGACATTCGGCAGCGGCTCATTGCGCCAGGACGCCGACGTCGAAGGGGATCGGTGCTGCGCTGGTACCGCACGCGACGGCGAACCGACAACCACGACGACCGTTTGCTGCTGACCGTGGCCGGGTGGTCCACACCGGCGGTCACGGAGTGGGTGTCGTCGGCAGGATGGGTGGTTCTGGTGGGAGCTGCCCGGGTGGCAGCTCGAGCACCTTCTGCAGAAGGAAGCAGTCGCCGGTGATCGTGAGTGTGGCGAAATTGATTTGTCCAAGGTTGAATTCGTAACCGTTGCCCTGCAGGTCGAAGTCGCGCTTGTCTTGCTCGTTGAACAGCGAAGAATCGTCCGTGGCGCCGTACTGCGCGGCTTCTTCGTGCACGATGTCGGCCGCTGTCGCGAACTCCTCCGCGGAGAACGTCCTGCCGAACACAACTGGGTCCGCTCGGGGACGCCGCGCGACGTCTGCATTGAGCTTTTCGCACAATGCTCCGTTCCTGGCGGCCTTCAGCCCGTGCGGGTCGTCATCGAATCTCCAGGTCTGGCCGGGGACGGCTGCGGCGATCCGTTCGCCGATCACGCGGGCGGTCTCATTGAGGCGTTCGCGGGTGTCCTCGTAGGAGCCCTTGTCGCGCATGCTGTCGATCAGTTGCACCGCCTCATCACCCTTGACGGTCTTGGACTCGTGCGGATTCTCGGTCAAGGTGCAGCCACCTATCAACGTCGAGGTACACAACAGAAAAGTCAGTGCCGCCAGGCGGCGCGGCGCTCGTTCGCCGCACTGTCGGGTCACCATGAGAGCGGGGTTTCCTTCACCGTGAGATCTGGGCGGTCGAGCAGGATTGCCGCCAGGTTGTATCCGGTCATTCGATCTCCTGCATCGCGGCCATACTCCGAGTGCCCAGACGCCCCGATCTTGGATTCGTAGCCGTCGATAGGTGTGAGGCCGGCATCTGCTTCCAGGTGTTGGAACCGGAACCGAAGATCTCCGTCGTCGTCGATGACGTCGTTCGGGCTCGATCCCCAGCCGTGTAGCGGCGCAAGGTCGGCAATGTAGTTGATCGGGTCGTCTGACGCCGACATCACAAAGAAGTTGTTGTCGTTCATTCCGAGGTCGGCAGGGGTGTCGGCCTTGAATCCCGGCGACCCGTACATCACTGAATTGTCCACCACTTGGCTGGCTCCGTCCTGAAGGGCGATGCCCGACGTCAACGAGCCATAGGAATGTCCGAACAAGGCAAGGGTCTGGTCAGGGTTGCGCTTGGCGGCGTCGAGGTCGTGCAGGAAGGACGTGAGTTTGGGCGCCCCTGCCTGGGCCAGGTCATCGCTGAGCACGTCGGTCGACCCCAAGTTCGGCGGCGGCTGATACCCCACCCATGCCACAGCCGCGACATTCTGGCTTGCCCCGACTCTTCTGGCGACATCGATCGCTTCTTGCTGTAGTTGGTAACTTTCGCGAGTCATGCCGGCTATCGCGCCGCGAGTGGTGCTCGATACGCCGGGAACGGTCACGGAGACGTGGTCGGCCTCGAACGGGTCGCTGACCGCCGTCGCCGCTGGGACCATCTCGGACCAGTCGTCGGGCTTTTCCACATAGATCAGATGGGAGTCGGGCACCCGCAGAGCTTCTTCGATGGCGGCGATGTCGGCCAGCCGGTCCTGCTTGACCTGACCGTCGGGCAACTGCTGGACGTCCTCCAACATCTCCTGAAGCAGTTCACGATTGGCCCGATCAATCACCTCGACGTCACCCGAGGATATGTCGGTGGCATACTCCGGCCCCTGGCGCTCCTCGTCGTCAGTGAGCATCTGTGTCGAATCATCGCCGGACTGCTCGAATGTGGTGCCCCCCAACTCAGCGACCGTGGCCGTCACCTGGGTTGCGATGTGGCTGTCCGTCTGCGCCAGTTGCTCGGCGTGCCAGCGGATGTACTCCGCGTGCTCGGTTGCGACGCGCTGGCGGGCGGCTGCTTCGGCTGGCTCTCGCTGCTGTGTGTCGGTCACGGACAAGTCCTCGCCGACCCGGAATCCATCGGCTTCGGCGTCGGCGATGGCATCCAGTGCTTTGACTTGGGCGGCTCGAAGATCACCTGAGCCGCGGGCCGCAGCGGCGGCAGCCTGTCGCATGAGGTCGCTATGGCGCCGCACCACCACCATGTCGGCGGTAACACGGTCGGATGCTGCCTCGGCAGCGCTGCCTTTCCACGTGGTGCCGCCCGGCATACGCACGTTCTGCGCGTGTTCTGCGAACAGCCGCTCGGATTGGGCGGCCAGCGAGCGCCACCTCGTTGCAGCACTCTCCAGATGCGCGACATCCCAATTCGCGATCTGAGAGCGCAGCGGCACCGTCGAGCTGCCCACCGCGCTGGCTGGGGTCACATCGATTCCGCGAGTTCGCCGGCAGCGCGTTCGTCGGTGCTCTGGTAGGTGCTGCCGGCCGACTGCATGTCGGCGGCCTGCTGGGATATCCGCGCCGACTGGCCAAGGCGCGCCGTGGCAATTGCCGCGTCCATGGCCGACACTGCCGCGTGCGTCGCCTGACCGCCTCCTGCGCTCGCTGCTGATGGGGTAGCACCCAACGCGGCGGCGAGTCCGTCACTGCCCGCGGCGGCCGTGCGCAGACCTGTGGGATCGACATCGAGGTTCTCGGCCACCCCATACACCCCTTCAGCCCAACAGCCGTGGCAACCGTCTCCGCGGCGAGCAACTCATCGACCGACCCGGTCATGGTAACGATCGCGGAAATGCGAGCGCCTCACGATCAGTCCAGCGGGCGGCCGTTACTCTCCCGTGCCGACGATTCGCCTCGAGGGTGGTCAAGGCGGCGGCGCTGGTGTTTGCCAACGTCCGCATCGACAGCCGGTACGGCTTGAAGGGTGGCCGACACTGAGCGGTCGGGGCGCGGTCGCATGCGATTACGACGACGCCAGGAGATTGTGGGGTTCGCGGAGAAGGAACGGTACGACGCTGCCGTTCTAGTCAGCGGCGGGGTTCGGTCTGTGACGTCCACGTCCGGCCGTCGTAATAGCGCATCGAGTTCGGGTCGTTCTGGTCCGGGTACCAGCCTGGCGCCAGACCGCTGCTCGGCGTCGGCTGCTGCACGATCGGTTGCTGCACCACCGGCGGTGGCTCGTGCGACCGTGGTCGCGGCGCGGATGCGATACGCACAGCCCAGATGATCACGGCGATGATGAGGATGACCACCAGCAGCCAGATGATCGACTGGAGCGATCCGAAGAGAGTGCTCAAGTCGGTCATAGCGCCTCCTCTCGAGTAAAACAGCGTTCATCGACTACCCCCGAAGGTGCGGCGACAAACGAAGCGGCGTTCGATCGAGTCAACGTCGCGACCGGAGAACTCATCCGGGGAACTTGAACATCAAATCGACCGGGGATTTCAACCAGGAGGAGACCCCTGCGACGTCGTGACACCGAACAGGGCCCGTAGCACGCCGGCCACGCGAGCATCCGTCCACGCGTTGCACAGCGCCGCATCTGGTGAGTGTGTCGATGCCTGCAGCGTCTCCCGGAGCGTGGTAGCGGCGACGAGGGTAAGCGTCTATCGGATAGCTTTGATCACCTGGCTGATGTTGAACTGCCACCGCTCAACGAGGCGAAAACCGAGGTCTCGCGGCACCCAAAAGGCATTCGCGGTGGTGAAACGCGGTCCCGGTGGGAGCGCGATACCTGCCTCATGCGACGGCAGCGTCGGGTCTTTCTGCGAGATCGTCCAAATCACATCGCATTTCGCGATGCGGTCGACCACCTGGAACGGAGCAAGGTTGGAGTCCCATAGCTGCCCTGCTTCCTCCGCGGGCCGGCCCAGACCCACGTCGACGAGACCCGCGTAGGCCGCTGGTCTAGCATGCGCCAGTGGCCGAATCGGGCCTGGCCGCCAATCGACGGTGTCGTCCAGAAGCAAGCAGTCACCCGGAGACGCATGCGCGCTGATCAAATCGGCGACCTGGCTGTAATCCATCTTCGCCTTGGCATAATCGCTGCGCTGCCAGATGTAATTGGGCACAGCAGCGACGGCCAACAACGCGCAGATGATGGCGATACCCCTGGCATTGCGTCCCAGCACCACCACGCACATCCCAATCCCCAGAGCGGCAGCGGGAGCGGTGAAAGTCAGATACCGATCGGCGTAGAGCGGTTGCAGTATCGCGGAGGCGACGAGGATAAATCCGGTAGGCAGCACAATCCACAGCGCCGATATCGCCACGACCTCCAGCGAGCCGGGAACGGTGCGCCATTGCCGTCGGTAGCGAGGAATCGCGAACGACAACACCACCACTAGCGCTGCGATGGCGGCGAACGGAATCGAGCGGTCGAAGTACTGCGTTCCGAAGACGTGAGCCAATGTCTCAAGGCTCAACGGCTCGATCCACGCCAGCTGCGACGTCTGTCCACTCAAGAATGCCAAGTACGGAATCAGCACGGCTACAGCGGTTCCCGTGGCCGCGACCCATCGGATCATCGTCGACCGGGGCAACCGGAGAACCACAACGACAGCCAGATGCACCAACGCGATCATCGCCAGGTGGATGTGAAGCAACACCGATACGGCAAATAGCCCCGCGTAAGCAGCCCACAACCAGCTCCTTCCGCGGCGGGCGGCGACGACCAGTAGAACCGTCAGCCAGATGGACGCAACACAGGTCAGTGCATAGGGCCTCGCCTCGATGCCGGCCCAGGTGACTCGCGGCAGGATCGCGAACACCAACCCGGCGCTGATTCCGAGAGCCCGATTCGAAAGCAACCGGGCCAACACCACGAGTCCCGCCGCGGCGAAGCCGATCGCGATCGAACTGGGTACTCGTGCCCAAAACTCGGTTCGTGGCGCGATCTCGAACCATCCGTGCATCAGCAGGTAGTAGAGCGGGTGTGCCGCGTCGCTGGTGGCGATCAGCTTCGCCAGCTCCGCCAGTGAGCGGCCGGTCGCCGACATAGTGGCGGCCTCGTCGTACCAGAACGACGGGTTCCCCGCGCCGATGACGCAAATCACTGCGGCCAAGCAGCCGATCAACGGCGCATCAGCCTGAGGTGCCACGGCCGTCCAGGGCTGCTGTGAGGATGCCCGTTCGCCAGTTCGCCCCGCCGCGGTCGCCACAGTCCCTCAAGTTAGCGCGCGCCGGTCAGGGCTGGCATCGGCCAGAGCCGAATTTCGATGTTCATGTCCTGGCACCGCAAATCTGCCCGTCGCCCGTAGGGAGCAAATTCACCGTCGCCCTGCACCATGCCCGCGCCGCGACGATCAACTCGTTGGTCTATGCGCTGGTTCCGGCCGCGATCGCTGGACAATGCAGTCGATGCGGGGGGCTCGATGCTGGCCTAGGTGTGATGCACAGGGAGGTCGCCCACAATGCCGCCGGGTCTGACGTCGACTTGGACGGCCGCTCAATCAGCATCGAGCGCACTCGGGTCCAGGCCGGGCTACGTCGTCAAGAACGATCCGAGGCCCGGTCATCGCGTCGCACGCTACCTCGGGACGAGGGGCCGGCGGCGGTGCTGCGACGAGCTTCTGCACGCTACGCCCAGGAACGTTTAGCGTTCGACTCCGCACGCCGGGATTCCGGCTATGTCGCGGTCAATCAGTTTAGAAGGGTCTGAGCGTTGTGCAGAGGGCGAAAGACCTGGTCAGATTGTGCCCCCGGCAGGATTCGAACCTGCGGCCTTCTGCTCCGGAGGCAGACGCTCTATCCCCTGAGCTACGGGGGCGCGTGAGAAACGGCGCCGATGGGCTTGGACAGCCTAACGCATTCGGGTGATCGGAAACGGATTCGGGGCTGACCACCCAAGACCATAGGATGGACCCTCGTGACCCCCGCCGACCTGGCCGACCTGCTCAAGACCACCGCCGCCGCGGTGCTCGTCCAGCATGGGCTTGATGCGTCGGTGCTGCCGGAGACCGTCACCGTCGAACGTCCGCGTAATCCCGAGCACGGCGACTATGCCACCAACCTGGCCCTTCAGCTGGGCAAGAAGGTCGGCGCCAATCCGCGGGAACTGGCCGGCTGGCTGGCTTCGGCCTTGGCCGACAACGACGGGATCGCTGCCGCAGACGTTGCGGGCCCTGGCTTTGTGAACCTGCGCCTCGAGGCGTCGGCGCAGAACGTGATCGTCACCGACGTCTTGGCGGCCGGCGCCGCCTACGGGCATACGGAGGCGCTCGCGGGGCAGAACATCAACCTCGAGTTCGTCTCGGCCAACCCCACCGGGCCGATCCACATCGGTGGCACCCGCTGGGCGGCCGTCGGCGACGCTCTCGGCCGGCTTTTGTCCACCCAAGGCGCCGCCGTCACCCGCGAGTACTACTTCAACGACCACGGCGCCCAGATCGACCGGTTCACCAACTCTCTGATTGCCGCCGCCAAGGGTGAACCGACCCCCGACGACGGCTACGCGGGCGACTACATCAAGGACATCGCCGCTCAAGTGCTGGTCAAGGAACCCGATGCGCTTGGCCTGCCCGAAAGCGAGATGCGCGAGACCTTCCGCGCCATCGGTGTGGACCTGATGTTCGCCCACATCAAGCAGTCCTTGCACGACTTCGGCACCGACTTCGACGTCTACACCCACGAAGACTCGATGCACACATCCGGGCGCGTCGAGCAGGCCGTCGCACGACTGCGCGAAGCGGGCAGCATCTATGAGAAGGACGGCGCAACCTGGTTGCGCACCACCGATTACGGCGACGACAAGGACCGCGTCGTGATCAAGAGCGACGGTGCGCCGGCCTACATCGCCGCGGACATCGCCTACTACCTCGACAAGCGCCAGCGCGGATTCGACCTGTGCATCTACATGCTCGGCGCCGATCACCACGGCTACATCGCCCGGCTCAAGGCGGTGGCGGCCGCGCTGGGTGAGGATCCTGCCACGGTCGAGGTGCTCATCGGTCAGATGGTCAATCTGGTGCGCGAGGGTCAACCGGTGAGGATGAGTAAGCGGGCGGGCACGGTGATCACGCTCGACGACCTTGTCGAGGCGATCGGCGTCGATGCCGCCCGCTATTCGCTGATCCGTTCCTCGGTCGACAGCCCGATCGACATCGACCTGGAGCTGTGGTCGTCGGCATCCAACGAAAACCCGGTCTATTACGTGCAGTACGCGCATGCGCGGCTGTCCGCCCTGGCCCGTAACGCCGCCGAACTGGGTGTCGTGCCCAGCGCCGAGAACCTGCAACTGCTCGACCACGACAAGGAAGGCACGCTGATTCGCAACATCGGCGAGTTTCCGCGAGTGCTCAAAACGGCTGCGGCACTGCGCGAACCGCACCGTGTGTCGCGATACCTCGAGGATCTGGCCGGGGACTACCACCGGTTCTACGACTCCTGCCGCGTGCTGCCGCAAGGCGACGAGACCCCCAACGAGGTGCACGGTGCGCGCCTGGCGCTATGCCAGGCCACTCGTCAGGTGATCGCGAACGGCCTCGGGATTCTCGGCGTCACCGCTCCGGAGCGCATGTGATTGCGCATCCCGCCGGTCCCCGGCATGCCGAAGAGATCCATCACGGTGGCGCTCCGCCACGCCCGCAGTCCCCGACCGAGCTCGTCCTGTTGGCGTCGAACGTCTGGCCCCGCAGCACCATTCGCGACGACGACGGTGTGGTGTCGATCGGCGGTGTGCCGGTGACCGACATCGCCGCAGAGTTCGGAACGCCGACATTCGTGGTGGACGAGGACGACTTTCGGTCGCGCTGTCGCGAGATCGCCGCCGCGTTCGGCGGGGGTGACAACGTCCGCTACGCGGCCAAGGCGTTCATGTGCACCGAGGTCGCCCGCTGGATCGCCGAAGAGGGCCTTTCGCTCGACGTGGCCAGCGGAGGTGAGATGGCCGTCGCGATGGCCGGTGGTTTTCCTGCCGCGCGGATCGCGTTGCACGGCAACAACAAATCGGTTGTCGAGCTCACCGCCGCCGTCGAAGCCGGTATCGAGCACGTGGTGGTCGACTCGATGATCGAGATCGACCGTCTCGACCAGATCGCCGGCGCAGCCGGAGTGGTCCAGGACGTGTTGGTCCGCGTCACGGTTGGCGTCGAAGCGCACACCCACGAGTTCATCTCGACCGCGCACGAGGACCAGAAGTTCGGGCTCTCACTGGCTTCGGGCGCCGCCATGGACGCCGTCCGGCGGGTGTTCGAGACCGATCACCTACGCCTCAAGGGTCTGCACAGCCACATCGGTTCTCAGATCTTCGACGTCGCCGGCTTCGAGATCGCCGCGCACCGGGTGATCGGTCTCCTGCGCGACGTGGTCGCCGAGTTCGGTGTCGACAAGACCTCGCAGATGTCGATCGTCGACCTGGGTGGGGGCCTCGGCATCTCGTATCTGCCCCAGGACGATCCGCCTCCGATCGCCGACCTGGCGGCCAAGCTGACCGCGATCGTGCGCGACGAGTCGGCTGCCGTCGGGCTACCGACTCCGCGGTTGGTGGTCGAGCCGGGTCGGGCCATCGCCGGTCCCGGGACCATCACGCTCTACGAGGTGGGCACCGTCAAGGACGTCGCCGTGAGCCCGACCGCACATCGCCGTTATGTCAGCGTGGACGGCGGTATGAGCGATAACATCCGGACGTCTCTCTACGGTGCGGAATACGACGTACGGTTGATATCGCGGCACACCGAGGCCGCACCCGCAATCGGCAGAATCGTCGGAAAGCATTGCGAGAGCGGCGATATCGTTGTCCGCGACACCTGGGTGCCCGATGACCTCCGGCCCGGTGACCTCTTGGGGGTCGCGGCGACCGGCGCCTACTGCTATTCCATGTCGAGTCGGTACAACCTGATCGGTCGTCCCGCCGTGGTGGCCGTGCGCGACGGGCGAGCCCGCCTGATACTGCGCCGCGAGACGGTCGACGATCTGCTGAGTCTGGAAGTGAGGTAACGATGACTGACTCCGAAAAGCCCATCGGCGTAGCGGTCCTTGGCTTTGGAAATGTCGGTAGCCAGGTTGTGCGCATCATCGAGGAGAGCGCCGACGACCTGGCCGCACGCATCGGCGCGCCGTTGGTGCTGCGCGGCGTCGGCGTCCGTCGAGTGGCCGATGACCGCGGAATCCCCGTCGACATGCTCACCGACAACGTCGAGGAGCTCGTGTCCCGCGACGACGTCGATATCGTCGTCGAGTTGATGGGGCCCGTGGAACCCGCGCGCAAAGCGATCCTGACCGCGCTGGAGCAGGGCAAGTCCGTGGTCACGGCCAACAAGGCGCTGATGGCCGTCTCGACCGGGGAGTTGGCTCAGGCGGCCGAAAACGCCCGGGTAGACCTGTATTTCGAGGCTTCCGTCGCCGGTGCGATCCCCGTCATCCGGCCGCTGACCCAGTCGCTGGCGGGGGACTCGGTCGTGCGTGTGGCGGGCATCGTCAACGGCACCACCAACTACATCCTCTCGGAGATGGACAGCACCGGCGCCGATTACACCGGCGCGCTGGCCGACGCGAGCGCCCTCGGATACGCCGAGGCCGACCCGACCGCCGATGTCGAGGGATACGACGCCGCGGCGAAGGCGGCGATCCTGGCCTCGATCGCCTTCCACACCCGGGTCAGCTCCGATGACGTGTACCGCGAGGGCATCACCAAGGTCAGCACTGCCGACTTCGAATCCGCCGAGGCGCTCGGCTGCACGATCAAACTCCTGGCCATCTGCGAGCGGCTGACGGACAGTAAAGGACAGCAATGGGTTTCGGCGCGGGTGTACCCCGCGCTGGTACCGTTGGATCACCCGCTCGCCGCCGTGAACGGAGCGTTCAACGCGGTGGTGGTCGAGGCCGAAGCCGCGGGCCGCCTGATGTTCTACGGGCAGGGGGCCGGCGGTGCACCCACGGCCTCTGCGGTGATGGGTGATCTCGTGATGGCGGCTCGCAACCGCGTGCAGGGCGGCCGCGGACCGCGGGAATCGAAGTACGCCAAGCTGCCCATCGCGCCGATCGGCTTGATCCCGACTCGTTACTACGTGAACATGAACGTCGCCGACCGAGCCGGCGTACTGTCCGCTGTGGCAGCCGAATTCGGCAAGCGCGACGTCAGCATCGCCGAGGTGCGACAAGAGGGCATGGTCGACGAGGACGGTCAGCGCTGCGGTGCGCGCATCGTGGTGGTGACCCATCAGGCCACGGACGCGGCACTGTCGGAGACCGTGGCCGCGCTGGCCGACCTCGATGTCGTGCAGAGCATCAACAGCGTGCTCCGCATGGAAGGAACCACCGAATGAGCACCTCGGCGCAGGCTGTTCATCAGCCCTGGCCCGGGCTGATCGCGGCGTACCGCGACCGTCTGCCGGTCGAGGACGGCTGGACACCGATCACCCTGCGTGAGGGCGGGACTCCGCTGCTACCCGCGCAGCGGCTGTCCGAACTGACTGGGTGCACAGTGCATCTCAAGGTGGAAGGGCTCAACCCGACCGGGTCGTTCAAGGATCGCGGCATGACCATGGCGGTGACCGAGGCGGTCGCGCGCGGCCAGCAGGCGGTGCTGTGCGCATCGACGGGTAACACGTCGGCATCAGCCGCGGCCTATGCGGCCAGGGCGGGTATCACCTGCGCGGTGCTGGTGCCGCAGGGCAAGATCGCGATGGGCAAGCTTGCCCAGGCCGTCATGCACGGTGCAAAGATCATCCAGGTCGACGGCAACTTCGATGACTGTCTGGAGCTGGCGCGCAAGCTGACCGCCGACTTTCCGACCATATCGCTGGTCAACTCCGTCAACCCCTACCGAATCGAGGGGCAGAAGACCGCGGCCTTCGAGATCGTCGACGCGTTGGGTGGCGCTCCGGACGTGCATTCGCTGCCGGTGGGCAACGCCGGCAACATCACCGCCTATTGGAAGGGCTACACCGAGTACCACCGCGACGACGTCGCGGACCGGCTTCCCCGGATGCTCGGTACTCAGGCGGCCGGTGCGGCGCCGCTGGTGCACGGTGAGCCGGTCAAGAATCCGGAGACCATCGCGACGGCCATCCGGATCGGCTCGCCCGCATCGTGGACCACCGCCGTGGCGGCAGCGCAGCAGTCCGACGGTCGATTCCTGGCCGCCACCGACGAGGAGATCCTCTCGGCGTACCACCTGGTGGCCAGCACCGAAGGCGTGTTCGTCGAGCCCGCATCGGCGGCCAGCATCGCCGGTCTGCTCAAATCGATCGAAGACGGTTGGGTGGCCAAGGGTTCGACGGTCGTGTGCACGGTCACCGGCAACGGGCTCAAGGACCCGGACACCGCGTTAAAGGGCATGCCGCCGGTCATCGCGGTGCCCGTCGATCCGGTGGCCGTGGTCGAGCAGCTGGAGCTGGGATAGCCGGTGACTCACGTATTGCCACCGGGACTGAGGGCCACCTCTGTGGTGGCGGCATCCAGCGCGAACCTCGGCCCGGGTTTCGACAGCCTAGGCATCGCGTTGAGTCTCTACGACGAGATCATCGTCGAGACAACGGAGTCCGGCCTGACGGTCGTTGTAGAAGGCGAGGGCGAGGGCCAGGTGCCGCTGGATGAGACGCACCTTGTGGTACAGGCCATCCGGAGAGGATTCCAGGCGCTGGACATCAGCGCTCCAGGCATGACCGTGCGGTGCCGAAACGACATTCCGCACTCGCGAGGGCTCGGATCGTCGGCAGCAGCGGTCGTGAGCGGACTCTCGGTGGTCAACGGCCTTGCGGCACAGACCTCTTCGGAGATCCTCTCGGAACAAGACCTCATCCAGTTGTCCTCGGAGTTCGAAGGCCATCCCGATAATGCCTCGGCGGCGGTGCTGGGCGGTGGCGTGGTGTCCTGGACGCAAGGGGAGGAGTCGACGGCCCGATTCGATGCCGCGCCTATCCGGATCCACCCCGACATCGGCCTGTTCGTCGCGATACCCGACGAGAGTTCGTTGACGGCCGAGACCCGCGTGCTCCTGCCGGAGAAGGTCAGCCACGCCGACGCGCGATTCAACGTGAGCAGGGCGGCCCTGATGGTCCTTGCGTTGACGGCACGGCCCGACCTGCTGATGCCGGCCACCGAGGATGTCCTGCATCAGCCGCAACGGGCTTCGGCGATGCCTGCCTCCGCGGAATATCTGCAAGTCTTGCGACGTTGCGGCATTGCGGCGGCGCTCTCGGGAGCGGGTCCTTCGGTGCTTGCGCTCAGCACGTCACCGGAGCTACCCGCAGAAGCTCTCGAGTACGGCACCGCGAACGGGTTCACCGTCAAAGCCATGGGTATCGGTGACGGCGCCAGATGGACGTCGGGCGTGGCGTTACGACGCTGAGGCCGGCAGGAACACGAGTCACAGGAGCAACACGACACTCATGTCTTTCTTGCTTCCCGTCCCGATGCGGGATATTCTCGCTGTCGTCAGGCAATCGCAGCGTCTCTACCTGCGCCGACACTAGGACACCACCCATTTTCCCCGTGGTCTACTCGTGGATTGACGGTTCGCCGTATACCGGCGAAGCCCGGCCATCACCGTTGCAGGGGCAATGGTGGGGCCCATGCGTTCAGTGGATCAACTGATCGCACCGAACCCCCGCGCGACTCGTTCTGCGAGGGAAAGAAAGGACATCCGTGACTGAAACGGACCTGATCACGGCTGGGGGCAGCAGCGACAACGGCGAGCTGTCGAACGCCGTGAGTTCAGAAACTTCAACTTCTGCGGCGGCGGACGCGCCGACCGCGGAGACCGCACCCACCGCCGAGGTCGCTTCCGGCAACCGCGGCGGCTCGCTGTCGACCATGGTGCTGCCCGAACTGCGTGCACTGGCCAAGGAAATGGGCGTCGAGGGCGCGTCCGGTATGCGCAAGAGCGAACTGGTCGCCGCCATCCGTGAGCGGCGCGGTGCGTCGAACGGCCGTGGAAAGACATCCGCGGGCGGCGATGCGCCTGCGGCCGCCGAAGCCAAGACGGGCGAGCCCGCGAAAGATGCCCCGAACGCCGATTCGGGCGCCGAGAGCAGCGACGGTGGTTCGGACATTGACGCCGACCAACAGCCCCGGCGCCGTGAGCGTCGCGGAGCGTCGCGGGGCGCCGGCACACCCGATGCCTCGGGTAACCAGCCGGACAACGCGCCTCGGGACGCCAAGACCGACGACCGCCAGAACGACCGGTCCAACAAGTCGGATACCAAGTCCGACGGCGATCAGCAGCAGGGCGACCAACAGGGTGGCCAGAACCGCGGCGGCGGCAACAACGACGACGACGGCGAAGGCCGTGGCGGTCGTCGCGGCCGCCGGTTCCGGGACCGCAGGCGTCGTGAG
Source organism: Mycobacterium sp. GA-1285 (assembly GCF_001499905.1). GTDB lineage: Bacteria > Actinomycetota > Actinomycetes > Mycobacteriales > Mycobacteriaceae > Mycobacterium. The sequence continues at coordinate 19,876 of NZ_LQIS01000034.1, read as the reverse complement.
CGCGGCGGCGGTGACGGCGGCGGTGACCGCGACACCGAGCTGCGCGAGGACGACGTCGTTCAGCCCGTCGCCGGCATCCTCGACGTTCTCGACAACTACGCGTTCGTCCGCACCTCCGGCTATCTGGCCGGCCCGAACGACGTGTACGTCTCGATGAATATGGTGCGCAAGAACGGTTTACGCCGCGGTGACGCCGTGACCGGCGCCGTGCGGGTGCCCCGAGATGGAGAAGGCGGCGACAAGAACCCGCGGCAGAAGTTCAATCCGCTGGTCCGGCTGGACACCGTCAACGGCAAACCGGTCGAGGAGGCCAAGAAGCGGCCGGAGTTCAACAAGCTCACGCCGCTCTACCCGAACCAGCGGCTGCGCCTGGAGACGAACACCGAGAAGCTGACCACCCGCGTCATCGACCTGATCATGCCGATCGGCAAGGGCCAGCGCGCGCTGATCGTGTCGCCGCCCAAGGCCGGTAAGACGACGATCCTGCAGGACATCGCCAACGCGATCACCACCAACAACCCGGAATGCCACTTGATGGTGGTGCTCGTCGACGAGCGTCCGGAAGAGGTGACCGACATGCAGCGCTCGGTCAAGGGCGAGGTCATCGCCTCAACGTTCGACCGGCCGCCGTCCGATCACACCCAGGCCGCCGAGTTGGCGATCGAGCGGGCCAAGCGACTCGTCGAGCAGGGTAAGGACGTCGTCGTGCTGCTGGACTCGATCACCCGCCTCGGCCGCGCGTACAACAACGCGTCGCCGGCCTCGGGTCGCATCCTGTCCGGTGGTGTGGACTCGACCGCGCTGTATCCGCCCAAGCGGTTCCTCGGCGCGGCCCGCAACATCGAAGAGGGCGGCTCGCTGACCATCGTCGCCACCGCGATGGTGGAGACCGGGTCGACCGGCGACACCGTGATCTTCGAGGAGTTCAAGGGCACCGGCAACGCCGAGCTCAAGCTCGACCGCAAGATCGCCGAGCGGCGCGTCTTCCCGGCCGTCGACGTCAACCCGTCCGGCACCCGCAAGGACGAGCTGCTGCTCTCGCCCGACGAGTTCGCGATCGTGCACAAACTGCGTCGCGTGCTGTCCGGGCTGGATCCGCACCAGGCCATCGACCTGTTGATGAGCCAGCTGCGCAAGACCAAGAACAACTACGAGTTCCTGGTGCAGGTCTCCAAGACCGCCCCCGGCTCGATGGACGCCGACTAACCAGCGGTTCGAGATCACCGATAGGGGTCGGTGATCTCGCGCAGCGCGGTCAGCGCTTCGCGAAGCTGCTGAAATCGGCGGTCGCCGATGTAGCGTCGCCATTCGTCTTCGACCTTTGCGACCTCCGCGCCCGCAGTCCGGCACACCGCAAGCCCCTTCTCGCTCAGCGTGACGAGGCGGGCCCGCGCGTCGGTTGGATCAGGGGAGCGCAGCACATAACCCGAGCGTTGCAGTTGGTCGACCAGCGCACCGGCCGTCTGCTTGGTGACGCGCGCCTGCTCGGCGAGATCGGTGAGTCGCATTCCCTGCGGATCGAGACGTTGCATCAACCGGCTCTGCGCTGCAGTGATGTCGTTGGCACCCGCGGCGGCCAATGCCTCCATCACACGGGCCTCGACCGCCCGATGCCCGATGAACATGAGCGTGGCGACGTTCGGCATCTCGGGCACACCGTTGACTTTAGTACGATCTCCTGACTACATTGGTCAGGAAACCTGACTAAAAAAGGGGCGGTCATGGACTCCGACACGATATGGCGGCACATCGACGAACAGCGCTCGACACTCGCGGACATGTTCGACGGCATCGGCGCCGATCGATGGTCGACGCCGTCGCTGTGCGAGGGGTGGACGGTGCGCGACGTCGCTGCACACCTCACGCATTCGCACTTGAGCACGTGGACGATGCTCGCCGAAGCGCTCCGCAACGGGTTCCGGTTCAATGCGACGGTTCATCGAGCAGCGGTGCACGACAAGCGAACTCCCGAACAGCTGGCCGCGGCGTTGCGGAAAATGCGTGGCTCGCGCAAGCGCCCGCCGGGTACCGCCGAGCTCGACCCGCTGTTGGACGTACTGGTTCACGGTCAGGACATCGCGGTGCCTCTCGGAATCGACCTTCCCATGCCCGTCGACGCCGCCGCGGCGGTCGCCGAACGGTTGTGGGGCATGCGGTTCCCGCTTCACCCACAGCGTCGCCTCAAGGGCTACGAATTCTCCGCCACCGATGCCGACTTCCACGTCGGGCGGGGCCGCCTGGTCGAGTCCCCCATCCGCGACATTCTCATGGTGCTCGCCGGTCGCCCCACGGCGATCTCGGTGCAGATCCAGTAGCTCAGCGATCGGTAGCGCACCGAGATCACTCGGCGGGGCCGGCACGCAGGCCCGGCATGACGTAGCGGCGCAGATGCCGCAGTACCGCGTCACCGTCGCTCGGGTCGAGCGTCTCGCCGGGAACGGTGGCAAGCGAAATCAACACGCGTGCAAGCCATTCCGACGCTTCAGTGATATCCGTGTCGGGGTGGATCTCACCCGAGTCGCGCGCGGCGACCAGGTAGCGAGACCAGAAGTCCGCGAGGTCGGGTACCAGTCCCTGAACACCGGCGCCCGCGCACGCGGCGAACTCTTCGGGCTCGTCGATGCGCAGCTTCATCAGCAGGGCGCCAGGGTCGTCGTATGCTGTGCGCCCATGCCGGATCCCGGCGGCGATCTGCCGGTCGAGCCCCTCGACGCGCTCGAGCATCTCGTGCGCCTCGGACCAGTACGCCTCGTTGAGCCGCACGATCGCCGCTCCCAGCAGCGAGACCTTGTCGGGGAAGTGGCGGTACAGCCAACCGCGGGAGACACCGGCCGCCTCGGCCACCTCGGACACGGTGGTCGCGCGAATTCCTTTGGCGCGCAGGCAGAGCTCCGCCGCGTCGATCAGTCGATCGCGGACGCTCTTGGTGGCGGCGCCGCTCGTCACCAGGTGGGCTCCTCCGTTAATCTCGCCGTCAAGCGGGCCGATCGGAGCATTGTGTCATGGTAGACACAATCGCGAATCTGTTCACTGTCGAGAGGTGAGCCATGGCGGACACGCTCCAGCAGCTGCTCAACGAGCGTGCTGACCGCGACACCGTCGCCATCCGGTACGGCGACCGCACATGGACCTACCGTCAATACGTCGCCGAGGCCAAGACGCAGGCCGCCGCGATCATCGGGGCCGCCGACCCGGACCGTCCCCTGCACGTCGGGGTCCTCCTCGGCAACACCCCCGACATGCTGATCGCGCTCGCGGCGGCCGGACTCGGCGGCTACGTGGTGTGCGGTATCAACACCACGCGCCGCGGAGAAGCCCTGGCACGCGACATCGTCAAGGTGCACTGTCAGTTCCTGATCACCGACGCCGAGCACCGTCCGCTGCTCGAGGGTCTGGACCTGCCGGGAGTCATGGTGTTCGACACGTCGAGCAGCGGGTGGACGGACTTCCTCGCCACGGCGGCGCCGTTCGTTCCCCACCGGCAAGCCGCCGTCGACGACACGTTCATGATGATCTTCACCTCCGGCACCAGCGGTGATCCCAAGGCGGTTCAAGTCGCCAACCTCATGGTGCTGTTCGCGGGCAACGCCCTGGCCGAGAAATTCGAGCTCAGCGACAACGATGTCTGCTACCTGTCGATGCCGATGTTCCATTCGAACGCGGTGGTGGGCGGATGGGCACCTGCGCTGGTCGCGGGGGCCGCGATGGTGCCCGCGAAATTCTCGGCGTCCAGATTCCTGGCCGACATCCGACGCTACGGCGTGACGTACATGAACTACGTGGGTAAACCGCTGGCCTACGTGCTGGCGACACCCGAGCGACCCGACGATCGCGACAACCCGTTGCGCGTCGCCTTCGGCAACGAGGCCACCGACCGCGACATCGAGCAGTTCAGCCGGCGCTTCGGCGTCACCGTCGACGACGGCTTCGGATCGACCGAGAACGCCGTGATTATCACCCGCACTCCGGACACGCCGAAAGGCTCGATCGGACAAGGCTTTCCGGGTGTGGCGATCTACAACAGCGAGACGGTCACCGAATGTCCGGTGGCCGAGTTCGACGAGAACGGCGCGTTGGCCAACGCCGATGTGGCGATCGGCGAACTCGTCAACACCGACGGCAGCGGCCTGTTCCGCGGCTACTACAACGACCCGGACGCCACCGACGAGCGGATGCGCCACGGCATGTACTGGTCGGGGGATCTGGCCTACCGCGACGCCGACGGTTTCATCTACCTGGCCGGCCGCACCGCGGACTGGATGCGGGTCGACGGGGAGAACCTCGCGACCGCGCCCATCGAGCGGATCCTGCTCCGGCTGCCGGCGGTCAACCGCGTCGCGGTCTATCCCGTGCCCGACGAGCTCGTCGGCGACCAGGTGATGGCCGCCCTGGTCCTGCAGGACGGCGCCGAAATCGACCCGGAGACGTTCGAAAGGTTCCTTGCGGACCAGCGAGACCTCTCGCCGAAAGCCTGGCCGCGGTACGTGTGGATCGCCCACGACCTGCCCAGCACCGCGACCAACAAGATCCTCAAGCGTGAGCTCGTCGCGCGGGGAACTACACCCGACGGTAGAACGCTCTGGCGGCGCGACGGCAGCAGGTTCCAGCCTGTCTAGCCCGCGAGTGTGGGGTTATGTCACGCCAAACCGCCGCGACGCGTGACGGTAACCCACGTTCGGCCAGAGGTGGAAGAGCGACGGTCGAGGCGGAAGCGGAATACCGCCCGGTGCGCGCGCGTTTAGGCACTTGGCGGTTGAGCTGGCATAATGGACCGCCGACCCTCGGTTCCGGTTCACGCCCAATACCTCCAGCACGGAGGGGCGACCCGGCCCACGATCGAAGAGGAAACCATGAAGACGGGTATTCACCCTGATTACGTAGAGACCACCGTGCACTGCGGCTGCGGCAACACGTTCACCACGCGGAGCACCAAGCAGAGCGGACAGATCCACGTCGAGGTCTGCTCGCAGTGCCATCCCTTCTACACCGGCAAGCAGAAGATCCTCGACAGCGGCGGCCGGGTGGCGCGCTTCGAGAAGCGCTACGGCAAGCGCAAGGACAAGGCTGCCGACAAGTAGCTCCCTTTCCGGCGCCCGATCTGCCGCGTCAGCGGCCAGGCCGGGCGTCGGTTTGCGTTCGCGGGAAGCCATGGAAGGAAGGTCGACATGACGTCAACGGCGATCGATGCGCTGCTGGCCGAGCATGCCGACCTCGAGCGTCAACTCAGCGATCCGGACCTGCATACCGACGCCGCCCGCGCCCGCAAGGTGGGCAGGCGCTTCGCGCAGGTGTCGCCGATCGTCGCGACGTACCGCAAGCTCGAGGCCGCCCGCGGCGACCTGGAGGCGGCACGGGAACTCGCGGCCGACGACGCGTCGTTCGCGGCCGAGGTCGACGGGCTGGTGGCCACCGTCGAGCAACTCGACACCCAGCTGACCGACCTGCTGGCGCCCCGCGACCCGCACGACGCCGACGACATCGTCCTCGAGGTCAAGTCGGGAGAGGGTGGTGAGGAGTCGGCGCTGTTCGCCGCCGATTTGGCCCGGATGTACATCCGCTACGCCGAGCGCCACGGCTGGACGGTCACCGTGCTCGACGAGACCTTCTCCGACCTCGGCGGCTACAAGGACGCCACGCTGTCCATTCGCAGCAAGGGCGACTCCGCCGACGGCGTGTGGTCGCGGCTGAAGTTCGAAGGCGGCGTGCACCGGGTGCAACGCGTTCCGGTCACCGAGTCGCAGGGCCGCGTGCACACCTCAGCGGCCGGGGTGCTCGTCTACCCGGAACCAGAAGAAGTCGAAGAGGTGCAGATCGACGAGTCGGATCTGCGCGTCGATGTCTACCGGTCGTCGGGCAAGGGCGGCCAGGGCGTCAACACCACCGACTCCGCCGTGCGCATCACCCACCTGCCGACGGGCATCGTGGTCACCTGTCAGAACGAGCGGTCGCAGCTGCAGAACAAAGCCCGCGCAATGCAGGTGCTCGCCGCGCGACTGCAGGCGCTGGCCGAGGAGCAGGCGCAGGCCGACGCGTCGGCCGACCGCGCCAGCCAGATCCGCACCGTGGACCGCAGCGAGCGGATTCGGACCTACAACTTCCCGGAGAACCGGATCGCCGATCATCGGATCAACTTCAAGGCGCACAACCTCGACCAGGTGCTCGACGGCGACCTCGACGACCTGTTCGACGCGCTGGCCGCCGCCGACAAGCAAGCGAGACTGCAGGCCACATGATCGGGCCCAGCCCAGCGCCGGCATCCACCACGCTGAGCCAGACCATCGACGCCGCCGCGAGCGTGCTCGCCGAAGCGGGCGTGGCGACGCCGCGCGTCGACGCCGAGCTTTTGGCCGGGCACCTGTTGGGCACCGACCGGGGCCGCCTCCGCTTCGTCGAGGCCGGACCGGATTTCACCGCACGCTATGACGCACTCGTCGCTCGACGCGCCCGGCGCATCCCGCTGCAGCATCTGGTCGGCACCGCACCGTTCGGACCGGTCGACGTGCACGTCGGCCCCGGCGTGTTCATCCCGCGCCCGGAAACCGAGGCCTTACTCGAATGGGCTCTGGCACAACGGTTGCCCGACGCCCCGGTGATCGTCGACCTGTGCACGGGCAGCGGGGCGCTGGCCCTCGCGCTGTCGAACAACCGGCCCGACGCGCGCATCATCGCCGTCGACGACTCCGAGGCAGCGCTCGGATACGCGCGACGCAATCTCGCCGGCACGGCCGTCGAGGTCCTCCGCGCCGACGTGACCGAGCCCGCACTTCTGCCCGAACTCGACGCCGCAGTCGACCTCGTGGTTGCCAACCCGCCATACATTCCCGACGGTGCCCAGCTCGAACCTGAAGTGGCCGAACACGATCCGGCTCACGCATTGTTCGGGGGGCCGGACGGGATGCGCGTGATCGAGGCGATCTCCGGCTTGGCGGCGCGGTGGCTGCGCACCGGCGGGTCCGTGGCCGTCGAGCACGACGACACGACCTCGCAACGTACCGTTGAGTGTTTCCGTCGATCAACGCGTTTCGGCAACGTGACCGCCCGGCATGACCTCACCGGGCGGCCGCGGTTCGTGACCGCGCGGAGGATCAGATGACGCCCGAAGGAGGAGTCGCGACATGAGTCAGTTGTTCGACTGCTCCGACGCCGACCAGCGCGAGATGGGCATCGCGTCGGCGATCAGCGCGCTCAAAGGCGGCCGTCTCGTCGTGTTGCCGACCGACACCGTCTACGGCATCGGCGCCGACGCATTCGACGGTGAAGCCGTCGCCGCCCTGCTCGCCGCCAAGGGGCGTGGCCGCGACATGCCGGTGCCCGTTCTCGTCGGGTCATGGCACACGATCGAAGGTCTGGCGTACAACGCGCCCAGCAGCGCACGCGAACTCATCCGCGCCTTCTGGCCTGGCGCGCTGAGCCTGGTGGTACGTCAGGCGCCGTCGCTGCAGTGGGACCTCGGCGATGCGCACGGGACCGTGATGTTGCGCATGCCGTTGCATCCGGTGGCCATCGAACTGTTGCGAGCTATCGGCCCGATGGCGGTCTCCAGCGCCAACGTCTCCGGACGCCCGCCGGCCGTCACCGCCGAGGCGGCGCGGGAACAACTGGGCGAGCAAGTCGAGGTGTACCTCGAAGCCGGACCATCCGAGCGGCAGGCCGCGTCGACGATCGTCGACCTCACCGGCGCGCACCCCCGCGTGCTCCGTGAAGGCCCGGTCGGTGTCGACGCGATCGCGACCGTGCTCGGTGTAGAGCCGACCACTTTGACGGACTGAGATTGACTTTCGTGCAGTACGGTTCACCGGTGGTCTACGCCACCGACACGCTGCTGGCACTCAACGATCGCGGTGCGGGCGTACCGATCCGGGAGCTCGCCCTCGTCGGGCTGACGGCGGCGATCATCACCTACTTCGCGACCGGGTGGGTCAGGGTCCTGGCGCGTCGCTTCGGTGCGGTCGCGATCCCGCGCGACCGCGACGTGCACGCCCAACCCGTCCCGCGGATGGGTGGGCTCGCCATGTACATCGGCGTGGCGTTCGCGGTCCTGCTGGCGTCTCAGCTACCGGCCTTGACGCGGGGGTTCGTCTATTCCACAGGCTTGCCCGCAGTCGTCGTCGCCGGCGGTCTGATCATGGTCGTCGGCCTGATCGACGATCGGTGGGGCCTGGACTCGCTGACCAAGTTCGCGGGACAGATCACCGCAGCGAGTGTCCTCGTCACCATGGGCGTGGCGTGGAGCGTGCTCTACATCCCGATCGGCGGCGTCGGCACCATCGTCCTCGACCAGGTGTCGTCGATCCTGCTGACGCTGGCGCTGACGGTCTCGATCGTCAACGCGATGAACTTCATCGACGGCCTCGACGGCCTCGCGGCCGGGCTCGGGCTGATCACCGCATCGGCGATCTGCATCTTCTCGGTCGGGTTGCTGCGCGACCACGGCGGCGACGTCCTGTTCTACCCGCCCGCGGTGATCTCGGTGGTGCTGGCCGGCGTATGCCTGGGATTCCTGCCGCACAACTTCCACCCCGCCAGGATCTTCATGGGCGACTCCGGGTCGATGCTGATCGGCCTGATGTTGGCGGCGGCGGCCACCACGGCCGCCGGCCCCATCTCGCAGACCGCATACGGGGTGCGCGACGTCTTCGCGTTGCTGTCGCCGTTCCTGCTCGTGGTCGCGGTCATGTTCGTGCCCGCCCTCGACACCCTGCTGGCAATCATCCGGCGCACCCGGGCCGGGGTGCACTTCACGACGCCGGACAAGATGCACCTGCATCACCGGTTGCTCCAGATCGGCCACTCCCACCGGCGGGTGGTCTTGGTCATCTATCTGTGGGTGAGCATCGTCTGCTTTGGTGCGGCCAGCACGATCTTCTTCGATCCGCGCTACAGCGGCGCCGTCATGCTGGCCGCGATTTTCGTCGCCGTCGTCGTGACGCTGATCCCTCTTCTTCGCCGGCGGAACGGCCAATTGCAGCCAATGTACGACGAAAAGTAGTAGACCCCGTTTTATGCCTCCCACCATGTGTTAGGGTGCAATCAGAACCCGAAAAAACCTCGCGGGTTGCCGGCCCCCGGGCCGTCGGTGCACCACCGATCGGCACGGAACCACGACCGACAAAGGGAGCTGCCCCGTGGGTGATTCCAGCGAGCCAAACGCCCTCCGATACGCTCAGGGCGCCGCACGCAAATCATCGGGACAGCCACCGTTACCGCGGATTGAGGTGAAGTTGTGACGACGCCAGCGCAAGATGCGCCATTGGTGTTGCCATCCGTCGCGTTCCGCCCGTTGCGCCTGTCGGTGATCTGCCTCGTCCTGACCGTACTCGCCACGGTGGCGACCGCCCTGCTCGGCCACCCCATGGTCGGCATATTTTTCGGCATCGGCTTGGGCCTGGGCTTGTTCAACGCGGTCCTGGTGCGACGATCGGCACTCAGGATCACCGCGCACGCTCACCCGCTGAAGAGCAAGATGGCCGTGAACTCCGCCGTCCGCTTGATGTTCCTGACCGTGATCGGTTTGGTGATCGCGTTCGTGTTCCGGCCCGAGGGACTGGGCGTGGTCTTCGGAATGGCGTTGTTCCAAATGCTGCTCGTGTTCTCGACGGCGGTGCCCGTTGCGCGGAAACTGCGTGCCGGCAACCCAACTGACACCGTTGGATCCCAAGGGGAGGCCACCCAGTGACGACCGAAACCATCCTCGCCGCCGAGTCCGGCATTCACGTCGGCACGCATACCGAGGCCAATTGGTTTGGGCTGACTGTCAACACCGATACGTTGCTCTCCGCGTCGATCGCCGCCGTGATCGTGCTGGCGCTGGCGTTCTATCTGCGCGCCAAGGTCACGGCCAGTGGCGTACCGAGCGGAGTGCAGCTGTTCTGGGAAGCGATCACCGTTCAGGTGCGCAATCAGGTCGAGTCCGCGATCGGGATGAAGATCGCGCCGTTCGTCCTGCCGCTCGCGGTGACGTTGTTCGTCTACATCCTCATCGCGAACTGGCTGTCGGTGTTCCCGTGGCAGTACTCCGATGAGACCGGCATCCACGAACTGCTCAAGCCCGCTGCCTCCGACATCAACTTCGTCGTCGCCCTCGGCCTCTTCGTGTTCATCTGTTACCACGCCGCCGGGTTCTGGCGCCGTGGCCCGCTCGGCCACCCCGTGAAACTGCTCAAGGGACACGTCGCGTTCCTCGCGCCGATCAACCTCGTGGAGGAACTGGCCAAGCCGGTTTCGCTGTCACTCCGACTCTTCGGAAACGTGTTCGCCGGCGGCATCATGGTCACGATCATCGCGCTGTTCCCCGCCTACATCCTGTGGGCGCCGAACGCGCTGTGGAAATCCTTCGAACTGTTCATCGGCGCCATCCAGGCGTTCATCTTCGCGCTGCTGACGATTCTGTACTTCGGCCAGTCGATGGAGATCGACGAACACGACCCGACACCCTGACCCGCGAAACAAGCAGGACCCACAACCTGGTAGGACCGCTACCAGATATCAAGGAGGATAAGGAATGGATCCCACTATCGCTGCCGGAGCGCTCATCGGCGGTGGACTTCTTCTCGGTGGTGGCGCCGTCGGTGCCGCTATCGGTGACGGCGTCGTCGGTAGCGCGCTGGTCAACGGCGTAGCCCGGCAGCCAGAGGCGCAGGGCCGGCTGTTCGTCCCGTTCTTCATCACGGTCGGTCTGGTGGAGGCCATGTACTTCATCAACCTGGCCTTCATGGCACTGTTCGTGTTCGCCACCCCGGTCGGGGGTTAGAGCCGGCCATGGCTGACTCGAACGTCGTTCTGTTGGCGGTTGAGGGAGGCGGCCAGAGCAACTTCCTCATCCCCAACGGCACCTTCATCTTCGTGCTCCTGATCTTCCTGATCGTGCTCGGAGTGATCGCCAAGTGGGTCGTGCCACCGATCTCGAGGGTGCTGCACGAGCGCGAAGCCATGGTGTCCAAGACGGCCGAGGACAATCGACGGGCAGCCCAGCTGCGGGCTGCCGCCGATGCCGATTACCGCAAGGTGATGGGCGACGCGCGCCGGGAGGCGACCAATGTCCGTGAGGAAGCCCGCGCAGAGGGCCGCAAGATCGTCGACGACGCACGGGCCCGCGCCAACGCGGAGGTCTCGACTCTGCTGCAGCAGGCCAACGAACAGCTCACACAGCAGTCTCGTGATTTGACGGCAGACCTGCAGTCGTCGGTGGAGACCTTGGCCGCGAACCTGGCGAGCCGTGTGCTCGGCGTCGACGTGGCGACCAGCACGGTGCCGGTCTCAACGGGGCGGGAGCGCTGAGAGATGTCGACATTCATCGGACAGCTCGTCGGCTTCGCCGTCATCGTGTTCCTGATCGTCCGATTCGTCGTGCCACCGGTGCGCAACATGATGAGGTCGCAACAGGAGCTGGTACGCGACCAACTTGCCGAGCACGCCGAGGCCGAGAAGAAGGTGGCCGACGCTGACACTGAGCACGCAAAGGCGTTGGAGCAAGCCAAGGCCGAGGCCGCGAGTGTGATCGAAGAGGCCCGACGGGACGCTGCAATCATCGCCGAGCAGCTGCGTGCGCAGGCCGACGTGGAGTTGGAACGCATCAAAGTCCAGGGGGCACAGCAAGTTCAATTGCTGCGCCAGCAGTTGGTTCGTGAGTTGCGGCAGAGTCTCGGCGCCGAGTCCGTCCGGCGGGCCGGCGACATGGTGCGTGATTTCGTCTCGGACAGTTCCGAACAGTCCGCGACCGTTGACCGCTTCCTCGCGGAGCTCGACGAGATGGCCCCGTCGACGACGACTTTCACCGACCCGGTCACGGCCAAACTCCGGGCCGCCAGCCGCGAATCCCTGGCCCAGTCGGTCGAGCGGTTCGACGCTGTGGCGTCGGATCTCGATGCGAACGCGCTGACCCGGTTGGCCGACGATCTGGGCTCCACGGCGAAACTGTTGCGCCGCGAGGCCGTGCTCTCCCGGCATCTGGCCGACCCCTCGAGCGACGAGGAGCCGAAAATTAGGCTCGTCGAGCGTCTGCTCTCGGGCCAGATTTCCGATTCGGCACTCGAGATCCTCAAGAGCGCTGTCTCACAGCGCTGGTCGAGCACGTCCGATCTGCTCCACAGCATCCAGCACCTCGCGAGGTTGGCGCTTCTCGTGCGGGCCGAGGGAGAAGGCCAGATCGAGGACGTCGAAGATCAGCTGTTCCGGTTCAGCCGCATCCTCGATTCCGAACCGCGCCTGATATCGCTGCTCAGCGAATACACCGCCCCCCTCGAGGGGCGAATCAACCTGCTGAACAACGTGCTTGGGCGCCGGGCGAGTAAGGACACCGCAGATCTGCTGCGCCAGACGCTCGATCTGCTGCACGGTGAGCGCGCCGACGAGGCCGTTCGCGAACTTGCGAATCTGGCCGTCTCGCGGCGCGGTGAAGTCGTGGCTCAGGTTCGCGCGGCCGCTGAGCTCAGCGACGCCCAGAGCCAGCGGCTCACCGAACTGCTCACCCGTATCTACGGCCGTCCGGTCTCGATTCAGCTCGACGTCAACCCCGAACTGCTCGGTGGCCTGACCATCGCCGTCGGCGACGAGGTGATCGACGGGTCGCTGGCGTCGAAGCTGGCCGCGGCCGAGACCCGCTTACCCGACTGACCCACCACACCAAGACCCACACACGAAGTAGGAAGACGAACACCATGGCAGAGTTGACGATCTCCGCGGACGAGATCCAGGGCGCGATCGAGGAGTACGTCGCCGGCTTCGAGGCGGACACCGAACGCGAAGAGATCGGCACCGTCGTCGACGCGGGCGACGGTATCGCCCACGTCGAAGGCCTTCCGTCGGTGATGACCCAGGAGCTGCTGGAGTTCCCCGGTGGCGTTCTGGGCGTTGCGTTGAACCTCGACGAGCACAGCATCGGCGCCGTCATCCTCGGTGACTTCGAGAAGATCGAAGAAGGCCAACAGGTGAAGCGCACCGGTGAGGTCCTCTCGGTGCCGGTGGGTGACGGCTTCCTCGGTCGCGTGGTCAATCCGCTGGGCCAGCCGATCGACGGCCGCGGCGAGATCGAGACGACCGAACGTCGCGCCCTCGAGCTTCAGGCACCCTCGGTGGTGCAGCGCCAGGGGGTCAGCGAGCCGCTGCAGACGGGCATCAAGGCCATCGACTCGCAGACCCCGATCGGCCGCGGACAGCGTCAGCTGATCATCGGCGACCGTAAGACCGGTAAGACCGCGGTGTGTGTCGACACCATCCTCAACCAGCGGCAGAACTGGGAGACCGGCGACCCCGAGCAGCAGGTCCGCTGCGTGTACGTGGCGATCGGCCAGAAGGGCACCACGATCGCCAGCGTGCGCCAGACCCTCGAAGAGGGCGGCGCGATGGAGTACACGACGATCGTCGCCGCGCCGGCGTCTGACTCGGCCGGCTTCAAATGGCTTGCGCCGTATACGGGCTCGTCGATCGCTCAGCACTGGATGTACGACGGCAAGCACGTGCTGATCGTCTTCGACGACCTGACCAAGCAGGCCGAGGCCTACCGCGCGATCTCGCTGCTGCTGCGCCGCCCGCCGGGCCGTGAGGCCTACCCGGGCGACGTGTTCTATCTGCACTCCCGGTTGCTGGAGCGCTGCGCGAAGCTCTCCGATGATCTCGGCGGTGGCTCGTTGACCGGCCTGCCGATCATCGAGACCAAGGCCAACGACATCTCGGCCTACATTCCGACCAACGTCATCTCGATCACCGACGGTCAGTGCTTCCTGGAGACCGACCTGTTCAACCAGGGCGTGCGGCCGGCCATCAACGTCGGTGTCTCGGTGTCGCGCGTCGGTGGCGCCGCCCAGATCAAGGCGATGAAAGAGGTAGCAGGAAGTCTCCGTCTGGACCTGTCGCAGTACCGCGAACTCGAGTCGTTCGCGGCGTTCGCCTCCGATCTCGACGAGACGTCGAAGGCGCAGCTGGACCGGGGCGCCCGGCTCGTCGAGTTGCTCAAGCAACCGCAGAGCAGCCCGATGCCGGTCGAGGAGCAGGTCGTCGCGATCTTCCTCGGCACCCGGGGTCACCTGGATTCCGTTCCGGTCGAGGACGTCCAGAAGTTCGAGCGCGAGTTCCTGGACCACGTCAAGGGGTCGCAGGAAGGCATTCTCAAGGAGATCCGGGAGAGCAAGAAGCTCTCCGAAGAGCTGGAGGAGAAGCTCGAAAAGGTCGTGAACGACTTCAAGAAGGGCTTCGCCACCACCGACGGCAGCTCGGTCGTGCCTGACGAGCATGTCGAGGCGATGGACGAAGAAGACGTCGAGAAGGAATCGGTGAAGGTTCGTAAGCCCGCACCGAAGAAGAAGTAGGGCCTGAACAGATGGCTGCCACACTGCGCGAATTGCGCGGCCGCATCCGCTCCGCGGGCTCGATCAAGAAGATCACCAAAGCCCAGGAGCTGATCGCGACGTCGCGAATCGCCAAGGCGCAGGCCCGAGTCGAGGCGGCTCGGCCCTACGACCGCGAGATCACCAACATGCTGACCGAACTCGCGAGCGCGAGCGCGCTGGATCATCCGCTGCTCGTTGCGCGCGAGAACCCTCGGCGGGCGGGTGTGTTGGTGGTGTCGTCGGACCGGGGCCTAGCGGGCGCATACAACGCGAACATCTTCCGGCGGTCTGAGGAGCTGTTCGCTCTTCTTCGTTCGGAGGGCAAGGAACCGGTTCTGTACGTAGTGGGCCGAAAAGCTCTCGGGTACTACAGCTTCCGCAACTGGGACATTCAGGAGTCGTGGACCGGCTTCTCCGAGCGGCCCGAATACGAGAACGCCCAGGAGATCGCGTCGACGCTGGTCGACGCCTTCCAGGCCGGTATGGACGACGAGGGCGAGGATCCCGGCGCGGACAACGTTCTCGGCGTCGACGAACTGCACATCGTCTTCACCGAATTCAGGTCGATGCTGTCGCAGTCGGCGATCGCCCGCCGGATCGCACCGATGGTGGTGGAGTACAGCGAGGAGGACACGGGCATCCGCACCTTGTTCAGCTTCGAGCCGGACGCCGAGACCCTATTCGGCGCGCTGTTGCCGCGGTACATCTCCACGCGCATCTTCGCCGCGCTGCTCGAGGCGGCGGCGTCGGAGTCGGCTTCCCGCCGACGCGCCATGAAGTCGGCGACCGACAACGCCGACGACCTCATCAAGGATCTGACCCTGATGGCCAACCGCGAGCGGCAATCTCAGATCACCCAGGAAATCAGCGAAATCGTCGGTGGCGCGAACGCGCTTGCGGACGCCGCCAAGAAGTAGCCCCAGAAAGCGAAGAAGACAAATGACTGCTACTGCTGAAAAAGAGACCAGCACCGACACCGCCGGTCGCGTCGTCCGTGTCACCGGCCCGGTCGTCGACGTCGAGTTCCCGCGCGGCTCCGTGCCGGAACTGTTCAACGCGCTGCACGCCGATATCGGTTACAAGGATCTGGCGAAGACGCTGACCCTCGAGGTCGCTCAGCACCTCGGCGACAACCTCGTGCGGTGCATCTCGATGCAGCCCACCGACGGTCTGGTGCGTGGTGTCGAGGTGACCGACACCGGCAGCTCCATCTCGGTGCCCGTCGGAGACGGCGTCAAAGGCCACGTGTTCAACGCGCTGGGTGACTGCCTCGACGACCCCGGTTACGGCAAGGACTTCGACCGCTGGTCGATTCACCGCAAGCCGCCGGCCTTCGACCACCTCGAACCCAAGACCGAGATGTTGGAGACGGGGCTGAAGGTCGTCGACCTGCTGACTCCATACGTCCGCGGCGGCAAGATCGCTCTGTTCGGCGGCGCCGGCGTCGGCAAGACCGTTCTGATCCAGGAGATGATCAACCGCATCGCCCGCAACTTCGGCGGCACTTCCGTGTTCGCCGGTGTGGGTGAGCGTACCCGCGAGGGCAACGACCTGTGGGTCGAACTTGCGGACGCCGACGTACTCAAGGACACGGCGCTGGTGTTCGGCCAGATGGACGAGCCGCCGGGCACTCGTATGCGGGTCGCGTTGTCCGCGTTGACGATGGCCGAGTTCTTCCGGGACGAGCAGGGCCAGGACGTGCTGCTGTTCATCGACAACATCTTCCGGTTCACCCAGGCCGGTTCGGAGGTTTCGACGTTGCTGGGACGCATGCCTTCGGCGGTCGGTTACCAGCCGACGCTGGCCGACGAGATGGGTGAGCTGCAGGAGCGAATCACGTCGACCCGAGGTCACTCGATCACCTCGATGCAAGCCGTCTACGTGCCCGCCGACGACTACACCGACCCGGCGCCTGCGACGACGTTCGCCCACCTCGACGCGACCACGGAGCTGAGCCGGTCGGTGTTCTCGAAGGGCATCTTCCCGGCGGTGGACCCGTTGGCGTCCAGCTCGACGATCCTCGATCCGAGTGTTGTCGGTGACGAGCACTACCGCGTCGCGCAAGAGGTCATCCGAATCCTGCAGCGCTATAAGGATCTTCAGGACATCATCGCGATCCTCGGTATCGACGAGTTGGCCGAGGAAGACAAGCAGCTGGTGCAGCGCGCCCGTCGTATCGAGCGCTTCCTATCGCAGAACATGATGGCGGCCGAGCAGTTCACCGGTCAGCCGGGCTCGACTGTCCCCCTGAAGGAAACCATCGAGGCGTTCGACAAGCTCACGAAGGGTGATTTCGACCATCTTCCGGAGCAGGCGTTCTTCCTCATCGGCGGTCTCGAGGACCTGGAGAAGAAGGCCGAGAGCCTGGGAGCCAAGATGGATGACGGTGGCGGAGATGGTGCCCCGGCGCAGAGTGACTCGAACAGCGACGCCGGCAAGGGCGACGATTCCGACAAGAGCGACGCCGCCAAGGGCGACGATTCCGGCAAGGGCGACGATTCCGACAAGGGCGAATAGCGATGGCGGATTTAGACGTCGACATTGTCGCCGTCGAGCGGGAAATCTGGTCGGGCAAGGCGACGTTCCTGTTCACCCGCACCACTGCAGGTGAGATCGGCATCCTGCCCCGCCACATTCCGCTGGTTGCTCAGCTCGTCGACGACGCCATGGTGCGCGTCGAGCGAGAGGGTGAGGATGACCTGCGCATCGCGGTAGACGGCGGATTCATGTCGGTCACCGAGGAAGGCGTGATCATCCTGGCAGAGTCCGCTGAGCTCGAGTCCGAGATCGATGCCGACCGTGCGCGACGAGACTCTGAATCCGACGATCCTGCGGTCGCCGCAAAGGGTCGAGCGAGGCTTCGCGCCCTGGGTCAGATCGACTAGCGGTCGCAGCCAGGGCGAGCGGAGCGACGGGATAGGCAGATGAGCGCGCTCATGTTCATCATGGTCGCGCTGATCTGCGTGCTGCTCTTTGTCGTCGTCGCGCTGTGCTACCGGCTGTGGAAGCTACGGCAGGTCGGCGGTACCGCGGCGATCCTGCGGGACGTACCTGCCGTCGGTGGCCACGGCTGGCGTCACGGCGTAATGCGTTACCGCGGCGGCGAAGCCGGCTTTTACAGGTTGTCGAGCCTGCGCTGGTGGCCCGATCGCCGGTTGAGTCGCCGCGGGCTGGAGATCGTCTCTCGGCGCGGGCCCCGCGGTGACGAGTTCGACATCATGACGGACGAGATCGTGGTGCTGGAGTTGCGCGACACCAGCCCTGAACGCCGTCGTGGCTACGAAATCGCCTTGGATCGTGGCGCGCTGACGGCGTTCTTGTCTTGGCTGGAGTCAAGGCCGTCGCCGCGCGCGCGACGTCGAAGCTTCTAACCCGTTGCCGGACACCGTTGTTGGTCTTCGCGAGCGCTCATCCGCCCGGTTTCCAGAGCACGTCTCCCTCGGGGTTGGCGACCCGGGACAGGATGAAGAGCAGATCCGACAGTCTGTTCAGGTATTTCGCGGGTAACACGCTGATCGAATCGCCGTGAGACTCGACGGCGGCCCACGCCGACCTCTCGGCGCGGCGGGCCACTGTGCGGGCCACATGCAACAACGCCGAGAGGGGAGTACCCCCCGGCAGTACAAACGAATTCAGCGCGGGCAGCGACTCGTTGAACGCGTCGCACCAGGCTTCCAGTCGGTCGACATAGCCTTGGGTGATCCGCAGCGGCGGATGTTCGGGATTCTCGACCACCGGTGTCGACAGATCAGCGCCGGCGTCGAAGAGGTCGTTCTGAATCTGCTTGAGTACCTTCGACATTTGCTCGTCGGGGTTTCCCAGTGCGATTGCCACGCCGATCGCCGCATTGACTTCGTCGCAGTCGGCATACGCCACGAGGCGGGCGTCATTTTTTGACACCCTACTGAAATCGCTCAGGCCCGTGGTGCCGTCATCGCCCGTGCGCGTGTATATGCGGGTGAGATGGACCGCCATGGTCAAACCGTACCGGAACCCATAGCCGAGGAAACTGACATGGCTCGCGGCGCTGTTTACACTAACCCGCGTGAGCGAGCGATTCGTGGTGACCGGCGGAAACCGGTTGTCTGGCGAAGTTGCCGTCGGGGGGGCGAAGAACAGCGTTCTGAAGCTGATGGCCGCGACCTTGCTGGCCGAGGGCACCAGCACGATCACCAATTGTCCGGACATTCTCGACGTGCCGCTGATGGCCGAGGTGTTGCGAGGTCTCGGGGCCACGGTCGAGTTGGCCGGCGACGTCGTCCGGATCACCTCGCCCGACGAACCCAAATACGACGCCGACTTTGCCGCCGTGCGTCAGTTCCGCGCGTCGGTCTGCGTGCTGGGTCCGCTCGTCGGCCGATGCAAGCGGGCCAAGGTAGCGCTGCCGGGAGGTGACGCGATCGGCTCACGACCGTTGGACATGCACCAGGCCGGCCTCCGCCAACTGGGGGCGCGGTGCAACATCGAGCATGGATGCGTGGTGGCCGAGGCGGACCATCTCCGCGGCGCCGAGATCCAGCTGGAGTTTCCCTCCGTCGGCGCCACGGAGAACATCCTGATGGCGGCTGTCGTCGCCGAGGGCGTCACGACCATTCACAACGCCGCGCGCGAACCCGACGTCGTCGATCTCTGCGCAATGCTCAACCAGATGGGTGCCAAGATTGCCGGCGCAGGCACCTCGACGATGACGATCACCGGCGTTGACCGGCTTCATCCGACCGAACACCGGGTGATCGGCGACCGGATCGTGGCCGCGACCTGGGGGATCGCCGCCGCGATGACGCACGGAGACATCTCGGTGACCGGCGTGGACCCCCAGCATCTGCAGCTGGTATTGCACAAGCTGCATGACGCCGGCGCCACCGTGACGCAGTCCGACGACGGGTTCCGGGTTGTTCAGTACGAGCGTCCGAAGGCGGTCAACGTCGCGACCCTTCCGTTTCCGGGTTTTCCGACGGATCTGCAGCCGATGGCGATTGCCCTGGCGTCGATCGCCGACGGCACGTCGATGATCACGGAAAACGTCTTCGAAGCGCGGTTCCGATTCGTCGAGGAGATGGTGCGCCTGGGAGCCGATGCCAGGACCGACGGCCATCACGCGGTGGTCCGGGGTATCTCGCAGCTCTCGAGCGCGCCGGTCTGGTCGTCCGATATCCGCGCCGGCGCCGGGCTCGTGCTGGCCGGCCTGGTCGCCGACGGCGATACCGAGGTCCATGACGTCTTCCACATCGACCGCGGCTATCCGCTGTTCGTCGAGAACCTCAAGAGCCTGGGCGCCGAGATCGAGCGAGTGGTCTAAGCGGTCCCTGCCGAGCCGCCTCGTGCTCGGAAGTTCTCCCGCGAAGCCGCTTTGGGAATTGCCGCCGGCTGGCGTACCCTCGTGTGAGAAGCCCACGGCCCCAGGCCAATCGGACTGGCGGACGGGGTTTGACGTCTCTGTCCAGATCGGTATAGACTGGCAGGGTTGCCCCAAAAGCGGGTGTGTTGTTTGAGAACTCAATAGTGTGTTTGGTGGTTTTTGTTTGTTGTTGTTTTTTGCCATGCCCTGTTTT
>NZ_LQIS01000033.1 GCF_001499905.1 Mycobacterium sp. GA-1285 | reverse complement strand
GGGGGATACCGGGCCCGTCGGCGTTCTCGTCGTTGTGGGGTGGGTCGTACCGTGCGGCCGGTGCGCGCCTGGGCGTCGCCTGGGCGGCGCCATGGCGCTCCCGATGCGCCGGCCGCACGGCTGCTTGGTGGCCGGCCTTGGGCCTCGCAGGCGGCGCGCTGGCGGGGTTCCGGGAAAGCCCCCGCTCGCGCCGGCCTGCAAGGTGTCTCTGTGCGGATCGTTGGTCTACCTCCCGATCGCGGTTCTGCGTGCTTCGGCTTGAACGGCTTCGGCTTGTTCCTGGGCGGCCTGGCGTTGCCGCTCATAGTTGGCGACGCGCTCGGCGAACCCGGTGATCGTGGCGAGTTCGAGCGGGATGCCGTGCTGCGCCAGTAGCCACGGCGTCACTTCGGTTCGCTCGCGGACGGCCTCGTCGCGGATCGTCGCGAACTCGAGAATCCCGATGTCGGGCGTGATGCTCAACGGCCGAGTGTGATCGTTGAACGGCGGCCCTGCTGTCTTCACCAGAACACCGAACCCTTGAATGGCGGCAGCCCACAGTTTCACGGCGATCTGGGCGTTGCTCAGGTGCTTCATGCCCTCGACGGTGAGCGTCGTGACCTGTTCGGTGTTGGCCAGGTCGTGGCTGGGTAGGGCTTCGGCGGCGTCGGCTAGGGCCTGGGCGTGTGGCTTCAGAAACTCTGCCCACGAGGCGAGGATGTCGTCGGCGTAGTCCAGGAGCGCGGCGTGGCTGATTTCTTTTCTGCGCTGGTCGGCGTCTATTTCGATGCCGCCGGCAACGAGGTTCCGGGCGAACATCATCCGCTGCACGATCGTGTCGGTGTGGACGTCGCGGCCGGCTTCGATCGCGTCGAGGACGGCGGAGTTGAGTTGGCTCGCGGAGGTTTCGCGGAATCGTTCGGCGCCGGCGACGATGGCGCGGGCTCTGTCGAGTTCGGCGATGTAACCGGCGGGTAGTGAAATCCCAAGTGTATCAGCGGTTTTGGTGACGACGATCAGGGTCGAGCGGAGGGTGATGTCCATGTGGGCTGTGCCTTTCAGGTGGGTTGGTTGGTGCTCGGGGGTTCGGGTGGCCCGCCGTGGGCGTGGCTTAGTAGTTGACGGAGGAAGGCACGGTCGTCCTCGACGCCGTCGCTGGCTGGGCTGGCGGCGGAAAGCCGGTCGAGGGTTTCGGCGAGCCAGTTATTGGGTTTGGCCGAGAGGCGGCGGAGGAATTGCCGTTCCGCGTCCCCGTCGGCACCGGCGTCACCGTCGTCGTCGGGCGGTGCAGCATCGCCGGCGCGGGCGCGCAGGGCGCTTAGTTCGTCGTCGGTCAGGCTGGCCAACAGCCGGTCTCGTTCCTGTTTGTTCATTGCCTTCCTTCGATGTGTTGACGTAACGCGATTTCGTCGACGAACCAGCGGCCGGCGATCTTTTTGCCGCCGAGTTGGGGGGCGCGCCGGCGGGCTTGCCGCAGCGAAATGCCTTGGCGGGCGGCCGCTTCGGCGAGTGGCACGGTTGGTTGAGTCATAGGCACATCGTGACTGATGGCGGGCGAACGAACGTCCGAGTGACCGGCTGCGGCCATGGCAGCATTAAGTTCGCAGGCCAGCGCCTCGTAGGTCTGGAACGGAACGCCGGACATCTTGCGGTGTTTGACCGCGATCAGGGCGCAGTCGCGGGCCGCTTTGAGCGCCGGCCCGCTGAGGACGACCACCCCGCCGGCCCGTAGCAGACCAGACTCGCTCATGTGCCTGCTCTGTCGGCGCCGGTGGTGCTCGTCGTCCTGGTCCTCAACGACGGCCGGCGTCTGCGGTCCAGACCTACGAGGCGCGCCACGCTGTGCACGCCGATACACAGCGTGCCGCACGGCGTGAGTTCGGCTTCGGCTTCGCGTGCTTGCGCGATGGAGTCCCAGTAGGTCCATTCGGCTTGGTAGCCCGCGCTCGGGCCGCGGTGGCAGACCAATACGCCGGCGACAGGCGGGGAATCGGAGGCGCTCATCGAAGGTCACGTTTCAAAGCGGCGTACCAGGGGCAGATGTCGTCGTGCTCGACGACGCCGCGGAAGTATCCGGGTACGACCTCGGCGACGGCCGCGACGCTGTTGCAGTCCGGGCAGGCGACAGCAGCCGCCATGTCCTGGCCTTGTCTCGCCGGGAGGGTTCTGACGCGGGCACGCCGGCGCTGGGCGCGGTTCACCGGGCGCCGCCCGGACGGGTCGGTGCGCCGTGCGTTCCCGTTCCGCGGGTGTCCCTTATGGGACACACCCGCGGGGAAACGTTGGAACGCGCTACGGAGCGCACGTTTCCCGACGTTTCCCCGGCGGATCGGGGAAACGTTTGACCTGCGCTTTTGCAAACCGACAACAACGACGTTTCCCCGGTCATTGTCGCAACGGTTGTACCGACGTTTCCCCGGCGCATCGGGGAAACGTTGACCTGGCGCTTTACGTTCACCGGAAGCATGGTCAGAACATCCCTTCTGACGTTTCCCCGGCAGTTCGGGGAAACGTTGAACTGGCCTTCCGCTGACGCACTGCGTCGGCGATCGTGGTGTTCCGGAAGGTGTGTCCGGCCAGCCGCAGCGCTTCGCGCGCTCTGCGGTTCCCTGTCTCGACGGGCAGGCGAAGTTGGATCATGGCGTCGATGCACGCACCGATCTGGCGCCGCTCGGCGTCGGGCATCGTCTTGGGCCGGATGATGTGCCGCAGGTGCGGGTCGTACTGGCGCAGCAGCAGAATCCGGTCAGGGTGCGCGTTGCCGCGCTGCCGTTCGAGTCCGAGGTTCACGAACACTTCGTCGTCTTCGCCTCCGGGCGCCGTGTCGAGCATCCACACGGCGTCCACGTCGTCGGCCTTGGCGCTCGACCCGCGCGCGGTCGTCTTCACACCGTGCCCGCGGTGGTCGAGTCGCACGACGGCGCGGCCGGCGCCCTTGAGCGGCGCCAGGGTGTGCCGGTACAGCGCCCGGTAGGTGTCGGCGCTGTTTTCCTCGCCGGCGACCACGCGGGCCACGGTGTCGATGACGACCAGGGCGGCGTCGTGGTGTGCGGCGACGGCTACCAGGTCGATGCCGCCGGCGGCGCCGTCGAGCGGTGGCATGGACGGGAACGACAGGAATCGCAGGTTGGCGAGTTCGTCGGGTGTGTAGCCCATGTCGCGTAGCCGTTCGATGATGTCGAAGTTGCTGTTTTCGTGGTCGACGTAGAGCACCCGGACGGGTGGCTGCGGCTTCTGGCCGAGCACTGGCCGGCCGGCCGCGATCGCGGCGGCGACGTCGAGCATGAGCAGCGACTTGCCGGCCTTCGCCGTCGATACCAGCGCGTAGGACTGGCCGCGCGCGATGAAGTCAGGGACCAGCCAGTCCACGTCGTCGGCTGCTCCGTCGAACGCTCGTTGCCAGTCGACGGCCGGATACCGCTTGTGCGCCGGCGCCGGCCGGCGAGAGGCGGCGTCGTCGGGTGGCGGTTCGGGTGGGTCGAGGTCGTCGGACCGTTGGAAGTTGGCGACCGCGGCCATCCGACGCGCCGAGACAAGGCCGGGATCGACGCGGGCGGTCACGCGATGGCTCCGTCTGTCAGGGTGTACAGCAGTTCGGCGAGTTCACGATCCTCGCCGCCGCGTCGCCAAAGCGCTTGGAGCACTTCGACTTCGAGCAACGGCACTTGGCCGAGCGCGAGGACGTGGAGCGCGGCGTCGCGGCCGGCGTCGATCATCTTGTCGGATAACGGCGGTAATGAGCATCGGCACGGCCACGGATCGGGGCACCCGCAGTCCAGCGGCGAGAAACGCCGCGCGGCGTGCTGTCGCCGCTTCCACGCGGTCAAGCCTCTATGCTGGTCGGAGTCCATCACCAGGGACTTTGAAGCCGCCGAATCCTGCCCAGGTCGGCGGCTTCTTCGTTCGTAGATCCTCATGCGCCGCCGCCGAAGGGCTGCATCGCATCGTCGACTTCATTCAGGTCGACGCGGATCAGGCGGGGACCATTGCGATAGCCGGTCAGCCGGCCGTCGGCGATCATCTGGCGAATCGTTCTCGGCGTTACGCCGATGTACTCGGCTGCGTCCGCGATTGATCCGTATCGGCGCCGATTCGGAGTGTTCTGCACAGGGGTTCCCTTCTGAAACAGGAACAGCCGAGCGACAGATAGGCCATTTGGGCCTTCTCTGTGCTCGGCTGCCGGTTCAGTGAGTCCCAGTTTGGGACTCAGCGGGTGGACCCCGGTTCGGGGCGTGCGCCGTTCGTCTCAGCTTCTACGATCTCGCCGGTCCGGAGTTCCCGGTGGGTGGTGCGCCGGTCGAATCCCGCCTGTGTAGCGGGCGTGTCGCCTGTAAGCCTTGATTAGCGTCGGTGTTCGATTGTGGTTTCGGAGGTTAACAGATTGCCGCGACACGTCGCGAAAGGCAACGTCTCCGCGTGTCTCTTCATCCGTTCGCTGCCAGCTTCGACAACAGTGCGGCGATTTCGCGGTCGCGCCCCTGGGCGGCGTGCTGGTAGCGCATCGCGGCCTGCGGTGTGGAGTGCCCGAGGCGGGCCATGAGTTCGGCGAGGCTGGCGCCGGTCGCCGCGGCCAGGACCGCGCCGGAATGCCGTAGGTCGTGCCAACGTAGGTCGTCGCGGCCCGCCTCTGCGCGGGCTTTGTACCAGTGCCGGTAGAGCGTCGAGGGTTGCAGATGCTCGCCAGCTTCGTTCGGGAACACAAGCGAATCACGTTTACCATCAACGAATTTCGCCAGATGATCTTCGATTTGCGGGATGATATGCGGCGGGATCGCGACGTCGCGGATACTGGCGTCAGACTTCGGAGTCGTGACTGCGAACGTGCCGCCTTGCGTGCGAACCGCCGCGCGACGAATGCGAATCACTTCGTCGCCCAGGTCGACGTCCCCGCGGCGCAATTCGACAGTCTCGCCGAAGCGCATCGCGCACCACGACGCGAGAATGACCATCAGTCGCAGCCTCTCGGGCATCGCGGCCGTCACGGTCGCAAGTTCGTCGATGGACGCCGGCCGGATCTTGTGCACGCGCTTGGCGCGGCCCGCGCCGGAGATCCGGCAGGGGTTGGAGTCGAGCAATTCGTCGTTGACGGCGCTCGCCATGATCGTGCGGAGCAGGCTGTAGGCGTCGCTGCGCATGGTGGGCCGGTCGACGAGCGCGCCGGCGTGCCACTCGCGAACGTCCTTCGGCGTGATGGCGGCGATCTGGCGGGCGCCGAACTCCGGGACCAGATGGTCTTCGAGGATCGCGTAGTAGTGCTCGCGGGTGCGGTCCTTGATTGGACGTCCGGCGACCTGTCGGCCTTCCACCCATGCGGCGGCGTAGGCGCCGAACGTGATCGCGTCCCGCTTCCTCTCGGCCGTCGCGTCCCATACTCCCCGGTCGATTTCGCGGCGCTTCGCGACGACGAACGCCTCGGCGTCGATCCGGGCGCCGAACGTCGCCGGTGCGGTGTGGCGCGCCCCATCCGGGCCGGTGTAGCGGACCTGGAAGCGTCCCGATGGCAGCTTGCGGATGGTGGCGAAGGACCGCTTCTCGCGGGTGCGTGGCATGGCTCTCCGTGTTGGTCAGTATCGCGGCGGCGTGCCCAATACGTGCCCAATGAACCTACATCAGGTTCCATATGGCTCCACTTGGCTCACGCGATACTGTCCGTCGTGTCGCCTGCTCAGGCGCCCTTTTTGCAGGTTACGGCACCGATCCGAAAATTGCGTTTGGCCTACTTCAATCCCAGTATCGCGCACCAGAGTTGTTGCAGTTCAGAGCAACTTTTGCCTTCTCCTAGTCACCGTCGTGGCCTTAGAATGGGCAAACGCCTGGCAGCCCCCTTCTCACCGGCGTATGCGCACCGATCGCGTTTCGGCTAATCCCCGCACCCGCGAGCCAACCTCCGATGATGAACTCGGAGCGCAGCCGACAGGTTCTTGATCCAATCCCGTGATCGACACCGGGCGCGTAAGGGAGAGCTCAGATGAAGAAGCAGCACGCTGAGAACCTGCGCGGCACTACGAATGGCCGCCCTCCTAGTGGTCCCAAGACGGCCATCGCGTCGGTGCCTAGGTCACCAGTGGTTTACCTTTCCTGGGTTCACGGGCCAATGCCCGGGCGGTCCGTCTAGCGGCCACCACCATTCTTTCTGCAAATGCCCGGGCGGTGGCAAGCACCCAGGGCCGGGTCCGGAAATCCACGGTGGACATCCATGGTGAGGGTCAGCACTGGCCTGACCCGCTCCTACAAAAGCGCCAGCACCCAACATGCCGGCCATCAGTGCACCGGCTGCGAGTCGCTTTGCTCTCATCATCGCGCACCCTCCTCACTCGATCTGTGCTGCTAACCCGTGGACAGAAGCAGCGTGTTGCTTCACAGGTCGATGGTTTGCGCGCTGTTGGGGCGCAACACCACCGCCGCGACCCCCGCTGGCAACCGGGTTACCCGCGTCCTAAGTCGGTTAAAACCACTGATCGGTGAACAAGGCACCGGACAGGACTGTGCCGAGGGCACCCTCACGCCAGAGTTCGCGTCAGCTCTCTACAAGAGCAGATTCGGCCCGCCACCACGAGAGCAAGTGACTGGCCGTCGCAGCGAGGTGCTCCTCAATCTAACGGCGGTCAACGCTCTTGGCGGCGGGTCACTGCCGAATCTGGTGGAGCGGTGCACCTGTCCTAGTGTCCTGAGTCATTAATTTGTGAGCAGTAGTTGCCGATGCTGGCTAGGATTTGGTCGGCGGTTTTGGTCC
>NZ_LQIS01000032.1 GCF_001499905.1 Mycobacterium sp. GA-1285 | reverse complement strand
GTCAGCAAGTCGACATCACAGGCGGCCACCGTCTCGAAGGCGGCACGCAACGCGCTCACCGCGGCCTGCAGATCGTCACCCGACATGCATCGAACATACATTCGACCACCGACAAGAACCAGCTTGTGGGTCGGTCGCGCAAATGGTCAGCACCGAGATCGGTGGTTACGCACTCTCGCTGCGGCGCGACCGTGCGCGAAGTGTCGAAATTCCGCGGCGTGTCGTGTGCAGACGTGCACGCTCGCGGGGTTTGGTGATGACGTCTTCGTAGTGGGTGAGGAGTTCGTCGCAGATCGCCGGCCAGGTGCGTGTCAGCACGCTGCGGCGCGCGGCGATCGAATAGCGTTGCCGCTCGGCGATCAGATGCTCGACGGACTCAGGCAGCCGGGCCTCGAACTCGTCGACCGCAAGCAGCAGCCCGGTGCGATAAGGGGCGACAAGGTCGCGCGGACCACCGGCGTCCGGGGCGATGACCGGCAGACCTGACGCCATCCCCTCCTGTACGGTCTGGCAGAAGGTCTCGTGCTCGCCGGGATGCACGAACACGTCCATGCTGGCGTACGCGGCGGCCAGCTCCGGGCCGTACAGTGCCCCGGTGAAAACCGCGGAGGGAAGCAGACTTTCGAGCTTGCGGCGGTCGATACCGTCGCCGACGATGACCAGTCGCAGGTCGTGGCGGTGTGCGAGCGCCGCGAGTCGTTCGACATGCTTCTCGGGCGCGAGGCGACCGACGAAGCCGACAATCGGCTTACCGTCCGGCGACCACCGGCGCCGCAGGCCCTCATCGCGCGCCGACGGCACGAACCCGGTGATGTCGACGCCCCTCCCCCACTTGTGCACACGCGGAATACCCTGTGCCGTCAGATCTTCCATCGCGGCCGTGGACGGCGCGAGGGTACGGTCGGCGCGGCTGTGCAGATGCCGTGTCCACGCCCACGCGGCGCGCGCGGCGAAACCGACGCCGTAGCTCTCGGCGAATCCCGCGACATCGGTCTGGAATACGGCCACGGTCGGGACCCCGAGGCGGCGTGCGGCGCGCAGGCCGCCGTACCCGAGCAACGCGGGTGACGCGAGATGCACGACGTCGGGGTCGAATCCCCTTAGTACACCGACGATTCGTGGCCGCGGTACGCCAAGGGGCAGTGAGGTGATCATCGGAAACATCCGCGAGGGAACGCGATGGACGCGGATACCGTCGTGCACGCGATCGGCGGCTGGTTCGCCGCGCGGCGTGTCGGGAGCGATGACAAGGGTCTCGTGTCCGGTGCGGCGCAGATGCTCGATCACCCGCAGTACCGAATTGGTGACGCCGTTGACATTCGGGAGGAACGATTCTGCGACGATCGCCACGCGCACGAGGGAATCGTCTCAGCGCAGCCTGTCGCAAAGGTTGCGGTCAGGAATATGGCACGCGAAAACCTGGTGCGCCAACGGGCGCTGCCGTGCGTTCGCGTCGAGTATCGTGCGCACCAGAGAAAGGGCGGCTGACATGCGATTCTCCCGGGCACTGGCGGTGGTGGCGCTCGCCGTGCTGCTCGCCGCCGTCGGCTGCACCAACCATGTCGCCGGCACCGCGAAGCGCGATCCCGCCCAGGCGCCGCTGAAGGTCAGTGAAGACGGTTTCGGTGTGGTGGCGGGCTTCGACGACGCACCGGTCAAAATCGAGATCTTCACCGAGCCGCAGTGCAGCCATTGCGCTGACCTACAAGCCGATTTCGGCGATCAGCTCGCCTACTACATCGGCGTCGGCCAACTCAACGTCACGTACCGGCCGTTGATCTTCCTCGACGAGATGACCGACGGGCACTCGGCGCGGGTGAGCAACGCGTTGTTTCTCGCCAGCGGAAGCGGCGCGACCGGCACGCAGTTCCAGCGGTTCGTCGAAGAGCTATGGGCCCACCAGGATCCGGGCGGACCGGGTCCCAGCGACGACGAGATGGCCGACATGGCCCGCGCGGCAGGCATGCCCGACAACGCGGTCAAGCGGATCGCTGGTGGCGGGTCCGCGGTGAACGTCGCAGAGATGGACGAGAACAACTTCGGCTTCCTGTTCGACGTCGATTCCGAAGCCGCCGGCACGCCGACCGTCTACGACCTGGTCGCGGGAGAGAAGCTCGACATCTACGACAACGACTGGCTCGACAAGCTGATCCAGTCCTGAGCATCAGCTCGTGATCGAAAGGCTGGCGGAGTCCCGATCAGAAGTCGACGTGCGGTGCTGGTCGATTCGGCGCTCGATCAGCGTCACCCCGGCCAGTGCGGCGCTGGCGATCAGCCAGCCGACGACCGCGATCGAACTCGCCGGGATGATCGCCAACGCCGCGTTGCGATGCTGCACGCGAACGATATCCGGGTCGTTCGTGTCGTATTCGACGTAGATGTTCATCCCGGTCTCCAGCTCTGACGGATAGAGCACCCCCAGTTCGGGACGGTAGGTCACGCGGTCTGGCGTGACGAACTCGATCGTCGACCGGCGCGGGCCCGCGTCGAGCACCTCGGCGGCGGCGACGCCCATGTGCCGCTCGATCTGGCGGTCATTGCGCCACGCGCCGAGCACCATCAGCACCGACTGCAGGGTCACCAGGCATGCGGCGATCACGATGCCGACGCGGATCCGGCGGAACACCCGCTGGCGGTGCGACTCGTTCGGGTCGGCCACCAGCTTCGGCAGGAACCGGCGTGCCCACCGGATGGAATTCGTCAAGCGGTCCACGGCTGGTCGCCTCAGCCCAGTCGCTCCGCTCACAGGAGCTGAATCGTTCGCTCCGCTCACAGGAGCTGAATCGTTCGCTCCGCTCACAGGGCAGCCTTGATCGACGCGTGCAGCGCCCGCAGCGACGACCTGTCGGCCTTCACCTCCAGCACCCGCATCCCGTCGTGCGGTTCGTCGAGCGCCTCGGCCAGGTCGTCGGCCTCGAGTTGTCGGCTCTCGACGTGATAGGCCCGGCACAGCGCGCCCACGTCGACGTCGTGCGGGGTGCCGAAGATCCGCGACGACACGTCGGAGAACCGTGGGTCGCCCTGCTCGAGCAGCTCGAAGATGCCGCCGCCGTTGTCGTTGGACACCACGATCGTCAAATTGCGCGGCGTCGGCTCCGTCGGCCCGATCAACAACCCCGAGCTGTCGTGGACGAACGTCAGGTCACCGAGCAGTGCAATCGTTCGGCCGTCATGGGCGAGCGCGGCGCCGATGGCCGTCGACACCGTCCCGTCGATGCCCGCGACACCGCGGTTCGAGCGCACCTTCAGCCCGTGGGTGTCCAGGCCGACCAATGCGGCGTCGCGCACCGGGTTCGACGCCCCCAGCACCAACTGGTCTCCCGGCCGGACGGCGTCGGCCACCGCGGCGGCCACATGCAGTCCGGTCTTGAGGGGGTGCGCCTTCAGTTGCCCGCGCACCGCCTCCATTGCGTGCCGGTGCACGTCGGCACACCGGGCGAGCCAGGCCGGGTCCGGGGCGCCCGAGGTGACGGCCCGGGTGCCGGTCGCCTGCGAGTTGCCCGACACATCGGGCCAGCGGGGCCCCGTGGTCAGCGCGTACACCGGCACCGACGGGTCGGCCAGCAGCGCCGAGACCGGCCGGTGCAGCGTCGGGCGGCCGAGCATGATGACCTGTTTCGGCCGGACCAGCCGCAACGCGAAGGGGTGCAGCGGGTTGTCGGCGGGTGGCGCCGTCGGTTCGGCGACGGTCGGCAGCGCGGCCAGGTTCGGATGCTCGCCGGCGCCGTGCCCGGCGATCACGACGGT
The DNA here is from genome assembly GCF_001499905.1 of Mycobacterium sp. GA-1285. Classification (GTDB taxonomy): domain Bacteria; phylum Actinomycetota; class Actinomycetes; order Mycobacteriales; family Mycobacteriaceae; genus Mycobacterium. The sequence goes on along the minus strand of NZ_LQIS01000032.1, from coordinate 5,646 downwards.
GTCGGAGGTCAGGTCGATGTCGAGCGGCTGGTCGAAGCTGACCGGTGGGGTGTGCGTCCACGGCTTGCCGCCGGGCCGGCCGTCCGGCACATAGGTCCCGGCCTCGTCCGCATCGGGCACGAGCGGCTCCCGCAGCGGGATGTCGAACTGCACCGGGCCCGCGTTGGCGGATCGAGAGCCCTTGGCCGCCACCAGGATTCGACACACCGCGGAGCGCCATTGAGCGTTGAGGGCGTCGAGGTGTTCCGGGGATTCCTCGGCCAGGCCGAGGCTGATCGACGCCCGTACCTGTGTGCCGAAATACCCCAGCTGTTCGAACGTCTGGTTCGCGCCGGTGCCCAGCAGCTCATAGGGGCGGTTGGCGCTCAGCACGACCAGCGGCACCCGCGCGTAGTTCGCCTCGACCACCGCGGGCCCGAGGTTGGCCACCGCCGTCCCCGACGTCATCGCGATACAGACCGGGGCGCGCTCGGCGATCGCCAACCCGATGGCCAGGAAGCCCGCGGTGCGTTCGTCGATGCGCACGTGCAGCCGGAGCCGGCCCGCGCGGTCGGCGTCCTGCAACGCGAAGGCCAACGGCGCGTTGCGCGATCCGGGGCACAGCACGACGTCGCGTACGCCGCCGCGAATCAGTTCGTCGACGACCACGCGGGCCTGCGCGGTCGAGGGGTTCACCCCTACAGCCTATCGGCGAAGAAATCGAGCGCCGCATTGTTGATCGCCTCGGGATGCTCCAGGAAGCCGAGGTGGCCGGCATCCGGAATCTCCAGGTAGCGGCCGTTGGGGATCGCGTCGGCGACCTCCCGGCTCAGGTGGGGCGGCAACACGAGGTCGTCGGCGAACCCGATGACCAGCGTCGGCGCCGTAATACTTCGGTAAGCCGGCAGCCGATTGCCCTGCGGCCGGACCTCGCCCTGCGCGCGCCCGCCGGGCGTGGTCTTGCTCGGCCACATGACGAACATGTCGATCCAGTCGCGGACCTTGGCGTCGTCGTTGAGCGTCTTGGGCGAAAAGCTCTCCAGCAGGCGCAGTTTCGCGTCGAACTTGGTCGGCAGCACCACGTCCGAGTCGGCCAGCTCACGCTCCGCTTCGCGGAAGAACTCGCGGGTGCGGTCTTCGCGGCCGCGGGTGGCCATCAGCACCGCCCGGTCGACCAGCTCGGGCCGCGACACCATCAGCTCCTGGGCGATGAACGAGCCCATCGACACCGAGACGATGCGCACCGGCGCCGCGTCGAGTTTCTCGATCAGCGCCGCCGTGTCGGCCACCATCGTCTCTGTCGTGAAGCCGGTGGCGTTCTCCGTGGCGCCGACGCCGCGATTGTCGAATGTGATGCAGCGGTAGCCGGCGCGCTGGAACGCGGGCACCTGGTTGAGGTGCCAGGTTCGGCCGGCACCGCCGTGACCGGCGATGAACAGGACCGATGGGCCGCTACCGCGATCGTCGTAGGCCAAATTCACCCGAATGACGGTACTCAAGTCCCGATCGTTCGGTGATCTCGGTGTCGCCCCGTCGCAGCCGCACCGGGCGGGAGGGACTACGCCGAATCCGCCACTTCGGTGAAGGGACGACGGGATCGCTCAGTGGCTGTCAGCGCACCGACGTGGCCTTGTTGCGGACTCGCCGGATCGCAGCCGACCACAGCAGCGCCACCGTCGGGGCGAGCTGCCCCTGTTTGACGGTGTCGCGGCTCAGCAGGGTCGATGCGGTCGCCTTGGTGGCGGCCGACGCCTTCGACAGGTGCCCGGAGTCGTAGGGCGGCTGTGGGTCGTATTCGATGGCGAGCTGCACAGCCTTGGCCTTTCCGTCACCCGCGATCTGCCCGTAGAGCCACAGGCCGAGGTCGATTCCGGCCGACACGCCCGCGGCGGTGACGATCTTGCCCTCGTGCACGACGCGCTGGTCGGAGACGGTCTCGACGCCGAACGGTTTGAGCATCGGCAGCGCCATCCAGTGCGAGGTGGCGCGGCGGCCGTCGAGCAGGCCCGCCGCGGCGAGGATGACCGAACCCGAACACACCGACGTCGTCCAGGTCGTGGTCTCGTGGGCCTTGCGCACCCAGTCGAGCACCTTCTCGTCGCGGGCGTGCTGGAAACTCGACAACCCGCCGGGGATCAGGACGATGTCCGGCGACGGCGTCTCGTCGAAGGAGTGGGTGGCACCGACGAGCAGCACGCCGGAGTCGGCCTCGACAGGCCCTGGTTCATGCCAGACGAACCGCACCTCGGCGCCGGGCAGGTTGCGCAACACCTCGTAGGGTCCGATGAAGTCCAGCGCGGTGTAGCCGGGGTACACCATGATGGCGATCTGGGTCACGGGTCGTCTCCTGTCTCAGGCGAAGGTCTTGCGGTACTGGTCGGGTGAAATGCCAAGGCGGCGAACGAAATTACGCCGCAGCGACTCGGCGCTGCCGAATCCGCAACGCGTGGCGATGGCGGTGACGGGGTCGTCGGTCTCCTCGAGTTGACGGCGCGCGGCCTCGGTGCGGATCCGCTCGACGTAGGCGCCGGGCGCCTCTCCCACCTCCTCAGTGAACAAGCGGGTGAAGTGGCGCGGGCTCATCGCCGCGCGGCGCGCCAACTCCGTGATGGTGTGTGCTCCACCGGGTTCGGTCTCGATGGCCTCCTGCACTTCGCGGATGGGTGCCCTCTTGGCGCGTGGCATCCACACCGGTGCGGCGAACTGCGTCTGGCCGCCGGGCCTGCGCAGGTACATGACGAGCCAGCGCGCGACCGTCTGCGCGACATCCGTGCCGTGGTCGTCCTCGACCAGCGACAGTGCGAGGTCGATGCCGGCAGTGACACCGGCTGCCGTCCACGTCCGGTCATTGCTGCGCACGAAGATCGGATCGGGATCGACTGTCACCGTTGGATACTCGCGCGACAGCTGTTCGGTGTAGGCCCAGTGCGTGGTGGCGGTGCAGCCGTCGAGCAGGCCGGCCTCGGCGGCGAGGAACGCGCCGGTGCAGACGCTGACGACCCGACGCGAGTTCTGCGCGACGGTCTGGATCCAGTTAACCAGATCGAGGTTGGTGCGGGCAGCGTGAACCCCGAAGCCGCCGGGAAGGACCAGCGTGTCGATCGGTTCACGCGGATCCGGTAGCGGTTGGGCGACAAGCGCCAGACCCGTGCCGGTGGTTGCGGGTTCACCGTCGAGGGTCACCACCCTGGCGTCGTACCCCTGTCTGCCTTTGCCCTGCAGATACCGCGACGCTCCCGTGAACACCTCGAACGGGCCGACCAGGTCGAGAGCCTGGACGCCGGCAAAACCGAGGATCACCACCGATCGCATGACCTCAGTGTTGGCCACCAGGTCCGTGGCGTCTAGGCCATGCACCCCACAGATCAGGACATGGGACTACCGCACCGGCGGAAGTCGTTGTCCGCCAGTTCGGTTTCGACCATGGCGTGTCAGCGTGTCAACGGATGGCAGGCGCGCACCCGGTCGATCCACCATCGGCGGCGGTCGGGCGGGGCGGCCAGCGCCGAAAGCCGCGCCGGATCGGGAGCCACCGGACCGATTGCCAGGTATCCGTCCTGCGCTCGCAGGGGTTCAGCGACATCGTCGACGAACAATCCGCCGGTGCCCAGCCCGCACGCGTGGTGTAGGTCGGGCAGCGCCGCAGCGGCCAGCAGACCGCGACCGATGCCGACCGCCGAGTCCAGCGCACTGGAGACGACGACGGGGATGTCGATCTGCGCGGCGATCTCGAGTAGCGCGCGCACCCCGCCCAGCGGTGCGACCTTGAGAACCGCGATGTCCGCGGCCTTCTCGCGCACCACCCGCAGAGGGTCCTCGGCCTTGCGGATGCTCTCGTCGGCAGCGATCGCGACGTCGATGCGGCGGCGCAGCTCGGCCAGTTCTGCCACTGTGGCACAGGGTTGTTCAAGGTATTCCAGCGGCCCGTCGGCGCTCAGTGCCGTCGCCGCGGCGACCGCTTCGGACACGCTCCAGCCACCATTGGCGTCGACCCGCACGGTCGGCACGCCGGCCCGCACCGCGTTGACGCGCGCCACATCCTCGGCCAGGGACTGCCCGGGTTCGGCGACCTTGACCTTCGCCGTACGCGCACCGGGGAAGCGGGCCAGCACGTGGGGCACCTGCGCGGCGTCGACGGCGGGCACGGTCGCGTTGATCGGGATCCGATCGCGACGCACTTGCGGCGGTGGTTCATAGGCCGCCTCCAGCGCGGACGCCAGCCAGTGCGCCGCCTCCGGTGGCTCGTACTCGAGGAAAGCCCCGAACTCGCCCCACCCGGCCGGGCCCTCGATCAGTGCCACTTCGCGGACCGTGATGCCGCGAAAGCGCACCCGCATCGGGAGCGCGACCACGTGCAGGCGGTCGAGGACGTCGTCGAGCTGCGGCATGCGCCCATCCTGCCGGTTGGGGATCGCGTGGTTTAACGATCGCGAATCCGGCTACCTTTCAGTTGCTTAACTAATTGTTGATTCGCAGTAGGAGCGAATGGTGCAACTGAAGACACTGGTCCCGTCGGCACTGGCGGTTACGGCGACCGCGGTGGTCGGCGGCTTGGCCAGCAAGGATTCCCAGTCCTTCTGGTACGCGAAGCTGCGAAAGCCGCCGTACCAGCCACCGGCACAGGCGTTTCCGATTGTGTGGCCGATCCTGTACGCCGATATCGCCGTGACCTCGTCGGCGACGCTCGACGAATTCGAGCGCCGTGGTCAGACCGGCGAACGCCGCCGCTACCTCGCCGCGCTCGCGGCGAACCTGGTGCTCAACGGCAGCTGGTCGTGGTTGTTCTTCAACCAGGGCAAGCTCGGCACGTCGGCGGTCGCGGCCGGTGCGCTGACACTCAGCAGCGCCGACCTCACCCGCCGCGCCGTGCAGGTGCGGGGCGCTCAGGCCGCGCCGCTGGCGCTGTATCCGCTGTGGTGTGCGTTCGCGACGGTGCTGTCGACGCACATCTGGTTGCTGAACCGGCGATGATGCGGCTACTGGAGATTCCACGCCAGGTCGCGGAATCGGTCTTTTCGGTCGTCGGCATCCGGGTGGGCACCGAAGAACCGCACTACCTGGCCACGAAGCTCTCCGACCGGGTGGAGATCCGCCGGTACGGTCCCCGGATCGCCGCCGAGACCACCGTGAGCGCCGACGAGGACCGGGCCAGAAACATCGGGTTCCGACGCCTCGCCGGCTACATCTTCGGTGGCAACCACCGCGACGAGAAGATCGCGATGACCGCCCCCGTCGGCCAGCAAACGCGCGAGAAGATAGCCATGACGGCGCCGGTCGCGCAGACGCGCGACGGTGAGAACTCGACGATCCGCTTCTACATGCCGTCGAAATGGACGATGGACACCTTGCCCGCTCCGGACGACGAGAAGGTGCGGTTGGTGGAGGTGCCCGGTGAGACGGTCGCGGTGCTGCGGTTCACCGGGGACCGAAGCCCGCGGGCGGTCGCCGAGCGCACCGATGAACTGACGAAGACATTGCGTGCCAACGGGGTCGAGATCATCGGGCCGCCACAGTCCTGGTTCTACGATCCGCCATGGACGGTGCCCTTCCGTCGCCGCAACGAGATCGCGATCCCGGTCCGTCCGGCCGACTAGGGCGTGTCTGACAAATGGGGTAGCCAGAGGGTGATGGCGCGTAGGACTGCTGCGCCGCGGTAGACGATGGCGA
>NZ_LQIS01000031.1 GCF_001499905.1 Mycobacterium sp. GA-1285 | reverse complement strand
CAGCAGTCATCACCCCCAACACCCGCTGCAACCGCTCCACCAACACCCCAACACTGACCGCATCAAACACATCAGTGCGAAACTCCACCTCGCCGCCGATCCCGGCCGGTTCGCCGGTCTCATCCCAGCGCTCGCCCAGGGCGAACGTCAGGTCGGTGCGAGCTGTCCGGGTGTCGGTCGGCAGCGCGGTGACGTCGACGTCACCGAAACCGAGCCCAGCGACCGGTGCCTTGTCCTGCCAGTTCTGCCACGAGAGCATGATCTGCACCAGCGGATGGTGAGTGAGGCTGCGGGTCGGGTTGAGCCGCTCCACGAGCACCTCGAACGGCACATCCTGGTGCTCATAGGCGGCCAGGCTGCGAGACCGTACCTGAGCCAACAACTCTGCGACGGTCGGGTCGCCGGCCACCTCGACGCGCAGCACCAAAGTGTTGACGAAAAAGCCGACCAACTCGGCGAGCGCCTGGTCACGGCGCCCGGCAATCGGGAATCCGATGGCGACATCCGAGCTGGCGCTGATCTTGGTCAGGAGTACCGCCAAGGCGGCCTGTATCACCATGAAGCTGGTCACGCCGTGCTCGCGCGCCACCTCGCGAACTTGCTGTTGCAGCTCCGGAGGCCAGTTGACCGCCGTTCTGGCGCCGCGCTGGTCGGCGACAGGTGGGTAGGGCCGATCGGTGGGGAGTTCCAGCCGTTCGGGCAGTCCCGCCAGCGCGTGCTCCCAGTAGGCCAGCTGCGCAGCGATCCTGCTGTCGGGGTCGTCGAGATCACCCAGTTGCTCGCGCTGCCACAACGTGTAATCGACATATTGCACCGGTAGGGGGTCCCAGCCTGGCGCCTGCCCCGCGCACCGGCTGTCGTAGGCAACCCCCAGGTCCCGCACCAGCGGTGTGATCGACCAGCCATCGGCGGCGATATGGTGAATCACCGCAACCAGCACGTAATCGTCGTCGCTGATCCTGAAAAGCCGTGCGCGTAGCGGGATTTCGGTTGCCAACGCGAATGGGCGACGCGATTCCGTGTCGACGGCCTCGGTCAACCGGCTGGCTGGCCACCCGCTGGCATCGACGATTTGCCATCTGAGGTCCGCCTGTTCGACGGGCACTACCACCTGCTGGGCTATCCCGTCGGGGGCGGGAAACAGTGTGCGTACGCTTTCATGGCGGCTCACCAGATCGACAAATGCCTGACCCAACGCTTCGGTATCGAGGCGCCCACGCAGCCGCAGTGCGACCGAAATGTTGTAGACCGGCGAAGGTCCCTGCAGCTGGTCGATGAACCACAAGCGGGTTTGCGAGAACGACAACGGCACCACGGCCGGACGCTCCATCGGGACCAGCGCCTCATGCCGGCTCCCTTCGCCGGCGATGCGCGATGCCAATTGGGCGACCGTGGGCGCCTCGAACACCGCACGAACCGCAAGGGCCGCATCGAAGTCGGCGTTTACCGCGGCAACAAGTCGCATGACCGTCAGGGAATCTCCGCCGAGGTCGAAGAAGGAGTCATCAACGCCAACACGATCGACGCCCAGCACATCGGCGAAGATGCCGGCGAGGACCTCTTCGATCGCGTTCGTCGGAGCGCGGTAGTGGTCAGCGTCCTGATATTCGGGTGCCGGAAGCGCGCCGACGTTGAGTTTGCCGTTGACGGTCAACGGCAGCGCCGCCAACGCAACCACTGCGGCGGGCACCATGTAAGCCGGCAGCCGCTCGGCCAGCGTGCTGCGGAGCGTGCTCAGGTCGGCCGTCCCGGTGACGTAGGCGACCAGCCGCTTGTCGCCCGGGCGGTCCTCGCGGGTGATCACCGCGGCCCGATTCACCCCCGGACACGCGCCCAGCGCCGCCTGCACCTCTCCGAGTTCGATGCGGTAGCCGCGGATCTTGACCTGCTCGTCCGCGCGGCCCAGGTATTGCAGCTGGCCATCGGCGTTCCAACGCACAAGGTCTCCGGTGCGATACATCCGCGCACCGGTGCCGCCGAACGGGCACGCCACGAACCGCGAAGCGGTCAGCCCGGGTCGACCCAGATAGCCGATTCCGACTCCGGTTCCAGCGACATACAACTCACCGACCACTCCGGTCGGCACGGGCCACAACCCGGCGTCCAAGACGAACAACGCCGCACCCGGCACCGGCGAACCGATCGGCGGCACCCCAGACCCCGCCGCGAGCGGCGCGCTGATTGCCACACACATGGTGCTCTCGGTCGGACCATAGGCATTGACCATCACCCGCCCGGGCGCCCACCGATCGACCACCTCGGCGGAGCAGGCCTCGCCGGCGACGACCAATGCCATCGAGTCCAATCCCTCTCGGGGCAACATCGCCACGGCCGAGGGAGTCTCGGTGAGCACGTTGACTTGCCCGGCGACCAACGCGTCGCGGAAGTCATCCGGGGATGCCGCCACCTGTTCGGGTATGACGACCAGCCGCCCACCACGTACCAAAGCCCCGAAGATCTCCCACACCGAGACGTCGAAAGCCAAGGAATGACATTGCGCCCACACTCCTGCCGGCGGGATACCCGCACCCAATGTCTGCAGCAGGTGGGTCGCGCTGCGGTGCGTGATCGCCACCCCCTTCGGGCGACCGGTTGTACCCGACGTGTAGATCAGGTAGGCGACGTCATCGGGCGAAGGGGCCGGAAGCGGTGTTGCAGGGTAGGTACGGATGTCGGGGTCATCAATGTCGATAACGGCGAGGTTGCACACCTCGAGTCGCTCGGCGAGCCCCACGGTGGTGATCGCCGCGATCGGCGCGGCATCGGCCACCATGAACTCGATTCGCTCCGCCGGGACCGCCGGGTCGATGGGCAGATAGCCCGCTCCGGTCTTGAGCACCCCCATGATCGCCACGATCGCCTCGATCGAGCGTGAAAACAGCAGCGCCACAGAGGTTCCCGGGCGCGCACCCTCAGCGGCCAAGAAATGCGCAAACCGGTTGCTTGCCTCGTCGAGCTCGCGATAGGTCATCGAACGGCCCTGGCAGTTCAGCGCCTCTGCCTCCGGTGCGCGCGCCACGTGTTCGGCGAACAGGGCCGGGATCGACGGCGCCGGCGGAGCGGGCTGGTTCAAGACCGCTCGGTTACCGACCTCGGCCAACAGGAGGTGCTCGGCTTCGTCCAACAGGTCGATCGAGGACACCGATCGCGCCGGGTCCGTGGTCATCGCGACAAGCACCCGGCGCAGCCGCTCGCTCAGCGCCTCGATGCTCGGGCGGTCGAATACGTCTGTGCGATATTCGATCGCACCACCGATTCCGCCGGGCTCCCCGCTCTCGTTCCAGCGGTCGGCCAGGATGAAGGCCAAATCCATTCGCGCGGTATGAGTATCCACCGGCAGCTCGGCGGCCTGCACATCACCCAGAGCCAGCGTGGTGGGCTCGTTGTTCTGCCAAGCCAGCATTACCTGGACCACCGGATGATGGGCAAGACTTCGGGTCGGGTTGAGCCGCTCTACCAGCATCTCGAAAGGCACGTCCTGGTGCTCGAACGCGGCCAGGCTACGTGTGCGCACCTGAGTCAACAGCTCCGCGACGCTGGGATCCGCAACCAACTCGACGCGCAGCACAAGCGTATTGACGAAGAAACCCACCAACTCATCGAGCGCGGGATCGTTTCGCCCGGCGACCGGAAACCCAACGGCCACATCAGAACTGGCGCTCAGCTTCGACAGAAGCACCGCCAGGGCGGCCTGCACCACCATGAAACTGGTCGCATTGTGCTCGCGAGCCACCTGCGCAATCCGTTGCTGCAACTCGACCGGCCAGTCCACCACCACCCGCTCGCCACGGGAATCAGCCACCTGCGGGTAAGGCCGGTCGGTCGGTAAGTCAACACGCTCGGGCATACCCGCCAGGGCCTGCTCCCAAAAGGCCAGCTGCGCGGCGATTGGGCTCGCGGGGTCGTCGAATTCACCCAGTTGTTCGCGCTGCCACAGCGTGTAGTCGATGTACTGCACCGGCAAGGCATCCCATCCAGGGGGCTGCCCCGCGCACCTACTCGCATACGCCAAACCGAGATCCCGCACCAGAGGGCCGGCGGACAAACCGTCGGCCGCGATGTGGTGTACCACTGCCAGCAGCACGTGCTCATGCTCTGCGACCCGGAAAAGGCTGGCGCGCAATGGAATTTCGACGCTCACATCGAACGGACGGCGCGCTGCCTCGTCGATCGCATCTGCCAACCGCTCCGCCGACCACCGGCTGGCATCGACGATCTCCCAACCGGATTCGGCCTGCTGGGCGGGCACCACCTGCTGCCGGGGCACTCCCGCGGGCGCGGGGAACAACGTGCGCAGGCTCTCATGGCGATCGACCACATCGGCCAGTGCCTGCCCCAATGCTGCGGCGTCGAGGTCGCCGTCCAGACGCAACGCGGTGACCATGTTGTAGACCGCCGACGGCCCCTGCAACTGGTCGATGAACCACAACCGCTGCTGGGCGAACGACAAGGGCACCACGGTGGGGCGGTCAACGGCGACGATAGGTGCTCGTCGAGTTCCTTCTGCTCCTATGCGGAGGGCCATCTGCGCAACCGTGGGAGACTCGAACACCGCACGCACCGCAACGCCGGCATCCAAGCCGGTATTGACCGCGGCAACAAGACGCATCGCCGACAGCGAGTCTCCGCCGAGTTCGAAGAAAGATTCGTCGACGCCGACGCGCTCCAGACCCAACACCTCGGCGAAGATGTCGGCCAAGATCTGCTCAACCGGGTTGGACGGGGCGCGATAGCGATCACCGTCCGTGTACTCCGGCACCGGCAAGGCGCGCTTGTCGAGTTTGCCGTTGACGGTCAACGGCAACGCGTCAAGGGCCACCACCGCCGTGGGCACCATGTAGGCCGGCAATCGCTCAGCCAGCCCCACACGCAGCATCCCCGGGTCAGCGGTTCCGACGAAATATCCCACCAGACGCTTGTCACCGGGTCGGTCTTCACGCACGATCACCGCCGCCTGATCGACCCCGTCGAGATCGCCCAACGCCGCCTGCACCTCGCCGAGCTCGATGCGATAGCCGCGGATCTTGACCTGCTCATCGGCACGGCCCAGATACCGCAGCTGCCCATCAGTACCCCACGACACCAAATCCCCGGTCCGATACATCCTGTGGCCCTGCGCTCCCGCGCCGACGAACGGGCACGCCACAAACCGCGACGCACTCAACCCCGCCCGCCGCCAATAGCCCAGGCCTACACCGGAACCGGCCACATACAAATCACCGACCACCCCGGCCGGCACCGGCCGCAACCACGCGTCGAGCACGAAAAAGCCCAGATGAGCCAACGGCACGCCAACCGGACTACCCGTGTCCTCGACATCAGCGGCGACGATCTCCCGCAACGAGGCATGCACCGTCGTCTCAGTGGTCCCATACATGTTGAACAACCGCGGCGATCCCGGATGATTTTGCAACCACGACCGAAGGCGTTGCGGCTCAAGGGCTTCCCCGGCGAACACCACCGTCTGCAGACTCAGTTGTCGACTGGTCTCCGGTTGCAGCGCATCAACAGCCTGCAACGCATAAAACGCCGACGGTGTCTGGCTCAACACACTGACCCGCTCGGCGGCCAACAGATTGTGGAAATCTTCCGGCGACCGCGCCACCGATTCCGACACCACCACCAGCCGCCCGCCGAACAACAGCGCCCCCCACATCTCCCACACCGAGACATCGAAAGCCAACGAATGCCACTGCGACCACACCTGGCCGGCGAAATTCACATCAGCGAGCGCAGCCTCCAACAACTCGACCACGTTACGGTGAGTGATCGCCACACCCTTGGGCACACCGGTAGTGCCCGACGTATAGATCAAGTAGGCAACGTCATCGGCGGCCGGCGCCGGCAGCGCCGTGACCGGCTGACCATCGAGCGCCGGATCGTCAACCTCGACGACCACCAGATCATGCCCATCCAACCGCGAGCGCAACCCCTCCATCGTCACCGCCGCGCGTGGCCCCGCATCGGCAAGCACCAAACCGATCCGCGCATCCGGATGCGCCGGATCGATCGGCACATACGCCGCCCCGATCTTGAGCACCGCCAAAATCGCCACAATCGCCTCAACCGAGCGCGGCAACAACAACGCCACCCGCTCACCGGGACCCACCCCACGCCCCGCCAACAAATGCGCCAACCGATTCGAGGCCTCGTCCAACTCGCCGTAGCTCATCGAACGACCCTCAAAACTCAGCGCCACCGCCTCCGGGCAACGCCCCACCTGCTCGGCGAACAACACCGGAATCGACACCGACGAAGCCGTCCCCGCAGCCAACCCCGCCCGATTCGACCACCCGTCCAACCGGACACGCTCGTCGTCTCCGAGCAGATCCACCGACGACAACCGCCGCTTTGAATCAGCGGTGAGCGCCACCAACACCCGCTGCAACCGCTCGACCAGAGCCTCGATGCTGCCGGCTTCGAACACATCCGTGCGGAACTCGACCGCACCACGAATGCCTTCGGGTTCACCGGTTTCGCTCCAGCACTCGCCTAGCGAGAACGTGAGATCCATCCGAGCGGTACGCGTGTCCACCTGCAGCGGCCTGGCCTCCACATCCCCCAGAGCGAGTGCCGCGACCTCATTGTTCTGCCACGCCAACAGCACCTGCACAAGCGGGTGGTGTCTCAGGCTGCGGGTGGGGTTGAGCCGCTCCACCAGCACCTCGAAGGGCACATCTTGATTCTCGTAAGCCGCCAGACCGCGCGTCCGCACTTGCGCAAGCAACTCGGCCATAGTGGGATCCCCGGCGAGCTCGACGCGAAGCACCAAGGTGTTGACGAAACAGCCGACCAACTCGTCAAGCGCGGGATCATTTCGCCCAGCTACCGGAAAGCCAACGGCCACATCTGAACTGGCGCTGATCTTCGACAACAGCACCGCTAGGGCGGCCTGCACCACCATGAAGCTGGTCGCGTTGTGTTCACGCGCTACCCGAGCAACCTGCTGCTGCAGCTCGACGGGGAAGTTGACCTCTACCGTGGCACCGCGCTGATCGGCCACTGGTGGGTAGGGCCGATCAGTCGGGAAGTCCAGACGTTCGGGCAGGTCCGCGAGCGCCTGCTCCCAGTAAGCCAGCTGTTCGGCCACGCGGCTGTCGGGGTCGTCAAGGTCCCCCAATTGCTCGCGCTGCCACAACGTGTAATCGACATACTGCACCGGCAACGGCGCCCAGTCTGGTGCTCGTCCCGAACACCGGCTGGCATAGGCCCTTCCCAGATCCCGCACCATCGGCGCGATCGACCAGCCGTCGGCGGCGATGTGGTGCACCACGATCGCCAACACGTGCTCGACGTCGGTGACTCTGAAAAGAGTTGCGCGCAAGGGGATCTCGTTGCCCAGATCGAACGGGTGACGCGTCACCGCGTCGATGGCCTCGCTCAACCTGCTTGCCGACCAACCGCCGGCGTCAACCACTTGCCAGCCGAAGTCGGCCTGCTCGGTGGGGGCCACGACCTGCTGAGTCAGGCCATCGACTAACGGGAAGACGGTGCGCAGGGTTTCGTGGCGGCCCACCACATCGGTGAGCGCCTGCCCCATCGCCTCGTCGTCGAGGTGCCCGTCCAGCCCCAGTGCGGTGGCCATGTTGTACATCGGGGACGGCCCCTGCAATTGGTCGATGAACCACAACCGCTGCTGGGCGAACGACAATGGAATCACCGGTGGGCGCTCCACGGCCACTACCGGCGCCCGCCGCTCGCCGCTCGCACCGATCCGCGGAGCCAAGTGTGCAACTGTGGGCGCCTCGAACACGTCTCGCACCGAAAGTCCGGTATCCATACCAGAATTCACGGCGGCGACCAGTCGCATAGCCGACAGCGAGTCCCCGCCCAGATCGAAGAACGAGTCGTCCACCCCCACCCGCTGCACACCGAGTACCTGGCTGTAGATGCCGGCCAGAATCTCCTCGATGGCGTTACTGGGGGCCCGGTAACCCGCATCGCTGTATTCCGGCGCGGGCAAGGCGCGTTTGTCCAACTTGCCGTTGGGCGTCAGGGGCAGCGCGTCGATCACCACCAGAGCCGCAGGCACCATGTATGAAGGCAACCGCTCCGCCAGCGCCGCACGCACCGCGGCCGTGTCCACGGTCCCGGTCACATATCCCACCAAACGGTTGTCCCCCGGGCGGTCCTCACGGGCGATCACCACCGCCTGTTCCACCCCATCACAGCCCGCCAATGCGGCCTGTACCTCGCCCAGCTCGATACGATGGCCGCGGATCTTGACCTGCTCATCGATGCGGCCCAAGTACTGCAGCTGCCCATCGGCGCCCCACCGCACCAGGTCCCCGGTGCGATACATCCTGTGTCCTTGCGCTCCCGCTTCGACGAACGGGCACGCGACGAACCGCGACGCCGTCAGCGGGCTGCGTCGCCAATACCCGATCCCCACCGCCGGGCCTGCCACATACAACTCGCCCACTACCCCTGCGGGTACCTGACGCAACCATCCGTCCAGCACGAACAATGCTGCTCCGGCGACCGGCGAGCCGATCGGCACCACATCCGACCCCGCTTGCAGAGGTGTACTCAGAGTCACCCACATCGTGGCTTCGGTCGGTCCGTACTCGTTGATCATCACCCGTCCGGGAGCCCACCGATCCACCAGTTCGGACGGGCATGCCTCGCCACCGACGAGCAATGCGACGGACTCCAACCCCTGCGGCGACAGCACCCCGACCGCCGATGGGGTCTGACACAACACGTCGACCTGTGCATCGACCAGCAATGCGTGGAAGTCATCCGGCGAGGCAGCGACCTCCTCGGACACGACCACGAGCCGCCCACCATGCAGCAGCGCACCGTAGATTTCCCAACCCGAGATGTCGAAACCGTAGGAGTGCCATTGCGACCACACCTTCTCCGGTGCGGCCAAATCCGCGTCCAAGGAGGCCATCAACTGGGTCACGTTGCGATGGCTGATCGCCACCCCCTTCGGGGTACCGGTGGTACCCGAGGTGTAGATCAAGTAAGCGATATCGTCCGGTGCCGGATTCGGAAGCGATTTGCCGGGTTGGCCGTCGACGGCGAGTTCGTTGACGTCGATGACCAGCAGGTCGCGCCCGGCGAGCCGATCGGCGAACTCGGAAGTGGTGAGCGCGGCGATCGGCCCGGCATCCTCGAGTAAGAACTCGATGCGAGGGTCGGGATGCGCGGGGTCGATGGGGAGATACGCCGCCCCCGTCTTGAGCACGGCCAACATCGAGACGATCGCCTCCGCCGACCGCGAAAACATCAGCGCGACAGAATCTCCTGGACCGACCCGGTGGGCGGCCAGCAGGTTCGCCCACCGGTTGGCCGTCTCATCGAGTGCGCGATAGGTCCAGGAGCGCTCACCGCATACCAGTGCGACAGCCTCCGGTGCGCGGGCCACGTGTTCTGCAAACGCCGCCGGAATCGATAACGCAGCGGTCGCGTCCCGGCTCAGGGCCGCCCGATTGCCGATCTCGGCCAAGCGGACGTGTTCGGTCTCGTCCAACAGATCCGTCGACGACAACCGCCGAGCCGGCTCCGAGATCATCGCCGCCCACACTCGCTGCAACCGCTCGATCAGCGCGTCGATGCTCTCAGGACCGAAAACGTCGGTGTCGAACTCGATGCGGAGATTCAGTTCGCGGCCAGGCGTGGCTTGAACAGTCAGCGGATAGTGGTTGTACTCGCGGGTGGCGACATCACTGATCGCCAGCCCGTCGCCACCTGATAGAGCGCCGGCGTCGATCGGGTAGTTCTCGTAGAGGAAGAGGCTGTCGAACAGCCTGTCCTGACGTGTCAGGCGGTGGATGTCCGGTAGCGCGAGATGCTGGTGGTCAAGTGTCTGGGTATGACTACTTTGCAGCTGGTCCAGCAGATCGACGGTGGTTGTTTCAGGCGTGAGGCGCGCTCGCACCGGGACGGTGTTTATCAACAGTCCCACCATCGAGTCCGCGCCGAACACCTCGTCGGGCCGTCCTGAGACGGCGGTGCCGAAAGCGACATCATGCTGACCGGTCAGCCACGTCAGCAGGTGCGCCCACGCTGCCTGCAGCACGATGTTCATGGTGGTTTGATTCGTGCGGGCCAACTCGCTCAGCGCACGCGTAGTCGCTTCGGGCACCTCAACCGAGCGAACATTTCGCTCTCCTCGCCGCATACCGTCCGGCGGACCCACCAATGTCGGCGTCTCGAAACCGGCAAGCACCTCCGCCCATGCTGCCCGAGCGGCATCAAGATCTCGCTGGGCCAGCCACGTCACGAATCTGCGGTAAGGCGCAGGCGCCGGCAGCCGCTGTCCGTGGTACGCGGCGAAAATCTCCTGCAGCAGGATCGATATCGACCAGCCGTCGAGCAGAATATGGTGACTTGTCAATACGAACCGGTGCTCGTTCGGGGCCGTTCGGATCAGCGCCGTACGAAACACCGGAGGCTGGGCCAGATCGCGGACCGAGGCGCGCTCGGCAGCACAGAGCTGCTCGACTTCGGCCTCGCTATCGACCCCGGCGCCGCTGAGATCCAGATAGTGCCACGGCGCGTCGGGGTCGGCCGGGATGATCTGCACGGGACGGTCGAACTGTTCGTGGAATCGCGCTGCGAGGTTCGGATGGCGGCCGACAACCGTTTGCACGGCGTCATGCAAACGCTGCCGGTCTAGTGCGCCGGTGATGGTGATGTCCAGCTGCACCGCGTAGACGTCGTCGCCGTTACTCGATCCGGCATGAGCGTGAAAAAGTAGCCCCTCCTGCAGTGGTGTCAGGGGCAGTACGTCAGCGATCCGCATATTGCCGTTGAAGCTCGTCGATCTGCTGCTGGGTGAGTCCGGCCGCGATATCCGAGGGCGTCAGTCCGCCTCCGCCGCCGCGTACGTGCGCGCAGATACCGGACAGGGCGTCGAACCAGAGCTGGTTCAGCCGCTTCATCTGGGCGAGGTTCAGCGCCGATGGCGCCCACGTCCAATTGGCGTGTAGCTGTGGGCCGCCGTCGGTGTCAACGGTGGAAGCGTTGAGCTCCACGGTGTGCATCAGCGGCATGGGCACCGCCGAAACAGCAGCGGTGATCGACGGATCGTCGGGGCAGATCCGCCACGCCTCATCGGATCCCTCAGACGTCCCCCCGGCCAAGCGCCCTAGGTAGTTGAACCCGATAGGCGGATCAACATCGGGCAGGTCGACGTCGGAGTTCAGGTAGCGGAGCGCCCCGTAGCTGATGTCGTCGGGCTGCGAGAGCAGTTGCTCCTTCACATCCTTGATCAGTGTTCCGAGCGCCGGCTCCCCCGCAGTCACCTGAGCCCATCGCAGGTTTCCGACCGCGAACGCCACGGGGTACTTCGTGGTGAACCACCCCACCGTGCGTGACAGGTCGACATCAGCTGCCAAGTCGTCGTGGCGCCCGTGGCCCTCCACGTCGATGCCGATGGGTGCGCTCCCGGTGCCCAGGAACTCCGCCAGGGCGAGGCCGAACGCGATCAGCAAGATGTCCTGGATGCCCGAGTTGAACGCCGTCGGCACTTCAGTGAGAAGCGCGCTGGTCGTCTCGGTGTCCAGCGACGACGTCAGATGCCCGGCGTGCTCATAGGTGTCCGTCTCGGGCTGGACCGCCGGCAAAGCGGCGGTGGTCGCTGTGATCTCACGCCATGCCTGCGCCTGGTCGACGACTTCTGCTCGGTGCGCGTAGTCGTCGAGCAACGAGCCCCACTTCGCGAACGACGTTCCAGCGGGTGACAGGGTTATGGGTTGGCCGCTGCCATGCTGCGCCCATGCGGTGTTGAGGTCCTCCGACAGGATTCGCCACGACACCCCGTCAACCGCCAGGTGGTGAATCATCATCAACAGTTGGCTGGTCGAACTCACCCACAGCGCGCTGACCATGGCGCCGGCGGCAGGGTTCAATCTCAACCGCGCCTCGCAGACCGCCTCATCGGAGAGCTCCTCGACCGAGTGCAGTAATTCCGATGCCTGAACTGTGCCGGCCTCGGGCACATGCAGTGACCAATCACCGTCTTGGTCGTCGACGCGCAGCCGCAACATCGCGTGCCGATCCACCAGCGCCTGCAACAAGACGACCACATCATCCTCGGCCACGCCGGCCGGCGCCTGCACAAGCACCGTCTGGTTGAACTGATCGACCGGACCCTTCACTTCCTGCAGCCAGCGGATGATCGGGGTAGCAGACAACTGACCGATACCGTCGTCGTCCGCGTCGGTCGCATCCTCGGCCAGCCTGGCCACCTGAGCCAGCCGTGCCACGGTCTGTTCGGCGAAGATGTCTCGCGGCCGGCACAGTACCCCGGCGGCCCGTGCGCGCGACGCCACCTGCATCGACAGAATGCTGTCCCCACCCAATTCGAAGAACGATTCGTCGACCCCGACACGCTCCAGACCCAGAACTTGGGCGTAGATGTCAGCCAAGATCTCCTCTACCTCGTCGCCCGGACCGCGGTAGCGGTCGGCCTGTTGATAGTCGGGTGCCGGCAAAGAGCGGACGTCGAGTTTGCCGTTCACCGTCAATGGCAGCGCGTCGAGGGCCACCACCGCGGTCGGAACCATATAGGCCGGCAACCGCTCCATCAAAGCGGTCCGCGCCTCGGCCGGGTTCGCTGTTCCGACGATGTAGCCGACCAGGCGCTTGTCGCCGGAACGATCCTCGCGCGCGACCACGGCCACCTGCGACACGCCTTCGATCTCCGAGAGCGCAGCCTCGATTTCGCCGAGCTCGATCCGATAGCCGCGGATCTTGACCTGCTCGTCGATGCGGCCCAAGTACTGCAGCTGTCCGTCCGCGCCCCACCGCACCAGGTCACCGGTGCGATACATCCGCTGTCCATGCGCTCCCGCGCCGACGAATGGACAAGCGACAAACCGCGACGACGTCAACCCGGCCCGGCGCAGATACCCGTTAGCCAGCCCCGCACCGGCGACATAGAGCTCACCGGCCACCCCGGCAGCCGTCGGGCGCAACCACGCATCGAGCACGAACAATGCCGCTCCCAGCACCGGCTCGCCGATCGGCACAACCGCTGACCCCGGAGTCAGCGGCGCGCTCATCACGACGATCATCGCCGTCTCGGTCGGACCGTAGGCGTTGATCATCACGCGTCCGGGTGCCCACTGATCCACCACCTCGGCAGGGCAGGCCTCACCCGCGACCACCAACGCCGTCGAATCCAATCTTTCGGGGGACAGCGCCTTCACCGCCGATGGAGTCAGGGTCAGCACGTCGACCTGCTCGGTGGTCAGCAGCGTGTGGAAATCCTCGGGTGAACGGACGACCTCGTCGGAGACGACCACGACCCGACCGCCGCTAAACAATGGAGTCCACGTTTCCCATACCGACATGTCGAACCCGTACGAGGCACATTGGGTCCACGTGCCGGTTACGGGAAGATATGCCCCCAGCGACTCCAGCAACTGGAGGACGTTGCGGTGGCTTACAGCCACGCCCTTGGGCACGCCGGTTGTGCCCGAGGTGTAGATGAGGTAGGCGGTATCGTCGGGTCCCGGCGCCAGTAAGCCGGTGCAGGGATAGCTCTCGACACTGCGGTCCTCGATGTCGATGACCCGACCACCATGCTCATCCACCTGATCGGCGAATTGGCCTGTGGTGATCACGGCGATCGGTGCCGCATCATCGAGCATGAACCCGATCCGCGCCGGCGGCAGCGCCGGGTCGATCGGCAGATAGGCCGCTCCGGTCTTGAGCACCGCCAAGATCGCCGTCACCGCGTCAACCGAGCGCGGCAAAAATATCGCCACCCGCTCCCCTGCGCGCGCACCTCGACTCGCCAGCAGATGTGCCAAGCGGTTCGATGCCTCGTCGAGCTGCCGATACGTCACCGAGTGGCCCTCGCCGCTCACCGCGACCGCCTCGGGGCAACGCGCCGCCTGCTCGACGAACAACGCCGGTATCGACGGCGACGTGTCGACCGTCCGGTTCAGCGCCGAGCGATTACCCAATTCGCTCAACCGCGCATGCTCGACCTCGTCCAACACATCGATCGACGACAGCAGCCGCATCGGGTCGGCGATCATCGATGCCAGCAATCGCTGGAAGCGTTCGAACAGCGCCTCGACACTGGCCCGATTGAACACATCGGTGTCGAATTCGGCCCGAAGCTCGAGTTCGCGACCCGGCACCACCTGGACCGCCAACGGATAATGGTTGTACTCGTGGCGAACGAGGTCCGTGACTTCGAGTGCCGAACCGTTCGTCAACGCCGCATCCAGCGGGTAGTTCTCGTATGCGAAGAGCGTGTCGAACAACTGGTCGTGACCGGTGGCGTGGTGAATTTCGTTGAGCGCCAGGTGCTGATGCTCGAGGGTGTG
>NZ_LQIS01000030.1 GCF_001499905.1 Mycobacterium sp. GA-1285 | reverse complement strand
GAACGACCGCTGCGAAGTCGAATGGCTCCCCCCACCCGAACTAGACACCGGCCAGGCACGGCTGAACTACTACCACCAACCCGAACGGCTCCTGCGCCCACCCGACGACCACGAAACCCGCAGCCACAACCACACCGCCGCACCGCCCGAACCCGATGACGCCAGCCGGGTAGTCGACAACCACACCGCCGCACCGCCCGAACCCGCCGACGGCCGCCGGGTAGTCGACAACCACACCGCCGCGTCGTCCGAACCCGCTGACGCCGGCCGGATAGGCGAGAGCCATCCGAGCGCGGCACCGCCCGTCGACGGTGCCGGTGAACCTGGTGGGCCGGCGCCGCCAGGAGATTGGGCGGCCTGAGGGCCGCCGATCTCGCGCGCCGCACCCGAACTCAGCCCTGCGCCTCCACGGCGACCGGCTGCCATTCCTCCCATGTCTTGAGCCGGTTCTCGTAGTCGGCCTTGGCCAACTGCAGCGGCAGCTCCCCGAAAAACACTCGCAGCGGTGGTTTTTCGGCGTCGACTACCTTGAGCAGAGCCCGCGCCGACGCCTGTGGATCACCGGGCTTGGCCACGCGCTGGCTGCGGATCCGGTCGGCTTCCTCGTGCACCTCTTCGTAATCCGGCAACGGCTTCGAACGGCGAGACGACGAACCTGCCCAGTCGGTCGAAAAGCCGCCCGGTTCGATCAGCGTGACATGCACGCCGAAGGGAGCGACTTCCTGAGCCAGCGCCTGCGAGAAGCCCTCCAGCGCCCACTTCGACGCGTGGTAAATGCCGACTTTCTGGAACGCGGTGATACCGCCGATCGACGACACCTGGATGATGTGCCCGCTGCGCTGTGCCCGCAGATACGGGAGCGCGGCCTGGGTGACCCACAGCGCGCCGAAGACGTTGGTCTCGATCTGGTCGCGCGCCTCCTGTTCGGTCAGCTCCTCGATGAAGCCGAAGTGCCCGTAGCCGGCATTGTTGACGACGATGTCGAGCCGCCCGAAGTGGTCGTGGGCCTGTTTGACCGCGGCGAAGTCAGCCTCGCGATCGGTGACGTTCAACGTCAGGGGCAGCAGCGCGTCGCCATATTTCTCGGCGAGATCGTCGAGTGCGGAGACGTTGCGCGCCGTCGCCGCGACCTTGTCACCGCGCTTGAGCGCCGCGATCGTCCACTCCCGCCCGAAGCCCCGCGACGTTCCGGTGATGAACCAAACTTTTTCGCTCATGCTCCCTATATCTCCTGTGGGCGGACCACGCATTCCCGCTTCGAGCATCTTGACAGCTACGGTGGCCCCATGAACCGCGCGACGCTGGAGAAGAACCCACGCGATGTGGCGTCGATGTTCGACGCGGTGGCCCGGCGCTATGACCTGACCAACACCGTGATGTCGCTGGGCCAGGACCGGTTCTGGCGCCGGGCGACGCGGGCGGCACTGCGTATAGGCCCGCGGGACAAGGTGCTCGACCTCGCGGCGGGCACGGCCGTGTCGACGGTCGAGTTGGCGAACTCGGGGGCGTGGTGCGTGGCCGCGGACTTCTCGGTCGGCATGCTGGCCGCTGGCGCTTCGCGAGACGTGCCCAAAGTGGCGGGTGACGCCACGCGACTGCCGTTCGGCGACGGTGTGTTCGACGCCGTGACGATCAGTTTCGGTCTGCGCAACGTCGTCGACCACGTGGCGGGCCTGCGCGAGATGGCGCGCGTCACCCGTCCCGGAGGACGGCTGGTGGTGTGCGAGTTCTCCACGCCGACGAACCGGTTGTTCGCAACGGTGTACAAGGAGTACCTGATGCAGGCGCTGCCGAGGATGGCCCGGGCTGTGTCCTCCAATCCGGAGGCCTACGTCTACCTCGCCGAGTCGATCCGGGCATGGCCCGATCAAACGCAGCTGGCCCGTCAGATCGCCGACGCCGGTTGGTCATCGGTGCGCTGGCGCAACCTCACTGGCGGCATCGTGGCCTTGCACGCCGCCACAAAACCCATGCCTTGATTGCCGGTCGGTCACCGCGATCGCACGCTACGGTCTGGACATGCAAGGACGCCTGGCCGACCCGGACTGCACCCTCGCTACCGATCCCCGCTCGGACCCGCGAATGGTCAAGGCCCTAGCGCAGTTCGGTCTCGACGGCCGATTGCCCCCCGTACCGCTGAGTGTCGACTCCCCGCTCGAGGACCGCATTGCCTTCGCGACGATGAGCGAGGAGGGGATGGGCGCGATCCTCGACGCGCTGGGCAAGGACCTGCCCGCCGTGTCCGGGGTGACAACATCGACGACAACGATCCCCGGCCCCGACGGCAACGACATCACGTTGTACATCAGCCGCCCAGACGACGACGCCGGCGACCCGCTGCCCGCCGTCGTCCATCTGCACGGCGGCGGCATGGCGATCGGCAGCGCGGCCGACACCGGCTACGTCAGGATCCGTGAATCTCTCGCCGCCACAAGGCTGCTCGTGGTCGGTGTGGAGTTCCGCAACTCCGGCGGCAGACTCGGCCCACACCCTTTCCCCGCCGGTCTCAACGACTGCGCCGCCGCGGTGCGCTGGGTGGCGGCCAACCGCGCAGAACTCGGTGTGAGCCATCTGATCGTGTCGGGGGAGTCCGGCGGCGGCAACCTCACACTGACCGTTGCGCACAAGGCCAAACGGGAGGGCTGGCTACACGAGATCGCCGGCTGCCATGCCCAGTGCCCGTACATCTCCAACCGCTGGCTGGAAGAGTGCGAGGATCTACCCTCGCTGGCGGAGAACGACGAGTACTTCGTCAGCCGCCACCAACTCGCGCTGCTCGGCTCGATCTATAACCCCGACGGCTCCCATGCCGGCGACGCCACCTGCTGGGCGGCCGTCGCGACCGACGAGGAACTCAACGGGCTTCCACCACACGTCATTTCGGTCAACGAGCTGGACCCGCTGCGCGACGAGGGGCTCGCCTACTATCGCCGCCTGGTCCGCGCGGGCGTTCCCGCGGTCGGTCGCGTTGTGGCGGGCACCTGCCATGGCGGCGACCTACTCTGCGGCGCCTACATGCCCGAGGTGTTCGACGCGACCATCCGCGACGTCAGCGGCTTCGCGAAATCGCTTGGCTAGTCCTCGATATCGATCGCGGCTTGCTGGCCGCTGCCGGCCGGTGGAGCACTGTTGACGATCGGCAGGGGCGGCTCGGACTTGGCGTTCGCGGACGGCTTCCCGGTGGCCCCTCGATACGGGGTGCACACGCCGATGTATGGCACGTCCTGACACGGTCCCTGCGGGAGAGCGGGCGCAACGGGAGCCGCGGACAGCGCCGCCGCGGCGACCGCGATCGCGGCCACTATCGATCGAACCGTCAGAGCAAGCATCGTGGTGTCCTTCCGCCGATGCATCCATGAACACCGCTGTGCACCAGGATAATCCCTGCACGGTGCCGAAAACAGGTCGTCTAGTCGGCCTTACAGTTAGCCTGCTTTACGACCCCTGATCGCTGCGGGTGGCCCAGATGCGTTCCGTCTGCGGGCCGACATCGCGATCATGCGTTTGCTGGAAATTGCGGCCGCCGCGTCCGAAGGTCGCGAGAACCGCTGGAGGAACGTCGGGTTCGAGCACAGGTTCACCAAGCCAGCGGCACGGCCGCACATGCACCAGGTCGACTGCGACGGCGTCCGCGGCGTCGTCACGGCGGTACGGGCCGTCGATACGGCCCAACCAGTAGAACCCGTCCGCATCGCGGGTCCACACAAAGGATCCGTCTTCGACATCGGCGAACCGGTCCACGCGACGAGCCAGCCGCTCGTCGAATCCCGCGTCGCCGAAACCGACGACGCCCAGGCGCAAAGCCCGATCGAGCGATGCCTGCGGGTCGATGTCGTCGCGGCGGGATCGCATCGGGGCGCGGTACACGGCGGTCATCCGCGATATTCTGCCTGCGACATGGAGACGTTCAAGCGTTACCTGATGTTTCAGGGCATGATGTTCGTCTTCGGCATCGTCGGGCCGATCTTCCTCGTCCTGTACTTCGCGTCCCAACCCGACCCCACGATGCGGTGGGCGTATTGGATCGGACTGTTCGTCACCGCCGCCGACATTCTGATTGCCTTGGCGCTCACGGCTTCCAGCCAGTCGGACCGAGATCGGCGCGAGCGCCACTAGCTGAACGGCGGCCGTTCATCGATGCGCCGCGACAGCCGTCCGGCGCCGCGCCAGACCCGGGCGGTCCAGTCCTCGTCCTCGTCGGTGACGAAGTTGCCCATCACCCGCACCGCGAAGTTCATCAGTGTCGCCGACCGCATGGCGAGCGGTCCGGTCGACGGCAGGAACCGCGGGAACGTCAGCAGCAGTGCGAGCCGCCGCGCCACCGAGAACCCCCGCGCATAGTGCGCCGACAGCAACGCGGGCCACGCCTGCGAAAGATCGCCGGTGCCTAGTAGTTCGGCGGCCAGCCGGCCGGTTTCGAGGCCGTAGTCGATGCCTTCGCCGTTGAGCGGATTGACGCAGGCGGCCGCGTCGCCGATCAGCATCCAGTTCGGCCCCGCCACGCCCGATACCGCCCCGCCCATCGGCAACAGCGCCGACAGCCCGGCCCGCGGTTCCCCGACGAAGCCCCACTCCTCACGACGCAACCCGGTGTAATACGACATCAGTGGGCGCAGCGCGGCGTCGGCCGGACGCTTGGCCGTCGCGAGCGCGCCGACGCCGATGTTCACCTCGCCGGTGCCCAGCGGGAAGATCCAGCCGTATCCGGGCAGTACCGCGCCCTCCGGCGAACGCAACTCGAGATGAGATGTGATCCACGGTTCGTTCGCGCGCGGCGTGGCGATGTACCCGCGGATCGCCACGCCGTACACCGTCTCCTGATGCCATTCGCGGCCCAGCACGCGGCCCAGCGTCGAGCGGGCGCCGTCGGCGACGATCAGCTCGCGGCATCCGATCTCGGCGCCCGAGTCGAGCACCACCGCCTCCACCCGGCCAACGGAATCATGGCGTACGTCAACGGCTTTCACGCCGAGCATCATCTTCGCGCCCTCATCGACGGCGACCATGCGGATGCGGTCGTCGAGTTCGGTGCGGGGGACGGCGCTCGATGTCGACGGAAACGACGGTCCCGGCCACTCGATTTCGACGTCGGCCCCGAACCCGGACAGCCGCAGGCCGCGGTGCCGCACCCGGCCGTCCAGCCATGACCCGAGGCCGAGCCGCCGCATCTCCAGCACCGCGCGGGGAGTCAGCCCGTCGCCGCAGGCCTTGTCGCGCGGGAATTGCGCCTTGTCGATCACGAGGACGTCGCGGCCGTTGCGGGCCGCCCACGCGGCGGCGGCCGAACCCGCGGGCCCGGCCCCGACGACGACCACGTCCACTCGGGTATCCATGGTTCCCAGTATGTTGGCTGTGTGAGGACGCCAGCGACGGTGGTAGCCGGGGTCGACTTCGGAGATCCCGATTTCGCGCAGGAAGTGCGCGACGGTGTCGCCCGCATCGAGGACCTGATGGCCACCGAGCTCGGCAAAGCCGACGAGTTGATGGCCGAAGCGGTGCAACACCTGTTTCAGGCCGGCGGAAAGCGGTTCCGTCCGCTGTTCACCGTGCTCTCAGCCCGGCTGGGCCCGGACCCGGATGCCTGGCAGGTCACCGTCGCGGGCGCGGTCATCGAACTGGTTCACCTCGCGACGCTGTACCACGACGACGTGATGGACGAGGCTCAGGTCCGCCGCGGCGCCGACAGCGCCAATGCGCGCTGGGGCAACAACATCGCGATCCTGGCAGGCGACTACCTGTTCGCCACCGCATCGCGCCTCGTCAGCAGGCTCGGCCCAGAGGCCGTGCGCATCATCGCCGATACGTTCGCCCAGCTGGTCACCGGCCAGATGCGCGAAACCCGCGGCGCCGCCGAACACGTCGACTCCGTCGAGCACTACCTGAAGGTCGTCTACGAGAAGACCGCATGCCTGATCGCGGCGTCCGGCCGGTTCGGGGCGACGTTCTCCGGTGCTGACGAAGAACAGATCGAGCGGTTGAGCCGGCTGGGCGGCATCGTGGGCACGGCTTTCCAGATTTCTGACGACATCATCGACATCGACAGCGATCCCGACGAGTCCGGCAAGGTCCCGGGAACCGATCTGCGTGAGGGTGTGCACACGCTGCCGGTGCTGTACGCGCTGCGTGACGACGGTCCCGCCGCCGACCGGTTGCGCGAGCTGCTGGCCGAACCGGTGGACAACGACGACGACGTAGCCGAGGCGCTGCGGCTGTTGCGCGGCTCGCCCGGCATGACGAGAGCCAAGCAGACCGTCGCGCAGTATGCGGCGCAGGCCCGCGAGGAGCTCGCCCAGCTACCCGAGGGGCCGGGTCGTCAGGCCCTGGCGACGCTGGTGGAATACACGGTGAACCGGCACGGTTGAGCCGCCGGAACTTGCGGAGCCCGACTAAGCGTTGACTCAGCGGAGTCTTTCGTTTGAAGGAGGAAGCGATGACCTGGCATCCGCACGCGAACACCGCCAAGACGTTCGCTCTGTTGGTGGGGTTCTCGGCGCTGATCGTGTTCATCGCCGCACTGTTCCGCAATACGGCGCTCATCGGACTGGCGGTGCTGTTCGCCATCGGCATGAACGCCTACATGTACTTCAACAGCGACAAGATCGCGCTTCGGGCGATGCACGCCCAGCCGGTCACCGAGATGCAGGCCCCGGTCATGTACCGGATCGTGCGCGAGCTGGCCACGACCGCCCGGCAACCGATGCCGCGGCTGTACATCAGCGACACCGCCGCCCCGAACGCGTTCGCCACGGGCCGCAATCCGCGCAACGCCGCGGTGTGCTGCACGACAGGCATCCTGCAGATCCTCAACGAACGCGAGTTGCGAGCCGTGCTCGGCCACGAACTGTCGCATGTCTACAACCGCGACATCCTGATCTCCAGCGTTGCCGGCGCGATGGCCGCGGTCATCACCGCGATCGCGAATATCGCCTACTTCGCGACGGTGTTCGGGGGTAACCGCGAGGGCGCGAATCCCTTTGCGATCCTTCTGGTTTCGCTGCTCGGTCCCATCGCGGCGACGGTGATCCGGCTGGCCGTGTCGCGGTCGCGGGAGTACCAGGCCGATCAGTCGGGCGCGGAGCTGACGGGGGACCCGCTGGCGTTGGCCAGCGCGCTGCGCAAGATCAGCGCCGGTGTCGAGCAGGCGCCGCTGCCGCCCGATCCCAAGCTGGCCGATCAGGCGCACCTGATGATCGCCAACCCGTTCCGCGCGGGCGAGAAGATCGGCAAGCTGTTCTCGACGCACCCCCCGATCGGGGACCGCATCGCCCGCCTGGAGTCGATGGCCGGCCGCGGTCCGGGCTACTACTGAGCATCAGCCGTTACCCCGCCTACGCTTGCCAAGCGGTAACACCGAGCCGACCTGCGTCGATCTGCTCCGTATGCGAGCTTCCGTCGCACCCCTTAGGGTGTGGACGTGCTGAACAGGGTGTTGATCGGACTCGTCGGGTCGGTTGGGGCGGCCCTGATCGGCGCGCAGGGTGTCGCCGTGGCCCAGCCGTCCGAGCCGCCGGCCCCGCCGGCGCCGAACGTCAACGCGCTCGCGCCGGTGAAGCTGTCGGAGTTCGCGAAGATGGACGGCCACTGGTACGCGTTCAAGACTCCGGACGGGTTGACGTGCGTGCTGCAGCGCAACGGCGGCTACGGCTGCAGCGGCGCGATTCCCGCGGCGCCGAACGGGGCGAATTTCGTCAGCGGTGGCCCGGGTGTGCCGCAGTTCTCGGCGACGACGGCCGATGTGTTCGCCGTCGTCGGTGACGCCAAGCCACTTCCGGCCGGTTCGCGCATCAGCTTCCAGACCGTCAGCTGTGGCAGCGACGGCGGCGTGACGACGTGCTCGGACAGCCGTAACCAATCCGGCTTCGTGTTGACGCCCGCCGGCAGTTACATCATCAACGGCGGCAGGGACCCGCTGTTGGAGCGGCCCGAGGGCACGAACCCCTTCATCAACTGAGCGTTAGAACCCGGCGCCGTAAACCTCGTGCCCGGGCTTCTCGACCATCAGGCCGCGGTAGGCGTCTTCGACGGTGGCGCCGTGGTTGACCACGGCGTCGACCTCGCGGGCGATCGGCATCGAAATCCCATACTGGTCGGCGAATTCCATGATCACGCTTGCGGCCTTGACGCCCTCGGCGACCTGGTTCATCGACGCGATGATCTCGTCGATCGGCTTACCGGCCCCTAACTGCTCGCCGACGTGACGGTTGCGGCTGCGCTGGCTGGTGCATGTGACGATCAGGTCGCCGATGCCCGCCAGGCCAGCGAACGTGTCGCGGTGCCCGCCGGTCACCTCGCCGAGTTTGGACATCTCGCGGATCGCGCGGGCCATGACCATCGCCCGCGTGTTCTCCCCGATGCCGAGCGAGTAACCCATGCCGACCGCGATCGCGTAGACGTTCTTCAAGGCCCCGGCCATCTCGACGCCCACCACGTCGTCGGTGGTGTAGGTGCGAAATCGCTTGGTGCGGAAGAGTCTTGCCAGATCCGCAGCGAGTTGCTGGTCGGGCATGGCGAGCACCGCGGCGGCGGCGTACCCCTCGGCCACCTCGCGCGCGATGTTCGGCCCGGCCAGGATCCCGGCCGGATGCCCGGGCAGCACCTCGGCGACGACCTGGCTCATCCGGAAGTTGGTGCCCTGCTCGAGACCCTTGACCAACGACACCACCGGAACCCATGGCCGCAGCTCCTTGGCCAGCTCGGTGAGCACGCCGCGGAAGCCATGCGACGGAACACCCATGACGATGACGTCGGCGCACGATGCCGCCTCGGTGAAGTCCGTCGTCGCCTTCAGACCCTCCGGAAGCGCGACCTCGTTGCCGAGGTACTTCGAGTTGCGGTGGTTGTCGTTGATGTCGTCGGCGGTCTCCTGGGAGCGCACCCACTGCAGCGTCGGTCCGCGGCGGGCGCAGATGGACGCCACGGTGGTGCCCCAGGAGCCTCCACCGAGAACGACGACTTGGGGTACACGTTGTGCAGGTGCCATGCCGATCAGGGTAGGTCGGACGGCAGGAAACAAGGGCCGATTCGAAAACGACGCCCGGCGCGTCAGCGGTAGTTGACGAACTGCAGCGCGACGTCGAGGTCGGCGCCCTTGAGCAGTGCGATCACCGCCTGCAGGTCGTCGCGCTTCTTGCTGCTGACGCGGATCTCGTCGCCCTGGATCTGCGCCTTGACGCCCTTGGGTCCCTCGTCGCGGATCAACTTGGTGATCTTCTTGGCTTGTTCGCTGCTGATGCCCTGCTTGATCTGGCCGCTGACCTTGTAGGTCTTGCCCGACGCCTGCGGGTCGCCGGCGTCGAACGCCTTCATGGAGATGTCGCGGCGGACGAGCTTCTCCTTGAACACGTCGACGGCGGCCTTGGCGCGCTCCTCCGTCGAACTGGTGATGACGACCGTCTCCTCGCCCTGCCACTCGATGGACGTGTCGGTGCCGCGGAAGTCGAAGCGGGTGGCCAACTCCTTAGCGGCCTGGTTCAGAGCGTTGTCCACCTCCTGGCGGTCGACCTTGCTCACGACGTCGAACGATGAATCCGCCATTGGATCCGTTCCTCCTTCATGGTCTGCCGGTGGTCTGCTGCCGTTTTCGTCTTACGCCCACCCTCGTTGTACCCTGCAAGTCGCACCAAACCGGGTCACCCGGCCGGTGCAGCACCCAGGCAGGTTGCCCGAGCGGCCAATGGGAGCGGACTGTAAATCCGTCGGCTTACGCCTACGCAGGTTCGAATCCTGCACCTGCCACCAGCATTTAGGGCAGTTCAGAGGCTATTTCCGTTCGATGGCCTGGGTATTCGAGAGCGGTCTTGGCGGATCTCGTGAAGCCACCGGTGGCGACTACCGCACCTGCCACGTGTGGACAGAGACCCACGGTTCGTAGTTGTCTACTCCAGCAGGACTAATCAGATGGAATCCGTCTGGCCGCAGGGAGTACGTCCAGCCCTCGTTATACGCTTCGATCTTGTTCGCATTGGGGAATGCCGTCACGTTGGTTAACACGATGGTTGCACCGTCACTCAACCGTCTACCTTGGTAGACCCAGCTGCCATTCACAGAGCAGACTTCGACATCGGAGTTGGGAGTTGTGGCATAAAGGGTGGAGTTCGCAGAGTCGCAGGGTATCCAGTCCGCGTGCGCTACCGGCGCACTTATCAAGGCCATTGCGAAGAAGGCAGCGACGGCCTTGTGACCCGCTGCGATGGTTTTCTTGAAGCTCATGCAAACCCCTAAGCGTCAATTCGTTCCTGCATCCGCCTGTATCGCAGTCCGCCCCGGGCAGGATTGCCGCAGCAGTGTCTTCGAAAATCCTCCAAAGTCGCCGAGGAGGCTAGATGCCTTCCGCGATTTGATCGGCCACAGATTGATAAGCCGGGCAATACGTTTCGATGGCGGCAATGGCGATTACGGAAGCCGATTCGTGCGAGTATCCCCACTGCAAGAGCTGGCTATGTATTTCTCCCCAACTGACGCCGTGTGCGAGACCCTCATCGCAGATCATGTGCCCTTGCGAGACGACTAGCGGCGGGTCGCTCACCACGAAACCGAGACTGTCCAAGGTGCGAAAAAATTGTTGATCTTGGTTGTCGGCTCCGGCAGGCACGGCGCAGACCACCAGACTTGCAGCAGCGACTATGCCTGCGGCGGCAAACCTCATGGAAATAGACCCCCTCCTGCCAACCAGGTCCCGATCTTGACATTTCAATGAATTGCTGCTTGGTAAGCATCACCGTACTGGGATTGCTGGGTGGGATGACCAAATTCGCTTCAATAAACGGCATACAAAAACCAACCGATTCCTTCTGCGCACCGGTGACTACTTTCATGGGGGATGCGGCTCAGACGGGCCCATTCGCCCCTTGCATCCCCCGCGCGATCTGACCGCCACCACCCCGACCGGTCGAGCTCAACGTCTGCCGATCCGCCCACCACAGCATCGCCCTTGTGCTGTGATGATCCTGACGTTCAACACTTCACGCGAGAACGAGTAGGCGACGCCCGGGGGAGGGACCATGACGCCGTGCAACGGGGGCGCGGCAATCGCGATCATGCCTCGACGTTTCTTGGTGGTGGCACAGTGGGTGCTCAACGGTCGGTGCTGATCACCGGGGCCTCGTCCGGACTCGGGTTGAGTACGGCCGTACTCCTCGCCGAGAAGGGCTACCTGGTGTACGCCTCGATGCGCGATCCGGACCGCCGCCAAGAGTTGGACAGAGCGGTCTTAGAGTCTGGCGCCGATTCCGACCGAATTCGTGTGTTGCGCCTGGATGTGACCGAGTCCGCGTCGATCACGTCGTCGTTGAAGGAGATCGCGAGGCAGTCGGGCCGTCTGGACGCGTTGGTCAACAACGCCGGAGTCAACGTCGACGCCTGTCTGGAAGACCTCGACATGTCGGACGCGCGCAAACTGTTCGACACGCTGGTCCTCGGCGCCATCGACCTCACTCGCGCGGCTCTGCCGTTGCTGCGGTTATCGCCCGATCCGCGAATTGTCTTCGTGTCCAGCTCCGCCGCGGTCACCGGAGGTCCGACGGCGACGGTGTACTCGGCTGCCAAGGCGGCCATCGAGAAGTTCGCCGAGTCGCTGGTGTGGGAGGTCGCTGCGGACGGGGTCAGAATCATCGTGCTGCGACCGGGGATTCATCGCAGCGACATCAATGACCGCAACAGCGGACGCGTTCGCCCCTCGGGCAGCCACTATCGGATCCTTTACGACAGAATCGACCCGCTACATCAGGCTGCCATCCGGCGTGCGCACGACCCGACGGACGTCGCCCTGAAGGTCGCCAAGGCGTTGGACAGCAGGCATCCTCGGTTCCGCTACCACGTTGGCTGGGACTCCTATATAGCGACGGTCGCGAATCCCTTTGTGCCGCAGCGCATTCGAGATCTCACCGCACGCCTTCTGTTTCGGCCTAGGGCGGGTGCGACCCGGCGCGCTCTCAAGCACCCCAAGCGCGGCGGCATTCAGACGTACCGGTGATGCAGATGGGCAGCTTCTTCGAGCTCCCGCAGGGAAGGTTCGATCGCGTCGGCCAGGTCGTCAACGTCCATCGCTATCTCCGGAGTGGTGACGACGCCGAATTCGACCCATCCGTTGTAGGTGTGACAGCTGATGTCGAGTCCGAGATTGATGCTCAGCGGGCCCAGGGGCACCATCCGCTCGACAACCGCACCGACGACGTGAAGCGGCGAGTCGGATCCGCGGATGGTCGAGACCGCCATGTTGACGGGAACAACGTGTTTGCCGATACCGCTTCGGGTGTATGACCGGACAGCCAATGCCCAGAAGCACGGCGGCATCGCCTCCGTCCGCGCCATGACCTGATGGGCGGCCATGGTGTTGCCCCACTCCTTCGCGGCTTGTGTACTGCGGTGAATAGATTGCAACCGCTCAACGGGGTCGGCGACATCGGTGGCGAGTCGGATTGTCGCCGAGGTGATCTGGTTGCCGACCGTGGTGCTCTCGGCGCGGGTGGACACCCCTATCTGGGCGATGAGCGGCCGCTCGGGGAGTTCGCCTCGGTCGTGCAGGTATCGGCGTACGGCGGCCGAGGCCAGGGCAAGCACCACGTCGTTGAACTTCACTCCGAACGCGCACTTGACCGCCTGGATGCGATCCAGTGGCAATCGGCTGGCACTGACGCGCCGCTGTGTCGATATTTGGCCATTGAATCGCGTGATCGGCGCCTCGAACAGACGTGGCGGCCTGTCCAGTCTTCGTGCCGCGCGCCGCTGAGAAAGCGCCTGCCGCGCAAGCCGTAACAAGCGGTAGGGCGTCATGATCGCGAGGTTGACAAGCGCGGCGAGAGCGCGTCGATGCAACCGCGGTAGACCGGGGGACGACGGCACCCGCCGGCCATCGACACGAGGTGCTCGGGTTTCGGCCGGGTGGCCGAACATCGCCTGGAACAGCGCCGCGCCCGATTCGCCGTCGACCAGGGCGTGGTGAATCTTCATCAGGAAGGCAACACGGTCGTGATCGGCGCCTTCGATGACCCAGAACTCCCACAGCGGCCGGCGGCGGTCCAGCGGATACGACAGCAGACGGCCGACCAGGTCATAGAGTTCGCGGCGGCCGCCGGGAGCCGGCACCGCGATGCGACGGACGTGGTAATCGATGTCGACGGCGGGATCCTCGACGAACCACGGCTTGTCGAAACCCAGTCGCGCGCCGGCCACTCGATAGCGCAGCGGCGGCAGCTCCTGAAGGCGGACGGCGAGAAGATTCCTGACCGCATCAAAGGAAAAATCCGGTGCATCGGACGTGTCGCAGATCATCAGGCTGGCACCACTGGGAGGAAACTGGTCCGTCTCGGCGAACCAGAACGCGGCATCGATGCTTGACAGCCGCCTCATGACGAATGGGTAGCCCATGGTTCTGCTCGAAAAACCCGCGAGAGTAGCTGGGAAAAACAGCGCTCATCCAGCGGCGCGTGTTCAGGCGCGCTCGGCGGCGAACCGCGTCCGACGTACGCTCGGCGCGTGGCTGCGAGCAATAATCGTCCAATCAAACGCATCGCCGTGTCGACCGGGGGCGGCGACGCACCCGGACTGAACGCCGTCATCCGGGCGGTGACGCTGGCGGGGCGCAATCGCGGCTGGGACGTCGTCGGCATCCGCGACGGCTTCGCCGGCCTCCTGACCCCTGAGCAGTACCCCGACGGCGGCATGATCGAGCTGACGCGCGAGTCCGTGCGGGGAATTCTGCACCGCGGCGGCACGATCATCGGCACGACCAACCGCAACAGCCCGACGGCTTATCCCGTGCTTCAGCCCGACGGCAGCTACATCGCGGTCGATCGGACCGAGGAACTGGTGCAACTGTTCCGCGACAACGAGATCGACGCATTGGTCACCGCGGGCGGAGACGGATCGCTCGCAATCGCCTACCGGATTTTTCAAGCGGGAATGCGCGTCATCGCCGTGCCGAAGACCATCGACAACGACCTCGACAAGACCCAGCAGACGTTCGGCTTCGACACGGCGGTGGGTTTCGCCTGCGAATGCATCGACCGGTTGTTCTCCACAGCAACCTCACACGGCCGAGTCATCGTCGTCGAGGTGATGGGCCGGTACGCCGGTTGGATCGCATTGGAGGCCGGCGTCGCATCCGGGGCGCACGCGATCCTCATTCCCGAAATACCTTTCGACCTCGAGAAAGTGGCCGAGACCATCCTCGAGCGAGATCGCCGCGGCGCCAAGTTCTCCATCGTGGTGGTCGCCGAAGGAGCGGCCCCGCGCGGCGGTCACACTTCCGTGCTGGAGCATCGCGTGGGCCAGGCCGAGCGCCTCGGCGGCATCGGGGCGCGGGTGGCGGCCGGCCTTGAAGAGCTCACAGGCAAGGAGTCGCGCACGGTCGTGCTCGGGCACCTCCTGCGGGGCGGACCGCCGACGGCGTTCGACCGGGTGCTCGGACTGCGCTTCGGGGCCGCGGCGGTGCGGGGGCTCGCCGACGGTGCGGACGGCGTGATGATCTCGCTGAATCCACCGACCGTCGACTACGTGCCGCTCGAAGAGGCGGTCCAACGCATGAAGACGGTCCCGCTCGACTGCGACGCGATGCTCACTGCCCGCGAGATCGGCGTGAGCTTCGGCGACTAGTGTCCTGAGTCATTAATTTGTGAGCAGTAGTTGCCGATGCTGGCTAGGATTTGGTCGGCGGTTTTGGTCCAGA
>NZ_LQIS01000029.1 GCF_001499905.1 Mycobacterium sp. GA-1285 | reverse complement strand
ACACAATGTCAGCAGCTCGCGGTGACGGCATCACCTACTCTAACAAGAGCGGACGAATTAATGACTCAGGACACTAGCCGAGCGCCACCAGCTCGTCGCCCCGCTGTTCGAGCACCGTCGAGCCCGCCACCGCGGGCACCACCGGCGCCGAGCTGGTCGGTCGTGTCAGCGGGATGTGGCGTTCGCCCTGGCCGGTCGCGGGGTCAAACACGTCGTAGCCCTCCGTGACGGGGACCAGCAACCGCCCCGCCATGATCACCCCCGGCCCCAGCGGCTTGTTCCGGCCCTCGGGCGTGACGGTGTAGCGGTAGTCGAACCCCCTTGCGGAGAACACCATTACGCTGTCGCCGGTCCACCAGGTGATCAAATCGCCCGTTCGCGACATCGTGGCCTGCGGCGACGGCGGCCCGGCCACCCCGGTGCTTGCGATCGTCGCGCCCGTCTCGTCGACGATGTTGACCACCGGCTTGGGCGTTGGCACGTAGACCGCGGTCATCGTGTCGGCCACGGCCACCACCCGCGCACCCGAATTGGCCGCCACGCCCGGTTGCTGGACGTACCTCAGTTCCGGGGTGTCCTCCTCGTCGGAGGGCCGCAGCAGCGTCAGCCGCAGATCGCGCTGCCGCGGGCAGGCCTCGAGCACCGACACCGCGCTCGAACTCGCCTGCGCGGACACCAACCGGCACAGCGGCAGCGTGGGGACATCCGGCTTGATCCGCGCGTCCAGGGCGCCGTAGCTGAGCATCCGGACCATGTCGGAACGCCACAACTCCAGCCGGTTCTCGCCCGCCGAGAGCACCGCGGTGCCGTCCGATGACAGCGTCACCGACGCGTCGGCGTAGGACGAGCGCGCCGAACCGCGCATGCCGGTCTCGGCGTCGATGGTGCTGACTTGACCACATCCGCGGGTGTCGGGATAGACCGCGACCGCGTACTGGTAGACGTAACTGACCCCGCACAGCTCGAGGTCGCGCTGATAACTCCACAGCGCGGCCCCGGTCGCGGGATCGCGGCCCGTTACGGTCCGGCCGTCGCCGGTCACCACTGCGCCGCCGACGACCAGCGGCGACGTGGTGCGCCCGCTGGGTGCGGTCCACACCTGCCGCAGCGACTGCGGAACCGCCTTGGCGGGGGTCAGGTCCGGAACCGGGGCGGCGGCGGGCGTGCTGATCGTCGCGCGCGCATCGCTGGTCCACCACACCAGCCCCGCCGTCACCGCGACCACGACACCAATCGCCAACGCCACCAGCACATCGGTGCGAGTGCGGCGTTCGGGTTTGACCATCGCGTTTCGGGCGCCGGGCTAGCCTGTGCAGGCCGCGGCCTTGCGGGGTCGACGGCGGCGCCTGCGCTTGGCCGGAGCCGTGTCGCCGGCCCCCTCACTCGTGCCGGCGGAATCCTGATCCGACGACGTCGTGGACGCCTCAAGATGCCCGGTGACCGGCTTGCCACCGCGTGTGCGGCGACGCGTGCGGTTGCGGCTGCGCGAGCGGTCCTCCGACTTCTCAGCCGATGCCCGCCTGCTGCTCTGGACCTTCACAGGCTCGCCGACGGTGCCGGTGGAATCGGTGGGGATGCCGAGCTCGCTGTAGAGGTGCGGTGAGCTGGAATACGTCTCGGCGGGATCGGGGCAGCCGAGGTTCAGCGCTTTGTCGATCATCGTCCAGCGCGCCAGCTCGTCCCAGTCGACGAGGGTCACCGCGACGCCGGTCTTGCCGGCGCGCCCGGTGCGCCCGATACGGTGCACGTAGGCCTGCTCGTCCTCGGGGATCTGGTAGTTGATGACGTGGGTGACGTCGTCGATGTCGATGCCGCGTGCGGCGACGTCGGTGGCCACCAGCACGTCGATCTCGCCGGTGCGGAACGCCTTGAGGGCCTTCTCGCGCGCGCCCTGCCCGAGGTCACCGTGCACGGCGCCGACCTTGAACCCCCGCTCGGCGAGTTCGTCGGAGACCTTCTGTGCGGTGCGCTTGGTGCGGGTGAAGATCATCGTCGCGCCGCGACCCTCGGCCTGCAGGATGCGGGCGACCATTTCCACCTTGTCCAGCGCATGGGCGCGGTAAGCGAACTGCTCGGTGGTGTCGTGGGTGGCCGCCGAATGCGGGGCCTCGGCCCGGATGTGGGTCGGCTGGTTCATGAACGTCCTGGCCAACGTGATGATCGGGTCCGGCATGGTCGCCGAGAACAGCATCGACTGCCTGCTGTCGGGGATCTGGCGCAGAATCCGCTCGATATCCGGCAAAAAGCCCAGGTCGAGCATCTCGTCGGCCTCATCGAGCACCAGGACCGACAACCCGCCCAACTTCAGGTGCCCCTGCTGGGCGAGGTCGAGCAGACGCCCCGGCGTGCCGACGACCACGTCGACACCCTTCTCGAGCGCCTCGATCTGTCCTTCGTAAGGCCGCCCACCGTAGATCGACGTGACCGACAGCTTGCGGTCACCGACGGTGAGGTACTTCGCGGCGGTCGCCAGGTCGCCGTACACCTGCAGACACAGTTCGCGGGTGGGCACGACCACCAGCGCCCGCGGAACGCCCGTCAAGGGACGGTCGGAGTCGGTGGTGATCCGCTGGAGCAACGGCACACCGAACGCCAGCGTCTTGCCCATACCGGTACGGGCCTGGCCGATCAGGTCATCGCCGGCCAGTGCCATCGGCATGGTCAGCTCTTGGATGGCGAATGGATGCTGTTTGCCGTCCTCGGCGAGTGCGCGGACTATTTCGTCGCGGACTCCCAGTTCAGCAAAAGTGGGGTTGAGATGCGTCATACGCGAAAACGAGGCCTTTCAATTGTCGTCCTCATGGCTTCCACGCGCGTACGAGTTCGACAAGAGATGGCCTGTGAAGACCAAGGCCCTGCGCTGAGGTAGGCGGGCCGACTGCGTGCACGCACATTTCTTGGGTCGAGGCGGCTTACAAAACGTCTTGGCAACTACCACGCCCGCAGCCATCATACCTGGCCGCGTTCGCTCGACGGTCGACCCGTCGTCGGCGTTTATTGTTGGCCCATGGACACGACGCCTCCGGCACCCGGGCGAACCGACTCGGCGACGTCAGGAGTGTCGGCCGACCATCCCGGCGTCAACGAACTGTTCGCGCTGCTCGCCTACGGCGAGGTGGCGGCGTTCTACCGCCTCACCGACGAAGCGCGCATGGCGCCGAACCTTCGCGGGCGCATCAACATGGCGATCATGGCCGCCGCCGAGATGAACCACTACGAGGTGCTGCGCGACGCGCTCGAGCGCCGCGGAGTGGACGTCGTGCCCGCGATGACGAAATACGCGTCAGCCCTTGAGAATTACCACCGGTTGACCACCCCGAGCACCTGGCTCGAGGCACTGGTCAAGACGTTTGTCGGCGATGCCCTGGCGGCCGACTTCTACCTCGAGATCGCCCACGCCCTGCCCGACGAGGTCGCCGATGTGGTGCGTGCGGTGCTGTCCGAGACCGGCCACTCCCAATTCGTGGTGGCAGAGGTGCGCGCTGCGGTGACCGCCAGCGACAAGCAGCGCCACCGGCTCGCCCTGTGGTCGCGGCGGCTTCTCGGCGAGGCCATCACCCAGGCCCAGTTCGTGCTGGCCGATCACGACGAGCTCGTCGACCTGGTGATGGCCAGTGGCGAAGGACTTACGCAGATGACCGAGTTCTTCGACCGGCTGCAGCGCACACACGCCTCGCGCATGGAGGAGCTGGGCCTCGCGTGACGCGGTCGCCTGACCCCTACTGGGTACAGGTCGCGATCATGGAGTTGTTGTTCTGCGCGGTGATCAGCGTGCCCGAAGCATCGAGGATGCTGCAGTTCAGCTGACCGGCGACGCTGGTCGCGGTGACCGACTTCAGCTCCACGCCCGGATCGAGGACCACCTGCTTGACCCACGGCAACGCGACGTTGACATCAGTGCGCAGCGCACCCTGCCCGTCGGTATAGATCACGGTCACCAGGTCGAGCAGCTGACGGTTACCCGTCACCCGGTAGGTGACCGTGCGCGGTGCCGGCGGCGCGGCCGGAGGGACGGCTGCCTGCGCGGTCGTACTCGGCGCGGGCGGTGGCGTCGTCTCGGCGCTCGGGGTGACCGTCGTGACGGTCTCCGGCGGCAGCGAGGGGGCGACGGGCGCAGCCGTCGACGCGCGCGGCGCGGTGGTGGCCGGGGCGCTCGACGGCGCGGGTGCCTCGGATGTCGTGGTGGCCGACACCGAACCGCTGTCGCCGCCGCCGAGGATGATGCCGGTGGTGCCGATCGCGATGAACAGGATCAGCCCGGCGATGCCGGCGACCCACATCCAGCGCCGGTCGATGCTCTCCTCGTCGTATTGCTGCTCGTAGTCGTCGTAGTCCTCGAATTCCGGCGAACCGGGGTACTCGTAGTCGAGGTCCTCGGCTGGGGCCTCGGGATAGTCGGCGTAGCCGGCGTAGCTGGGGATCCGCTCCGTCGGGGCCAGCGAATACGGTGAGTGCGCGGTATAAGGCCTGTTCATGTGGGCTTTCCCGGTTGGTCTCGAGCGTAGAAGAGGTAGTCGCGCCTGATGCTATCGAGGCAGAAGTGACAGATGAGGTTCACCGGCTGGTGTGTTGGTTACGGTCCGGACTCGGTTCGGTCGCCGTTGGTCTCGGCGCTTCGCTGAGCGCGGTCTCACCGGCCCGGTGTGGCAGCCAGGTCGTCCACTAGCCTTGGCTCAAGTTCTTCGTAAAACGAAAGGGGCCCACGGCGTGGAGGTCAAGATCGGTGTCACGGACAGCCCGCGCGAGCTGAGCTTCAACAGCGCGCAGACACCAAGCGAGGTGGAGCAGTTGTTCACCGAGGCGCTGGCCAAGGATTCGGGTGTGCTGGCATTGACCGACGAGAAGGGCCGGCGCTTCCTCGTGCAGACGTCAAAGATCGCGTATGTGGAGATCGGCGCGGCCGATGTCCGGCGCGTCGGCTTCGGCGTCGGAATCGGGACTAAGACCGGGTAAGCGGGACGTGTGACAGCCCGCCCCAGGCGAACTGCACGGTGCCCTCGACCGCGTCGTCCTTGGAGATCGGACGCTCGTTGTTGAGCCAGTAGCGCGCGGAGTCGACGCTGATGGCGACCAGGCCGACGGCGATCATTCGGGCCCGATGCGCTTCCAGCCCGGAATCGCGGCTGATCAAGTCGAAAACCGCGTCGGTGCAGGCCTCGGTTGCCACCTTCACCTGCGCGGCGACCTGCGGTTCGTTGACATAGTCGTTCTCGAAGATCAAGCGGTAACCCTGACCGTCGTGCTCGATGAAGTCGAAGAACGCCTGGACCGCGGCGCGTAACCGCTGCCGGTTGTCGGTGGTGGTCCGCAGCGCCTGACGCACACCGG
This sequence comes from Mycobacterium sp. GA-1285, assembly GCF_001499905.1. GTDB lineage: Bacteria > Actinomycetota > Actinomycetes > Mycobacteriales > Mycobacteriaceae > Mycobacterium. The sequence goes on along the minus strand of NZ_LQIS01000029.1, from coordinate 11,432 downwards.
AGACGAGGTTCTCCACATGCCTGGCCAGCACCGCCAGGTAAAGCTCCAACTTGGACGAGAAATGTTGGTACAGAACGGGTTTGCTGACTCCCGCGCGTTCGGCGATCTCGTCCATGCCCGCCGCATGGTAACCGCGATCGACGAAAACCTCGCTGGCAGCGACCAGTAGCTGCCCCCGGCGCTCGTCGCGCGGTAATCTGCCGCCGCGCCGGTTCAACACTCCGCCGCCCGGCTGGGCGCCTCCCCTCGCGGCGGTGTTGGCGAGATCGCTCATCACATCCTTCGTCTGGTGTCATCGAGCACTGGTTATCGCAATGACCTTACTACCGTTGACAAAGCATGCAGGTGAGGCGCGGATCACAGCGCATGGGGCGGTCGGTGGCGCGCCGGAAGTACGAGGACGACGGGCTGTGTCATCCTGTTGCGGTGACCTACGACTCCCGTACGCGAGGAGGACAGATGGGTCCCGAACACGGCGGGGGTGTTCGCGTGCCCGCGCTGCGCAACGAATGGCGCGAGCCGTTGCGCGCCCAGCGCGATCCCCTCGCGGAGAGCTCGGGACGGGCGAGGTCCAATCGCGACGAGCACCGCGCCTTCCGCAAGCAGTCGTGGCTCGGTCGCTTCGTCTCCACCTACGGCTGGCGGGCCTACGCGTTACCCGTCCTCGTCGTGTTGACCGCGGTCGTGGTCTACCAGACCATCACCGGCACCAGCGCTTCGGCGCCCAAGCAAGCAGAGGGCCCGGTTCAAGGACCGCCGACCATCGGGGTGGCCAGCACGGCGATCATCGGTGCGCCGCCCAAGGGTTTGACACAGTTCGACGCGAACCTGCCGACCGGAATCCTGCCCCAAGGAGGGCCGTTCACCGAGGCAGGCGCCAAGACATGGCGCATCGTGCCGGGGGCCACCTCGCAGGTCGGCCAGGGCACCGCGAAGGTGTTCACCTACACCGTCGAGGTCGAAGACGGCATCGACACGACGACGTTCGGCGGGGACGAGGCATTCGCCCGCATGGTCACCGAGACGCTGGCCAACCCCAAGAGCTGGACACACAATCCGCAGTTCGGATTCACCCGCATCGACGCGACGTCAGGAATCGCACCGGACTTCCGGGTGTCGCTGAGCACGCCGATGACCGTGCGGGAGGGCTGCGGCTACGACATTCCGCTCGAGGCGTCGTGCTACAACCCGGCCTACCGCGGCGCGGAACCGCGCGTGTTCATCAACGAGGCCCGCTGGGTGCGCGGTGCGGTGCCGTTCCAGGGCGACGTCGGCTCCTATCGGCAGTACCTGATCAACCATGAGGTCGGCCACGCGATCGGTTACCAACGGCACGAGCCGTGCGGGGGCGACGATCAACTGGCGCCCGTCATGATGCAGCAGACCTTCTCGACCAACAACAACGACGCGGCCCGTTTCGACCCGCACTCGGTCCATCCGGACAACCACACCTGCAAACCCAACCCCTGGCCATACCCGATCGCCTGAGTTCCTTCCCTAGTTCCGCGAGCGGCCGTGTTTGTGCGGCAACACGCCGTGCCGGGACGTACGACAGCGGTCGCTCGTACACGCTGACCGACCACCGAGCGTGCGGGAAGTGATGGCCGCTCGTTGCTGTTGAATGTCGTAACTGCTGTGATGGTCATAGACGTTGAATCAGGTGGATCAAGGAGAAACACGGTGTCGACACCGTTGCCGCCGCTGGTAGAACCGGCGGCTGAACTCACCCGCGAGGAAGTGGCGCGCTACAGCCGTCACCTCATCATTCCCGACCTCGGACTGGACGGGCAGAAGCGGCTGAAGAACGCCCGGGTCCTGGTGATCGGCGCCGGCGGGCTGGGTTCGCCGACGCTGTTGTATCTCGCCGCCGCCGGGGTCGGCACCATCGGGATCGTCGAGTTCGACGTGGTCGACGAGTCGAACCTGCAGCGCCAGATCATCCACGGCCAGTCCGACATCGGCCGACCGAAGGCCGAGAGCGCGCGTGATTCGATTCTCGACATCAACCCGCTGGTCGACGTGCGGCTGCATCAGTTCCGGCTCGAACCCGACAACGCGGTGGAACTGTTCGAGCAGTACGACCTGATCCTGGACGGCACCGACAACTTCGCCACGCGCTACCTCGTCAACGACGCCGCTGTGCTGGCCCACAAGCCCTACGTGTGGGGGTCGATCTACCGGTTCGAGGGCCAGATCTCGGTCTTCTGGGAGGACGCCCCCAACGGTCTGGGGCTGAACTACCGCGACCTGTATCCCGAGCCGCCACCCCCCGGAATGGTGCCGTCGTGCGCAGAGGGCGGGGTGCTCGGCATCCTGTGCGCGTCGGTGGCGTCGGTGATGGGCACCGAGGCCATCAAGCTGATCACCGGCATCGGCGAAACGCTGCTGGGCCGCCTGATGGTTTACGACGCACTCGACATGACCTACCGCACGATCAAGATTCGCAAGGACCCGTCGACCCCGAAGATCACCGAGCTGATCGACTACGAGGAGTTCTGCGGAGTCGTGTCCGACGCCGCCTCCGAAGCCGCGGCCGGCTCGACCGTCACCCCTCGCGAACTCAAGGAGCTGCTCGATTCCGGCAAGCCGCTGGCGCTGATCGACGTGCGCGAACAGGTCGAGTGGGACATCAACCGCATTGAGGGCGCCGAGCTGATTCCCAAGGGAGCCTTCGAATCCGGTGAGGCGCTGGCCAAGTTGCCGACCGACCGGACACCGGTGTTCTACTGCAAAACCGGTGTGCGCTCTGCCGAGGTGTTGGCGATCGCGAAGAAGGCCGGGTTCTCCGACGCGATGCATGTGCAGGGCGGCATCGTCGCCTGGGGTAAACAACTCGAACCCGACATGGTCATGTACTAACGGCTGGTTTGCCGGAACTCCGCTTACGCTGAGGTGGTGACTGTCGAACGGCCACCCGATCATGTGCTGGCCGCGTTCGGCCTGACCGGTGTTGCGCCCGTTCTGCTCGGGCCGGGCTGGGAGGGCGGCTGGCGCTGCGGCGAGGTGGTGGTGTCGATGGTCGCGGACCACGCCCGCGCCGCCTGGTCGGCCAAGGTCCGTGAGACGTTGTTCGTCGACGGGGTGCGCCTGGCGCGTCCGGTGCGGTCGACCGACGGGCGGTATGTGGTCGCGGGCTGGCGCGCGGACACCTTCGTCGCAGGAACTCCCGAACCCCGCCACGACGAGGTGGTCTCGGCCGCGGTGCGATTGCACGAGGCGACGGCCAAACTCGAACGCCCGAGGTTTCTGACGCAGCCACCGGTGGCGCCGTGGGCCGATGTCGACGTGTTCATCGCTGCCGACCGCGCCGCCTGGGAGGAACGGCCGCTGCACTCGTTGCCGCCGGGAGCCAAGGTGTCGCCCGGGTCAGCCGACGGGCAACGCTCGATCGAGTTGCTCAATCAGCTTGCCGCCCTGCGTAAGCCGACGAAGAACCCGAGTCAGCTGGTACACGGCGACCTCTACGGCACAGTGCTTTTCGCGGGTACCGCCGCACCCGGGATCACCGACATCATCCCGTACTGGCGGCCGGCGTCGTGGGCGGCCGGTGTCGCCGTGGTCGACGCCCTGTCCTGGGGCGAGGCCGACGACGGGCTCATCGAACGCTGGAGTCCGCTGCCTGAGTGGTCTCAGATGTTGTTGCGCGCGTTGATGTTTCGCATCGCGGTGCACGCCCTTCACCCGCGGTCGACGGCGGCCGCGTTCCCCGGCTTGGCGCGGACGGCGGCGCTGGTCCGGCTCGTGCTCTGACGTCGACGCTCGCTTAGAACTGGTGTCGCACTTCGGCGAGCCGGATCCGGCCGTCGTGTGCGAGAACGCATTCGGCGCGGAGCCGCTCCAGTTGACGCGTCACCAGGTGCGCAGCCGGCTTCCCCGACGCGGTGACGACTCGATGCCACGGCAGGTCCGATGAATCGGTGCGCATGATCCAGCCGACGATGCGGGCGCTGGAAAGCCCTGCGGCAACGGCGATGTCGCCGTACGTCGACACCCGACCGGGCGGGATCGAGGCGACCAACGCGCGCACGGCCTCGACCTGCTCGTCGGTGACCGGCGCCATGGTCAGGACTCGAGCTGCTTGCGGAGCAACGCCGCCGTCTCGGCGGGTTTGGCCTGCGCGACCATGTGGTTGCAATCCCATTCCAGCAGTGTGAAATTCGCTCCGAGATGCTTGGCGAGGGCCGTGACGATCTCGTCGGTGGCATACGGCGGCTTCGTGCGGGCGGCCCGCACGAGCGTCGTGGGAGTATCCGGGGGCGGCAGGGTGACCGGGCGGGCGAGCTCGCTCCAGTACGACATCATCGCCGGGATACTGATCCGCCAGCCGACCCGTCCGGAAGGCAGATCGATCAGGTGCTCGTCGAGCTCGCGGTCCAGCTCGGCCGAGTCGACCTCACCCCACGACCCGTTCGATTTCTCGGCGCGCGCCTCGGCCCGGTCGGTGTAATCGGGGGAGGCCAACATGTCGTCGGCGATCTGTCGCATCCAGTCGCCGTCCAGGCCGACGGCCGGGTCCAGCAGCACGATCCGCGACACCAGGTTGGGCCGGGTGGCAGCCAGATTCAATGCCACCGCAGCGCCGAAGGAGTGGCCGACGACAACCGCGGGAGTTTCGATCAGCGCGGCCAGCGCCGCGACGTTCGAGTCGATCGACCACGGTGCCGACCACGACGAGCGGCCGTGTCCGATGAGGTCCGGTGCGACGATCGGGTACTCGGGCAGGTGGCGTGTCGCCAGGGTCTGCCACCGCTGACCGTGCCCGGTCAGGCCGTGGATCGCCAGCACCTGTGCCGGCCTGGCAGGCCCGTAGCGGTGAACGTGCAGGAGTTCGGTCACGACTGTGATGCTGCCAGCCTCGGGTGACGGCACTTGTCGGACCCCCGTGGTGTCATGCCCACATGTCCGCACCGCACACCGATCTCACGCCGAGCGCGCTCACCGACCCCGGCACGCGTGGCGTTTTCCGTGTGATCGGAGGGCCCGGCACCGGTAAGAGCTCGTTGCTGATCCAGACCGCGGTCGCGCACATCGCCGCCGGCATGGATCCGGAATCCGTTCTGCTGCTGACCGGTTCGGCCCGGCTCGGCGCGCAGGCGCGGGCCCGGATCACCTCGACGCTGTTACAGGCCGGCACCCGCGCGGTCGTGCGCGAACCGCTGGTGCGCACCGTGCATTCGTATGCGTTCGCGGTACTGCGCTTGGCTGCCCAACGCAACGGCGATCCGCCGCCGCGGTTGATCACCAGTGCCGAACAGGACGGGATCATCCGGGAACTGCTCGCCGGCGACCTCGAGGACGGCGACCGCGCGGCGACAGTGTGGCCGCACCATCTGCGGCCGGCGTTGAGTACGGTCGGCTTCGCCAACGAGCTTCGAGACCTGCTGGCCCGGTGCGCCGAACGCGGTGTCGATCCCCTTGACTTGCAACGCATCGGGCGGCGCTCGGGTAGGACGGAGTGGCTGGCGGCCGGCCAGTTCGCCCAGGCGTACGAGCAGATCATGCTGTTGCGCTCGGCCGTCGGAATGGCGGCACCGCAAGCCACGATCCCCGCACTGGGGGCGGCCGAACTGGTGGGCGCGGCGCTGGAGGCGTTGGCCACCGACGGTGAGCTGCTGGCCTCCGAACGCGGTCGCGTCAAACTCCTCCTCGTCGACGACGCACAGCAGCTCGATCCGCAGGCCGCGCTGCTGGTCCGGGTACTGGCTCAGGGTGCCGAAACCGCCGTGTTCGCAGGTGATCCCAACCAGGCGGTCTTCGGTTACCGCGGGGCCGACCCGGCACTGCTGCGCGGCGATGAGCCGGCGATCGTGCTGACCGAGTCGCACCGCTGCGCACCAGCGATCGCCGAGGCCATCACCGAGGTCGCGCGACGGCTGCCCGGCGTCGAACAAGGCTGGGTGCTGACCGGAGCACCCGGGCCCGCGGGCACCCTGGCCGTGCGCATCGCCGCCTCGCCGCACGCGGAGGCGGCGATGATCACCGACGCTTTGCGGCGGGCGAACCTCGTCGACGGTGTGCCGTGGTCCCAGATGGCGGTCATCGTGCGGTCGGTGCCCCGGCTCGGCGCGGCGCTGGCCCGCACCCTGGCCGCGGCCGGAGTCCCCGTGGACACGCCATCGCCTGCGACGCCCCTCGGCAACCAGCCCGCCGTGCAAACCCTGCTCACCGTGCTGGCGGCAACATCGCAAGGACTCGACGCCGACCAGGCCTCGGCTTTGGTGACCGGACCCATCGGCCGTATCGATCCGGTGTCGCTGCGTCAACTTCGGCGCGCGCTGCGGCGGATCGACGGGTCACAACCGCCGCGTGATTTCGGCGATCTGCTGGTCGAGGCGTTGGAACACCGGGTCGACGGGTTGCCGGAAAGCCTGGGTCGGCCCTTGGATCGGGTACGCAAGGTGTTGGCCGCCGCCCGTCGCAGCGACCAGACGGGGGCCGATCCGCGCTACACACTGTGGCAGGCCTGGCAGCGCTCCGGGCTGCAACGGCGCTGGCTGGCCGCCAGCGAACGCGGCGGCGTATCCGGCGGGCAGGCCGACCGGGACCTCGACGCCGTCACCGCGCTCTTCGACGTCGCCGAGCAGTACGTGAACCGCACCGCCGGCGCCACCCTGCGCGGGCTGATCGATCATGTCGCGGGCCTCGGGTTGCCGGCCCGTGCCGAGCGCGGCGACGCCGAAGCGGTCACCGTGCTCAGCGCCCACGCCGCGATGGGCCGCGAGTGGGATTTCGTCGTCATCGCAGGAGTGCAGGAAGGCTTGTGGCCCAACACCATTCCGCGTGGCGGCGTATTGGCCACCCAGCAGCTCGTCGACCTGCTCGACGGTGTCACCGAAGGCAGGGAGAGCGTGTCGACCCGGGCACCGCTGTTGGCCGAGGAACGCCGGTTGCTCATCGCCGCGATGGGCCGTGCCCGCAGCCGCCTGTTGGTGACGGCGGTCGACAGTGACGGGGGACACCGCCCGCTTGCGGGGGACGGTGACGAGTCGCTGCTTCCCTCGGCGTTCTGCTACGAGTTGAGCGCCCGGTCCGACGGTCGCGACTCCGACATCGCCGAGCCGGTCAGCGCGCCACGCATGCTGGCCCCCGCGGCACTGGTGGGCCGATTGCGTGCCGTGGTGTGCGCCCCCGACGGCGGAGTCGATGACGCCGCACGCGCTTGCGCGGCAACGCTATTGGCACGGCTGGCCGCGGCCGGTGTCCAAGGCGCCGACCCGGCACAGTGGCAGTCGATGACTCCGCTGTCCAGCGAGGAGCCGCTGTGGAGCGGCGACAGCCACACCGTGACGCTCTCGCCGTCGACTCTGCAGACGCTCACCGACTGTCCGTTGCGGTGGCTGCTGGAGCGCCACGGCGGTGCCGACGGTCGCGATGTGCGCTCGGCGGTCGGCTCGCTGGTGCACGCTCTCGTCGCCGACGCCGGACGCAGCGAGAGCCAGATGGTCGACGAGCTCGAGAAGATCTGGCCCAAGCTGCCGTTCGAGTCGCGATGGTATGCCGACAACGAACTCGGCCGGCATCGCGCGATGTTGGCGACGTTCGCGCAGTGGCATGCGCAGACGCGCGGCCAGCTCACCGAGGTGGACACCGAGATCGGAATCGACGGTCTCGTGTTCGACGGGGCCGACGGCGGCCCCGACGTCCGCGTGCGTGGACGTGTCGATCGGCTCGAGCGCGACAGTGAGGGGCGACTCGTCGTGGTCGACCTCAAGACCGGCAAGAGCCCGGTCACCAAGGACGACGCGCAGAACCACGCCCAGTTGGCGATGTATCAACTGGCCATCGCGGAAGGGCTGCTCGGACAAGGGGAATCACCGGGTGGTGGTCGATTGGTCTACCTCGGTAGGGCCTGCGCGTCGGGTCCAACCGAGCGTGCACAGGACGCCCTGACGCCCCAGAAGCACGGCGAGTGGCGCGATACCGTGCGCGCGGCGGCGGTGGCCACCCAGGGCCCGGAGTTCGTCGCGCGGATCAACGACGGATGCGGCCACTGCCCCGTGCGGGCGATGTGTCCCGCCCAAGCCGTGGCCGGAGGCCAGCCATGACCCCGCGCTACAGTCCGCACGAACTCGCCGCGGCCCTCGGCCTTTTCGCGCCGACCGAGGAGCAGGCCGCAGTGATCGCGGCACCTCCGGGGCCGCTCGTGGTCATCGCCGGCGCCGGCGCGGGCAAGACCGAGACGATGGCCGCGCGGGTGGTGTGGCTGGTCGCCAACGGGTTCGCCCACCCCGGTGAGGTTCTCGGCCTGACCTTCACCCGCAAGGCCGCCGGGCAGCTGCTGCGCCGGGTCCGCACCCGGCTCGCCCGCCTCGCCGGTGCCGGTCTGTCACCCGCGAGCGGGAGATTCCCCCATGACGGCGACGCCATCACCGACGAGTCACCGACCGTCAGCACCTATCACGCATTCGCCGGCAACCTGTTGCGCGAGCACGGGCTGCTGCTGCCGGTGGAGCCGGAGACCCGGCTGCTGAGCGAGACCGAGCTGTGGCAGTTGGCCTTCCGCGTCGTGTGCGAGCATCCGCAACTGCACACCGAGAAGACACCGGCAGCGGTGACGTGGATGGTGCTGCGGCTGGCGGGCCAGCTCGCCGAGCACCTCGTCGACACCGACCAGTTGCGCGACACACACGTCGAGCTGGAGCGGCTGGTGCACACGCTGCCCGCCGGTCCGTACCAGCGGGACCGGGGTCCCAGCCAGTGGCTGCTGCGGCTGCTGGCGATCCAAACCGAGCGCACGGAGTTGGTCCCGCTGATCGATGCGTTGCACGAGCGGATGCGGGCCGAGAAGGTCATGGACTTCGGCATGCAGATGGCGTCGGCCGCCAAGCTGGCCGAGAACTTCCCGCATGTCGGTGAGCAACTGCGTCGACGGTACCGGGTGGTGTTGCTCGACGAGTACCAGGACACCGGGCATGCGCAGCGGGTCGCCTTGTCGTCGTTGTTCGGTGGTGGGGCCGACGACAACCTCGCGCTGACCGCTGTGGGCGACCCCATTCAGTCGATCTACGGGTGGCGCGGCGCGTCGGCCACCAACCTGCCGCGCTTCACCACCGACTTTCCCCGTTCGGACGGCACGCCGGCGCCCGCCTTGGAGCTGCGCACGAGCTGGCGCAATCCGCCCCGCGCGCTGTATCTGGCCAACGCGGTGTCGGCACAGGCGCGGCGTCGTTCGGTGGCGGTGCGCTCACTGTTGCCCAGGCCGGGCGCCCCGGCGGGCACCATCCGTTGTGCGCTGTTGAACGACGTTGCCGCCGAACGTGAGTGGCTCGCCGGCCACATCGCAGACATCTATGAGCGGTCGCGCGAGGACGGCGTGTCGGCGCCGACAACGGCCGTGCTGGTGCGCCGTAACGCCGACGCCGCGCCGATGGCCGAAGCGCTCACGGCCCGCGGCGTGCCGGTCGAAGTCGTCGGGCTCGGCGGCCTTCTCGGTGTGCCGGAGGTCGCTGATGTGGTGGCGATGTTGCGGATGATGGCCGATCCGACCGCGGGCAGCGCGGCCATGCGGGTGCTCACCGGCCCACGCTGGCGATTGAGCGGCCGCGACATCACCGCCCTGTGGCGGCGCGCGGTGCAACTCGACGACACCGGGCGAAGCGACGCCCCCGACGAGGCCGCCGATCGCATCGCCGCCCAGGCGGCCCCCGACGCGGACACCGCTTGCCTCGCCGAAGCGGTCACCGATCCCGGTGTGCCCGAGGCATATTCGCCGACGGGATACGCACGGATCGTCGCGCTGGGCCGCGAGTTGACCGCGTTGCGGGCGCATTTGTCGCACCCGCTTCCCGAACTCGTCGCCGAGGTGCGCCGGGTGCTGAACATCGACACCGAGGTACGCGCGCGCCGCCCCGTCTCGGCCGGCTGGTCGGGCACCGAACATCTCGACGCGTTCGCCGATGTGGTGGCGGACTTCGCCGCCCGCCCGGGCGGCAGTGTCGCCGGCCGCCCGGGCGGTACTGTCACCGGCCTGCTGGCCTACCTCGACGCCGCCGAGGAGGTGGAGAACGGCCTGCCGCGCGCCGCAGGGGCACCTCCCCCGCGAAGCGAAGGGGGAACCGCCGTGGCGGCCGACCGGGTTCAGATCCTGACCATCCACGCGGCGAAGGGCCTCGAATGGCAGGTCGTCGCCGTTCCGCACCTCAGCGGCCGCGTGTTTCCCTCGACCGGCACCGCCCGCACCTGGCTGACCGACGCGGGGGACCTGCCTCCACTGTTGCGCGGCGACCGGGCCACACTGTCCGAGCACGGCGTCCCGGTACTCGACACCAGCGACGTCAACGACCGCAAGCGGCTCTCCGACGTGATCGCCGAACACAAGAGGAACCTCGAGCAGCGCCGCATCGACGAGGAACGCCGCTTGCTCTACGTGGCGCTCACCCGCGCCGAGGACACCCTGCTGTTGTCCGGACACCATTGGGGAGCGTCCGAGAGCAAGGCGCGCGGCCCGTCGGATTTCCTGTGTGAGCTCAAAGAGATCATCGACAAATCCGCCGAGGCGGGCGAGCCTTGCGGTGTCGTCGAGCATTGGGCGCCCGCACCGGCCGACGGTGAGCCGAACCCATTGCGAGACAGGGTGATCGAAGCTGTCTGGCCCGCCGATCCGGCGGGTTCCGCCCGCAGCGATGTGGCTCGCGGGGCGACTCTTGTGGCCGAGGCGATGTCAGGGGCTCATGACGACCGACCCATCGACTCGGGAGAGGGGTGGGCGGCCGACGTCGACGCGCTCATCGCCGAACGCACCCGGGTCGTCGAACGGCCGCCCTCGACGCTACCGCTACAGGTCTCGGTGAGCACGCTGGTCGAGCTCGGTAAGGACCCCGAGGCCGCCTCGCAGCGGCTACGCCGCAAACTGCCGACACGTCCGGATCCACATGCGTTGCTGGGCACGGCGTTTCACGATTGGGTGCAGCGCTTCTACCACGCTGAGCGGTTGTTCGACCTCGACGACCTGCCGGGTGCGGTCGATCACGACGCCGCCGTGGCCGAGGAACTCGCCGAGTTGCAGGCGGCCTTCGCGGTGTCGCCGTGGGCGGCGCGGACCCCGGTCGACGTCGAGGTGCCGTTCGACATGGTGATCGGCGACCGGGTGGTCCGGGGACGCATCGATGCCGTGTTCGCCGACGACGACGGCGGCGCCACCGTGGTGGACTGGAAGACAGGGGAGCCGCCGAACACCCCAGAAGCTCTGACCCACAACGCGATTCAGCTCGCGGTGTACCGGGTGGCGTGGGCGGCACTGCACGGATGCCCCGTCGAGTCGGTGCGCGCGGCGTTTCACTACGTGCGCAGCGGCGTCACCGTCACCCCCGAGACGCTGCCCGACCTCGACGACCTGGCCGGTTTGCTGGCGGCGGCCTAGTGTCCTGAGTCATTAATTCGTCCGCTCTTGTTAGAGTAGGTGATGCCGTCACCGCGAGCTGCTGACATTGTGT
>NZ_LQIS01000028.1 GCF_001499905.1 Mycobacterium sp. GA-1285 | reverse complement strand
GTTGCCCACCGCAACGTGATACGGCTGTTGGAGGTTCTCGACGCGGGCATGGCCTTGGCCGGTCAAGTGTGGTCGCAATGTCATTCGCTGGCATTTGACTTTTCGGTGTGGGAGGTTTTCGGGGCCTTGCTGCACGGCGGCCGGTTGGTGGTGGTACCCGATGCGGTGGTGCGTTCGCCCGAGGATTTGCATGCTGTGCTGGTCGCTGAGCAGGTCAGCGTGTTGAGCCAAACCCCCTCGGCGTTTTATGCGCTGCAAACCGCCGATGCGCTCGCACCCGAGCTGGGCCATCAACTCAAGCTGGAGACCGTGATCTTCGGTGGCGAGGCGCTCGAACCCCAACGTCTTCGGCCCTGGCTGCGCCAACATCCGGGGCTGCCGCGACTGCTCAACATGTATGGCATCACCGAGACAACAGTGCACGCCTCGGTGCGCGAGATCGTCGACACCGATGTCGAGGACACCACCAGCCCGATCGGGGTGCCTTTGTCTCATCTGGGGTTCTTCGTGCTCGATGCCTGGTTGCGCCCGGTACCTGCCGGTGTGGTCGCTGAGTTGTATGTGGCCGGCGCCGGGCTGGCCTACGGATATGTGGGCCGCGCTGGTTTGACCGCCTCACGGTTTGTGGCATGCCCCTTCCCCGGTGCCGCTGGGCAACAGATGTATCGCACCGGGGACTTGGTGTCCTGGAGTGCTGATGGACAGTTGCTGTATTTGGGCCGTGCCGATGAACAGGTCAAGATCCGCGGATACCGCATCGAACTCGGTGAGATCCAGGCGGCGTTGAGTGCTCTCGACGGAGTCGAACAAGCGGTGGTCATCGCCCGCGAGGACCGCCCAGGCGACAAACGACTGGTGGGCTACATCACCGGAAACGCCGACCCCACCGCCGCCCGCGCACACCTGGCCGAGCAGCTACCGGCCTACATGGTGCCCGCGGTCATCACCACCCTCGACGCGCTGCCGCTGACCGTCAACGGCAAACTCGACACCCGCGCATTACCAGCACCCGAATACAGCGGCACCGACCACTACCGCGCCCCCGCCAACACCACCGAAGCAATCCTGGCCGGCATCTACGCCCAAGTCCTCGGGCTGGACCGGGTCAGCGTCGACGACTCATTCTTCGAGTTGGGTGGTAATTCCCTCACGGCGATGCGGCTAATTATCGCAATCAACAAGTCATTGAACGCTCATCTGGCTGTGCGCAGCCTGTTTCATGCGCCATCAGTGAGAGGCCTGAGCCAGGCGCTGGAAAGGGAAGACAGCGCGGTAGAACTAGTCCCCGTTGAAATACTAAAAGAGGGCAGCGGGGTGCCCCTGTGCTGCATTCACGAAGGTAACGGGCAAAGCTACGCGTACCGTGGTATCGCTGAAAATTTAGATTGCCCAGTCGTTGGGATTAATCAGATCCCTCAGGAAGGCGAGCCGGAACCCAGATCAATCCGTGACCTCGCGGTCATTTATGCCGACCGACTTCAAGCGATTTATCCCGTCGGGCCGTACAACCTTCTGGGATGGTCTTTCGGAGGACCTGTTGCACACGAGCTTGCCATTGAACTTCGTCGGCGCGGCAGCGCTGTGCATTGTCTTACTCTCCTGGACCCAGTTCTGAGCAATAAGGATTCCGTCCAAGACGACGAGAATCGAGGAGAGGAACGTCTCCTGAACCTCTTGCTGAAATCTAGTCGTATCGAAATTAAGAACGACTTGCAGCCTATTACATACCGAGAGGCACAGGAGTTGATTCGTCAGCAAGGGGAGGTCGCGGAGTTCATTCTTCCGCCGAAGGAGGTCTTCGACTTCGCCGTTCGCAATCATAACCTTAACCAGTCGTTCCTTCGGGACCATGTACCCGGCGTCTTCGAGGGAGATATGGTTATATTCTCAGCTGCAAGAAATGATGATACGAGCGGCTCTAATTCAACGGATCCAGAAGGTTGGCGGCCTTACGTCACTGGTGAGATCATGGTTTATCCAGTTGATTGCGTGCATGACGAAATGGTGACCGATGGGGCGCTGAATACATACATTGAACGGCTTAGAACTGTGATGGGCGCTTGAGGCTTGCTAAGAGAAGCCGGAAAGGTTCAGGTTTGTCAGCCGATTTCCGAAGGCCAATTCGGCCGGAGGTCCTTCAAGGCAGCCGTGCACACGTGCGGTGTTGTGCTAGTGGACCCAGCTCAGGGTGGCCAGTTCGACGCCCTCGACGGTCTTCCAGGCGCCCAGGCGGGGTGCCCCGTAGATCAGCTCGGCCACTGTAGTAGCCGTTGACGTCTCGGCCAGGGCTGTCGCCTGCCATGAGGACGCGTCGGTGGTCTCTTCGTTTGTTCGTTCGACAGCTTGACGGCTCAAGTCAGGAGGCCGCGGCCATGACGTTTCGGGAGGTCAGTGTGAACGAGACCAGGGAAGTGCTGCTAACGGTCCAGCGCGTCGACGGATTTACTTGCACCTTCCGGCTGCGCCACTTGCTGCGCTGTGTAACCGATGAACAGCGCGATAACGATTAGCACGACGACCATCCCGGCCAGCCATAAGAGGCCATAGCCGTAACCCTGGTCCAACGCATCCAACTCCGCGGCGTTCAGGGAATGCACCGGGCCGATGGTGCCGCCTAGGTGTAGCGTGCGCGACGTAATGGCGGCCTGTATGCCTGCCAACACAATAGGTCCGCCCAAGTTCTGCAACATCACTGTGATCGCGGACGTGGGGCCGATGCGGTCCAAGCCCACGCTCGAGATCAGCGATAACGCCAGTGGGACGTTCACCAAGCCCAGACCGACGCCACCGATTAGAAGGGGCAGAACAAGATTCGGGAAGTAAGGAATGCCTCGATTGACCGTCGAGCCGTACAGCACCGCGGCAAGCATAAGAAGCCCGGCAGAAATCACCACGACCCGCGGTGGAATCCGCATCACTAACCTGGACGCCAGCCCCACACCGATCGCCATCGCGATCGCGAACGGTATGAAGCTGACGCCCGCGCGCAACGGGCTATAGCCCATGATCGTCTGCACATAAAGAGCGACGAGCACGGTCAGCGTGAAACCAATTCCGCCGGTCAGGAATATGGCCGAGAATGTGACCAGGCGGTTGCGGTCCTTGAACAAGTCGAACGGCACGATGGGGTTTTCGGCGGTGCGCTCCACGACGGCGAACGCCACCAGAGCGGCCAGAGCCACCGCACCCGAACCGATCGTCGTAGCCGACAGCCAGCCCCTCTCAGGTCCCATCGACAAGCCGAAAACAACTGCGGTACAGGTCAACGTTGCGAGCACAGCGCCGGTAGCGTCCAGCTTCATACGCTCCTTCTGCGTTTCCTCCAGCGCAGAGAGAGCCAGGTAGATCACTAGCAGACCGATCGGGACATTCGCCAAGAAGGCAAGCCGCCATGAAATATCGGTGAGCGCCCCGCCTACCACCAAACCTGACACTGTTCCTACAGCCGTCATTCCGCCAAATACTGCTGTGGCAGCGTTGCGCATGGGTCCCTTCGGGAAGGTGGTTGCCACCAAAGCTAGACAGGTCGAGGTGACGATCGCGGCCGCCAGGCCTTGGAGGAGTCGGGACAGAATAAGCGTTGTCTCGTCCCACGCGATGCCACACATGGTCGAGGCAAGCGTGAATACGGCGACAGCAACGATGAAAGTGCGCTTGCGGCCAAAGGTGTCACCCAAGCGACCGCCTAATAGCATGAGACCACCGAAGGTCAGCAAATAGGCGGTAATTACCCAGTTCCTCCCCGCATCTGACAAGCCCAGCTCGTCTTGAATCAACGGGAGGGCCAAAATCGCGATCGGACCATCCATCGTGGTAAGCAGCTGAATACCGCCGATCGCAATAACCGGTGCGACGAAGCGACGTGACACAAGCCAGGACGGGAAATGATGTCTTCTCCGCGTGAGCGCGGTTGATTCGAGCGGCTTCTCCGTCGTCTTCTCCGCCGACCCCGTCGTCGTCTGAGGAGGCGTTTTCGCTGCCTCGTCGCGAGCCGTCATAGCGGGCTACGCTACAGCAAAATCACACCACGCTGACGCGGTCTGGTACGTCTCCGCGGTCGCAATCTCAGGTCAGAACCGGCAGGTCGGAAGCTGCGGTGCGCGATCCTGGTTCTTGGCGGCGATGCGCGCGCTGGCTTCATTCTTGGGGTCAAGTCTGGGGACGTGGTACACCCCGTCCCTGGACATGAACCCTCTACGTCGCCGTCGTCGTTTCGTAGATGGGTGTCTTGCGCTGTTTTCCCGCGTATCGGCTCGAAAACAGTTGTCATAGCTGCGAACTGGCCGTCAGGTAACTGGGGGGCCAGACGCTCCGGTCTCCCCTTCCCGAGAGTCGGGGCGCTCAGTTGGTCGTGATCAACGATCGTACTTCACTCGAGAACAGGTGTCTTGGCACGACCGCGTTGTAGACAGGCGGAAGTGCGCACACTCAGCTAAAGGTAAGCCGCAAGTCGAGGGAGAGCTGGCGGATACGAATGGACCGGCACCGGACTGCTCGTGCATGCTCCGCCTGGCGCCGGGGGAGACGCTTCTCGCGTTGGTGACGGG
The DNA here is from genome assembly GCF_001499905.1 of Mycobacterium sp. GA-1285. GTDB lineage: Bacteria > Actinomycetota > Actinomycetes > Mycobacteriales > Mycobacteriaceae > Mycobacterium. The sequence continues at coordinate 23,426 of NZ_LQIS01000028.1, read as the reverse complement.
GTAAAACTCGTTGCATGCCGAATGCACACGGCCTTGCAGCCGCAGGTCGTAGCCAACGCCCGCAGAAGCGGAGCTAGTGTCTCGCGTCTGAATTTGGTTTACGGGTGTGGGGCAGGATTTCGTCTGCGGTTTTGGTCCACACGAACGGGTGACAGCGTTGGTTCCAGCCGTCGATGAATGCGCTGATGGCTGTGATGAGTTCTTTGACACTGTTGAACGAACCCCGGCGGATGGCCTGACGGGTGATGATCGAGAAGAACACCTCGACCAGGTTCAGCCATGAGCCAGAAGTCGGTGTGAAATGCAGTGTCACGCGGGGGTTCTTGGCCAGCCATGCACTGATATCGGCGTGTTTGTGGGTGTGGTAGTTGTCGCATACCACGTGCAGTTTCCGTCGTGGGTAGGCGCGCGCGACGGTCTTGAGGAAGTCAAGGAATTCGGCCTGGCCGTGAAGCTCGTAGCAGCGGTCGGTCACCTTGCCGGTGGCGATCTCCAGCGCGGCGAACAAGGTGGCGGTGCCGTTGCGGTGATAGTCGTGGGTGGCCTTCTCCGGCAGGCCCGGGCGCATCGGCAGAATCGGTTGGGTTCGGTTGAGCGCCTGAATCTGGCTTTTCTCGTCGACGCACAACACGACCGCGTTGGTGGGCGGCTTGAGGTACAGGCCGATAACGTCACGGACCTTCGCCTCCAGCTCGGGATCGGTGGAGAACTTGAACGTCTCCCGCCGCCACGGCTTGACCCCGTAGCGCCGCCACGCCCGGGCGACCGTGGCATCGCCCACGCCGAGGTGACGGCCCAACAGTCGACTCGACCAGTGGGTCACCGCCAGCGACTCCGGTGGGGCATCGAGGGTGGCCGCCAGGATCGCCGCGTCATCGACGGTCTTGGGCCGGCCGCTGCGGGGCTCGTCGGCAAGTCCATCAATGCCCAACGTGGCGAACCGATCCCGCCACTTGATCACCGTCGGGCGCGACACACCAACCTGCCGCGCTGCCACCGACGTACCGGCCCCATCGGCCATGGCCAACACAATCCGTGCCCGCTCGACTTGGCCGGCAGACACCGTCGAGGACCGCGTCCACGATTCCAACGTCACACGATCTTGCGCACTGATCACCAATCCAGATGACGGCATACACCATCATCCCACACCGTAAACCAATTAATGACGCACGACACTAGTTCGTGATTCGCCCAAATACGTCACAGCTTTGGCTTATCGTCATCCCCTGATGAGTCCGTTCCCCTTCGGCGCTCACGGCGCACCGTGTCCATCGACCACGCCATAAGCCGAGCGCCCGCGGCCGATTTGGCCAGTCATAAGAAGGCATATCGGCTGATCGATCGATGACTTGCTCGTGTCCAGTGTAAAAGGATCTTCTTCTGCGTCTTGAAAGGAATAAGCAATGTTTGACGACCTTCGTCATCACAAAGCCGAAGTCATCTGGTCCTTGGACTCTGAACACCCGGCTTTGTGGGATTGGCTTGTTGGTCAGCATTCTTGGTTAGAGGAAGTGCCTTCCAAACTACGCGAGGGTTGCCCTGTAGCTCCCACATTGGAACCCTTTGACAATGAGCACCACGTGCGGCCGCCTAAGCATATGCGCGCGTTCTACATCAAGCACAGTGATGGTGGCGTGCTGGGGGTCAAAGGCAGCGAAGTCGTAGACGACGATCTAGAGCGGGCCTTCCGTCAGTCTTATAGCCTTGGCCAGCGTTGGGCCCCCATGGAAGTCTTCCCTCTCGCAGAGCAGAAGCTGGGGCTTGCTGTGCATGGTTCAGAGGCGCTTGACGAAGCAAAGATAGCAGCTAGTTTTCAAGAGAAGTACGTTCGTCAGTTCGGCGAGTTGGCGAACACTCCGATGCACTTAGCTGTTTATCGTTTTCCCGAGGAGGTTGTCGACAAATATTTCGACATCTTAGACAGGTATGCGTCAGATCGGACCAGGCACTTATCAAGGTTGCTCGCTGAGGATGGGCTCGCTGCCTACGTCTACTTCTTTCCACACCTTCCAGTTCGACTTGCACATGTAGTCCCGCCGCAGTTGGGAGACAGTGGAATCTTCGATGCTGCGACTCGTGACGGTGTCTTGAGTGCCCAATACGGATACGACGCCCGCAGCGCGACTCATTCATATTTCTCCCTTGCCGGAAGAATGCTCGCCATCGGATATTTTCCGCTCAGCATGGCCTCTTATGGCGTAGGTTACTGCACTAGTGCGCAAAACGTCACCCTTAGGGGTGGCATGGTCGACGTGGATTCCCTCTATCCTTTCGAGAAGGTGAAGAGCGATTGGGAATTTTCGATGACGTTTCTGACAACCATGTCAACCATTTGTGCGACCGCGAAGGTTCTCCTGTTCTCGCCGATGCCTAATATTCGATTTGAGTTTGACGATCCATCGGCTATTTCTGTTCTTCTCACCGATTTTGTATGGAACCGAATACGGCAGGAGGTAGCAGCGTGTGCCGAAATGGGCATCGAACTCGACGCTAGGCTCGACGAGATGCTGTCACAGCCGTCTACTGAAAAGATTTCCAATCTGTTAGCGAAGATGTACCCACAGCGTCAAGACTTTTTCCTCGCCACCCATTTGGTCTCCGGCTATGACAATCGTGGCTGGGACTAACGGACCGTATAGAGGTTTATCGGAAACTTCCTCCACGCGAACTCAGGTAGAAACCACCAGACGCGAAAATGGACGTGGGACAGACGCTCACTATCTTTAGGCCAAGATCTCCCAGCACGGCGTTAAGCTCTGTTTACGGCGATTTGCCTGACAAGACATATGTCCCCCGTCTGTAGCGGCCGCTCCAGCCGTCGGTGCCGTCTGCCGAAAGCGTGGGCAGGGCCGGTACAGGCCAACCGAACCCCGTAGATTCAACCCGCCATCCTCTTCGACGACCCTCATTTGTCCAATCCTGGGGGTCGTGATCCCTTGATGCAGTACGCTTTGCTCGTCGCGGCGTGGGGTGGATGGGGGAAGTTTATGTGCGGAATTGCGGCAATTCTCGATGTCCGCGGTGATCCGCGTCAGTTGCGAGAGCGTGCCATCACGATGGCTCGTCTCCTTCGCCATCGGGGCCCCGATTGGAGCGGCGTCTACGCCGACGAGCATGCCGTTCTGGCGCACGAGCGGCTTTCAATCGTCGACGTCGAGCGCGGTGCCCAACCCCTGACCAATCAACCTTCAGACGTCGTGTTGGCGGTCAACGGTGAAATCTACAATCACCAGACGCTACGAGCGAGATTCCCGGACTATCCGTTCAAGACCATGTCGGATTGCGAACCAATTATTCCGCTGTACGAGGTCTACGGGTCAGACTTTCTCAACGAGCTCAGCGGGATCTTCGCCTTCGTCCTCTACAACAGGCGCACCAACGACTTCCTCGTCGCCCGCGATCCGATCGGTGTCATTCCGCTCTACATCGGCCGGGACGAGCACGGCAACCTATACGTGGCGTCAGAGATGAAAGCGCTGATTCGGTACTGTCGCCACATCGAGGACTTCCCCCCGGGGCACTACCTGACGCGTGGAATCGAAAAGCCGCGTCGCTACTATGAGCCTCGCTGGCGTGACTTTTCTAACGTCACCGGTCAACCCCTGGACCTCGCCGCCCTGCGAACCGGGCTCGAAGCCGCTGTACATCAGCAACTGATGTCCGATGTGCCGTACGGGGTACTCATTTCAGGAGGGCTCGATTCGTCTATCATTTCGGCGGTCACCGCCAGATTCGCCGGCAACCGCGTCGAGGATGGCGATCGAACCCAGGCGTGGTGGCCGCGGCTCCACTCGTTCTGCATCGGATTGGAGGGCTCTCCCGACCAGGCCGCCGCCCGAAAGGTGGCGGCGGCGATCGGAACCGTTCACCATGAGTTCGAGTTCACCGTGCAGGAGGGGCTCGATGCACTCTGGGACGTGATCTATCACATAGAAACCTATGACGTAACGAGCATCCGCGCTTCCACACCGATGTACCTCATGATGCGACGCATCAAAGCGATGGGTATAAAGATGGTCCTCTCGGGCGAGGGCGCAGATGAGGTCTTCGGCGGTTATCTGTATTTTCACAAGGCCCCCGGGTCCGCTGAGTTTCATGAAGAGACAATTCGCAAGCTCGATCTACTCCATAAGTACGACTGCCTTCGCGCCAACAAGTCGACTGCGGCATGGGGCGTCGAGATTCGCGTTCCATTTCTCGATCGCGAATTTCTTGACATTGCGATGGCGTTTGATCCGCGCGAGAAGATGGTCGACGCGACTCGGATGGAAAAATACCCGTTACGCAAGGCGTTCGAAGGTTATCTTCCCGATGAGATCCTCTGGCGCCAAAAAGAGCAGTTTTCCGACGGCGTGGGCTACATGTGGATCGATTCCCTGAAAGCTGTCGCTGAGGCGCAAGTCTCGGATAGCCAAATGCAGAGCGCACAATATCGCTTTCCGTTCAACCCGCCGGTCACCAAAGAGGCGTACATGTACCGGGAGATCTTTGAATCGCACTTTCCCGGTCAGGCTGCGGCCGCCTGCGTTCCAGGCGGACCGAGTATCGCCTGCAGCACACCGGCGGCGATTGCATGGGACAACAGTTTCGCAAAGAACGCCGATCCGTCAGGGCGCGCGGTGCTCGGAGTGCATCAATTCGTGAACGCCACGGTCTAGCAGGGTCACGCCCCGTGGAGTGGTGTAAGAGCGGTCGCGCTTTGGCTTGAGGCTCTGCTTTAGTCCCTATGCCGTCAGAGCGGCTGTGGAGCACTGGTTTCGGTGTTCTTGTTGCTGATTTCGAGGAAGGCGAGGCTTGTGTCGAGAGGTAGCGTTTGTTCGGCGAGCTGCCAGTCGTCGTGGGCTTCGACGAGTACGGAGCCGGCCAGGCGGAGAAGTGCGGCGGGGTTGGGGAACACCCCGACGTCGGTGCGGCGCTTGATTTCCTTGTTCAACTGCTCCAGGGGATTGGTCGACCAGATCTTCTTTCAGTGCGCGGCCGGGAAGTCGGCCAATGCGGTGATGTCGGCGGCGGACTCCCGCAACATCGTCTCGACCCTGGGGGAACTGGCGACCGAGCATGCCAGCGATGGTGTCCAGTTGTTCGCGGACGTGCTCGGCGTCGGGCTGGGCGAAGATGGTGCGGATCGCCGCGACGACCATCTCGGCTGATCCCTTGGGACCTGAGCGAGCACGTTTACGCAGAGAATGCATCCGGCAGCGCTGCCAGAGAGGGCGCCAATGAGCACGGCATCGATGGCGCTGCGCAGGCGGGCATGGGCGTGGGAGATGACCAGCTGCACCGAGACCGCGGGATTCGGCGAGCGCATAACGCCGTCCAGAACGTCCCGTCCTCGGAGTCGCCGACCTCAAATTAGTCAATCTGGCCGGTCAAATTGAACTCATCGAGCGTCTGTTTAACCAACTCGCGCAGATCGGCCCGCATGTTCTCGCCGCCCGGTTGGTAGACCTCTACGCTGACGTGGACGGTTTGGTCGATGCGCCAAGCCTGGACAGTCATGTGACCGCCCAAGCGGTCCAACCGTGACCGTGTCATGTGCTGGCCGGTCACCCGTATGTTGTGCACCGCCTTGAGGTGAGCGTTGACGGTGGCGTACTCGGCGTCGGAGCCGGTCACGGCGAAGACCACTGCGCCGAGATCGCCGAGGTTCGAACAAAGCACCGGGCGGTCGGGGTCAGCGATGCCTGCCGTTACCACCCGCTTCAATGTCCGCTTCGGTGTGAAAGGGGTCAGCCACAGCAGCTGCGACGACTCCTCTGATGACTGCCGCATGGTTTCGAGTGAGTGCTTGATGGCGTCGCGGGCATCACGTAGGTCCGTGGTCACCAGTTTGGGGTCGACGCTGACGGCTGCAAACGAAAGTGCGATGGCCCGGGTATCGTCCTCGACGCGTTCACTCATTGGAAGCTGTAGCGTGACCACGCCATCGCGGGCACGAACACGCTCGGCGTGTTCTGCGACCTTCGCAGCGAAGCCGGCGACCAGCGTTCTACTGGTTCCGCCGAGGGCTTCTGCTCGGGCATCCCACTCGGCTTGGTCGACGCGAATTTTCACGCTGGGCGCGACGACGACCTCCCCGATCTCGGTCCCGTCTATGACGACGGGCGGCGGCACCCGTTGGGAACGTGTGTCCCGCTCACGGCGCGCGAGTCTCGCCGCCGTACCAAGCGCCCGACCAACCTCGCGTGCGTCTCGCGCCGTCTGGCGGACGTCTTGAGCCGCGGCGCGTAGTCGAGGACGTGAGCGGGGCGGCGGGTAGCGGAGGTCGCGGGTGCTGCCCACAAGTGCTTCGGCGATCGCCAGGGCTAGCCCGAAGCCGTCAACCAGGTAGTGAGATACCACCAGGCTGACGGCCGTCGACCCATCCGTAAGGGGAAGGACGCTTATATGCCAGCCGGGTCCGTTCTCCGCATCGACTGGCTGCTGTGAGCGTTCATCCGCCCAAGCACTCAAATCAGTACGTGGACGAGCGGACTCGACGATGGTGATGTCGGGTGCGCGCCGGCCTTCCACCCATCGATGCCGCGCGAAAGGCAGCGGTGACCGCTCGATACGCCGTCCCAACAGGCCAGAACCCAGATTGCGGTTGAAGCGCCTGATCTCGTCCAGCCCGATGCCGTGCTCGTGGACGAACACCACTTGGATGATCGTGTTCTGGCCGATGACGCTGTGTCCTTTGAACAGCCCGTGGTCGGACAACGCGAGCCGATTGTCTTCTGCGGCAACACTTTCGGGCGAGCGACTGTTGGATGCGTATGAAGAGCGCTTCTTCAGAGCCATCGTTCAGCGCCTGACAGCGTGAAACGAGTTGATTGTGACGCTCTGCGAATGAGTCTCGCAGTCGATGTCAGAACAAGGGGGCGCAACCAGCGTCGGGCGGGACGAATTCATCAGGCGAGGGTAGCCGATATGGCGGGTCCACACCGGCGAGCTCAACACGGGCTATAAGACAACCTCACCGAGGTCCACGAGTCTGGGTGCCCAGGTCCGCGATGTAGGTCGGACTGTCGAGTGGCGCGCATGGGGGACCCTCCACTGAGGGCCTCGATAGTCCCCGCCTGGTCGACAGCCATGGAGTCAGACGAGGCCCGTGCCCTGTGCCAACATCGAGACTCCACCCACGGTGTGCCTCTGTACCGGCGTCCGTTTCGCGGTCTGCCATGTCGGCCTCCGAGCGGTTGGGTTCGCCGATGACCAGAGTGCTCGAACGTTCGCAGCGCCGCGAACTCGGGCTGCCGAAGAATGTAGCGCCATGGCCGCGACGGAACGCAGACGGCGGATGGTTGGAACTGCAAGCCTACGACAAGGCTTGTTTTCCGGGTCTGGTGGACGAATGGGCAGAATGGAAGGATCAGCGGCCTTTGGTCGGCTCGCTTACATTGGAGTTGCCCACTGCCGTCGACGACGAGGTGAGCTCGTGGATTTCGGCGGGGACCGCGCCCACTTTCTTCGGATTCGGCGGTACGCGCGTCCAATCTCCAGCCGAGACAATCGAGATGATCGGCGCGCCTGCGCAGAGTTGGGCGAGCGCGCGTTGATTTGCTCCGCCGAGAGCGACTTCAGCGACGTCCGTGATTTCGAATACGTCAAGGTAGTGCCGGAGGTGAATTACGCCCCGGCTTTGCTATGCGCTGGGGCAGCCGGTCGCCCGTCGATCCATTCAAGCAATGCCTGCAGGCCGTCCTCGAGCGTCCACTTCGGACGCCAGTCGAGCTCGGCCCTCGCGCGCTCGATCGTGCAGCTTGCTGCACGTACGTCACCGTCGCGGAACTTCGGCACGACGGTCGGGTCGGGGGCTCCGCAGATGGCGGCGAGCTTGCGAGCCAGGTCGTGGATGCTGGTCGCGGTGCCCGACCCGATATCCAAGCAGCGCGGCCCCGCGGCCGGCCTCTGCACCGCCGTGAACACCGCCTCGACGACATCGTCGATGAAGACGAAATCGCGAATGATTCGACCGTCTTCGAAGACCTCTATCGGGTGCCGTTCGCGTGATAGCCGCGCGAAGAGCGCGACTATCCCGGTGTATGAATTGGTCAATGACTGGCCTGGCCCGTACACGTTCTGCAGACGCAGCACACTGAGATTGGTGTCGTGCGCGGCGGTCCACGCCGCCATCAGGTGCTCCTGTGCGAGCTTGGTCGCGCCGTAGATGTTCGTCGGATGGGGCTGCGTCGCGTCTGCGCAGCTTGCGATCGGCACCGCGGGCTCGCTCGTGGGCCCCTCGGGATCCCACCTGCGCGCCAGCAGCTGAGCGTGGCTGCGTGACCGAGGATAGAAAATCCGAGAGCCGCTTCGCCAAGCACCTTCGCCGTAGACAGCTCGCGACGACGCCAAGACGAGCTGGTCGGGCACGAGCCCCGAGCGGCTCAGGGCGTCGAGCAGCTGGGTGGTCCCCAACACGTTCACCGAGCCGTGCCGCGTCGCCTGCAAAAGCGACTGAGCCGTTCCCGTCTCGGCCGCCAGATGCACGACCTGAGACGGACGAAACAACCGGAGCACGGCATCCCAGTCGGGGCCATGCGTGACATCGCCGGTGAAGAACCGCACCGACGGCGGCAGGTCGAACTGTGAAGAGGCCCCATGCACCTGTGGATGGAGAACATCCATCACGGCAACGTCGTATCCGGCCCCGACCAGACGTCGGGCGAGGGAAGCCCCTATGAAACCGGCTCCACCGGTGACGAGCACGGATGCGGACAAGAGCCGAAGCCTCCGGTCATCTGCGAGACGAATTGGTGACCAGTACACGTTACCCAGCCCCGATCGAGTCCGGGCTACCGGTGCCGCCCGCAGGTGCTTGAGTCGTGACCGTAGGGTGTGATCACGACAGCTCGTTCGATGTTCAGAGCGATGGGTGAAGGGGTGGCTCCGCCGTGAAGTTCGTTCTGGCCAGCTATGGAACCCGCGGCGACGTCGAACCCTGCGTCGCCATCGGTGCCGAATTGCTGCGGAGAGGGCACGAAGTTCAAATGGCTGTCCCGCCGGATCTGATCGGCGTGGCCGAGGCGGCTGGGCTCGAGGCGGTTGCCTCCGGGCTGGATTCGCGCGCAGCGCTGAATGCCTACCGCGACTTCTGGACGGCGTTCTTTCGATCCTTCTGGCGTGTTAGGTATTTGCGCAAGCTGTGGCGCGAACTTCGCGAGCCCGTCATCGAGTGCTCGTGGCACATCAGCAGAACGCTTTCCTCGCTGGCGGACGGGGCGGATGTTCTGTTCACCGGTTTGGCTTTCGAACATATCGCCGCCAACGTGTCGGAGCGTTACGAAATCCCGCTGGCCACCTTGCATTACGTTCCTGTCCGGGCCAATGGCCAGCTCGTTCCAGCCGTGCTGGCGCCGTTGGCGCGATCGGCGATGACGTCCTTGGAGTGGCTGGACTGGCTCTTCGCCAAGAAAGTCGACGATGCCCAGCGCCGTGAATTGGGTTTACCACCGTCCACGGCGCCCTATCCGCGGCGAATGGCTCGTCGGGGAGCGCTGGAGATCCAAGCCTACGACGAGGTTTGTTTTCCCGGGTTGGCCACCGAGTGGGTTAAGTGGGATGGTAAGAGGCCATTTGTCGGCGCATTGACGATAGAGGCGCCGACCGATGCCGACCAGGAAGTCATGGCGTGGATCGCCGCCGGACCACCGCCGATCTTCTTCGGCTTCGGCAGCATGCCGGTTGACTCCGGTGACGAGATGATCGCCATGATCAGTGCAGCCTGTGCTCAATTGGGCAAACGAGGGCTGATCTGCTCCGGCTGGAGTGACTTCAGCTCCGCCGCCCGAACCGCGCATGTCAAGGTGGTGCCCGCCGTCAACTTCGCGGCCATCTTTCCCTCCTGCCGCGCGGTGGTGCACCACGGCGGTGCCGGCACCACCGCCGTCGGCCTACGCGCCGGGATTCCGACATTGGTTCTCTCCATGGACGTCAGCCAAACGATCTGGGGTGCCCAGATCAAGCGACTGAAAGTCGGCACCACACGGCGTTTTTCGACCACCACTGAGGCGACGCTCATCGCAGACCTACGCACTGTTCTGGCTCCGGAGTACGCCGCCCGGGCGCGCGAAGTCGCCCGCCAAATGACCGAACCTGCCACCGGGATCGCCGCCGCCGCCGATCACCTCGAAGATCTCGCACGTCAGACGATCTGACCTGATACGCGCCGGCGAATCCGAGAGGTAACCCACGAGGGACGGCGCTGCCGGTGGTGTCCACTTGGATTGGTCGGAAACGTCCGCTGGTTGTACCGTGGCGAGCAGAAGGTGAAATGACGCTAATCGGCGCGGGATGTCCTGGTTGTCTGACGAGATGGGCTCCGGGCCTGGTCCTTCGATGAAATGCGATTCAAAACTGGACTGCAGCCACCATCGCGGCAGATCGGAGCGTACGGGTGATCGGTGTTAGCCGATGGGCTTGCTCAAGCCCTCGGGGAGACGGCTGCTGCGTGGGACTTCGTGTTCGCTCGCTGCCCGCGCATCGCGGAAAGCCTCATTCTCTTCGAGGTACCGAAAGACGCCCAATCGCGCAACCCGATAACGACAAACACATCAATGCACGTCACACTGCTCAGGGGCCGTGACCTCCGGCGCCGGCTTGGCGACCTAGTTGCTGGACTGGTTTAATGGTACGTGCGCTGAGCCACACGAAAGGCTTTGCCGAAACCCGGTCACACCCACTTCGGGTCCCCGATGGTTTCACCAGAGTTTCGCGAGGGTCAATTGAGGTCTGGAGAACTGTGAGCATCAATCCGTTCGACGACGACAACGGTAGCTTCTTCGTTCTGGTCAACGATGAGGAGCAGCACAGTCTGTGGCCGACTTTCGCTGACGTCCCGGCCGGCTGGCGAGTGGTTTACGGCGAAGCCGACCGGGCTACGTGTCTGGAGTACATCGAACAGAACTGGCCCGATATCCGGCCGAAGAGTCTGCGCGAGAGGCTGGCCGCAGACCGCGAACCGGAAGACGCTTCTGTGGAGCCCGATGGATCACGATGAGCGGCCGCTGCCGCTGACCCGCGGACAGCTGGACATCTGGCTCTCCCAGGAGACGGGACACGCCGGCACACAATGGCAGATCGGTGTCCTGGTTCGAATTCACGGCGCGGTGCAGCCGGAATTGCTACAACAGGCGATTCGCACGGTCGTCGATGAGGCCGAGCCATTAAGAGTCGTTTTCTTCCAACAAGGCGATCAGGTTTTTCAGAAGGTAGTTGATTTTTCGGCTGTCGAACTCGACCACCATGACCTCAGCGACCTGCCAGATCCCACACAAGAGGTCCATCGGTTAGCTTCGTCGATCCAGCGCGTGCCGATGGAATTCGATGGACCGCTTTTCAAATTCGCGTTGCTGCAGACAGCGCAAGAGGAGTTCTATCTCTTCGTCTGCTGTCACCATATAGTGATCGACGGCGTTGGTGTCGCGCTGGTCTGCCATCGAATTGCCAATGTGTATTCGGCACTGACGGTTGGCGCATCAATACCTCCGGCGTTTTTCGGTTCGCTGAAGGATCTGATCGACACCGAGTTGGAATACGAGGCATCCGACGCATATCGCGAGGATCAAGCCTACTGGATACGGAATTACCCGCGAGAAAGCGGCGCAGCAGACCGATTGACCCGGCCGTCAGGCGGGGCGGACCTCGAGAACTCACTTGCACCGGTTGAGCTGGATCCCGCTGTTGTGGCCGGAATCCAGCAGTTGTCGCAGCGGCTCGGCGTGCGCCGGTCGTCGGTGGTCACAGCCGCGTGCGCGTTCTTGATGTGGGGACACGACATCGAACGTTCCCAGGTGGCGCTCGACTTTCCGGTGAGCAGGCGGGTGAGTCCCGAGGCGATGGCGGTGCCCGGGATGACTTCAGGCGTCGTCCCGCTGGTGTTCGACGCTTCGCCCGAGTTCACGGTTGCCGATTTCTGTGAGCATGTCGATATCCGGATGCGAGAAGCGCTGCAGCATCAGCGGTTCCCGATTCAAGTCGTCGAGAAGATGCACACCCGCACTCCCGGGCAGACGTCGGACCGGGTAGTCGTCAACTTCATCCCCACTACTCATATGGCGAGTTTCGGGGATGCGCCCGCGTCGGCAACCCTGACCCATCCGGGTTTGGTGGATCAATTCGGGCTGGTCTTCTTCAAAGACGGTGATCGACTGTTCCTCAGCACGGCGGGTGCCGGCCAATTGCTGTCCCAATGGGATGTCGCCGAATTGGCCGTGCGGTTGGAGCGGGTGTTGGGGGTGATGACCGCGGCGCCGACGCGGCGGTTGTCGTCGGTTGATCTGCTCGGAGACGGCGAGCGTGCCCTGTTGGAGGGTTGGGGCCATTGGGCGGCCGCTGCGACCGAGCCGGAGGCGGCGGTGTCGATTCCGGTGTTGTTCGCCGAGCAGGTGGCGCGAACGCCGGAGGCGGTGGCGCTCAGTGACGGCGCGCGGTGGTGGACTTACCGCGAGGTCGATGAGGTCACCAATAGGCTGGCCCACCATTTGTCCGGTGTCGGCGCACGCTGCGGGCAGTGTGTGGGGTTGCTGGTCTCTCGTTCGCCCGAGGCGGTCATGGCGATCCTGGCGGTGCTGAAGACGGGGGCGGCTTATCTGCCGATCGACCCGGTGTTGCCGCCGGCCCGGATTGATTTCATGCTTGCCGATGCCGCGCCGATCGCGGCGGTCACCACAGCCGGGCTGGCCGATCGGCTGCAGGGGCGGGGTCTGTTGGTCGTCGATGTCGACGATCCCGGCATCGGGGCTCGTCCGTGCACGGCTTTGCCGGCGCCCGCCCCGGAGGACATCGCGTACTTGATCTACACCTCGGGCACCACTGGTGTGCCCAAGGGGGTGGCGGTTGCCCACTCCAGCGTGACCGAGCTGGTGAAGGCTGTTGGTGCCGATGTGCCGGCGGCGGGGGTGTGGTCGCAGTGGCATTCGTTGGCCTTCGACGTCTCGGTGTGGGAGGTTTTCGGGGCGCTGTTGCATGGCGGCCGGTTGGTCGTGGTGCCCGAGGAGGTCGCGGGTTCACCGGAGGATCTGCACGCATTGCTGATTGCTGAACGGGTCGACGTGTTGTGCCAGACCCCATCGGCGGCGGGGATGTTGGCGGCTGAGGGTCTCGAGTCGACCGTGTTGATGGTTGCCGGTGAGGCCTGCCCGCCCGACTTGGTGGAGCGGTGGGGGCCGGGTCGGGTGATGATCAACGCCTACGGTCCGACCGAGGCCACGGTTTATGCGGCGATGAGTAAGCCGCTGGAGTCCGGCTCGGATGTGGTGCCGATCGGTTCGCCGGTATCGGGGGCGGTGTTGTTCGTGCTGGATGCCGGATTGCATCCGGTGCCGGCTGGCGTGGTTGGTGAGCTGTACGTGGCTGGTCGTGGGGTGGCGGTCGGTTATTGGGAGCGGGCCGGGTTGACCGCGTCGCGGTTTGTGGCGTGTCCGTTCGGCGGTGCCGGGGCACGCATGTATCGCACTGGTGATTTGGTGCGGTGGGGTGCCGACGGGCAGCTGCAGTATTTGGGCCGTATCGATGAGCAGGTCAAGATCCGCGGGTATCGCATCGAGCTGGGCGAAGTGCAGGCGGCCTTGGCCGGGTGCGACGGGGTGGATCAGGCGGTGGTGATCGTCCGCGAGGATCGCCCCGGCGACAAACGCCTCGTGGGGTATGTGACAGGTCCCGCGGATCCAGCGGCCGCGCGTGCAGCGTTGGCCGATCGGCTGCCGGCCTACATGGTCCCGGCCGCGGTGGTGGAGATCGGGGCAGTGCCGCTGACTCCCAACGGCAAACTCGACAAACGGGCCCTGCCGGCACCGGACTACACCGACAGCGACCGGCATCGAGCACCGGCCAACCCCGTCGAGGAGATCCTGGCCGACATCTACGCCCAAGTACTCGGGCTGGAGCGGGTCGGCATCGACGAATCCTTCTTCGACCTGGGCGGCGACAGCATCTTGTCGATGCAGGTGGTCGCGCGCGCTCGGACCGCCGGTGTGCTGTGCCGGCCCCGCGATGTCTTTGTGGAGCAGACCGTCGCTCGGCTGGCCAAGGCGGCCAGATTCGCCGACGGCCAAATTGATGTCATCGACGAGGGTGTCGGGCCGGTGGTGGCCACCCCGATCATTCGTTGGCTACAGGACGTGGACGGCCCCGTCGATCAGTTCAATCAGACGGTGGTCGTGCAGGCTCCGCAAGGGGCGACCGAGGCCGACGTGGTGGTGTTGTTGCAGGCCTTGGTGGACCGGCATGCGATGTTGCGGTTGCACGTGGGCGATGCCGACGCCGGTGACTGGTCATTACAGGTACCGCGGCCGGGATCGGTGATCGCCCATGAGCGCCTGCAGACGGTGGACGTGATGTCCGACGAGGCGCTGGCCGCGGCGAGGTCCCGGTTGAGCCCTGCTTCGGGGGTCATGTTCAGCGCGCTGTGGGTGACCTCTACCCGTCAGCTCGTGTTGATGATTCATCACCTGGCGGTTGACGGGGTTTCGTGGCGAATCCTGTTGCAGGATCTGAATATTGCTTGGGCGCAGCATCGCAGCGGACACCCCCCGGTATTGCCGTCGTCGGGCACCTCGTTCGCCCGGTGGTCGTCGCTGTTGGCCGAGTACGCCCGAACCGCAGCGGTCGTGGAGCAAGTGGATGCATGGCGACAGATAGCGGCGACCCCGGCCGCCCTGCCGCGAGTGCAACCCGAAGTGGATACTTTCGCCGCGGCTGGTCGCCTGTCGCTGGAACTCGAGACCGAAACGACCCGAGTGCTGCTGGGCGAGGTGCCCGCGGCTTTCCACACCGGCGTCCAAGACATCTTGTTGATCGCGTTCGCACTGGCGTGTGCGGAGTTCCTGGGCACGGCTCCGGGGACGGTGGGCATCGACATCGAAGGTCACGGACGCACCGAGGAGCTGGCCGCCGACGTCGATCTGTCGCGCACGGTCGGGTGGTTCACCACCAAGCACCCGGTGGCTTTGACGCTGGAGCCGCTGGACTGGGCGCGGGTGGCCGCCGGCGATGCGGTGCTCGGTGCGGTGATCAAGCGCGCCAAAGAGCAACTGCGTGCCCACCCCGACGGCCTTACCTACGGCCTGCTGCGCTATCTGACTCCCGATATCGATCTGTCTGGATCGGATCAACCCATCGGGTTCAACTATCTGGGGCGGCTGGGGGCGCCGTCCCCAGACGCTCCCGATGACATGTGGCTGATCGGGCATGACGGTGTGGTCCTCAGCGGTGCCCCCGCAGAGATCTCCACGCCGTTGATGCACACGTTGGAACTCAACGCCGCCACCGTTGAAACCGACGCCGGTCCGCGGATACAGGCGCACTGGTTGTGGGCGCCCTCAGCATTGGATCGCTCCCAGGTCAGCCGGCTCGGCCGCTTGTGGTTCGAGGCACTCGACGGAGTCTGCGCGCATGTGCGCGCTGGCGGAGGCGGGCTGACCCCATCGGATATCGCGCCGGCGCAGCTGGAACAGCAGCAGATCGACGAGCTCCAGAAGCACGATCGGATCGCCGACATATTGCCGCTGACGCCGCTGCAGCGCGGACTTCTCTTCCACGCGAGGACCGCGGCGGGCAGCGACGATGTGTACGCGATGCAGCTGGACATCACAGTGGCCGGCTCGGTGGACGCCGTCCGGCTTCGCGACGCGATACACACGGTGATCAATCGGCATCCGAACCTGGCAGCCCGATTCTGCGACCAGTTCGATCAGCCGGTGCAGATCATCCCCGCGGAACCCGAGACGCCTTGGCAGTACGTCGAGCTGGAGACCGATGAGCAAGTCCAGCAACTTCACGCCGCCGAACGCGCCGCGGTCCGCGATCTGACGCAGCCGTCGGCTTTCCGGGCGGCATTGATCCGCACTGCAACTGACCGGCACCGGCTACTGCTGACGTTCCATCACATCGTGCTCGACGGATGGTCGCTGCCGATTCTGCTGCAAGAAATCTTCGCCGTTTACCACGGGGAGCGGCTGCCCGCCGCTGTGTCATACCGGAGGTACATAACCTGGCTGGCAGATCGAGACGGCGAGCCGGCGCGCGCTGCCTGGTGTGAGGTGTTGGCCGGCTTCGACACCCCGACTCTGGTCGGTCCGCCGGACAGCGTCGTGACGGGTCACCGTGACGTCAAAACTGCCCGGGTGCCTGAACACATCACCCAGGCGCTCACCGACTTGGCACGCTCACACCACACCACCGTCAACACTGTGCTGCAGAGTGTTTGGTCGCAGGTGCTGGTTTCCCTGACAGGCCACCACGACGTCGCCTTCGGCACCACTGTCTCGGGCAGGCCCGCCGAGGTGGCCGGCGCCGAATCCATGGTCGGACTGTTCATCAACACGGTGCCGGTGCGGGCGCATATCACCGCGGCAACCACCACTGCCGATTTACTCGACCAGTTGCAGAGCGCCCACAATCACATCCTCGAGCACGAGCACTTGGCGCTGAACGAGATCTATCGCATCACGGGGCACGACCAACTGTTCGACACGGCCTTCGTGTACGAGAACTACCCCCTCGATGCCGGGGCGTTGGCCGTCGACGGCGGGTTGGCCATCGCCGATATCGCGAACCGCGAATACAACCACTACCCGCTGACCGTTCAAGCCGTGCCGGGGTGCGAACTGAGCCTTCGCGTGGAGTACGACACCGGGGTTTTCGCCCCGACTGACATCGATGCGCTGATCGAGCGCTTGCAGCGGGTGATGGTGGCGATGACCGTCGACCCGACGCGTCGGTTGTCGTCGGTGATCGTCCTTGACGGGTCCGAACGTTCGCGGCTGGACGAGATCGGTAACCGTGCCGCGTTGATGGCCGCACCGCCTACGTTCTCGATACCGGGGTTGTTCGCCGAACACGTGGCGCGCATACCGGAGGCGGTGGCGCTGACGTGCCAGGGCCGCTCAATGACCTACCGACAATTGGATGACGCCGCAAATCGATTGGCGCATTCGCTCGCCGAGGATGGGGCCGCTGCCGGCGAGTGTGTGGCATTGCTGCTGCCTCGGTCCATCGAGGCGGTTGTGGCGATCTTGGCGGTGCTCAAAACCGGGGCGGCTTATCTCGCGATCGAGCCGGCGGCACCTGTGGAGCGGCGGAACTTCATGATCGCCGACGCCGCACCGATCGCTGCGGTCACGACGGCGGAGCTGGCGAACCTGTTGGAGGGGTGTGATCTGCAGGTCATCGATATCGACGATCCCGATGTCGCCAACCAACCCAGCACGTGTCTGCCGACGCCAGGTGTCGACGACATCGCGTACCTCATTTACACCTCAGGCACCACCGGACTGCCCAAGGGTGTGCAGATCACCCATGGGAACGTCACACAGTTGCTGGCGTCGCTTGATGCGGGGCTCCCGCGCCCCGGGGTTTGGCCTCTGTGTCATTCCTTGACCTTCGACGTATCGGTGTGGGAGATCTTCGGCGCGTTGTTGCGTGGCGGCCGGTTGGTGGTGGTCCCGGAGGCAGTGGCGGGATCGCCCGACGAATTCCACGAAGTGCTGGTCAGCGAGCAGGTCAGCGTCCTCACCCAGACGCCGTCGGCGGTCGCGATGTTGTCGCCTGAGGGTTTGGAGTCGGCGGCATTGGCGGTGGTGGGTGAGGCCTGCCGGGCTCAGGTGGTGGATCAGTGGGCGCCGGGGCGCGTGATGATCAATGCCTACGGCCCCACCGAGACCACGATGTGTGTGGCGATCAGCACGCCGCTGGAGGCGGGGTCGGGAGTGCCGCCGATCGGCTCTCCGGTGTCGAATGCGGCCTTATTCGTGCTGGACGGCTGGCTGCGACCGGCGCCCGAGGGAGTGGCCGGAGAACTCTACGTGGCCGGTGCCGGACTTGGGTATGGCTATCTGCGCCGCTCGGGGCTGACCGCCTCACGATTCGTGGCGTGCCCGTTCGCGGACGCGGGAGCGCGGATGTATCGCACGGGCGATGTCGTCCGTTGGGGCGCCGACGGGCAGTTGCACTATTTGGGCCGTGCCGATGAGCAGGTCAAGATCCGCGGCTATCGCATCGAGCTCGGTGAGGTCCAGGCGGCTCTGGCCGGATATGACGGGGTGCAGCAGGCGGTGGTGATCGCCCGCGAGGACCGCCCCGGCGACAAACGCCTTGTCGGCTATGTAACCGGGTCCGCCGATCCGGCCACCCTGCGGACGGCGCTCGCCGAACGGCTGCCCGAATACATGGTGCCTGCGGCGGTGGTGGTCCTCGAAAGGCTGCCGCTGACAACGAACAACAAGCTCGACGTTCGCGCCCTCCCCGCGCCCGAATACGCAGGCGGTGACGGTTATCGCGCCCCGGCCAACGCGGTGGAGGAAGTTCTGGCGGACATCTACGCTCAAGTGCTCGGGCTCGAACGGGTCGGGGTAGACGACTCGTTCTTCGAGCTGGGCGGGGACAGCATCTTGTCGATGCAGGTGGTGGCGCGTGCACGGGCTGCCGGCCTGCTGTGTCGGCCGCGCGACATCTTCGACGAGCAGACCGTTGCCCGGCTGGCCCGCGTGGCCGAGGTCTCCGACGATTCGGCCGACGTGGTCGATGAGGGACTTGGGCCGGTGGTCGCGACACCGATCATGCGCTGGCTGCAAAGCGTGGACGGGCCGGTCGAACAGTTCAACCAGACGATGGTGGTGCAGGCGCCCGCCGGAGTGACCGAGGCCGATGTCGCGGCGTTGTTGCAGGCCCTGTTGGACCGGCACGCCATGCTGCGCGTGCGTGTCAGCGACGACGATGTCGGCGGCTGGGCACTACAGGTACCCACGGCCGGTTCAGTGGATGCCCGCGACTGCCTGGAGTCAGTGGAGGTGTTCACCGAGGGTGCGCTGGCGGCCGCCCGGTCGAAGCTGAACCCGACCGCCGGGCTGATGCTGCGCGCGCTGTGGGTCTCGTCGACGAGCCAGCTCGTGCTTGTGGTTCACCACCTGGCGGTTGATGGGGTTTCGTGGCGAATCCTGTTGCAGGACTTGAACCTTGCTTGGAGCCGATACCGCAGCGGCCAGCAGGTGGCATTGCCGGCGACAGGTACGTCCTTCGCCCGCTGGGCGTCGTTGTTGAATGAGCTTGCGCGCGACGAGACGGTGGTCGCCCAAGCAGATGTGTGGCGGCAGGTCGCGGCCGCCCCAGCCGCGCTGCCGGGCGTGCAACCGGCGAGGGATACGTACGAAAACGCCGGGAATCTGTCGGTGGGTATGGACGCCGAGACGACAAGCGTTCTGTTGAGTGACGTGCCGGCAGCGTTTCATGCTGGGGTACAAGACATCCTGTTGATCGCTTTCGCGTTGGCGGTGGCAGAGTTCACGGGCTCTGCCGAGCCGATCGGCATCGATGTCGAAGGTCACGGACGCGCCGAAGGAGCGGCGGCCAGTGTGGACCTCTCGCGCACGGTGGGCTGGTTCACCACCAAATATCCGGTGGCGCTTGCGCTCGCTGACATCGACTGGGCGCAGGTGGTCGCCGGTGACGCTGCGTTGGAGCAAGTGATCAAGAGCGCCAAGGAGCAGCTTCGCGCACTTCCGGATTCGTTGACGTACGGGCTGCTCCGTTATCTGAACCCCGATGTCGAGCTGGCTCCGTCTGACCCGACGATCGGGTTCAACTATCTGGGTCGACTGGGTGCCGGGACCGACGCTTCTGCCGAACCGTGGCGAATCAGCCCGGATGGCTCGTCTGTCATGGCCGCGGCCGCCGCGATACCGATGCCACTGGCCCACACCATTGAGCTCAACGCCGTAACCGTCGACGCCGATACCGGCCCGACGTTGCAAGGCCACTGGACGTGGGCGCCGTCAGCGCTGAACCACACCGAAGTCAGCCGGCTGAGCCGATTGTGGTCTGAGGCCCTGACCGGTATCTGCACTCTCGTCAAGAATGGCGGCGGCGGCTTGACACCGTCGGATATCGCGCCGGCCCGGTTGGACCAACCACAGATCGACGCGCTGCATCAGCACTACCGAATCGCCGACATCCTGCCCCTCACCCCGCTGCAGCAAGGGCTGCTCTTTCACGCCAGCACCGCCCAGGACAGCGACGACGACGCTGTGTACGCGGTGCAGCTGGACATCACGCTGACAGGTGCCTTGAACCCGGACCGCCTGCGTGACGCCGTGCATGAGGTCGCCCGCCGCCACCCGAACCTGGTTGCCCGGTTCTGTGACCAGTTCGATGAGCCGGTGCAGGTAATTCCGGCTGATCCCGAACTGGAATGGCGCTACGTCGAGGCGGATTCCGAGCAGCAGATCCAGCAGCTCTGCGCCGCCGAACGGACCGCGGTGTGCCATCTGGCCGACGCACCGCCGTTCCGGGCGGCGTTGATTCGCACCGACGCGGACCGGCACCGGTTCGTGCTGACCAACCATCACATCGTGCTCGATGGCTGGTCGTTGCCGGTTCTGTTGTCCGAGATCTTCGCCGGTTATTACGGGCAGCGACTGCCTACGCCGGTCCCGTATCGCAGGTTCGTCTCCTGGCTGGCCGACCGCGACGTGGACGCCGCCCGCTCGGCTTGGCGACAAGTGCTCGACGGTTTTGACACCCCGACTCTGGTGGGTCTGCCGGATCGGGTCGAGCTGGGGCCGCGAGAAGCTAGATCGGTTCGGGTGCCGCAGATTACCACGCAGGCCCTCACCGATTTGGCCCGCTCGCGGCACACGACCGTCAGTACCGTCCTGCAAGCCGCCTGGGCACTGATGTTGAGCTCGCTGACTGGACGGCATGATGTGGCGTTCGGCGTCGTCGTCTCCGGTAGGCCTACCGAGGTGGTCGGTGCAGACTCCATGGTGGGCCTGTTGATCAACACAGTGCCGATCCGCGCGCGCATGTCAGCGGCGACCACCATCGCCGACCTGCTCGAGCAGCTGCACCGCGCCCACCAACACACTCTTGACCACCAGCACTTGGCGCTGCAGGACATTCACCGGGTTACTGGTCACGATCAGCTCTTCGACACCCTTTTCGTATACGAGAACTATCCGGTCAACGCTTCAGCGTTGTCTGGCCCGTTGGCTATCACGGAATTCGCCAATCGCGAGTACAACCACTACCCGCTGACGGTGGCCGCGCTTCCCGGGCATGAATTGGAATTCCGCATCGAGTTCGACACCCATGCGTTTGATGTGGCCTACATCGAGGAGTTGGTCGCACGGCTGCAGCGCGTGTTGGTCGCCATGGCCGCAGATCCTGGCCGGCGGTTGTCGACGATCGATTTACTCGATGAGCCTGAGCACACCCACCTGCAGGTGGTCGGGAACACCGCGGCGTTGACCCGGCCCGCCCCTGCGGCGGCGTCGATCCCCGCATTGTTTGCCGAACAGGTGGCGCGTACCCCGGAGGCGGTGGCGGTGACTTTCGAAGGCCGCTCGGTGACGTATGGGGAGCTCGATGAGCTGTCGAACCGGTTGGCGCATCTGCTGGCCAGCCGGGGGGCGGGCCCAGGACAGTTTGTAGCGCTGATGTTCCCACGGTCGATCGAGGCGATCGGGGCCATCCTGGCGACGCTGAAAACCGGGGCGGCCTATGTGCCGATCGACCCGGCACATCCTGATGCCCGAATCGCATTCATGCTCGAGGACGCCGTGCCGGTCGTTGCGGTGACGACTGCAGCGCTGCGCGCACGGCTGAACGGGTATGACGTGGTGATCATCGACATCGAGGATCCCGCTGTGGGCGTTCAACCCACGACCGCCCTGCCGATACCGGCGCCGGAGGAGCTCGCCTACCTGATCTACACCTCGGGAACTACCGGCGTCCCCAAAGGCGTTGCAGTTAATCACAACAACGTTACCCAGTTATTGGCTTCATTAGATGCGAAGCTGGATCAGGGGCCAGCACAAGTCTGGTCGCAATGGCATTCATATGCCTTCGACGGCTCGGTGCACGAGATCTGGGGTGCCCTCTTGCGTGGTGGCCGATTGTTGGTAGTGCCCGAAGAGGTCGCACACTCACCGGAAGATCTGCACACTTTGCTGGTTGCCGAGCAGGTCAACGTTTTGATTCAGACACCGTCCGCGGTGGCGATGCTGTCACCTGAGGGCCTGGGGTCGGCGGCATTGGTCGTGGGCGGTGAACCTTGTCCGGCCGAGCTGGTGGATCGGTGGGCTTCCGGGCGAGTAATGATCAACGCTTACGGGCCGTCCGAAACCACCGTCGATGTGGCCGTGAGCGCGCCCTTGGTGGCGGGGGCGCCGACCGTGCCGATCGGTTCGCCGTTGTCGGGGGCGGCGTTTTTTGTGCTGGATGGCTGGATGCGCCCAGTGCCAGCGGGCGTGGTCGGTGAGTTGTACGTCGCTGGCCGCGGTGTGGCGTGCGGATATCTACGTCGCCCGGCGTTGACCGCGTCTCGGTTCGTGGCGTGTCCGTTCGGTGGTGTGGGAACACGCATGTATCGCACCGGGGATTTGGTGTCGTGGGGCGCGGACGGACAGTTGGTGCTGTTGGGGCGCACTGATGAGCAGGTCAAGATTCGCGGGTATCGCATCGAGCTCGGTGAGGTCCAGGCGGCGTTGGCCAACTGTGAGGGGGTGGCGCAAGCGGTTGTGATCGCCCGTGAGGACCGCCCCGGTGACAAGCGGCTGGTGGGTTACATCACCGGCACGGCGGACACCGCGGAGATACGCGCCGAGGTGGCCGAGCGGCTTCCCGCCTACATGGTGCCCACGGCGGTCGTGGCGCTCGAGGCGTTGCCGTTGACGGTCAACGGCAAGCTCGACAAGCGAGCCCTACCCGCACCGGAGTACCAGGACGTAGAGCGCTACCGAGCCCCCTCCAACGTGGTCGAGGAGATCCTGGCCGAGGCGTACGCGCAGGTCCTCGGACTGGAGCGGGTCGGAGCGGACGAGCCGTTCTTCGAACTCGGCGGGGACAGCATCATGTCGATGCAGGTGGTGGCGCGGGCGCGCGCCGCCGGTGTGCTGTGCCGGCCGCGCGATGTGTTCACCAAACAGACCGTGGCTGCGCTGGCCCGAGTGGCCAGGATGGCCGACGAGGTCGCCGGCGTGGTCGACGAGGGTATCGGGCCGGTGCTGGCCACGCCGATCATGCGCTCGTTGCAAGAGGTGGATGGTCCGGTCGGCGAATTCAACCAGACGATGCTGTTGCAGGCCCCGACGCACGTCACTGAGGCCGACGTCGTGGAGTTGCTACAGCATTTGCTGGATCGGCATGCCGTTTTGCGGCTGCTGGTGACTGACGGCGCTGGCGCTGCTGGCTGGTCGCTCACAGTGCCTCAGACGGGGTCGGTCGATGCCCGCAACTGCCTGCAAACGGTCGACGCGCTCTCCGAGCAGGACCTTAGGGACGCCCGGTCCCGGCTGAACCCGGCCGCCGGGGCGATGCTCAGCGCGCTATGGGTGACGTCCACGCGTCAGCTGGCCCTGGTCATCCACCACCTGGCCGTCGACGGGGTGTCGTGGCGGATCTTGTTGGAGGATCTCAATATCGCGTGGGCTCAACACCGCAACGGGCAG
>NZ_LQIS01000027.1 GCF_001499905.1 Mycobacterium sp. GA-1285 | reverse complement strand
AACCGAAACTCCGAACGGACTCGGCATAGCGCAACTCCAATCACAACAGATGTTGCACTGACCGTATGAATCTGCCGCGCCGAAGAACGTCGCCGTATTCACAAACGGCCGCCAAGCCGGGGCCCGCCCGCGGTGACCAGCGGTTACGCCCGCGATCTTCATAGCGATTGTGCATGATGATCAAGCAGCGTAGGGTTCACTTCAGGTTGAGTTCACAGCCGAGCTGGAACGTCATCGACGTGCAGGGCCGAACTCCCGCCTCTGCTGCGAAGGCTTTGAAGACGCAGGGCCCAAATTTTTGACGTGAACCACAGTACGAATGACGCATTCACTGATGGAGTCACACATGTCCAATGCCATGTCATCCCGCGCTCTTGAAGCGCAGTCCGTCGACACCCGCCACTGCCACACCGCGCACTTCGCGACCCGTCGACTGCAACCCGACACCGCGGTCGTCACCGCCCACGGTGAGATCGACGCCGCGAACTCTCGGGCGTTCGTCGACTACGCGCTGCGTCACGCCGCAGAGCTCGAGCGCATCGTCATCGACCTGTCGGACGTCGATTTCTTCGGCACCGCAGGGTTTTCCGCGCTCCACACGCTCAACGTGCGCACCGCGGGCGAAAACATCGAGTGGGCTCTGGTGCCGAGCGAGCCGGTCAGCCGGCTGCTGCGCATCTGCGATCCCGATGCCGCATTGCCTGTCCGCGACAGCGTCGAGGCAGCGCTTTCGGCCGGTGAGGACAAAGGACCGCTACTGCAACTGGTCCCGAAGGCGCGCTAGGGATTTCGCCAGCAGACGCGACACGTGCATCTGTGAGATGCCCACGCGCTCCGCGATCTGCGTCTGCGTGAGCGACTCGAAGAAGCGCAGCAACAACACGGTTCGTTCGCGCTCAGGTAGCGCAGCGAGCAAGGGCCGCAACGCTTCCCGGTTCTCGATCTGATCGAGACCCAGGTCGACGTCGCCCAGCGTGTCGGCGATCGCGGGGGCGTCCTCGGTTCCGCTACCGCCGCTGTCGATCGACAGCGTGTTGTAGGAGCTTCCGGCCACCAGGCCCTCGACGACCTCGTCGCGGTCCATCCCCAGCTCGGCTGCCAGTTCCGACGCCGTCGGGGCGCGGCCGAGTCGCTGCGACAGCTCCGCGGTGGCGGCGCCGAGCCGCAGATGGAGTTCCTTGAGCCGCCGCGGCACCTTGACCGACCAGCTGTTGTCGCGGAAATGCCGTCGAACCTCGCCCATGATGGTGGGCACAGCGAACGAGACGAAGTCCGAGCCGGCCTCGACGTCGAAGCGGATCACCGCGTTGACCAGTCCGACGCGGGCCACCTGCACGAGGTCTTCGCGCGGCTCGCCGCGTCCGTCGAAGCGACGCGCGATGTGGTCGGCCAGCGGCAGGCAGCGCTCGACGATGCGGTCGCGCTGCCGCTGGAACTTCGGTGAGTCCTCCGGCACGTTCTTCAACTCGCGGAACATGTCGGCGACATCCGCGTACTCAGAGTTCGAACGCGACGACGAACCCTGTGACGTCGACGGCGTCACTGCAGCGTCGCTCGTCTCGTCGTCATGGAGATCCCGAACACCTGGGCGTTCTCGGACCCCTGTCCATCCTCGAAGGTCTTCACCTCGTCGGTCAGCGAACTGAGCACGTGCCAGCTGAAGCTACCGGGCGCCAGGATGTCGAAACTCTTACACGTGGTGGACGCGTCGATGACGACGGCGTCCTCGCGCGGGTCGATCACGAGCAGCAGGACCGAATGCGGTAGCGCCGAGCGGATCAACCTGGTGCAGGCCTCGTCAACCGCGAGCCGCAGGTCGGCGACTGCGTCGAAGTCCAGATCCTCGAAGGTCGCCACCGCGGCGACCAGGGTGCGCAGCACCGCAAGATTCTCGAGTTCGGCGGCGACCCGGAGTTCCACCGACCGCGCGCCGTGCCCGTGCCCGTTGTTCTTGTTGGCAGTAGTTCTGGCAACGTCGGCCATTTGACCTCCTGGCAATGTCGAAGCGAGATTACCCCAGGTCGGATCCCACCTAACCACGAGTACTCCGGTGGCCCGCGAGCGACGACGTGTGCCGCAGGCCGGCGCGGGTATTCACCCGGTCATGGAGAAGCTCCCACCCCGCACGCGAAGGCTCGGGCTGACGAAACAGCGAACACAACTGTGACGAACCGCATTCTGATGGCGCGACAAAGTAAGACTTCTCCATGGTGGGGGTTCAATACCCCCGTGCGCTCGGGAACCAAACATGCGACTTCGCCGTAGCGACGTCAGCGGTCCCGGCCTGCGCCGGTTGCGCCGCGGTCGCGGGTTCTCCTACCACCATCCCGACGGCAGCCCGGTCACCGACGAGAAGACCCTGCAACGCATCAAGGACCTCGTCATCCCACCGGCCTGGAAGAAGGTATGGATCTGCCCGTACCCGAACGGGCACATCCAGGCGGTCGGTACCGACGCAGCGGGCCGGCGCCAGTACCTGTACCACCAGAGGTGGCAGGAGGAGCGCAACGAGGAGAAGTTCGACCGGGTCCTGGAGATGTCGGCCGCGCTGCCCGAGATGCGCAGGCGCATCGCCGCGGACCTGCGAGGCCGCGGGCTCACCCGCGACCGGGTACTGGCGCTCGCGTTGCACCTGGCGGATCTCGGCTACTTCCGCTCGGGCTCGGAGCAGTACGCCGAGGAGAACAATTCGTACGGCATCGCAACGCTGCTCTGCGAGCATGTGACGCTGCAGCGCAACGCGATCGAGTTCGACTTCCCCGCCAAGAGCGGGGTGCGACGGACGCTGCTGATCGACGACCCCGAAGCGGTCCGCTCGATCCGCGCGCTGTTGCGCCGCCCGGAACGCACCGAGCGGTTGCTGGTGTGCCGCAACAGTTCGGGCTGGATCGACATCCACGCCGAAGACCTCAACGCACGATTCAAGGAGCTCGTCGGAGATCGGTACACGGTCAAGGATCTGCGTACCTGGCACGGCACCGTGCTCGCGGCGGCGGCGTTCGTCGACGCCGACCCACCCGTCAACAAGACCGTGATCAAGAGGGTGGAGTCGGCGGTGATGAAGGAGGTGGCCGAGGAACTCGGCAACACACCCGCGGTGGCCCGAAGCTCGTATGTCGACCCGCGAGTGGTCCGGGGCTACGAGTCCGAACTCACCATCGCCGCGGAGGCCCGACGTGCCGCGAAGATGAAAACCCTCGCCGAACGTCAGGAGGTGCTCGACCGCGGCACGGCCCGCCTCATCCGCAGAGTCGCCAAAGGTCAGTAACCGGACGGTGTTCCGTTCCCCAGATAGGTCAACCCGAGGCCGGTGAGCAGTGCCGCATCGAGCAGGTTGCGGGTGTCCACGACCACTGCCCCCGGCGCATGCTCGGCGATCAAGGCCCAATCCAGTTCGCGGAACTCCGGCCACTCGGTGAGCACCACGATCGCGTCGGCTTCCTTGGCGGCCAGATACGGATCGTCGACGGTGACGATCGACGAACCCCGCAGCCGCGACTGATCCATCGTGGCGAGCCTCGGGTCGTATCCCGTGACCTGCGCACCGGTCTCGCCCAGGTCGGCGCAGATCGTCAACGCCGGTGAATCGCGCAGGTCACTGGTGCCCGCCTTGAACGTCAAGCCCAGGGCTGTGATGCGGGCCTGGTCGAGCGGAGTGACGATGATCCGGCTCAGCGTCGACACGATACGCGCGGATTGCGCGGTGTTCGTCAAGCGAGCGGATTCGATCTCCGGCAGGGGCACGCCCGCCACCCTGCCGGTGTGCAGGATGGCCGCGGTGTCCTTCGGCAGGCACGATCCGCCCCACCCGGGTCCGGGCTGCAGGAAGTGCGGGCCGATGCGAACGTCGGCGCCCATGCAGCGAGTGACGTCGGCGATGTCGGCACCCGTCCGGGCGCACAGCTGGGCCAGCGAGTTGGCGTAGGAGATCTTCACCGCGAGAAACGCATTGCTCGCGTACTTCGCCAACTCAGCGCTTTCCGGGCTCATCCGGAAGGTCTGCGCGTGGTTGCCGTACACGCCCGATACCAGACCGGCGGCGTCGTCGTCTTCGGCGCCGATCACGATGCGGTCCGGGTTGCGAAAGTCGTAGATGGCGTGGCTCTCCCGGAGGAACTCGGGATTGGAGACCGCGCGAATGCCGGCCCGCCGCAGCCGTTGTTCGATCCGACGGGTTGTGCCGACCGGAACCGTGGACTTGAGCACCAGCACCGAACCCGGTCGCAGGACGGCGGCGAGCTGCTCGACCGCGCCGTCCACCGCCGACAGGTCGGCCGACCCGTCCGATCCGCTCGGCGTCGGCACACAGACGAAAACCACGTCACGATCCGCCAAATCGGGATACTGGACGGTGAATTCGAGCTTCTGGGTGTCCAGGCCGTGACGAAGCAGCTCGCCGAGGCCGGGTTCGTCGAGGAGCGGGACACCACAGCGGAGTTGTTCGACCCGACCGGCGTCGACGTCGACGCACACCGTGTCGTGGCCGCGTTCGGCCAGGCACACCGCGGTCGTCAGGCCGACGTAGCCGGCGCCGATCACACCGGCGCGGATGGTGTTCATGCACAGTCCTTCAACAGGCTCTCGGTGGCTTCGAGCACGCGCCCGACCGTGATCAGCAGCAACCCTCGGTGCGGTCGGTCGGCGTGCGGGTCACCCTTGTCGCCGGCCCACACCGCGACGTGCGGACCCTTTCCACGGGGACCCCACCGGTTCGGTGGTGTCGGACCGAACAACAGCACCGACGGGGTGCCGGTCGCGGTCGCGATGTGTCCGACGCCGGTGTCACCACAGATCAACACGCGGCAATCGTGGATCAGCGCGACGAGTTCGAGCAGTCCGAGAGTGCCTGCAAGCACACTGGATCGGGGTAATCCAGCGGCGTCGGCCACAGACCGGGCCAGGTCGACTTCACTTCCGTCGCCGGTGATGACCACGTCGTGACCGCGGCTTCGCAGCACGGCGGCGACCTGTGCGAAACGCTCCGGTGGCCATCGCCGCGCGGCGTATGCGGCGCCCGGGTGAATCACCACGGCCGAGGAGCGGTTCGGAAAACCGTCCGGTCGCGGAATGGCCAGATCCTCTGGATCACAGTCGATTCCGGCCCCTTCGAGCAACGCGCACCAGCGGTCGACCTCGTGCAGTTCGGTCCGCCACGGTGGACCGTCGACTCCGGGATGAGCGCGATGTCGATGGCTGAGCAGGGTTCGGGGTTGCAGCGCGAGCAGATCGGTGATGCTTTCGGGGCCGCTCCCGTGCAGGTTCACCGCGAGGGCGGGTGGGGCGCTTCGAGGGCGGAGCCGGCCGAGGCCCGGCGTCGGGTCGAGTTCGTCGACCGCGGCCGAGAGCATCGCCAGATCGCGGTACCGTTCGGGGGCGGCGAGCA
Organism: Mycobacterium sp. GA-1285; assembly: GCF_001499905.1. Classification (GTDB taxonomy): domain Bacteria; phylum Actinomycetota; class Actinomycetes; order Mycobacteriales; family Mycobacteriaceae; genus Mycobacterium. The sequence goes on along the minus strand of NZ_LQIS01000027.1, from coordinate 27,531 downwards.
CTATGTGGGCGTCGGGGTGTGCCCGGCGCAGCCCACGCAACGCCGGAATGCCGGTGAGCAGATCTCCGAGGCCCAGCGCGCGCAGGACCACGATGGTCTCCGGGCTCACGGCCATGAAGACTCCGTCGACGCGCACACGACCAACTCACGCACCTCGCAGCCCGCCGGCTGAGATAGGGCGAACACCACGGTGTCGGCGACGTGCTCGGGCCGGTTGAGCTTGGCGTCCGGCGGCGGCTTGTACTGCTCGTCACGGCTGTCGAAGAACGCCGTGTGCATACCGCCGGGGATCAGCGTCGTGACGCCCACTTCTCCGGCCAGTTCGGCGGCCAGCGCACGGGAGAATCCGATGACCCCGAATTTGGAGGCGCAGTACGCGGTCGCATCGCTGACGGCCTTGATCCCCAATGTCGATGCGCACGTGACGATTCGGCCACCCGTGCTCTTCAGGTATGGCAACGCCGAGCGGATGACTGCCGCCGTACCGAGCAGGTTGACGTGGATGACGCGTTCCCAGTCCTTGACCGCGACATCGTCGAGCTTGCCGCACACGTCGGTGCCTGCGGCGGTGAACACGCCGTGGATCTGGCCGCCGGCCTGCTCGGCCAGCTCGCGCACGGCGCCGTCCACCGCCTCGGTGTCGGCGAGATCGGCCCGCGCGAAGGCCACGCCCGGCTTCGGATCGTTGCGGTCGATCACCAGTGGTGTGCCGCCTTGGCGTGCAACGGCTTCCACCGTAGCCGCACCGAGCCCCGACGCACCGCCGGTGATGATGATGTTGCCCAGAGCCATTGATGATTCCTCTCGGTTCACGACCGCGCCGCGGCGATCAGGTTTGACGACGAATAGCCGGCGACGGTCGGCAGCAGCACGACGTCACCGCCGTGACGGCGGACCACATCGGCCTCGGGAAGGTCGGCCTCGGTGTAGTCGCCGCCCTTGACCCAGATGTCGGGCCGCAGTTGCTCCAGCGCGGCTTCGGGTGACAGTTCGTCGAAGATCACCACGGCATCGACACACGCCAGCGCGGCCAGCACCCGCGCCCTGTCCTGGTCGGCCACGACGGGCCGGCGCGGTCCTTTCAGCGCGCGCACCGAGGCGTCGGAGTTCAGCAGCACCACCAACGCGTCGCCGAGATCGCGGGCTTGGCGCAGCAGCCGGACGTGTCCGGTGTGGAGGAGGTCGAAGCAACCACCGGTGGCGACCAGCCTGCCTCGGCGGCGACGCAAGCGGTCGCGGACCTCGGCGATGCCGCCGATGACGGCGGTCGACGTTGTCGCCGAATGTGTTCCACCGACTGCCGCCGCGGTCGACACGCCGACCGCACCGCCTGCGGCGACGAATCTGCTGGCGGCGTTCACGGCGTCGGCGACGGCGTCGTGAACACCCTTACCCGCCGCGAGTGCCATGGTGGCCGCAATCGCGAACCGGTCGCCCGCGCCGCAGGTGTCGCCGTGGTCGGACCGTGCGCCCGGATCGCGCACCGGGTGGTGCTCGTTGCCGGTGTCGTTGGCCACGAGCGCGCCCTTCGGACCCAGGGTGACGCATACCGCTCGTGCCGCCCACTGTCCGCGCAGCGACTCCGCCGAGCGTCCCGCCGCCTCATCTTGATTCGGTGTGACCAGCCAGCAACCCGGGACCGGTTCGCTTCCGCGGGGGTGGGGGTCCCACACCGTCGGAACCCGCCGTGTGGCCGAGGCGACGAGATCCCGGATCTGGCTGTGCGCGGTGACGCCACGTCCGTAGTCGGCCACGCAGACGGCGGCGGCCCGGTCGAGCACCTCACCCACCTCGGCGGGCACCGGGGCGGCCGCGGCCGATCCGTCACCGTGGTCGAGCCGCAGCATCGAGTGCCCGGCCGCGCGGATCCTGGTCTTACACACCGTGTTTCCGGCCAAGTGCAACCGGATGAGCCGCACCCCGGCGTCGGTCAGCAGGTCGGTCAACGCCTGACCTTCGGCGTCGTCGCCGACCGCGGTCACCAGCACCACGTCGCAGCCCGTCCGCGCGGCGAGCACAGCGGCCAGCCCCGCGCCGCCCGGGCGCCGCCAGATCCGTTCGGTGTCGACCACCGGGACAGGCGCCTCGGGACTGAGCCGCGTGGCGGTGCCCTCGATGTCGACGTCGAGCATCGAATCGCCGATCACGACCAGTGGCTCACTCATGGGACGCCCCCAGCAGGTCACCGTCTGTCGCAAGGGCCGCGTCCACCGCAATGCACAGCGCATGGACGAGCAGCAGGTGGATCTCCTGGACGGTCGCACTGGTCGGCGCGTCGACGCAGACGGCGTCGTCACACATCGCGGCCAGGGGATTGGGCTCGGGACCCGTGAATGCCCATGTGGCCAGGTCGATTTCGTGCGCGGCCTTGACGGCGGCGAGCAGGTTCGGGCTGGTGCCGCTGGTGGACAGCGAGACCAGTACGTCGCCCGGCCTGCCGTGCGCCCGAACGCCTCTGGCGAAGATCTCTTCGACGCCGTAGTCGTTGCCGATCGCGGTCAGAGCCGAGGTGTCGGCGTGTAACGAGATGGCCGACATCGGCATTCGCTCGTGTCGGAAACGGCCGACCAGTTCAGCGGTCAGATGTTGCGCCTCGGCCGCACTGCCACCGTTCCCGCAGGCCAGTAGCCGGCCGCCGGTGGCGAGCACATCGGCGAGCCGCCGCCCCCACGCGGCCAGCTTGGGCGCCTCGGGCGCGAGGTGTCCGGCCGCCTGTGACAGTGCCGAGAAGTGCGTTTGGATCGTCGGGATCATCATCGTCGGGATCATTGCCGTCCTCCAATTCGATCGACCGCGCCGAGCAGTTCGTCGTCGGTGATGCCGTCAAGGCAGGGGTGCCCCGGGACCGGGCAGATGCGGGCCCGGGTGAACCGGCACGCGGCCTGCTGGTCCCCGAGCCGAATGACGCTTGTCCCGTAGGGCGTCCACTGAGAGGCCGGTACCACGGGAGCGAAGAGCGAGACCACCGGTGTGCCGACGGCCGCCGCCAGGTGGGCGGGTCCGGTGTTGGGTGCGATCACCACTCGCCCTGCGGCGTAGACGGCAGCCAATGTGGCGAGCGTTGTGCGCCCTCCGAGGTCGATGGCCGAATCACCGGCCACCACCCCGGTGAGCTCGCGTTCGCCGGGATCGCCGGTGACGACGACGCGGTACCCGGCGGTGACGAGCGCGTCGACCATGCGGACGCTGCGCTCGGTGGTCGGCCGGCGCGCCGGTACGGCGGCTCCGGGATGGAAGACGACAAACGGTGTGTCGCCCAGCGATTCCGCGATGTCCGCGGGCAGTGGCGGTAATCGGCGCACCCGCAGCGTGCCGTCGTCGCCCTCGGACAGCTCACAGCCGGCCGCCCTGGCCAGAGACAGCGCGCGCTCTGGTTCGGGTACGCCGTCCGGAACGTGGTGTCGCAGGTCGAGCAGTGTGCCGGGATAGTCCTCGCTGATCGCCCCGACCCAGGGCACCGATGCCATCCGGCAGATCAACGCCAGCGGGAGCGGGGACTGATGAAACGACGTGAAGATGTATGCCCGTTCGGGGGCGACGTCGCGCAACTGTTTGACCAACGCCTCCACCTGGCCCGCGGTCAGTTCGGGTGAGTCGAAGTCCACCCACGGCGCCTGCCACTCGATGATGTCGTCGACGGCCGGCAGCAGTTCGGCGGCGGACCGTCCGCGCGGACCGGCCAGAAAGGTCACCGCGTCGTGTGTTTCGGCCACGGCACGGACCGCCGGACCGGTGATCAACACGTCACCGGCGCTGTCCAACCGCGCAACGATGGCCCGGCTCATCGGGAGTCCCTGAGCACCATGGACACCGCTTCGTCGAGGTTCGCCGCGACCCGCGCCTTGATCCGGGCCTCGCTGATCTCGTGGCGCAGCGTGCGGTCCGTGGGCACGAGGATCGCGTCGGCGCCCGCGGCAAGCGCCGCCTCGACGTCTCCACCGGTGTCACCGATCATCACGCACCGGCAGGGGTGGACACCGAGCGCGGCGGCGGCGTCTTCGACCATGCCGGGCGCGGGCTTCCGGCAACGGCATTCGTCGTCGGCGCCGTGCACGCACAGATGCCATGAGTCGAACGGCCCCAGAGCCGAGTCGACCGCCGCGTTGACGGAGTCCAGTTGGTCTGTGGTGATCAATCCCTTGGCCACACCGGACTGGTTGCTCACGATGGCCAGCGGTAACCCCTTGCGGCGCAATCGGTCCAAGGCGCGTGACGCCCCCGGCAGCGGACGCACACCGGCCGGATCGTTCAGATAGGGGCCGTCTTCGATGATGGTGTCGTCACGGTCGAGCAGCACCGCCAGCGGCGGATCGCGCCGCGAGGTGCGGAACGTCCACTCCCCGACCAACCGGTACCACACCGCGACCGGCGGAATCAGCACGCTGGTGAGTGCGATGCGACCGGCCTCGGTCAGGGTTCGCGGACCGGACCAGAACCGGCGGACCGCGAACTCGCCCGTCAGCAGCGCCCATGCAGCGGCGGCGGTACGCGCGACGCGCGACCGGCCCGCCAGCGCGCTCACCACCGCGACGAGGGCTGCGGCAGTGGTCGCCGCGTGTGCCGGGAGGCGGCCCCGGCCCTCCCCGATCGCCGAGCGCCACCGCCTGCCGAACTTGCGGCGAAGCAACGCGTTGTCGCGGTTGCCGATCTGGGCGCGCACACTGCTCATCAGCGTCGCCTTCGCGACCGGATGGGTACAGCGGCGCGACCCGCGCACAATGTCGTTGCCGGCCTGGGCGATTCGCAGCGCGACGTCCGAGTCCTCGCGGTACGCCCGGGGGAACCGTTCGTCGAACCCGCCGACGGCGACCAGGACATCACGCTTGAACGCCATGTCGGCGGTGATCCACTGTGCCTCGGCGAGGCGCTGCGTGCGACGCTCGTCGTCCGTGGCTTTGCGGCCGCCCACCCGCGGCACCTCGATCACCGCTTGTGAGGCGGCCGCCGACTCCACCTCGGCCTTCGCCAGGTCCTCTGCGACCGCGGCTAACCAATTCGTCTGCGGCACAACGTCATCGTCGAGAAAGCAGACCCAGTCGGCTCGGGCCGCACGCCAGCCGGTGTTGCGAGCGGCCGCCGGTCCCCGCCCCCCGCTGCGCAGCACGGTGACCGGAAGTCGCGTCTTAACCTGCAGGGGCCGATCCGGGTGGCTGCGGTCGTCGACGACGATCACCGACGCCGGCGTCGGCCCCGCGGATCCGTCGAGTTCGGCGAGCAGGCGGTGCAGCGACGGCCGCCCGACCGTCGGCACCACCACCGCGAAGGACGGCGTCATACCGGCCGCCTCACGAGGAACGGACCGATCGCCAGCACGTCGATCGGTGCGCTGCCGAAACATTCGAGCGCGTCGCGGGGGCTGTCGACCATCGGCCGCCCGGCGGTGTTGAAGCTGGTGTTGACGATCACCGGTACGCCGGTGTGCGCGGCGAATCTGCTGATCGTGTCGTGCAGCAGCGGGTGGTCACGGCCGACGGTCTGAATGCGTGCGGTGCCGTCGACGTGGGTCACCGCGGGAATCCGGTCCCGCCACTGGGCGGCGACGTCGTGCACGAACAGCATGTAGGGGCTCGGAACCGGTCCACCGGAGAAAATCTCGGCGGCGCGTTCGGCGAGCACCATCGGCGCGACCGGCCGGAACTGCTCACGCCCTTTCACGGTGTTGAGTCGCTCCAGGTTCTCGATGCGCCGCGGATCGGCCAGCAGCGACCGTTGACCGAGCGCGCGCGGCCCGAACTCGGCGCGGCCCTGGAACCAGCCGACGAGATTGTCGTCGGCCAACGCGTCTCCGATCGCGGCGGCCAGATCGGAGGGCCGCTCATGGGGTATCGCGGCCTCGGTGAGCGCCGCGGCGATCTCGTCGTCGGAGAACCCTCGACCCAGCGCGGCCGACGGCATCGGCGCGATCGGCTCGCCGGCGTCGCCCGCCAAAGCCAGCGCCGCACCGAGCGCGGTTCCCGCGTCCCCCGCGGCCGGCTGCACCCACACGTTCGAAAAACCGCCGCGGGAAAAGAGCTTCGAATTCGCCACGCAGTTCAGCGCGACTCCGCCTGCGAGGCAGAGGCTTTCGTGATCGGTGCGGTCGCGAAGCCAGCGCACGAGGTCGAGCAGCACTTCTTCGACGACCGTCTGGACGCTGCACGCGAGGTCGGCGTGCTCGGGTTCTGGCCGGTCCAGCGCATGCCCCTTCCCGGCGCCAGGTGCGCGGGCGGGCGTGATCGAGTTCCAGTCCACCGGTTCGGTGCGGAACCCGCCGTCGGCACACGCGTAGACCGCTTCTCTGAACCGGTCGGCGAACCGCGGCGTCCCGTAGGACGCCATCGCCATCACCTTGTACTCGTCGCTGGAGCGCTTGAATCCCAGGTGCTCGGTGAGGCTCTCGTAGAACAGCCCCAGCGAGTGCGGCAGCGACTGTGTCGCGAGCACGTCGAGCTTGTGATCGCGATAGCTCCCGGCCAGCATCGAAGACCGCTCGCCGCGCCCGTCGACGACCAGCACCGCGCAGTCGGGGTGGGGCGAGGCCAGCGCGGTCGACGCGGCATGCGCGACGTGATGGCGGACGTGGCGGACGATGCCCGGATCGAGGCCCGGCAGGGCGGACTGCAGGAAGCGGGGAGCGCGTTCGGCGTAGAGCGTGCGCAAGTACTCCCAGTCACGGTCCAGACCATCGAGTCCGTCGGTGGACTCGTCCATCACGCGGGGGTCGTACGAGTACCCGACGAGGTCCAGGTCCGACGGGCTCAGGCCCGCCTGCTCGAGGCACCACCGCGCCGATTCCACCGGCAACTCCCACGTCGAGAACGGCACGGCCTGTTTTCCGTGCTTGCGCCGGGTGAACCGCTCCTCCTCGGCGGCGGCAACGATGTGACCGTCCACCACAAGCGCGGCAGCGGGGTCGTGAAACACTGCATTGATCCCGAGAATGCGCATGACGTTCCTCAACTCCCCTGCAGCGCAACGGTTACCGATTGCCGGCGGAACCAGTCGACGGTCATGGACAGGCCATCGGTGTAGCCGACCCGCGGATGGCAACCGAGCAGCTCGCGCGCCAGCGAGATGTCGGGGCACCGACGTTGCGGATCGTCCTGCGGCGCCGGACGGAACTCGATCGGCGAGTCGCTTCCGGCCAGCTCCCGGATGAGCTCGGCGATTCGCAGCACCGTCAGTTCGTCGGGGTTGCCGACGTTCACCGGTCCGGCGCAATCGGATTCACCCAGGGCGACCAGCGCCGCGACGGTGTCGTCGACGAAACACAACGAGCGAGTCTGGGTGCCCGTCCCGTTGACCGTGATCGGTTCACCGGTCAATGCCTGATGACAGAAGGTGGGCACGATGCGGCCGTCGTCGGGCCGCATCCGCGGTCCGTACGTGTTGAAGATCCGCGCCACGGCGATGTCGGCCGACCGCTCGCGCAGATACGCGAACGTCAACGCCTCGGCGAACCGCTTCGCCTCGTCGTACACGCTGCGCGGGCCGATCGGATTGACGTTGCCCCAATATGATTCGCGCTGCGGATGTTCCAGCGGGTCGCCGTACACCTCGCTGGTGGAGGCCAGCACCAGCCGTGCGCCGCTCCGCTGCGCGAACTCGAGCATGTGCGAGGTGCCGAGCGCCCCGGTGCGAAGCGTCTGGATAGGCAGCCGCAGATAGGCCGCCGGCGAGGCCGGCGATGCGAGGTGGAAGACGGTGTCGATTCCCGACGGCAGATCGGGCAGCGGCTCGCTGATGTCGTGCCGGACGAACCGGTAGCCAGGGCGGTCGAGGAACAGATCGGCGGCGGTCGGCGCGCTGGTCGACAGGTCGTCGACGCAGGTCACCTCGACGCCGCTGTCGAGCAGTCGCTCGCACAGGTGCCCGCCGAGAAACCCGCCGCCGCCGGTGACCAGCGCGTGTCTGATGTCATGCATCGTTTGCCTTCCGGATGCGCGGGTAGCCAGCACCGTCATGCAGGGCCGAGCTTCCACCGATGTCTCGTTCGTGATAGCCAGTCAGAATCGCGCCGCGGAGTTGGCGGCGGTGGTGGCCAGGCTGCTGGACACCACGCCGTGCCCGATCGTGGTGGTGGACAACGCCTCCACCGACGACACCGCCGCGATCATGAACGGAATAGCGGCACGGTCCGCGGGCCGCCTTCAGCTCGTCGAGCTCGGCAGCAATCTCGGCGCGGTCGGCCGCAACGTCGGGGTGGCGGCGTGCCGCACGCCGTACGTCGCGTTCTGCGACGACGACTCCTGGTGGACGCCGTTGGCTCCCGCGATCGCTGTGGAGGCATTCGAACGGCACCCGTCGGTGGGTCTGCTCGCCGCGCGCACGATCGTCTGGCCGCAGCGCCGGGAGGATTCGTTTTCCGCTGTGCTGGCCGGCAGCGCGCTCGGTCGGCGGCCGGAGCTGCCGGGTCCGTCGATCCTGGGATTCATGAGTTGCGCGGCCATGGTCCGCAAGCGGGCATTCGAACAGGCCGGCGGTTTCAGCGCCATCCTGCACTTCCGCGGGGAGGAGCAACTGCTCGCCCTGGATATGGCCGCGGCCGGCTGGGACCTGTGCTACTACCCCGAACTGCTGGCCATTCACCAACCGTCCCCGGTGCGCACCACGACCGCGGCCCAGGCCGCGAGGGTGTTGCGCAACGACGTGCTCACCACGTGGCTGCGACGCCCGATTCGCCGCTGCCTCAGCGCAAGTGGACGCTTGGCTGTGGCAGCGCTGCGCGATCGCGACCATGCCCGGGGTGCGGTCGAGGCTGTGGCCCGGATTCCCGCGGTCCTCGCCGAGCGCCGACCGCTGCCCCGCGAACTCGAGGAAGCGGTGGCCTTGTTGGAGTCGGGCTGAGCCGGTCATCCGGACGACAGACTCGTCGCCGGTTCCGGTTGCGAGACCGGCACCGGCACCAACCGGTCGTAGATTCTCTGACTGTCGGCGGCGATTCGGTCCCACGAGTAGCGGGCCCGCGCGCGATCCCGTCCGGCGGCACCCATGCTCTGTCTGAGGAAGTCGTCGCGAAGCAGACTGTTGACGGCCTTGGCCACCTCCTCGGGCCGCTGCGGCTTGACCAGCTGTCCGGTCACGTCGTGGACGACGGTGTCGAGCATTCCGCCCACCGCCGACGCCACCACTGGCACGCCGCACGCCATCGCCTCGAGTGGCACGATGCCGAACGGTTCGTACCATGGAGTGCACGCCACCACGTCGGCCGACCGAAGAATCGCCGGCATCTCTGCGCGCGACACCGAGCCGTACAGCTTTACTCGGTCCGCGACGCCCAATTCCGTTGCCAGAGCGAGTAACCGGCGTGCCTCGGGATCCGAGCCCAGTCGTGACTCGTCGGGTCCGCCGACGATCACGAGTTCGGCTTCGGGCAGATGGGGCAACGCGCGCACGACGACGTCGAAACCCTTGCGTGGCACGAACCGGCCGACGCTGACGATGCGTTGCCTGTCGGATCCCGGCGCCACGGGTCCTTCGGGGCTGAACAGGTCGAGATCCACGCCGCAAGGCACCACGGAGATGCGGTTGCGGGACCGACCCATTCGCATCAATTCGAACACCTCGTCGGTGCAGGTGGCCACGACCCAGGTAGCGGAACGGGCCACCGTTGCCTCCAGGTGCAACCGGTCCGGCGGGCTCGTGTCCTGCACACCCTGGTGGCGCCGTTTCACCACTCCCAGCGCGTGAAATGTCTGAACCGCAGGCAGATTGAGATGGCGGGCGGCGAGTTGCGTTGCGATACCGGACATCCAGAAGTGGGCATGCGCTACGTCGGGTCGATCCACCGCCCAGTCGGCGTCGAGGAACTGCGCGAACGGACCCATGTACGACAGGATTTCGTCCTTGGGCAACGGCTCCGGAGGACCGGCGGGAACGTGCACGACGGTGTATCCCCCGGGTGTGACCACGCGGTCAGGCAGATCCGGATCGTCCCTTCTGGTGTAGACGGTCACCTGATGACCGCGTCTGGTCAGTGCCGCCGACAACTCGGCGACGTGTACGTTCTGCCCGCCGGCGTCGACTCCGCCGAGCGCAGCCAGTGGGCTGGCATGTTCAGACACCATTGCGATCTTCATCGGCGCCTCCTTTTGGTTGTCATCGGCAGCACTCGTCGATGAGGTCGTCCCATTGCGCGAGGAACCGATCGATTCCGAACTGCGCCATGGCGAAATCCCGCGCTGCCTTACCGGCCGCAGACGCGGCCGCGCGGTCTGCGACGAACGCCGACAGAGCGCGCGAAAGTGTGTCGATATCGGCGCTCACCACGCCGGCCTCCGGCGGCACGACCAGTGGCGCCATCGTCGAGGCGACGGCGACCACCGGCATTCCCATGAACATCGCCTCGATCAGCGACAGACCCAGAGACGTCCATCGGGCGGTGTGCAGAAACACCCGCCGGCGGGCCACCTCGGGCAGCAAGGCCGCGGTGGGCACGTCGCCCCTACCGCGGACCCGCGGGCTCCTGACGCATTCGCTGAGCACCTCGGTGCCGATGCCCCACACGTCGATCGGGACCGTCTCCCCGAACGTCGCCAGCAAATCCGCACCCACCGTGCGCCAGCGCCGGCAGGGTTCGTTGATCATCGTCGCAGCGGCCCCGATGTCTCCGCGGTAGAGCAAACCTGGGTCGGCGATCCCGTGGGTGATGACGCGCGTCGGCGCCCCACCGTTGTTCCACATGAGACGGTTGAAGTCGGTCACGTGCACGATCGGGATGTCGTTGCGGTCAGCAACCGGGTGGACACTGTCGACCGGGAACGGTCGCGGGGCGTTGTGCTCCACGTAGACAGCGGGTACATCCACGCCCGGTCGTCGTCCCAGCCACCTACTCGCCAACTCGATTTCTTCAGGACGCTGCAACACCACCAGGTCGATGTGCTGGTCATACAAGTCGTCGCACGAAACCTCCTGTGCACGTGGCCAATTGCGGCCGCACAGGCCGCGGCCGTGCGCGTCCCGCTCTTTGTTGACAGGCAACACACAGCGATGGCGGCCTGCGACGAAGGACTCCGTCCACGACCCGTGCACATGCCAAAGCAGAACCGAACGCGGGGTCGAGATCATCGACATGTGGCCCGCCTACCCGAGCACTTCGCAGGCAAACGGTTCTCCGAACGACTCTTCGCATCGCGGATAGGCCGCCATTCGCATTCCGGACGATCCACTTCGCAGAGCGGATCAGGTGCGGCGCCATACCGTTTTCGCCCTGTGGGCCCGGGGTATCCCAGCCGACATGTCAGACAGCGAAGGCCTGCCCGACGACGTTCCGCTCGCCGACGCGATGGAGCAACAGCGAGACCCCAGCGAACCGCCTCTCGACGAGGAGGCCGCCGCGCAGCCGGAGCCCAATCCGCCTCTGGAGGCGTCGCCCGCCGACTGGCAGGAGCAGCTGGAGACGGTGGAGATCGACCCCGAGGACGACGCGGCGGCGGAGTGATCCGGTCGCGCGGGCGTTTAGTCGTTCGGGCCGTCGGGAACCCGACAGCTGCGCGGGGAAGTTCCTCGTTGTTGGACTGATCCACTCCGATCGCGGAAGGTGAACATGACCGAGAAGAACAGTGGCCCTGAGGAAGGCATCAAGGGCGTCGTCGAGGACGTCAAGGGTAAGGCGAAGGAAGGCATCGGCACCGTCACCGGACGTGACGACCTGACCCGCGAGGGCAAGGCCCAGCAGGACAAGGCCGACGCCCAGCGAGACGCCGCCAAGAAGGAAGCCGAGGCGGAATCCGCGCGGGGTGGCGCGAAGGCCGCCGAGGAGCGCCAGAAGTCCGAACAGTAAGCCCGCTCGAGGAGAAAAGCCCAGCCGAACCGGCTGGGCTTTTTTCTCGCGCCTCGACTACCGCGTCAACTGCTCGGGCTTTGCCGTTCGGCGTCGGGATGCTCTGCGTACCATCGTTCTTCGATCTTGCGCACCCGCAGATGCGCGACGAGGAGCCAGCCGCCGCCAATGACGAACAGCGCGGCGGACCCACAGCCCAGGCCGATGCCCACGCCGTGGTGACCCGCGCCGTGAGCTGCGAGCGCCGACACGAACAGCACCAGGCCCAGTCCGATGAGCACCAGGCCGGGCAGGTTCTTGGTGTCCTTCATCGACTCCCCGGCATGGGGACGAGTCGTCCTCGCGTGGTCGACGGGATCTTTCGGGCTCTTCATCGGTACTCCTCTCGCGCCCGGTCAGGGGCTGATGACAACGCTAGATCTACCCGAGCGCACCTGCACGGAAACCGACCGGAGGTTCACCCTCACTGGTAGGGCGGGTACTTGCCGTCCCGTAGGGCTCTCGCGAGGTGAACGGCGTTGCGGGCCAAGGCGGCAGTCGTCGAGGTGACCGGCTCGGGCACCTCGTCGAGGTCCTTGTAGTCCTTGCTCTGCATCGCTTCGCCCGTCCAGTAGGTGCCGCCCTGGGCCGGGATGGTGTAGCCGATGTCGTTGAGGCCTTGAAAGCAGTCGGCGATGACTTTGTGCGCGCCGTCTTCGTTGCCCACGACTCCCACCACGGCGACCTTGCCCACCATGATCGGCCGGCCGGCATCGTCGGTGTTCGACAGTTCGGCGTCGAGCCGTTCCAGCACCCGCTGCGTCACGCTGGCCGGGTGCCCCAACCAGATCGGGGTGGACAACACCAGGATGTCGGCCCGCAGGAGCTTTTCGCGGATCTGCGGCCATTCGTCGCCGTCGCCCATGTCGGCCTCGACGCCCGGCGCGATCGCGTAGTCGACGCAGCGCACCGCTTCGGTCTCGACACCCGCAGCGTGCAGGTTCTGGCAGATGTGTTCGGCCATCAACGCGCTGCTCGACTCTGTGGGGCTGGGCTTGAGACTGCACACCAACGCCACGGCGGTCAGCGGTCGATCGCCGCTCGCCGGCGTGCTCATCCGCCGAACGCCGCGGAACCGGTGAGGGCGGGCATGCTCGTCGTGAGCACCAGCAGCATCGACGTCAGAAGAAACCATCCCGCGCCCTGCCACGCCGACGACATTTCGCCCCTGCGCCAGTTCTGATGGGCGCGGACGAACGCCCGCAAGGCACCGGCGATTAGGACCGCGGGAGCCGCGAGCGCCAGCAGGGTCCGCTGGGGTGCCCCGCAGGCCAGGCTGTCGGCGGTGGCCCCCTGGCAGGTGCTCACCCACACCATCGCGCCGATCAGGAAGACGGCTCCTGTGGCGCCGATCCCGAGCGCGAACCGTGCCGCGTCGCGGATACCGGTGTCGATTTGTCTCAGCTCGCTGGGACCGTGGTACACGACGAGAAACTCCCGGATTTGCTGCTTGATCAGCCGAACAGGTCTGACGCAGGGCGGAGTTCCCCGGCGAAACGCCCGGTAAACGTCAATTGTGTACGCGGTTGTGTGCGGTGAGCAGCAGCCTGTCGTAGGTGGAGCGCGGCGGCAACTCCTCGTCATAGGCCAGCCCGAGGAAGTCCTCGGCGATTTGCTCGGCCAAGGTCCGCAGCTTGGTGTTGGTTTCCTGTGAACGCCACCGGAGCAACTCGAACGCCGAGTCGGCGGAGATCCGGTAGATCAGCATCAGCATCCCCTTTGCCTGCTCGATCGGTCCGCGAGCCTCCGCCAACTCGGTGACCGCCGCGCTGAAGGCCCTGTCGTGCCGCTGCAGTGTGGACGGTGTGACGTCGACATAGAAGCCGTGAGTCCCCACCACTTGATCGCTGTCGTCGAAGAGCTGGTCGCCGACCACGACCACGTGGTGCACCTCGCCGTGGGTGTCGATGATCCGGTGGCGGGTGGAGAACGCGCCCGACGTGCGGCGAATCTCATCCAGCGTCGCCGCCACCTGGCGATAGTCGTCGGGGTGTTTGTGCGACAGCACGAGGTCGGTCGTCGGCTGTGCCGTACCCGGCTCGTAGCCGTGCATCCGTTCGACTTGCGGCGACCACTCCCAGCGTTCGTCGGCGAAGTAGAACCGGAACCAGCCCACCCGGTGCGGGTCGCCGCCGGCAAGTGCCTGCTCGACGGATGTCTGCCCGGTGGAACCAGCCGGCTCGTCGATCATGAATCGCAGATTAACGCGAGCCGCCGCAGCCGTGCATCGCATTCCCGTCCTACTCGGGGGTGTCGGGGTCGGGCCTTACGATCCGTCGCGTGACCGTCAAGGTGTACCTGGCGTCGGCCGCGGCGGCGGGCGCCGGGGCGTGGCTCGTCGGGGTCGCCCCGCAGTGGAGCCTCACGCTCGGACTCGTCGCGCCGCTCGTCCTCGCCGCTGCCCCACGCTTCCTTGCCGGCACGCTCGTCGGTGTCACGACCCCCGGCGCGCGCGAAGACGTCACCGCGGCGATGTCCGGCCCGCAGTTCGAGGATCATGTGGCGCGAGTGGCTCGGTCCTGCGGGGCGCCGGTGATCATGACCGCGATCACCGGAGATTGGGGAGTCGACATCATCGTCGGCAAGCGACCGAATCGTCTTGCCATTCAGTGCAAGAGACAATCACGCCCCGTCGGCGCCGGCGCCGTGCAGGAAGTGGTGGCGGGTGCGCCGATGCAGGACTGCACCAAGACGATGGTCGTGACGAACCACGAATTCACACCCGCCGCAAGAAAACTCGCCGAGCTTCACGGATGCGAGCTGGTTGCCGGCACCGATCTGCCGCGGTTGGCTTCGACAATACGGCGGCTGCTGGAGCCGTCGGCGCCGTGATTGCCTGAGTGCCCTGAGTGCCCGAAGTGCCCGAACGTGCCGTTTCATCCGCGACACGCCGCGAGAAGCGTATGAGACCGCACAATCGCGGCGGTAAAGCTGTGGATAACGTGGGCTCTCCCCCCGAAAGTTGTCATGGCTGGGCGCGACCGTTGCGGCCATGGAAGATCTCGACTGGCCGTTTCGAGCAAGCGAGGCGCTCGACGCGGGACTACTGACGTTTCGCGAGTTGCGGCGATTCCACGCCGGCGTCTATCCCGGTGTGTGGGCGCCGCGGGGCGTCGAGTTGTCGGCTGTCGACCGGGCCAGGGCCGCCTGGCTGTGGTCACGCCGACGAGGTGTACTGGCAGGCCTATCGGCGTCGGCATTGCTCGGCGCGAAATGGATCGGGCCTGACGCCGCCGCCGAACTCGTGCTGCCGAATCGGCGACCGCCGCCGAAGATCATCGTTCACAGCGACACACTGTTGCCCGAGGAGATCGTGACGCGCCATCGGATGCCAGTGACGACGCCGGAGCGCACCGCGTTCGACCTCGGCCGTCGGCTCCCGCTCGAAGAAGGGGTTCAACGCATCGACGCGCTGCTGAATGCGACGGACCTCAAGCCCGCCGACATCGACGAGGTGGCGCAGCGGCATCCCGGCGCGCGCGGCTTGCGGCAGCTGCGCCAGACACTGGAACTCGTCGACGGCGGCGCGGAGTCGCCTTACGAATCGCTGACCCGATTACTGCTGCTGCAGGCGGGATTTCCGCGTCCGGAAACCCAGATACGGGTGCTCGATCGTTCAAGGCGTGTGGTCGCACGCATCGACCTGGGATGGTCGCAGTATCGCGTCGGCGTGGATTTCGAAGGCGCACATCACTGGACTGACCCGCGACAACGTACCGCCGATGCCGAACGCTATTGGTTGCTACCGCGGCTGGGCTGGAATGACATCAGGCTGACCAGCGGCATGTTGCACAACCAGCCGCGCGTCTTTCTCGAGCGAGTCGGCGAGGCGCTACTCGCCCGCGGCTGCCCGAAAACGTGGTGAATGTGCGGTTTCATACGCGAAAGCGGCGTGTTGCGGATGAAACCGCACAACCGGCGCTCGCACAATCGGCGGCCAAGGCGCCCCGCTAGAGGATCGGCCTGCCGCCGGTCACCGCGATCCGCGCGCCGGTCACGTAGCTCGCCTCGTCGGACGCCAGCATCACGTAGACCGGCGCCAACTCGACCGGCTGACCCGCACGGCCCAGCGGCGTGTTCTCGCCGAACTGCTTGACCTTCTCCGGCGGCATCGTCGACGGGATCAACGGTGTCCAGATCGGGCCCGGCGCGACGCTGTTGGCACGAATACCCTTCTCGCCCAACATCTCCGCCAGGCTCGCCGAGAAGTTGGCGATCGCCGCCTTGGTGGCCGCGTAGGGCGCCAGCTTCGGGTTCGGCATGTCGGAGTTCACCGACGAACTGCCGATGATCGACGCACCGGCGCCCATGTGGGGCAGCGCGGCCTTCACCAGGTAGAAGTACGCCCCGACGTTGAGCCGGAACGTGTAATCCCACTCCTCGTCGCTGATCTCGTCGAGCGTGTCGTGCGTCATCTGGTAGGCCGCGTTGTTGACGAGCACATCGATGCCGCCGAATTCCTCGACGGCGCGGTCCACGACGGCACGGCAGTGCGCCGGGTCCGAGAGGTCGCCCGGTACCAGGACGCACTTGCGCCCGGCGTCCTCGACGTACTTCTGCACCTCTTTGGCGTCGCTCTCCTCGTTCAAGTAGGCGATCAGCACGTCGGCACCCTCGCGCGCGTAGGCGATCGCGACCGCGCGGCCGATCCCGCTGTCGCCTCCGGTGATGACCGCGCGTTTACCGGTCAGCCGACCGGACCCCTGGTAGCTCGTTTCGCCGCAGTCGGGCATCGGGGTCATGTCGCTCTGCACGCCGGGCGGGGACTGCTGCTGTTCTGGAAAACTCATCGATGCCTCTCATGGTCGCTGACTGTCTCGCCCCGGGGTTACCCTGCAGCGCTCCGAATACTCCGCGGCCCGTCCGCAGAGCCGCTGTTTGACATGTGTTCACTACGATGTCGGGCATGGCCGAGCCTCGACGGCGGCTCTCCCCCGCCGACCGACGCAGCGAACTGCTGACGCTCGGCGCGGAGGTGTTCGGTCAGCGGCCTTACGACGACGTCCGCATCGACGAGATCGCCGAGCGGGCGGGGGTGTCCCGGGCGCTGATGTACCACTACTTCCCGGACAAGCGAGCGTTCTTCGCCGCGGTGATCCGCGCCGAGGGCGAGCGGCTTTTCGAGGCCACCAACACGCCACCGCGCCCCGGGCAGGGCCTCTTCGACCAGGTCCGTGAGGGTGTGCTCGCCTATCTGCGCTACGACGAGGAGCACCCCCACGGCGCATGGGCCGCCTACGTGGGGTCGGGCCGCTCCGATCCCGTGCTGCGCGGTATCGAGGACACCGACAACGACCGTCAGGCCAACCGCATCCTCGGCCGCATCCAAGCCGCCGTCGGCGACGACCTGGACTCCAAGGTGGAGCGCGACCTGCGCATCACCGTCTACGGCTGGCTGGCCTTCACCTTCGAGATGTGCCGGCAACGGCTGATGGACCCGTCCATCGAAGCCGGTCCGGTCGCCGATGCGTGCGCACACGCCCTGTTCGACGCCGTCGGGCGGGTTCCCGGTATCCCGTCTGCCCTGCGCAAAGCCGTCGCCCCGGACCGCCGCTGACCTGTGGTTTCGGTGCGCGACCGGTCGTTCTGCGATAGGTAGTGCACGAAGCCGCAGCGGAGTTGTCGGTGGCGGGGTGCACCATGGATGTCGATGATCAGAGCGCCCCTCGCCCGGTTCAGCGACCTGACCCGGGAGTGGTTCACCGGCACGTTCGCCGAACCGACGCCCGCCCAGGCCCAGGCCTGGTCGGCGATCGCTGACGGGGAGAACACGCTCGTCATCGCGCCGACCGGTTCGGGTAAGACGCTTGCGGCGTTCCTATGGGCGATCGACCAGTTGGCGTCCACCCCCGCCGAGCCTCGAGCCGGCACCAGAGTGCTGTACGTCTCGCCGCTGAAGGCGCTGGCCGTCGATGTGGAGCGCAACCTGCGCACCCCGCTGACCGGTATCGCACGCGTGGCCGAACGACGCGGCGTCGCCGCGCCGGAGATCAGCGTCGGCGTGCGCTCCGGCGACACCTCCCCTGCCCAGCGGCGAGAACTGATCGCCCGGCCGCCCGACGTCCTGATCACCACGCCCGAATCGCTGTTTCTGATGTTGACCTCGGCGGCGCGCGACACCCTGGCGAACGTGCGGACCGTCATCGTCGACGAGGTGCACGCCGTGGCGGCCACCAAACGCGGCGCCCATCTCGCGCTGTCGCTGGAGCGGCTCGATCAGCTCTGCGACACCCCCGCCCAACGTATCGGGCTGTCGGCCACCGTCCGCCCACCCGAAGAGGTCGCGCGGTTCCTGTCCGGCCAGGCACGCACGACGATCGTGGCGCCGCCCGCCGCCAAGACGTTCGACCTGTCGGTCCAGGTGCCGGTGCCGGATATGGCGAACCTGGAGAACAACACCATCTGGCCTGACGTCGAGGAACGCATCGTCGACCTGATCGAGTCGCACAACTCGTCGATCGTGTTCGCCAACTCGCGCCGACTGTCCGAGCGACTCACGTCGCGGCTCAACGAGATTCACGCCGAGCGGACCGGCCAGGAGCTCGAGACGGGACCCAATCCCGGTGTCGCAGGGGGCTCGCCGGCGCACATCATGGGCAGCGGACAGGCGTCGGGTGCGCCGACGCTGCTGGCCCGCGCGCACCACGGCTCGGTCAGCAAGGAACAGCGGGCGATCGTCGAGGACGACCTCAAGAGCGGCCGACTCAAGGCCGTCGTCGCCACGTCGAGCCTGGAACTCGGAATCGACATGGGCGCAGTCGATCTCGTCATCCAGGTCGAGGCACCACCGTCGGTCGCCAGCGGCCTGCAGCGCATCGGCCGCGCCGGCCACCAGGTCGGGGAGATCTCCCAGGGCGTGCTGTTCCCCAAACACCGCACCGACCTGATCGGTTGTGCGGTGACCGTCAAACGCATGCTGGCCGGCGAGATCGAGACCATGCGCGTGCCGACCAACCCGCTCGACGTGCTGGCCCAGCACACGGTCGCCGCGTGCGCGCTCGAACCTCTCGACGCCGACCGCTGGTTCGACGCGGTGCGGCGCAGCGCTCCGTTCGCCACCCTGCCGCGCAGCGCATTCGAGGCGACGCTGGATCTGCTGTCGGGCAAGTATCCGTCGACGGAGTTCGCCGAGCTGCGGCCCCGGCTGGTGTACGACCGCGACGCCGGCACGCTGACGGCCAGGCCCGGAGCGCAGCGGCTGGCGGTCACCAGCGGCGGTGCGATCCCCGACCGCGGGCTGTTCACGGTCTATCTGGCCACCGACTCCGAAAAGCCCTCGCGCGTGGGCGAACTCGACGAAGAGATGGTGTACGAGTCACGTCCGGGCGACGTGATCTCGCTGGGCGCGACCAGCTGGCGGATCACCGAGATCACCCACGACCGCGTCCTGGTGATCCCGGCGCCCGGCCAGCCGGCGCGGCTGCCGTTCTGGCGCGGCGACGGCGTCGGCCGACCGGCCGAACTCGGCGCGGCGGTCGGAGCGTACACCGGCGAGCTGGCCCGCCTCGGTCGTGAGCAGTTTGACCAGCGTTGCCGCTCAATGGGTTTCGACCAGTTTGCCGCCGACAACCTGTGGCAGCTGATCGACGACCAGCGCCAGGCGACGGGCGTCGTCCCGTCGGACACCACATTCGTCGTCGAACGGTTCCGCGACGAACTGGGCGACTGGCGCGTCATCCTGCACTCCCCCTACGGCTTGCGGGTGCACGGCCCGCTCGCGCTGGCGGTGTCGCGACGGCTGCGGGAGCGGTACGGCATCGAGGAGAAGCCCACCGCCTCCGACGACGGCATCATCGTGCGCCTGCCCGACACCGAGGACGCTCCCCCGGGTGCCGACCTGTTCGTGTTCGACGCCGACGAGATCGAGCCGATCGTCACCGCCGAGGTGGGCGGGTCGGCGCTGTTCGCGTCCCGGTTCCGCGAGTGTGCGGCCCGCGCTTTGCTGCTGCCGCGCCGTCATCCGGGCAAACGTTCCCCGCTGTGGCATCAGCGTCAGCGCGCGGCGCAGCTGCTGGACGTCGCACGCAAGTATCCCGACTTCCCGATCGTGCTGGAGGCCGTGCGGGAGTGCCTGCAGGACGTCTACGACGTGCCCGCCTTGACGGAACTGATGCACCGGGTCGCGCAGCGCCGGTTGCGCATCGTCGAGGTGGAGACCACGACACCGTCGCCGTTCGCCGCGTCGCTGTTGTTCGGCTACGTTGGCGCCTTCATGTACGAGGGCGACAGCCCGCTGGCCGAACGACGCGCCGCCGCATTGTCGTTGGACAGCGTGCTGCTCGCCGAACTGCTGGGCCGGGTCGAGCTGCGGGAGCTCCTCGATCCGCAGGTCATCACGAGCACGACGCGCCAACTCCAACATCTCAGCGACGACCGCCAGGCCCGCGACGCCGAGGGTGTGGCCGACCTGCTGCGCCTGCTCGGGCCCTTGACCGAAGCCGAGATCGCCGACCGCTGCACGACTTCCGACATCGGCGGCTGGCTCGACGGTCTGCGTGCCGCGAAACGTGCGTTGACCGTGTCCTTCGCCGACAAGACGTGGTGGGTGGCCATCGAGGACATCGGCCTGTTGCGCGACGGCGTGGGCGTGGCCGTACCGGTCGGGGTGCCGACGGCGTTCACCGAATCGGTCGACGACCCGCTGGGCGAGCTGTTGGGCCGCTATGCCCGCACCCGGGGGCCGTTCACCACGCACGACGCGGCCGTCCGGTTCGGCCTGGGCCTGCGCGTCACCGCCGACGTGCTGGGCCGGATGGCCATCGACGGCAGGCTGATTCGCGGCGAGTTCACCGATCTTCCGGTCCCCGACCCGGCGGCCGCCGAGCAGTGGTGTGACTCCGATGTGCTCAAGATCCTGCGGCGCCGGTCGCTGGCGGCGCTGCGTGCGCAGATCGAACCGGTCAGCACCGCGGCCTACGGCCGCTTTCTGCCCGCGTGGCAGTCGGTCGGCTCGGCGCACACCAGCGGGGTTGACGGGCTCGCCACCGTGGTCGATCAGCTTGCAGGCGTAGCGATTCCGGCTTCGGCCGTCGAGTCGATGGTGTTCGGTCAACGCGTCCGCGACTACCAGCCCGCGATGCTCGACGAACTGTTGGCCTCCGGCGAGGTGACGTGGTCTGGCGCGGGCCAGATCGGTGGCGGCGACGGGTGGATCGCCTTTCATCCCGCCGAGACGGCGCCGTTGACGTTGACCGCCCCCACCGAGATCGAGTTCACCGACGTCCACCGCGCGATCCTCGAAACCCTCGATCGCGGCGGCGCCTTCTTCTTTCGTCAGCTCGCGGATAATCCGACCGAAGACCACAGGAGCGCTCTGTGGGACCTGATCTGGGCGGGCTGGATCACCGGCGACACCTTCGCACCCGTACGCGCGAAGCTGATGGGCACCCGCGTTCCGACGGGGCGGCGCAGCGCACCCGCACACCGGCAGCGGCAGCGGGCGCCGCGGTTGAGCCGCTACAGCGTCGCGCACGCCCAGACCCGCAGTGCCGATCCCACGGTGGCGGGTCGGTGGTCGAAGCTGCCGGCCGCCGAACCGGAATCGACTGTGCGCGCGCACTTCCAGGCAGAACTACTGCTCGGCCGGCACGGAGTGCTGACCAAGGGTGCGGTCGGCGCGGAGGGGGTTCCCGGCGGCTTCGCGATGCTCTACAAGGTGTTGACGGCGTTCGAGGACGCCGGCCGATGCCAGCGCGGCTATTTCGTCGAGTCGCTCGGCGGGGCCCAGTTCGCCGTCGCCTCCACGGTCGACCGATTGCGCACCTATCTGGACAGCGTCGACCAGGACCACCGCGAGTACCACGCCGTCGTCCTGGCCGCCGCCGATCCCGCCAACCCCTACGGCGCCGCGCTTCCCTGGCCGACGAGGCGATCCGACGACGACGTCACACACCGCCCGGGCCGCAAGGCCGGCGCGCTGGTCGCGATCGTCGACGGCGAACTGGTGTGGTTCCTCGAACGTGGCGGGCGGTCGCTGTTGAGCTTCACCGACGACGCCGACGCGCACATCGCAGCCGCTGGCGCCGTGGCCGAGCTGGTCGGCAGCGGCCGCGTCGGAACGCTGCTCGTCGAGAAGGTCAACGGCGTCCCGGTGCTCGAACCGGGCGCCGAGGGTGCGCGTGCCGCGGTGCACGACGCCCTGCTGGGCGCCGGCTTCGCCCGAACCCCGCGAGGCCTGCGGTTACGGTGATGAGAGCGTGCGCGAAGAACAAAGGGCGCTGAGGCATGCCCGAAGGCGACACGGTCTACCGCACCGCCACCAATCTTCGTGAGGCGTTGGCGGGCAAGCAGCTCACACGCTGCGACGTTCGGGTACCCATGTTCGCGACGGTCGACCTGACGGGGTGCGTCGTCGACGAGGTGATCAGTCGCGGTAAGCACCTGTTCATCCGCGTCGGTGACGCCAGCATTCACTCCCATTTGAAGATGGAGGGCGCCTGGCTGATCGGCGGGCAGATCCGACGGGTGCCCGAGTTCAAGATCCGGATTCTGTTGCACACCAGCACTTCCCGCGCTGCCGGTGTCGACCTCGGCGTGCTGGAGATCCTGCAACGTGACCGCGATATGGAAGCCGTCGCCCACCTCGGCCCAGACCTGCTCGGCGACGACTGGGAACCGCGGGTCGCCAGGGACAACCTCGTCGCGGATCCGCAGCGACCGCTGGCCGAGGCGTTACTGGACCAGCGCGTGATGGCGGGTGTCGGCAACGTCTACGCCAATGAACTGTGCTTCGTCACCGGCTACCTGCCCATCACCCCGGTCGGCAGCGTCAAGGACCCGCTGCGGATGGTGCAGCGGGCCCGAGACATGCTGTGGCTGAACAGGTCTCGCGTCAATCGAACCACGACCGGTGACACCCGCAGCGGACGCGACCTGTGGGTCTATGGCCGCCGCGGCCGGCCATGCCGCCGGTGCGGCACCACCATCGAGTCCGACTCCCCGCGCCCGGGCAATCCGGGCGACCGCGTCTCCTACTGGTGTCCGGTCTGCCAGACCTGACCCGCGCCCGAAGCGCGCCGAGAATGCGGTTTGTGACGGATTTCGGCCGATTCCCATCAGATACCGCAGTCTCGCCGCGGCCTGACCCGCTAGGGCAACGCCAACCGGACGATCTTGCGCACCACCGTCGCAAACTGCCGCGGCAGCGACCCTGCGTTGTACGGAATCCCGTAGCGGATGCAGATGTCCTTGACCTCTTCGGAGATCTCGGCGAGGCGGTGCGCCGGGATGTCGGGGAACAGATGGTGCTCGATCTGGAACGACAGGTTGCCGCTGAGGATGTGGAACAGCTTGCCGCCGGTCAGATTTGCCGAGCCCAGCACCTGCCGGAAGTACCACTGACCCCGCGTCTCGGCCTTGGTTTCCTCGACGGAGAACTCCTGCACGTCGTCGGGAAAGTGGCCGCAAAAGATGATCATGTACGCCCAGACATTGCGCATCAGGTTCGCGGTCAGGTTGCCCGCAAGCACCCACGGCGCGAACGGGCCCGCCAGCAGCGGGAACGCGGCGTAGTCCTTGAGCGTCTGGCGTTTGGTCTTGCGCCAGATGCCCTCGAGGATCTCACGCTTGTCCGCGATGGTGATCTCGCCGGCGCGGATCCGTTCGGTCTCGAGTTCGTGCAGCGCGACGCCGTACTGGAACAACACCATCAGAAGGAAGGCATAGACCGGATTGCCGAGGAAATAAGGAGTCCACTTCTGGTCCTTGCTCATTCGCAGAATGCCATAACCGACGTCGCGGTCCATACCGACGATGTTGGTGTAGGTGTGGTGCATGTAGTTGTGCGAGTGCCGCCACTGTTCTCCCGGACATGCGGTGTCCCACTCGAAACCCCGGCTGGAGATGTTCGGGTCGCCCATCCAGTCGTATTGACCGTGCATGACGTTGTGGCCGATCTCCATGTTGTCGAGGATCTTCGACAGTCCCAGCAGCGCGGTGCCCGCCAGCCAGAACGGCGGGAAGACGCCGCCGAACAGCAGGGTCCGGCCGCCGATCTCGAAGGCACGCTGCGTCTTGATGATTCGGCGGATGTAGGCGGCGTCGCGCTCGCCGAGGTCGGCGATCACGCGTTCCTTGAGCGCGTCGAGTTCGCGGCCGAATGCCTCGGCTTGCTCGGCGGTCAGACTGATCTTCCTGCCCGCCACCGTCTTCTCGAGGGTTCGCGGATCGTGAGTGATGTCGGTGATGACGGTCATGTCGATCTCCTTTCGGTTCTACAGCGCGAGGTCCACGTCGCCGACGGGAGTCGAGACGCAGATCTGCACGTCCTCGTCCTCGGCGGTGGAAACCGCGCCGGTGATCAGGTTCTTCACCACGCCGCGCGTCTTGCGGCGAGTGCAGCTGTGGCAGATGCCCATTCGGCATCCGCTGTCGGGGCTCAGACCTGCGTCCTCGGCCTGCTCGAGCAGCGGGCGGCCGTCGTCGGTCACCGTGACCCCGCTGTCGGCGAACGTGACTGTGCCACCCGACGGTTCGTCGGGCACGGTGTACGTCGGCGGGACAAAGCTTTCCGATCGCACGTTAGCGCAGTGCTCATGCACCGCGGCCGCGAGTTCGGGCGGGCCGCAGACGAACACCGCATCGGGCTCGGGCATCGCGGCGGCCAGGTGCGCGGGCCCGAACCGGCCGTCCAGGTCGGACCCGGCCGCCGTACGCGTATAGCCGTGCAGCACCCGCACACCCGTCATCGCATCGAGCTCGGCGCGGTAGCACGCCTCATCGGCCGAGCGGGCGTAGTGGATGAACGCGATCTCACCGCGGAATCCGCGGCCGCGCAACGTCCGCAGCATCGACATCACGGGGGTGATTCCGCTGCCGCCGGAGACGAACAGGATGCGTCGCGGCGGGTCGTCGGGAACCACGAAGTCGCCGCCGACCGAATCCAGACCCACCACCATGCCGGGGCGGGCGTGGTCACAAAGGTAACCGGAGACCAGGCCGCCGTCGTGGCGTCCCACCGTGAGCTCGAGATAAGGAGACCCCTCCGCGCTGGCCGGCGAGTACGGCCGGGTGCGACGGCGGCCGTCGATCTCGACGGTCAGGTTGATGTGTTGCCCGGCCCGGAAACCGGTGAACGCCTGATTCGGCTCGAGGGTGAGGGTGACGCTGCGCTGTGTCTGGCGCCGCACCGCGACGACCTCCGCGCGAGCGTCTGCCCGCGTCCAGGTAGGCGCGACGAGCTCGGTGTATCGGTCCACGCCATGGGGGCCGGTAAGCAGGTCGACCAGCGGTGACCCGAGCACCCGGTCCCGCAGGCCACGTGTCAGCGTTTGAGTGAACATATGTACACTGTTCACGGTCATACAGCACATCGTCAACCCATTCACCCAGGTTGTGGTAGGTTTCACATAGTGAACAGTCGTACGCCTGGCTCACGGTCGAGCCGGTCGGGACGGTCACGGTCGCGCGAACACCCGCGGGCGGCCATGTCCCGCGAGGAGCGCAAAGAGGCCACCCGGCAGGCGATCGTCGCGGCCGCCCTCAAGCTCCTCGAAGACCGCAGCTTCTCGGCGCTGAGCCTGCGCG
This sequence comes from Mycobacterium sp. GA-1285, assembly GCF_001499905.1. Taxonomy (GTDB): domain Bacteria; phylum Actinomycetota; class Actinomycetes; order Mycobacteriales; family Mycobacteriaceae; genus Mycobacterium. The sequence continues at coordinate 2,207 of NZ_LQIS01000027.1, read as the reverse complement.
AGGTCACGCGCGAAGCGGGCATCGTGCCCGCGGCGTTCTACCGGCATTTCGAGTCGATGGAAGCCTTGGGCCTCGTCCTCATCGACGAGTCGTTCCGCAGCCTGCGCGACATGCTGCGCGGGGCCCGTGCGGGCAGGCTCGACCCGAAGCGGGTCATCGAGTCGAGCGTCGACATCCTCATCGATGGTGTGAACGAACGTCGCGAGCACTGGCGGTTCATCGGCCGTGAACGCAACAGCGGCGTCACCGTGCTGCGCTACGCCATCCGCACCGAGATCCGGCTGATCACCTCCGAGCTCGCGATCGACCTGGCCCGCTTCCCGGGCTTGAACACGTGGAGCAGTGAAGACCTCAACATCCTGGCGAGCCTGTTCGTCAACGCGATGATCGTGATAGCCGAAGCCATCGAAGACGCCCACGACCAGGCGGCGCTCAACGAGATCAAACGGGTGGCCGTCAAACAGCTGCGAATGATCGCGGTCGGCGTCGCGGGCTGGCGCAGCACCGTGTGAAACCGGGCGCGGGTTAGCGTGTGCGCATGCCGCACCTCGAAGTTGCCTTCCCCCGTCCCGACATCGCCGTGCTCACGCTGAACCGGCCCGAGAAGCTCAATGCGCTGTCCTATGAACTCGTCGAGGATCTCCACGCCACACTCGAGCAGATCAATTCCAACAACGACTGCCGCGTCGTCGTGCTCACCGGCGCCGGACGGGGCTTCTGCTCGGGTCTGGACCTGACCGATCCGAATCCGCCGAAGGCGGGCGACGGGACGGAGTTCCCGCGTTCGGGTATGCGCTGGCAGGAGCGCATCGCCGACCTGACCGCACGCATTCACCGGCTGCGCCAACCCGTGATCGCCGCGGTCAACGGAGCCGCGTACGGCGGCGGGATGGGCATCGCGCTGGCGTGCGACATCCGGATCGCCTCCGAATCGGCACGGTTTTGCACCCAGTTCATCAAGTTGGGTCTCGGTGGCTGTGACATCGGGGTCAGCTACACGCTTCCCCGGCTCATCGGCGCGGGCCCGGCATTCGATCTCATCCTCACGGCGCGGGCGGTCGACGCGCCAGAAGCGCTGCGGCTCGGGCTGGTGTCGCGGGTGTCCAGCGACGAAGCGGTCGTCTTCGATGCCATGGCTATCGCCGAGACGCTCTGCGAGTACGGCAAGTTCGGACTCGAGTCGACGAAGCAGGTGCTGTGGGCGAACCTCGACGCGTCGAGCCTGGAAGCGGCCTTGCATCTGGAGAACCGCAGCCAGATCCTGTCCTCGACGAGCGGCGCGATGCGCGAGGCTAGCGAGGCGTTCCGCCGCCGTCCACGATCATGACCGTGCCGGTGATGTAGCTGCCGGCATCCGACGCCAACAGCAAAGCGGTGCCGACCATCTCGTCGGGCGAGGCGAGGCGTTTGAGCAACGTGCTGCCCGCCATCCCGTCGACGACCTCCTGCGGGTTGTTGCGCATCATGTCGGTGTCCACCGGCCCGGGGGCTATGGCGTTCACCCGGATGCTCGACGATGCGAACTCGGCGGCCATCGACCTGGTGAACGACATCAGCGCGGCCTTGTTGGAGGAGTAGATCGAGGTCATCGCCGAGAAGTTGAACGCCCCGACCGAAACCATGTTGATCACACTGGCTTTCGCGCTCGCCTTGAGGTACGGCAGCGCGGCCTGCACCAGGAACACCGGCCCGCGCAGGTTGACCTCGAAGGACTTCGTCAACGCCTCGGTCGTCATCTCACCAAGGGGCTGGGCCAACGCCTTCGCGGCGTTGTTCACCACGACGTCGATCCCGCCGTACTCGTCGACGGTCCGCTGCACCAGCGCGTGGAGGGCGTCGACATCCCCGAGGTGAGTCGGCACGCCGACGGCTTGGCCGCCGAGACCGCGCAGGTGCTGCGCTGCCTGATGGCACGCGTCGGGTTTGCGGCTGGCCACCACGACGCGGGCACCCGCGAGGACGAAACCCTCGGCCAACGCGAGGCCGATGCCCCTGGTGCCGCCCGTGACGATCACGGTGCGGTCGGTCATATCGAAGAGACGGTCGAAGGAAGCGCGGTCCACGGCCGTCAGTCAAGCAGACCGGTGCGCGCTCAGATGCAACCGCTCACACTGACCCGACGCCCGACGTTGACACATGCGCTGACGTTCGGCGCCGGCGGCGGGGGCACGTACACCGGCGCCGAACGTCAGCGCATGTGTCAACGT
>NZ_LQIS01000026.1 GCF_001499905.1 Mycobacterium sp. GA-1285 | reverse complement strand
GCCTGCCACCGCCCGCGCCTCCGCCCCGCCTGCCACCGCCGGTCCCACCGCGACGCACACCACCGCCGCCGGGCGTCCGGCCGACTGGCTCCCGCGGACCGGCCCCACGCCCTCAACCGCCGCGACCGCCCGCCCCGACGAAGCCGAAACGCGCTCGCCGCAAACGACATTGGGGACGCCTGCTGTTGGTTGTCCTGTTGTTGGCCGTCACCGCCACGGTGGCCGGTGTCCTCTGGATCGACTCGTCGCTTCAGCGCATCCCCGCGCTGGCCGACTACCCCGACCGGCCCGCCCCGGGCGCCGGCACCACATGGCTGCTCGTCGGATCGGACAGCCGCCAGAATCTGACCCCCGAACAACAGGCGCAGCTGACCACCGGGGGAGATCTCGGCGACGGCCGCACCGACACGATCCTGCTGGTGCACATCCCGGGCATCACCTCGAGCACCAAGGCGACGATGGTCTCGATTCCTCGTGACTCCTACGTGTCGATCCCGGGTTACGGCAGCGACAAGATCAACGCCGCGTACTCGGTGGGCGGTGCGCAGTTGCTCGCCCAAACGGTCGAGGAGGTGACCGGGCTCCGGATCGACCACTACGCCGAGATCGGCTTCGACGGGTTCGCCACCATGGTCGACGCGGTCGGCGGAGTGACGATGTGTCCGGCCGAACCCATCAGCGATCCCCTGGCCGGAATCGACCTGCCCGCGGGATGCCAGAAGCTCGACGGACGCAACGCGTTGGGGTTCGTCCGCACCCGCGCCACCCCACGCGCGGACCTGGACCGCATGGTTCACCAGCAGGAGTTCATGTCCGCGCTGCTGCACCGCGCCACCAGCCCGGCGGTGCTGCTCAACCCACTGCGCTGGTATCCGATGGCGCGGGCCGCCACCCGTACCTTCACCGTCGACGAGGACGATCACGTGTGGAACCTGGCCCGGCTGGCCTGGGCGATGCACGGAGACGTACTCACCGCCACCGTGCCCATCGGTGAATACACCAGCGGCGACGTCGGCTCGATCGTGGTCTGGGACGACGCCCTGGCGGGTCAACTGTTCGAGGCGCTGCGCACCGACGCCTCAATACCGCAGGACGTTCTCGACGCGCAGCCGTGAACGTGGATCCAGCAAACGTTCACTAGGCGTGTGGGCGCAGCCACAAAGGCTGCACTCATTGAGGTAACCCTGGCCTGCATTAGGCTCACCTTCACTGACAACGCCCTCTGAGCTGGGATAGCGTGGCATTCATGACCACTGCCGAAGCCTCCGACACCAAATTCCACGGCCTTCTGCAAGAGCAGATCCGTAACGAATTCGGCGCCGCTCAGCAATACCTCGCCATCGCCGTCTACTTCGACGGAGCCGACCTTCCGCAGCTGGCCAAGCACTTTTATCGTCAGGGTGTCGAGGAGCGCAATCACGCCATGATGCTGGTGCAGTACCTCCTCGACCGTGACGTCGAAGTCGAGATATCCGGGGTCGACGCGGTACGCAACACCTTCAGCGCTCCTCGTGACGCGTTGGCTCTGGCGCTCGATCTGGAGCGCACCGTCACCGAGCAGATCAGTCGGCTGGCCAGTGTCGCCCGAGAGGAGGGTGACTACCTCGGCGAACAGTTCATGCAGTGGTTCCTCGGCGAGCAGGTCGAGGAAGTCGCGCAGATGACGACGCTGTTGCGCATCGCCGACCGGGCAGGGACCGACCTGTTCCATCTGGAGGATTTCGTCGCGCGCGAGATGGGCTCGGCGCCGAAGGACGACGGTGCACCCAAGGGCAACGGCGCACCGAAGGCCGCGGGCGGCAACCTCTGACCCTCGCGCGGATCTGACCGCCTCTAGTCTCGGCCCGCCCCTGCCAAACCGTTCTGCAGCCAATTCTTTGTGCGGCCAGGATGATTGGTCGCGACCCATGCGACCCCGAGGTCGCGGCAATACTGCACGTCCTCGAAATGGTCGACGGTCCAGCAGTACAGCGCGCGGCCCTGCGCGGCCGCCCGGTCCACCAACTCCGGATGCTCCCGCAAAGTGGCGATCGAGGGTCCGACCGCGGTGGCACCCACGGTCGTGGCGGCGCTGCCACCGAGATAGCGCGACGTCTCGCCGAGCAACACCGTCGGCAGCATCGGCGCCGCGCGGCGGATTCGCCACACCGCGGCCGCGGAGAACGACATGACCACGGCGCGCGACAGGTCCGCCGATGCAGGGGAGGCGATACCGAACCGGTGCAGAAGCGCCAGCACCTTGCTCTCCACCAGTCCACCGAACCGGACGGGATGTTTGGTCTCGATGAACAGCTTGACCGGCCGGTTCCAATCGAGCACCAGCGAGATCAGCGCGTCGAGGGTGAGCAATCCCGTATCAGCCTGTGCGCCAACGGCATTGCGGCTGGGATGCCACGCGCCGTAGTCGAGCTCGCGAAGTTGGGTGAGCGTCATGTCGCTGACGACCCCCGTTCCGTTCGACGTGCGGTCGACCCTGCGGTCGTGCACACACACCAGGTGGCCGTCGCGAGTGAGCCGCACATCGCATTCGACCCCGTCGGCACCCTCCTGCAGCGCGAGCTCATACGCCGCGAGCGTGTGCTCCGGACGGTCGGCCGACGCGCCGCGGTGCGCCACGACGAATGGATGGCCCCCGAGCGTCGGTCGGGAAGCGGCGTTCCCGGCGGCTTCGGAGTCGCCTGTCATACGCCTATGCTGCCGGGTCCTGCCCGGGTGACTCAACCGGGGCCTGGGGCTCGGGTCGATCCTGCGTCGGCGTGCCGTCGTCGGCGACGATCACCCAGCGCTTGCTCGGACGCTCGACCGGCTGCCGCTCGAAGCCCGACACGACCTTCATGGCCAGCAGCAGGGTGCTCAGCGCCAGCAGATACGCGATCGTCGTGGTCATCGTGTTGTCGGCGATCCCCTGCGCATCCTGGGTGAAACTGGTCGCGATGGACCAGACGGACACCGCGTAGCTGGCCACCCACGCAAGCCACCACACCGCGATCGGCCGGCGCAGATAGCTGAGCCGTTCCTCGACACCCGCGAGTTCGAGGACGAACACCGGCGCCCAGAACAGGTTGACGAACGGCAGCAGGCAGCCGGCCCGAAGTCGCCACGGCGGGCGTGGATCGGTCGTCCCCCGGTAGGTGTAAGCGGCGGCCCGCCGGGCGATGAGCCAATTGGTCAGCACCACGAGGCTGGCCACCACCATGAACGCGGCGACGACACTGAGCACGACGCCGAACCACGTCGCGATCGCGGCGATCCACGGGTGCAGCAACACCGACCGGTTGACGATCAGCAGCACATAGCGCACAAGGTGGATCAGCGCCGCGGCACCCAGCACCGCCATCGTCAACAGCAGAGTGCCGTGGACCATACCCGGCGACGGTCCGCGACGCGGCGCCTCCTCCTGTTGGTCAACCGGCGCGATCTGATCGACGAGGCCCCATCGGGGGATGGTCGCGTAGCGCGGCGTCGGGCCAAGGGGCCGCTTCGGGCGCCGCGGATGCGGCGGTGCGCCCGGCCGCACGGCGATCCACCGGTACCCCGGCGGCAGTTGCGGCCGCGGCTGTCCCGCCGCGAAAGAACCCGAAGCCCGCGCGCTCCACTGGGCGTTCGCGGCGTCCGGTGCCGAAGCCAACGGCGCCATCAGCGAACCGTTACAGCGGGGACACCACGTCCGGCGCCGGTCGCGCACGTTCCACCGGGTTCCGCACGCCGAACAAACTTGAATCATCTCGCTCCTCGCGTGCGCGGAATCATTTCGCTCCTCGCGTGCGCGGAATCATTTCGCTCCTCGCCCGGCCATCCGACCAGCGTAGCGACGATCCGTCAGACGACGCCCGGGCCGCCCTCATCGTTCACCACCGGTCGACCGGCACCGGCCCAGGCGAACATGCCGCCGTTGACGTTGACCGACGAATAGCCGTTTCCGGCCAGGTACTGCGCCACCCGCTGCGACCGCCCGCCGGCTGCACAGATCACGAAGACCTGCGCGTCGGCGTCGATCTCCGCCAGACGCGCCGGAACCTGGCCCATCGGGATGTGGTGCGCGTCCGGCGCATGCCCGCGGGCCCACTCGTCGTCCTCCCGTACGTCCAGCAGGATCGCTCCGGTACCGAAAGTGGTCGGCACGTCGGCGATGTCGACCTGCGCGATTTCAGCCTCGTCCATACGTCAATGCTGACATGTCGGCGGCCGGTTGACGGCGACAGCAATGCCTACCTATCCACAGTTTCCACAGGTTCATCCACAACCCCTCGATGAGGGCGAACCCGCCTTGAGCCGCTGAATCTGTGTCTTCCCTGAGGATCGCTGTGGATAAGCCGCCAGCAATCCGGCGTCCCCATCAACAGGCCGCCGGAAGGTGAGCGAAATTCCTAGTCCCGCTAACCGCGAACGCGCGTCCCGTGCCGGTTGCGAGACGATTTCTCCGGCGCGACATCAGGAGTTATGATCGGCGTCACAGTCAGCGGATTGTGATTGATCTCACCGGGGGAAGACTTCAATACATGCAGGTCAGGAGGGGTTCATGACGTCTTCGACGGGTTCGGGTTCGGCCATGCCCCCCACGGAGTGGCAGTCCTCGGCGTCCTCCGCCTACGCCCGCACCCAGTTGATGGCGTGCCTGCGTGCCGGCCTGATTGCGCTGGTGCTGCTGGTCGTGTTGGCCGTCATCGTCCTGTACTGACCAGTCCGGTACTGACGAGCCGCTCGCTTCGGTTCTGTATCCGAAAGAGCCGCCGGATCGGTGACCTCGGCGGCTCTTTCTTGTCGGAATGATCTCAGGCGGGCGGATAGACACCCATCTGCTTGCCCTTGTCGGTCTGCCAGAAGATGTCGGCGATCTCGTCGATCGTCTTGAGCAGCTTCTCGGCGACGGCGACATCGAGCGACTTCTTGACGTCGCCGGCGCCGTGCACGCCGTCCCAGAACAGCTGGTGCAGGTTGGGGAACTGCTCGAAATGATCCTTGGTGAAGAAGTCGGCCCACAGCACCATCAGGTGGTGCTTGACCTCCTCGGCTTGCCGCTCCTTGATGATGATGCAGCGCGCGCGGAAGTGCTCGTCGTCGGAGTCGTGGTACTTCTGGATCGTCTTGAGGCAGGAGAGCGCCTCGATTTTGGCCTGCGCCGGGTCGTAGACGCCGCAGTAGAGATCGCAGTGGGCATGGGCGGGGGTCGCGTTGTTGAACAGTCGATGCAGCATGTTCCTAACTTACCCTTTGGATGTGCGCCGCAACCAGACACCGCGACGCTGGCCGCTACGGCTGTTCCGAGTGGTCGACGATTCGATGCGCCCGACGGTCAGACCCGGCGACGGGCTATTGGCCATGCGGGGCGGGCGCATTCGGCGCGGACAGCTCCGGGTGTTCCAGGACCCCCGGCGTTCGACACGGTGGCTCGTCAAGCGGGTCGGCGATGTCCACGAGCACGGCCGCGACGTGATCTTCGAAGCCCGCTCCGACAATCCTGGTGCAGCCGGCGCCGCCGACTCACACGATTTCGGTTGGGTCTCGGCGACCGGGTCGTATCGCGTGCTGTGGACTGCGCGAGCCGATTCCGCCCGTTAGCAGTCGTGTCCACTTGCGTGCCAGCCGAGTTCTGCCGCATGCTGGGCGAATCGACCCACTGGCGTGTCGGGCCATCAGTCGGCTAGGGGCCGGCGTCCGAACACCGATGGCGCGGAGGCGATATGGAGAGGGAGTCGGGCAAGGCGATCGAGATCGCCCCCTTCCATTCACGCGGTTCACTCAAGGGATTCGTCATATCGGGCCGTTGGCCGGATTCGACCAAGGAGTGGGCGCAGTTGCTCATGGTCGCCGTGCGTGTAGCATCGCTTCCCGGATTATTGTCCACGACAACGATTTTCGGTGCCCGCGAAGAACTGCCCGATGAGCCCGAACCCAATACGGTCGGCCTGGTGGTCGCCGAGGGTACCGTCGTCGGTGAATCAGCGGTACCTCCAGGCTATTTCGCCGAGCACCAGCCACCGGCCCTGTTGATGCTGCATCCCCCTTCGGAAACCACGCCCTCGCTGCCGGAGTGCAGCGGAGCGGCCTCGGGTTGCGTGTTACTTCCCGGCCTGCCCCACCTCGGCCTCGAGCACCGCGCCGCGTGGGTGGAAGCCGAAGCCGACGGGACGGTGACCTCCATGGTGAGTCGCGTCGGCGTCGACCCCATCAGCCACCCGGACACCGCGATCCTCGCGATGCTGCTTGCGGCATAAGGGCTTTCGAAGCATTTGATTCGGCCACCTGAAAGGTGGATTCGGATACCCGAAAACCCACCTGGCGCTGGCGCTTCCGAAGGGCCGAGGCTATGGTCGGTTCAGTAAGCGAAGGGGAGTAGCCCCCAATCGCCGTGTCGACATACTGGCGCAAGCCCGGCCGGCGAACCACACCATGCGACGGTGTGGTGGGCGAGACCTTCGACCGAAGCCGGCGGGGTGTGCATACCGCTTCGTCGGCGACGCGTCGAAAGGGTCGTCCGAATGCTCGCCGCCATCCTGGTCAGTCTGGCCGTCGTCTTCGTCGCCGAACTCGGCGACAAGTCGCAGCTGATCACCATGACCTACTCGCTGCGCCACCGCTGGTGGGTGGTGCTCTCCGGAGTCGGAATCGCCGCGATGCTGGTCCACGGGCTATCCGTCGCGATCGGACACTTCCTCGGGATGACGCTGCCCGAGCGCCCGATCGCATTCGTCGCCGCCATCGCATTCCTGTTGTTCGCCGTGTGGACGTGGCGCGAGAACGGCGACGACGGCGAGATTCGGATTGCCGAGCCGCGGTTCGTGGTCCCCGCGATCGTGTCGTCGTTCGTGCTCGCCGAACTCGGCGACAAGACAATGCTGGCCACCGTGGCCCTGGCCAGCGAGCGCAACTGGGCCGGCGTGTGGATCGGCGCGACCGCCGGAATGGTGCTGGCCGACGGCGCGGCGATCGCGGCAGGCAGGCTGATGCACAGGCGACTGCCCGAGAAGTTCCTCCATGGTCTGGCCAGCGTCCTGTTCCTCCTCTTCGGCCTCTGGCTGCTGTTCGACAGTGCGCTGGGATTGCGGTGGGTCGCCGTGGCGGTCACCGCCTCCGTGACCGTCACGGTTCTGGCGGTCTGGCTCCTGCGACGGCGCCGCAGGACGCCCACGCCGTCGGGGACACCAGAGCCGTCGACCCGGGCGACCTGACCCTCCCCACGCGTTGGATCAACGGACGCGAGGACCCACCGCGACCGTTCGTGCGGTGTTTGGCAAACGCCGTGTCGCGCCGGAATGCATACAACTGACGTTGCCGGCGGCGGTCGGCGGGTTTCCTGTGGGCGCACCGACCGACATCGGGGCAAAACTGGATCGACAAAACCGCCGTTGTTTGCTTCGTCGCACCGTATGGTAGGGGCGTCGGCGCACGCGGAACACGTCGCAGCCGGCACAGTAGCGGGGCGTCGGACGCGGGGGTGGGTCAAGTTTCCCGGGTTTGCACTTGGTTGTGGCCACAACACTCGCTACGATGTTCAGCAAATAAGCAGCTTGTACACCGCTCGTCCAATGCATGTGGAGGTCCTATCGATGAGCACGACGTTCGCCGCTCGCCTGAACCGGCTGTTCGACACCGTCTACCCGCCGGGACGCGGCCCGCACACCTCCGCTGAGGTGATCGCGGCACTGAAGGCCGAGGGCGTCACCATGTCCGCTCCGTACCTCTCCCAGCTACGCTCGGGCAACCGCACCAACCCCTCTGCCGCCACCATGGCGGCTCTTGCCAACTTCTTCCGGATCAAGCCGGCCTACTTCACCGACGACGAGTACTACGAGAAGCTCGACAAGGAGCTGACCTGGCTGGCAAGCATGCGCGACGAGGGCGTCCGGCGTATTGCCGCACGCACCGTGGGCTTGTCACCGGAGGCCCAGCAGGACATCGTCCAGAAGGTCGATGAGCTGCGTCGCCGCGAGCATCTCGACGATTAGCCCGGCACGGCCCATCGCCCCATATCCAGCGAAGCGGGGCCGCGCTACCAGCTAAGCTTCTCGATCCGTCGCGCCGTCGCGACGGGTCAATGTTCGGTACTGCTCGGCGATCTCCAAGATCCACTCGCGATCTGAGTACTCGCTGGGTTGGTTGAGCCAGCCCAGGCCGGGAAAGGCGACGCGCTTGTCCTCCGGAGCCCCGTCGGTCCCGGAATGAACCCACTCGGCGATCGCCCGGGCCTGATCCTGCGGCGACACCGGTGGGGACTCGAGGTCCGTCTCGTCAGCATCGGCGGCATCGCCGGACACTGCTCCGCCCGGGTCGACGCGAAGTCTGCGCCGGTGTTCGGCGGCGGCGGCTTCCAGGTACAGCGCGTCGGAGATCAACGACATCCGCTCCGCGACCCGGAAAACGAGCGGTCCGCGGGGCCGGACACCGATGCCGATGTCGGGGTGCCGGCGCCCGAGTTCGGTGAGTATCGGCTGGATCACCCGGAGTTCGCGACGGGCACCGAACCAGTCTTCGATGCTGGGCAACAGGGATCCCGCGGCGACGACCACCATCGCGCAGCCCATGAGCGTCGCCGCGGCACCGACGCCGACTGGTCCGCCGCGGTCCACGGCGCGCAGGACCAGGAACGCGGACGCCACCACGATCAACACGATGCCGAGCGTGAACACGAACAGCGCGCGCCCACGACGGCTGCGGTTCGAATACCGCAGCCCCGCCCAGGAGACCAGCGTCAACGCCAGCAGCACGTAGAGCAGCGGCAGCAACCACGGCAGCGAGTTCCCGCCGGAACTCAGATTGCGCTGCAGGAAGTCCTGGGCCGACATCTCGGGTTGTCTGCCCGCGGCGAAGAACGCCGCCGCGGTCACCGCCGCGATCACCGCCGCAACGGCGTACTGCACGACGGCGATCCTGCGAATGGTCGCCGGTTTGCGCACCGACGAGGCGGTCGTGATCATCACGCAACTACCGGCGGCGCATGCGACAAGGGCCACCTGCGACAGGCCCAGCGAGATATTGGGCCAGCGCAGCAACCGGTCGATGAGCAACGTCAATGGGTGCCAGTTCAGCGCGGCGATCAAGGCCAGGCTCGCCAGCGCGACGATCATCGCCGTGCTCACCAGGCTCTGCTTGTTGACCAGCGCCCACCCGATGCGCAATCCGGTGGCCAGTCCGAGGAGACCGGCGATCACCCAGACGGTCAACCAAACGCCTCTCCGAGCCGCACCTGGACGATCGACGAGCGGTCCGACGGAAGCCTGCCCAGTCGGTACAGCAGCAGGGCCGCAAAGTCCTCGGCCTCCTGCTCGGCCTCCTCACCCGCTGGACCCATGCAACCGGTCCGCTGGTTGAGCATGTAGCTGATCAGATCGGAGCCGGCGACCTCGGTGCTCTGTTCGGCGGCCTGCGCGACGGGGATACCGTCGTGGCCCAGCACCAGATGCCCCAGTTCGTGGGCCAGGGTGCGGTCCCAGGCGGGCAGACCCTTCTGGATCAGGAACACGTCGTGGTCGTTGTACTGGCGCCACTGCCCGCAGACACCGGGCGGCAACTCCGCCATCTTCAGCTCGATGGGCCGGTTGCGGTCTGCGCTGACGGCCTCCACGAGCCGGGTCAGCGACACCTCTCCCTCCCGCGGCGCCAGTTCGAGCACGGCCCCCACTGCGCGGGTGACACGGCGGTTGGCTGGCATGAATCCCCCTTCCGACCCATCCACTATGCGCTGCTGGCCGTCGTGACGGGCGGCTTCTTCAGTCGGTTCGCGAACGTTGCGGTCCGTACCAGCATGCCCGCAAAGCGCGGTGCAGCCAAGACTCATCCGCTGCCGCTTCGCTGGCATCGAGCCGCCCGCGGGCCGAAGACTCCGAACGATAGGGTTGTGCTGCACCGACATCCGCACGCAATCAGGTCCGAAGCCGAGATGACCGCCGGGAGGCAGCCGGGATGAGCCCGTTCAAGCGACGCAAAACCCGTGCCACCCGCAGGGCCGAGGCCCGCGCGATCAAGGCGAAGGCGAAACTGGAGGCCAAGCTGGCCGCCAAGAACGAAGCCCGTCGCATCAAGGCCGCCAACCGGGCCGAGACGAGGGCGCTGAAGGCGCAGCTCAAGGCGCAACGCGACAGCGACCGCGCAGCGCTCAAGGTCGCCGAAACACAACTGAAGGCCGCACGCGAAGGCAAGCTGTTCTCGCCCACGCGGATTCGGCGGGCGCTGACCGTGACACGGCTGCTCGCGCCGATCGTGGTGCCGGTCGGCTACCGCGCGGCCATCGCCGCGCGCGGTTACCTCGACCAGCGCCGAGCGGACCGACTCGGCGTTCCCCTCAGCCAGGTCGGCCAGTTCAACGGTCACGGCGCCCAGTTGTCGGCCCGCATCGCCGGTGCCGAGCAGTCGTTGCGGCTCGTCTCCGAGAAGAAGCCTAAAGACGCCGAGACCAAACAGTTCGTCGGGGCCATCACCGAGCGTCTCGGGGACCTCTCCGCCGCGATCGCCGCCGCCGAACACATGCCGCCATCGAGGCGCCGGTCGGCACACGCCGCCATCGAGCGGCAACTCGACGGAATCGACGCCGATCTGATGGCTCGACTCGGCGTGAGCTGAGCCGCCGTGTCGCCCCGTCGCGCCCTCGTTACCGTCGCCGCCGGTGCGGTCCTGATCCTGGGGCTGGCCGCCGCGATGCTGGCCGGTGCGGGCCCGGCTTCCGCGCACGCGACCCGCATCGCCTCGGATCCCGCCGAGAACGCCCGGCTGACCGAGGCGCCCGCGACCGTGTCCGCGACCTTCAGTGAGGCGCTGCAGACCCAGTTCGCGGCGATGACGGTCGTCGGCCCCGACGGCAATTTGTGGTCGACCGGCGAACCCCAGGTCGAAGGCGCCGTCCTGCGCGTCGGCGTGCGGCCGCTCGGACCGTCGGGGCGCTATACCGTCAACTACCGGGCGACCTCGGCCGACGGGCACGTCGTCAACGGGTCGTGGTCCTTCGAATTGAGCGTTCCGGGAACCGGGATACCGGGCCCGTCGGCGGCCGCGCCCGCCGACACCTCCGCCGACGACGGGATCCCCGTGTGGCCGTTCTTCGTGGGCGCCGTCGTCGTCATCGGCGCGGGCGCGCTGTGGGCGGTGCGGCGGCGCGCGTGACGCGTCGACGCGCCGTCGTCGCCTGGGTGGGGCTGGCGGCCGCAGCGGTGGGCCTGACCTGGGCGCTTGCCTACCCGCAGGGGTCGCCGGGTTCGACCGCGGTGCGGTTCCTCGCCGACGGTGCCGGTGTCGTCACGCTGGGCTTGGCCGTCGTGCCGATTCTCGACGGTGAGCGTCACCGCGGCGAGTTGTTGGCCCGATCCACGCGACCTCTGGCAGCCACCTCGATGCTGTGGCTGCTCGCGGAGTTGACCCGGATGATCGTCGCGGCCGCACAGACCGCCTCGCTGCCGGTGTTCCGGCTCGGCCTGCAGACCACCGTCGACTTCGCGACGACCACCGCGGCGGGGCGGGCAGGCATACTCGCGGTCGCCGCCGCGGCCGCCATAGGTGTGGCAACGCTGGTCGCCCCGCGAACCGCGTCGTGGAACGTCGCGATGATCGGCGCCGCGGCGGTCGGACTCGCCGCACGCCAGCTCACCGGGCACTTCGCGGAGAGCCCGCTGGGCGGTGTGGCGGTCACCGTGCACACCCTTGCCGCCGCGTTGTGGGTCGGGGCGCTGGCAGCGCTGCTGGTCACCATCGAGCACCGGGGTCAATGGGCGCGGATGCTGCCGCGCTTCTCTGCGCTGTCGCTGGTCTGTGTGCTGGTGCTGCTCGTCGGGGGGTCGGTGGGTGCGGTGATCAGGTTGGGCGCTCCGGCCGACTTGTACGCGACCGGATACGGGCGGCTGTTGTCGGCCAAGGTCGCGGTGACTGCCGCTCTCGTCGTCCTCGGCTGGCGAAACCGCACGATGTGGCTGCCCGCCGCACGCTCGCATCGCGCGACTGCGGTGGTGTCCCGAACCCGGGCGCGGGTCGAAACAGCGCTGATGCTCGTCGCGCTGGTCCTGGCGGCGGGTCTGGCCGTCACGGGTTGACGCCATATCCGACCTGGCATGATGGACCGATCGACTTCCGGCCGCACGCTCGGCCGGCCTGGCGACGAGACCGCAAAGGAGCAGCCCGATGGCAGACCAGCAGGGCCGACCCGACGAACAGCCGCAAAGTTCGCCACCGGCGGATGAGTCGACCCCGCACCCCGCTGCCGCGGCGTCGGCGAGCGCCTCGCCGGACCCGCTGATCCCTCCGGCGCCGGAAGAGAAGACGCCGGCAAAGAAAGCTCCCGCCAAGAAGGCCGCCAAGAAGACTCCCGCGAAGAAGGCGGTGAAGAAGGCCACCCCGGCGAAGAAGTCGCCTGCCAAGAAGGCCCCCGCCAAGAAGGGTCCCGCGAAGCAGGCGCCGGCGAAGAAAGCACCCGCAACAGAACCGGCCGCAGCCGGCAACGATATCGAGGCTGCAGCCAAAGTGACTGCCGCGCAAGCGAAGTCGACAGTTGCCAGCGCCAGTGACCCGGTATCCGGGACGGAGCCGACGTCGTTGATCGGGCCAGAGCAGTCGCGGCTGCCGGTCGCGGTGGCCATCGCGGCCGGTGTGCTGGCGATCATCGTCGTGCTGCTGATCCGCCGCGGCGACGACGAGGACTGACTAAACGCTTGACCCTCACGCTGCGTCAGGGTCGATAGTGGCCTCATGGACGCCATGACCATCGGCGCGGCGGCCACCCTCACGGGTGTCTCGGTGCGCACCCTGCACCACTACGACCAGATCGGCCTGGTGGTGCCGAGTGTGCGGACCGAGGCGGGCTACCGCGGTTACACCGACGCCGATATCGAACGGCTGCACCTGGTGCTGGTGTACCGGTCGGTCGACATGCCCCTCGAGGAGATCCGCGAGCTGCTGGACGGGGACGGGGATGTGCTCGACCACCTTCGGCGTCAGCGCCGATTGCTGTTGGACCGTGCAGATCGCCTGCAGCACACGATCAAGGCAGTGGAGGAACTGATGAACGCGCACCGCAACGGAATTCAACTGACCGCCGAGGAACAGGTGGAGATCTTCGGCAGTGCGGTACACACCGAGGAGTACGCGGCCGAAGCCGAGGAGCGATGGGGCGACACCGAGGCCTGGAAACAGTCGCAGCGGCGGACGGCGCGGATGACCAAGCAGGATTGGGTCCAGATCAAGGAGGAGGGCGACGCACTGCTGCAGGCGCTGGCCGCCGGTAAGCGGGCCGGTGTGGCGCCGGGCTCACCAGAAGCCGACGCACTGGCCGAACGTCACCGTGCGTCGATCGAGCGGTTCTACGACTGCGACCACTCCATGCAGGTCTGCCTGGCCGAGATGTATCTGGCCGACGAGCGGTTCACCCGGTACTACGACGACGTCGAACCGGGACTGGCGCAATTCCTGCACGACATCATCGTGGCTAACATCGACCAGTGAGCATCGAACCTCGCCCCACCGCCGATCTGGTCGACGACATCGGCCCCGACGTCCACAGCTGCGATCTGCAGCTCCGCCAGTTCGGCGGGCGAGCGGAATTCGCCGGCCCCATCGTCACTGTGAAGTGCTTCCAGGACAACGCGTTGCTGAAATCTGTTCTCTCGGAGCCCGGTAACGGCGGTGTGCTCGTGATCGACGGTGCCGGGTCCCTGCACTGCGCGTTGGTCGGCGATGTCATCGCGGGGCTCGGAGTCGAGAATGGCTGGGCAGGCCTGATCATCAACGGAGCCGTCCGTGACTCCGCGGCGTTGCGAACGCTCGACATCGGTATCAAGGCGCTGGGCACCAATCCCCGAAAGAGCACGAAAACCGGTGCGGGCGAACGCGATATCGCGGTCGAATTCGGCGGGGTGGTGTTCGAGCCGGGCCACATCGCCTACAGCGACGACGACGGCATCGTCGTGGTCGAACCGTAGTTCCCGCCCGAGTGTGCGGTTTCATACGCGACACGCCGCCGGTGACGTATGAGAATGCACACTCGCGGACGCGAGGCGCTCTCTAAGCCGAAGCTCTCACCGCCGCACGGTGTTTGGTGAACTCGAGCGCCTCGTCGTCGACCTTGCCGCGACGGATCAGCCGCAGGTCGAGCAGGTAGTTCTGCTTGAGCCGCCACGGCGCGACATGTCCGGCCTTCGGCAGATAGTCCAGTGCGCGCAGGACATAGCCGGGGGTGAAATCCATCAGCGGGCGCTCGTCGACACTGTTGCCGGGATGCTTCGGTTCGAAGCGGTCGAATCCGTTGGCGTCCAAGTAGTTCAGCACTCGGCAGAAGAACTCCGAGACCAGGTCGGCCTTCAGCGTCCACGAGGCGTTCGTGTAGCCGATCGTGAACGCCATATTCGGCATGTGGGTCAGCATCATGCCCTTGTAGGCCATGGTCTCGTTCAGCTCGATCGGCTCGCCGTTGCGCATGATCGTCGCGCCACCGAACAGCTGCAGGTTCAACCCCGTTGCGGTGATGATGATGTCGGCGGTCAGCTCCTCTCCGGAGGTGAGCTTGATGCCGGTGTTGGTGAACCGCTCAATGGTGTCGGTGACGACGTCGGCCTGGCCCTTGCGGATCGTCTTGAACAGATCGCCGTTGGGCGCCAGGCACAGCCGCTCGTCCCACGGGTTGTAGTGCGGACCGAAGTGCTTGTCCACGTCATAGCCCTCGGGCAGCCGGCGCTGCGCCATGGTCATCAGCTGCTTGCGCATGAATTTCGGGAAACGCCTGCTGATCTGGTACTGCGCGGACTGGAACAGGATGCTCTTCCAGCGGTTGAGCACGTACGCCACCTTCTCGGGTAACGCCTTCTTGGTCTGGACGGCGAACGGGTCGACGTCGGGCAGCGCGCCGATGTAGGTCGGTGACCGCTGCAGCATCGTCACGTGGCCTGCTCCCGAGTTGGCCAGTGCCGGAATCAGCGTGACCGCGGTCGCGCCGCTGCCGATCACGACGATCTTCTTGCCCTGGTAGTCGAGGTCCTCGGGCCAGTGCTGCGGATGAATTATCGTGCCCTCGAAGTCGTCGCGGCCGACGAACTCCGGGGTGTAACCCTGGTCGTAGTTGTAATAGCCACTCGCGGCGAACAGGAACGACGCGGTGATCTCCGCTTCCTCGCCGTCCCGCTCGACGCGCACGGTCCAACGGTTGTCCTCATCCGACCAGTCCGCCGACACCACGCGGCTGCGGTAGCGAATGTGCTTGTCGATGCCGTACTCGGCCACCGTCTCCTTGAGGTACGCCATGATCGACGGCCCGTCGGCGATCGCCTTCTCCGAGGTCCACGGCTTGAACCGGAAGCCGAGCGTGAACATGTCCGAGTCGGACCGGATGCCGGGGTACTTGAACAGATCCCAGGTGCCGCCGAGGTTCTCCCGGCGCTCCAGGATCGCGTAGGTCTTGTCCGGGCAGCGGTCCTGCAAATGCCATGCGGCGCTGATGCCGGAGATACCGGCTCCCACGATGACGACGTCGAGGTGTTCGCTCATGGTACCGGAGCGTATCAACGGTGTGTCGAGTCAGTCAACACCCTGTTGAAAACCTCGACACCGTGTAAAGTCATTCGATGTGACCACCGTCAGCCAGTCCCGCGGACCGCGGGGACGCCGTTCCGGCCGACCCTCCGGCGACGACCGTGAGCAGGCGATTCTCTTGACACTCGAGGCACTGCTCGAGGAGCGCTCGCTGGCCGACATCTCGGTCGACGACCTGGCCAAAGGTGCCGGCATCTCCCGCCCGACGTTCTATTTCTACTTCCCGTCGAAGGACTCCGTGCTTCGTGCGCTCGTCGAGCAGGTGATCGACGAGGCCGACCGTAATGCCGACGCCGCGATGGGCGGTATGGATACGGCCGTGGACCCCGCCGGAGTCTGGAAGGCCATCAACGCGC
The DNA here is from genome assembly GCF_001499905.1 of Mycobacterium sp. GA-1285. Lineage (GTDB taxonomy): Bacteria > Actinomycetota > Actinomycetes > Mycobacteriales > Mycobacteriaceae > Mycobacterium. The sequence goes on along the minus strand of NZ_LQIS01000026.1, from coordinate 23,522 downwards.
TGTTCAACACCTTTGGTTCGCACCGGGCGGTAACGCTAGCCGGTGCGGCCGCCCGGCCCACCAATCCCGACGTGCGCGCGCTGTGGTCACGCTTCATGCAGAAGTGGATCGACCACACCACCGCATCCATCGAGAGTGAACGCGCCCGTGGTGAGGCTCCTGAAACCATCCCGGCCCACGACCTCGCGACGTCACTGAACCTGATGAACGAGCGCACCATGCTCGCGGCTTTCGCATCCGAGCAGCCTGCCGTGGATTCGGCGCAGCTCGTCGACACCCTCGCCCACATCTGGGTCACGAGTATCTACGGCACCACTCGCCACTAGTCGGGCCTCGATGCGAACATATGTTCGTGTCCGTTGGTTCCGGGGCTCATCCGGCGAGCATCCTGCACGCCGACCTCGATTCGTTCTACGCGTCTGTCGAACAGCGCGACGACCCATCGTTGCGCGGCCGGCCGGTGATCGTGGGCGCCGGGGTCGTGCTCGCCGCCAGCTACCAAGCCAAGGCATACGGTGTGCGAACCGCGATGGGCGGACGAGAAGCACGCCGCCTCTGTCCGCACGCGATCGTCGTGCCTCCGCGAATGTCGGCGTACTCACAGGCCAGCAGGGCGGTCTTCGACGTCTTCCACGACACGACGCCGGTGGTCGAACCGCTGTCGGTCGACGAGGCGTTTCTCGACGTGTCGGGCCTTCGGCGGGTCTCGGGCACCCCTGTCGAGATCGCAGCCCGGTTGCGGGCGCGGGTCCGTGAAGAGGTCGGCCTGCCCATCACCGTCGGCATCGCGCGCACCAAGTTCCTGGCCAAGGTTGCCAGCCAGGAGGCCAAGCCCGACGGGCTGCTGCTCGTTCCACCCGACGGCGAGCTGGCGTTTCTGCACCCGTTGCCGGTGCGCCGACTGTGGGGCGTCGGCGCCAAGACCGCCGAGAAGTTGCACACCTACGGCATCGAGACGGTGGCCGACGTCGCCGAGCTGACCGAGTCCACTCTCGGATCCCTCGTCGGCTCAGCGATGGGTAGCCGGTTGTTCGCGTTGTCGCGCAACATCGATCGGCGCCGGGTCGTCACCGGGGTGCGCCGTCGCTCGGTCGGTGCGCAGCGCGCGTTGGGCCGGCGTGGCAACACGATGTCGCAGGGCGAGATCGACGCCGTCGTCGTCAACCTGATCGACCGCATCACCCGGCGGATGCGCAAGGCCGGGCGGACCGGGCGCACCGTGGTTCTGCGGCTGCGCTTCGACGACTTCGGCCGCGCCACCCGGTCGCACACGCTGCCACGCGCGACCGCGTCGACCGACGTGATCCTGCACACCGCCCGGGGCCTCGTGGCCGCGGCGGCGCCGTTGATCGCCGAGCGCGGTCTCACCCTTGTCGGGTTCGCCGTGTCAAACATCGATCGCCATGGCGCGCAACAACTCGAGCTGCCGTTCGAGGAGAGCCACGACACCACCGCGGTCGACGAAGCCGTTGATCGGGTGCGACAGCGGTACGGCAATTCCGCGGTGACCCGCGGCGTGTTACTTGGCCGCGACCCCGGTCTCGAAATGCCCCAGCTACCCGACTGACCCGGGCTTTCCTTTGCGCGGCTGGGCCTTCGCCCGCTTGGCGGGTTGCGCCTTCTTGGCTGCCCGGACCGGCTTCGGCGGTGGGTTGGCGGCTTCAGTCTTCGCCGACTTCATAGGCGGCACAGCCTTTTTCGCGGGTGCCTTCTTGGCGGGCACCTTGGCGGCCGCCTTCTTGGCAGTCGTCTTCTTGGCCGGCGCCTTCTTCACCGGCGCCTGGGCCGCCGCCTTCTTAGCGGGCACCTTGGTCACCTTCTTGGCGGGTGCCTTTTTCGCCGGAGCCTTCTTCGCGGCCGCCTCCTTTGCCGGAGCCTTCTTCGGTGGCGCCGACGACGCCGTCGACGCCGGTTTGGTCTGCTCGGCTCGCTCGTCGGACCCCCCGCTGACGCGTCGCACGAGGCGCCCTGCCGTCTCGCCCGCGACGTTCGCGAGCTCTGCGGCGCGCGCGCCGAGCGCCGCGGCTGTCTCCTCGATTTTTCTTCTCACAGACACCCTGTACCCCGTTCCGCTGAGTTAACCGCGGACGATCTCATGATCCGGCCCAGGCCAACAATTCCTCGGCGGGCCACGTGTTGACGATGCGCTCGACCGGCACCTCGGCATCGAGCGCACGCTGGGCTCCGTAACCGAGGAACTCCAGCTGCCCGGGCGCGTGCGAATCGGTGTCGATCGAGAACAGGCAGCCGATCTCCAGCGCGAGTTTGAGCAGCCGGGTCGGCGGGTCGCGCCGCTCCGGTCGGGAGTTGATCTCGACGGCCGTGCCGTGGTCCCGACAGGCAGTGAACACCTTCTCGGCGTCGAATTTCGATTCCGGCCGCATCCCGCGCCCTCCGGTGACCAGGCGGCCGGTGCAGTGGCCCAGCACATCGGTGTGCGGGTTGGCGACCGCCCTGAGCATGCGACGCGTCATCGACGGGGCGTCCATCGACAGCTTCGAATGCACACTGGCCACCACGATGTCGAGCCGTTCGAGCAGCTCGTCCTCCTGGTCGAGGGAGCCGTCCTCGAGGATGTCGACTTCGATGCCGGTGAGAATCTGCAGCGGCGCGACCGCGTCGCGCAACTCGTCGATGACGTCGAGTTGACGGCGCAGCCGCTCGGGCGACAGGCCGTTGGCGATCCGAAGCCGCGGTGAGTGGTCGGTCAACGCACAGTATTCATGTCCCAGATCCCTTGCCGCCGACATCATTTCCTCGATGGGGGCGGAACCGTCGGACCAGTTCGAATGCACATGCAGGTCGCCGCGCAGCGCGGCACGGACATCGCCGCCACCGAGATCTGTTGCATTTGACCGCAATTCGGTCAGCACATCCGGTTCGTGTCCGGCCCACGCCTGCGCGATGACCTTCGCGGTCTTGGGGCCGATACCGGGCAGTGACTGCCAACTGTTCGCGGTGCCGTGGCGTTCGCGGTCGGCGTCGGACAGGGCTTCGACGACGTCGGCGGCGTTCCGGTAGGCCATCACCCGGCGCGGGTCCTCGCGCGCACGGTCCTTGTAGTAAGCGATCTGCCGCAGGGCGTTGACGGGGTCCATCAGTCCAGTGTGCCCGTTTTGCACGCCCAGACCTGGGGGCGATATAGTGGATTGAGAATTTGTTCAATCCATCAACTGCTGGAATGTAATGCCCCACCGCTTCGTCGGTAGCCCCGAGCTACCGCTCTACGAGATCAAGGCCAACCTGTTCAAGGCGCTGGCTCACCCGGCACGCATCCGTGTCCTGGAAATTCTGTCGGCCAACGGCGAGCCGACCTCGGTCAGCGAGATCCTCGCCGACACCGACCTCGAACCCACGCTGCTGTCCCAGCACTTGGCGGTGCTCAAGCGTCATCGCGTGGTCTCGGCACAACGAGTCGGCAACTCAGTCCTCTACGAACTCGCCCACCCGAAGATCTCCGAACTCCTGGTCATCGCCAGAACCTTCCTCGCCGACGTCCTCGGAACCAACCGGGACCGGTTGGAGGCGTTCAAGACGCTGCCTCCCCTGGGTCGCGCCAAGTGAACCTGACCCGCCTACTTCCGAACCGCCACGACTACGCAGAACTGCCCAAGTCCTGGCGACGTGACATCCTGGCCGGAATCACGGTCGGCGTCGTCGCCCTACCCCTGGCCCTGGCGTTCGGCATCAGTTCGGGTGTCGGTGCCGCTGCCGGACTGGTCACCGCCGTCGTCGCCGGTTTGGTGGCCGCCGTGTTCGGCGGGTCGCATGTGCAGGTGTCCGGGCCCACCGGTGCGATGGCCGTCGTGCTCGCACCGATCGTGGCTCACTACGGTCTCGGCAGCATCGCCCTCGTCACCGTGCTGGCCGGTCTGCTCGTGCTCGTCGCGGGAGTCACCGGCCTGGGCCGTGCGGTGACGTTCATCCCCTGGCCCGTCATCGAGGGGTTCACCCTGGGCATCGCGGCCATCATCTTCCTTCAGCAGGTGCCCGCCGCATTCGGCCAAGACAGCCCGGCGGGCGGGCGCACCTTGTCGGTCGCGTGGAACGTTGTCAGACAAGCGGATTGGTCATCGGCCGCGAAAACGCTTGCCGTGGTGGCGGTTGTCGCGACGCTGATGGTGACCCTCCCGCGCCTGCACCGCGGTATCCCGGAATCGCTCGCTGCCGTGGTAGTCGTGACGATAATCGTGGTAGCTCTTGATATTTCGTTAGCGAGCATCGGTGAGCTACCGTCCCACCTCCCCGCGCCCGTCATTCCCCACGTGGACAGCGGCGCGATGCGGACCCTCGTCGGTGCCGCTTTGGCGATCGCGGCACTGGCCGCCATCGAGTCCCTGCTGTCGGCGCGGGTCGCCGCCACCATGGCGCCGACGGGACCGTACGACCCCGACCGCGAACTGGTGGGACAGGGCCTCGCTTCGGTCGCATCGGGCGCCTTCGGCGGAATGCCCGCGACCGGTGCCATCGCCCGTACCGCCGTCAACGTTCGTTCCGGCGCGCGCACCCGGGTCGCGGCTATCGTGCATTCGCTGGTCCTGCTCGCAGTCGTCTACCTGGCGACCGGACCCGTTTCCGCAATACCGTTGTCGGCCTTGGCGGGCGTTCTGATGGTGACCGCGTTTCGGATGATCTCGTTGTCCACCGTTCGCAAGATCCTGCGCTCCACCCGCTCGGATGCTGTGACGTTTGCGCTGACCGCCGCCATCACGGTGTGCTTCGACCTCATCGAAGCCGTGCAGATCGGGGTCGTCGTCGCGGCGTTCTTCGCGCTGCGCGGTGTGGCCCGTCGCAGCAGCGTGACCCGAGAAGATCTCCCCGCGCCGCGCCGCGCCGGTGACGAGCGGATCGCGCTGCTGCGTCTGGACGGAGCGATGTTCTTCGGTGTGGCCGAGCGCATCTCGAACGAGATCATCGATACCGACCATCCGCACACGTCGGTGGTGATCATCCGGCTCAGCCAACTGGGCATGCTCGACGCCACCGGCGCGAATTCGTTGGCGCAGATCGCCACCGAACTGGAGGCGCGCGGCATCACCGTGATCATCAAAGGCGTTCGCCCGGAACACATGAGCCTGCTTTCCAACGTCGGCGTATTCGATTCACTACGCCACGAGAACCACTTGATGGACTCACTCGACGAGGCGATCGACCATGCCCGAACCCACGTCACCCGCCTGACGCTCGAGCGCTCGTCGAGTTGATCGCGCCGTGCACGAGCGCGGCGACTTCACCACGGGTTGATCCGCCGGCCAGAAACAGCATCTCGTCGCCGGCTTGCAGCACGTCGTCGGGCCGGGGCAGGACGATCCCGCTGTCGCGGATGATGATCGCCAGCGCGGTGTTCTCCAGCAACGGCAGGTCTCCCATCCGTTGACCGACCAGCGGATCACCCTCGGGCAGCGTCAGTTTCGCCAAGCTCACCTGCCCGTGCCGCAATTGCATCAACCGCACCACGTGGCCGATGTCGATGGCGCCCTCGATCGCCGCCACCAGCGCGCTCGGCGCGGAGACCGCGACATCGACGCCCCACGCCTCGGTGAACAACCACTCGTTGCGCAGGTCGTTGACCCGAGCCACCACGCGACCGACGCCGAACTCCGTCTTCGCCAGCAGCGAGGCCGCCAGGTTGACCTTGTCGTCGCCGGTGGCCGCGATCACCACGTCGCACATCTGCAGCCCGGACTCCTCGAGTGAGGACAACTCGCACGCGTCGGCGAGCAGCCATTCCGCTTCCGGAACGGTCCGCGGTTCGTAGTGCCGCACGTCGTGTTCGATCAACAGGACCTTGTGGCCATAGTCGATCAGTTCCTGAGCCACCGACCGGCCGACCGCCCCGGCCCCGGCGATACCGACCCGCATCATCGGCCGCTCCTCGGCGCGACGCGACGCGTCGAGTTGCCACCAGCGGAGCCGTATCACGCACTCATACTTACCCATCGCGGCGGCCTTGCGCGCAGCTTCCGGCCCGGAGCGCCCGGCCACCACCCGTGGTAGGTGTTTTACTGCCTTTCACACCGCCAATCCGGTCCCGAACGGGGATGCAATGACCCTCGAGCAGCTCTATCTTGTGCTGCTGATCGCTGGGGTGGTGCTGCTGGCGAGCATCGTCGCCACCAGGGCCGCCAGCCGGGTCGGGCTGCCCAGTCTGCTGCTGTTCCTCTTCGTCGGCGTCATCGTCGGCGAAGACGGGCTCGGCCTGAGTTTCGACAACTATCTGCTCGCCGACCACCTGGGCACGGTGGCGCTGGCCGTGATCCTCGTCGAAGGCGGTCTGACGACCCGGTTCTCCGACATCCGGCGCGTGCTCGCGCCCGCGGGCGTGCTCGCGACCCTCGGTGTCGCGGTCAGCATGCTCATCACCGCGGCCGGGGCGCACCTGCTGCTGGGTATCAACTGGCAGTTGTCGCTGCTGCTCGGCGCGGTCGTCTCGGTCACCGACGCCGCGGCGGTGTTCTCGGTGCTGCGCGTGGTGCCCCTGCCCCGCCGGGTGGCGGGCCTGCTGGAGGCCGAGTCCGGATTCAACGACGCCCCGGCCGTCATCCTCGTGCTGATGTTCAGCGTGGCCCCGCTCGAACTGTCGCCCGTGCACGCGCTCGCCGAACTGGTCTACGAGCTGGTGGTCGGTGCGGTGATCGGCGTCGGCGTCGGCTATCTGGGCTCGATGGCGCTGCGCCGCATCGCACTTCCGGCGTCGGGCCTCTACCCGCTGGCCACCTTCGGGCTCGGCATGGTCGCGTTCGCGGCGGGCGGCACCGCACACGGCAGCGGGTTCCTCGCCGCCTATGTGGCCGCGGTCGTGCTCGCCAACACCGGCCTGCCTCACCGTTCGGCCACGCGTTCGTTCGCCGAGGGGCTCGGCTGGCTCGCTCAGATCGGTCTGTTCGTCCTGCTCGGCTTGCTCGTCGACCCCAGCGACCTGGCCGCTGAGGTGGTGCCCGGCATCGTGACGGGTCTGGTGTTGCTGCTCGTCGCCAGGCCGCTATCCGTGTTCCTGTCCTTGGTGTGGTTCCGAATCCCCTGGCGCGAACAGGTTTTCGTCTCCTGGGCGGGGTTACGCGGTGCCGTGCCGATCGTGTTGGCGACCTTCCCCATCGTGGGCGGTGTGCCCGACAGCGTCCGCCTTCTCAACATCGTGTTCATCCTCGTGGTGGTGTTCACCCTGGTGCAGGGTCCCAGCCTGCGCTTTGTCGCGCATCGACTGGGATTGATCTCGAAAGAGGCGACGCGGGAGATCCAGGTGGAGTCGGCTCCGCTCGACGTGCTGGACGCAGAGCTTCTGACCATGACGGTGCAGGCGCCGTCGCGGCTGCACAACGTCACCGTGCTGGAACTGCGGCTACCCGATCCGTGCGTGATCACGTTGATCATCCGCGACGGGCGCACCTTCGTCCCGCAGCCCGACACCCGAATCGCGATCGGCGACGAGCTGCTGATCGTCACCACCACCAAGACCCGTGCGGTGGCCGAACGCCGGCTGCGCGCGGTGAGCCGCCGCGGCAAGCTCGCGTACTGGTTCGACGAATTCGGCGAAGCCGAATAGACGGCCGAAGTGGCGAAGCCGAATAGACGGCCGGAGTGGCTCACAGCCGGCTGTCAGCCGTTCGGGACTACCCTCGCCTCGGTGAGGTTCGCTTTCAAGACATCGCCGCAAAACACCACCTGGGCCGACATGCTCGCCGTGTGGAAGGCCGCCGACCAGATCGACGTATTCGAATCCGGCTGGACGTTCGACCACTTCTACCCGATCTTCTCCGACTCCACCGGCCCGTGCCTGGAGGGCTGGGTGACGCTCACCGCGCTCGCGCAGGCGACCGAGCGGTTACGCGTCGGTGTGCTCGTCACCGGCATCCACTACCGCCACCCCGCGGTGCTCGCGAATATGGCCTCGGCGTTGGACATCGTGTCCGACGGCCGGCTCGAACTCGGGATCGGCGCGGGCTGGAACGAGGAGGAGTCGGGGGCTTACGGAATTCAGTTGGGTTCGATCCGGGAGCGGTTCGACCGTTTCGAGGAGGCGTGCGAGGTTCTCACCAACCTGCTCAGCCAGGAGACCACGTCGTTCGACGGCACGTTCTACCAACTGACGGACGCCCGCAACGAGCCGAAGGGCCCTCAGCGCCCGCATCCGCCGATCTGCATCGGCGGAAACGGCGAGAAGCGCACGTTGAGGATCACGGCCCGATACGCCCAACACTGGAACTTCGTCGGCGGAACGCCGGAGGAGTTCGCGCGCAAGCGCGACGTGCTCGCCGGCCACTGTGCCGACATCGGACGGGATCCGGCGGAGATCATGCTTTCGGCCCACGTCCGGTTGGACCCTGACCGCAACTACGACAAGGCCCTTTCCGAAGCCGCGGCCCTGGGACAGGAAGGCCTGAACCTGGCGATCATCTATCTGCCGCCGCCGCACGACCCCGCGGTGCTCGAACCATTGGCCGACGCGATCGCCGCATCCGGCCTGGGGGATTAGCCGCCGTTTCTGACAGTCACGAAGATATAACGATTTGGCAAACGAGCGGCCCGATGGGGCACAGCGCGAGGAGGTCCGCGCTTGCCAGTTGCTAGACGCCGTACAGACGAAGCTCGTCGGCGGTGATGAGACGCTCCGCCTTGGCGGGGAACTCGCGGCTCTTCAGCGGATGACGAAGGAGTGACCAGGCGATTCGGCTCACCCGAGACCGGGATAGCGGGTTGACATACACGGAACTGACTCCTGTGTCGAAACCGATAGCTGACCGGGGCCCAACCTTACCGCAGCGCCCCCATGAAGTCATTAGAACCTGTCCGCCGGCAAACTGTGTTAGGCGCGCCGACAAATCATCTGATGTTTTTAGAGTTATTAGAGTGACAGATGTGACTACCGCGGCGGCCTCACGAACACGTCATCCAGGGTCACGGTACGCAGCCTGCGCGTTCGGACGATGTCGACCAACTGCCCGAAGACTTCGGTGACCGGCGGGTGGTTGAGGTGGCCGATCACGATGGTCTGCGCGGTGAAGTGTTTGTGGGCCATCCGGACGACTTCCGCCGGCGGGATCCACACGTGGTCCTCCAGCGAGCCCGACCACAACGTGCCGGCGGTGTAGCCGAGATCGCCCGACACCTTGTCGACGTGGGGGCTGGTCGCGCCGTAGGGCGGCCGGAAGTACGGACGTGCATCCACCCCGTACGTCTTCCACAAGAAGTCGTGGTTGCGCCGGAACTGCTCGGCCACGTCGACGAGCGGCAGCTTGGTGAGGTCCGGGTGCGACCACGTGTGGTTGGCCAATTGGATCTGCCCGTCGTCGACCAGCGGCCGCAACAAATCGGCGTGATCGGTCCAGGACCGGTAGATGCCGTTGACGAAGTACGTCAGCCGGATTCCGGTGTCCTTGGCGAATTGCGTGTAGGCGCGCACCACGTCGCTGCTCACCCCGTCGTCGACGGTCAACGCCAACAGATCTCCCTCACCCGGCAGGACGCTCAGCACCCCGCCCGCGGGTAGAGCGATCCGCGCCGACTTCGGTGGCGGCGGCAACAAGCCGGCCGACGCTGCGGCCGGAACCTGCGACGCCGCCACACCCGACACTCGCGGTTGCTCCCCGGCGGCGCACCGGCTCAGCCCTACAGCCCCGACGGTGGCGACCGACAGAGCCGCGATGAAGTTGCGCCGGTTGAATTCCAGCCCGGCGCCGCCCGTGCGGTAGCGGCTGATCACCGCCACTACTGTCGCGCGCCCAGCCGCAAAAACGGCACATTGCGCGGCGTGTCGCGCCGAGTTGCCTGCTAGCCTCTGCTCTTCGCGCGAGCGCTCATCGCTGCCTTCTGCTCTTCGCGCAAGCGCTCATCGCTGCGGCACGGCGGTCGGTTTGATCGGCGCAGGCAGCGCGGAATGCCCCATGAGGTAGCGGTCCACGCCCGCCGCGGCGGCGCGACCTTCCGCGATCGCCCACACGATCAGCGACTGCCCGCGTCCCATGTCGCCGGCGACGAAGACGCCGGGCACCGACGAGGCGAAGTCGGCGTCACGGCTGACATTGCCCCGCTCATTGATCTCGACCCCGAGATCGGTCAGCAGGCCTTCGCGCTCGGGACCGGTGAAGCCCATCGCGAGCAGCACGAGGTCGGCTTCCATCTCGAACTCGGTGCCCTCGACCTTCTCGAACTTGCCCGCGGTCATCGTGACCTCGTGGCCACGCAGCCCGGTGACATGTCCGTCGCGGCCGACGAACTCCTCGGTGTTGACCGAGTAGACCCGCTCGCCGCCTTCCTCATGCGCGGAGGACACCCGGAACATCAACGGGTAGACCGGCCACGGTGTCGAATCGGCACGGGTGTCCGGTGGCCGCGGCATGATCTCGAACTGATGCACGCTGGCCGCGCCTTGGCGGTGCGCGGTGCCCAGGCAGTCGGCACCGGTGTCGCCGCCACCGATGATGATGACCTTCTTGCCCTTCGCGTGGATGGGCGGAAGCCCGTGCTCGTCGGCGACGGGGTCGCCGAGCTGCACCCGGTTGGCCCACGGCAGGTACTCCATCGCCTGGTGGATGCCGTCGAGCTCGCGGCCCGGGATGGGCAGGTCGCGGCGTTCCGTCGCGCCGCCGGCCAGCACCACCGCATCGAATTCCTTGCGTAGCTGCTGCGCTGTTATGTCGACACCGACGTTGACGCCGGTGCGGAACTCGGTGCCCTCGGCCGCCATCTGCTCAAGCCGACGGTCGATGTGGCGCTTCTCCATCTTGAACTCGGGGATGCCGTAACGCAGCAGCCCGCCGATGCGGTCGTCGCGCTCGAACAGCGTGACGGTGTGTCCGGCGCGGGTCAGCTGCTGGGCGGCGGCCAGCCCGGCGGGGCCGGAGCCGACGACGGCGACCTTCTTTCCGGTCGTGACCTCCGGCGGCCGCGGTGTCACCCACCCCTCGTCGAACGCCTTGTCGATGATCTCGACCTCGATCTGCTTGATCGTGACCGGATCCTGGTTGATGCCCAGAACGCAGGATCCCTCGCACGGCGCAGGGCACAGCCGGCCGGTGAACTCGGGGAAGTTGTTCGTCGCGTGCAGCCGCTCGATGGCATCGTGCCAGCGGTCGTTGCGCACCAGGTCGTTCCACTCGGGGATCAGGTTCCCGAGGGGACAACCGTTGTGGCAGAACGGAATACCGCAATCCATGCAGCGGGTCGCCTGCTGGCGCAGGGTGTCGTGGGAGAAGTCCTCGTAGACCTCTTTCCAGTCACGCAGACGAATCGGCACGGGCCGCCGTTGCGGGGTCTCGCGCTCTGTGTACTTGAGGAAACCGCGGGGATCAGCCACTGGCGGCCGCCATGATCGCCTCATCGACGTTGGCGCCGGTCCGTTCGGCCTCGGCGATCGCCTCGAGCACCCGCTTGAAGTCGCGGGGCATCACCTTGGTGAAATGCTTCACGTTGTTGTCCCAGTCGTCGAGGATGTGCGCTCCGACAGCGGAATCGGTGGCGTCGACGTGGGCCTGGATCATGCCCGCGAGCCACTCGAGGTCCTCCTCGTCGAGGCCCTCCAGTTCCACCATCTCGGCGTTGAGGTTGTCCGGCAGATCACCGTCGGGGTCGTAGACGTAAGCGATGCCGCCGGACATGCCCGCGGCGAAGTTGCGCCCCGTCGGCCCGAGGATCGCGATCTTGCCGCCGGTCATGTACTCACAACCGTGGTCGCCCACCCCTTCGACCACCGCGTGAGCCCCGGAGTTGCGCACCGCGAACCGTTCACCGGCCTGACCGCGGATGAACGCCTGGCCGCTGGTCGCGCCGAACAGGATCACGTTGCCCGCGATGATGTTGTCCTCGGCGACGTAGTCCTCAGGTGCGCTGTCCGGTGGCCGCACCACGATCCGTCCGCCCGAAAGACCCTTGCCGACATAGTCGTTGGCATCGCCGTAGACCCGCAGCGTGATGCCCTTCGGTACGAAGGCCCCGAAGCTGTTGCCTGCCGAACCGTCGAAGGTGATGTCGATGGTGCCGTCCGGAAGACCTTGCCCACCATAGGCTTTGGTCACTTCGTGGCCGAGCATCGTGCCGACCGTCCGGTTGACGTTGGCGATCGTCGTCGAGAAGCGCACCGGCGTCTGGGAATCCAGCGCTTCGCGGCACATCACGATCAACTGCTGGTCGAGTGCCTTGTCCAGGCCGTGGTCCTGACGCGAACTGCAGTACAGGTCCTGATTCATGAACGCCGACTCAGGCTCGTGCAGCACCGGCGCCAGGTCCAGCTTGTATGCCTTCCAGTGCTCGGCTGCCTTTGTGGTGTCCAGCGCCCCCACCTGGCCGACCATTTCGTTGACCGTGCGGAAGCCCAACTGCGCCATCATCTCGCGGACCTCTTCGGCGATGAACATGAAAAAGTTCTCGACGAATTCGGGCTTACCGGTGAACCGCTCGCGCAGCACCGGATTTTGAGTCGCGACGCCGACGGGGCAGGTGTCAAGGTGGCAGACGCGCATCATGATGCAGCCCGACACCACCAGCGGCGCGGTGGCGAAACCGAACTCCTCGGCGCCGAGGAGTGCGGCGACCACGACATCGCGGCCGGTCTTGAGCTGACCGTCGACCTGAACCACGATGCGGTCACGAAGCCCGTTGAGCAGCAACGTCTGCTGAGTTTCAGCCAGGCCGAGTTCCCACGGCGCGCCTGCGTGCTTCATCGACGTCATCGGCGTCGCGCCGGTACCACCGTCGTGGCCGGAGATCAGCACGACGTCGGCGTGCGCCTTGGACACGCCGGCCGCGACCGTCCCCACGCCGTTCTCGGAGACCAGCTTGACGTGCACACGCGCCTGCGGGTTGGCGTTCTTGAGGTCGTGGATGAGCTGAGCCAGATCCTCGATCGAATAGATGTCGTGGTGCGGCGGCGGCGAGATCAGACCCACGCCGGGTGTGGAGTGCCGCACCTCGGCCACCCACGGATACACCTTGGCACCCGGAAGTTGGCCACCCTCACCGGGTTTCGCGCCCTGAGCCATCTTGATCTGGATGTCGGTGCAGTTGCTCAGGTAGTGGCTCGTCACGCCGAACCGGCCCGACGCCACCTGCTTGATCGCGCTGCGGCGCCAGTCACCGTTCTCGTCGTGGTCGAAGCGTTTGACGTCCTCTCCGCCCTCACCCGAATTCGACCGGCCGCCAAGGCGATTCATCGCGATGGCCAACGTCTCGTGGGCCTCGGCGGAGATCGAGCCGTAGCTCATCGCGCCGGTCGAGAACCGCTTGACGATCTCGCTGGCCGGCTCCACCTCGTCGAGCGGCACCGGCGGGCGCAACCCGTCGCGGAACTTGAGCAGCCCGCGCAGCGAAGCCATCCGCTCGCTCTGGTCGTCGACGAGTTTGGTGTATTCCTTGAATATCTCGTACTGCCCGGTGCGAGTCGAATGTTGGAGTTTGAACACCGTGTCCGGGTTGAACAGGTGGTACTCGCCCTCCCGGCGCCACTGGTACTCGCCGCCGACCTCGAGTTCGCGGTGTGCCCACTCGTCGGGCCGGTCGAGATAGGCCAACGAGTGCCGCGCGGCGACGTCGTCGGCGATGTCGTCGAGGTCGATTCCGCCGACGGGACAGCTCAATCCGGTGAAGTACTCGTCGAGCACCTGCTGGCTGATGCCGATGGCCTGGAACAGCTGGGCGCCGGTGTAGGAGGCCAGCGTGGAGATGCCCATCTTCGACATCACCTTGAGCACGCCCTTACCCGCGGCCTTGACGTAGTTGGCCTTGGCTTGATCACTGGAGATGCCGGTGATCACACCGCGCTCGACCATGTCCTCGATCGACTCGAACGCCATGTACGGGTTGATCGCCGCCGCGCCGAAGCCGCACAGCATGGCCATGTGGTGCACCTCGCGGGCGTCACCGGCCTCGACCACCAGACCGACCTTGGTGCGGGTGCGTTCCCGAACGAGGTGGTGGTGCACGGCGGACACCGACAGCAGCGACGGGATCGGCGCCATCTGCTCGTTGGACTCACGGTCGGAGAGCACGATGATGCGCGCGCCGTCGCGAATCGCGTCCGACACCTTGGCCCGCACCTTGTCCAGTGCCTCCTTGAGGCCCTGGCCGCCACGGTTGACCGGGTACAGGCAGCGGATCACCGCCGCGCGCATACCGTGCTTGTGGCCGCGGATCTCGTGGTCGGGGTCGACGCACATCAGCTTCGACAGTTCGGCGTTGCGCAGGATCGGCTGGGGCAGCACGATCTGGCGGCACGACTCGGCGTTTGGGTTGAGCAGGTCACCCTCGGGCCCGAGCGTGCCCTGCAGGCTGGTCACCACCTCTTCGCGGATGGCGTCCAGCGGCGGGTTGGTCACCTGGGCGAACAGCTGCTGGAAATAGTCGTAGAGCATTCGGGGCCGAGCGGACAGCACCGCGATCGGGGTGTCGGTGCCCATCGAGCCGATCGGCTCGGCGCCGGTGCGCGCCATCGGCGCGACCAGCAGGTTGAGCTCCTCGTAGGTGAAACCGAAGATCTGCTGGCGCAACACCACCCGGTGGTGGGGCATGCGCACATAGTCGCCGGGCGGGAGTTCGTCGAGGTGGAACAGGCCGGCGTCGAGCCACTCCCCGTACGGCTGCTCGGCGGCGAGTTCGGCCTTGATCTCCTCGTCGGAGACGATGCGGCCCTTGGAGGTGTCGACCAGGAACATGCGGCCGGGTTGCAGGCGCATCCTCTTGACGACGGTCGACGGATCGAGGTCGAGCACGCCGGCCTCCGAGGCCATGACCACCAGACCGTCCCTGGTCACCCAGATCCGCGACGGCCGAAGGCCGTTGCGGTCGAGCACCGCCCCGATCACCGTGCCATCGGTGAAGGTCATCGAGGCCGGGCCGTCCCACGGCTCCATCAGCGAGGCGTGGTACTTGTAGAACGCCCGACGCGCCGGGTCCATCGACTCGTTGCGCTCCCAGGCCTCCGGGATCATCATCAGCACCGCGTGAGGCAGGCTGCGTCCGCCCAGATGCAGAAGCTCGAGCACCTCGTCGAACCTGGCCGTGTCCGACGCCCCCGGCGTGCACACCGGGGTGATCTTGTCGAGGTCCTGATTCGGGCCGAACACGTCGGTCTTGATGAGCGCTTCTCGTGCGCGCATCCAGTTCTCGTTACCCGTGACGGTGTTGATCTCGCCGTTGTGGGCGATGCGCCGGAACGGGTGGGCCAGCGGCCACGACGGGAACGTGTTGGTCGAGAAGCGCGAGTGCACGATGCCCAGCGCGCTGGTGAGCCGTTCGTCCTGCAGGTCGAGGTAAAAGGCCTTGAGCTGCGGAGTGGTCAGCATGCCCTTGTAGACGAAGGTCTGCCCGGAAAGGCTTGGGAAGTAGACGGTTTCGCGTCCCGGCCCGTCCTGGCCCGGACCCTTGGTGCCCAGCTCGTGTTCGGCGCGCTTACGCACCACGTACGCGCGACGCTCCAATTCCATGCCCGAGGCACCCGAGAGGAACACCTGCCGGAACGTGGGCATCGCGTCGCGGGCCAGCGCACCCAGCGGCGAGTCGTCGGTCGGTACCTCGCGCCAGCCCAGGACCTCGAGTCCTTCTGCCTCGGCGATCTTCTCGACCGCCTCGCACGCGGCCGCTGCATCCTTCGACGACTGCGGCAGGAACGCGATGCCCGTGGCGTAGCTACCCGGCTCCGGGAGGTCGAAGTCGACCACCGCGCGCAGGAACTCGTCGGGAACCTGCAGCATGATGCCCGCACCGTCGCCGGTGTTGGGCTCGGCGCCCTGCGCGCCGCGATGCTCGAGGTTGACCAGTGCGGTGATCGCCTTGTCGACGATGTCGCGGCTGCGGCGGCCGTGCATATCGGCCACCATCGCCACGCCGCATGCGTCGCGTTCGAACGCGGGGTTGTACAGCCCTTGCTTCCTGGGCGCCATTCCCACCTACCCTTTTCTGCACGTGTTACGTAGCCTCTGCCTGACAGCCGTAGACGACGGCGCTTCGCCGGTCCCGGCTAGGGAGTGCCTTTGTGCAGCATCGAACGCCGGCCTTTTTCCACTTGCCTCGAGTGGAGAAACGATATGTCAAACACCCGGTGACATGCCAACTTAGGAGCACCTAACCAACCCGCCGGACCGATGCCGCCCGGACGCCCGTGATCGCCCCGGTTGAGGCCCAATTTCGTTGGCCCCCTGAGGTTTTCAAGGCTTTCAACCATCCTGCAGCGGGGTGAGGTACACATCACACTTCCCTCCCGGCGCCGCCTGGCGTTTGCTGGAGTGGGCCATTTCGGCGCTTTTCCCAGCTTAGACCGCTAAGTGCCGGTTTGCGCAAAGCCTAGCCAGATTCTTAGGAAACCGCTCTCAGGCTGGCTTCCGGCGTGAGGTCGAGCCGGCGCAGCAGTTGAGCGTTGAGCGCCACCACGACGGTCGACGCCGACATCAAGATCGCGCCGACGGACATCGGCAGGATGAAGCCGACCGGTGCCAGCACTCCCGCCGCGAGCGGTACCGACACCAAGTTGTATCCCGCTGCCCACCAAAGGTTTTGCTTCATCTTGCGGTAGGCGGCCCTCGACAGTAGGAGCACCGACAACACCGAGCGCGGGTCCGACCCTGCCAGAATCACCCCGGCCGAGGCGATCGCCACGTCGGTTCCCGCGCCGATCGCGATGCCGACATCGGCCTGGGCCAGCGCGGGAGCGTCGTTGACCCCGTCGCCGACCATCGCCACTTTGCGGCCTCCGTGCTGCAGCTCGGCCACCTTTGCCGCCTTGTCTTCGGGCCGCACGCCGGCGAACACGCGATCGATTCCCAGGTCGGCGGCAACCGACCGCGCCACGGCCTCCGCGTCGCCGGTGATCATCACCACTTCGACGCCCAGTTTCGTCAGCGCCTCGACCACCTCCCTGGATTCCGGTCGGACCTCGTCGGCCAGCTTGATCGCGCCCACGGCGTCACCGTCGACGGCGACGTGCAGGATGATCGCTCCTTCGTCGCGCCACTGGCCGGTTTCGGGTAGCTCGCCGAGCCCCGCCTCCGCCAGCATCCGCGGCCCGCCGACCTGGACGCTGCGGCCCTCGACCGTGGCCTTGACGCCGACCGCCGGCGACGAGCTGAAATCGGTCGTCGGCGGCAGCGTCAGCGAGCGGTCACGCGCTGCCGCGACGATCGCGCTGGCGAGCGGGTGCTCGGAATACGCCTCGGCCGCCGCCGCCCACGTCAGCACGTCCTCGGCGGATCGGCCGGGCGCGGGCGCGACGGCGGTGACCGTCGGCTCCCCCTTGGTGAGCGTGCCGGTCTTGTCGAACAGCACGACGTCGACGGTCCGCATGCTCTCCAGCGCCAGCCGGTCCTTGACCAGAACCCCGCCGCGGGCGGCGCGTTCGGTGGCGATCGAGACCACCAGCGGTATCGCGAGTCCGAGCGCGTGCGGGCAAGCGATCACCAGAACAGTGATGGTCCTGACGACGGCCCCGGCGGGCATTCCCGCGAACGACCACACCACCGCGGTGACGATCGCCGCCGACAGCGCGAACCAGAACAACCAGCCCGCCGCCCGGTCCGCGAGGCGCTGGGCCCGCGACGACGAGTTCTGCGCCTCGGTCACCAACCGCTGGATACCTGCGAGCGTCGTGTCGTCGCCGACCGCGCCGACCCGCACCCGTAGCCCCGAGTCGGTGGCCACTGTGCCGGCCACGACGTGGTCGCCGACCTCGCGGCGGACCGGGCGCGATTCACCGGTGACCATCGACTCGTCGACGTCCGCGGCGCCGGCGACGATCTCGCCGTCGGCGGGGATGTTGCCTCCGGGCCTGACAAGCACGACGTCGCCGACGCGGAGTTCCGCCGGTGCGACGGTCTCGGTGCCGCCCTCGACGACGCGCTCGGCCTCGTCGGGCAGCAGTGCCGCCAGGGAATCGAGCGCGGACGTGGTCTGCGCGAGCGAACGCATCTCGATCCAGTGGCCGAGCAGCATGATGACGATGAGCAGCGCCAGTTCCCACCAGAAGTCCAGCTGGTGGTGCAGCACACCGAGGCTGGCTCCCCAGGACGACAGGAACGCCACCGTGATCGCGAGGCTGATCAGCAGCATCATTCCCGGTGCGCGGGAACGGATTTCGCTGACCGCTCCGGACAGGAAGGGCCGTCCGCCCCAGACGTACATCACGGTGCCCAGCACCGGCGACACCCATTTGATCCCGGGAATGTCGGGTAGCGAGTAGCCGAGAATCATCGCGAACATCCCGGAGAGCGCGACCGTGGGGACGGCGAGCACGAGCATGGTCCAGAACAGGCGCCGGAACTCGGCGACGTGACCCGAGTGGTCGTGCCCGCCCGAGTGGTCGTGCGAGTGCCCGTGCTCGCCCGGATGCTCGTGCGACTGATCCGGGCCCAGCGGGTGGTGGTGCCCCGAATGACCGGCCGTCGCCGAGTCCGGGTGATGTGCGCCATGGCCGGCATGCGTCATGGCGGTCATCCTATACCCCCTAGGGGTATATGGCCAGCCTTCTTCGGTCACGCTGTATTCCGATGTCTCATCCACTGAACACCCCGTTGGGCCGGTTCGGCATCGTGACGTCCACGGACATGCCCCACGAGTGCGTGGCCTCGATCCCGGTGGGCGGCATGGTCAATCCGCTGACCGGCGCCCCGACCATTGCACCCATGGCGATGCTCGTCGACCACGCGTGCGGCCTCGTCAACCACCGGCGCCGCGCCGATGACGAGTGGACGGTGTCCAGCGAGCTGTCCCTGGAAGCCGATCCCGATGCCGCCGAGATCATCGCGGACGCACCGGATGTACCGGTGGTCGCCACCGCGCGGCCGTTCGGCACCAAGAGCGACGTCGCGCTGGCGCTGTGCGAACTCACTCACCGCGACACCGTGCTCGCCACGGCCACCGTGCGCTCGTTCTACATCCACTCACCCGCCGACCTCGCACCGTTCCCCGACGGCCCGTCCGGCCCACTGCCGCCCGGGACGCTGGCCGACCGGATGGCGGTCCGCGTTGCCGAGAGCGGCGGTGCGCGACGGGTTCTGCTGCAGGACGAGGACCCCGTGCTGAACAACGCGATCGGCATCGTGCACGGCGGGGTGACGGCGATGGCGCTGGAACTGGTCGCGTCCGCGGCGCTGCACGCCGACGGTCCCGACAAGCCGTTGCGTACCGCGTCGCTGAGGGTCAACTTCCTGCGCCCCTTCCACAGCGGACCCGAATCCCGGTATGCCGGAACCGCTTTGCGCGTCGGACGCAGGACCGGCGTCGCCGAGGGGCAAGCCGTCGGCCCCGGCGGCGGTGTGGCGATCCTCGCCAGACTGACCGCATACCGCTGAGACGCGCGCTAGCATCTTCAGACCATGGCCGAGACCCGTGAAGACGGCGGCCTGGGGGGATTCATCCGACGCTCCGGATACATCCGTAAGTGGCTGATTCTCGGGATCGCGATCGGCGTCATCGCCGGCCTCGGCGCGGTGGTGTTCTATCTGGCGCTCGACTATGCGGGCGCCTTCCTGCTCGGTGAGCTCGCCGCCTACCGGATTCCCGAACCGGTCGGCGACGGCGGCGATCCCGGCTCGGCCGGCTTCGACCGACCGTGGGCCATCCCGCTGGTGGCGGGCGGCGGGGCCCTCGTATCGGCGTGGCTGGTCGCGAGGTTCGCACCGGAGGCCGAAGGGCACGGCACCGACAGCGCGATCGAGGCCGTGCACACCAACCCCCGCGCCATCCGGGGACGAGCCATCGTGGTCAAGACCATCGCCAGCGCCTTGACCATCGGGTCGGGTGGCTCGGGCGGCCGCGAGGGCCCTGCGGCGCAGATCTCCGCCGGGTTCGGCTCCATGCTGACGCGCTGGCTGAACCTGTCCGACGAGGACGGGCGGATCGCGGTGTCGCTCGGCATCGGTTCGGGTATCGGGGCGATCTTCGGCGCCCCGCTGGGCGGCGCGGTGCTGGCGGCGTCGATCGTGTACCGCCGGGACTTCGACTATCGGGCCTTGATACCGGGGTTCATCACCTCGGCGACGGCCTACTCGGTACTCGGTTCGATCCTCGGCTTCGATCCGCTGTTCGGGTTCGTCGCCGCCGACTACCGGTTCGGCAGCCCCCTGGATCTGGTCTGGTTCGTCGTGCTCGGCATCGTCGCGGCCGGCGTCGGATACCTCTACGCGCGGATCTTCTACGGGACCGTCGCACTGGCTGGACGGCTACCGGGCCACCAGGTGCTCAAACCCGCCGTAGGCGGGCTCGCCGTCGGACTGCTGGCGCTCGGCATCCCGCAGATTCTGGCCAGCGGCTACGGCTGGGCTCAAAAGGCCACGGCCACCGACACTTTGATGGCGATACCGCTGTGGATTGTGCTGATCATGCCGCTGGCCAAGATCGTCGCGACATCACTGTCGATCGGCACCGGCGGGTCCGGCGGCATCTTCGGGCCCGGTGTCGTGGTGGGGGCGTTCGTCGGCGCAGCACTGTGGCGACTCGGCGATCTGATCGATGCGCCCGGAATTCCCGACAGCCCCGCCACCTTCGTCGTCGTCGGCATGATGGCCTGCTTCGGCAGCGTCGCGCACGCGCCGCTGGCCATGATGATCATGGTGGCCGAGATGACCGGCTCGTTCTCGGTGATCCCGTGCGCAATGGTGGCGGTGGGAATCGCCTCCATGTTGATATCGCGCACCAACGTCTCGATATACCGGGCGCAGCGCCTCGACCGGGAGACCGCCCAGGCCGAGCGCGAAACAGGCTGACGCCGGTCACCTCCGCCGGACAGCGGTTACTTGCCCGCCTTCTTCTTGGCCTGGCTGGCGGCGGCCTTCTCCGTCCTCGCACCCTTGTTGACGAGCTCGCCACCCGCGTTCTCCAGGTGCGCCCGCACGAACCACTGGAACTTCTCGAGTTCGGCGGTGTGGCCGATCAGGATGTCCTCGGTCACCGGGTCGGCGTCCTCGGCCTCTTCGATGTTCTGCCGGGTGTCCTCGATGATCCCGTCGTAGACGAGGTCGAGCGCGGCCAGGTGAGCCTGCACCGTGTCACGGTCCAGCGAGTAGTCGTCCCAGGTGCGGTCTTCGATGATCGCGCCGGGCGTGCCCTTCGGCGAGAAGCCGAGGGTAGCGATCCGTTCGGCGACCTCGTCGGCATAGCCGCGAACCAACTCGACCTGAGGATCGATCATCTCGTGCACACCGATGAAGTTCGGGCCCACTACATTCCAGTGAATGTGCTTCAGTGTCAGGTGCAGATCGTTGTACCGGCTCAGCTGCTTCTGCAGAAGTTCGGCGACCTTCGTGGCGTCCTTGTCGGTCATGCCGGGGACTGTGTAATTGGATCTAGGCATTGAAGCTCCTTTGCACGCATACGGTGTCGTGGGTCCGACTACCCGCTGATGTGGCGAGGTAATCACCGCGTCGCAGGCGTCACATCTCGATCAGATTCGGGATCGCCATGCGCGGCCCGAACCGCGGCAGCACCGCAAGCCCGCTCACCTCCAACAGGCGCACAGCTCGGTGACGGTGAGGGCGAAGCGGTTCGAGCAACTCGACCATCGCGGGGTCGTCGATCGGATGGCCCAGCAGGCTCCACCCGACCATCTTCGCGAGGTGATAGTCGCCGACCGAAAGCGCGTCCGCGTCACCGAACGCGCGCTGACTCGTCTCCGCCGCGGTCCACTCACCGACCCCCGGAAGCGACGCCATCGCCGCGCGCGCCCTGGCCGGTGAGCGGGCGCCCAGTCGTTCCAGGGAGTCGGCGCGCTGAGCACATACGACGACGGTGCGCGCACGGCGGGGATCGACGTTGGCGCGGTGGAACTCCCACGACGGAATGCGGCGCCAGACCTCACCGGGCGGTGGAACGCGCATGTGCGCGGGCGCCGGTCCGGGCGCGGGGGCGCCGTACAGGGTGACGAGCAGCCGCCACGCGCGGCGAGCGTCCTTACCATGAACCCGCTGTTCGAGCACCGCCGGAATCAGCGCTTCGAGCACGCGGTCGGTGCGGCCCAACCGCAGATGGCGAACGCGTTGATGGGCCGCGGCGATGGTCGGTTCCGTGGGCGTGAAGCCGAGGCTGTCGTCGTACGCGCCGAGTTGGGCGGGCAGTGTCTCGGCGAATTCCCTGGCGCCCTCACCCCATGCTTCGCAGTCGACGGTGTCGGCCGCCGATTTGGTGAGGCGCGCAGTGACCGGGCCGCTGCGCAACAGGCTCGTCCGCCAGATCGCGCCGTCGGGGGCGTCGTAGTAGCACGGGTCCCTTCGGCCACGCCGCAGCGGCGCCAAGGTCAACGTGGGGCTGACCGGGCCGTCGAAGACGACGCTGACCGAGATGGGCACCGGCCAAGGTTATGCCGGGCCGACGGATCATGCCGGAAGGACGGTCACCTCTGCCTTGTCCGGATAGAACGCGACGTGTCCGGCGATCTCGCTCACCGCGGGGTAGGGCCTCTCGTAGGTCCACACGGCGTCCTCGATGACGGCGCCGGCCTCGGTCACGACGTGGTAGTAACCGGCGTCGCCCTTGAAGGGGCAGTACGTCTGGGTATCGCTGGGCTTGAGTTTGTCTTGGGCGACGTCGCCGAGCGGGATGTACTGGACGGCCGGGTACGTCGATTCCTGCAGCGTCAGCGCCCGGTCGGTGTCGGCGACGATCTCGCCGTTCACCCGGACGGTGACGCGTCCACCGGTGTGTTCGACGGTGATCGGGTGCCCTGCGGTGGGCTGGAGTACGGGTCGATCGCTCATGTGATGACCAACGCACGGCGTGCCGGTCGGATTCCGGACATGTCGGTGGTCGCGGCAGGGTCACACGAGTCGGAGCGCGGGCGACGCCGCGATCTGCAGCAAGTGGTGTAATCGGCTGATGGCTGACCTACAACGGCACGGCGCGGTGTTCGTGTTGACCCTCGGCGAGGACGAGAACCGATTCCACCCCGACAGGCTGACCGCGATCAACTCCGCACTCGACGAGGTGGAGGCGGCGGACGGGCCGAAGGCCGTCGTCACCACGGGCAGCGGCAAGTTCTACTCCAATGGGCTGGACCTTGACTTCATGGCGGCCAATCCCGATGCGGCCGAGGCCAACCTGGCCGACGTGCACGCGCTGTTGGCCCGCGTGCTGGCCTTCCCGGCGCCCATCATCGCCGCGGTGCAAGGGCACGCGTTCGCCGCCGGTGCGATGCTCGCGCTTGCCCATGACCAAATCGTCATGCGTGCCGACCGCGGCTACTTCTGCCTGCCGGAGGTCGACCTCGGCATCCCGTTCACGGCAGGCATGAACGCGCTCATCCGATCGCGGCTGCCCATTACGACCGCCCACGAGGCGATGACCACCGCGCGCCGCTACGGCGGCGAGGATGCCCGCGCGGCAGGAATCGTCGCGGCCACCGCCGGGGAAGGTCAGGTGGTCGACGCGGCGGTCGAGCGGGCAGACGCCTTGGCCGCCAAGGCCGGTGCGGTGTTCGGCGCGATCAAGGCGCGGCTGTACGCCGAAGTGATCGCCGAACTGCGGGTGCGTTAGCAGCTAGTGTCCTGAGTCATTAATTCGTCCGCTCTTGTTAGAGTAGGTGATGCCGTCACCGCGAGCTGCTGACATTGTGT
>NZ_LQIS01000025.1 GCF_001499905.1 Mycobacterium sp. GA-1285 | reverse complement strand
AACCGGGTGTCGTTGTGGCTGAGCGTGTCGTTGTTGGACAACACCTCGGTCTGGCGCTGCGGAGCGAAAGCGATCCCGTGGGTCTGGGCCACCGCCTGCTGCAAACCCACCACCGGATCACCACCACCATGCACCACCGCCGCCGGCGCCACGGTGGCCGCCACGGCCTGCACCTGGGCTGCCGAAACGTTGCCGAAGCCGGCCTGGTGCAGTTCGCGGTCGGGGTCCGCCACGAAGGCAGCGGCGGAGACGGGGTCGCGGAACAGGTTCAGAAACCAGTCGATGAGGTTCATGTCGGATCCTTTCGAAGATGTTGGTCTTGGTTTGGTCGCCGGGCTGTCCGGCGAGCTGAGAACCACGTTATGGCCGTCGCGACGCCACAGAAACGGGGTCGCGACCCCTCCCTGAGCCGCGCGATCCCGGGATCGGAGTAGGGGTGCCGTTAGGGGGTTAGGGGATGGATCGGGGGCGGCTTGGTCCGCCGTATCTCGAGCGGGAACGAGAAATGCGCGGCCCCTCGAGGGACCGCGCATTCCGTCGCTTCGGCGTTTCAGTCGAAGATGTCGAACCCGCCCGCATCGATGTCGAGCTGCTGCACATCCGCCACCGCGTCGCTGAAGTCGTCGATGGTCGGCGCATCGTCGACGACGTCCTCGATCACCGGCTGATCCAACTGCAACGAGGCGTCGTCCACGTCGGCGACACCCGGAACATCCGGATCGGCGAGTTCAGAGACGCCCGGATCGGAGATCAGCGCGTCGGACACGTCGTTCACCACATCGGCCGGCACGTGGTCGCCGAATGCGTCGAAAGCCGCGGTGGCCGCACCGCTGCTCCAGACGTTGGCTGCGGCTTCGGCGATACCGCCGTCCAGCCCGGTCGGAACCGTCGTCGGCAGTGCCGACATCGACTCCGATACCACCGGGATCAGGGCGTGGACATCGGCGCTGGTCACGTTCGTCAGATTGGCGTCGAGAATGGCTTGATTCGGATCGGCGGCGAAACGCGCAGCGGCGTCGGGATCACCAACCACCGACATGACGAAGTCGAGTAACTCGTTGGCCATGAAACACCCTCCCTCCCTCGAACAGATATATGTGGCTAGAGACAAGACCAGACAAGTGGCCTGCCACGATGCTATCGACGGTGACCGTCGCGGTGATCGGTGCGAAACCCACCTGCTCGGCCGCGTCGTTAGGGGACGGGCCGGTAGGGGATTTCCTCCCACTAGGGGCAGCTCCCGTATTCGACCAGGATGAGCCGCTATCGTGATGGCCGGGTCCGAATGCACCCAGATGCAAAGGTGGAGATGAGCGACTCACTCGGGTTGTCGATCGGTTCGACCAATTTGGTGGCGGCCCGGATCGGCCGTCC
The DNA here is from genome assembly GCF_001499905.1 of Mycobacterium sp. GA-1285. Classification (GTDB taxonomy): domain Bacteria; phylum Actinomycetota; class Actinomycetes; order Mycobacteriales; family Mycobacteriaceae; genus Mycobacterium. The sequence goes on along the minus strand of NZ_LQIS01000025.1, from coordinate 41,501 downwards.
CCCGGTCATGCGCCGATCGATACTCACCGTATTCGACGATCGCGCGCCGGAGGTCGGCGTGCCTGCCGAGAACCCCAACCTGAACCAACCCGGCATGGTGCTGAGCGGATTCGTCGAACGCGTCGGCGACCCGGTGCCGTTGGTCGCCGCCGATGGTTCGCCGCATCGCGGAGAGCGGGTTCTGGTCGAGGCGCTCGACGCCATGGCGCGCACGGTCGGCGGCGGCGCTCCCGTCGTGATCGCGGTGCCCGCGCACTGGGGAGCGGCGACCACCGGCGCGCTGCGGGGCGCGTTGCGGGCGGCGCCCGGTCTGGCCCCCGAAGGGTTGGCATCCACGTTGGTGCCCGATTCGGCGGCCGCACTTGCCGCACTGCAGGCCGCGCCGGGCCTGCCGTCGAGCGGTGTCGTCGTGCTCTGCGACTTCGGCGGCAGCGGTACCAGCATCAGCCTGGCCGACGCGGGAGCCGACTTGAGCTCGATCGGGGAGACGGTCCGCTACGCCGACTTCTCCGGCGACCAGATCGATCAGCTTCTGCTCAACCACGTCGTAGCGGGCATCGCGGCGGCCAACGACGCCGACCCCGCGGGCACCGCCGCCGTCAGTTCCCTGGCCCGGCTGCGCAACGAGGCGCGCGCGGCCAAGGAACAGCTGTCGGCCGATACCGCCGCGGTCGTCCACGCCGACCTACCCGGCTTCAACTCCGACGTGCGCGTGACCCGCACCGAGTTGGAGCAGCTGATCAGCGGCCCGCTCGACGGGGTGCTCAATGCCGTTCACGAAACGTTGCAGCGCAACAACATCGCGCCGGCGAACGTCTCGGCCGTGGCGACTGTCGGCGGCGGCGCGAATATCCCGCTGATCACCCAGCAGCTGTCCACCCGGCTGCGCGCCCCGGTCATCACCACACCGCAGTCCCAACTCAACGTCGCCGCGGGCGCAGCGCTGATCGCCGACGCCGCCGACGCGGCGACCGGGATGGCTGCCGTCGCTGACGCCCCGACCGGGATGGCGCCGACGAGCATGTCCGCGGCCGCGTGGGCTGCCGGTGCAGCCGGTGTCGCGGCCGCGCAGTCGGCCGCTGACGGCGCGGGCTCCGCGACGTTTCGTGCGCTGGCCTGGTCGCAGGACGACTCGCCGGCCGATGAGCCGGTCCCCTATGCCGGTGAGGATTACACGTTCGAAGCCGGCGGAACCGGCGCTCGGCCCGGGATGGAATTCGCCCACGAGGAAGAGCAGTACGAACCGGAACCCGAACCGCTGCCGTGGTACCGCCGGCCGGTGGTGCTGTTCGGCGCGGCGGCGGCGGCCGCACTTCTGGCCGCCGGTGGACTCGCGGTCACGCTGACGAGCACGTCCGGCGACAGCTCCCCGGTCACCGAGACCGCGACCACCTTCGAGTCGGGCCCGTCGCCGGAACAGACGACTTCGGTTGCACCACAGACGGTTACAGTTACCGGGACGGACGGACGCCCGACCACCAGCGTGGTCCCGCCACCCCCGCCCCCGGAGACGACGACAACCACGACGGCACCCCCCACGACGACCACCACAACCGTCACGACGACCACCACAACGCAACCCACCACCACGACGACGCGTCCGACGACCACCCAGCCGACGACCACCCAGCCGCCGACGACCACCGAGCCGCCCACCACATCGGTCGAACCGGAGCCGGACATCCCCGTTCCGGACGCGCCATAGACCCATGACCGCGTCGGACCCGCGGACCGATATCCCGCCGCCCGCACGCGAGGCGGTCGCCAGGCTGGCGGCCGCACCGACCGAACCAATCAAGCTGCTCGTGTCGGGCGGTATCGGTACCGGCAAGAGCTCGGTGCTGACCGCCGTTCGGAACGCGCTGCGCAACGCAGGCCTACCGGTGCTCACCCGCATCCCGCGCGCCGATGACGATCCGGCAGCCGCGGTCGTCATCGACGATGCCCAGCTGCTGGACGACGACGAGGTCGACCAGCTCACGAGTCGAGTGTCGGATTTGCCTTCGACCCTCGTCGTCAGCAGTGAACCCATCGCCCACCGCCCGGCCATGCGCGCGCTGTTCACGGCGATCGAACGCGAGAACCCGACTGTGTGTCTGGGACCACTGCCTCCGGTGTACGTGGCCGGCCTCGCCGCCGAAAAGCTGGGCGCTACAACGCCATCCGACATCGTGCGATCGTTGGTCGTGGCAACGGCGGGTCTTCCATTCCTCCTGCGGCCGGCGATAGCGGCCGCCGCCGAACCGGAGGACGAGGCACCGGCCACGGCGATCCTGCAGGCGGTGAGGTACGCGTTGAGCGAACGGCTACGCCGCCTCGACGAGGCGACGCTCGACACCCTTCTGATCACCTCGCTGAGCAGAGACCTCGGTCCCGACGACGTCGCTGCGGCGTTGCGGATGAACGCCGAGCACGCTTACGCGGTGGTCGATCGCGCCCGCGCGACCGGTCTGGTAGAGCCGTCCTACAGCCGGGCCTTCCTTCGGACACTGCACCGGTGCATCGCCCAGATCCTCGGCACCGCACGCCATCACGAAACCGAAGTCTCGCTTCTGGTTTCGCAACTCGAATCGTCGACGCTTTCAACCGAGTTGGCACTGCAGATGGCCGAACACGGTCTGCGCGACGATCGGCTGGCAACCGCGCTGGCCGACATGGCCGCGCGCAGTCCTAATCAACCCGCCAGGGCGGCAAGACTTTACCGCGCCGCCGTCGATGCAGGGGCGACCACACTGAGTCCGCGGCTGGCCGATGCGCTCGCGCTGACCGGTGACTGTGTCACGGCGGGCCGGCTCACCGACCAACTGCTCGGCTCCGACGACGCGGCCACAAAGGCCGCCGCGGTCCGGATCGCCGCCAGCATCGCGCTGCACGACGGCGGCGCGGCGCAGGCCGCGGACCTGTTTCGCTGGCTGGGCCCGTATCCCGACGCGTTCGTGAGCGCGGCGGGCGTGGTGGTGTCACTCGCGGCCGGTGACATGTCGGCCGCCCAGGCGGCGTTGTCCGCCGAGAGCGTCGGACCACCCACCTCCACGGCCCGCGCCGCGCGCAGCCTCGCCGACGGCCTGCTGATGTCGTTGGACGCTTCGTATCCTGCCGCAGTAGCCCGGCTCGGGCAGGCGGTCACCACGGACCAGCCTGCGGCGGGTGTGGCTCCCGACACCCCGGCGGCGCTGGTGACCCTGGCCGCCCTGCACGGAGGCGATCCGGTACGGGCCCGCAGCGTGATCGCCCGCGCGGTACGCGCGGGCCTCGAAGATGGTTCGGAGACAGCGCATTTCGTCGCCCGCAGACACCGGTTGCTGCTGGGCTGGGTACGGATGCAGGACGGGCAACTTCCCGCGGCGACGGCCGACGTGGCGATCGCGTGCGCCGACGCCGACACCGCCCCTCTGCATCGCCGCGACGCGTTGTGGGCGGCCGGGCTGCAGACGGCGATCGCCCGGCGCAGCGGTGACGCCGGCGCCATGCAGAAGCACTGGCACGCGGCGGTGGAGGTGCTCGCCGAGTACTCGATGGACCTCTTTTCTCTACTCCCGCTCGGCGAACTGTGGGTGGCCGCTTCCCGGATGCGTCAGATCGACCGGCTTCAGCACACCCTCGACGAGGCCTTCGCGCTGCTCGGCTCCCTCGGCGAGCCGGTGTTGTGGTCGGCCCCTCTGCACTGGGCCGGTGTGCACGCGGGCATCCTGGCCAACTCCCCGGACGCCGTCGCGCCGCACGGCCAGGCGCTGACGGCCGCGGCAAAGAGCAGCGCCTTCGCCAAGACGCTGGCGACCGCCGGCCGCACGTGGTTGCGGGTATTGGCCAATCACGTCGACAGCAACGAGGTCACCACGGCGGCGCGGCTGCTGGCGCAGGTGGGCCTCACCTGGGACGCGACCCGATTGGCCGGTCAGGCCGCACTGCAGGCCCCCGATGGCCGGGTGTCCGGCGCGATGCTGCAGCTCGCCCGCGACCTGAAGCAGGCGGTCGCACCCGACGACGCTCCCGGCGCCGATCAGCTCGCGGCGTCCGAGACCGCGCGGGCCGGCTCGGCACGTGCCGTGTCGTCTCGACTGTCCGACCGCGAGCGCGAGGTCGCCGAACTGCTGCTCCTCGGCATGCCCTACCGCGACATCGGGGCGCAGCTGTTCATCTCGGCGAAGACCGTCGAACACCACGTCGCCCGGATCCGCCGTCGTCTCGGCGCGGAATCCCGCTCGGAGATGTTGTCGATGCTGCGGGCCATGCTGGCGCCGCAGTCGTGATCCCCCAGCGCGTCGCCATCCCCTAACGGAGATCCCCTAACCGCCGCGTCCGGCGACGGGTCCGGCGCCGGATCCGCAGGCGGGGCCAGCGCCATAGCGTCATCCCATGTTCATTCACCAGGCAACCCCGGACCGGCCGCTGGGTGTCTCGGTCGGCGCGACCTACCTTGCGGCGACACGTGACGGACACGCCGCGGTGATCCGGCCCTCCGAACTCACTCTGCACGGGCAACGACTCACCGGGTTCGTCGACCGCGTCGGCGACCCGGTTCCCCTCATCGCCCCCGACGGCTCCGCGCACCGCCCCGAGGAGCTACTCGCCGAGGCGCTGCGCACTCTCACGCAGTCGGCCGCCGACGTCACGGTTGCCGTACCCGCGCACTGGCGTCCGTCGGTCGCCGACTCCCTGCGCCAGGCCCTCGGTGGCCGCGTGCCCGTGGTGTCCGACGCGACCGCCGCCTTGACGACGCTGAACACGGACCCGGGACTTCCCTCTCGAGGCGTCGTAGTGCTGTGCGACTTCGGCGGCAGCGGCACCAACATCACGCTCGCCAACGCCTCCTCGGGTCACGCGGTGGTCGGCGAGACGGTCCGGTTCGCCGACCTCTCAGGCGATCTGGTGGACCAGGGGGTGATGACCCACGTGATGACGTCGCTGCCACCGGTCGCCGATCCGTCCGGAACGGCTGTCGTCGGCTCGCTGACGCGCCTGCGAGACGAGTGCCGCGCCGCCAAGGAGCGGTTGTCGAACCACACTGCGACGGCCGTTGCGGTCGACCTGGCCGGACACCACGGCGACATCCGGGTCACCCGTGCCGAACTCGAGGAAATCATCCAGCGTCCGGTCACCGATTTCCTTGCCGCAGTGGACGATACGCTCGAACGGTACCGGGTTCCGGTCGCCGCGGTCTCGGCGGTGGCGACCGTTGGCGGCGGCGCGCGCATCCCGATGCTGGCCCAGAAGCTGTCCGAACATCTGCGGGTACCCGTCGTGACAACCGCGCAGCCACAGCTGGCCGCCGCCCTCGGCACCGCTCTGATCACCCAGCGCCGGCGCGTCGTCGACGTCGCGACGACGTTCGCGCCCGCCGGGGTCGAGGAAGCGACCGCCCGACTCGACGCCGGACCATCGTCGAGCACGTTCGCCGCGCTGGCCTGGTCTCAGGACGATCAGGAGGATGCGCCCCTGCCCTTCACCGGTTCACGCCCCGAGATTGAGTTCCAGCACGAGGAGTGGCGGGACGAGGCTGCTCCGCGGCGGTCTCCGCTCGTCCTGTTCAGTCTCGCCGCGGCCGCCGCGGTGATCATGACGGCCCTGTTCGGCTTCATGCACTTGCGTGGTGACACCGCAACCCCCGTCGAGGCGGCGACCCTCCGCGAGGTCGCGCCATCGGCCGCGCCTGCGGCGCCGGCTCCCACTCCAGCACCCCCGGCGCCGCAGGCCGCTCAACTCACCACGGTCGTCGTGCAACCGGCGCAGCGGTCGTCCCCACCGAAGCAGCGCGGCCCGCGTTCGGCGCCAGCGCCTGCACCCACAACCATGGGAACCACGCCAAGCCCTTCGCAGGCGGCAACCGCATCACCGACAACCACTCCACCGACAACCACGCCACCGACGACGACCGCTCACCCGCCGGCCGACCCGCAGACTCCTGTCGATCCGGGACCCGACACTCCGCCGGCGTCCGAGCCTCCCCCGATCGATCCGGGGACCGGGAACGGCGCTCCAGCCCCCGACCCGCAACCCGTCGACCCGGATTCGAGCGGCGAGCAAACGGGTACCGGCACGGTGCCCGGCGAGTCCAGCCCGATCGACGGTGCGTAGTTAGGACAACCTTCGTAGCGGCGTTTCCTCCGGAGATGCAACTATGGCTCCCGGGCTGAGCAGGCCCAAGTTAAGTTACCCACAGGTAACTTACGATAAGTTACTCTCGGGTAACTTGGGAACGGGAGGCGCGCGGTGGACACGCAGATGCTGATCAGGCTCATCGTCGGCCTCGGGCTGACCGCTCTTGTGCTGGTCTTCGCCGCGAAACGCGTGCTCTGGCTGACGTCGTTGATCCGCTCCGGTGCGCCCACCAGCCCGGAGAACAACCGCAAGGACAACCTCGGCAAGCGCATCACCACGCAAATCGAAGAAGTCTTCGGGCAAACCCGGCTGCTGCGTTGGTCGATCCCCGGCCTCGCCCACTTCTTCACGATGTGGGGCTTCTTCATCCTGGCGTCGGTCTACCTCGAGGCGTACGGCCTGCTCTTCGACCACGACTTCCACATCCCGATCATCGGCCGCTGGGATGTCCTGGGCTTCCTGCAGGACTTCTTCGCTGTCGCGGTGCTGCTCGGCATCATCACGTTCGCGATCATCCGGGTGAGGCAGGAGCCGAAACAGCACGGCCGGGACTCGCGGTTCTACGGGTCGCACACCGGCGGTGCCTGGCTGATCCTGTTCATGATCTTCAACGTCATCTGGACCTACGCGCTGGTGCGCGGCGCCGCGGTCAACACCAACGCGCTGCCCTACGGCAACGGTGCCTTCTTCTCCCAGTTCATGGGCTGGTTGATGCGCCCGCTGGGCTACACCGCCAACTCCTGGATCGAGACCATCGCGCTGCTCGGTCACATCGCGGTCATGCTGGTGTTCCTGCTGATCGTGCTGCACTCCAAGCACCTGCACATCGGTCTGGCGCCGATCAACGTCACGTTCAAGCGGCTGCCCGACGGCCTGGGCCCGCTGCTGCCGGTCGAGTACGAGGGCAAGCCGATCGACTTCGAGGATCCGCCGGAGGACGCCGTGCTTGGCCGCGGCAAGATCGAGGACTTCACGTGGAAGGCGTACCTCGACATGACCACGTGCACCGAGTGTGGGCGGTGCCAGTCGCAATGCCCTGCATGGAACACCGGTAAGCCGTTGTCGCCCAAGCTCGTGATCATGAACCTGCGCGATCATCTGTTCGCGAAAGCGCCCTACATCCTCGGTGACAAGGAGTCGCCGCTGGAGAACACCCCCGAGGGCGGTCTCGGCGAGGAACTGCGCGGCGAGAAGAAGTCCGAGCAGCACTCCCATGACCACGTCCCCGAGTCGGGCTTCGAGCGCATCCTGGGGTCGGGCCCGGAGCAGGCCACCCGGCCCCTGGTGGGTACCGAGGAGCAGGGCGGAGTCATCGATCCCGATGTGCTGTGGTCCTGCACGACGTGCGGCGCCTGCGTCGAACAGTGCCCGGTCGACATCGAGCACATCGACCACATCGTCGACATGCGCCGCTACCAGGTGATGATGGAGTCCGAGTTCCCCGGCGAACTCGGCGTGCTGTTCAAGAACCTGGAGACCAAGGGCAACCCGTGGGGCCAGAACGCCAAGGATCGCACGAACTGGATCGACGAGGTCGACTTCGACGTGCCGGTCTACGGCAAGGACGTGGAGTCGTTCGACGGCTACGAGTACCTGTTCTGGGTGGGCTGCGCAGGCGCCTACGAGGACCGCGCGAAGAAGACCACCAAGGCCGTCGCCGAACTGCTGGCCGCCGCGGGCGTGAAGTACCTGGTGCTCGGCGAGGGCGAGACGTGCAACGGCGACTCGGCCCGCCGCTCGGGCAACGAGTTCCTGTTCCAACAGCTGGCCGCGCAGAACGTGGAGACGCTCAACGAGTTGTTCGAGGGCGTCGAGCGGGTGGACCGCAAGATCGTGGTCACCTGCCCGCACTGCTTCAACACACTGGGCCGCGAATATCCGCAGGTCGGCGGCAACTTCACGGTGCTGCACCACACCCAGCTGTTGAACCGGCTGGTGCGCGACAAGAAGCTGATCCCTGTCACCCCGGCTGACGGCGGGATGGACATCACCTACCACGACCCGTGCTACCTGGGCAGGCACAACAAGGAGTACTCGGCGCCGCGTGAGCTGATCGGTGCGTCCGGCGCGAAGTTGACCGAGATGCCCCGGCACGCGGACCGCGGCTTGTGCTGCGGCGCCGGTGGAGCGCGGATGTGGATGGAAGAGCACATCGGCAAGCGCGTCAACACCGAGCGCACCGAGGAGGCCATGGACACCGCCTCGACCATCGCGACGGGCTGCCCGTTCTGCCGCGTGATGATCACCGACGGCGTCGACGAGGTTTCGGCCGCCCGGGAGGTGGAGAAGGCCGAGGTCCTCGACGTGGCCCAGCTGCTGCTCGGCTCGCTGGACAAGAGCGCGATCACGCTGCCGGAGAAGGGCACCGCGGCGAAGGAGGCCGAGGAGCGCGCCGCCGAGCTGGCCGCGGCGGCACCCGTGGAGGAAGCTCCCACAGAGGCGAAGTCAGAGCCGCAGCCCGAACCGGAGCCCAAGGCCGAGGCGGCCACGGCCACGGAAGCTGGATCACCGGCTCAGCCGGCGGAGACCAAGCCCGTCAAGGGCCTCGGAATCGCCGGCGGCGCCAAGCGCCCGGGTGCCAAGAAGACCGCCGCTGCCGCTGCCGACAAGGTTGACGAGAAGGCTGACGAGAAGCCCGCTGCGGCAACACCTCCCGCCAAGGGCCTCGGAATCGCCGCCGGCGCCAAGCGGCCCGGGGCGAAGAAGAAGCCTCAGCCCGCGTCCCCCAACGAGGGCGAGGCGACCGTCACCCAGCCGCCGAACGTCGACCCGGACAAGGCGGCTCCAGGAGCCAAGACCGACACCGCCGACTCGGATCGGGGACTGGAAGCCAAGCCCGAGCCTGAGGTCAAGGGCCTCGGCATCGCCCCAGGCGCACGCCGACCCGGAGCCAAGAAGTCGGCCTCGTCGGCACAGCCGTCCACCGCTCCGAAACCCGCTGCGCCACAAACGGAACCGAGAGACGCCGGCGACTCCAATGGCGAATCCGGCTCTGCCCCTGAGCCTTCCGGCGGTGCCCCTGAGCCTTCCGGCGGTGACAACGGAGACAAGCAGCAAGCACCCCCTGTGAAGGGTCTGGGTATCGCCAAAGGTGCTCGTCCCCCGGGCAAACGATGAGCCGTTGACCGCCGATTTTGGTTAATCGTTGGACAGAAGTGAGAGCATGGAGGACGTGACCACCCACCACGTGCCAATCCATGCCGCCGGACACGGCCCGCGGCAGCGCACGTTCACGCAGTCGTCGAAGCTGCAGGACGTCCTGTATGAGATCCGCGGACCGGTGCACGAGCACGCGTCACGCCTGGAGGCAGAGGGTCATCGCATCCTCAAGCTGAACATCGGCAACCCCGCGCCGTTCGGGTTCGAAGCACCGGACGTGATCATGCGCGACATCATCGCGGCCCTGCCGTATGCCCAGGGCTACTCCGATTCCAAGGGCATCATGCCCGCGCGGCGCGCGGTGTTCACCCGCTACGAGCTCGTCGACGGGTTCCCGCGATTCGACGTCGACGACGTGTATCTCGGCAACGGCGCCTCCGAGTTGATCCAGATGACGCTGCAGGCGTTGCTCGACAACGGAGATCAGGTGCTGATTCCGGCGCCGGACTATCCGCTGTGGACCGCGTGCACGTCGTTGGCCGGTGGTACCCCGGTGCACTACCTGTGCGACGAGACGCAGGGCTGGATGCCCGACGTCGCGGATCTGGAATCCAAGATCACCGAGCGCACAAAGGCGATCGTCGTGATCAATCCGAACAATCCGACAGGCGCGGTGTATACTCGCGAAATCCTTACGCAGATAGCGGATTTAGCGCGCAAACACGAACTGCTGCTGCTGTCCGACGAGATCTACGACAAGATCCTCTACGACGACGCCGAGCACATCGCGACGGCATCGGTGGCACCCGATGTGCTGACCCTGACCTTCAACGGCTTGTCGAAGGCGTACCGAGTGGCGGGCTACCGGTCGGGCTGGCTGGTGATCACCGGGCCAAAAGAGAACGCCACCAGCTTCATCGAGGGCATCAGCCTGCTGGCGAACATGCGCCTGTGCCCGAATGTGCCTGCGCAGCATGCGATCCAGGTCGCACTCGGCGGTTACCAGAGCATCGAGGATCTGGTTCTGCCCGGCGGCCGCCTGCTGGAACAGCGCGATGTGGCCTGGCAGATGCTGAACGAGATCCCCGGCGTGTCCTGCGTGAAACCTCAAGGCGCGCTGTATGCGTTCCCCCGCCTGGACCCCGAGGTCTACGACATCGTCGACGACGAGCAACTGGTTCTGGACCTGCTGCTGCAGGAGAAGATTCTGGTCACCCAGGGCACCGGATTCAATTGGCCGACACCGGATCACCTGCGCATCGTGACGCTGCCGTGGGCCCGCGACCTGGCGAACGCGATCGAGCGCCTGGGCAACTTCCTGGTCAGCTACCGGCAGTAGCGGCGCCCCAGCACGGCGAGCGGTCAGCTAGTACAGGTTGGAGGCCGCAAACCGTACGTCAGCGAGCGTTCGCGGCTGCCTCTACCCTGACCGGGTGGCGCACTCACACGGACACTCCCACTCCCATTCCCCGACCGGCCCGGCACCGCTGGGACCGATCGCCGCGAAGGTCGTCGTCGGCCTGCTGATCGCGATCGGAGTGGCCGTCCTGGGTGGCACGGCGTGGCTGTGGCCGAGCCAGCAGAAGACCGAGATTCCGCTGCCGTTCCAGAACGCCGAGGGCGGCGCCGTCACCACCGAATCGGGGCTGGTCCGCTCAAGCACCACCGCGACATGCGGCAGCCGGTCGGTCGGTCAGGTGCTCACCGCTGATCCTGTACCCGCGGTAGGCGACGGCGCCGAGTGCGTGCAGGCGCTGATCGCGATCGAGTCCGGGCCCAATAAGGGCGCGGCCACCCTCCTCGAGTTCAGCGGTGGCCCCGGCCAGCCCAGCCTCGCCGCCGGCGACCAGGTCCGCATCAGCCGACAGGTCGACGCGACCGGCACCACCACCTATTCGTTCTACGACTACGAGCGAACCTGGCCGCTGACCGCGCTCGCCGCGGCGTTCGCGGTGGTGGTGGTCGTGGTCGCGAGGTGGCGTGGCTTTCGTGCGTTGATCGGCATCGTGGTCGCGTTCCTCGTGCTCGTCGTGTTCATGCTGCCGGCGCTGCGCGACGGAGCCGCCGCCATCCCCGTCGCACTGGTGGCATCGGCGTTGATCCTCTATGCCGTCATCTACTTGGCCCACGGCGTGAGCTTGCGAACCAGCGCGGCACTGCTCGGAACGCTCACGTCGCTGTTGCTCGCCGCGTTCCTGTCTTGGGGCGCAATCGAATTAGCGCATCTGACGGGTCTCTCGGAGGACCAGAACAACCAGGTGGCCGCATATCTGGGCAACGTATCGATCACCGGTCTGCTGCTCGCCGGGTTCATCATCGGGTCGCTCGGCGTCCTCAACGACGTCACGGTGACCCAGGCCTCGACGGTCTTCGAGCTGGCCGAACTCGAGGGCAGCTCGCGGCGGACGATCTACCTGGGCGCGATGCGTGTGGGGCGCGACCACATCGCGAGCACGGTCTACACCCTGGTCCTGGCGTATGCGGGCAGCGCATTGCCTCTGCTGCTGTTGTTCAGCGTGGCCAATCGGACCCTGGGCGACGTTCTCACCAGCGAAAGTGTGGCCATCGAGATCGCCCGCTCGGCGGTCGGCGGCATCGCGCTGGCCCTGTCGGTGCCGCTGACGACGGGTATCGCCACGGTGCTGGCGACGCCCGCTCGCGCCCGACGCGGCTAGAAGCCGGTGCGCTCCAACCACGCATCCCACACCGCGGTGTCGCCGAACACTTCGACGCCGCGGTCGGCCGCCGTGCGCCGGCGCGTGATCGCCAGCAGCATGTCGATGGCGCTGCCGCGCAGTGCGGTGTCGGCTTTCGTGTGGTTGTGCGACCACCAGACACCGTCCTCGTCGTGGACGATGGTCCACTCCCCCGTCGGCCCCAGCCCGTCGTCGGTGGCGTGCAAATGAATGCTTCTGCCGCGATCCAGCGCGGGTTGCGGGCCGGTGCCGACCATCAACTCGATCCATTCGCTGATCGCATCGGCGACCAAATCGGGCGGTGCGCTGTAGTCGGACCCGACGGCCAGGGCCGCATCCGCGTAGTGCACGACGACCTCGTGCAACCGTCGCCGGATCCACCAACCCGCGGGGCGCGGGCCGCGGAAGGTCCACACCCTGGTCGCCGGCCCGGCCCGCTCGACCGCATCGACCACCAGTTGCGCGCCCTGGTTGAGCCAGTCGGCCGCGCCGTCGGGGTCGTCGGGCGGCTTACCGTCGCGCACCTCGCGCGGATCCAGCGCCGACATCCGGCGTTCGGCGATGATCTGTGCCGCCCACCGGTTTCCGCGACCGACGTGGCGGAACAGTTGTTTGAGCGTCCAGTCGGGACAGGTCGGCACGGGCGTCGAAGGGTCTGCACTGCGGATCAGTTCCCCGAATTCGCGGGTCTGGTCGAGCAGTGCGGCTCGGAAATCCACGCCCACGAACGTACTCAATACTCGACGCGGAAGCCCCCGATAATGCCGATCTGGTTCCCATGGTCAACCGACATGAATTCCTTCGTTCTTTGAAGGGGTGGACCCGGTCAGGCCGATGAACTCATCGGTGAGCGAGCCGTTCCCAGGGCGATCGGCAGCGACGCCCACCCCCTGAGCACCCGCGTCTCGCGCCGACTACCTTCACCTGCCAGTCGTGCGTCGGGGAACCGCTCGAAGAACGCCCGCAACCCGACCTCGCCCTCGGCCCGTGCGAGCGCCGCGCCGAGGCAGAAATGCCTGCCACCGGAGAACGACAGATGCTTTCCGGCGTTCTCCCGCTCGAGGTCGAAGCGGTCCGGGTCGTCGAACACGTTGGGGTCGCGGTTGGCGCCGGCGATGTAGATGAGGACGGCCCTGCCCCGGGGGATCCGGTGGCCGGCGATCTCGGTGTGCTTCGTGGCCCTGCGCGCGGTCATTTGCACCGGCGGGTCGAGTCGCAGGATCTCCTCGACCGCGGTGGGCCACAGTTCGGGTCGCTGCGCCAGGGTCTCGAGCTGCTGAGGGTTGTCGAGCAGCATCCGGATTCCGTTGCCCAGCAGATTGACCGTTGTCTCGAATCCCGCGGCCAGCACGAGGCCGGCGGTAGCCATCAGTTCCCGCTGGTTGAGCCGCGCGCCCTCGTCGGATGCCGCGATCAACTGGCTCATCAGGTCGTCACCCGGGTTGCGGCGCAGCGCTTCGAGGTGCCCGGACAACCAGTCGTTGAACCCGACGACGCCGCGGTAGACGGTGCGGTACTGCGTCCAGGTGAGACCGATGTCGAGGCTCGCCGCACCGCGTTCGCCGAACTCCAGCACTCGTGGTCTGTCCACGTCGGGGACGCCGAGGATGTCGCCGATCACCGCGACCGGTAGCTGGGCACAGTAGCGGTCGACGATGTCAACGGTTCCGGCTCCCGCGAGTTGGTCGAGCAGCGATTCGGCGGTCTCCTGCACCCGGTCCCTCAGCGCGGCAACGGCTCTGGGGGTGAACACCGACGACACCAGCTTTCGGTACCGAGTGTGATCCGGGGGCTCCACCGCCAACATCGACGGCGGTTCGAGGGGATGCAGCAGATCGGTCTTGGTGCGGTCGGCGACCCACTTGACCGGCTTGGGCAGGTTGGAGCCGATCGGCAGAACCTCGAAATCGTCGGACCGCAACAGATCGCTGGCGATCCCGTGGTCGACGGTGAGGTGCACGATGGCGGCCTCCACCATCGGCCCCTGCGCCCGCAGCTCCTCGGCGAACGTGACCGGGTCGGCGCGAACGGTCGGATCGGCGATCATCCGTCCTTGGGGGTCGCCGCGGCGAGCCAGCAACTTCGAGGCACCGCGCACGAACCCGTGCACCGCAAGCCAGCGGATTCGATGACGGAGCGGTCCACCGCGCCGAGCCCGACGAATCGGTTCCACGCCGCCGAGCCTACCGATTCGGTGACATCACGCGCCTCCCCAGGCAGTGGATCTGCCAACCAGCATTCACCCATCGGTCGATGTCGAGGCAATTGCGCCCGTCGACAATGACTTTGGCGCGGACCGCACCGGCCAGGTCGACGGGATCCAATTCGACGAATTCGCGCCATTCGGTGAGCACGAGTACGGCGTCGGCCCGTTCACACGCTTCGGTGACCGACGTCGAATAGGTCAGCGTCGGAAATTGGCGTCGGGAGTTCTCCATCGCCCTCGGGTCGTACACGTTGACGGTCGCGCCGTTGAGTTGCAGCATCCCGGCGACGTTGAGAGCCGGCGAGTCGCGCACGTCGTCGGACTCGGGCTTGAACGCGGCACCCAGCACCGCGATGTTGGCGCCCAGCAGCGATCCTCCGCACGCGACGGTCGCCAGTTCCACCATCCTGCTGCGCCGGCGCATGTTGATGGCGTCCACCTCGCGCAGGAACGTCAAGGCATGGTTGGCGCCGAGTTCGCCGGCACGGGCCATGAAGGCGCGAATGTCCTTGGGCAGGCATCCGCCACCGAAACCCAAGCCGGCATTGAGGAAGCGGCGACCGATGCGCGGGTCGTAACCCAACGCGTCGGCGAGAAGCGTCACGTCGGCGTCGACGGCCTCGCAGACTTCGGAGATCGCGTTGATGAACGAGATCTTGGTGGCGAGAAACGCGTTCGCGGACACCTTGACGAGTTCTGCGGTCTGTAGATCGGTGACCAGCAGAGGGACCTGCTGATCCAGCAGCGGGGCATACAGTTCCCGCATCGCCGCCTCGGCTGCATGCGAATCCGGTTGCACACCAAGCACAATCCGGTCTGGATGAAGGGTGTCGTGCACCGCGAAGCCCTCCCGCAGGAACTCGGGGTTCCAGGCCGTCTCGACGTCCACTCCCGTCGGCGCCAACGCGCGTGCCCGGCCTCCGAGTTCGGCAGCGGTGCCCACCGGCACCGTGGACTTGCCGACGATGACGGCCGATCGGCTCAGCCGCGGAACCAGCATGTCGATGACGGCGTGGACATGACGCAGATCGGCTGCGAACTCCCCCTTCTTCTGCGGCGTCCCGACGGCCAGGAAGTGCAGGTCGGCGAACTCGGCGGCGGCGTCATAGTCGGTGGTGAAGCTCAGTCGACCCGCAGAAATGTTGTCATTCAACAACTTTCGCAGGCCTGGCTCGTAGAACGGGATCTCACCGGATGCGAGTTTGGCGATCTTGCCGGCATCGACGTCGACGCCGAGCACCTCGTGACCCAGCTCGGCCATACCCGCTGCGTGGGTCGCTCCTAGATATCCCGTGCCGAAAACGGTGCACCGCATACCGCCTTGATATGCAGCCTCGATGAGCTAACGGCTACATGACACCGAGCGCCGGGCCAACAGCAGGTTACAGCTGACTATCCGGCACAGATGTTCAACACGCAGATGGACACCCCGTCGCGGCCCGAGGAGCCGCTGCCGCTCGATCCGCCCGAACCGCTGCCGGGGTATCGACCGGAGCTGCCGGGATAGCCACCCGAACCACTGCCCGGGTAGCCACCCGCGCTGCCCGGATAGCCACCCGAACCGCTGCCGGGATAGCCACCGGACCCGTTCTGCCAGGGCGGCACCTGTGGGCTGGGCCACTGGGGCTCGTCCTGCCATGGCGGCGTCCACGTCGAGCGCGGCGGGTTCCACGGATTCCACGGATTCTGCGGCCTCGGGTAGTACTGCGGCGGTGCCACCGCCGGCGGCACGTACACCGGAACCGGGGCCGGGGCCACCGGGGCGGGCGCGACGGGCGCCGGTGCGGGCGGGGGTGCGGCAGGCGGAGGAGCGGGCGCTGGTGCTTGCGGCACTGCAGGAGGTGGCGCCTCGATGTAGACCGTCCGCGGCGGCGCCTGCGGAGCGGGCTGCTGCTGGACGACCGGCACGGGTGCCTTGATGGTTTCGGCCTGCGGGGGCGGAGGCGCCTGAATCGGCTGTGCCTGTTCGCTCGGCGGAGGCGGTGGGGCCGGAGCGACGGTGCTGGGCACGATCGCGCTCTGGCCGGGGCTCGGCCGCTGGTCGGCCGTCGGCCGGATACTCACCGCCAACGAGATCACCAGTGCCACAACGCCGACGACGAAGATCGACGCCATCGCGCTGCCGACGAGGAGGAACGGCTTGCGGTCCTCGTTGGCCGCGGCCGGCAGGTCGGTCGCGGACTCGTATTCGCCGAGTTGGGCGCCGTCACCGCCGGCGGGTGCCAGCTGGGTTTGCGCCCCGGCGAGCCCGGCGTACACCGAACCCGCGGTGGTGCCGTCGGGGTCCTGAGAGTAGGCGAGCCCGACGGTCGATGCCTCCAAAGCGGGCGCGGTGGCGGCGGCGAGCGCCGCGCCCCGCGCCAGCGCCATCTCCGGCTCGTCCGGAGCGTGCACCGGCAGGCTCACCAGATGCGCGAGATGACTCTTCACCGTGCTCACGTCGACGCCGGAGCCGACGACGAACATGCCCTGGGGCGGGTTGTCCTGGGAGTCGACAGCAGCTGCCATGTCGGCGAGCACGGCCATCGCGTCCTGGCTGTGCAGGCTGCGGCTGAGCACCTTGACCACCGACCCGTCGTCGGTCTGGACGACCGACAGCGTCGCGGTGTCGCGGTCGATGAACAGCAGTGCGGTGGTGTCGTAGCCGACCGCCCGCCCGACAGCCTGGGCCAGTGCGGCCGCGGCGTGTCCATCGGAGACGAGCATGACGTCGTCGATTCCGCGGCCGGCGAGGGCGTCCCGCAGATGCGCGGCCTCGGCGTGATCGCTCCACGTGACGCCGATGGCCTTCAGATCGTGGCCACCGGCCTCGGCACTCTCCTTGGTGCCGAGCACGGCGTCCACCACCTGGGCGGCGGCACCCGAAGTTGCTGAGCCATCACTCGAGCTGACCTCGAAGACGTCATGGTCGACGGTGGCCCCGTCGGCCAGCTCACCTTCGACCAGCACCATGCGGACGGTCGCAGGTGTCATCGATACACCCAGAACGATGTCCACTGCCCCTCCAAAACGTTTGCTATTAGCCTGGATCGCCGATCGGCATCTCGCCACGCACAAGTCGGCGACTAGTAATTCATCGCCGTGAGCAGCACAGGCGTTACGCCTCCACCGGTATTTGCTGAGGTCGATGCTGCCGACGCCGGTATCTCGACCTTACTCGCGTCAACGACCGTTCGCGCCCATCGGTTCAACTCGGAAGCGCCTTCGGCGCAGGATCAACCGGACTTGATGAAGTTCTGATAAGACCGCGACGGGGTGGGGCCACGTTGACCCTGATACTTCGAACCGGCCCGTGCGCTGCCGTAGGGGTGCTCGGCGGGGCTGGTCAGCCGCAGCAGGCACAGCTGGCCGATCTTCATACCGGGCCACAGCGTGATCGGCAGATTCGCCACGTTCGACAACTCGAGGGTGATGTGCCCGGAGAACCCGGGGTCGATGAACCCCGCGGTGGAATGCGTCAACAACCCCAGCCGGCCCAGGGAGGACTTGCCCTCCAACCGGCCCGCGAGGTCGTCGGGCAGAGTGCACAGTTCCAATGTCGAGCCGAGCACGAACTCGCCCGGATGCAACACAAACGGCTCACCCGGGTCGGCCTGGACGAGGGTGGTCAGTTCGTCTTGCTGCTTGGCCGGGTCGATGTGTGTGTAGCGCGTGTTATTGAAGACGCGGAACAGGTTGTCGAGGCGGACGTCGATGCTGGACGGCTGGACCAGGGAGTCGTCGAACGGATCGAGCCCCAGTCGCTCGGCAGCGATCTCGGCGCGGATGTCGCGGTCGGAGAGCAGCACCCGACGAGCCTAGCGGCTCGGATGTTGGCTTTCGCGAGTCCGACTCTCGATACCGGCCTGCTGGTTGCCAATTCGCTGCTACTCGAACCCGCAGATGAAAAGATGGATCGCCCATAGCGTCGCAGGGAGGGGAACGCACATGAAGGGTAATTTGTTGGCGGCGGTCAGCGGAGCGACAGTCGTCGTCGCAGGCCTCGCAGGATGCGGGGGCGAAGACAAGCCTGAAGCCGCGCAGGCAACCGAGACGACAGCGCAGGCTCCCGCGCCAGGCGACGCGACTGTGCTGATTCAGGGTGTGGAGCAAGACATACCTGGACCGGTGGAGTGCGAGCCGGTGTTCGGCACCGTCGGTATCCAGATCGGCGGACCCGACAGCGGGATCGGCGCGACGCTGACCGAAGGCGAGAATCCGGAAGTTCAGTGGGTGATGGTCGGCAACGTCGACGGAGTACAGCTCGGGCATTGGCCGACGGTCACCCCTCCGGGCAGCAGCGCGGAGGTCGCCAAGGACGGTGACACGTATACCGTCACAGGGACAGCGACCGGGGCTCCTGAAGACAATCCACAGCAGGTGGTGAGCAAGCCGTTCGAGATGACGTTGACCTGCCCCTAGCTGTCGAACCGGCGAACCGTCACCTAATTCGGTTCGATTGTGTCCAGCGCCATGTCGCAAGCTTTCCGGACTTCGGACTCGTAGGCTGGGGTGGCTACGCACTGAATCTGCCACAACTTGCCGTCGACGACGAAGAAGTAGGAGACGTTGTGTAGTGAATTACCAACCGCCTCGAATCCCGGCGTTCCTTCCGGAATCTCCATATCGAAGATCGCCATGTCGATGTCCGAGTGAACCTCGTTCGGAAGCACCGTGACGTCAATGCCCTGGCGTTCGAAGTCGGACTCGAACTGTGGAAGGAATGTGTCGCGCAAAGCGCCCTGATCACTGTTCTGCCGGACGGAAATCTCCGAGAAATCGGCGATTCTCACTACCCCCAACAGTTCTCCGGAACCCGGCTCGAGATCGTATTCCGGCGAGAAATCGAATACGAACGGGACCATCGGGACATCAAAGCGGGCCGACGACGAAGCGCTACCGGTACGTTCGGCAGTCGTGGTCTTCGACGTCTCCTTTCGCGGCGGGTCGGACCGATCGGTTGTGATCACGCATCCTGTCAAGGCGAGCGCAGATGCGATGAGCGGAGTCAACGTCAGCGACGAATAGCCGGTGATGCCCACCCTTCCCCCTAAGGTTGTGGCCTCAGTCAGGCGCATGAATTTACTCTGGGCCGCGCCCGACAGGCGAAGTATCGGCAAACTGGGCCACTCCCAAGAGATTCGGCCCTATTGACCGATTGGGTCCTGGGCGGTGATGCCGTTGGTCGAGACATGTGGGGTCCAGCGGCTCCCGTCCCAATACCGCAGCTCCGACCGCCGATAGGGGTCGGGATACCAGTTGGCCGGCGCAGGCTGTGACGGAATGGTTCCAGCCGGTTGCGTCGGCTGCAGCCACGGCGCAGGTTGACGATGACCCGACCGCAGACTTGTCAGCCACTCCGCGGTTGATCCGTCACATGTGATGGTCGTGCCGTCCAGCTTGGGCCATCCAAGAAAAACTCGCTTCTGCTCGATCGTTATTGCCCCGTAGTCAAGCGGCTGAAGTACCTTTATTGACCCTTTGCCGTGACGGCAGAACCAGATTCTGCGATCGGTGGCGACGAGCAGGAGCACCTTGGCGTTGAAGCCGCTGAATCCAGCGGTGGAGTATCCAGTCACATGCATCAGGTCGACGAGCGCCTCGTCAGGCGCGGCTTGACCGGCGATTGCAGCCATCAACTCACGGCAGGCGGCGTACACCGCCGGGGCGGCCGCTTCGCGCGTCCGTCGGTCATCGGGATCGCGATCCCACTTGTTGCGTGGCGCCAGGTGTTTGTCGGTAACCCGCCGCGCCGTTCGTTCGATTTGATCAGGCGTGATCGGCATGCGAAAGTCTCTCGCTCCGAGAACACGTTGTCACGAGAATTGCGCAATTCGGGTGGTGACAGATGCGAGCAGGAACTCAGAAATTTTGAAACATCAAGCAGTCCAAGACATACCGCGCGGAGCCCGCATACAGGGCGGACGCCACCTATTGTCCGTGCATGTGAGAGCCATTCGAAGGATTGGACGCCGTCCCCGCGCAAGTCCCTGTTTCAAGAACTTCGAATCGAATCGCGACGAGATCAACGAAAGGCTCCTCGATGCGTCATAGCGGTGCAACGATTCAAATCCCGAGGGCCTACTTCTCAGCGAAGGACCGATCATGCAACTCTCAATAAAGTTTGTCGGCGCTACTAGCACCGCGTTCGCCGTGGCCGCATTGGCGACCGCACCGTTGGTCGCGGCCGCGCCGGAAGACGCTTTCCTTGACGCACTCGAGCAACAGGGCGTGACGTGGGAGGGCGCGACGCCGGCGAACATGATCGCTGCCGGAGAAGGTGTGTGTCAGGACTGGAGCAACGGTGCAACGTTCGCACAGGAGGTCGCCTCGCTCGAGCCGCACCTCGGCACCGAGGATGCCGCCTTCCTGATCGGCGCGGCAACGGCGGCCTTCTGCCCGCAGTACGAGTCGAAACTGAACTGAGTTCCGGCCGGCTCACGTCCGCAGACAGGTCAAGGCTCAGCCCCGCTCGGCGGCGACCTCGGCGCATGTCAGCGGTCGGAGAGCAGCACCCGACGAGCCTAGCGGCTCGGATGTTAGCCTTCGTGCTCAAACAGGCCGGTGTAGTTCAATGGCAGAACATCAGCTTCCCAAGCTGAGAACGCGGGTTCGATTCCCGTCACCGGCTCCACGTCGACCAGCATCGATACCGTTTCCGGCCAGTGCATTCCCAACCCTCGGCGTCACGACGTTTCACAACCCGGGTTGAAAATGTGACCTGCCGCCTCAAAGCGTCGTCCTGCGAGTGGACGTAGCCAGGATCTCGAAAGTACTTGTGGGTGGTAGGGGCGGACCGCGCGAATCGCCCTAGACCGGCTTTGTCGAGGAAACATTTTGCTTTCGTCGCTCTTGTGCCGTGGGTAAGATAGCGACTGCTTCACGAGTCACCATCGCCAAGCTCCGACTAGATGGTGCGCCAACCCCACGCTCGTGGGTGGCTCGGATGACGAAGCGGCTGGCACCAACCGGTGTCGGCAAGAGCGCCTCGCTTCGAGGCTCGATGCAATGGAGTCTTCATGTCGAGATATGTGTGGGAACTTCCGGGTGCCGATGAGCAGTGCCGAACCTACGCTTCTGGCCATCAGGTCCACTGGATTCAGTTCAATCAGTCGATGCGTAACCCCGGCGACGTCATTCCAGTGACTGTGACAGTCGATGCGGACGGGCTGGTGCACCTCGAAGGCGACGACGTGTCGTTTGTGGGGTGGAACCATGAACCAGACCGTATCCGCGCCGCGCTGGCCGGTTTCGATGGCCGCGCCGAATGGAAGCCCCGCTGGCATCTGCTCTTGGTCCCCATGGAGTCATTCTTTGGCAGTGCCCGCACTGTGTTCGACCTGGCGAAGGCCGACGACTGGCTACCGTGCCACGTCTACGACTCCTCGGATCCCCGCCCATGTGGCTGCTCGCCAGGCTCATTTGCCCGGAGAACCCACATCCAGGAGCTCTGGGCCGAACAAGAAGCCAAGAACGTCGAGCTGAAAAGTATTGATTACAGCCACATCCCGCCGCTTCGGGTGGCTGACCGGTACCGGCGCGGGCGAAGTCGACGCCCCCGCGCATCGCTGATGGATATGCGGCCGAGAGACGGGCAGGCCGATGAGGGCTGAAAAGGGTTGGCTCACAGAGCCATCACCGCGGCCACCCCGCTATTACATTCCGGGTGAGGAACGCAAGTGGCGCATCATGATGGGCGGCGGTCAGTTCCTCACTGACGAACAGAAGGCTGCGCTGGCGAAGATGAAGGCTGCTGGCCGTGCCGCTCACGAGTCAGCCGACATCCCGGGGTTGAACACGCCCGCCGACCGACGAACCGGCGTTCGCACGCTTCGAGAAGCTGGCAGCGATGAACGATGACGAGATGCTGGCGTTCCAACGGGCCAAGCACGGTGACTCCTACATGCCGCTCAGCATGGCCAAGAAGATGCAGCGCGAGGAGTCCAAGTGGCGGCATCTGAACAAGGCGGCGACGAGGACGCCCTCCGAGCCGTGTAGCTATGGCGACGGGACCTGTCTGACTCATTCCGCGGGCGGACGCGATGAGTGCTGAGCGCGGGTGGATCGTTCCGCCAGCACCCAAGCCGAAGGGCGTGGAAGCGTGGGCGGAGTGGCATCGGAGTGAGGGGCACCATCCGGATCCTGCGCCGACCTCGGAGAATCCTGAGCGGTGGGAGTGTGACTGCGGGTTGATCTGGCGAATCCTGACACTTGCGCAGATCCAACGAAAGTATGAACATCGGCAGAAGGCCGTCGAGGCCATGCGCACGGGCGTCTGGCAATGCCCGTTGAATCTGAACTATGACTGTGACGGGGAACCAATTACTCCGAAACCGTTTGCCGGACGCTGCGCCGGGAACAGCCGTTCGGGAGGCCATTCGAAACGGCGCCGACGGAGAGCGTTTCATCCCCGATTCGCAGTGAGGCGCTATCAGGATTGCCCGCGATTCCCGCCCACAAGAAAGGCCGGGGCAACGAATATGGCACCGATGTAGGAGTCGCCTTATCGTGCAGGCTCATCGCACAGTTCGCCCCATCTCTCGAGAGGTCCGTGTGTTGGGGCCTGTCGTCCTATTGGTCGGGTTGGCGTTGTACCTGGTCGCATATCTTCGGTGGCCCAGCCTGGCCGGCCAGGTGGACCTGCAGGTGTACCGGTTCGGGGCACTGCGCGTCTGGGAGGGGCAAGACCTGTACTCCGTAGGGATGACCGGAAATTCGAGCACGATGCTGTTCGCCTACACGCCGTTCGCTGCTCTTTGCTTTCTTCCACTGATCGGGTTGAGCCAGCCTGCTCTTCTCGCCCTTGGCCTCTTGATGAACGTGGCCGGCGTGGGGTACATCGTCCATCGGATGCTCAGCGCTGCAGGAATCACGACCGCAACCGGTCTGTGGGGGTTGACGGCGCTTCTAACGGCTCCGATCATCTGGCTTGAGCCTGTCCGACTTTCGCTGCAGCTCGGCCAGATCAATTTGCTCATCATGGCTATCGTCCTCGCCGATGTACTATCGCAACCGCCCCGCAGGTGGACTGGAATAGGTATCGGGATCGCCGCCGGGATCAAACTGACGCCCGCGCTCTTCATCATCTTCCTCATCGCAACCGGGCGGCGTCGCGAGGCGGTCATCTCAGGCTTGACCTTCGTCTCGACCGTCGCAGTTGGGTTCGTGCTGCTACCGGTCGATTCGAACGAGTTCTGGCTGCGGGGGCGGTTCCAGGATGTACGACGGATCTCCAGTGACCCTCTGGCGAACACCAGTCTGACCGGACTCCTGGCGCGTCTTGACTGGGCGACGCGGTGGGAGAGCGCGGCCGGAGTCATACTCGCGGTCTTCGCCATGGCAGTCGCCGCGGTGGCGTGGCGCCGCGGTCATTTGCTCCTGGGCGTTGCCATCGCGGGGATGACCTCGGCCGCCGTTTCGCCTTTCAGCTGGAGCCACCACTGGGTGTGGTTCGCGCCGCTCCTTGTCCACCTTGGAGTTCTCGGCTTTGTACATCGCTCGCGTGCCGCGGCGCTGGCCATGTGGACGCTCGCTGCGATCTTCGGCGGGTGGTTCATCGCATCGAGAAGCTCACCTCCACAGGCAGGCCTGATGTCTTTGCGCCACCCGGGGACGTGGGATCAGCTTCTTCCGGCGGCATACGTTTTCGCGCTTTGTATCGTGCTCATCTGCAGCGTGTACACGATCTGGCGGGGACGACAGCACCTAGCGGCCTCAACGATCGGCATTGAGCGAATGGCGGGACACGCTGTCGATCAAATGCGAGCTCAGGAGCGTTGATCGGCTGACGGACGGTTGGCAGCCCGCTACCGCGGGTAATGGATAGCTCGGGCGGCGGCGAGGCGCGCAGCTGTCAGTAATACGCCGAGGGGGCCGTCACACCCATGGACAACTCATTCACGCCAGTCAAGGAAGCAAATCCGCCGCACCACGAGCTGCGCCGCGGCGAACCTCTGCTCCCGCCGGACGACGACCCGTTCTACCGCGCACCACAGGGTTACGAGCAGGCGGACCCGGGCACGGTGTTGCGATCACGCGACGTGGAGATCGGATTTCTCGGTCTCGTCAAGCAACGCGTGAAAGCCATCCAGCTGCTCTACCGCACGACGAATCTGCACGAAGAACCGGAAGTCGCCGTGACGACGGTGCTTGTCCCGTCACAGCGCGATTCGGACGTCCATTGTCCGGTCCTCTCGTACCAATGCGCGATCGACGCCGTCGCGTCACGCTGTTTCCCCTCGTTCGCCATGAGGCTAGGCGCGCGACCGATCGGTGCGTTCGTCCAAGCCGAGTACTTGTTGGTGGTCGCCGCGCTGGCCGAAGGCTGGGCGGTTTGCGTACCGGACCACGAAGGCTGTCACGGCATGTGGGGTGCTCCCGTCGAGCCCGGCTACCGGATTCTGGACGGCCTGCGTGCCGCGATGCGGTGCGAGCGCGTGGAATTGCAGCCGTCTGCACCAGTGGGTCTCTGGGGTTATTCAGGTGGAGGCTTGGCCTCGGCGTGGGCGGCCGAGCTGTGTGAGCGATATGCACCGGAGCTCAATATCGTTGGTGCGGTGCTGGGTTCACCTGTCGGAGATCCGGGGAGTGTGGCTCGCCGCCTCAACGGCAGCTTCTTCGCTGGTCTGGCCGCGCTGATGATCTCCGCATTGATCCAGGTCTTCCCAGGCGCACAAAATGTCGTCAACGAGCACGCAACCGACGAGGGCAAGGGCTTGCTCGAAAAGTTGAAGACAATGACGACAGCGGAGGCTGTTTGGCAGTTGCGCAACGTCGATATCGGGTCGTACGTCGACATGACGGCCGACGAGTTGTGGGACCTGCCCGAGGTGCGCCATATCTTCGACGAGACCAAGCTCGGCAAGTCCAGGCCCAAGCCCCCCGTGCTCGTCGTCCAGGCGGTGCACGACGGGATCATCAGCGTCGACGACGTCGATGCCTTGGTGGCCGAGTATGAACAGATGGGTGCAGCGGTCACCTACCACCGCGATCGATTCTGCGGTCACCTGCTCTTGCACCCGCTGTCGGCGCCCATGACGCTGCGGTGGCTGCGCGATCGATTCACCGACCGGCCGGTCGATGAACATCGCACTCGCACCGTGTGGCCGACCTTGTTCAACCCGTTGACGTACATGGGTATGGCCAAGTTGGGCATCATCACGGCAAAGGTTGCCCTCGGGCGCTCCGTCGAACGCCAACCGCTGTCGTGATTGTCCGTCGATGACCATTCACACCGAGCCGACGGTCCGGTGGTATCGATGCATCCGCTGAGCGGCCCTTCCTTCTGGTCATCGCCATCGCGTTCTTCGACGCCGTGATCACGATGGCCGGCCGCCGTCGGGTCCGGCCATCGCGGCGTGTCCACCGCCGAGGCTGCGAAGAATCTGCCAATGTCGCTAGTCGACGATCGTCGCGCTGCACTGGCGACACTCGACAGGAGAAGATGTGAATCAAGCCCGGATCGATCTCTACCGACGCTGCGCACTCGCGTTGTCGTCGGTTGCCCTCACGACCGTCGTGGGCGTGGGCGCCATTCCGTTCGCCCTCGCCGATCCGTATGACGACGGCGACTCCTCCGAGGTTGTCGACAGTTCAGGGTCCTTCAACGAACCGGCCGAAGAGCCCGCCTCGGTGGATCCAGGGGAGCCGATCGGCGAGGAACCCGCTTCCGAACCGGAGGCGCCTGACGCCGGAGGTGTGCAGGAACCGGAACCGGCCGAGGCGCCGGGCGACCCTGGTGATCCTGGCTACCCAGGCACGAACGTCTTCGACCCGGCCATCGACGCCGACACCGTCGAGCCCGACATCGCCGAGGCGTCGCAGGCCGACTTCGACGAGGCTCAGGGCGCCGACGCGGTGGACGTCGACGCGCCGACCGTATCGGAGACGGAGGTCACCGAGATCACGGAGTCACTCGAGTCGTTCACCAGCACCACAACCACCACGTCGACGTGGAGCAGTCAAGTGACGCAATGGAATTCGAGGTGGACCGGCTATGACCGCTGGTATCGACCCGTCTTCACCAACCCGTACAGCACGCCGCTTCAAGTCATCTATCCCTACGGCGACACCACCCGAGTCTTCGAGGTCCCGCCGAGCGGACGCGCCGTTCTCACTGCCCCCAGCCCCGGCGTGTACAGCTTTACCGCGGTCAACCGGGATCCCTCAGGCAAGCCCGTCACGGTCTCCACGGGCAGCTTCTCCGGTGGCGGCTACCGGCCGGCTCCCGGTCAGCCGCCGCCCCCGAAACCCAAGCCCCCGACAACCTTTCAGAACGTGCTCGTACAGCTCAAGTACAAGGACGGGGAGTCGAAGCCGTTCCGCGTCAAGACGCTGGCCGATCTCGGCGATGACCCGTCGGTCGGGGGCCACCGCGTGCTTCTGGACGAGGAGACCCCCGCGTGGGGGCGCTGGACCAAAACCGGAGGCGGTGAGCGCTTGTTCGAGATCACCAGCACCCAGCAGCTACCCGGGCTCACCGAGCCGTCGCAGGGTCCGCTTCCTGGTTATCAGGTCCAGTTGACCCATAGCGAAACCACGGCGCCCGGGCAAGATTCGTGGGTTAAGCCGGTGGCCATCGGCGCGGGCATCGCCGGCGTGCTGGCGATCGGTGCGGTGGTGTATTTCCTCCTGTCGGGCCGTCGGCGCAAGACGCCGTCATAGCGCCGAACAATCCGGGAGGTCTCGATTCGGCGTCATGACGGACACAACCGGGGTTTCAGCCGTCCCGCTACCGCCAATTGGCCTGACAGAACCGTAAATTCATCAGTCACTATGGCAAAGGTATTGCGCAGGTTGGGTATCGCGGTCGTCCTGCCCGCGATCGCAGGTGCGGCACTCGCTGGGACGGCGGCCGCCGATCCGCCGCTGCTCAACGGCGCCTACACCGAAGTGGACGGCGACTCCATCCTGGTGTTGACCTTCGCGACGAGTTGCGGCCCCGCCGGTTGTACCGGGACAGTCGCCAGCAACCAGGGATGGCGTACGCCCGCAACGTTTTCCGGCGGCCGCTGGACCTTCACTGTCTCTAAGCCCGGCGGCCTCATCTGTGACGACGGACGCTATGAACCGGCCGTCGTGTCGATGTCACTCGATCCCACAACGCTCAGCGGCGTGGTCTCCTCCGACTCCAATTACGGTTGCGCCGGCGGAGTCGTGACCCGGAGCCCGTTCCAGCTGCGAAAGGTCGGCTGACAGTACACCTCAGCCCGAATCGAGGGCTCAGCGCAGGTAGGTCTCGTCGCCCGTCGGGTAGCCGCCGCCATGGGTGGTGATGTGGACATGGTCGTAGTGGCCATAACCGCCCTGTTGCGCACCGTCGGGCGTGTAGTACACGCCGCGCCAGATCGCGTCCTGCAAGCCGAAGCGCTTCGCGTTGCGCAACACGTAGGAGACGATCTCGTCACCGAGCGCAATCCCCTCCGCGCTCTCGGGGTTCGGGATCATCACGTCGAGCGCCAAGCCGTTGGGATGCCACCTCAACGCATCCGGTCGCACACCGCCGATATTGCTGATTTCGGGGAAGGCCTCACTGATCGCCCGGGACGCCAGAATCGTCTTCACCTGGAGGCCGCGCTCAGGCGCGATGCCGACCGGCAGCGAGCGGTCGACGGTGCGGTAGCGCGCCGCCGCAACCATGGGGTCGGGCGCCACACCGACACTGACCTGAGCGACGGGAGCCGCAGGCACTGTCGCCGGCGCAGCGACGATCTCCACACAGCACGGTTGGGTGTCTGCGACCTCTTGGACGACGGGCTCGCTCTCGGGGGCCGGACGAGCCTGAAGATGGACGTCTCCGCCGACCGCGAAGAAGACGGCGGCCGGGGCGAGCGCTGCAGCCACGCCCATCGGTGACGTGCGCCGCTTCTTGGCTACGGAATGCCGACCCACGCAGGGTTGTATATCAAATCGTTACATTTGTCGCAATCCGAGGCGATTCTTTGGGCCTCGCCCAGCCGGGCGTAAATCATTCTCCGAACGTGTGGGACTGCTCGAAGACAAGCTCGCCATCGCCGTCGGTCGGAGCGGCATCCGCAACGGGCTGGCGAACAGGTTCAGCGGCGAGAAGGGCTTCTCTGTGGACGACGATATCGCCGCTGAGCTGGCACAACCCGTCACCGGCCGAGTCAACATCGCGGGCGAGCGGAGCCGCGGGCACTCCTTGACGGCTCGTTTAGCCAGTCCGTCATCTCAGTGGTCGCACTGGCCATCGATGCCTTCCCGTGTCAGTGCAGACGCGACACCAAGGTCCAGCGGTTGCTGGTCTGCTCGCGCCGATAAGACAGCTCATCGAGCACCCGCAGCGTGATGGCAAGCCCCCGGCCACTTTCGGCGAGATCGTCCGGTAGCTCCACCTGGCTGAGGTCCACCGGCGACGGCCTCCCGTCGTCGATGAGAGTCGTCGTCACCTCGGTGGGTGAGACGGTAACCTCCATTCGCAGCCGCACCGCTTCACCACCGCCCGCGTGCTCGATAATGTTGGCGCCGATCTCTCCGACCGCCAGATCCATCGACATCCGGGTGCGGTCGGGCACATCACGGGTCGACCAGATCTGATCCAAAGTGTCCTGCAGGGTCGCAAGGGTTTCTGGGCCAGTGATCAGTTCGACGACGGCTGCGGGCTTTTCCATCATCGGGTCGCCGCTAGTCGAACGCGGCATCGGCTGTGGGATGTGCTCGCAACACCCTGTCCAAATTGGTCAACGACAACACCGTTTCCACCTGCGTGGTCGGCGCCGCGATTCGCAGATCTCCTCCCGCCTGCCTCGCGAGCTTGAGCCCCGATATCAGTGCTCCGAGCCCAGACGAGTCAATGAACTCTGTCCCCGACAGGTCGACGACCAGTCGTGTGTTGCCCCCCTGGATGAGGCTGTGCAATTCCTTGCGCAGCGCAGGTGCCGCCACCATGTTCAACCGCCCCTCAGGTCGCACCACCACTGCTCCCGAAACCGTTGTCCGCCTACTATTCTTGGTCACTTCAAGCCTTCCGCGTCATGGCCGCGATATCGCACCGCCTGGAACACCACACTCAGGATGATCAGGTCGAAGAGCACCCAGAATAGGTTCACTCCGACACCGAGCACCGAAATTGCGCCGAAATACAACTGGACGATCCCGATGATTGAAGCGACCACTAGCAGCACCATCGCAGCGAGTTGCCATTTCACCAAACCCCATGGGATGGCACCGACACCCTGCCGTGTCTTGGGTGTGACCGCGAAGCCAAGCGGCCGGTCGAAATAGACGTTGCGAAATGCCGTGATACACGCCTTGATCCACACCGGGAACAACGCGAGGCTGTACTGCTGACCTCGCCATGTCGGAGTGCCCCTGCTGACGACGATGAAAAGGAGCTGATTGAGGATAAGGAACGGGATCAACCGTCCGAAGAAGTCCCAGCTGTATGCCTGCACCGGCATGACGTTGAAGATCAAAAAGATCGCCGGGGCCGCGATGTAGGCCAGCGCCGCGAAACCGGCCAGGTAACTCCACATCGTCGCGAAGTACATCAGGCGCTGGCCGATGCTCAGTCCCTTGACGAATAGCGGGTTTTCCTTGAGCATCACCTGGATCGTGCCCTGTGCCCAACGCAGCCGCTGAGTGAGCATGGTGCGCACGTCGTCGGGTGCAAGCCCCTTCGCCAGAATCTCGTGGTGGTAGGCCGACGTCCAGCCGAGCGCATGCATTCGCATACAGGTTGCCATGTCCTCGGTCACCGAGATCGTGGCCATCGGCAGCATCGGCTGGGCCTCGTCGTCCCTGCCCACATCCACCCCGCGAATCATGGTGCGGATCGACTCCAGAGCACCGAGCGGGGACCAGTCTCGCCCCGCTAGTGCTTCCAGCGCTTCATCGTTGAAGATGACTGCGGTGTCGAAACCTTTGCCCTGGTCGGTCAGCGATGCGATCGCGTCGAGATCTGCGCGCATCACACTGACATCGGCAACTACCAAACTTTTCGCCGCCTCGTCGACGCGTTGCTGGAAAGCGTACGTGATATCAGCGAGCGGCTGCTTGTCCTTGAGTGCGGCGCGGACCTCGTGGACTGCGTCCTCGACGCTCTTCAACGCCGCGAGCACGTCCGGTTGATCCCTGCCGATGTTCCGCTTGGCCTGTTTGAGGATCTTGCGCGAGGTGTACAGCGCACGCTTGACGCCCTCCTCGACCGCACGCACGTAACCGGTTACGCCGAGTTGCATCAGGGCGTCTCGGCGCAGTACCGCGTTGGAACCGCAGAAATATGCCGCGTTCCAGCCGTCCTTCCCCTGTTGGATCGGCCCGTAGAACAGCGGTGCCTGACTTCCGAGGGGATCGGAGAACGGGACGTTGACGAAATACTGCGGCGTCTGCACCAACGCCATCTTTTCGTCATGGAAGTACCCCAACGTGCGGTCGAGAATCTCCGGCTCCGGCACCTGATCCGCGTCGAGGATCAGGATGAATTCGCCATCGGTCTCGAGCAGAGCGTTGTTTAGGTTGCCCGCCTTGGCGTGACGCGGCTTGTCCAGCCAATGTGACGACCGGATCAGATAACCGATCCCACGTTCGGCGGCCGCCTCCGCCAGCTCGCCGCGCTCTCCGTCGTCAAGGATGTAGGTGCGGTGCGGAAACCGAATACGCTGTGCGGCCTCGGCAGTCGCCAACACCATCTCGATCGGTTCGTTGTAGGTAGTGATGAACACGTCGACCGTCGCATCCTCGGCGGGCGGCGGGGGCACGGGTCGACGACGCAGCCGCCACATCGTCATACCGAACAGCAGCGAGTCGACCAGGCTGTAGGTCTCGGCCAGCACCAGAGGCACGGCGATCCACCATGCCGACCAGTTCGTCGAGGCGAGCCACCGCCACACGACGTAGTTGATGCCGAGCGCGGCCGTCACCAATATCAGGACGCGCAACCATGGCGATGGCGTCGTTCCCTCCAGCGGAGTTCGGTGTGTCACCGAGAGTCCCGGCGCACCGCTATCAGGGTCACGTCGTCGAGCGGCGCTCTCCTGGCGGTCAATGCGGTGACCGCGTCACAGAGATCACCCGGATTCCTATGTGCCGCAACGAAGTCCAGTACATCCTCCTCTACGGCGCTGCGACCGAGCAGGTCCAGCGACCCATCCGAGGCGACCACAAGCATGTCCCCCGATTCCAAGACCGTCTCGTGCGACTCCCACCTGTCGTCGGGCATGACGCCCATCGGAAGGCCGCCGGATGGCAGGCGCTCGACCGCACCCGTTCTCCTCAGCACCGCGGCTATTCCGTGTCCCGCGTCGACGTACTGCACCCGTCCCGTCATCGTGTCGAGCCGAGCGTGGAACATCGTCACGAAGGTGTCTGTGCGGCCGAAATCCTCGGCCAATTGAGCAGCCACCGAATTGATCGCAGCCGATAAGTCGGCGTCGTGGGCGACCTGGTCTACAGCACGCGACGCCCCCCTAAGCGCCGACCGCACGCTGGCGGTTAGCAGGGCCGCTCCCAAACCCTTGCCCATCACATCGGCGACGGTGAACATCGCACCACCCTGCACGGGGTACCAGTCGTAGAAATCGCCACCGATCGCGAAAGCTGGCGAACACATTGCACACACGGAGTAGCCCGGAAGGTCGTCGAGCGACGTCGGCAGAAGGAGACGCTGAATTGCGGCCGCGCGCTCGAGATCGTCGGATCGTTCGAGTTCGTGTTGTGCCCAACTGGCGAGCTGCCGGAAGATCTCACGCTGGCGGGTGTCGAGTGAGCGGGGTTTCAGGTCGTAGATACAGAAGGTGCCCACCGCGTGGCCGCCGGGACCGAACAGTGGATATCCGGCATAAAACCGGATCCCGCCCGCGGCCGCGATCGCCGGCAGCGCGGCGAACTCCGGCTCAGTCGTCAGATCGTCGACGATCAAGGCCGGCTCCGAGGGTTTGTCGTAGGTCCGAGCGATCGTGGCCCGGCATACCGACGTCCTCCGCGGTCCGCTGATCTCCAACCCCACACCCACGGCC
Source organism: Mycobacterium sp. GA-1285 (assembly GCF_001499905.1). Classification (GTDB taxonomy): domain Bacteria; phylum Actinomycetota; class Actinomycetes; order Mycobacteriales; family Mycobacteriaceae; genus Mycobacterium. The sequence continues at coordinate 9,447 of NZ_LQIS01000025.1, read as the reverse complement.
TGCTTACACCATTGACGGTCACGATCGATGAAATTAATGTAGGCCCTCGGCACGTCGAAGATCAGCTGTGCCAACCGGATGATGCGATCGAATCGCTCTTCGGCCGGGGTGTCGAGGATGTTCAGTTGCGCGAGAGAGTGAAGTCGCTGCTCCTCTACGTCGGCCGAGAGGGCGTAGCGGTCGTAAGCCACGTCTGAGGTCATGACGCCGACCGCACGTCTTGTATCGCGCTGGCCATCGCGGCAACCGACTCCGGTGTGCTGTCGATCCGCCAGTCGATTTCCTTGTCGTGGTGAAACCAGACGAATCCGATCACATCGCGCTGATGCTGGACGAAGTCGACGAAGCCGGCGATCCACTCGGCTTTGCAACCGCCGGACTCGGCGCATCCCACTTCGGCGACCAGTTTCGGCTTGTCGGCCGCGATCGATCTCAGCTCATCAAGGGCGGCCCCGAAGAGCTCCTCGGCAGCAATCCAGCGCGTCGTGGGCCGACTTGTGCCCCAGTTGTATCCGTCGACGCCCAACACGTCGACGTACTCGTCGCCGGGATACCAATCTGTCAGGGGCCCGACGGCAGCGGTGGGTGCCCATATCCAGTCCACGTTGGCGACTTCTTTGTCGGTGAAGATGTCGTGTACGTGCCGCCATGCGTCGACATACGCGGAGGGCGATGTACCGCGTGACGGCGTCCAGGGATACCAATCACCGTTGAACTCGTGCGCGAACCGGATGAAGGTGTTGCGGCCCCATTCGCCGATCTCGTCGGCCCAGCGGTATACGTAGTCGTCGAATGCACCGGCACGCAGAGATTCCATGACGGCGGACGACCGGTCGTCTTGCCAGCACCACGGCTCCCACGAGACGATGGGTGCGGCACCGCCGTACGTCACCACTGCCATCCCTGGCACCGGCGGCAGAGCAAAGAAGTCCTCGAACGCCATCACCATGTCGGGGCGATGCCCTACGGCGTCGGCGATGGCCTGCAATTCACGCGCCGCCGTGAAGCCGCCGGGTGTGCTCACCCCGAAGCGCAGGGCTGAGCGGCGTGTCGAATAAGGCGCCTCCGAAATTGGTTCGGCAAGCGGATCCACGAGTCGCTCCCCCTTGACGTCCATCCGGATAATTCAATGTTCCCCCGCGCGCCATCGTCGCAAACTAATAACCTTGCCACCGACCCAATTGGCGGATCGGGGCGCCCCGCACGTGGAGGTTGCCGAATCGACCGGGTACCACCTGCTGCGGGCGGGGTAACCTCAGAGCCTTATCAACGCAAGAACGGGGACAAGATATGGACCTCGTGCTCGGCCTGTCGATGACGTCCAGCACGGTTCGGTGGGTGCTCGTCGAGGGCACCACCGGCGAGGGGGCCACCGTCGACCGCGGATCGTTCGACCTCGACGCGGACGTCGATCCCGACGATCTGCTCAACGTGGCGCTCGCCGATGTCGTCGACAGCCCGATACACGCGATCGGAGTCACCTGGACCAACGAGGCCGAATCCGTGGCGTCCGGTGTGCTCGATGCCCTGACCGGCCGCGGTTACGACAACGCGATCGCGGTCTCCGAGCTGGAGGCGGGCGATGTGCTGGCGGCTGGCATCGCCGAGATCGCCGATTACGACGACGTCGCGGTGTGCATCGTGGAACCCGACGCCGCGGTGATCGCGATGGTCGACGGCGATGGCGTGACCGTCGACCGCATCGCGAGACCCCTTGACGGCGCGGATGCCGTCGAGCTGCCCAGCAGCGTGATCGCCATGCTCGAGCTCAACGAATGGCGACCGGAGGCCATCTTCGTGGTCGGTTCGGCCCGTGATCTCGAGCTGATCACCTCCACACTCGGCGACGTGACGGACTCACCGGTGTTCTCCGCCGCCGAAGCCGATCTGGCGTTGGCCCGCGGAGCGGCGCTGGCGTCGGCGCGTGCGGTGAACCGGTTGGACGCGAAAGTGGCGAAGGGGCCGTCGAGGGTCGGGGCGCTGGCCTCGGTTCTCGTCGCCGCCGTGGTCACGTTCGTGGTGTCGACGTCCGCGGCGGTGGGCCTGAGCCTGACGGGCGACAGCACGTCCCCGCGCCAAGACGCAAGCGCTGTGGAGGAAGAACCCGTGGCCGTCGCGGAAGCGGCGCCGCGGCCCGTCGAAAACGAAAACAAAAAGGCCACGACGCCGGCCGAGGCCAGGCCTGTCGTCGCGCAGACCATCGCGGTGGCCGCGCCGCCGCCCCCGGTCTACGCGCCGCCGCCGGTGCCGGTCTACGAACCACCGGCCTATGTGCCTCCGGCGCCGGCCTACACCGCGCCAGAACCCGCCTACTCGCCGCCGGCCGCCGTTGACACCGCACCGGCGTACACGCCACCGGCACCGGTTTACGCGCCGCCACCGCCGGCACCTGCTTATGTCCCGCCTCCGCAACCGCGGCTACGCGACCGCATCATCGAACGGATCCCGATCATCAACCGGTTCCACGAACCGGATTACTCGTACGGGCGTTAGACCTACGGGCAGGCGGCCGCCGCGTCATCCCGCACGGCGCGGCCGGCGGGCAACGTATAGGTGACTGTCGCCTCCGCATGCTCAAAGCCCTTGTTGGACACCACATGCGGGACTCCGGCAGGGACGAAGATGGCCTGCCCAGCGCCGAAGACCGCGGGCACGCAGCCACCCGCGGTCTGCAGACTCACCTCCCCGCCGTTGATCACCGAGTACTCCGGGCCCGGGTGGGTGTGCCAACCGCTGCTCGATGCCGGGGAGAGTACGAGGTTCTGCACGTAGAGGGTGGTCGGCTGGCCTACCGAGACGATGGCGATGGGCGCATCCGTCGTGCCCTTCGCCAGGTCGGTGCGCTCGATGTCCCCCTCTGCGGGGGTGGCCGCCGCGGACGGCGCTGCCACCATCGACGCGATCACCATGGCCGCCGCGGCATGCATCCGGTTCATCGCCGCATTATCCGACAGTCAGGCCTACGGCACCGACTGGTACGACAAAACGAATCACGGCTTGATCGGCATGGTCGCCGGTGCGTACGGCGACCAAGTTGGTCGTCCCGATCGACAACCCCAACGGGTCGCTCATAACGGACCACACGATAGTCCTTCCGGCCACCGGGAACCGTTCAGACACTCCGTGCGAACCCCGTTCGGCCGCCACGGTTTTGGGGTGGCCCAATTGGGTACCTGCAATGCCATGACATCTCTCTGGCTAGCAAACCGCGTCGAGCGGTCGACACCGCCCGACCCGCTGGTCGAATCGGACCGGTCGGCCGACGTGGTAGTGGTCGGCGCCGGCATCACCGGGCTGATCACCGCAGTGCTGTTGGCGCGCGCCGGCAAGGACGTGTTGGTGCTCGAAGCGCAACGCGTCGGGGCGGGCGCCACCGGCAACACCACCGCCAAGATCAGCCTGCTGCAGAGCACCAAACTGTCGAAGATCGTGGCCAAACACGGCCCAGGGACCGCCAGGCAGTACGTCGAGGGCAACCGCGAGGGCCAGCAGTGGCTGGTCCAGCATTGCGAGGCGCACGGGTTGGCGGTACAGCGCGAGGACGCGTACACCTACGCACAGTCGGAAAAGGGTGTTTCCTCGGTGCGTCAGGAGATGGAAGCGTGTGAGGCTGCGGGGTTGGACGTCGACTGGGTCGACGACGCCGATGTGCCGTTCCCGTTCCACGGCGCCGTCCGGTTGGCCGACCAAGCCCAATTCGACCCGATGCCGTTGCTCGACAGCCTGGTGGTCGAGCTCGAGGAGCGGGGCGGACGGTTGGCGCAAGGCGTTCGGGTGCAGAAGGTTTCGAACGAGGGCGACAAACTTGCTCTCAGTGTGCGCACCACCGCGGGAGACGAATTCGACGTCCACGCCAAGCAATGCGTTCTCGCGACAGGCATTCCGATCCTAGACCGCGGCGGGTTCTTCGCGCGCCTCAAGCCCAGCCGGTCCTACTGCATGGCTTACAAGGTGCCGGGATCCATCACCCGCGGAATGTACATCTCGGCCGATTCGCCGACCAGGTCGCTGCGATATGCACCGACACCCGACGGTGACCGGCTGATCGCCGGCGGCGCCGGACACCCCGTCGGCCACGAGAAGAGCCCGGCATCGTCGGTGCAGGAGCTCGACCAGTGGACGAAGCTGCACTTCCCCGGCGCGATGCAGACGCACTACTGGTCCGCGCAGGACTACTCACCCATCGACGAACTGCCCTATGTGGGGCCGATCCTTCCCGGCAACGACAAGATCTTCGTGGCAACGGGTTTCGACAAGTGGGGCATGACCAACGGAACCGCCGCCGCGCTGGCACTGTCGAGCCGCATTCTCGGGGGTCGGATGGACTGGGCCGAGGCGTTCGCGAGCTGGAGCCCTCATGAGTTGTCCGGAATCCCGAAGGCGATGCAGCTCAACGCGGAGGTCGGCCTGTACCTGACCCGCGGCTGGATCACGCCGGTCACCCGCATACTCAACCGCACCCCCGACGAGGGCGGCGTGGTCAGCGGCCCGCCGTGGGATCTCGAAGCGCGAAGCGTGGTCGACGGCCGCGAGTATCGCGTTTCTCCGGTGTGCCCGCATCTCGGTGGCATCGTCAACTGGAACGACGCCGACGAATCGTGGGAGTGCCCGCTGCACGGGTCACGCTTCGCGCCGGACGGCACATTGCTCGAGGGGCCGGCGACGCGCAATCTCACTACGGCGCAGTAGTTACCGGCTTCTCCGGTAGGAAGCGCCTGACTGCGACCGAGCCGATGACGCCGACCGCGATCAGCACGATCGCGACCGTGTCGGACGTCGAGTCGGTCACCCAGCCGACGATGCCGGTGACGGTGAGGAACGGTGGTAACCAGTCAACGGCGCCCGACCACGCCTCTGACCTACCCGTCGCGTAGTCGGGATAGAACTCGGTGAACGACCCGGCGAAAACGATGGCACCGATGGGGATGATCCATGCGGTCCAGAAGTTGTCGTTGTCGCGTAGGACGGCATCACCGATCGCACCGGCGATGGCGGACACGACGAAGGCGCCGGCCCATGCGCCGCTGATCGCATAGTTGATGCGCCGGAATGTTGGGGTGTCCCAGTGCTCACGCGGCGTCGTGTCCTTCGCGTACGCCATGGTGAAGGGGCGGCGAATGATCAGAGTGCCGACGGCGAACACCGCCAACACGATGTTGCTGAGCGCGCCGGCCCACAGCTGCAGCCAGTCGATCACCCCATCCGGTGCGAGGAGTCCGAGCACGGCCAGTACTCCGAAATAGGCGATGGTCAGCGCCTCGAGGGAATGGACAGGCACCCCGCGACGGGTGCCCACCCACAGCGTGAGCAGCGCCAGGCCTAGGGCCGCCGAGGCGGCTTCCTCGAATCGGCCCGGACCGGCGACAATGGCCATCAATATCCACGGCGCCAGCCCCGCGAACGGAGACTTGACATAGGCGTCGATGAAATTCATGTCCGGACTGTACGCGCTGCGGGGGTGTTGTGCTGCAATGTCGGTCATGGGTGACATCGACGAGATCCAGCAAGTGAAGTTCCGGTACCTACGCGCGCTCGACACCAAGCACTGGGACGAGTTCGCCGGCACCCTCACCGAGGATGTGGTGGGCAAGTACGGTGAGTCGATCGGCGAGGAACATCACTTCACCAACCGCGACGAGTTGGTCAAGTTCATGCGGGACTCGCTGGGACCCGAGATCATCACCGAACACCGCGTCACCCACCCTGAGATCGCCGTGGACGGCGACGAGGCGACCGGCACCTGGTACCTGCAGGACCGGGTGATCGCACCGGACTTCAACTTCATGCTGATCGGCGCGGGCTTCTACCACGACAGGTACCGCCGAACGAGCGAGGGATGGCGGATCAGCGAGACCGGATACGACCGCACCTATGACGCGTCGATGTCGCTCGAGGCGCTGAACTTCAAGCTGAAAACCGGTCGCGCACTGAACATCTGACTCACTGGGCGATCGCGATCAACGCGCCCGGCCGAAGCCACCGCATGATCTCGACCAGTTTGTCGTCGTCGATCGCCACGCATCCGGCGGTCGGCCCACCGTCGGTGGCGTGCAGGAAAAAGGCGCCGCCGTTGCCGGGCACCCGCGCTTTGTTGACCCCCATCACGACGGCGTGGACGTACTGCGGAATCCGGAGATTCTCGGTACCGCTCACCGGATCGGTGTCGAACGGGCACTGTGCCTTCTTGCAGACCTGCATGGTGTTGTAGGTCGGGCTCTTCATGTCGCCGTCCCACCAGTGGTCCGGCCCGACCTGGACGTACGGCAGACCGCCGCCGGGGTTGAGTGCAGTGCCGAAGGCGAAGTCGAGCGTGAAAATGCCCGTCGGCGTTTTCATTTCGCCGTCATGGCTCTGTGGTGTCATGCCGTTGGCGCCGATCCAGGCGGGTATGCCGGCCGCCAGCGGATGCCAGCCGGCGGCCGTCCGCTGGTAAACGTCCATCTTGGCCTTCGAACCCCCCACGCCGACAACGGAAATCACCTGGGTGGCCGAGCCCACCGACCGGGCGAACCACGGTGGGGTCTGCGCCTGGCCGACGGGTGCCGTCGCAAGGGTCATCAGGCCCAAGCACAGCACGGTCAGCAGTCGGCGCACCGGCAGATGCTAAGTCCCGGCGCGTTGTAGTCCCGTATGCCACGCGGGCTCGTGACCGATCTGCGATGACACGATTATTTTCCGACGCCTGTGGATACGTTGGGGAGATGGATGTTGCGCAGGTGGTCCGTCGTCCCGCAGGTCTTCGGCGAATCACACACGGCCTCGGTGCGCTCGACCGGGAGATCTTCGACGCGATCGCCGAGTCCCCGACCCCGCTGCTCGACACCGTGATGCCGCCGCTGACCCGGGCAGCCGATCACTCGAAGCTGTGGTTTGTGATCGCGGCGGCACTGGCCGCGACCAAGAACCCGAGGGCGCGGCGCGGCGCGGCGCGCGGCGTGCTCACGGTGGCAGCGACGAGTCTGATCACCAATCAGGGCGCCAAGCGCGTCCGGCGACGGCCCCGCCCGCTGTACACCTCCGTGCCACTGGTGCGTCGCGTCCGCCGCCAACCCACGTCCAACTCGTTTCCCTCCGGGCACTCCGCCAGCGCCGCCGCCTTCGCCGTGGGTGTCGGACTGGAGAGCCCATCGCTCGGCCTCCCCCTGGCGCTTCTGGCGGGGCTCGTCGGCTTGTCCCGCGTCGCCGTCGGCGCGCACTATCCCGGGGACGTGATCGCCGGCTTCGGCCTGGGCGCGGCGGTCGCGGTGCTGGGCGGGCGGGTGGTGCCTACACTGGCGCCGACACGGCTTCCGACCGCCGACCCGCTACGGGTGGATACCCCGCCGCGCCCGGATGGGGCAGGTGTGGTGCTGGTCGTCAATCCGGCGTCCGGCAGCGGGACCGGAGCAGACATTCTCGAAGAGGTCCGAGAGGCGTTGCCGCGGGCGGAGATCGTCGAGCTCTCCGACGACGACGACTTCGGGGATGCGTTGCGTTCGGCGGCCCAGCGCGCTGAGGTTCTGGCGGTCGGCGGCGGAGACGGAACGGTGTCGTGTGCTGCGGCCGCCGCCATCGAAGCGGGTGTTCCGCTGGCGGTGTTCCCGGGCGGTACGTTCAACCACTTCGCGAAGGACATCGGTTGCGACACGGTGCAAAAGACCGTCGACGCGATTCGGCAAGGCAGCGTCGCCTGCGTCGACATGGTGTGTCTCAACGAGAAGCAGATGGTTGTCAACACCGCGAGTATCGGCGCATATCCGGCGTTCGTCCGCACACGAGAGAAATACGAAGGCAAGATCGGCAAGCCGCTGGCCGGGCTCTACGCGATGTATCTGACGCTGCGTCACGAGGAACCGGTCCGCATCCGCTACGACAACAAGACGTTGCAGACCTTTCTGTTCTTCCTCGGCAATTCGGCCTATCTGCCCTCGGGATTCGCGCCGTCGCGGCGGGACCGGATGGACGACGGCCTGATGGACGTCCGGATCCTCGAGACAGGTCACCGGTTCAGCAAGCTGCGCATTATGGTTGACGTCGCACTGGGCCGGCTCGAGCGCAGCCCGTTCTACCACGAGATGCGGGTTCCGGAGTTCGAGTTCACCGCGGTCGACGGTCCGACGCTGCTGGCCCACGACGGCGAGGTCGGAACCGAATGCGAAACGGCCAGCTTCAGCGTGCGATACCGGGCGCTTCCGGTGTTTCGTCCGCTTCCGTGATCGGACGCGTCGGCCGTACCGCCAAAAGGCACAAGACGAAATAGGCGTAACCCAATGCCCATCCGGCCAACACGTCGGAGGGATGGTGCACGTTGAGCACCACACGGCCGATACCGACGAAGACGACGATTGCTGCACCCGTAGCGATGAGCCAGGCGCGCGAAGGCCGACGCACGCCGGTCAGACCGACGGCCAGCAGAGCGAGAACCGCAACGAGCACCCCGAGGGCGTGTCCGGAAGGGAACGACGTTCCCAGCGCGCTGACGAACGCGGTGTCGGGGCGCGGACGGTCGGCGGCTCCCTTGGCGACCTCGGTGACGAGTCCGGCTAGTTCCACGCTGACGATCAGAAAAATCGCGATCCGGATCTGGCGGCGCACGAACGCGACGACGATGAGAACGATTGTCGCCACACGGAAAGCACCCGGCCCTAGAACGGTGCAGAAGACATCCCATCCGAGGACCCATCCCGGCTGCTCGACGCCGAACCGGTAGAAGGTGTAGAGCGCAGCGGAATCGACATCGGTCAACCACCTCCACTGCTGTGCGACACCAACCCACAGCACGGCATACACCGCCACCGCGGCCAGCGCCGACAGCGCCAACCAAGGCTTGTGTGAGGCCATCGTCCACCTCTACCACGCGGATCGTCGGGCCATTAGGGTGACTGCCCATGGCGGTGTTCCTGCGCAAGCTACTCCGTATCGGCGGACTGCCCGACGATATGCGGGCGGAGCTGGACGCCGAGGGCATCCTCTTTCTCGCCGAGTACATCCCGGTGACCCGGCGCTTCAGCGGCAAGATCCCGGGACGACGCGCGAACGGAAACTTCACAAGCTACGCGGGCTCGCTGGCGCTGACCAATCGACGCGTGCTCGCCACGCTGTCGACGGTGCCGAAACTGGCGGGCCGCACGATCGACCAACGTTGGGACGCCGCGCAGTCCGGAACCGTCACCGCCCAACTCTCCGAGACCGGTGTGCGGCTCGACGTCGACCTCGCCGCCGTCGATTCCCGCTTCAGCGGCGAACTCTCGATGCACTACAAGGTTTCCATCCCCGAAGACGTGCTGATGCGGATCCCCCTGCGATCCGTGTCCTTCGATGTCCCGCCGGAATACGTGTTCCGCGCCGTGGGAGTGCCCTACGACCCGTAGAGGGGTGGGGGTTTGTTGCGTTCGGCTAGGCGTTGGTCGGCGTAGGTTGAAGTACCCGAGGTTTTGTTCCTACTCGGTTGCGGGGGCGGGGTTGGGG
>NZ_LQIS01000024.1 GCF_001499905.1 Mycobacterium sp. GA-1285 | reverse complement strand
GTGGTCTCGGTCACCCTGCTGGTGTCACTGGCCGTCTATGGTTCCAACGGCAACTTCAACCTGTCCGGATAGGTGGAGCCGATGAAAAGTAGTGTGGTGCGCCCGCTGACCGGCTTGGCTTTGATCGTCACGATCTGTTTGATTGTCGCCTTGGCGGTTGCCCTGTTCCAGGGCAGCTTTACCAAATCCGTTCCGGTGACGGTGATCTCGGAGCGGGCGGGCCTGGTGATGAACAACGACGCCGATGTGAAGATGCGGGGCGTCGACGTCGGCAAAGTCGAGTCGATCGAAAGCCGGCCCGATGGCACCGCAGCGCTGCACCTGGCGATGGACCCGGCGCAGATGCACCTCATTCCGTCGAACGTCGATGTGGACATCGCGTCGACGACAGTGTTCGGCGCGAAGTTCGTCCAGATGAAGCCCCCGGAGAATCCGTCGGCGGAGAAACTGCGTCCGGGCCAGGTGATTCAAAGCGACAGCGTCACCGTCGAGATCAACACGGTGTTCCAGCAGTTGGTCAACGTGCTCGACAAGATCGATCCCGCGAAGCTGAACCAGACCCTCGGTGCGATCGCGACCGCGTTCAACGGCCGCGGGGAGCAGTTCGGCCAGACGCTGGTCGACTTCAACGCGCTACTGGCCAAGATCGACCCGAGCCTGCCGAATCTGGAAGCCGACATCGAGGCCTCGGCACCGACGTTCAACGCCTACGCCGACGCTGCGCCGGATCTGATGTCGACGATTCGCAGCACCACATCGGTGAGCAACTCGATCGTCGACCAGGAGCAGAACCTCGATCAGTTCCTGGTCAGCGCAATCGGGCTCGCCGACATCGGCAACGAGGTGATCGGCGGGAACCGGGAGGCGCTGGCTGACGTGCTGGAGAATCTCGTCCCCACCGCCGAGTTGCTCAACCTCTACAAGAAATCGCTCTGGTGTGGCATCGGCGGGCTGGTGCCCTTCGCGAAGTCACCGCCGCAGTTCTCGGGCGTCATGGTCAGCGCGGGACTAACGCTCGGCGTCGAGCGGTACCGCTATCCCAGGGACCTGCCCAAGGTCGCCGCCTCGAGCGGGGGGCGCGACTACTGCAAGGAGCTCCATTTGCCTGAACTGGAGCCGGGTTTCGTTCCGCCGTCCATCGTCGGGGACGTCGGCGCGAATCCCTCGCAGTACGGGAACGCGGGCATTCTGCTGAACTCCGAGGGACTGAAGAACTGGTTGTTCGGGCCTCTCGACGGGCCGCCGCGCAACACCGCACAGATCGGAATGCCGGGATGACGCGACCAATAGGAACGCTCGTAAAGTTCTCGATCTTCGGGATCGTCATGGCGGTCTTGACGGCCTTCCTGTTCCTGATCTTCAGTGATTCCAGAGGCGGTGCGTCCGACGGGTACAAGGCCGTCTTCATCGATGCCTCCCGCCTCAAGACCGGCGACAGCGTGCGCATCGCAGGGATTCGGGTCGGCACCGTGCAGGGCGTGTCGCTTCAGGCCGACCGCAGCGTTCTGGTCGAATTCGACGCCGACCGCAGCACCAAACTGACCACCGGGACACGGGCAGCCGTCCGGTACCTCAACCTCACAGGGGATCGTTACCTGGAACTGATCGATACCCCGGACTCCGCTCGAATCCTGCCGACTGGCGCCACGATCCCCGCCGACCGGACCGCACCGGCGCTTGACCTCGACCTTCTGCTCGGCGGTCTCAAGCCGGTCATCCAGGGTCTGAACCCGGAAGACGTGAACGGGTTGACCTCGTCGCTGATCCAGATCCTGCAGGGTCAGGGCGGCACCTTGGAGTCACTGCTGTCGAGGTCGTCGTCCTTCACCAACTCGTTGGCCGACAACAACCAGGTCATCGAGCAGTTGATCGACGAATTACGGTCGGTGCTCGACACATTGGACAGAGACGGCGAGCAGTTCTCCGGCGCTATCGACCGGCTGGACAGACTGGTCGAAGGGTTGTCGGCGGACCGCGACCCCATCGGGGAAGCCATCGAGCAACTCGACAACGGCACATCGTCCCTGGCGGACCTGCTCGGCCGTGCCCGCCAGCCGCTGGACCACACGGTCAACGAGTTGCACCGGCTGGCCCCGCTGCTTGGCAACGACCTGCCGCGCTTGGACGCGACTTTGCAGCGTCTTCCCGAGATCTACCGCAAGCTCGCGCGCGTCGGGTCATATGGGGCCTTCTTCCCGTACTACGTCTGCGGCGTCACGTTCCGCGCCAGCGATTTGGAAGGCCGCACCGTGGTGTTCCCCTGGATCAAGCAAGAAACGGGAAGGTGCGCTGATAGATAGATGGACAAGTACAGCGGCCCCCATCTCATGAAGGCCGGCGTCATCGGCGTCGTGCTGGTGATCCTGGTGATAATCGTCGGGTTGCAGCCGGAGCGGTTGATGTCGTACGCCACCGGGCTGCGATACCAGGCGCTGTTCACCGAAGCCGGCGGCCTCGTCGGCGGTAACGACGTCACGTTGTCCGGGATCAAGGTCGGTTCGGTCTCGTCGGTCGAACTGGTCAACGGCGATGTCCTCGTCGGGTTCACGGTTCAGAGCAAGTACGCGCTGGGCTCCGAGACCACCGCGCACATTCGAACCGGGACGCTCCTCGGCGAGCGAGTTCTGGCGCTGGAGTCGGAGGGCACCGGAACGCTGGATCGCAGCCAGACCATTCCGACCACACGAACGTCGTCGCCGTACTCGTTGACCGACGCGGTCAGCGATCTCACCGCCAACACCGCCGCCACCAACACCGAAACGCTGAACCAGTCGCTGGACACGCTGGCCGCCACGCTCGATCAGGTTGCGCCGCAGCTCGGTCCGACGTTCGACGGATTGTCCCGGCTGTCGCGGTCGCTCAACAACCGCAACGAAAGCCTCGCCGAGTTGCTGAGAACCGCCGGCGATGTCACCGGGATCTTCGCCGAACGCAGCAGTCAGGTGAACTCGCTGATCCTCAACGCCAACGACCTGCTGGCGGTGCTCAACGAACGTCGGCACGCGATCGTCAGCCTGCTCAAGGCCACCTCGGCGGTTTCACAGGAGCTCACCGGCGTGGTGGCCGACAACGAGCAGGAGCTCGCACCCACGCTCGACAAGCTCAACGAGGTGGTGGCGGTGCTGGAGAAGAACCGGGACAACCTGGCCAAGATGCTGCCGGGAGCGGCGAAATACTATCTGACACAAGGCGAGATCGTGTCCAACGGTGCCTACTACAACGCTTTGGTCCCCAATCAGATCCCAGTACCGCCGCAGCTTCTCCAGCCGTTCTTGGACTACATCTTCGGGTTCCGTCGCGGCATGGACGCGGGTCAGCCGCCGGACAATGCCGGACCGCGGGCGGAACTACCGTTCCCCGTCAACGCCATTCCGCAGCCAGGAGATCTTCCCGATGATGGCACCCCGTAAGCGTCTGGTGGCCGCCACGGCGGTCCTGCTGGCCATCGGACTGGTCGCCGGCGCAGTGTTCCTCGTCCGCCAGGTGTTCTTCGGGCCGAAGACCATCACGGCCTACTTCCCGACCGCGACGGCCATCTATCCGGGTGACGACGTGCGGGTGTCCGGTGTGCAGGTGGGCACAATCGAGTCCATCACACCTGAGGGCACCCAGACCAAGATGGTCCTCAAGGTGGATCACGGGGTGCCGGTTCCGGCCGACGCCAAAGCGGTCGTCGTCGCGCAGAACCTGATCGCGGCCCGCTACGTGCAGCTCACGCCTGCTTACCGCAACGGCGACGGACCCAAGATGCAAGACGGCGCGGTCATCCCGATGGAGCGCACCGCGGTTCCCGTCGAGTGGGACGAGGTCAAGACGCAATTGATGCGGCTGGCAACGGACCTCGGGCCGGAAGCCGGGGTGTCGGGCACGTCGATCTCCCGGTTCATCGACAGTGCCGCGAACGCGATGGGGGGCAACGGCGACAAGCTCCGGCAGACGCTCGCCCAATTGTCCGGCGCGGCGAGGATTTTCGCCGAAGGCAGCGGGAACATCGTCGACATCATCAAGAACCTGCAGATTTTCGTCGGTGCGCTGCGCGACAGCAAGCAGCAGATCGTGATGTTCGAGAACCGGTTGGCCACCCTGAGTAGTGTCCTCAATGACAACAGGTCCGACCTCGATGCGGCGCTGAGCGACTTGTCGGTGGCGCTCGGGGAGGTACAGCGGTTCGTGGCCGGCATCCGAAACCAGACCTCCGAGCAATTTCGGCGGTTGGCCAACGTCACCCAGGTTCTGGTCGACGAGAAGTTGGCGCTGGAGAACGTGCTGCACATCACGCCGAACGCGATCGCGAACTTCGCGAATATCTACTATCCCAACGGTGGTTCGGTCAGCGGCGCTTTCTCGCTCGTGAACTTCAGCAATCCGGTTCTGTTCTTCTGCAGCATGATCGGTGCCGTCGCGAACGTCACGGCACCCGAAACCGCAAAGCTGTGCGCGCAGTACCTCGGTCCGGCGCTGCGCCTGCTCAACGTCAACAACATCCCGTTGCCGATCAACGCCTATCTGAGGCCCGCTATCAACCCGGACCGGTTGATCTACACCGACCCGAAGCTCGCGCCGGGGGGTGCGGGGCCGCAGGATCCGCCCGAACCGTTCCCGGACGTGTCCGCCTACCTCGGGAACGGCGATGTCCCCCCGCCGCCGGGGTGGAATGCGCCCCCCGGTCCGCCGGGGCTGTATAGGCCGGACGCCGACGCACCGGCGATACCGTCGCCGCCGTTGTTCCCGGGCGCGCCCATCCCCGGACCTCCGCGGGTGTTGAGCAACATCCCTGCGGGCCCCACGACGGTGGAAGGCATGCTGCTGCCGCCGACTCCCGCGCCTCCCGGCCCACCGCCGGGACCACCCTTGCCTGCGGAGGCCCCGTGATGATCAGCAGGAGCGATGTGAAGCGGTTGACGATTGCCGGTGCGTGCGTGACTCTGACGCTGACCGGTTGCTCATTCCAGGGCCTGAACTCGCTCCCGCTGCCGGGGGCGGTCGGGCGGGGGCCAGACGCGGTGACCTATCAAGTCGAAGTCGCGAATGTCGCGACCCTGGAATCGAATTCACCGGTTCTCATCGACGACGTGGTGGTCGGCAGTGTCGGTAAGATGACCGTCGAGGACTGGCACGCCAACGTGCAGATTTCGGTCAAACCCGATGTGACGGTGCCCGCCAACGCCGTGGCGACGGTCGGGCAGACCAGCCTGCTCGGATCGATGCATCTGGCGCTCAATCCGCCGCTCGGCGAAGAGCCGAGAGGTCGGTTGCAGCCGGGTGCGACGATCCCGTTGGGTGACTCCTCGACGTACCCCTCCACCGAGCGGACACTGTCCGCGCTGTCCACCGTCGCCAATGGCGGCGGGCTGGGGCAGATCGGCGACATCATCTCCAATTTCAACGTCGCGTTGCATGGGCGGGAACCGCAGATCCGCGAATTGCTCAGCCGGCTGGACAATTTCGTCGGAGTCCTCGATCGCCAGCGCGACAACATCATCGCCTCGATTCAGCAGTTGAATCGCGTCGCGGGTACGTTCGCCTCGCAGCGCGATGTGATCGATCGGGCGCTCAAGGAGATCCCGCCCGCGCTCGATGTGCTCATCCGCGAGCGGCCGCGCCTGACCACTGCGCTGCAGAAGCTGGGGCAGCTCAGCGACACCGCCGATCAGTTGGTCGACGACGCCGGTGACGACCTGGTCAAGGACCTCGAGAACCTGGGTCCGGTGTTCGGTGCACTCGCCGATATCGGGCCGGATCTGAACCTTGCGTTGTTGTGGGCCACCGCGTTTCCCTACGGGCCTACATTCGCCGACCGGATCACCCGGGGTGACTACATCAACCTGTTCGCCACCTTCGACCTCACCTATCCGCGACTGAAGAAGACCCTGCTGCTCGGCACGCGGTGGGGTGACGAGAATGCCAAACTCATCCCGGCGCCCGGTGATCCCTACTACATGAATTACTCCTACAGTCCGATGGCGATCGGCGTAGCGCCGCCGCCGGGACTGCCGCCCCCACCCGGGGGGCCGCCCGCCCCGGCGGTATCACCGGCGAGCGGGCCGCTGTTGCCGGTCGCACCGCCGCCGCCGGCCGCGCCGTGGCTGCCTCAGTCCCAGCCGATCACGTCGTCGCAGATTTTCGCGGGGCCGTACGGGGCGTCGGCGCCACCGGCGCCCGTTCCGCCGGCTGAACCGACACCGGGAGGTGGTGGCTGATGCTGACTCGATTCGTCCGAAATCAGTTGATCATCTTCACGATTGCGTCGATTTTGGGCGTCACCGTGATGATCTTCACCTACATGCAACTGCCCACCCTGCTCGGCATCGGCCGATTGAAGGTGACGTTGGAGTTACCCGCCGCGGGCGGGCTCTATCGCTTCAGCAACGTCACCTACCGCGGGGTGCAGATCGGGGAGGTGACCTCGTTGACGCTGACGGAGAACGGTGCTGAGGCGCACTTGTCACTCGACACCTCACCGAAGATCCCCGCAGACCTGCAGGCCGAGGTGCGCAGCGTGTCCGCTGTCGGTGAGCAGTACGTGGATCTGCGGCCCCGCACCGATTCGGGACCGTATTTGCAGAGCGGACAACGCATTCCAGCCTCGAGGACCACCCTTCCACAAGAGGTCGGCCCGATGCTGGACCGGCTCAGCGCGCTGGTGGACAGCATCCCCGGGGACCGGATCGCCGACCTGCTCGACGAGTCGTTCAAGGCCTTCAACGGAGCCGGTCCGGACTTCCAGTCCCTGCTCGACTCGGCATCGAAGGTGACCGACGAGGTCAGCGGCGTGTCCGACCAGACCCGTGGGCTGATCGACGACACCCGGCCGCTGCTGGAATCGCAGGCCGAGACCACCGAGCAGATCCGTACGTGGGCGCGGAGCCTGGCCGGCGTCACCGGTCAGCTGGAACAGAACGATCCGGAGATCCGCAGAATACTGCAGCAGGGACCCGGATTCGCGCAGGAAGTATCCCAGCTGCTCAACGACGTGAAGCCGACGTTGCCGATTCTGCTGGCGAACCTCACCACCGTCACGCAGGTCCTTCTCACCTACAACCCGGCCCTCGAGCAGCTGCTCGTCATCTTCCCGGGCATCATCGCCGCCCAGCAGTCGTTCGGCCTGCCGGGCAACAACCCCACGGGCCTGCCGAGCGGCGATTTCGCGCTCACCATGAACGACCCGCCGTCATGCACCGTGGGATTCCTTCCGCCGTCGCAGTGGCGTTCCCCGGAGGACCAGACCACCATCGACACGCCTGACGGCTTGTACTGCAAGCTGCCGCAGGACTCGCCGATCAGCGTGCGTGGAGCCCGCAACTACCCCTGCATCGAACATCCCGGCAAGCGGGCGCCGACGGTCGAGCTCTGCAACGACCCAAGGGGTTTCGTTCCGCTCGCGATGCGCCAGCACACGTTGGGGGCGTACCCGATCGACCCGAACCTCATCTCTCAGGGCGTCCCGCCCGATGACAGGGTCGACTTCGAGGAGCGGATCTACGCGCCGGTGCAAGGTACGCCGCTGCCGCCGGGCGCCGTGCCGGCGGGAGCGCCGCCCGGTCCGTCGGCCCCGGACTCTCCGCCGTTCCCGGCGCCGGAGGTGTTGTCACCGCAGCCAACGCCGACCGTGCCTCCGCCGCCACCGCCCGCGCCGCCGCCGGCGCCGGGAGCCGTTCCCGCTGCGCCGGCCGCTCATGGCGCTGCGGCCTCTGAGCGTGGCCCGTCGGTGGCCGTGGCGACCTACGACCCGAGTACGGGTGAATATCTCAGTCCCGACGGCTTACTGCAGCAGGAGACGCTGCCGAGCAAGAATCCGAGGTCCTGGAAGGACCTGTTGCCGACCTGAGCAGGCTGGGCGGTCAGGACAGCTTCTGCATCTTCACCGGCATCTCGACCGAGCTGGTCTGGTTCCTGCCACAGGCGCCGCTTGCGGTCTGGGTTATGTCGCGACCGGCCAGAAACGTGATGTTCTTATAGAGGCGTTCGTTGCGGGAGGGATCGAATCCCCACAATATGAACTTCTGGTGCCCGGGGGCGAATGTCCCATTGGGGCAGGGCATCCAGTTTGGGATGTCGTGATCGACGAACCAATGGTCGTCGAGCCGGATGAGGGCGGTCCAGCCGCGGTCGCTGCTCACCGTTCCGCTACATTCGATCGGGCTGATGCAGTCTGTGCTGACAGTCCAGGTTTGGACTACAGTCTGATCGTCGCGGAAGACGTCGGCGCCACCTGCGCCATGGGGGCCGATACTTTTCTTCGCCCATTCCCCGTCCGAGATCACCAGGAAGGTGCCATTGAGCGCGACGCCGAAATCTTCGGCATACGCCGGTGTTGCGGTCCCCAAGCCCACTACGAGAGCGATCGCCGCGGCGCCCGCGGCCCAGTCAGCACTGCGCATGCCGAAAGCCTATCGCGCCTGGTAGTTCTGCTCTTCGAAAGGGAGAATTTCACTCCCACGCTATGTGAGAATGTGCGAATGCGGTTCCCCGTCGCAGTGTTCGCTGGCCTGCTGTCGTTCGCGGCGCTCACGACAGCACCGCCCGCCGCCGCTCAGCCGCCGTTGCCACCGCTACCCCCGCCGGGTGCCGAGTGCAACCACCCCAACTGCACGCCGGGCATCAGGCCGGGTGTCATCCTCGGGTCGTACTGCAACAACACGACCTACTACGCCTTCGGCGTCACGTCATGGGGGCGATTGGTGTTCTGCGGATCGCCGCGGCGATACGAGCCGCGCTGGTTCCGTTCACCCGAGATGCACGGCGTGAAGAACGAATTCGACTTGTGCCCGTTGCACGTGGGAGAGGTGGCCCAAGCACCCGATGGGCTGTTCCTCACCTGCGTGGCCAAGGACGGCCGCTCGTATTGGGAGCGCGGCGACCTGTAGCGGCGACGGGCGACCTGTAGGCGGCGACGAGAGCTGAGCGCCGGAGCGGTCAGCCGAGCGGCTTGAACTCGATGTTGATCTCGGTCAGTCCACGCAGGATGAACGTCGGCTCGTAGACGTAGCGGCGGGCGTCGATCGGCCCGTGCTTCTCCTCGCTGACCGTGATGTCGCCCAACCGGTCGAGAAGCCGTTCGATCGAGACGCGGCCTTCCACGCGGGCCAACGGGGCACCGGGACACGAGTGGATCCCGCGGCTGAACGCGATGTGCTCGCGAACGTTTTTGCGGTCCAGCTGGAACTCGTGCGGATTGTCGAACCGCTTGGGGTCGCGGTTGGCCGCACCCGGGCTCACCATCACGGTCGTGCCCGCGGGCACCGGGGTCTCGCCGAGAGTCGTTGTCTTACGGGCCATCCGGAACACGCTCTTGACCGGGCTGTCCATCCGCAGGCACTCCTCGATGAACACCGGGATCAAGCTCCGGTCGTCGCGCAGCCGCTGCTGAATGTCGGGCCGGTCGCTGAGCACCCGCATCGCCGCGCCCAGCAGTTTGGCGGTCGTCTCCTGGCCTGCGGCGAACAGGAAGGTCGCGGTGCGCACCACGTCGACGACGTCGGGCGTGGAACCGTCTGGATACTTCGCGGTGGCGATCGAGGTGAGCACGTCGTCGCGCGGGTTCTCGCGGCGCTCCTCGATGTACCGTGAGAACTTCTCGTCGGCCCACTCCAACGGATTGGTGGCGATCACCTCGTGGTCGAGTCCGCCGATGTTAGAGCCCGGACGCTGGGCGCCGAACGACTCGCGGAACGCCTCATGGTCCTCCTCGGGTACGCCGAGCAGGTCCGCAACGACCAACAGCGAGAACGGTTTTGCGTACGCGGCGAGGAACTCGCACTTGCCGTCGGCGATGAACTCGTCGATGTGCCGGTCGGCCAACCGCCACATGAAGTCCTCGTTCTCCTTGAGGCGCTTGGGGGTCAGCAGCCGGGCCAGGATCGAGCGCGCGTCGGTGTGCTGCGGCGGATCCATCGTGACCATGTGCTCGAACATCGGAATCTCGGTGCGGTGCTTCTCGAGCTGCTCGCAGATGTCGTCCCCTTCGGGCGTGAACGGCATCGGCGTGAACGGGCCCATCACCGCGACACAGGACGAGAAGTTCTCGCTGTCCTTGTAGACGTTGTTCGCCGCTTCCCATCCGGTCACGGCGAGCACGCCGTTGTTGATCGGACAACAGACGGGATCCTTCGAGCGGATGTGGTCGTAGTACGGGTGCGGGTCGGGCACGAGGGAGGGATCGGTGAAGTAGTCAACCGAATCGAAATCAGTGGTCATGATGTGAAGCCCTCCGGGGTCGACGCTGCCCGCGTGATGGTGAGCGGACACTGCCGCTCCTGAATCTGTTTGGCTGAATATGCTGAGCACTTGCTTAGCATGGGCTTAAGGTCATGGTCAAGATCGCGCGACGGGGCCCCACTACGATCGGCGTGTCGGAAGGGCGGGAAGAGAAGTGATCGGATGACTAGGGGTTCTGGGCCGGCGCGACGGATCGGGGCGCCGGACGCGAAAAATCGCGGCGTACTGCTGGATGCCGCCGAGCAGTTGCTGCTCGAGGAGGGCTACGCCGCGGTGACATCGCGACGGGTCGCCGACAGGGCGGGCCTCAAACCGCAACTCGTGCATTACTACTTCCGGACGATGGAGGACCTTTTCCTGGCCGTCTTCCGCCGGATGGCGGAGGCAGGCCTCAAAGCGCTCACCGAGGCGCTCGCGTCACCCCAGCCGCTGTGGGCGCTGTGGAGGTTCAGCACTCAACCGGAAGCCACCCGCCTGACGATGGAGTTCATGGGCCTCGCCAACCACCGCAAGGCGCTACGTGCCGAGATCATCTACTACGCCGAGCGGTTCCGTGACGAGCAGAACAAGGCGATCGCCGCCGTTCTCGAGCGCTACGGCGCCGATGCCAACGAGGTGCCGCCGGTGGTGTGGACGGTGTTCGCGACGAGCGTGTCCCAGGGCCTGGTCGTGGAACGCGCACTCGGCATGACGACCGGGCATGCGGAGACCTTCGCGTTCTGTGAGAAGTGGATTCGTCGCCTGGAGGGTGAACCGCTCAGCTGATCAAGCGAGTTCGACGAGGGTCACCAGCTCCTGATCGAGCAGAGCGCGCCCTTCGGACCTTGATGCGTCTTCACCACGACACCGTCCACCGCGAGTACGCAGTGGATGTTGGGATTCGCCTCGCCAGGTCCGCTGGTCGCCGTGACCATCGCCCAGTCGTCGGGGCTAGCCAGTTGCACGTCGAGGTTCCACTGCTGGTCTGGACCCACCTGTGCCTCGACCTTGGGGCTGAACTCGTAGGGATTGTGGCTGTAGGCGGCCCAGTTCGGGGGATCGACGTCGCGGTAGTAGATGTCGACGAAGAACGGCTGCTCGGAGAACACCGAGTACTTGACGTTGTGCAGCGGGGGCAGCGGCGGCGGCTCCTGTGCCACGGCCGGCGCGCTGACCGACAGCACGCCGGCTGCGGTCACCATGGCTGCCGCGACGGGAGCGAGCAGCGCGGTCCGGGCCGGGCGACGGAAGATCATTTTCGGATCTTAGAACGCTGGTGGCGGGCCAGGTCGCGAATCGCGAACCGCATCAGACCGAGAGGATTGTCGCCGACGCGGTGCCGGGAGCGCCGTACACCTGAGCGAGACCCGTTTTGGGCTCGCCGGGGACCTGACGGTCGCCGGCCTCGCCACGCAACTGCCGGACGAGTTCGTGCACCTGTCGCAGTCCCGAGGCCCCGATCGGCTCGCCGTTGGCGATGAGCCCGCCGTCGGTGTTGATCGGCAGCGAGCCGTGGATCTCGGTGGCGCCGTCGGCAAGTAGCTTCTCCTGCTCACCGTCGGCGCACAGGCCGGTCTCGGCCATGTGGATGACCTCGGCGCCGGCGTCGGTGTCCTGCAGCTGCGCGACGTCGACGTCCTCCGGTCCCAGGCCGGCCGCCTCATACGCCGCCTTGGCGGCGTACACGGTCGGGGAGGCATCCTCGTCGAGCGGCGCCGATGTCGCGTGGACTTCATAGGCGCCGAAGCGGCGGGTGCGAATCTCGGTGGCGCGCACGTAGACTGGTTTCTTGGTGAAGCGGTGCGCAATATCGCCGCGGCACATGATCACCGCCGCGGCGCCCTCGTCGGGCGCGCAGAACATGTACTGCGTCAGCGGGTAATTCAGCACCGTCGAATTCAGGATCTCCTCTTCGGGGATGGCCTTGCGTCGGAACGCGTTCGGGTTCAACGCGCCGTTGCGGAAATTCTTGGCCGCCACTTTGGCCAACGTGGCCTGCGAGATACCGTGCTTGTGGATGTAGTGGTTGGCCTTCATCCCGAAGAACTTGGTGGTGACGAACTGACCGTTCTCGGCATACCACTGTGGCAGCGCGAGTTTGGCCGGATCGTCGGTGAACGCACCGCGCGGATGCTTGTCCAGGCCGATCGCGATCCCGATGTCGTATTTGCCGAGCCGGATGGTGTCCGCGGTCTGCTGGATCGCACTAGCGGCGGTCGCGCACGCGTTGAAGACATTGGTGAACGTGATGCCGGTCAACCCGACGAGCCGGGTCACCGCGTCGGGGTTGGACACCTCGTAGCTGCCCCCGAAACCGAACTGGATGTCCTTCCATTCCAGGCCGGCGTCGGTGAGCGCGGACTGGATGGCCTCGGCGCCCATCTCCATCGCGGTCTTGGGGAATCGGCCGAACGGGTGTAGTCCCACGCCGATGATCGCCACGTCGTTGGTCATCTCGGTGCTCCTGTCTAGACGGGCTTGAAGGCGAAGGTGACGACCTCGTTGCCGTCGTCATCGGTGGTGAACGGCACCATCGTCAGCTCTACTTCCATGCCGAACTCGAGCTTGGCGGGGTCGTTCTCGGTGAGCCGGCCCTCGACGCGGATGACATCCTCGAGCTGGACCAGCCCGACGCCGAACGGCACGAAGTCGTCGCCCGTGGGCCCTTTGTACGGGGGCCCGGGTGGGAAGCCCTGCGTCGTCCAGGCGACCAGCGTGCCGCGCCGGGGCAGTTTGAGCTCCGACATTTCGCCGGCGCTGCACCGGGGGCAGCGTTGCTGAACCGGGAAGGCGGTGGCGCCGCACGCGCCGCACCGGCTCCCGAGCAGCTGCGGATTGTCGTCGGGCCATGTCGAGATTTCGGGCGCGAGCGCCACTTGCTGTGTCGGCACGCGCCGACGATAACCGGAAATGACGTTCTCGTCTAGAGAGAACCAGGGTCGTCAAGTGGTCAACTCGCTGCTAGCCTCCCCGGTGTGGACGCCGACAAAGCGCAGATCGCCGAGGTCCTGATTCGCTACGCGACGGGGATCGACTTCAAGGACTGGAAACTGTTCCGCACGTGCTGGGCCGACGAGGTCGACATCGACTACGGCGATCTGGGGACTTTCACCGACGCCGACGCCTTCACCACGCTGATGGAGCAAATCCACGGCGGGATGGGCCAGACGTATCACCGCATCTCCAACATCGCCGTCGACGTGAGCGCCGACCGGGCGTCGGCGCGGTCCTACGTGCACGCCGTGCTGAAGGCGGTACCGGACGACAACGGAAGCTGGATCGACGCGCTCGGCCACTACGACGACGAGCTTGTCCGAACCGCGGATGGTTGGCGAATCGTCAAGCGCACCACCAACATCGCGCGAGTGATGAGCGCGGCCGGCGTGGCGCAGTGACCGCCGACTTCGCCGCGCGGTACGGGCCGTGGGCCGTGATCGCCGGCGCTTCGGAGGGCATCGGCGCCGAGGTGGCCGACCAACTGGCCGCGCGCGGGCTCGATCTCGTCGTCATCGCGCGCAACGGCGCTCTGCTCGAGCAGGTCGCCGCCGCGGCGCGTGATCGGCACGGCGTGCAGGTGCACGTTCTTGTGCAGGACCTGACCGCCCCCGACATGGTCGCGAAGGTGGCGGCGGTCACCGACGGCCTCGAGGTGGGGCTGGTCGTCTACAACGCGGGGGCCTCCGATCGCACAACGACCTTTTTCGAGAACGAACTGGAGTACTCGCTCAACCAGGTCGCGCTCGACTGCGTAGGGCCGATGGCGCTGGCTCGTCACCTCGGGCCGCCGATGCAGGAGCGCGGCCGCGGCGGCATCGTGATCGTCGCGTCGCTGGCCTGCCTGGCCGGGTCGGCCACGCTGGCGGTGTACTCCGCGGTCAAGGCGTTTCAGCACACGTTCGCCGAGGGTCTGTGGGCGGAGCTGCGCCCACACGGCGTGGACGTGTGCTGCACCCCGCTCGGCATGACCTACACCCCGGCGCTCGCGCGGATGGGGGTCGAGTACGACCCGCAGACGCAGATGCGCGCCGAGGATGTCGCCGCCGAGATCATCGCGAACATCGGCAACGGCCCCACCTACGTCGTCGGTGAGAACAATCGCGTGATGGCGTCGCAGGTGTGGACGATCGACCGGCGGACACTCGTCGAGATGATCAGCGCCGCCTCAACCGATTTCGCCGCCAAGAGGAGGGACTGACATGCGAGCGGTGGTGTTGCGCGACGGAAAGCTCGACGTCCGCAAGACGGCTGACCCGTCGCCCGGCCCGGGCGAGTTGTTGATCCGGCCGCTGTCGGCGGCGATCTGCGCCTCGGACGTGCACTACATGGACCACCCGAACTCGTCGCCGCGGTTTTTGTGGGATCCGGATCGCGACACCGTGATGGGCCACGAGTTCGTCGGCGAGGTGGTGGGCCACGGCCCGGACTGCTCGGACGACTTCCCGGTGGGGACACGGGTCACCAGCATGCCGATCCTGATCCGCGCCGGTCAGGAGCCACTGGTGATCGGGCACCATCCAGACGCCCCCGGCGCGTTCGGAGAGTTGATGGTCGTGTCGGAGATGATGTCGCGTCGGGTGCCCGACGGAGCGCCTGACGACGCGGTCGCGTTGGTCGATGCGTTCGCGGTCGGGGAGTACTACGTGCGGTGCTCGGGCGTCGGACCGGGCGACCTCCCACTGGTCATCGGCGCGGGCGCCATCGGCCTGTCGACCGTCGCCGCACTGAAGGCGCGCGGCGTCGCCCCGATCGTGGTTTCGGACTACAGCGAAGACCGCCTGGGCTACGCCGCCGAGTTCGGCGCCGACGTCCTCGTCAACCCGGCGGAGCGCGATCCTTATGAGGTGTGGCGGGAAACGTTCCACGCCAACGGGTTCCACACCACGCAGGTGATCTTCGAATGCGTGGGTGCCAACGGTCTGATGCAGACCATCGTCGACTCCTGCGAGTTTCTGGCGCGCGTGCACGCCGCGGGCGGCTGGTACGACGCGGGGACTATCGACTGCACCGCCGCCACGCACAAGGGCATGACGATCCAGTTCGGCGGCGGACCTCACCCGCAGGACTGGTACGGCACGCTCGACGCGGTCGGCGACGGGCGCCTCGACCCGTCGCCGAGCATCGGGGCGACGATCGGCCTCGACGAGGTGCCCGACGCGATCGATCAGGTACGCCAAGGGGTCGGCCCGCCGCGCATCGTGGTCCATCCTGGGGCGTCATGACGATTCTGCCGGGGCCGATCCGTCAGATCGGGTACGTCGTCACCGATATCGATCGGGCGATCGCGAGTTGGCTGGAGATCGGGGTCGGGCCGTGGTTCGTCATGCGGAATCTGACCTTGACCGCGCGTTACCGCGGCGAACCGTGCGAGATCACGCAGTCGCTTGCGCTGAGCAACAGCGGCGACATGCAGATCGAGGTGATCCAGCAGCACAGCGAGGCGCCCAGCGTGTTCAAGGAATTCCTTGACGCCCACGGTGAAGGTTTCCATCAGTTCGCTTACTGGGCAACGGATTTCGACGCGACCATGCGGGCCGTCGAGACGGCCGGCTGGCCCGTCGTGTGGTCGGGCGGCGAGGACGTCGGCACCCGCTTCGCCTACGTCGAACCACCCGCCGGTGCGGCCCACGTCGCGCAGATCGTGGAGATCATGGAACTGACCGAAATCACGAGCGGCATGGCGGCGTTCGTCCGCGAGGCCGCCGCGAACTGGGACGGCAGCGACCCGGTACGGGTACTGGGCGGCTAGCTCTCTTCGGGCGCGAAATTGCGTTCCAGCAGCGAAAGTGCGAGTAAGAGCCTGCTGGAACGCAATTTCGCGGAATTTACTTGCCGCGGTTCATCGCCTTGTCGGCGGCGGCCCAGTGCTCGTCGGACACCCACAGCCGCGCGAACGCGTCGACGGCCTCGTCGGTCGACGCGCCCTTCATCACGCGCTTGATCTCGCCGGCGGCCCGGTGGGCGAGCTTGCGGGCGATCGCGCGCCAGTCGTCGTCGAACGACTCGCGCGCCAGCACCTGGTCGACCAGGCCGACGCGCTCGGCCTCGTCGGCCGACAGGATCGCGCCGGTGCCGGCCAACAGCAGCGCCCTGCTGTAGCCGACGATCTCGACCAACCGCTCGGCACCGCCCCAGGCGGGCATGATCTCCAGCGCGACCTGGTTGAAGCCGATCTTGATGTCCGAGGCGGCCAGCCGGATGTCGGTCGAAACCGCGAACTCGGCACCGCCACCGAGCGCATGCCCGTTGAGCACAGCGACGGTGACGCCGGGGAAGGACGCGATGCGATCGCACACCGCACGCATACGCCTCGCCATGGCAGCCGCGTCGGCCTCGGTGCGCAGCGTCGCGAGCTGTTTGAGGTCACCGCCCGATACAAACGCCTTGTCGCCGGCTCCCTTGACGACGAGCGCCGTCGCGCGCTGCGCCCCGTCGAGCGCGGTATCGAGTTGTTCCATGGTCTCCGGCGCGATCGCGTTGCGCGCCTGCGGCCGGTCGATGGTGATGACCGCCAAGCCGTCCTCCAACTCGAGGTCTACCATCGATCGTTCTCCATTTGCGATATTGGCATTCTCGATTTGAGAGAATAGCATCGCCTCGAGTCGGAGCAGCCGCCTGAGTGTGGGGAGTCCATGCGCAAGATCCCGGTCGAGCTGACCAAACGCTACGAGGAAGAAGGCTGGTGGACCCGGGACACGCTCGGTGAGCTGCTGGCCCGCCACTTGGCGGCCAATCCGGACACCGGCTTCTGGGTGCACTCCGATACCAGGCCGTTCGCAGGCTCGTTCGCCGACGTCGAACTGCGGGCCCGTCGCCTCGCGGCCGGCCTGCACAAGCGCGGGGTCGGCCCCGGTGACGTGGTCGCGATGCAGCTGCCGAACTGGATGGAGGCCGCGGTCGCGTTCTGGGCCACCACATTTCTGGGCGCGGTCGTGGTGCCGATCGTGCACTTCTACGGTCGCAAGGAACTCGGCCACATCTTGACGACCGCGCGGCCGAAGGTCTTCATCACCACAAGACAATTCGGCCGGATGAGGTTTGAGCCGGATCTGGCGGCCCACGTGCCGATCGTCGCGCTGGTCGGCGCCGACGAGCGCTTGCGCGAGGAGCATGTCTACGGCTTCGACGAACTTCACGACGACGACCCGATGACGGGCACATTGGCCACCGATCCGGCGGGTCCGGCGCTGATCGCGTTCACCTCGGGCACCACCAGCAAGCCGAAAGGCGTTGTGCACAGCCATCAGACGCTGGGATTCGAAACGCGCCAACTGCTGGAAAACTATCCCAAGGACCGCGGAAGGCAGCTCACGGCAACGCCGATCGGTCACTTCATCGGAATGCTCAGCGCGTTTCTCATCCCGGTGCTCGAGGGTGCCCCGATCGATCTGTGCGACGTGTGGGATCCGGGCAAGGTGCTCAAACTCATGGAGTCAGAAGGCCTTTCGATCGGCGGTGGACCGCCGTACTTCGTCACCAGCCTGCTCGATCATCCGGACTGCACCGATGCGCACCGGTCCCGGTTCACCACCGTCGGCCTCGGCGGGTCCACCGTCCCCGCGGCGGTGACGCGTCGGCTCGCCGACATGGGGTTCTTCGTGTTTCGCTCCTATGGCAGCACCGAGCATCCGTCCATCACGGGCTCCCGGCCGACCGCGCCGGCGGACAAACGGCTCTACACCGACGGCGATCCGCGCCCCGGTGTCGAGATCAAGCTCACCGAGGACGGTGAAATCCTCTCGCGCGGACCAGATTTGTGCCTGGGCTACACCGACGACGAGATGACCGAGCGCGCGTTCGACGACGACGGCTGGTATCACACCGGCGACGTCGGCGTGCTCGACGAGGACGGCTACCTCACCATCACCGACCGTAAGGCCGACGTGATCATCCGCGGCGGAGAGAACATCTCCGCCCTCGAAGTCGAGGAGGTGTTGCTCGGTATGCCCGGTGTGGCCGAAGCCGTCGTCGTCGCGGCGCCCGACGAGCGACTCGGTGAGCGGACCGCGGCGGTGCTGCGTATTCGGCCCGGCAGCACCATGCCGTCGCTGGAGGAGGTGCGCGCCCACTTCAAGCGGGAAGGTGTCGCGATCCAGAAGTGGCCCGAGCAGCTGCACGAGGTGCCCGAAGGCGAGGACTATCCGCGCACCGCTAGCGGAAAGGTCCAGAAGTTCGTCCTGCGCGAGCAGGTGCGAGCCAGCAGCGCCGCGACCCTCGCGAGGCGTACAACAGGGTCGTGATCCGGGCCGATCTACAGCCCTGGTGTAGCGCTCGCGAGGCGTACAACGGGGTCGTGATCCGGGCCGATCTACAGCCCTGGTGTAACGCTCGCGAACGATTTCGGGACTCTCGCGAACGAATTCGTACCGCGACCAGACCGTCAGCACATTGCGCACGGGACTCTTATGAGAATAGGATTCTCTTGAGACGAAAAGGAGTGTTCCATGGGGCAACTGTCACACCGGGTCGACATCCCGTTTCCGCTGTTCGATGCGGACAACCATCTCTATGAGCCGCCGGAGGCGATGACCAAGTACTTGCCCAAGGAGTACCAGGACGTCGTCCAGTACGTCGAGGTCAACGGGCGTACCAAGATCGCCATCAAGGGCCAGATCAGCAACTACATCCCGAACCCGACGTTCTCCGTGGTGGCCAAGCCGGGCGCCTGGGAGGAGTACTTCAAGTTCGGAAACCCGGACGGCAAGAGCAAGCGCGAGCTGTTCGGTGAGCCGATGCGCTCGATCCCCGCGTTCTTCGAGCCCGCCCCGCGGCTGGAGCTGATGGACGAGCTGGGCGTCGACCGCTCGCTGATGTTCCCGACGCTGGCCAGTTTGATCGAGGAGCGGCTGCGCGACGATCCGGTCGCCATCCACGTCCTCATCCATTCGCTCAACCAGTGGCTGGACGAGGTGTGGGGCTTCAACTACAAGAACCGCATCTTCACCACGCCGGTGATCACGCTGCCGATCGTCGAGAAGGCGATCGAGGAGCTGGATTGGGCGGTCAAGCGCGGTGCCCGCGCCATCCTGATCCGCCCGGCGCCGGTGCCCGGTTTCCGGGGTCCGCGCTCCTTCGCGCTGCCCGAGTTCGACCCGTTCTGGGAGAAGTGCGTCGAGTACGACGTGTTCATCGGTATGCACTCGTCCGACAGCGGCTATTCGCGCTACACCTCCGAATGGGATGGCGCCGCCCAGGAGATGCTGCCGTTCCAGACCAACGCGATGTCGATCCTCAACGAGTGGCGCCCGATCCAGGACGCGGTGGCCTCGTGGGTGATCCACGGTGCGTTGTTCCGGCACCCCAAACTCAAGGTCGGCATCGTCGAGGCGGGGTCGAAGTGGATGTTCCCGCTGTTGGACTCCATGGCCGAGGTGTACAAGAAGACGCCGGAGAGTTTCCCGGCCAACCCGGTCGAGGAAATCAAGAACCGCATCTACGTCAGCCCGTTCTACGAGGAGGGCATCGACGACCTGATCAACCTGATCGGCGTGGAGCAGGTGCTCTACGGGTCTGACTGGCCGCATCCGGAGGGCCTGGCCGAGCCGACTCACTATGTGACCGCGCTCGAACACCTGTCGGTCGAGGATCAGGCGAAGATCATGGGCGGCAACCTGGGTCGCCTCGTCACCGTGTGACAGTCCGCTGGCAGACCATCCCCGAGATGGTCTTGAGCGCAGCGGACCGCTTCGGCGACGCCGAGGCCGTCGTCGACGGTCCGTTGCGCTTGACTTTCACCGAGTTGATCCATCGAATACGTTGCGCTGCAGGCGCGTTCGCCGACTTCGGCATCGCCAAAGGCGATCGGGTCGCGCTGTGGGCGCCGAACAGCGCCGACTGGATCGTCGCGGCGTTCGGTCTGCTGGTCGCCGGTGGTGTGCTCGTTCCGGTCAACACCCGGTTCAAGCCGGAGGAGGCCGCCGACGTCATCGACCGCAGCGGCGCGAAGGCCGTGCTGGTGCAGAAGGACTTCCTCGGCCTGGACTACTCGGTGACCACGGAGGCGCCGGTGATCGACCTCGGTTCGGGGTTCTTGTCCGCCGGCTCACCGTTCGACGACCGCGTCGGCGACTTGGCGGGCACCGACATCGCCGACGTCATCTTCACCTCGGGCACCACGGGCAGGCCCAAGGGCGCGATGATGAACCACCTCCAGACGCTGCGCGCGTACGAGGAGTGGGCGACGCTCGCCGACCTCCGCGAGGGCGATCGCTACCTGATGATCAACCCGTACTTCCACACGTTCGGGCTCAAGGCCGGGCTCATCGCCTCGTTCTTACGGGGCGCGACGATGCTTCCGGTCGCCGCGTTCGACGTCGATCGGGTGGTCGATCTGGTCGAGCGCGAGCGCATCACGATGCTGCCCGGCCCGCCTACGCTGTACCACTCGCTGCTGACCGTCGCCGACAAGGACCGGCTCGCAACGCTGCGGGCGGGCGTGACCGGAGCGGCCGACATCCCGGTGGAGCTGATCCGCCGGATCCGCGACGAGTTGCCGTTCGGGAGCCTGATGACCGGCTACGGGCTCACCGAAGCGGGCAATGTGACGTTGTCCCGCCCGGGAGACACCCCCGAGGATGTTGCGACGACCGCGGGCCTGCCGTGCGAGGACGTGGAGGTGCGCATCGCCGACGACGGCGAGGTGTTGGTGCGCGGCTACAACGTCATGCAGGGCTATCTCGACGACCCGGTTGCGACGGCCGACGCGATCGACTCCAACGGCTTTCTGCACACCGGCGATCTCGGCGAATTCACCGAGTCGGGGCGCTTGCGCATCGTCGGACGCAAGAAGGACATGTTCATCGTCGGCGGATTCAACGCCTATCCCGCCGAGATCGAAGGCTTCCTGCTCGAACATCCCGCGGTTGCCCAAGCCGCGGTCATCGGGGTTCCGGACGATAGGTTGGGTCAGGTCGGAAAGGCGTTCGTCGTGCGCAGCACCGGTCACGACCACGTCACGGGTGAGGACCTCATTTCGTGGAGCCGGGAACGAATGGCGGGTTTCAAGGTGCCACGCTCTGTAGAGTTCCTCGACAGCCTGCCGTTGAACGCCACCGGCAAGGTGATGAAGGACCGCCTTCGAGACAATCGCCGCTGAGCGGATGCGCAGCGCGTAAATAGCATTTCCGCAGGAAGACGGTCGTTTGCCGGGTGGTGCCCACGCAGGTATCGTCGCGGCGATACTCACAAATCGATAATGGCATTCTCACAAGTAATGAAGCAGACAAGGAGAGCGCTTGTGCCGTCATTCAGGCGCCGCGAATCGGTGATCGACGCGGACCGCGTCGAAAAATCACCGCAGGATGACCCTGGGCAGCGGTCCGCGGACTCGGAGGAGGCACTTCGCCCCGCCGAGGAGGCGGAGGCCAAAGCGGCGGAGGCGGAGGCCGAAGCGGCGGAGGCCGAGGCCGAAGCGGCGAAGGCCGAGGCGATCGCCGCCGCCGCCCGCGCGCGAGCCAAGGCCATCCGGTTGCGTAGGCAGGCCGCCGAGGCGGAGGGCGCGAAGGCGCAGGAGGCGTCCGGGTCTCCCGCGGAAGACGTGGCGGAGCCGGCCGAGGAGACCATGCCTGACTCGAAGGTCGCGGACGACGCGGACGACGTGGACGACGACGTCGTAAAGGCTGACAGTGCCGTAAAGGCTGACGCCGCCGTCGCAGACGACACTGCCGCAGAGGATGACGGCGTCGAGGCGCCGAAGCGATCCCGGCGCCTGCGGATGCCGCGAATCAGGTGGAAGATTGTCGCCGCGGTGGTGGCCGTCGTCCTGATCCTGGCCTTCGGCGCCGCGAGCGGTTACATGGTGTGGCAGCACCGGCTGGCCCAGCAGGAACAGCAGCGCACCGCCGAATTCACCGCGGCCGCGCGGCAGAGCGTCGTGACCCTGATGTCGTTGGACTTCAACAGGGCCCAGGAAGACGTGCAGCGCATCATCGACAACTCGACGGGTCAGTTCAAGGAGGACTTCGAGGCCCAGGCCGAGGACTTCACCCAGGTCGCCAAGGACTCCAAGGTGGTCACCGAGGTCACCGTCAACACCGCCGCGCTGACGTCGATGACCGACAACAACGCCACGGCGCTGGTGTCGGCCACCTCGAGGGTCACCAATACCGCAGGCGCGAACCAGGAGCCGCGGTCGTGGCGCCTGAAGGTGGACCTGGTCCGAGAGGGTGATCAGATCAAGATGTCGAAAGTCGAGTTCGTACCGTGAGCACCGAAGCCAGCGCCGACGAGCCGGATGTGAAAACCGCGCCCTCCGAGGAACCGGAATCGACAGCCGTCGAACCGGAGTCGACGGCGGCCGAGGAATCGCCAGCGGCCGGGCATAGCCGGCCCAAAGCGTGGCGTGGCATCGGCAGACATCTCGGCGCCATCCTGCTGACCCTGCTGCTGGTGGTATCGGCAGGCGTCGCCGCATGGCTCTACTTCTTCCAATACCGACAAGACCAGCAGACCGACGGTGACGCGCAGAGGGTTGCCCTGGAAGCGGCGAAGTCGGGCACCGTGGCGCTGTTGTCGTATGCCCCGGACTCGATGGAGCAGGACTTCTCGAATGCGAAGGCGAACCTGACGGGGGACTTCCTCGACTACTACACGCAGTTCACCGAGCAGATCGTGACCCCGGCGGTCAAGGAGAAACAGGTAAAGACCAGCGCGGCCGTGGTGGAGGCCGGCGTGGCCGAAATGCGTCCCGACACCGCGGTGGTGTTGGTGTTCGTCAACCAGACGACGGTCAGCAAGGAGAACCCCGACGGGGCCTTCGCCGCGAGCGCGGTGAAGGTCGGCATGACCAAGTCCGACGGCCGCTGGCTGATCGACAAGTTCGACCCCGTGTAGCGTCGCCGCAGTGACGGCGCTCCCCGGCCAACGCCTCGCGGCGGTCGTGACATTGCCGGCCGCCGACTACGCTGCCGCATCGCTGCAACCGCAGGGCGGTCGGTCACCCCTGGCGCGCGTGGTGCACGACTGCCTGGAAGCGGTCGCCGACCCCGCCGCGGTGGGGGTGGCCGTCGCCGAACACCTCGCCGACGACGTACGCGCGCTACTCGCCCGCGAGGAATCGGGTGCCGTCGACCTCGTGGTGATCGGGGGGCCCGCTACTCGTGCGCAGTGTCTGGCCGCTGCACTCGAACACGTTGTGGCCGAGCCGGTTTCGGCGTCGCTGGTGCTCGTCTACGACGTCCGGCAGCCCCTGACCCCACCGAGGCTGCAGGATCGGGTCGTCGAGCGCCTGACGCAGGGAGCTTCCGTCGTGCTGCCGGTGCTGGCTGTCACCGACAGCGTGAAGGTCGTCGACGAGCACGGTGTCGTCACCGCTTCGCTGGATCGCTCGATCCTTCAGACCGTGCAATATCCCCGCGGTTTCGCCGCCGAGCACCTCCGCCGGCTGGTCGTCGGGTCGGTCGGGGAGTTCGACGAGACCGTCGAGGCGATCCGATCGACCCTGCCGATTGTCACGGTCGACGGTGACGCGGAGGCCGTCACGGTCGAACTCCCGCACGACGGTCCGTTGCTCGAGGCCGTCATCGCGAGTCGCGGTGCACGCTGACTGTCGTCAACAGGTGTTCGGCGGTCGCGATGTCGCGGGGGTAGGTCACCTTGATGTTGTGCGGTTCGCCCGGAAACGTATGCACCGCAACGTCGCTGAACGCCTCGATGCACGACGACGTATCGGTGCCTTCGAATCGGTGGTGTTCTGCGCTGCGGTACGCGGCGAGCAGGGGTGCGGCCCGGAAGGCCTGCGGTGTCTGCACCCGGACGAGGGTGGACCCGTCGGCCGGCTGCCGCAGTGCGGTGGTCACCACGTCCCGAAGCGGCAACGCAGGTATCGCCCCACCGGATTCACGGGCGACCGCGAGCGCGCGGCTGAACATCTCCCGACCGGCCATCGGTCGTGCGGCGTCGTGGATGAGCACCACGTCGATGCGCCCGGACTCGATGTCGGTTTGCAGATGACGTAGCACGTTGAGCTCGGAACCGTGTCGGGTGTCGCCGCCCTCGACGAGTTCCACATCGGCCGTTGGTAATTCGCGTGCGACCATGTCACGGGCCAGTGCCAGCTCGCCCTGCCGGTACACCAGCACGATGCGATCGACTTCGGGCACACCCGTCAGGGTTTCGAGCGACCAAGCGGCCATCGGTCGACCCGCCACAGGGAGGTAGGCCTTGTTACCGTCGGCGCCGACCCTGGTTCCCAGGCCCGCCGCGAGCACGACCGCCACGGCGCACGACGATGTTTCGGCCTCCTCGACGGTCATCCTCGTATCTTGGCATTGCAGGCCGACGCCCATCGCGACGGCCGTGGGACACGAACTCGCCTGGCTCGGCCACCGGATCACCCATCGTTTCGCCACGTCACCGCTCGGGTACGCCTTTTCGCATGCCGAAGACAACCAAGAGCGGCAGCGCCCGGAAGAGCGAACTGCCCAGCACCCTGCAGAAGTCGGACGCCAAGGCTCAGCGCACGTTCGCCAAGGCACACGACGCCGCTGCCGAAGAGTACGGCGAGGGGGAACGCGCGCACCGCGTCGCCTACAGCGCGCTCAAGCACAGCTACGAGAAGGTCGGCGACCACTGGGAGCCGAAGTCCGAGAAGGGCCCGTCGGATCAGCGGGCGCGCAGCGGCGGCCCGAACGCCAAGGGGGAGACCGCCGAGGGCGTGAACGCCAACGCCTCCAAGAAGCACCTCATGGAAGTGGCGCGGCGCCTTGATATCTCGGGTCGGTCGACCATGAACAAGGACGAGCTCGTCTCGGCCATCAAGAAGGCCAACCGCCGCGCGACCGCCCGCGGTCGTTGACGGACCGTTCGCCACAGCTAGTCGGCTGCGGCGCTGCGGGTGTCCAGCCCTTCCAGCAGCATCCGCTCCTGTTCGACCCTCATCACCCTGCGTGCTTTGCCCCGGGTGATGAGGATGCCGACGACCGCGAACGTCCAGATCGCGTACTGCACGACCCAGGCCACCCGGAACGATTCGAAGGAGAATCCGCCCGTCGCGTCGAGGATGGCGCCCATCGCCTGCATCACCAGCAACGAGGCGATGAAGCCGCCCATGTTGACCAGGCCGGAAGCGGTTCCCAGCGTGGCACTCGGGTTGAAGGTCCGCGCGAAGTCGAAGCCGACCATCGAGCCGGGTCCGCCGACCGAGATCACCACGATCAGCACCACGAGCAGCCACAGCGGCGCTCTGCCGGGTAGCGCCAACACCACCGTCCACACCAACGCGTTGCTGGCGATGATGCCCAGAACCAGACGCGAGCGCCGGTGCGGCCGACGCCCGGTGAAGATGCCGATCAGGACCCCCGCGGAGATGGCGGCCACGACCGAAACCGTCAACAACAGCCCGGCCACGCCGTCCGACAGGCCCTGGGCATTGGTCAAATAGGGCACGCCCCACATCAGCGCGAACACGGTCACCGAGAACTGAGTGCCCATATGGGTGAAGAACCCGAGCCGGGTGCCCGGCCGCAACCAGACCGTCTTGACGCTGGTCAGCGTCTCACGCACGGAGACGGTCTGGATGTGCACCGCGTTGCCGTGCGGGGTGTTCGTCACCAGCGCCGCGGTCAGAGCCATCGACAAGACGCCGAGCGCGGCCGCCGACACGTAGGCCGTCGTCCAGCCCCAGGCGGCGAGGACGGCGAAGAAGGGAACCGCCGACAGCACCTGGCCGAGCTGCCCGCAGATGCCCGTCAGCTGCGTGACCAGCGGAACCTGCCGGGGGGTGAACCAGTGCGGCACGAGTCGCAGCACCGAGATGAACGTGAAGGCGTCACCGAGGCCCAGCACCGCGCGTGCTCCGATGGCAGTAGGCAGCGACTCGGTGAACGCGAGCGCCAGCTGGCCGCCGGACATGAGTGCGGCGCCGACTAGGATCAGCGTCTTGGAACCGTAGCGGTCCAGCAGTACGCCGGCCGGCACCTGCGCTGCCGCGTAGACGATCACCTGCAGCACGACGAACGTCGACAGCACACTCGGGCTGGCCTGGAACCGCGCCGCCGCATCGAGGCCGGACACGCCCAAGGTGGTGCGATCGAGAACTGCGACGATGTACGCCAACAGCCCGGTGGCCCAGACGATCCAGGGACGCACACCGAACCTTTCGTGCGGGCGATTGATAAGTCTGACTTTTCCATGTTTCCGCACGCCTGTGCCGCAACGCCAACCACGCCGCGGTGAGTTCGCTCACCGGTTTGACCGGGCCCCGGCACCGAGTTGGCTGGCAGCGGCTCTTCTCGACAAGTTTTTCAATGCGAATATC
This sequence comes from Mycobacterium sp. GA-1285, assembly GCF_001499905.1. Lineage (GTDB taxonomy): Bacteria > Actinomycetota > Actinomycetes > Mycobacteriales > Mycobacteriaceae > Mycobacterium. Next base: position 17,236 of record NZ_LQIS01000024.1, on the reverse strand, counting down.
TAATTGACGCTGATAGAAGCGTTATAGACGGCTCGAGAGACCAACCTGCGGCTGCGGGTCAGCAGTTTGCTCGTGTATGTCGTAGCGCGTTACAGTGATCGCATGAAGCGTCGCGCTGGTCGGTCGCCACGCGCCGCCGCTGGGATTCGCGACGTTGGCTGAGTATCGCCTCGATGAGTTGGCGCAGATCTCCGGTGTCAGCGCCCGCAACATCCGCGCCTACCGGGAGCGTGGATTGCTGGACCCGCCGCGGCGGATCGGCCGGTCGGCGTTCTACGACGACTATCACCTGTCGCAGTTGCGCACCATCAATCAGCTGCATCGCCGTGGCTTCAACTCCGCCCATATCGCCGAGTTCTTCGCCAGCCTGCGCCAGGGCGCCGATCTCGCCGACATCCTCGGCATCCAGCGGGCGGTGCTGGGTCCGAGCTCCGAGGAAGACGGGTCCGAAGCGTCGGCGGCAGAGACGATCGGGGACGGGCCGGCGATTGGCGCCGACAGCGACGAGGGACGGCGGCTGGTCGAGTATGGCTTGGGCGAGGTGGTCGACGGCGTCGTCGTGCTGACCTCTGCCGCGGTGCGAAGGGCGATGGCGCGGTCGGCGGATCCTCTCGTCTCCGTGCAGGCGCTGCTCGACATCGTCGAGGCCACTGACCGTGCGGTCGACGCTCTTGCGGCTCAGTTCGTCGAAGCCCTCGGCGCGTTCGTCGCCGCACGGTTCGGCTCGAATTACGTGCCGACGCCGGATAGCGACGACGAGCTCGGGCGGGCGGTGCGCGAGTACCGCGACCTGTGGGCCAGCGTCGTGTCCGGACGGCTCGACGAGTCGCTACACCGTCGCATGTCCGCCGCCGAGGCCGAATAGCCGGTGCTGACGTCACCACCGCCGGTCGGCGCCCTTCTTCTGCGGTGTGGTCCCCGGCTTCGGCTTAGCTCGGCAACACCGCGCCGGGGCGCTGACGATTGACACAACCACCACTGACAAGGGGTGATACCTGTGACGGCTGTCGTATTCTGTGGCTCGTGTCAATATCGCGGCGGAGCGTCCTCAGGGGAGCGGTGGTTGCTCCGGCGCTCGTCGTCGGTGCGGGTGTGCACGCCGCCGCCCCCGCGTCCGCGGCGCCGCTCGGGATCCTTCTCGACTATGCGGCGGGTGTGCTCAAGGCCAGCGACATCCGGGCAGCGGGCGCCCTCGGGGCGATTCGCTACGTCTCCGACCGGCGACCCGGCGCGGCGTGGATGTTGGGTAAGCCGATTCAATTGGCCGAGGCGCGCGAGCTGTACCAGAACGGTCTGAAGGTCGTGTCCTGTTACCAGTACGGCAAGAAGGACACCGCCGACTGGCTCGGCGGACACGACGCCGGCGTGCGCCACGCGAAACGCGGGTGGGAACTGCACGTCGCCGCGGGCGGCTCGCAGGATGCGCCGATCTATGCATCCATCGACGACAACCCGACCCACGAGCAGTACACACAGCAGGTCGCCGCGTACCTGCGGGGCTGGGAAACGGTGTTGGGCAAGCAGCGCGTCGGCGTCTACGCCAACTCGAAAACGATCGAGTGGGCGCTACAGGACGGCATCGGGACGTACTTCTGGCAGCACGACTGGGGATCGCCGGAGAAGGTGGCGCATCCGGCGGCCCATCTGCATCAGGTCGAGATCGACAGCCGGTCGATCGCCGGCGTCGGCGTGGACATCAACCACATCCTCAAGCCCCAATTTGGGCAGTGGGATTAAACCTTACCGATCAGTAAGTACCTTCAGCAAACTTTTCTTGGTGGCCGACGGCGCCGAGAAGACAAATCGCACCCGTCTGTCTTGTCTGATCCGGGCGACGCCGCTGGTGAGACGCGACGAAAATTTCTTTATAACGATTTGATAACAAAACTGCCTTGATCAGCGCACTTCTGCCTACTCGACCGTAACCACCTGCATGCAGGACGTTTGTCCCGAATGTCTTCGGCCGGTGTCGAAGTGCGCGTTATCCAACGGCTGGTTACCCGAGCGTAGAACCAGTCAGTAACCATTTCGGGCGCGAAATCGAGCGGCCTTCTTATGACACTCTTAGTACGGCTGGAGTGCACGGAAGGCGGTTCGGCGGGGTCGAGAGAAACGTCGGAAGACCTCAGGGCCGCCCGACCGGACCAGTCGGATTCGACGCCGAATCGCGTGGCGCCGCGGCTGGGAGCCGGGAGCCATCGCAGCTTCTGAGACGACAGCCGACGACGAGCATGACGCGGGACAGAGGGAGACAACGAGACCGTGACGATCAACGAGCAGCACCGGGTGACCACCGACCGCACCGCGGGAGCGGCCCATGCCGGGAATCAGGCCCTCGTCGATCGACTCAACTCCGGTGAGCCCTACGCCGTGGCCTTCGGTGGCCAGGGCGGCTCGTGGCTGGAGAACCTCGAGGAGTTGGTCAGCTCGGCCGGCATCGAGTCGGAGCTCAGCGAGGTGGTTGGGGAGGCCGCGCTTCTCCTCGAGCCCGTGGCGCGCGAACTGGTCGTGGTGCGCCCGATCGGTTTCGAGCCGCTGCAGTGGGTGCGTGCGCTCGCCGCCGACGAGCCCCTTCCCGCGACGAAGCAACTCATCACCGCGGCCATCTCCGGACCCGGCATCCTGCTGGCGCAGATGGCCGCGATCCGCGCCGCCGTCCGCCAGGGTCTCGACTTGTACGGCGCCCCGCCGGTCGCGATGGCCGGGCATTCGCAGGGAATCATGGCCTGCGAGTCGTTGCGGTCGCGAGGCACCAAAGATGCCGAACTCCTGGCGCTGCTGCAGCTGATCGGCGCGGCCGGGTCGCTGGTCTCGCGTCGGCGCGGCATGGTGGGGCGCGGGGACAAGTCGCCGATGGTGTCGGTGACCAACGTCGATCCGGACCGCATCGCCGAGCTGCTCGAAGAGTTCTCCTCCGATGTGCGCACGGTGCTGCCGCCGGTGCTGTCGATCCGCAATGGCAGGCGTTCGGTCGTCATCACCGGCACCCCCGAGCAGCTCGGGCGGTTCGAGCTCTACTGCTCCAAGATCACCGAGAAGGAAGAAGCCGAGCGCAAGAACAAGATTCGCGGCGGCAGTGTATTCAGCCCCGTCTTCCACGGCGTGCAGGTCGAGGTCGGCTTCCATACGCCGCGGCTGGCAGACGGCGTCGAAATGGTCGACGGGTGGGCCGCCAAGTGCGGTATCGACCCCGATCTCGCCCACGAGATGACCGAGGCGATCTTCGTGCGTCCGATCGACTGGGTCGCCGAGGTGGAGCGGCTGCACGAGGCGGGCGCGAACTGGATCGTCGATCTCGGCCCGAGCGACACCGTGACGCGGCTGACCGCACCGATCATCCGCGGGCTGGGCGTGGGCATCGTGCCGGCCGCGACGCGGGTGGGACAGCGCAACCTGTTCACCGTCGGCGCTGAACCCGAGGTCCCGCCGGCGTGGTCGAGCTACGCGCCGACCACCGTGCAGTTGCCCGACGGTTCAGTGAAGCTGTCGACCAAGTTCACCCGCCTGACCGGGCGCTCGCCGATCCTGCTTGCGGGCATGACCCCGACGACCGTCGACGCCAAGATCGTCGCTGCCGCGGCCAATGCCGGCCACTGGGCCGAGCTCGCCGGCGGTGGGCAGGTCACCGAGGAGATCTTCTCCGACCGCATCGCGGAGTTGACGACCCTGCTCGAGCCGGGTCGCGCCGTGCAGTTCAACACGCTGTTCCTGGACCCGTACCTGTGGAAGCTGCAGGTGGGTGGCAAGCGTCTGGTGCAGCGGGCCCGTCAGTCCGGTGCGCCGATCGACGGCGTCGTCGTCTCGGCCGGCATCCCCGAACTCGAGGAGGCCGTCGAACTGATCGACGAGCTCAACACCGTCGGAATCAGCCACGTCGTGTTCAAACCGGGCACGGTCGACCAGATCAAGTCCGTCATCAAGATCGCCGCCGAGGTGCCGAACAAGGACGTCATCGTCCACATCGAAGGTGGCCGCGCGGGTGGTCACCACTCGTGGGAGGACCTCGACGACCTCCTGCTGAGCACCTACGGCGAGTTGCGCAAGTTGCCGAACATCACCGTCTGCGTCGGCGGCGGAATCGGCACCCCCGAGCGGGCGGCGCAATACCTGTCCGGGCGCTGGGCCACCGAGTACGGCTTCCCGGCGATGCCGGTGGACGGGATCCTCGTCGGCACCGCGGCGATGGCGACGCTGGAGGCGACCACCTCGCCGGCCGTCAAGCAGATGCTGGTCGAGACCACCGGAACCGACCACTGGATCAGTGCCGGAAAAGCTCAGGGCGGCATGGCATCCAGCCGCAGTCAGCTCGGCGCGGACATCCACGAGATCGACAACGCCGCATCGCGGTGCGGTCGGCTGCTCGACGAGGTCGCCGGCGATGCCGAGGCCGTGGCGGCCCGCCGCGACGAGATCGTCGCCGCGATGGCCACCACCTGCAAGCCGTACTTCGGCGACGTCGTGGAGATGACCTACCTGCAGTGGCTGCAGCGGTATGTGGAGTTGGCCATCGGTGACGGCGACAGCACCGCCGACACCAAACTGCCCAACAGCCCATGGCTGGCCGACACCTGGCGCGACCGGTTCGCCGAGATGTTGCACCGCGCCGAAGCCCGCCTGCACCCGCAGGATTCGGGTCCGATCCCGACGCTGTTCGATGACGCTGCGCTGCTGGACGATCCGGACCGCGCGATCGAGATCCTGCGGGCGCGCTACCCGGAGGCCGAGACGCTGCGGCTGCACCCGGCCGACGTGCCGTGGTTCGTCACGCTGTGCAGGACGCCTGGCAAACCGGTCAACTTCGTCCCGGTGATCGACAAGGACGTGCGGCGGTGGTGGCGCAGCGACTCGCTGTGGCAGGCCCACGACGCCCGCTACAGCGCCGACCAGGTGTGCATCATCCCCGGCACCCAGGCCGTCGCGGGGATCACCCGCGTCGACGAACCGGTCGGTGAACTGCTCGACCGCTTCGAGCAGGCCGCCATCGACGAAGCCCTGGCCGTCGACGGCCAGCCCGTGCCGGTGGTGTCGCGCCGGCAGGCGCGCGCCGACGTCACCGGTCCGCTTGCGGTGGTACTGGATTCGCCCGACGTGTTGTGGGCCGGTCGCGTCGCGATCAACCCGGTTCATCGGATCGGCGCTCCCGACGAGTGGCAGGCCAACGAAAATCGGAACGCGACACATCCGTCCACCGGCGCTCGCCTCGAGCTCAGCGGTGAGCGGGTGACGTTGAGCGTGCCGCTGTCCGACATCTGGATCGACATCCCGTTCACGCTGCCGTCGTGCACCGTCAACGGCGGCATGCCGGTCGTCACCGTCGAAGACGCTTCGGCCGCAATGCGTTCGGTGCTCGCCATCGCCGCCGGTGTGGACGGGCCCGACGCCCTGCCCCCGGTGCACGACAACACCGCGACGGTTACCGCCGACTGGGACCCCGAACGGGTCGCCGACCACACCGGCGTCACCGCGGTATTCGGCGCGCCGCTGGCGCCCGGGTTGACGCTGGTGCCCGACGCGCTCGTCGGCTATTGCTGGCCCGCGGTGTTCGCGGCGATCGGTTCGGCCGTCACCGACGACGGGTTCCCCGTCGTCGAGGGGTTGCTGAGCCTGGTCCACCTGGACCACGCCGCTCACCTGCTGACGCAGATGCCCGCGGATCGAGCCGAATTGACCGTCACCGCAACGGCTTCGGCGGCACACGACACAGAATATGGCCGCGTCGTACCCGTGTCGGTGGAGATCCGCGACGCCCACGGTACGCTGCTGGCCGAACTCGAGGAGCGCTTCGCGATCCGCGGACGCACCGGCGCCGCCGAACTCGGCGACCCGCCGCGTGCGGGCGGGGCGGTCACCGACAACGCCACCGACACCCAGCGTCGCCGCCGCCGTGATGTCACGGTCACCGCACCCACCGACATGAGCGCGTTCGCCGTCGTGTCGGGGGACCACAACCCGATCCACGTCGACCGCGCCGCCGCGCTGCTCGCGGGGCTGAAATCGCCCATCGTGCACGGCATGTGGCTGTCCGCCGCCGCGCAGCACGTCGTGGCGGCGACCGACGGCAGGCCGGCCCCGCCGGCCCGGGTGGTCGGCTGGACGTCCCGGTTCCTCGGCATGGTGCAGCCGGGTGACGACATCGAGTTCCGCGTCGACCGCGTCGGAATCGACCGTGGCGCAGAGATTCTCGAGGTCAGCGCCAAGGTCTCCGGTGAGCTCGTGATGTCGGCGACGGCGCAGTTGGCCCCGCCGAAGACCGTGTACGCATTCCCCGGCCAGGGCATCCAGCACAAGGGTATGGGCATGGAGGTGCGGGCCCGGTCAAAGGCGGCCCGCAAGGTGTGGGACACCGCCGACAAGTTCACCCGCGAGACGCTCGGCTTCTCGGTGCTGCACGTGGTGCGTGACAACCCGACCAGCCTGATCGCCAGCGGTGTGCACTACCACCATCCCGACGGTGTGCTGTTCCTGACCCAGTTCACCCAGGTCGCGATGGCGACCGTGGCGGCCGCCCAAGTCGCCGAGATGCGGGAGCAGGGCGCGTTCGTGGAGGGCGCTATCGCCTGCGGGCACTCCGTCGGCGAGTACACCGCGCTCGCGTGTGTCAGCGGCGTGTACGAGCTCGAGGCGTTGCTCGAGGTGGTGTTCCACCGCGGTAGCAAGATGCACGACATCGTGCCGCGCGACCATCTGGGCCGGTCGAACTACCGGCTGGCCGCGATCCGGCCGTCGCAGATTGACCTGGACGACGCCGACGTCAAACAGTTTGTGGCTGACGTCTCCCGGAGTACCGGGGAATTCCTGGAGATCGTGAACTTCAACCTGCGCGGTTCGCAGTACGCGATCGCCGGCACGGTGCGCGGCCTCGAGGCGCTGGAGGAGGAGGTCGAGCGGCGTCGCGAGATCAGCGGTGGCAAGCGTTCGTTCATCCTGGTGCCGGGCATCGACGTGCCGTTCCACTCCTCGGTGCTGCGGGTCGGAGTCGCCGACTTCCGCCGCTCCCTGGAGAGGGTGATGCCGCGTGATCAGGATCCGGATCTCATCATCGGCAAGTACATCCCCAACCTGGTGCCCAAGCCGTTCTCGCTGGATCGCGAATTCATCCAGGAGATCCGGGATCTGGTGCCCGCCGAGCCGCTCGACGAGGTCCTGGCCGACTACGACACCTGGCGGAACGAGAAGCCGCGCGAGCTGTGCCGCAAGATCGTCATCGAGCTGCTGGCGTGGCAGTTCGCCAGCCCGGTGCGCTGGATCGAGACCCAGGACCTGCTGTTCATCGAGGAGGCCGCAGGCGGTCTGGGGATCGAGCGCTTCGTCGAGATCGGGGTGAAGTCTGCGCCGACGGTCGCGGGGCTGGCCGCCAATACGCTGAAGCTGCCCGAATATTCGCACAGCACAACCGAAGTGCTGAACTCGGAGCGGGACGCGGCGGTGCTGTTCGCCACCGACACCGACCCCGAACCAGAATTCGAGGACGCGCCGGCACCCGCCGCGGCGCCCGAGACCGCCGCACCCGTCGAGACGGCAGCACCGGCCGCCACCACACCGGCGCCGGCAGCGGCCGCCGGCACTCCCAGCCCGTCTGTCGCGCCCGCCGGCGCTCCGCGACCCGACGACGTGACGTTCGACGCCGCCGACGCCACCATGGCGCTGATCGCCCTGTCGGCCAAGATGCGCATCGACCAGATCGAGCCGCTGGACTCCATCGAGTCGATCACCGACGGTGCGTCCTCGCGGCGCAACCAATTGCTGGTCGATCTCGGCTCTGAGCTCAACCTCGGCGCCATCGACGGCGCGGGCGAAGCCGACCTGGCCGCGTTGAAGGGACAGGTCACCAAGCTGGCCAGGACCTACAAGCCATTCGGGCCCGTGCTGTCCGACGCGGTCAACGACCAACTGCGCACCGTCTTCGGGCCTTCCGGCAAGCGGCCGGCCTACATCGGCGAGCGGGTCACCAAGACGTGGGAGCTGGGTCCGGGCTGGGTCAAGCACGTCACCGTCGAGGTGGCGCTGGGGACCCGCGAAGGGACCAGCGTGCGCGGTGGTGAGTTGGGCGGCCTGCACGAGGGCGCGCTGGCCGACGCCGCGACGGTCGACAAGGTCATCGACAGCGCGGTCGCCTCGGTGGCGGCCCGCCGCGGTGTGGCGGTGTCTCTGCCGTCGGCCGCGGGAAGCGCTGGGGGCGTGGTGGATTCCGCCGCGCTGACCGAGTTCGCCGAACGGGTGACGGGCCGCGACGGCGTGCTCGCCTCGGCGGCGCGGATGATTCTGGGCCAACTCGGCCTCGACACCCCGGTCCCGGTTCCGGAGGCCACCGACGCCGAGCTCATCGATCTGGTCACCGCCGAATTGGGTTCGGACTGGCCGCGTCTGGTGGCGCCGGTGTTCGACGGCCGCAAGGCGGTGCTCTTCGACGACCGCTGGGCCAGCGCCCGCGAGGACCTGGCTCGGCTGTGGTTGTACGACGAGGACGAGATCGACAGGGACTGGCAGCGGCTCTCGGAACGGTTCGAGGGCGCCGGCCACGTGGTCGGCACGCAGGCCACCTGGTGGCAGGGCAAGGCGCTGGCGGCGGGTCGCAACATCCACGCCTCGCTGTATGGCCGCGCGGCCGCAGGCGCCGAGAATCCGGGCACCGGTCGCTACCACCACGAGGTCGCCGTCGTCACGGGCGCGTCCAAGGGCTCGATCGCCGCGTCGGTGGTCGCGCAGTTGCTCGACGGCGGTGCCACCGTCATCGCGACGACGTCCAAACTGGACGACGACCGGCTGGCCTTCTACCGCACCCTCTACCGCGACAACGCGCGCTGGAACGCCAAGCTGTGGGTTGTCCCCGCCAACATGGCGTCCTACACCGATATCGACGCGCTGGTCCAGTGGGTCGGCACCGAGCAGACCGAAAGCCTTGGGCCGCAGTCGATCCACATCAAGGACGCTCAGACGCCGACATTGCTGTTCCCGTTCGCCGCACCGCGGGTGACGGGCGATCTGTCCGATGCCGGGTCGCGTGCCGAGATGGAGATGAAGGTGCTGCTGTGGGCCGTGCAGCGGCTGATCGCCGGCCTGTCGCACATCGGCGCCGAGCGCGACATCGCCGCACGCCTGCACGTCGTGCTGCCCGGTTCGCCGAACCGCGGCATGTTCGGTGGCGACGGCGCCTATGGCGAAGCGAAGTCGTCGCTTGACGCGCTGGTGGCCCGGTGGAAAGCCGAATCGTCGTGGGCGCAGCGGGTTTCGCTTGCACACGCGCTGATCGGCTGGACCAAGGGCACCGGTCTGATGGGCCACAACGACGCGATCGTCGGTGCGGTCGAAGAGGCCGGGGTGCGCACGTTCACCACCGACGAGATGGCGAGCATGCTGCTCGGGCTGTGCGACATCGAAGCCAAGGTGGCCGCGGCGCGTGAGCCGCTGCAGGCGGACTTCACCGGCGGGTTGGCCGATGTCGACATCGACATGGCCGAGCTGGCCGCCAAGGCCCGCGAAGAGATGGTGACCGAAAGCCACGCCGGGGCAACCGATCCCGAGGGCACCGTGCGTGCTCTGCCGTCGCCGCCGCGCGGTCTCAAGTCCGCGCCGGCGCCCGAGTGGCCCGACCTCGACATCGATCCCGCCGACATGGTGGTGATCGTCGGTGGTGCCGAACTCGGGCCGTACGGTTCCTCGCGCACCCGTTTCGAGATGGAGGTCGAGAACGAGTTGTCGGCCGCCGGGGTCCTCGAGCTGGCGTGGACGACCGGACTGGTCAAATGGGAGGACGATCCCACTCCGGGCTGGTACGACACCGAAACCGGCGAGCTGGTCGACGAGGGCGAGCTGGTGGAGCGCTACCACGACGCCGTGGTCGAGCGGGTCGGTATCCGCGAGTGGGTCGACGACGGAGCGATCGACCCGGATCATGCGTCGCCGCTTTTGGTTTCGGTCTTCCTCGACAAAGACTTCACCTTCGTCGTCTCGTCGGAGGCCGAGGCCCGCGGGTTCTTGAAATTCGATCCGGAGCACACCGTGATCGCCCCCGTACCCGACAGCGGCGACTGGCAGGTGACGCGCAAGGCGGGTACCGAGGTGCGGGTTCCGCGCAAGGTCAAGCTGTCCCGCACAGTCGGGGCGCAGATTCCGACTGGATTCGACCCGATGGTGTACGGCGTCAGCCAGGAGATGATGAACTCCATTGACCGGCTGGCGATCTGGAACCTCGTCACCACCGTCGACGCGTTCCTGTCGGCGGGCTTCAGCCCGAGCGAGCTGATGCGCTGGGTGCACCCGAGCCTGGTGGCCAGCACTCAGGGCACCGGCATGGGCGGTATGACGTCGATGCAGACCATGTATCACGGCAACCTGTTGGGCCGGAACAAGCCGAACGACATCCTGCAGGAGGTCCTGCCGAACGTCATTGCCGGCCACGTCGTCCAGAGTTATGTCGGCAGTTACGGGGCGATGATCCATCCCGTCGGGGCGTGTGCGACGGCTGCCATCTCCGTCGAGGAGGGCGTCGACAAGATCCGGTTGGGGAAGGCCGAATTCGTGGTCGCGGGAGGTTACGACGACACGACTCTCGAGGCGGTCATCGGGTTCGGCGACATGGCCGCGACCGCGGACACCGCAATGATGCGGGCCAGAGGCATCAGCGACTCGAAGTTCTCCCGCGCCAACGACCGTCGTCGGCTCGGGTTCGTCGAGGGACAGGGCGGCGGGACCATCCTGCTGGCGCGCGGTGATCTCGCGCTCAAGATGGGGCTGCCCGTGCTGGCCGTCGTGGGCTACGTGTCGTCGTTCGGCGACGGTGTGCACACCTCGATCCCGGCGCCCGGTCTGGGTGCGCTGGCAGCCGGCCGCGGCGGTCGCAGCTCGCAACTGGCGAACTCGCTGGCCGAACTCGGCGTCGGACCCGACGACATCGCGGTGGTGTCGAAGCACGACACGTCGACGCTGGCCAACGATCCCAACGAGACGGAGCTGCACGAGCGGCTCGCCGATGCGCTGGGTCGCTCGGAAGGCGCACCGCTGTTCGTGGTGTCGCAGAAGAGCCTGACCGGTCACTCCAAGGGCGGCGCGGCAGCGTTTCAGATGATGGGGCTGTGCCAGATCCTGCGCGACGGCGTCATCCCGCCCAACCGCAGCCTGGACTGTGTCGACGACGAGCTCGCCGGCTCCGCGCACATGGTGTGGCTGCGCGAAACCCTGCGGTTCGGCGGGTCGTTCCCGCTGAAGGCCGGGCTGATCACTAGCCTGGGCTTCGGCCACGTGTCGGGTCTGATCGCGCTGGTGCATCCGCAGGCGTTCCTGGCCGCGCTGAGCTCCGAGCAGCGCGCGGACTACAAGCAGCGTGCGGATGCCCGCGTGCTGGCCGGTCAGCACCGGCTCGCATCGGCGATCGCGGGTGGTAAGTCGTTGTACGAGAAGCCGGCTGACCGCCGATTCGGCCACGACGCACCCGAGAAGCGGCAGGAAGCCGACATGCTTCTCGATCCGGCGTCGCGACTCGGCGACGACGACGTGTATGTGGCCGGACGAATTGGGTGATGAGCGCTTGCGCGACGAGCGAAGGGCGTGAGATAGCGTTTGGCCCATGGCGATAGTCGGGGTCGGGATCGACCTGGTGTCCATACCGGAGTTCGCCGAACAGGTCGACCTGCCCGGGACCGTCTTCGCCGAGACGTTCACCCCCGGTGAGCGGCGCGACGCCGCCGACAAGAGCTCGTCGGCGGCGCGGCATCTCGCCGCGCGGTGGGCGGCGAAGGAGGCCGTGATCAAGGCGTGGTCGGGGTCCCGCTTCGCCAAGCGTCCGGTGCTGCCCGAGGGCATCCACCGCGACATCGAGGTGATCACCGATATGTGGGGCAGGCCGAAGGTCCGCCTGTCCGGCGCGATCGCCGAGCATTTGAAGAACGTGACGATCCACCTGTCGTTGACCCACGAGGCCGGTACCGCGGCTGCGGTCGCCATCCTCGAAGAGCGCTAGCCCCAGTTCCGCGAGTGGGAGCGTCAACTTCCGCGAGCGACCGTGTCAGAACACGACACGCCGCCCCTTTCTGGCAGTTCGTGGTCGCTCGCGGCAGGTGACCGACCCGCTAGTGTCGTGGCCATGAGCGATCTGGTGCAGCGCGTGCACGAGGTGTTGCCGGCGGTGCGGCGCGATCTGGAAGATCTGGTGCGCATCGAGTCGGTGTGGGCGGACCCGGCGCGGCGAGGCGAGGTACAGCGCAGCGCCGACGCGGTGGCGAAGCTGCTGACCGATGCCGGTTTCGGTGACGTGCAGATCGTCAGCGCGGGTGGTGCGCCCGCCGTCATCGCACGCCATCCCGCACCGGCCGGTGCGCCGACGGTGCTGCTGTACGCCCATCACGATGTGCAGCCCGAAGGCGATCCGGCGCAGTGGCTTTCGCCGCCGTTCGAGCCGACCGAGCGCGACGGACGACTCTACGGCCGCGGCACTGCCGACGACAAAGCCGGTATCGCAACGCATTTGGCCGCATTCCGGGCACACGGCGGCAATCCACCCGTCGGCGTCACCGTGTTCGTCGAAGGGGAGGAGGAGTCGGGGTCCCCGTCACTGTCGCGACTGCTGGCCGCGCACCACGACACCTTGGCCTCCGATGTGATCGTCATCGCCGACTCCGACAACTGGAGCACCGAGGTGCCGTCGCTGACGGTGTCGCTGCGTGGACTCGTCGACTGCATCGTGGAGGTGGCCACGCTCGACCACGGCCTGCACTCCGGGCTGTGGGGTGGGGTCGTGCCCGACGCCGTGAGCGTGCTGGTGCGGTTGCTGGCCAGCCTGCACGACGACGACGGCAATGTCGCGGTGGCCGGCCTGCACGAAGGTGTGGCCGCCGATGTCGACTTTCCGCCCGAGCGTGTCCGCGAAGAGACCGGCCTGCTGTCGGGTGTATCCGAAATCGGTTCCGGCACAGTGCCGCAGCGGTTGTGGGCCAAACCGGCGATCACCGTCATCGGCATCGACACGACGCCCATCGACAAGTCGTCCAACACCTTGATCCCGCGTGCGCGAGCGAAGGTCAGCATGCGCGTCGCGCCCGGCGGAGACGTGGAACAGCACATGGAGGCGTTGACCCGCCATCTCGAGCAGCACGCCCCGTGGGGTGCTCAGGTGACGGTCACCCGGGGCGACCACGGGCAGCCGTACGCGATCGACGCAACCGGTCCGGTCTACGACGCTGCCCGAGCGGCCTTCCGGGAGGCGTGGGGCTCCGAGCCGGTCCACACCGGCGTCGGCGGTTCGATCCCGTTCATCGCCGAGTTCGCCGACGCGTTCCCGTCGGCGAAGATTCTGGTGACCGGCGTGGAAGACCCTGCGACACAAGCACACAGCGTCAACGAGAGCCTGCACCTCGGGGTGCTGGAACGCGCGGCCGTTTCCGAGGCCCTGCTGCTGGCCCGGTTGGCCGAGAACAGCTCAGACCGACAGGTCGCGCCGTAACTTGGCGACGTGTCCGGTGGCCCGGACGTTGTATTGCGCCTCGGCGATCCTGCCCTTCTCGTCCACGACGAACGTCGACCGGATCACACCCTGAACCGTCTTGCCGTACATCGTCTTCTCGCCGAACGCGCCCCAGGCGGTGAGCACTTCGCGATCCGGGTCCGACAGCAGCGGGAAGGTCAGCTTCTCCTTGTCGCGGAACTTGGCCAGCTTCTCCGGCTTGTCGGGCGAGATGCCGATGACGTCGAGCCCGGCGTCGTTGAGTTCATGCAGATTGTCGCGGAAGTCGCAGGCCTGTTTGGTGCAGCCGGGAGTCGACGCCGCCGGATAGAAATACACGATGACCTTGCGGCCCTTGTAGTCGGAGAGCTTCACGGTGTTGCCGTCGGCGTCGGGCAAGCTGAACGCAGGGGCTTTGTCGCCGACCTCGAGTCGCGGAGTCTGTGGCACGCGCGGGCATCCCTTCTGTCGACCGGAGCGCTACAGCGAGCGCGGGCTGCTCTAGGGTAGATCGGCAGGCTCCAACGGGGAGCACCGACGTGGACGGCTTGGAGGCGCACGTGGCGGACCGCGATCCCGAGACCATCAAGCGGGACATCGATCAGGCACGCGAGCAACTCGCGGCGACGGTGGACACTCTTGCCGAACGTGCCAACCCCAGCCGGGTGCTCGACGACGCCAAGTCGGCGGCGATCCGTTTCGTCACCAAACCCGCAGTGGCCGCCTCGCTCGCCGGCGTGGGAGTCATTGCGCTCGTGCTCGTCGTGCGCCGGATTCGGCAGGGGTGAGCGGCCGGCTCTCAGCCGCGTCGCGTCGAGCGGAACAACTCGGAGAACGAGAAGCCCGGGGGATTGGCGACCCGGCCGAGCCGGTTACAGCTGTACACCGCGACCGGCGTCTGGGCAGTTACTTCGGACGCGCCCGCGCGATCGTCGTCCGCCGCAAGTGAACCGCCTGGCTGGGCCATCAGCTAAGTCCCTTTTCCGTTTCGGCCTTTTGCTGTTCCTGCGCTTGTCGTATGTCAGCTAACGGGACTGTAGCAGACCCTGCTTCGCTTCCTGCAGCTTAAACCGTAGAAGCTCAAGCGGTTGCGTATATCGGCAACGACGCCGAACGTGCGATCTTGGTCTCTATGTTCGGCTAAAGGTAGACCACAGCACACTTCGCGAACAGACAGTGAACTCATGCCAAACGTTTACGCAACTGTGATCCGGCAACGTCATCATCGTATGTTGCTCGAGACGGCGCAGAAAAGGAACGCGACCGTGACGGACTGTCACGGTCGCACTCAGGTCCAAGCTGGTGCGCCGTCAGGGTTTCGAACCCCGGACCCGCTGATTAAGAGTCAGCTGCTCTACCAACTGAGCTAACGGCGCGCGGGTGCGACAATAACAGCAGTTGCTGTGCAGGACGAAATCTCCGCCCCGAAGTCGCTTCCCAGTCGCGTCGCTGACCTCCGCATTTCGACCCGGACTCGATTCTGCACTTAGACTGTTGCCAAGAATCATCGATCATCATCCCAATCTGCGAGGTGGAGTAAGCAATGTGGCGAGTCCGTTCAACGGCCCGTCCGCGTCGACGCGCGTGGTGGGTGACCGCCGCGCTGATCCCCGCCATAGCTCTCGGGTTGTCCGCGTGCGGAGGTAACTCGACGCCTTCCCAACCGCAGGTGATCGAGGACAAGGGCACCCCGTTCGGGGACCTGCTCGTCCCCAAGCTGACCGCGTCGGTGACCGACGGCGCCGTGGGCGTGAGTGTGGACGCGCCGGTGACCGTCAGCGCGGAGGACGGTGTGCTCGAAGCGGTCACCATGGTGAATGAATCCGGCAAGACGGTCGCGGGCGCTTTGAGCCCGGACGGTCTGACGTGGTCGACCACCGAACCGCTCGGCTACAACAAGCGCTACACGCTCACCGCCGAATCGCTCGGGCTCGGCGGCGCCACGACCAGGCGGATGTCCTTTGAGACTCATTCGCCCGAGAACCTGACGATGCCGTATGTGCTGCCCAACAACGGCGAGGTGGTCGGCGTCGGGCAACCGGTCGCCGTCCGGTTCGACGAGATCATCACCAACCGGGTGGCCGCGCAGAAGGCCATCAAGATCAAGACCGATCCTCCGGTCGAGGGCGCCTTCTACTGGCTGAACAATCAGGAGGTGCGGTGGCGGCCCGCGCAGTACTGGAAGCCCGGCACGAAGGTCGACGTCGCGGTGAACACCTACGGCGTCGACCTCGGAGACGGCCTGTTCGGTCAGGAGAACGTCACCACGAGCTTCACGATCGGCGATGAGGTCGTCACCTCCATCGACGACAGCACGAAGACCATGACGGTCAAGCGCAACGGCGAGGTGATCAAGACCATGCCGGTGTCGATGGGCAAGAACAGCACACCGACCAACAACGGCGTCTACATCGTCGGGGACCGGCGCTCGCACATGGTGATGGACTCGTCGACCTACGGCGTTCCGGTCAACTCCGCCAACGGGTATCGCACCGAGGTGGATTGGGCCACCCAGATCTCCTACAGCGGCATCTACGTCCACGCCGCGCCGTGGTCGGTGGGCAGCCAGGGGTACAGCAACGTCAGCCATGGGTGCATCAACGTCAGCACGAGCAACGGGCGGTGGTTCTTCGACAACTCCAAGCGCGGCGACGTCGTCGAGATCGTCAACACGGTCGGCTCGACGCTGCCGGGCACCGACGGTCTCGGGGACTGGAACATCCCGTGGGAGCAGTGGAAAGCGGGCAACGCCAACGTCTGATGTGACGTGGCGGACGGGCCCGCGGCCAGTGCTCTAGTGCGGCAGACGACTGGGGGCCATGAAGCCGTCGACGTCCGAAAAAAGGGTCAGGGAGCGAAGATTCGCTCCCTGACCCAGTCGGGGTGGCTGACGGGACTCGAACCCGCGACAGCCAGGATCACAACCTGGTGCTCTACCAACTGAACTACAGCCACCATCGCCGCGACCCCGGTGGGGCAGAGCGGCGACGTCGATACTAACCGCTCGAACGCTCGGCGGCCGAATCGATGTCCTTCGCGTCTCCGTTCGGCGGCCTTAATTCTTCGGCGACGGCCGCGATATCGCTGGTTGACGGCCCGGGTGGGGCCACGAACGCGGTGCGGCGGTAGTACTGAAGCTCCCGGATCGACTCGTGGATGTCGGCGAGTGCCCGGTGCGCGAGGCCCTTCTCGGGCTGGCCGAAGTAGATGCGCGGATACCAGCGCCTGCACAATTCCTTGATCGAGCTCACGTCGATCATCCGGTAGTGCAGGTAGTCGTCGAGCTTGGGCATGTCGCGGGCGATGAAACCGCGGTCGGTGGCGATCGAGTTGCCGGCCAGCGGCGCCGTCTTGGCCTGTTTGACGTGGGTGCGCACGTAGTCGAGGACCAGCTCCTCCGCCTCGGGCAGGGTCAGGGTCGACGCCTTGACCTCGTCGATCAGCCCCGACCGGGTGTGCATCTCGGTGACCACCGGAATCATCGATGCCAACGCTTCGTCGTCGGTGTGAATGACGACGTCGATGCCCTCGCCGAGGATGTTGAGGTCGGCGTCTGTCACCAGCACCGCGATCTCGATGAGCCGGTCGGTCTTGAGATCCAGGCCGGTCATCTCGCAGTCGATCCACACCAGTTCGTCGCGCACGACGCTCACAGTAAGCCTTGCCGCTGCATGCGGCCCGTTGCACCCGTCCGTCGGGTATGTCGCGGGCGTTAGGGTGCCAGTCAGTGTCAGGGTGATGGGGCCGCTTGTTGCGGTGGTTGGATCCTGATCACCTGGTGTCTGGCTCTTAGGGTGCTTG
>NZ_LQIS01000023.1 GCF_001499905.1 Mycobacterium sp. GA-1285 | reverse complement strand
CCCGTTTGGGGCGGAGGCGGCGGCAACTCGTTGAGATACGAGAGCGGGTCCGCGCACCCGGTCACGTCGACGAACCGACCGCCCACCGAACCGCAGAGCGTCGCCTCGGCGCTCGGCGGATTCGCGTTCACCAGTCCCGCGGCGAAGAGGGCCGCAGCAGCGCACAGCAGTACCTTGCGCACATCTTCTCCCTTCGGCGACGTGCCAAACGCCGTCGCCGACCCCGATTGTGGCAGTCACGCGCACGCCTCGGGGGCAGAACAGCGGATCGGCGAGTCGCCGTAACGAACCCCTCTGCCGCATCGATGTCTACTGCGATGCCCGAACCATTCCTTCCTGTATGGTGGCCGCATCCGGCTCCGGACAGGGTCATCAATCGTACGTCTAGACCGACTATTCACCATTTGCTCGACTTTCGCGCTCCCGTGCGGTGCGCCGTTGTGACGCCGGGCGCCACACACAGCCCTCACCCGCGCAATCCGTGGCACCAGCGGTAATTCGATGCTAAGCTCGACGAGCGTCGTGACTCTGTATTTGCGTTGTGGCAAAAGAATTCTCACGCCTCCCCGCGCTCTTGATCAACTCCTGGTCAATGCGCCGATGCCTGGACGACGCGTTCATCAGGCATGCCGAAGCAAAGCATAGGGAAACACCTGATTGCGGGTGACCTGTCACTGACTAGGTTTGCTATGGCGTCCGGTGCGCGACATCCGAACCCGATCCGTCGATGGTTTCCAGCAGAGGGGACTAGCAGTTGTGACCGTGAACACCGAGCTGTCGAGCGACCGGCACCGCGTGCGCAGGATTCTCAGCCGGATGACGGCCGTACCCCTCGCCTTGGCGGCGGGTTTCGCGATCTGCGCGGCCCCGGCGAACGCGGCCGAGGCGTGGCAGCGCAAGAGCCCGCCATTGTCGACACCGTGGACGCATCTCGTCGGCCCCAACAACGCGCTACCGGAATACCCTCGTCCGCAGATGGTGCGGGCGCGGTGGCTGAACCTCAACGGGGTGTGGGCCTACACCGGCCGATCCCAGGCGACGGCGCTGAGCACACCGCCGTCGGCCGACAAGTTCGAGGAGAAGATCCTGGTCCCCTATCCCACGGAGTCGGCGCTGTCAGGGATCAAGCGTCATGACGACCAGATGTGGTACCGCAAGAAGTTTCAGGTACCCGGTGCCTGGCGCGGGCAGCGGGTGCTGCTGCACTTCGGCGCGGTCGACCAGACCGCCACGGTGTGGGTCAACAACAAGCGCGTCGCGCACCACGAGGGTGGTTTCACCGCGTTCAGCGCGGACATCACCGATGCGCTGCGCTGGACGGGCACCCAGGAGATCGTCGTGCGCGCCGAGGACCGCAACGAAGCCGCTCCGTTTGCCGTCGGCAAGCAGCGCAACCGCCCCGGGGGTCTGTTCTACACCGGCGCGTCCGGCATCTGGCAGACCGTGTGGATCGAACCCGTGCGCGCCGCCCACGTCGACAAGCTCGATGTCACAGCGGATCTGAAGGGTTTCACGGTCACGACCCGTGCCACCGGGACGACTGACGAACGCGCCGAGGTGATCGTGTCGGCTCCGGACGGTCCGACGCTGGCCCGCGGCTCCGGTGCACCGGGCAAGCCGGTGCGTGTGCAGGTACCGGACCCGCACCTGTGGACACCGGATGACCCGTACCTCTACGACCTGAAGGTGCGGCTTGTCACGCCCGAAGGCAAGGTCGTCGACGAAGTCGCCAGTTACGGCGGTCTGCGGACCATCAGCACGGTCAGGGATCCGCAGGGCCGTCCGCGGATTGCGTTGAACGACAAGATCACGTTCCTGCACGGCCCGCTGGACCAGGGTTACTGGCCGGACGGCATCTTCACCGCCCCCACCGACGACGCGCTGAGGTTCGATCTCGAACGAACCAAGGCGCTCGGCATGAATTTCGTCCGTAAGCACGCGAAGGTGGAACCGGCGCGCTGGTACTACTGGACGGACAAGCTCGGGTTGATGGTGTGGCAGGACATGCCGTCGATGGACGTCTCCCTCGACGTTCCGGTCGGCCCGGCGCCGGAACCGCCGCCGCAGGCGAAGGTCAACTTCGAGCGCGAACTCGTCGAGATGATCCATCAATTACGAAGCGTCACTTCGATCGTCGGCTGGGTCCCGTTCAACGAGGGGTGGGGCGAGTTCGACACCGCGAGGATCGCGGGTGTGACCAAGGCCGCCGACCCGACCCGGATGGTGAACGCCAACAGCGGGGTGAACTGCTGCAAGTCGAGGCCCGACAGCCGGGCCGGCGACGTCTACGACGACCACACCTACGTCGGCCCGGGCCGCCCGGTCCTGCACGACAACCCGGCGACCCCGCGCGACGAACGGACAATGCTCGGCAACCGTCCGATCCCGCTCGAGCATCGGGTCGTGGTCAACGGCGAGTACGGCGGCCTCGGGTTGCTCCCCCACGGCAACCGCTGGCCGGGCAGACCGCAGGCCTATGAAATGACCGACAGCAGAGCACGATTGACGGAACGCTATGTCCAGGTGAGCCGCGACCTCGAGGACGAAATCCGCAAGGGGGGACTGTCCGGCGCCGTCTACACCCAGACCACCGATGTCGAAAACGAGGTCAACGGGTTCATGACCTACGACCGTTGGCTGGTCAAGATGTCGCTGCGAACGGTCGCCGCACGCAATCGGGCCGTGATCGCCGCGGGGGCTCAGGTGAACGAACCGGTCGAGCGGCGTTGAGTCACAATGTCCGGATGCTGACGAAGTCGCGTTGACGGCCGCTCACCGGATCACGAAACTCGAACCGCTGCGCCAGAAGTTGCAGCGGCCGCGAGAAGTCTTCCGGCGCAACGTCGATCACCTGCGGGTACAGCGGGTCGTTCACGATCGGCAGACCCAGCGACGCCATGTGCACCCGCAGCTGATGTGTGCGCCCCGTCCGCGGCGTCAACCGATACCGTCCGTCGCCAAGATGCTCGACCAGCGTCTCGGCGTTCGGCTCACCCGGCTCCTCCACCGCCTGTAACTGTCCGCGCCGCTTGCCGATTCGGCTGCGCACCGTTATCGGAAACGCCAGCTCCGGATCGACGCCTGCCCGCGCCAGATACGTCTTGTGAACTTCGCCGCGCGCAAACATGGTCTGATACGCGCCCCGCACCTCGCGCCGCGTCGTGAACAGCAGCACGCCCGCCGTCAACCGGTCCAGTCGATGCGCCGGCGACAACTCCGGTAAGTCCAATTCACGACGCAGCCGCACCAGCGCCGTCTGGGCGACATGGCGCCCCCGCGGCATCGTCGCCAGAAAATGAGGTTTGTCCACCACAACGATGTCGTCATCGCGATACAGGATCGGCATGTCAAACGGCACCGCAACCTCTTCGCGCAGTTCGCGGTACAGATAGACGAACGACCCCGGCGGCATCACCGTGCCCGCGGTCACGACGTCGCCCTCGGCGGTCACCACCTCGCCCGCAAGCACTTTGGCGGCCGCCGCGTCACCGAACCGGCTGGCCAATTCGACCAACACCGCACCGCCGCGCAACCGCACCCGCGCCGGCCCCAGTCCGTCGCGCACGGGCAGTGGCGGCGGGCGTCTCAAAGTCCGGGCCTCAATTCAGCGGCACCGGTTCGAGGATCTCAGCGCGCGCTTCCGGCGCCGCCACGCGCAACGCATCGGCCGATTCGTCATCGGGTTCCTGCTGCGAACGCTTCTCCGCATCCACCCGCGCCAGGTACGTGTTCACCTCGCGGTCGACGTCCGCCTCGCTCCAACCCAGCACCGGCGCAACCACTTCGGCGACCTCGCGGGCACAGTCCACGCCGCGGTGGGGATACTCGATCGAGATTCTCATCCGCCGGGCCAGGATATCCTCCAGATGCAACGCGCCCTCGGCGGCCGCGGCGTACCACGCCTCGACCTTCAGGTATACCGGCGCCTCGGTGATGGGGGTGAGCAGTTCCGGATTACCCTCGGCCATCTGCAGCACCTCGCCGATCAGCGAGCCGTACCGGTCCAGCAGGTGCCGCACCCGATAGGGATGCAGATCGTAATGCTTTCCGACACTCTGGGTTTGATTGATCAGCGCGAAGTAGCCGTCGGCGCCCATCAGCGGTACCTTCTCGGTGATCGACGGCGCCACCCGCGCCGGAATGTACTCGGCTGCAGCATCGATGGCGTCCTCGGCCATCACCCGGTACGTCGTGTACTTGCCGCCGGCGATCGCGACCAGCCCGGGAGCGGGCACCGCGACGGCATGCTCACGCGACAGCTTCGAGGTCTCCTCGCTCTCCCCGGCCAGCAGCGGCCGCAGGCCGGCGTAGACGCCGTCGATGTCGTCGTGACTCAGCGGCGTCGCCAACACCGTGTTGACGGTTTCGAGGAGGTAGTCGATGTCGGCCTTGGTGGCCGCCGGGTGGGCCAGGTCGAGATTCCAGTCGGTGTCGGTTGTGCCGATGATCCAGTGCGTTCCCCAGGGGATCACGAACAGCACGGACTTCTCGGTGCGCAGGATGATCGCCACCTCGCTGACGATCCGGTCGCGCGGCACCACAATGTGCACACCCTTGGAGGCGCGCACCCGAAAACGCCCGCGCTGCTTGGACAATGCCTGAATCTCGTCGGTCCACACGCCGGTGGCGTTCACGACGACATGCCCGTGCACCTCGGTCACTGCGCCGTTCTCGGAGTCGCGGACCTCCACGCCGGTGACACGGTCACCCTCCCGAAGCAACGCGACCACCTGTGTCGATGTTCGCACCACGGCGCCGTAGTGCGCGGCCGTGCGGGCCACGGTCATCGTGTGGCGTGCGTCGTCGACCACGGTGTCGTAATACCGGATGCCGCCGATCAACGACGACCGTTTGAGTCCCGGCGCCAGGCGCAACGCCCCGGACTTCGTCAGATGCTTCTGCGCAGGAACCGATTTCGCGCCGCCCAGCTGGTCGTAGAGGAAGATGCCCGCAGCGACGTACGGACGCTCCCACCATCGATTGGTCAGCGGAAACAGAAACGGCAGCGGTTTGACCAGATGCGGCGCCAACGTCGTCAGCGACAGCTCGCGCTCGTGCAATGCCTCGCGCACCAGCCCGAACTCCAACTGCTCGAGATAGCGCAGCCCGCCGTGGAACATCTTCGAGGACCGGCTCGATGTGCCCGATGCGAAGTCGCGCGCCTCGACCAGCGCGACCTTCAAACCGCGCGTGGCCGCATCCAGCGCAGCACCCGCGCCGACGACTCCCCCGCCGATCACGACGACGTCGAACTGCTCGCTGCCGAGCCGCTCCCAGGCCTCGGCCCGCTGCTGGGGCCCCAGGAGCGTCTGCCCGTTCGCCGGGATCGGGTCACTCACCGGATTGGCTCCTAGTTACTCGTCGGTACGCTCGCCCATCCAGGCTACGTGGAGTCAGTCCAGATCGTCGTGCGCCATCAGGCGGCGGCCCGCTTCGGCGATCGAACCCGACAGTGACGGGTACACCGAGAACGTCTGCGCCAGATCCTCGACGTCGTTGCCGTTCTGCACCGCCAAAGCGATCGGCATGATGAGCTCCGACGCGATCGGCGCGACCACCACACCGCCGATCACCACGCCCGTCGCCGGACGGCAGAAGATCTTGACGAAACCGCGCCGCAGGCTGGACATCTTGGCGCGGGCGTTGGTGTTGAGCGGCAGCGTGATCGTTCGCGCCGCGACCGACCTGTCGTCGATCTTGGACTGCGGCACTCCGACGGCGGCGATCTCGGGTCGGGTGAACACCGCCGCGGCGACCGTCCGCAACCGGATCGGTTCGAGCCCCTCGCCCAGCACGTGATACATCGCGATACGGCCCTGCATGGCGGCCACCGAAGCGAGCAGCATCAGGCCGGTGCAGTCACCGGCGGCGTAGATGCCGGGCACGCCGGTGCGCGACACCCGGTCGACCTTCAGATAGTCACCCTCACCGAGCTCGATGCCGACCCGTTCCAGGCCCAGGCCGCTGGTGTTGGGCACCGACCCGACCGTCATCAACGCATGGCTGCCCTCGACAGTGCGGCCGTCGGTCATCGTGACCAGCACGCCGGAGCCGTTACGCGTGACCGACTGGGCACGCGCATTCTTGACCAGTGTCACCCCGCGTGAGATCAGCGCGTCCTCGAGCACCGCGGCGGCGTCGGAGTCCTCGTGCGGCAGGATCTGGTCGCGGCTGGCCACCACCGTCACCTTGACCCCGAGCTCGGTGTAGGCGTTGACGAACTCCGCGCCGGTCACCCCGGAGCCGACGACGACGAGATGTTCGGGCAGGTCCTCGAGGTCGTAGAGCTGGCGCCAGTTCAGGATGCGTTCGCCGTCGGGTTCGGCGCCGGGCAGCACGCGGGGGCTCGCTCCGGTGGCGATCAGCACGACGTCGGCCTTGATCGTGCTGACGGTGCCGTCGTGCTCGGTCACCTTGACGGTGTGCGTGGCCATCCCCGGCATGTCGTCGACGAGTTCACCGCGGCCGGCGATCAGTGTGACGCCGTCGTTGCGCAGCCGTTCGGCGATGTCCGCCGACTGCGCGGCCGCCAGCCTCTTGACCCGCTGGTTGATCTTGGGCAGCGAGATCTTCGCGTCTTCGAACTCGAGCGCATACCCCAGATCCGGGGCGCGGCGCAGTTCGGTGCGCACGCCCGTCGACGCGATGAACGTCTTGGACGGGACGCAGTCCCACAACACGCAGGCGCCGCCGATGCCGTCGGAGTCGACGACGGTGACCTCGGCAACTTCGGGGCCGCTGTTGGCGGCGACCAGTGCCGCCTCATAACCGGCGGGCCCGCCGCCGATGATCACGATGCGGGTTGCCACGCCCCCAACCTAACGAAGCGGTAGGTCGATCGCCCAGGCGGCGCGCGAACGCTTAGTCTTTCTGGGTGCCGCTCTACGCCGCCTACGGATCGAACATGCATCCGGAGCAGATGTTGCAGCGCGCACCTCATTCTCCGATGGCAGGAACGGGCTGGCTGCACGGCTGGCGTCTGACGTTCGGCGGGGAGGACATCGGCTGGGAGGGTGCGCTCGCCACAGTCGTCGAGGATCCGACGTCGAAGGTCTTCGTCGTGCTCTACGACATGACGAAGGACGACGAGGCCAACCTGGACCGGTGGGAAGGATCGGAACTCGGTTTCCACAAGAAGATCCGCTGCCGGGTGCATCGCATCTCGTCGGACACCGACTTCGAACCCGTGCTCGCCTGGCTGTACGTCGTCGATGCGTGGGAGGGCGGCCTGCCGTCGGCACGCTACCTCGGAGTGATGGCCGACGCCGCCGAAATCGCAGGCGCCCCACCGGAGTACGTGCACGATCTGCGCACCCGGCCCGCACTCAACATCGGCCCAGGCTCCTAGCTCTCCTTTTCCGCGAGCGACCGCGTCTGTGCGCCGACACGCCGTATCTCGCGGACATGCTGCGGTCGCTCACGCCGCGCGAGCGCGCCGAAGCTGTCTGTCGATGCGGCCGACGAACTCCCGCGGCCGCTGACGGACATCCTGGCTAACGATGGGGATGACCACCCAGTCGATGTCGAGCAGCGCTGCATTGCGCCTGCGGTCGCGCCGCATCGCCTCGGGGTCGCTGTGCCAGTCGACGCCGTCGTACTCCGCGGCCACGCGCTCGCCGGGCCAGGCGAAGTCCAGACGGCGTAACTCACCGTTTCCGTCGATGACCTCATACTGCAGTTCCGGCGCGGGGAGCCCACCGTCGATCATCGCGAGCCGCGCTTCGCTCTCCATCGGCGATTCCGCGCGGGCGTCAGCCAGGGCGATCAAGTCCCGGACGGCGACGATCCCGCGCCGCCCGGCCTGGGCGACCGCGGCGCGCCACAACTCGGTCCGATTGCAGGAGCCGCTTCGGAGCGCGGCATCCAAGGTGGCCAGCGCCCTCGGCCGGCGCTGCGACCGGGCCACCTCCACGGCGGTCCAGGCCGGCGCGGTTGCCGGCCTGCCGTCGACGACGGTCAGCGGGGCGCCCTCACGACGGTGTACCACTAGCCCGTCCGTGGACCGCAGCCGGGAACCCGGTGGGCTGAGCACATGGAGATCGGCCGGCTCCTCGGTATCGAAGCCGTACATCGCCGCCGCGGTGTGAAGGCAAGCAGCGACCGGCTTTCCGCAGCGGAAGTCCAGTCCTCGCAGTCGCAGCATGTCGTCGGGTTCATCCAGACAGTAGATGCCCGGCCAAAGTCGTTGCAGTGGACCGGTTTCGAGTGCCGACTCGAAGCCCCGTCTCGTCATGTGTTGCAGGATCTGGTTGGTGGTCGCCAGTCCTGCCTGGGCGCTGAAGAGTCGCAGCAACTCTGGGTTCACACGCTGATCGTCAACGACGGTCGACCACTCACCGCGTGTGTCGCACGCGATTGTGGATGAAGCGCGGTTTGGGGACGATCAACCCGCGCGAGCGACCGCGAACTGTCCGGTCAGGACGGCGTGTCGCGGTACAAACACGGTCACTCGCGGGGGAGAAGGGAGGCAACCGTAGCTAGAAAGCGGCGGCCTGGTCGACGATGTTGACCAGAACGCGCACTCCGACCGCGAGCGACCGCTCGTCGAGGTCGAACGTCGGCTGGTGCAAATCCAATTGGGGTCCACGGCCGGTCCAGACACCCAATCGCGCCATCGCACCGGGAACCTCCTCGAGATACCAGGAGAAGTCCTCGCCGCCGCCGGATTGCCGGGTGTCGGCCAGCACGTCAGGGCCGATCGCCTCGATCGCGTGGGTGAGGATGCGCGTCGAGATCTCCTCGTTGACCACCGGCGGCACGCCGCGACGGTACTGCACGGAGTAGTCGATGTGCAGCGGCGCCAGCAACGACGAAATAGCTTCCCGCACAATCGATTCGAGGCTATCCCAGGTGTCGCGGCTCGCGGTGCGGATGGTACCGGCCAGCGTGCCGGTCTGCGGGATCGCGTTCGCGGCGACGCCCGCGTTCACCGCCCCCCACACCATCACGGTGCTGTTGCGGGGATCGATGCGACGCGACAGCACGCCGGGCACACCGGTGATCAACGTGCCGAGCCCGTAGACGAGGTCGCCGGTGAGATGGGGCCGCGAGGTGTGACCACCCGGCGAATGCAACGTCACCTCGAGTTGATCGGCGGCCGAGGTGATGGGCCCGGGCCGCATCGCCACCTTGCCGACGGCCAGCCGCGGGTCGCAGTGCAGCGCGAAGATGCGCGACACCCCGGTCAGCGCCCCCGCGGCGATCGCGTCGATCGCGCCGCCCGGCATCAGCTCCTCGGCGGCCTGGAAGATCAGCCGCACCCCGACCGGGAGTTCGGGTACCGACGCCATCGCCAGCGCGGCGCCCAGCAGCATCGCCGTGTGCGCATCGTGCCCGCACGCATGCGACACGTTAGGCACCAGCGACGCGTACGGCGCGCCGGTCCGGTCGGCCATCGGCAACGCGTCCATATCGGCGCGCAGCGCGATCCGCGGCGCGTGCTCTGGCCCGAAGTCGCACGTCAACCCGGTGCCTCCGGGCAGCACCTTCGGGTTCAGGCCCGCATCGGCCAGCCGCGACGCGACGAACTGAGTGGTGCCGAACTCCTGGCGTCCCAACTCCGGATGCATGTGAATGTGGCGGCGCCACTCGACGAGATCGTCGTAGTGGGCCGAGAGCCACCGGGCGGCGGCGTGCGGCAGCACGCTCATGACGCGCGCCTCGCCTGTGACTCCAGCACCCGGTCGCGTTCGTGCGGCGTCTCCGCCAACCGCACGACGGTGCGGGCCAGCATGATCGCACCCTCGACGACCGCCTTGTCGGCGCTCGGGCCCGCCGCGGCCTCGGCGAACGCGGGTTGATGCACCGACGCGCCGCCCGCGTCGATGCCGACGATCGGATGGATGCCGGGCATCACCTGGGTGACATTGCCCATGTCGGTGCTGCCCAGCGGCAGCGCCGCCTCGAGCTCGACCGACACCGGCTCGCGGCCCACCCGCAGCATCTCGGCGCGAAACGCCTCGGCCAGCCATCGGTCGGGAGTCAGTTCGGAGTAGCTCGGTTCGGTCTCGGTGACCTCATGGCCGCAGCCGGTAGCCACCGCGCCGGCCAGGAAACAGTCCGCCATGCGCTGTTCGAGTTCGCGCAACGAAGCCGCGTCGTTGGCCCGCATCGTGTACTGCATCTCGGCACGCGCCGGGATGACGTTGGTGGCCTGACCGCCGTCGGTGACGATGCCGTGCGCCATCTGGCCCGGTGCCATCTGTTGGCGCAGCAGTCCGATCGCCACCTGCGCGACGGTGATCGCGTCGACCGCGTTGAGGCCGAGGTAAGGCGCCACGGCGGCGTGCGCTTCCCTGCCCTCGTACCGGACGGCGACCTGCGACAGCGCCAGCGACCGCGCGGCGGCGATGTCGAGGGGGCCCGGGTGCAGCATCACCGAGGCGGCGATGTCGTCAAACGTCCCGGCGTTCAACAGCAACACTTTTCCGCCACCGGCCTCCTCGGCCGGTGTGCCCAGGAGCACGACCGTCAACCCGAGGCGGTCGGCGACGTCCGCCAACGCCAGGGCGGTGCCGACGGCTGAGGCCGCGATGATGTTGTGCCCGCAGGCGTGGCCGATGCCGGGCAGCGCGTCGTACTCGGCACAGACGCCGATGACCAGCGGCCCGCTGCCGTAGTCGGCTCGAAACGCCGTCTCGAGCCCCCCGGGCGCCTGCGTGATCGCGAACCCATACTCGGCGACCAGCGCCTGCGCCTTGGCGCAGCTGCGGTGTTCGGCGAACGCGAGTTCAGGCTCGGCGTGAATGGAATGGGAGAGTTCGACCAGGTCGTCACGACGCCGGTGGACGGCGTCTTCGACGGCGTCCGACGCGGTGGGTGCTGGCATCCTGGCAGTATCTCACTGCGCCATCTCATTCGGGTCGGGCGCTGGTTGCGACAGATAGGCTCGCCCACTGTGACCGATGCGCAGGCACTGGCCGCCGAGTCGGCGGAAGCACTCGCCGAGCGCACGGGCGTCGACCACCATGACGTCGCGGTCGTGCTCGGTTCGGGCTGGGCGCCGGCGGTGCAACGACTGGGGGATCCGGTCGCGGTGGTGCCGGTCGACGAGCTGCCGGGGTTCAGGCCGCCGACCGCCCGGGGCCACGGCGGCCAGGTGCTCTCGATGCGCATCGCCGATCACCGTGTGTTGGTGTTCGTGGGCCGCATCCATCCCTACGAGGGGCACGACCTGCGCCACGTCGTGCACCCGGTACGCACCGCCTGCGCGAGCGGCGTGCACACGGTCGTGTTGACCAACGCCGCGGGCGGCCTGCGCGAGGACTTCACCGTCGGCCAGCCGGTGCTGATCAGCGACCACCTCAACCTCACGGGCCGATCGCCGCTGGTCGGGCCCTGCTTCGTCGACATGGTCGACGCGTACGCGCCGCGCCTGCGCGACCTGGCCAGGGAGATCGACCCGGCGCTCGCCGACGGCGTCTACGCCGGGCTGCCCGGACCGCAGTACGAGACACCCGCAGAGATCCGGATGCTGCGCACCCTGGGTGCCGACCTCGTCGGCATGTCCACCGTGCACGAGACGGTCGCCGCGCGCGAGGCCGGGGCCGAGGTGCTGGGGGTGTCGCTGGTGACCAACCTCGCGGCGGGCATGACCGGGCAGCCGCTCAACCACGAAGAGGTGCTGGAGGCCGGGCGTCAGTCGGCGACCCGGATGGGCGCCTTGCTCGCGGCCGTCGTCGCCCGGCTCTGAAGTCCCGCGCAAGCCGGAATATGCGGCAGTGAAATTGGGCACACTACCCGCATGACTGCGTCGCCGGCCACAAGTACTGCGCAGGAGTGGATCGCTCACGACCCGGATCCCCAGACCGCCGCCGAGCTGTCGGAGTGTTCCGAAGAAGAGCTCGAGCAACGGTTCGCACGCCCCTTGACGTTCGGCACCGCGGGTCTGCGGGGCCCGTTGCGAGGGGGACCCAGCGGAATGAACCTCGCCGTCGTGCTGCGCGCCAGTTGGGCGGTGGCCAAGGTGCTCAAGGATCGGGGCCTGGCCGGGCAGGACGTGATCGTGGGTCGCGACGCCAGGCACGGGTCCGACGACTTCGCGTTGGCCGCCGCTGAAGTGCTTGCCGCACAGGGCTTTCCCGTAACCCTGTTCTTCACCGCCGTGCCGACTCCCACTCTCGCGTTCGCCGTGCGCCACCGCCCCGCGGCGGCGGGCATCCAGATCACCGCTTCGCACAATCCGCCGTCCGACAACGGCTTCAAGGTGTACTTCGGCGGCGGCTTTCCGATCAACTCGCCGACCGATCGCGAGATCGAGGTCGCCATGGCCGAAGCCCCGCACGCCGACGAGATTCCCCGCGCGGCGGTCACCCCCGGCGGCGTCGACGAGGTGCAGCGCTATGTCGAGCGCGCGGCGAATGTGCGGCACACCCACGGTTCGGTGCGGATCGCGTTCACTCCTCTGCACGGCGTGGGCGGAGAACTGGCGCTCGACGCGTTCGTGCGTGCCGGCTTGAACGACGTGCACGTCGTCGAAGACCAGTTCGCGCCGGACCCCGACTTCCCCACGGTGGGCACGGCCAATCCGGAAGAACCCGAGGCGGTCGAAGCTGTCCTCAGATTGGCCGCCGGCGTCGACGCCGACGTCGCAATCGCGTTGGATCCCGACGCCGACCGGTGCGCGGTCGGCGTTCCCACATCAGACGGGTGGCGCATGCTGTCCGGCGACGAAACCGGTTGGCTCCTCGGGGATTACATCATCTCCCAGGTCGAGCCCGGACCGGTGAGGGAGACGACGGTCGTAGCCAGCTCCCTGGTGTCCTCGCGCATGCTCTCCGCGATCGCGAATGAGCACGGCGCGCGACACGTCGAGACACCCACCGGCTTCAAGTGGCTGTCTCGGGCCGACGTCGATCTGCCCGGCTGCACGCTGGTGTACGCCTACGAAGAGGCGATCGGGCATTGCGTCGATCCGTCCGCGGTCCGGGACAAGGACGGCATCAGCGCGGCGGTGTTGATCTGCGACCTGATCGCCGCGTTGCGCGACCGCGGACACACCCTGCTCGACGCGCTCGACGACCTGGCACGCCGCCATGGTGTGCACACCACGACCGCGGTGTCACGCCAAGTGGAGGACGCCGACGAGGCGGCCGCGGTGATGACACGTCTGCGCGAAACACCACCCGAGCGCCTCGCCGGATACGACATGACGGTCACCGACCTGCTGAGCGACGACGGCACCGACGCACTGATCATGTCCGGCGGCGACGACGACGTCTCGGTGCGCATGGTGGTGCGCCCCTCCGGTACGGAGCCAAAGGTCAAGTCCTACATCGAGGTTCGCTGCGGTCAGGTCACCGATCTTCCCGCCGCCCGGGAGCGGGCGCGGCGGGTACGGGACGAGGCGGCCGACTTCGCCGCGCACCTCTAACGGGGACCGAACTGGCGGTCCCCCGCGTCGCCGAGACCCGGCACGATGTAGGCGATGTCGTTGAGACACTCGTCGATGGTCGCGGTCACCAGCCGAATGTTCGGAGCCGCCTTCTCCAGTGCGGCAAGGCCTTCGGGGGCGACGACGACGCAGACCGCCGTGATGTCAACGGCGTTGCGGCAATACAGCAGTTCGACCGTGTGCACCATCGACCCGCCTGTCGCGAGCATCGGGTCGAGCACGAAGACCGGCCGCGCGCTCAAGTCCGCGGGCAGCGACTCCAGATACGGCGTCGGCTGATGCGTCTCCTCGTTGCGCGCGACCCCGACGAAGCCCACGCGCGCTTCGGGTATCAACGCGTGCGCCTGGTCCACCATGCCGAGGCCGGCGCGTAAGACGGGCACGAGCAACGGCGGGTTGGCCAGCCGGCACCCGGTCGTCTCGGCCAGCGGCGTGCGCACCGCAACGGTTTCGACGGCGGCGTCACGGGTGGCCTCGTACACCAGCATCAGCGTGAGATCGCGCAGTGCGGCGCGGAACGCGGCGTTGTCGGTGTTCTCGTCGCGCAGTGTGGTCAGTCGTGCCGCCGCCAGCGGATGATCGACGACGCGCACGTCCATGGGCTGACCATAGCGGGAACCGAGGCGCGTCGCGCCGCGTCCTATCGACATGCACGCTGACACCGACGCCGTGCGGGTACTGGCCGCGACGGCCTCCGCGCACGCCGACGAACTGGGCGCCATCGCCGCGACGCTGGCTGCGCTCCCCATCTCCGCGACCGGATTGGGTCCCGTCGCCCAGCCGTTTCTCGCGGCCTTGGCCGATGCCGTCGCCGATGAGGCCCGCGTAGTGGCCTCGCTGCGCGATGACGCCTCGGCGAGCGGTGGCGCCGCATACCGGGCGGCCCTGGCCTATGACGACGCCGACGACCGCGCGGGCGCACGGGTCCTCGGCGTCTGACGATGCCGAGTGCGTTGGTCGCCGGTCTTACCGCGCCGCTGCGGGAGGTCCAGTCGCTGGTCGGCTCAGGTTCTGGGGCCGAGCTTGCGACCGCGCTTCGCGATGTGCACAACGCGCTGCGCGAGGTATCGGCCTCGACCAGCCAGGCATGGGGGCGTGCAGCGCAGCACTGGACGGGTGCGGGTGCGGACGCGGCGGCAGGCGTGTTCACCGGGGCCGTTGCGCAAACCGAGGACCTCGCGGAGCGGGTTGGGCGACTCGGCGCGGCGGCTGAGGCGGCCGGCGCCGCGGTGGCGCGCGCTCGTGAGCGCCTGAGCGACATCGTGGACACCTTCGAGGCGCGGGCGGCCGCGCTCGAGCCGTTTCTCGACTCGCCCGGTGTGGCCGAGGAGCTGGTCGCCGAGGCGCGGCGCTCGCTCGCCGAGGCCGTCGCGGTGGTCGACGAATTGCGCGCCGAACTGGACGGGCATGCCGCGGGCCTACCCGTCGCGGGATCGCCGCCCGCCACGGAAGCAGCGTCCACGGCTCCCGCCGGGTTCACCGCCCCCATGACGTCGTCCCCGGGATTCGGTGGCGGCGCTGGACTTCCGAGCGGCACCGGTGGGTTCGGCTCGAGCGCCGGCGGGCTCGGTGCGAACACGGCCGGGCTCGGCTCGCTGGTGCGTGACGTCGCGGAGCTGTCCCGCCCCGGGACGCCCACCCCGGACGCGGCGATTTTCGGCGACGGCGTCGCGGTGCGGCTGCCGGACGGCAGCACCGCAACGGCACCGAACGCGACTGCCGCGAGCGCCGTCAGGTACGCCCTGACCCAGTTGGGAGTGCCGTACGACTGGGGCGGCACCACGCCGGGCGTCGGCCTCGATTGCAGCGGGCTCACCCAGTGGGCGTATTCCGAAGCGGGACTCAACCTTCCGCGGTTGGCCCAGGAACAGGACGTCGGTGCCCCCGTATCGGCGGGCGACCTCCGGCCTGGCGACCTCGCGGTCTGGGACGGCCACGTCGCGATGGTCGTCGGCAACGGCCAGATGATCGAGGCTAATCATGAATAAGGGTGCATAATGGACCCGTGCGCGCCATCATCTACACGCGGGTTTCCAGTGACCCGAAGGGCGACGGGCGGTCTGTTGAATCTCAAGAGTCTGAGTGCCGCGCTATCTGTGAACGCAACGGCTGGGAAGTCGCCGAGGTTCTTGTCGACAATGACCTCGGCGCGTCCCGACACAGCGCCAAGGACCGGCCTCAATACAAGAGGCTGTTGAACGTGCTCAAGCCTGGAGACGTTCTCGTGACATGGGAGGCGTCTCGGGCGCAGCGTGACCTCGCCACCTACGTTGAGCTGCGGGAAATCTGTGCCGAGCGCGGGGTTCTGTGGTCGTATTCTGGCCGTACGTATGACCTCCGACAGGGCGACGCTCGTTTCTCCACTGGTCTAGATGCGTTGCTTGCCGAGCGTGAAGCGGAGCAGATCCGTGACCGTGTTCTGCGAGGCAAGCGTGCCGCCGCACTCGCCGGTCGCCCGGGAGGTCGTCCCGCGTGGGGCTACAAACGGGCTATCAACCCCAACACTGGAGCAACGGACGGGTGGGTCATCGATACCGAAGCCGAGCCGCTGGTGCGCGAGGTCTTCGATCGCGTCTTGGCGGGCGAGTCCCTGTGGGCCATCACCCGCGACTTCACCGCCCGGGGCCTCAAACCTCCGCAGCTGCAACGTAATGCCCGGCAGGAGTGGAAGCCCCAGGCGCTGCGGGTGACCATCTCTTCGCCCACCTACGCGGGGTGGAGGACTCATCAGGGAGAGCCATTAATCGACGCCGACGGCAACCGGGTAAGGGGCAGGTGGCAGCCGTACATCACCCATGCCCAGCATGAACGTCTGCTGGCACTCTTCTCCGATCCTGTTCGCAGGGCTACGAGTCACCGAGGACACGAGCCTCGCCACCTGCTCACCGGCATTGCCAGATGCGGCGTTTGCGGCTCGGGCATGCGCTACTCCAACCCGCCTAGCCATCGCTCCCGCGCCGGGAGGTACCTCTGCGAGAAGCGCACGTGTGTTGGTAGGCGGGCAGATGCAGTAGATCTTCTTGTCGAGGAGACGATTCTGGAACGGCTCGGACGACCCGACGCAAGGAAGTTGTTCGCAGACGCCGGGAATGACGCGGCGGTCCAGGCCCTGGAGGAGGCCGACACGCTACGCAAGCGCCTGGCATCCTTCCTCGACGAAGCCGCTGACGGCAAGATTTCAGCGGCATCACTAGCCGCCCTCGAAGCAAAGCTCCTGCCCCAGATCGCGGCCGCAGAAGCCAAGGCGCGGGCGACGAGTTCATCACCCCTGGTGGTGAAGGTGGCCGGACCGGAGGCCCGCGAGCAGTGGCAGCAGTTCTCGGTTAAGGACCGCCGCGCCGTCATCGCCTCGCTCCTCGACATCACGATCAACAGAGCCGTCTACGGCAATACGCGGCGATTCGACCCACGTGACCTCGACATTAGGTTCAAACGGCCCAGGTCAGCGCATAGAACTGACCATGCGGTCAAGCTATAGTCATCACAAAGAGGAATGAAAATTGTTATGGCGCAGGCTCTTACGCTTCCGCGCGGTTGACGGGACGCAGTTCGCGGCCTTACTCTAAGTAGAGTAAGGCGCTGTTTAACCGCCATGGCAGCGCTCACTTATCACTCTCGTTTTCTGCGACGGGAACCCGCGCTCGCGGCGACACACAGACACTCACGGCCAACTCATGGCGTTGACCGAGAGGTCGTGGTGTGTCCGCCTTTACCCGTGCACGTGCGCGTGTAGCCCTTCTCAGCCAGTCGCTGCCTCCCGACGATCCCGTCGTGGTGGAAGCGCGGCGCTTGATGCGCGAAGCTTTCGTCGTCGAGAAAATTTCGGCAGTCCTTGGGGACGGCCCTACGCTCACGCCAGAGCTTCGTTCTCAGATCGATGAGGTGTTGTCCAGCCGCGAGAAGCAGGTGCTCGCGTGATGGACGCCGAGGTCGTGGCCGCAATCCGCGCACGCGCCAAGGAGTTGGCCTATGCCGCGCCACCGCTGACCACGGAGCAGGCGGCACTGCTCGTCTCCGTGGTTCGTCGTCATCAGGACCCATCGGCCTCAGTGGGTGCCGCATGACCGCGCTCACGTGTCCCCGGCACCGGCGCTGCGCCTACACGGGCGACGAGCCTGAACTCTGCGCGATCTGCCACGCCACGACGGCTAAGTGTGCCGGTTTCCACGGCCAGGTCCCCTCAGATGGAAGCTGGCGGCGTGGGGTTGCAGCAGGCAAGACTCATGGCACCTTGTGGCCGGGTCAAGCCCTCCACCCCGACGACGTCGGTTCGTCGAAGCTTTCAGTGCGTCAGCGTCCGCAGCGCCGTTTGCAGCGCCCGGTCGACAACAATCAAGGGTGACTTGTGAGTCGCCGTCTATTCGACGTCATCGCCCCCTTTAAGGGTGAGCACAACCCGCTGCGCGGCGGGTGGAGCGATGAACAACTGGAGATAATGCGCAAGGGTTTGAATCTGACCGGTCCTGGCTCACTCGACACCGCATTGGTGGCCTGCTCATTGGTAGCGGAGAAGCGGACCACTGACATGCCGTTGCGCTACTCCCGATCACCGAAGAGTTATAGCTACTTCCATGCCTATCAGGGCGACCCCATGTTGACGTATCGACGCGTGGTGCGGGCCGCAGACTGGTTGATGGCTAATGGGTACGCCGATGGCCACACGGGCCTGTGGTGGTTCAAGAAGCAGTCCATCATCCAGGCCACCGATAAGCTCATGTTGCTCGCGCACCTGGTTGACGTCAGCAGCCGCCGGGGCGCGATGCTCAAAGACGAGATCATCCTGCGTGACAAGGACGGCAAGTCGATCGGTTTTAGGGACACCTCGACGATCCAGCGCATGCGCCGCGACATCAAGTTCGTCAACGCCCACCTCGCCAGCCAGCGGTACTTCCTTGACGACACCGAGTTATACATCCCGCCCGCAGCCCGCATCTTCAACCGGACCTTCCGCAGGGGCGGACGCCTTTATCACCAAGGCAGCAGCTATCAGCAGATGCGCAAAGAGGTGCGGGCCAGAATCGTCATGATGGTCGACGGCGAGCAGTCGCAGATGGTGGAGCTGGACTACACCAGCTTGCACATGCAGCTGGCGTACCAACGAGCCGGGAAAAAGATGCCCGAAGGCGACCTCTACGAGATCGACGGTTTCTCCAGAGCACTGGTCAAAGTCGCCACCCTGGTGGCGCTGAACGCTGACGGCGGCACCGAGGTTGGTGCGGTCACCGCCTTACTGACCGACAATGACGATCTGGCCCTGGAGAACGGCCTCTACGGACTGGCCCGGTCGGAGCTGTCCGTGGCCGTGGAGAGGCTGATCGCGGCGATCAAGCACAAGCACTACAGGATCTCCGAGGCTTTCGGCACAGGCATTGGTGCTCAGCTGATGCGCACCGACAGTGACATGGCTGTGAAGGTATTGCTTGCCATGATCGACGAGACCGGTCGGTGTCCCCTGATCGTGCACGATAGCTTCTTAGTCCCAGTCTGCGATAAGCAACAGCTACAGGAAGTAATGGACAAGGTTCTGTCTGATGCTGTTCGTACTCCCTCTAGCAAGAGCTATCAAAGCAATCCACCCCTGCTCCCTATCCACTTGGGGAAACACACTGTTGACCAGGGACGACTTGTTCCCTCCAAGCTCTTGATGGAAAGGGCATATCTCCACTCGCGCGTCGACCACCGATATGCCGGACTCGACCCGCCAGGACACGACCCGAAAGGAATGGCGGAGGGCCATCATGAGGGGCCGGATGAGCCGAAACACGCCGAGGACCAGCATCTCGGTCGGGAAGCTGCGGGCGTCGCGGCACAGCTAAGGCTTGCACGCGCGCCCACGCCTACGTGAAGGCTCACAGGCGGGACGCCCGCTGGTCGCCCGTATAGGGGCGGGGGGTAGCTGCGCGAGGCGCGTCGGTGGGGCGCGCCGTGACCCCTGGAGCAGGGTCTAGCACCCGCTCGATACCGACGGCACGGGGCCGGATAACGCTGCAGCCCATCGCCCAGCGCTGAGGCTCTCGACTCATCAAATTGGTTCGGGGACAAAGTCATAACGCTCTGAGATATTTGTGCCCACGTGATGGGTAGGTGTACTGTTGTGGACGGAACACCGGCAACGGTGGACCAGATCATCGAGGCCTTGACATGCCCGGTCGGCACTCGATGGCGTGAATCCCGAGGACCGTGGCGACCAGATGACTCGCCCTGTCCGGTTTAACTCTCGGGAGTTTCATGTCCACGTCTCTGTCCTTTACGCACGGTCAACTGGCGGCGTTGGCTCGTCACCGCGCTGCCGATGATCCCCACCTCCTCGCCGCCCGCACCAGGCTCCGTGCGGAGGTGCCACTCCGCGCCCTGGAAAAGGCCCTCGCCAAGGCTGCACCGCTGACTGTTGAAGCTCGTCAGCAGATCCACACGCTGCTGGCAGATCTGCCGAGCGATCCGGCATGAGGAGGTACCGCGCCAGGGAGCTGAGCGACCAACAGCTTCTGGCTGATGCATGGCGTGAGCTTCGAGACGCTCCGAGAGCTACCACCGGGCGAGCCTCATCGACGCGCACGAGAGCGTTCAGCGCCCGCTATCGCAGTCTATGTGGGAGGTGTGGACGCTGGATCAACCGTGGTGACGATGTCCGCTTCCATGAGGACTTCACCGGGGTCGTCCATTCCGGCTGCCGCGCACCATCGGTCACTGTGAAGCACGTCCAGAAGCCCGTGGTGCCGAAGGAGGCGAAGGTTCGGGGGTCGAGGCTCTGCCGCGACTGCCACCTGGAGCATGCGGGAGAATGCTTGTAACTAGTAATCGACAGTGGCTCAGGCCGATTCACTTCAGCCTGTAGAGGATACAAAGTGGATGACGCGCAGGTAGGTCATCTACAACCGCACCGAGAGGTTGCTGCTAATGCACCTAGCTGCTGAACAGTTGGTATGCGCAAATGCCGGTGCACATGAAGTACCCGCCAGTCCAGCACTCGCTTTCGGCTTTAGGCCGCTTGGTGTCACATCGCTTGACGCGCACCGTGATCGAACCTTATGCGGCTCTGCTCTCGCGGCGCACGCACCGTTTCGCGGAGCACCGCGTCATGCCCAGCAACCACGTCATTCCGAGAGTCTCGAACCCAACGTCACCGTGGCCTGAGCGTTGATCAGCGCGGCGGGGACACACCACTCTCGGTAAGGCTTGCCGTCTTCAATCACCTCGAACTCATCGAGGTCAACGTCGTCGCCGAATTCGACGCGAAGAACCTCGTCACCTTTTGCCCCCTCATTGATGTCCATCGGCCTGTCTCCGAGCCATACACCGGTCAGTTCGAGGCCGATCAACGTGTACGAGCCAGTGGCATCCCGAAATCCGGCTGAGGATGATATCGGCTGCGTCGGTGGTGTGGTAGTAGATCATTGTCGGTCCTCCGAGAAGCTCAGGGTCAGTAGCCCTGCTTCGGTGAATGATCCCGGCCTGCGGGATTGACCTCCGGGGCGACCACCTGCCGCAGAACATCGGCAAGTCTCACGCAGCTCCGGCGCTGGGCGGCAGCAGAACCCCGCGCACGTCCGTGACGTCGTGCCTTATGCCCTTCCAGGAGGGATGCCGCAGGAGGCCGGTCAGCTGCCGATACTCGACATCGCCGATGAGTGCTGCGGACACCCATCGTGCATGACTGGCTATGGAGGGCGGCAGGGTGCTGTCAAAGGGCGACTTCGTCGCCGCCAGGGGCGTGAGGAGCCTCCCAAGGAACCGGCGATGCGCGGCGCTCAAGCCGGTCCCGACTGCCCCGCAGAAGATCAACCGGCCCTCGTTGTCATGTGCACCGACCAGCAGCGCACCGATCGTGTGCCGGTTGATCCTCTCACCCGGTAGCCAACCTCCAATAACGAACTCACTCCGGAGCCGGTGACAGGTCTTGATCCAGTCCCTGGACCGGACTCCTGGCATATAGGGAGAGTCCAAACGCTTACAGACAATGCCCTCCAAACCCGCGTCCGCTGAGGCCGCCAGCACGACATGCGGGTCGACGCCGCTCCAGTGCGGGGGGAACTCGATGATGCGGCTCCGTACTGGCTCTGCAAGATCCATCAGAAGGTCGCGACGCTCGGCGTACGGCTTGCGCTTGGTTTCGTAGCCGTCGAGCTGCAGCACGTCGAAGGCATAGAACTTCACCGGGACATCGCGCAGCAATGCGGCATGGGGACGGCGGATCTGCGGCCACCGGCGCTGTAGTCGGGAAAAGGAAGGCACACCCTCGGCATCCAGAGCGACGATCTCCCCGTCAAGGATGACGCGTCGGCGACCGAGCGCCCTGGACAGTGCAGCTGCAACTTCGGGAAAGGTCCTCGTGATGTTCGCGCCGTTGCGGCTTTGGAGGGTGACGCTGGCCTCGTCGCACACGGCGATCCCGCGTTGGCCGTCGTACTTCGCCTCGACCGCGAAGTCGGTGAACCGGGAGGGCGGCTTGCCCAGCGTGGCCAGCATGGGGCTGATTGATTCGATCTTCATGAAACCGGACCGAGTCTAGTTGGCTGCGACAGCGCGTCAGCTCTCAGCCTGCTGTAGACCACTCGGGCCAGGCGGCGCTTCAAGCGGCGCAAAGCGGGCATGGGTGGTTCTCCGGCCTCGATGCGCTCGCGATAGTAGGCGCGGGCTGCTCCGTCTCGTCGTATCTGGGTCAGGGCGATTCGGTGCAGTGCGGCGTTGACTTGGCGGTTGCCCGTCTTGACGTATCGCCACCGGCCTCGGGTCGATCCCGACCACGCCGGTGATGGTGCGACGCCAGCGAATCGGGCGAAGGCGGCCTCAGTTGGGAACCTCTGCACCCCTGCGGTTTCGGCGACAATCTTGGCCGCCGACAGCGGCCCGCAGCCCGGAACAGCTAGGAGACGCGGGGCGGCTTGTTCGACGAGATCTTGGATCCTTTTCTCAAGGGCACGCGCATCTTCGGACTGCCGGTCAATGTCGGCCAGTTCGTCGCGGGCTATCTCGGCGACCAGGCCCTGCTGACCCGTGAGCCACGAGGCGGTGGTGTCGCGGTTGACCCTCGAAGACAACGCCTTTGGCTCGATGATGCGGTCAGGGTCTAGCTCGTGCAGCCGCCACAGCAGGCGACAGGTCGTTGCGTTGCGTTGGTGGATGAGGTCCTCGCGGCGGTCAACGAGCAACTTCAGGTTTCGGGAGGTCTGATCGGTGTAGGCAGTCGGCAAGTTCGGCTCGCGCAGCGCGGCCCGCGCTATCGCCAGTGCATCGATGGGATCTGACTTGCCGACGGTGCGTGCAGAGGCACGAGTGCGAGCCATCAGCCGGGTGGGGACTCTGATGACGGTGTACCCGGCGGCCAGTAGATCTTGTTCGAGGAGCCTCGACACGTTACGGCAGTCTTCAACGGCCCACGTGATGTCAGCGCCAAACCGGCTGCGTGCCCACCGAATTGCAGCCAAGTGTCCCAGGCTGTTTGTGTCCGAGACCTTCTGGCCGATCTTGCGGCCCGAGTCGTCTATTGCCACGAAGGTGTGGCTGCGCTTGTGTGCATCAATTCCCACGACGGCCACAGCGATCGCGTCCTTCCGCGCGGACCGAGCGCCGGACACCGGTCATATAGAGCCACCTGCTGGCGGCAGCTTCCTGCGAAAGTCAGGCGCTCGGTGATGCGCACATTCGACCGATTCACCGGTCGAACACATCATGAACCCGTAGTGGGTCCTGCACTTAGCGCTGTCGACAACTGCCGTAGCTAGCCTGCACAGCGGCGGGCAAGTTTTTATCAAGAGTCGATCAGCGCGAAGCACTTCGACCGTACCCCCGGATTGGACGTTCGGGTAGTGGCACCTGGATGCCGAGGCCCCCTTGCTCTCCAAGCGAGCACGCCCTGACCCTGTACCAGAGCGAAGCAGCGAACCGAGGCCGCCAGCTGATCTGATGAGCCAGCGAGCGTCTCAACGTAAGGGGATGAACCCCGCTGGCCGCCTTGGAAGAAACGTCAGAGTCGTCCCTTTCCGCCGTCGCCCACTGCGGGAGTTGTGCCCACCCGCTTCTGAGCGAAACAGGTCAATCACGAAAACAGAGAAGGCCAGTGCTGTAGATCACACAGCCACCCTGAACTCGGGTAATCAGCCCCCACAGTCATCACTTAGCTGGTCAAAGAGGTTTCACTTTGGCGCGCCTTGGGCAAAACAAGCCTCCGCAACGAGTGCGTCAGCAAACCTGCTGAGTCTGGCGACTAGAGCGCCCTGGTCCCCGTTTCGCATGCGGCGGTCTTTCGGGACCGACCAACACCTACATGGAGAGAAAATGCAGAAGCCACTTGTCATCGGAGCCACGACTTTGATCCTGCTGTTCGGCGGAGCCGGTATCGCCAATGCGGACATAGTTGAAGGACCCACGACCACGACGACAACGCTCGCCCAGGAGCAGCAAGCTAACGATGACAGCGGCGACAATGGCCTGTGGGGCCTGGCCGGGCTGTTGGGCCTGCTTGGCCTGGCCGGTCTGAAGCGGCGCAAGGACGCCGATTACCCGGCCAATCGCGGCGGTGGCACCATCACGAATCCGCGCACCTAAGCAAATCAATTACTCCACGACCGACCGGGTCCCCCGTCAGCGATGCTCCCTGGCGGGGGACTTCGGTCCCCAAGGCTTATCGCCGGGGCTGTACTCACTTCGGCGAGAGGGTCAGGACTCGGTGGGCACGGGATCTTCGATCGCTTGGCTTGGCCTGCGTGTCGATCATGATGTCGTGTGTTCCCCCTGCCGCCGAGTGAGGCGCTCGTTAGGCTGTGCCGCTCAACGCTTCCGGGCAGCGCTGAGCCTGGCGTGACGGGCTACCTGACCTGAACGGAGTGCACGAGTGCGTCGCAATTGGCCACCGTGAGTGTGAGATTTGGGTGCAGTAGCAGCCCGAAAGGGTCGATACCGCGTATAGGTTCAACCATGGTTAGGCAGACGCCGCGATCCCCGTTGGTCGCGAAGGTCAGTCCTCTGTCGGCGAGAGATAAGTGTGCGGGACCGGCGGTCTTGATGAAGGTGTAGGGGCCGGTGATGGACGCATCGGCGATGTTGTCTAGGGCAGTCTGAACCTGCCACGGGCCGAACCGGGCAGTCAGCTGACCGGCACTCAGTCGGACCTCACACGTCGAAGGCCTGATACCGAATGGCAATCCCGCCAACCGGTACGGAGTGGTGAAGCGGAACCCGAAGTTTCGGTCAGGCACGCCGCCGGTCTACCCCTGCTGAGGTCGGTTGAAAACCGCAACCGTTCCGTTCCGAAGCAGGCGGTGGCATGCCAAACCACGTCTCAGCGCGGATACCCACCCGTCAGCTCTCGCAAGCGACGCCATCGCTGTCTCGGTCCAGCGCGGGGCGATATCCAGGTTCTCCCGCCATCAGGGGTGCCGCGCCAGCTCGACGCGCTGCAGCACAATTGGAGTAATACACGGTCGAACTCTGTGGTGGCGTTACGTCACCGGCTGGCGGTGGCGCTGCAATCAAGGGAGCAGACGCTGGGGGCACGGCCTCTGTGGCATCGACCGATGCAGTGTTCCCGTTGCACGGTGGACCCCACAGTCCGCGGAGAGCGCCTCGAGCTTCAGCTTCAGCCGCCGCTATCGCGTCTTGACGGGCGACTGGCGTCCCGCCGTAGACATAGGACCTGGCCGCACCGGCGCGGGCTGCTTCGACTGAGTAGTCCCACCCATCTGCCCGCACCAGATATGCCAGTGTGCGGCCATAGCGGTCTGTCCGGTCCTGCGTGGGGTCGATGACTAGCGCGATTCGTTGCCCGAGCAGATTCGACTCCGCGAACCGGGTGGCCTCTGGTCCCCAGCATTCCACTGGCGTGCCGGGTTTCTTCGTCTCGGGCGTGTCGATGCCGAGTGCCCGTATGCGAAGCCGTCCCCGGACATCGTCCCGGATGTCGATGGTGTCGCCGTCAACCACCCTCAGCACTTCGGCGGTCGTGGTCACCGGATCGGCTTGGGCCGCGACGCACGGCAGTCCGATGATGGCAATCACCACGCCTGCTAGGGCAGCAGCAAGCCTGCAGCGTGTGATCTTCATGAGATGGCACATCTATGGGCTGAGGTTCTCGGGGCAGTAGATCACCCTGCCCGCCGATACGATTCTGCTCGCAACGTCGAACGAGTATGCGCCTTCGCGCATCAGGTCAATGACGACTAGCGCCCCCCGCATGCCTTCGCTGCTGCGTTGGCATGCCTGTAACGC
This sequence comes from Mycobacterium sp. GA-1285, assembly GCF_001499905.1. Lineage (GTDB taxonomy): Bacteria > Actinomycetota > Actinomycetes > Mycobacteriales > Mycobacteriaceae > Mycobacterium. Next base: position 242,025 of record NZ_LQIS01000023.1, on the reverse strand, counting down.
CTGCGTCCGCACAAGGGGCCGATCCGTCACGGTGATGCCCGGCGAGTTCTCAAAGTCTTCAGTTAGCAAGCGATAGAAGCGTTCGTCATCACCCGGTGAGTACGCACCGGGTTCGGAATGTGCAACCGGAGCAACCATGAGCGCGGCGAGGATCAGCGCGGCGCAACCAAGTAGCTGCCGCGTCACGACTCGCAGCCGATGCCGTCCAGGTCCCGGTCCAAGTGCTCGCCGTAGTACTCGGAGGTAGACGGGATGTCGGTGTCACCGTTCGCGCGAGCCTCGCTGCAGTTCTTGTAGGGCACATTTGCGACGGCCATCGGCGAGATAGCGATAGAAGCCCCGGCAATGGCTCCGGCAGCGGCGGCGGTGAGAACGAAGGCGCGAAACATGAAGGCACTCCTAGTGGTAATAGTCGGCGATCGCCGATCCGGAGGCAGACTAGCTAACAACTACTTTGGGACACAAGTCCCATTTTTGGGAGAATCGCACCGCCCCGCCAGACTCGCTCTCGTGAGCGAGCGCTGAAGACTGTCAAGCCACCGGCAGGCAGCTTTCCCGAGCCAGCAATTGACCCCCTGCCGGTGGTGGTTGGTGATTATTCCTCAGTGGTGCCTACGGCGGCTGGTGTGCGGCCTGGCCGGGTCTGGCGGCAGATACCGGTCGCAACTCGGCCACCCGTGACGAGAGCACTCGGATGGAGCGCTGCCAGCCGATCCGCTCGGCGCTCACCCTGGCCGGGCATGGTCGGATAGACCTGCAGCAGCTCGCGGATCCGCGGCTCGACCGCATCGACGATCGAACCCCGCGGCGGTCGTTCGTATTTCGGCGGCGCATCGTCAGCCAGCGCCGACTTCACGGTCCTCTTCGAGATCTTCAACGTCCGCGCGATCACCTTGATCGGCAGGCCCTCGGCCCGACGCAGCCGGCGAATCTCCGCCCAATCCTCCACAGTAATCACTCTCCAATCAGACGGGTGCTCACTTTTCGACCGGAACTACCTGCTCACTTTTCGACCGGAGCCGACATGTCCCCACAGGACGCCGGGGTCATCTTCGACGCCGTCACCACGTACTTGTGCTGACGCGATACGAAGCGACGTCCGTACTAAGGTCATTCGGCCCACCGGTCCACCGCAGAGGCCTAACGTTTACACCACTGCAAAAGCTGAGGGTTGGTTGAGGGTCTCCATGAAAACTCCTAGGACCACGCGGACATACTTGCTACCGACCGTAGGGGTATTAGCACTCCTGCTCGCCTCGATGGCCACCTGCCCGTCACCAGCGGCACAACCTAACCGCTGTCCAGCTCCGTCTGGCTCGTCCACCACTGCGGTAATTGGCTGTTCCTGCAATTGGGGAAGTGACCCCGCCCAGACCGCAGGCGGGGCCTCCGCCTTCTGTCGGTATGTCGTAGGAGTGGACACGCCGGTAGGTTTCTGGACATACACCGACGTAGACATCTTCCTGCCGCCAGGTCCGATCGACATCAACATGTACGTCTGCCAGTCGCAGACGAACCGTTCCCCGGATGAGTGCGCGGTGTCCCTGTCGCAACCTAGCTATGCGGGCAACGGGGTTGCTCACTACTGAGGCAGGCGAGCCACCGACTCGTGAGGGACGACTCCGGTCGCACCAGGTCGCGCGCCCTCACCTCGGTGGCCTCCATTCCGCGCGCGTGTACTCGGTCGCACGGCCCTGTACGGAGCGCAGGAAGGCGAGCCGTGCCTCTGGTGTCTTCCCGGTCACCGCAATGACCGCTTCGCGCAGAGGATGATGACTGGAGATGAGCGTCTCGTTGCGCCGCCATAGCCGTTCAAGGAAGTCGCCGTGTGGAAGTCGGTGGAACTTGCCTGCCTCACCCCGGTTGCATACGGCGCAGGCCAGCACAAGGTTCCAGACGTCGTCCAAATCGACAAACAGACCTCGCGCCATCAGGGAGTGCGGAAAATAGTGGTCGACATCAGCGGAGTGTTCGAGGCCCAGAAGAGGTGTCACCGGCGCGCCGCAGTAAAAGCATGTCCCGGCTTGGTATCCGCTTAGACCCGGTCGCACCCAGGTGATGGAGCGGCGGTGGCCGAGCATGCCGCGCACGATCATCTCCGAGGGCCGGTCGTAGGCCACCCGCAGGAGCGAGCCGGTCGATCGCTTTTCGTGCCAGGTGCTCTCGACCAGACGCCAGCGGGACTCCGCTTCGGCCTCCAGCGGCTGTTTCGCGTGTTGGTTGGAGGCTAGGGCGAGCAACTCGTCGGTGAAGCGGATCCCGCGCAGCGACTGCTTGCGCTCGTCGTGGAAGAAACGGGTCTCGACATCGCTGGTGCCGACCACGTGGAAGGCGTCGATGACGTTCTCGAAGCCGAGCAGCGTAGTGGTGGTCACCAGTTCCTCTTGGGTGATGATGCCCGCGTTGAAGTGACGGCACGCATCGAGGAATCGGCTCGTGGCAGCGGTGGACTGTGTGTCCACCCGCTGGATGTGGGCGCACAACTCACGACTGAACGGGACCGCCAGTTCCTCCAGCGATGCCGACGTCGCGCCCGACTCGGCCAACGACAGGATGGACTTCGCCAGGGCGAACTTGAAGGAGGCCACATTGCGGCCTCGGAGGACAACACTGCGGAAGTCCTCCGAGGAGGCCGAGGTACTAGCCGCCATGAAGGTGACCGTACCGGTTTATCCAGACAGATCAGAGACGCGGCAATCGAGGCCACCACGCTGTGGTGCGGCGCTGCTGGAGGAGGACAGGAAGCAATCTCGGCGGCTGATCAGAATCAATGTCGGTGTCCGTCGTTAACCTGAGGAACATGGGGGACTCGACCGACGGCTTCACAAGGCCACCAGATCAATCCGAGCCGGGAGCAACGGGCGAGCCGAAGAATGTGAGGGCCATCGTTCGCACCGTCGCTCGCGCCCACGGGTGGCAGGTGCTTACTGCTGACGAGATCGAAGACACGTACTCGCTTCCCGGTGCGCCTGCCAAGAAGATCAGGCTGCAATGGGCCTTAGGCGGCCATGTCCTCCTAGCGTACGGAGGTGGTGGCGTCAAGAACTGGCTGACACGATTCGACGGCTACCCTGACCACCTAGCTAAGACGGAAAGCGTCCTGCGAGCCCTCGCGGGCCGAACTGACGTGTTCCCTGCGCCATCCTCGTTGGACGCAGCGGTCAGGTACGTCATATCACCGAGCCTGCTGCTTCCACCCGCCCCGGCGGTGCCCATGCGTTGGTACGCCCGGCCCGAGGGTGAAAGCTGGGAGCTTTCGGCCAAGCCGCGTCTGGCGTCGTGGGAGAAGGCCGATAATCCAGCTCAGGTGTGCCTGCAGGCGTACCTCGACGACACCGAGGCGCTGCTTGCGGACTCGCGCATCGATGGCCCTTGGGCACTTCGGCTCGACGTCGGTCTTCCGCCCGCACGAGATCTGCTCAACTTGGCAGACCTCGACAACTACGCATACCCACTCGCCCGCCGTCTACAGGACTCCGGCCTGGTGTCGGTGTGGTGCACCAAGCAGCACGCTGAGCACTCCTTCGTGCGGATTGAGCCTGCCAAGGAAGTGATCCAGCCTCCGACCGATGTGCTCATAGCGCCAACTACGGCTTCAGCCTCGACTCTCGCCTTTAAGGAGCAGGTCTACACCGCCGTTGCCGGGGCCGCCGAACTTCCACCCGGCCCCGTCAGGCTGGAACTCGCCTTCGTCGTCGATCCCAGGACCAACTGGCTGAACCTGTGGAAACAAACGATTGACTCCCTCGACCCAATTCTCGGGCGCACCACCTCGGACCGTGACTGGCATCCGCTCGACGGCAGGATCACCGAGCTGGGAATGCACCTCACCGTTGACTCCACTCTTGGCTACAACCGTGTGATCGGCATAGCCGCCAGCCCGGCGCGGCGCGCAGGCTCGATGGAGGAGATTGCATGAATCCCGGTCTCGACGAAGTCTTCCCGCCGACGCCGGAAGCGTGGACGGAGTTGGCGCGGCACGAGATGGTTGGTGATCACCAGTTCGGTAAGGCGGTTCGGTTCATGGAAGAGGGTGGCACCGACGCGCGTCTGCTAGCGGAGCGACTAGGCATCAAAGTCGACTACGCCAACTGGCTTCTGACCCACGCCCGGAAGATGAAGCGCGGAACTATCCGCGTCGTCGTCAGCGAGAAGAACAACGGTGGAGAGACGGCGAGTATGCAAGCTCACCACTATCGCTACGTGCTCGACGACGACCTCAGCCCTGAAACCAGGCACTATGTCGAAACGGTGATACGGAAGTTCCGGACCGTTAACCCTCACATTCCCATGAAGGCCGCGAAAGCCCAAGGCGCTCAAGGGGTCTTACGAGCGAGAAGACAAACCCGAACCGGCGCAGTGCATGAATCCTGATTGTGAATGGGCTTGGACTCGGCACAGTGGTGAATGCTCATGAACTCACACCAAGCACCGGACAGGGCGCGCCCCTCGCCCGTCGCGTCACGGGCCGTCTTGGGATGACGCCATGCGGTGCAGACTGCACCACCATCAGAACCCCATTCTGGACCGCCGATGCCCACCTACAAGACAGCAATTGGGTCGCTACCTACCCGCAGGTGCCGTGTGTCACTCCTCTATCGAAATCGTTTGGGCCAGGGACGATAACGACCACTTTCGACAAGAACACCCTCGCTGGAACCCTGTCCACGGTCCATGTACCAGGATCGTGCCCGGGAGGGTCTGAAGCGCCGATGACCATGAACATCGTTCTGACCAAACGTTGACGTAACCCGTCCGAGGCCCGGTCATGCCCCAGCTGCGTCAGCAGGGCCGTACTGCGACTTCTTCGACCCCCGGGTTCTGCGATGTTGCGACGCGCTGGGGCGCGCCAGGCGTACCCCGCAGGAGTGCGAGAGGTATTCGCAGGACCCGTCACGGTTGCATGCCAGCTGATCGCGCGCAGTCGCCGCCACCGATGTGGACGTGGACGGGTTCACGAGGACGACCGGGTCTAGTTGGCTGCGCGAGCGTCATCTTTCAAGCTGCGGTAGACCACCCGGGCAAGGCGGCGCTTCAAGCGGCGTAAGGCAGGCATGGGCGGTTCTGGCCTCGATACGGTCGCGGTAGTACTGGCGCGCTACCGCGCTCCTCGAAGCGAACCTTCTTCCCGCAGTCTGGCTCGCGTCGAGTCTCATGCATTATTCGTCCGCGACAGGCCTAATAAGCGGCTACGCCCCGCCCCGCGCTCACGACATAGCGTGGACGGTGGATGTCAACAACCACCTGCTAGCACCGGCGCTCGTATTCGCTGACCGGGTAAGTATAAACTGCCGGGTCTTTGAAGCCTTCGCATCGTTCGGTGATACAGCGCCAGCGCTCCTGGCGCTTCTCGACGGGATCGCAGTAGGTCACGCGCGACTCAAGCTTCGCCAGCCCACCGCAGTGTTTGCACATCGGAGCCGGTTTGCCATCGCCCGCAAGTGGCCTGCTGACTGGTGGAATGGGCGGGGCTTGTCGTGCGGCAGTATTTTCAGCTCCGCGCGCGGCACTGACCGACGTGTTGTTGCGTTCCACCTGAGATTGAGTTTCGACCTGACTAGATGGGTGTCGTGTTGACCGAAACCCAGCAGCGATTCGCGCTAACCGTCTCTCTAGACGGGGTCGGCGGCGCTCCAAGAGGGCCAACTCTTCCGTACTCAGGCAGGACTTTCGGTCGTACGACGCGGGTGTCCACCCTTTGTGGACTATCTGGCCAGGCGTCGCCAGAGTGCCTTCGGCACTGCTTCGCAACCTTCCCGGCGTGTCACGGACACGACTTTGAGCCTTCTTCTGGTGGCGTCGTGCCATGTCGTTCCCCTGTCGTCACGAGCTGACTGTGAACCAGGTTACACAACCCGCTCGACTAGCGGTCTGGGTAGTTTCCTGGAAAGCGTCGTGCCAACGAGCTGAAGACGAGGCGGCGGATTCGCATTAACCACGGACCCGGATCGGCGAACCCTTTTTCTGCAGCGGCCTCGAAGCGCTCCTGCACCAAGGTATAGGAAGCGCAGTCCACTCATACCGTTCCTCACGGGAGTGAGGCTTTTTTCCTACCTATGTCCTTTCCGTACGGGCGCAAGGTTGGGTCCGTGCCCGCAATGAGAGACAAGGTTGAAAACTCCGGGTTCCGGGCAGTGAGTTCGAGGGTCATCGTGTTCGGTACTAGTGCTCTGACCAACGATCTGTTCCCATTTGCGAACAGAGGCGAGTGGCTGGAAGATCGGTGAGCGTCGGTTCGCGTCTGGCGGGGATCTCGCCCTGCGTGCCCGTGTCGTCTATGTATGTGAAGTGTTGCTCCACATAGTCCACTCGAGCTTGTCTCGCTCATGTATCGCGAGGGTACGCGTGCTCCGGCGCGGGGGACTTCTTCACCGAGCCGTGAGTGTTCACCGCAGCGTATACGACGAACCCGCCATCGCTCCGGTGGCAGTGAGCCATATCGCGGTCAGCCATTTCAGAGATGAAGTGGTCGCTCGGCTGCTGAGAATTAGGCACACTTCACCGCTGCGCGTGGGGCACGTCGAAAGTGTTGTGGCACTTCGAGCAAGTAAACGAGCGGTTAATTACGGGCACAAGGTTCGGCGCGTTGCACTCGGGGCAAGACACCTCCCGATGCCCTGGTACTGGGGCGGGTTTCGTCCTTTGTACGTCTCCCACCGCCTGGGACTGCGCTTTACGTCTCAACCTCGTGTTGCATTGTCCACATTGCCAAACCTGTTGACCGCCAGGTACCTGCTGCGTGTGGTCGCACTTATAGCACCGCATATTCTCCGTGAGAAAGCGGTATCCGCAGTGCTTACACACCTTCGCATCGGCGAGGATCGCCTCCGCGCAGTCGGGGCACTTTTTCGTACGTGATTCCGCCGAGGCGCGGTCAACGAACCCATCGGCAGTTGACGTGTGGATCGCGTGATACGCGCTATAAGCCAACACCCCCGATCCAAACACGGCTGCGGCGACTCCAACGCTAGCGACATAGATCGCGATACCGAAGCTAGCTAGTTCTCCCGGTTGGGTGGTGTCAGCCACTCCGTCCTTAACCGGATACAGAGTACGCGACTCTTTGTTGTTGGCCCAGTAGATGAGATACCCCGTTGCGATGACGGAATTGATGATGGGGTAGCCCCAATTGGTCGGCTTGTGGAAGCACACCTGATAGCCCGTACCGGCAATGAATGCTGCGAGCACGATGAACCACCAACCGCCGCCCTGAATTATCGTGTTTTCTTGGACAGTCGAGAAGGTGCTCGTCGGTTCGATGAACGGCAAGAACGTGGCGATGACCATTGCAACGGCTCCAACGATCAGCAGCCCGAACCCGACAGGCCCCTCAGCTCCCACTTTGCTCTTCATCACCGGCCCTGTCGTCCCTCGGGGATCAACCCGCCCGGGATCGATCCGACCGCTGCTACCCCCGGCGGACCCCGACGGCGGGTCCGTAACCCTCTGGTTGGTGCCGGTTGAGGTTGCGGATCTGTTGTTACCGAACGCGCCAGCGAAATTGCTGTCGCCCCGTGCAAGTGCGCGGCTGTTACTGCCGAACACTGAGGCCCGGTTGTCGGTGCCGTACGCATCCGCACGGCTGTTATTTCCAATCGTAATGGCCTGGTTGCGATTACCATTTTCGCCGCCTGAGCCTGCGAGGCTGCCGTTGCCGAACACAACCCCCCGGTTGTTGTTCCCGCCCCCTGCAATTACTTGGCTACCGTTGCCGAAGGTGAATGCTCGGTTGTTGTCACCGCCTCCTGCCGAAGCACCGGTTGAGGTGCCGCTAGGGAAGGCGGCATTAGGTGGTCGGGCTAGACCCTGCAATGGGTAAGGCGGCCTGGGTCAGCTGTGAGCTGTTCCTAAACGGCAGCCCGACAATGAGCGACGCCGCCCTTGCTGGTGACGGATCGGACGTCACCTGTTTCACGGTGCTGTGATTAGGTTTATCCCACCCTTGCCCACCTTGCGCCTCTAGTAGCCCGAACCGCGAAGGATAAGCACTATGATTTCGATTCCAACTCCCTTCGCTTCACGCCTTTCAGCCCGACGAGGTGCCGCAGCAATAGCCGCGGGTCTTGCCGCCCTCGCCATCGGAGTGGGACTTCCAGCCCAGGCCGAGGCCAGTCCGGTGCCCGACGACTGGTTCATGGACGACGGCATCGGCGTCGGCCTGCGGACGACCGGAGCGCCCTGCTCCGAGATGCACGTGTGGGCCAGTTCCGGTGGCCGCTGGGCACTCTGGTGCAACCCCAGAACAGGCGTCTGGGAGCAACCGCGATAAACGGGCAGACTCCGGCACTGCGGGTATCAGCAACTTACGGTTCGACATTCTTGCCCATTCCCTGCAGTAATCGGTCGCGACTAGTCGGGCCGGAGCGGCGCAACGACTTCGGGCCGGAGCAGGTAGCGCTTGAACCTCAAGAGCAGGCCATGTCCTGAGCGTTGATAAACAGTCCCTGGCCTGCCTTGCTTTCGCTTATCCCGAGGTCTTCAGCCAGGAATTTGACGATGTAATTGGGCGACGTCCCGCCCGCCAGCGACTGACAGATCCCACGCCCGATTTGGAGCAGCCGGTCACGATCACTTGGGATGCCTGCGATGTTGTAGCTGAGCGTTTCGTTGATGAACGCTACCTCGCCTGGACGCGCTGGGCTAACGTCAGACCAGCAGTTCCACGAGCTGGTATGAGCGCCGCAAAAGCCTGGGTCATCGGGACCAGGAGGTACCGCGGGCGGTGCGGCAGCGGCGACTCCGCCTGCTGCCAAAGCAACAGCCGCCATGGGAATGGTCAGCAAAATTCTCCACGGATGTCTTGCCATGGTCTCGTCCCCTCGGAGCGCGTCTCCATAAGCCCATGCATAGGCAATAAGCAGCAGTCTCGCATGTTTGATTGGGCACCACAGTGACAACAGCCGCGATGGTTCCCTAACACACGGGGCAATGGAGGCTGCAACCGTTGAGCTGTCCCGGCGTCGACTTCTGCAGGCCAGCAAACAAGTTATAGGGAAACACCCGATTTCTTTGCGCTGACCGCCGCCATATCCTCAGGCAAAAGGACACGGGGATTAGGAATCATGATGAACAGGACGGGGACTTTACTCGCTAGCACGTTGACTGCGGTCGGACTCGCAGCGCCAGCGCAGGCGCAGGACGACTGGGGAACCATTGACAGCGGCCAGCCTGCGGTGACCTACGTCTACTGGACTGGAGCGCCGTGCATCGCAGTGGTAGTGGCTGCACGTCATGACCCGACGCAGGTGGAGGGTCGGTCGGTATGCGGTGGCGAGTGGCGGTACTCAGAGTCCAATATCTGGCCCGGTGATGCGTTCGGCGTCGACCCCGTCATGGGTGCCGCCAACTTCATCGAATGCGCCATATTCCGAGGCGGTGGCCGCGTCTGGTATGACTCTGCCGTCCGCGGCGACGGAAGCGACGTCAACTGCCTACGGCGGGCAATGTGATGGGCACTGGATCGCCCCACCGGCTTCTCGGGAAGACAAAGCTGACCGTCATCGCAGTGACATTTTGGTGGTGTACCGCTCTTTCGATCGGAGCCGTAATGTTGGCAGCCCCAGCCGCCGCCTGTACAGACTCCGACGACGTAAACACCTTGTGCGTTAACGAGCAGGCGTTCGTGCATGATCTGGCCGCAGCCGGTATCACTCCTACACAAACACCAAGGATCATGCTTAACCAAGCAAATGGATTGTGCGGCCTGCTCGCAAATGGAGTCCCCCGCACCGTCGTGGTTCAGAAGGTGTACGGCAGCGCGGCGATGCACCTGAACCAGGCTGAGGCCATCGTCACCGCAGCCCAGAAGCACCTCTGCGCCTTCACCCTCAACGGAGGATGATGACACCGCGTTTCAATGGCCGTAGTGCCGCCGCTGTTCGTCTACGACCTCAGCAAGTGACGAGTATGAGAACTCACAGGGCGACTGCATCCTTCGACCCGCGCGGACTCCTCGCAGCCCCCCGAGGGCGCGACCTTCGTGTGTGAGGACGCGGGTTTCCTCGCCCAGGCGCGCACCCTGCCGGCCTACGGCCTGGTGACGAAATCTTCTGACTGTTCCCGCTCCGACTGCAGCAGCATGCGCCACCGACGACAACGTCCTCGCGCTCGGAAATCAGGCATGCAAGGCAATGGACCTCTATCCCCACGACAGCGTCGCCGCGACCAGTCTGGTGTGTCCGAACTATCCCTCTAGCTCCTCCTACGACCAGTCTCTGTTGATGATCTACACCGCCGACTATCTGTGCCCCGAGCACGCGAACATGTGGGCGGACTTCTGACGCCTGGCTATTCGGTTGACGGCTGCGAGAAGCCTTGCTGCGAGCGGACGGAGACTAAGGAAGACGCCCCGCTCCTCACGGAGGTCCGGTTGAAGGCGGGGCGTGGTCTTTTTGAGATCAGTAGTACTCGTCACTGCCTCTCGGAGCGTGCGGAGGCTTACCCAGTTCGGGGATGTGGGCACGGGAATAGACGCTGCGTCGGACCCTCTCGTGACCAGCAGCGTGCTGAGCACCGTCGTCGCACCGACCACTGCTCTGGTGCCTCGAGGCGGTCGCCAGTCCGCACGCGCAGGTCATCCAGTGGCTCGGACTGGTTCGACCCCAGCATGAACCGACAAGAACTTCGCATCCGGCGAATACGCAACGTGCGACCCACATCGCTGTAATCTCTCACTCTGTCCAGGTCACAGCGCAAGACGGATCGGTGGGGGCGCATGACTTCAGCAGGACCCGAACCCGGCTGGTACCTCGATCCCGACAACAACGACCACGAGCGTTATTGGAACGGCGACGCCTGGACTGAGCACCGGCGGAAAGCGATTTACGACCACTCCCTGTCCACGCGGACGGAGAACGTCGGCGGGCGTGGAGATGCGTCGCCAGGCGAAGCCACCGGTCCTGTGACGCCACCGGACGTGTCATCGCCCCTCAACGATAAGCAAGGACTCGTCAGCATCGACGCTATGGAGCTGTACAGACTTGTACAGGCTCAGCAACACGAACTTGCTCGACTGCCGACCGGGCAGCCGGTGAGCCGGTCTTTTCTCGACCGCCTCGCTATCGGTGTGGCGGTGCCGCTCTCACCATTCGCTGCTGAGATTGCGAAGGATGCCGCGATTTTGTACGCGAGTGCCCAGCTTTATCAACTGGGCCAGCGTCTGGAAGATCGCGAGATGGGGGTGCCGGAGCTGTATCGGTATCCGCGTGAGGTACGAAAGCGGGTTCGCGCAGCGTATCCAGCACTCAAAGCGGAGATGCGCCGCCAGGAAGCCGAAAAGCGCCGCCAGGAGAAGGAGGAGCGTCAACGACACGAGCAGCTCTTGACGCAGAAATACGGCAAGAGATGGCAAACCCACGGCAAGAAGTGGTGGCAGGTATGACTTGGCCGACGTCATGGCGCTGAAGACCGGGAAGACGTTCGCGGAGTACAAGGGCCTGCGCCTCTTTCGGATCAGATCCGCGCTACGAACCGGGAATGCCCGCCGGTCCACCCGACCCGCTCGGCGATCACCGGCGCTGGCATCCCGGGATACACCGAAAGCAACGCCCGGATCCGCGCGGCTCGACCTCGTCGATCTCCGAAGGCGAGGAGGGTCGCACGTACTTCGGTGGACCCTCGCTGGCCAGCGCATTGGCCACCGTGTCTCGCGCGATGCTCAGTTGCCGTGCGTTAGCCCGCTGCGACATTGCTTCGCTGCGGTGAAGAGGCCTGGCAGATCGCGGCTGCCGACAAAGCGCCGACGATGGACATGATACAGCGCAAGTACGCACACCTCCGAGAGGCCAAGCGCCGCGCTGAGGCCGAGGCCGCCGGGCGAGCTGCTGTGGCCGATCTCTACGAGTGATACGGGAGTCATCCGCTCGCGGAGCGGGCAAGGTCGGGATCGTCGCAACACGAACTTTGCCCATTGCGCAGTGATCAAACCCTATAGGCGGTCAGGATGATGCCATGGGGAGAACATCAGCGGTTGCTGCAGCCTTGTTATTGGCGGTGGCGGTGTCGCTGGGTGTCCTAACCGGCGCTCAACCCGCCTGGGCCGATATGACACAGGAGGACTACAAATTCCTAACGACATTGGAGTCCATCGGTTGGACGATCCACGATCCGGCAGTTCTTATCAGCCAAGGCCACATGGTCTGCAACGAGGGCTTAGCGCACGGGGTGTCGTGGCTTGAGATGCGGTCGACGCTTATGGGCTATGGATACTCGCGGGACGATGCCTCACTCCTGATACACAACGCGGTCCTCGCTTACTGCCCGACCTACAGCCACGTTTCGGACGAGATCTACGAGGACCTAATGGGAGGCGGGCGTTGAGTCATTACTCGGAACACTGCACGCCGACCGGGGGATGTCGTCTTTGCTCTCCTGGTCCGCTCGTCCAAGCATGCGCGTCGACCGCGCCTGCCCGGCTAGCCAGGTGGCTGACATTAGCCGGAGGCCTGGCTTTCGTGGCGCTCACGCTGGCTGCATGCGGACGCTCTCGTGACGAGACGTCTTATCAGCTCGGATACGAACAGAGCAATATGGCCGAAATCTACTTCAAGGGCAAATGCGGGATGCTCGGGAACTGTGACTACCCCGCCGCAGCCGAGGATTCATGCCGATACTTGGTCAAGCAAGAACGCGATAAGAGTCCGAACCGGGAAGACCTCGTTCTTGAGGACATGGTCGCCGGCTGCATAGATGGCCTTCCCTCGGAGCCAAGGTGAACAGCGGCCTGCGACTTGCCTCCAAAATGTCTGGCAGGAAGACGAAAACTTCACTCTGGCAGGTCGCGGTGGTCAAGGGGTCCTACGCCGCCCTAATCCTGACAATTGTCGTCTGTGGGTTCAGAACGGGCCAGGCATCTGCTGACCCCTCCGTTATTGCTGACCGTTGCACGAACCAGATCAACTATGTGTACGACCTCCGCAACAACGCCGAGATCAACAGCATTGGTGCCAGCACGGGCATCTGTCCTCGCCCGCAGATGTACGGGCCAGATGCCTGGTCCGACCCCTTCATTGTCGGGCAGTCCTACATCGCCTATTGGGCACGGCAGTTGCAGCGGCTGGACCCGAAGTACGGTGATGGCGCGGTGGATAGCTCTGACTCAGGGGTATGCACACGTGCGGTGCACGCGACAACCATTCCTCAAGTCGCCCGTCTTGACGATGACGAGATGGTCGCGGGGTGCTTAGACGCCTTGAAGGTGGGTTAGACCGTTCTCATCGAACGAGCGTCTTAACGACTTCAAAGAGCGTTTCTGCGGGTCGGACGGTAGTCGGCGATGCTGCCGACATACGGTGGCCGTCTCCGTCTATAGGACCGCGTCTGACAGGTGGTCCCAGAGACCAGCAAATAAGTCATAGGGAAACGCCTGATTGGTCCCCGGCTGTTGTGGCCATATCGTCGCTCGAAGAAGGCGGGGCGCAGGCGGGGCTGGGCGCGCCTCGACGGACTACGTCACTTCCGGTACGAGCATCGCCCGAGGGATTCGGGCCGGGGAGGGTTCATTCCATGAAGAATTTTTGGTGCAAGCTTCTCTTGTTAGGCGCTGCGGCAGCAACCGCTTCGACGGTTAGCGCAGCCGTCGCCAACGCCTACGACAGCATCGACTTCGGTACAAGTAAGGCAGCCTGCCAGGCTGCAGAAAAGCAGGCGAGGGCCGCTGGTATCCGGTATGCGAACTGTCACGAAACCGGGCCTGGACATTACTCGCTCTCATGGGATGACTGACTGCGTCGATGACGTGCATTCTTCGTATCGGCCCGAGTGTGGGTCTGCCGCCAGGTCGACCAACGAGGCAGCCGGGGATGGTGGATGTCGGTGACCGATGAGCGCTTTGGGCCGGCGAAGGTTAGCGAGCACACATCGCAGTTGCTGACGATTCTGGAGGAGGCAACGGGGCTTCCGGGAGAACTCCACAAAGGCGGCGGAATGATGTCCCCTCGTGGCACGCCCTTGTCGCCGTCAGCCTGTGTCAAGTTTCCAGAAGATCAGGTGTTCATTACCGACCGGGTCAGCTTCTGGGTTGTCGGGGGGCATACCTACCTGGGTATGTGGCCCGCAGAGGTCCAGACCCAATACACACGATTCTATTCAGACCCGATGAAAGTCGAGGCTGTCATTGCCCTAGGCGGCAGTGAGGGCTGGCAGGTCAATTCGAACTTCCATATCGCGTACTGGCATGCCCAACCAGCACACCGTTGGTACCCAGATCTGAGCGAGTCAGGAAATATTCGCCGATGGATTGTCGACTTTCGTCGCGGATGTGCCAGAGCGCGAAGCCGCGATGAGGTTGAAGAACCGAGTTTTCGCCGGTGGCTCGTAGAACGGGGATATGTCAGCGAGAGTGAAATCCCGACGCTCGACAGTTGGCTGAACGATCATCCCACTGTCGAACAGTTCTTCATCCGCCCGGGTGTCCAGGTACTGAGAACCTGGGTTGTGACCGACACGGTCTCCCCGGAGCGAAGGAGTGAGTTCGTCGCCGAAGTCCGTGACGCGGTTAATCAGGTCTTGTCCGCCCTCGGTGAGCCAAAGCTCTCGGCCCTCCAGCCGTACACCAGAGTGAAGAAAGCCCGGGCCAAGCTTGAGCCGCTCAAGGTGTGCCCGACCTGCTTCACGGTCCTGCCGGTGACCGGCATATGCGACAACTGCGCATAGACGTCAAGCGACTTGGAGGAACCCGGTGGGGTTATCAGATTACGAACGGCAAGAGTTGGAAAAGGTTCGCGAGCACCGAGAGCGCGAGCTGTGTCGGTCCCCCCGTCGGCTAGTACCTGAATCCGTGAAGGACAAGGGGCGCGACTGGTATGGCAGGGCGCTCAACGCACCCGGTGCAGCCAAGGTCAAAGATGGCGGAGCGGCAGCGTTGAAGGCGACCGCTGAGGGGGCGGGCAAGTTCATGACTCGCACGGGTCAACTGACGACATCAGAGGCCCGGGTCGTCAAGGCCTATGCCAAGCGGGGCCATCTTGTCGATCACCTGGACGACATCCGCAAGCTGGACCTCCGGGCCATCGACAAGACCGCCTCTTTCACCCGGCTGCACTATGCCTACTCGGTGTCCGCCGCTGCAGAGGGAGCCGCCGCCGGATTGGCGGTGAGCGGTGGTCAGGCACTAGCAGCAGCCGGTGGCGCAGCAGGAGCAGGAGCAGGTGCCGCAGCAGGAGCGGGAGTGGGTGGGATAGCAGGAATAGGAGCGGGAGCCGCACCTGGACTGGGTGCCATTGCGGCTGCAATGGGCGTGGATGCCGCCGCGCTCCTGACCATATGCAGCCGAGTCATTGCGCACGATGCGCTTTACTACGGATATGACCCTCGTGACCCCGCTGAGGAAGTTTTCATGATGCAGGTCATCGGGCTTGGGCTGGCGGTGACGCCAGCCGCGAAAGCTGTTGCCTACCAGCAGCTTGCCATTCTGACGCGCAGCCTCGCGACAAACATGGCATGGCGGCAGCTCAACCAGCAGACCCTTGTCAAGGTCGTGCAGAAGTTCGCCACCCAATTTGGACAGAAGCTCACCAAGAAGAAGCTCGGGCAGTTCGTGCCCGTTGCAGGCGTTGGTATCGGTGCCGCCCTGAACTGGAAGATGGTCGACGACGTGGCCAATGCTGCCTACTGGGCATACCGGGAGCGCTTCCTCTACGAGAAGGGCGGGACCCTTGAGCCGATCATCGTCGACGTCAAGGCAGATGACGATGCCGACCAGGGTGATGCGGAGTCCTCAATTGATGTGATCGGCCTCCTTGAATCCGAAGGCATGGTCCTCGAAGACGAAAACGACTCCCACACCAGTGACGCCGACGAGGACGAGTAGGCCTGGAAGCAAAAGTGAGTCCGGGAGTCAGGTCATACAGGATGGGTAGTCGGGAACGCAGGCCAGTCGGTTCGAAGTCGTTTCTTTCTAATTGACGAGGTGGTCATCCAGTGACTGATATTGATGGTTTCGAGGCCGACCTGTGGGAGGGCATCGAGGAGTCAAAGCGGCTTGGCTACAACCCAACCCGTTTCGTTCAGATGGTGAAGCAGTACGGACCTGTGGCGGCAACGAATAAGGTCGTGGACACCGACCAACCAAGCGATGGTTTCGTCAAGCTGGCCTATCTCATGAAGCCGCCTCGGCCCGACCTAACCAGTGAGCAGCTTGTGCTGAACTATCCCCAGCTTTTCGACGATGCTGTGGTGCAGAAGGCAGGGCGGAGAATCGGTCGCTCATGACAGAGGGGCTGCTCAGATCGCCCGGTTATTATGCCGCTAAGAATCGGTGAGACCTTCGCCGGGTACCGGGTCCTGCGGCTGCTCGGCTCCGGAGGCATGGGCGAGGTCTACTTGGTCCAGCACCCCCGCTTACCCCGCCAAGAGGCCCTCAAGGTCCTCCGCCCGGACATATCCAGCGACCCCTCTATCCGGGAGCGGTTCATCCGCGAGGCCGACCTAGCCGCAGGACTTCATCACCCCCACATCGTCGGGATACACGACCGAGGTGAGCATGACGGCCAGTTGTGGATCGCCATGGATTACATCGACGGCACCGACGTCGCTCACCTTCTGGAGCAGAAGTATCCGGCGGGCATGCCGGTCGATCTTGTCCTGCCAATCATCACCGCAGTCGCCAGTGCGCTGGACTACGCCCACAAGAAGGGGTTGCTCCACCGTGACGTCAAGCCCGCCAACATCATCGTCGCCGAACTCTACACCGATGGCCCAAGTGTCTTCCTCGCAGACTTCGGTATCGCCCGGCCTCTCGATGACATCAGCGGCATTACCGCGACCAACATGACGGTCGGCACCGTTGCCTACGCCGCTCCAGAGCAGTTGATGGGCGAGCAGATGGATGGGAGGGCTGACCAGTACGCCCTCGCCGCCACTACCTACCACTTACTGACCGGCCAGCAGCTGTTCCCACACTCCAATCCGGCTGTAGTCATCAGCCGACACCTCAACTCACCGGTGCCTGCCCTTGCTGAGAGACGACCCGAACTAGCCTCGCTCGACCCGGTTCTGGCTGCCTCACTGGCCAAGAATCCGAAGGACCGCTTCGCATGCTGCACGGACTTCGCCCGTGCGTTCACCGAAACCGCTGCGACGACCCCGCGAGTTGCTGCAGCGCCGACCACCCCGGCCCCGGCATCTCGCAGGCCCCACGTCCCGCGTACCCCTTCGAGAACCAGTGGTGTTACCGCCGACCGCGACTCTGATGCCTCCGTCAAGCGGTGGCTGATTGGAATCTCGGTTGCAGCGGTAGTGCTACTGCTCATTGTGGCTGGGGTGCTGTGGCGGCCATGGCAGCACTCGCAGTCTGAAACCAGCGCCACTTCATCGAGTAATGCACCGACTCCACCCGCCCCCAGCGCGAGGACGACGCCACCCGCGCCGTCTCCGGCCGTCCCGCCACCGATGACAATTACGGCATTACCGACGACAAGCACCGCTGAGGTTCCCAGTGGCCCGACCATTGGTGACGAGTGCGACGACTGGATGAAGTTTTCCATCGACCCGTTGTCGGGCCAGGAAATGCTGTGCAGCGGCTACTCGGGGGTTCTCAGCCGCGGTGAACCCATGAGGTGGTTTTCCGCCGAGGAGGGTGCGGTGGGGCCGTCACACGGGACGGCTGACTTACCCCGTGTTGGCCGGCTCGGCAGTTCTTGTGATGGCGAAGCGTCACTCACGATGGGACGGTCCAGCGATGGATACATGGTGATGTGCGTAGGCGGGGGGCCTTACGACAGGCCCGGCACCAGACCGGTGTGGACCAAGTACAGCCCTTAGACGCTCGTCTCGAAAAGGATCTTCGCTTTCGAAATGGCCAAAGGCATCTGCCGACATACGATGCTGAGTGTTTTGGAGGCAACCGGGGAACGGGGTGTCGTGAACGGACCGAGGCCGGGCGCAGTGGTTCCGCCGCAGTGAGGGGACGCGATTGATGGACGACGTTCGTGGCAAGTGGCCACACGACTACCGAAGGCTGCCCCCCTAGATCGGACAAGAGATCGCCGCCACCAGGCCGCCGAATGTCCTGACGCACAATGCTCGGGCGTTCTGGAAGCTCACCGAGGCCGACAGTGGCGAACTCACCTGGCTCGCATTCACCCGGCCTGATGCGCGGTCGGCACTCGCGCGGCGCAAGGTCTGGACTCTCATCCCGCCCCTGCAGGAATTCATGGCGAACTGGTTCGTGAGCGTCGACCACGAGTCTCATCGATCAGAACCAGTGGATACACACCAACATCGACGTTTATGAGGCACGAAAACTGGCGCTGCTGGTGCCGCAGCCGAAGGTCGAGGATATAAAGCGGATCACCCGACCTGAAGCGGTGCTGACCCTCGACGACATCGACCGGCACAAAGTGACGACCGTGTTGGGCAAGGGAACTGCTCAAGCGATGAGGACTCGACGATGACTCGCCCGAACAAACAGGGATTCTGGGAGTGGGCGTACGGCGACCTGCTGTCTAACACCAACCGCGGCGTGCTGGCCGAGTACATCGTGGCGACAGCACTCGGCATTCACAACACGACGCGCGTGGAATGGGACCGGTGCGACCTTGTCATCGGTGATATCGGTGTCGAGGTGAAGTCGGCTGCGTACGTGCAGACGTGGAAGCAAACCCAGCTATCAAAGATCGTGTTCGGCGTCCGCCCCGCAATGGGCTGGGACGCCCGCACCGACACCTTTGCGGAGAGTGCGGGGCGAAGCGCCGACGTGTACGTATTCTGTCTGCTCGAAGGTGACGACCACGATGCCATCAACCCGCTCGATGTCGCACAATGGACCTTCTATGTGCTACCTACCAGCAGACTCCCCGAGCAGAAGACGATTCGGCTCGGACCGCTGAAAGCCCTCGGCCCGTATGAATGCGCCTACGACGAACTCAAGTCCGCCATTCACGGGGCAGCAGCGGAGAATCGCGGCGAGGCCCAAGGCGTCGTCCGCCGTCAGCATCGACGCCCATAGAGATGCGGTGCCGGCGTTGCGGGCCGCGGCGTGACTCGGGCCGGAAGGTGACAAAATGCCGCTATCCCCGTGTCTCGAAAACGATGCAAGAAGCCTTCGAGGCCGAGGAGATCACAACTTTCCCACTCCTGACCGACCTTTTCTCAAGCCGCAGGACCGAGTTTGCATGCTGGACGCCAACAAGCCTATTGCGGGGTTGGCTCCGCAGCGTGAACTCCTGCCCACCGAGAAGGGTCTGCAGGCATGGATCTAAAAACGGCGGGATCACCTGGAGGAGTTCCGGAAGCGCGGCCTGACGCGGTTCCAGCAGCAAGCCACCCTCGACGGAGGTCGTCGCGTAGACATGTTGTGCAAGAGGCCAACTCAGAACCAGTTGGTGGCCATCGAGCTAAAAGCCGCTACTCAACCCGACGATCGCTCCACCGGTCAGATCCAGCGCTACCTCGACGATCTGGCTCGTCACGCCGAACGACGCGGCTACGACGCCCACCAGGTCGTCATCTCTGGGCAGCCGGACACCTCGGTTCGAGAGCTGGTGGAACGTCATGCCCAGTCACGCGGACTTACCGTTGAGTTCCTCTTACCGGGTGCAAACCAAACTCCTTCCACACCCCTGAGGGCCTCGGCTACCGCCCACCTGTTCCCCGGCATTCGCAGGATGAGGCTGCGCTTTAAGGGTGCATTACCAAAGTCGACGCGGGCGGCGCTGAACGACCCGCTATTGATCGCTCAGTCCACTACTACTCCGCCAGTGCCATGGCGACGTCCTCCACGTCCAAGCCCCAAGCCACCAGGCAGCCGTTCTGATCAGCCAAGGCATAGGGGCCGTAGTCACCAAACCAACGACTGTCCTGGCGATACTTCACCAACTTGAGTCCCTGCGCGTGGGCGCGCCGTCGAAGCGCACGTTCTGAAGACATAGCTGATCCCTTCGGGTCGAGTGACTGGAGTCGATCCCTAGCCAAGCCATGTCCAGTGTTGAAGGAGCAACCGAAGCCGCTCTTCCACCTCAACGACGTTGATGATCAAGTTTGTTCCTGAAGGCATGCCCGTTCTGCCTAGCCACCCAAGCCGCAATAGGGGTTCCGGCCGATGGGCCGCGCTGGGACGTGAAGAGACCCCGCCCAGATCAACTGTGGCGGGGTCCTAATGATGGGTGCTAGCTGCGGCTACATGAACGTCCGGATCAACCGGTAGGTAGTCCCGAGTATCTTGATGGCGAGCATGCCGAGCAACACCACCGTCAGCTTCTCGGCCGTGTGCTCGGAAAGGTCGCCGAAGTGGAGTGCCGTGGCGAGACCGAGCGTCGCCCAGTCGGTGACCCGATGTACGAAACGGAACACCTGCCCGACAGTGGACTGGGTAGCCGGGTCATTCTTGCCGAAGAACAGGCAGACCACGATGGCCAGTTCGAGCAGGAAGAGTCCGCCCGTGATCAGGGGTGGAAAGTGCGCCAGGTGACCGATCAGCACGACGGCCGCGATCAAGTAGTGAACGATGTTAGCGCAGATGCGGAGGCGCGGACGCCGCGTGAACTCGCCGATCTCCTTGAGGTGATAGGCGAGTGGATTTCGTCTACGCTTCATAGTGAGAGCCTCGATTCGGAGTTTGGACGCTGCGGGTTGGGTTTCTCACGGAATGCGCCGCCGGTTGCAACGGGGGCGTGTCGATCAAGTGGCGGGCGGCCTCGGTACCAGCGAGGTCGCCCGTCGTCGTGTTCGGCGGATCCATCCGGTCCCTCCACGGGAAGTTGGTGCAGTAACAACTTCAAAGCTACCGGCGATTCAGCCTTTGTGTGCGGTGTAAGAATCCGACACACCAGCATCACTGTTATGTCTCGGATGCGTCGGGCCGATCGAAGGGCCACTGTCGCACAACCGACATATCCAGGTCACCGCGTCACGGCAGCTCTTGTTGCCTGGCGGTGTCGCGGCCGGTTCTGACGAGCCCAACGGGATCCTTGAAGTACATGACTTGCCGCTAAGCGCTGTTCGTTCGGTGTAGGCGTAACTGAAATTGACCCTCCGGGCGGGTGTTGGCGTAGATGAAGCCACCAGCTCGACGTCGTCAGGGGTCAGGTCGAGGACTCGCCCACTCCAACTGCGAGCGAGTACTCGCGGTACAGTTCCTCGTGGAGCGGCCCCCGCTGCGGGAGATCAAGTACATCTCGTCGAAGAGCACGATCACCGGGAGTGCCCTCCGACGTCGCTGCCCGGCACCGTGCGGGAATTCGCAGGACAGGAAGCGGACCGAGGCTAGGAATCGCCAAAATCATGGACTCGATCGGTAGAGTCCTCGTTCCCGACGGAGACGCCGAGGCGGACGCATGACGTCGAGACGTAGAGACGAAGGACAAGGTCACCCTGCGTGTAACAAGCCGCCCATCGAGTTCCGAAACGCACCGTCTGCGGCAGGCTCGGCGGCTTTATTGGCGCTTTGGGTGGGCGTCAACCAATGGCCGGGTACAGCCAGCGGCGGTCAGGCGAAGAGCCACCGCCACAGGCTGTCGTGCCCGTGCGTATCGGAGACCAAGTCAAGCTAGGTCGACTAACCCGTATTCGCCGCGCATAGCGTGTTCTTGGACGCGTAGCGGGC
Source organism: Mycobacterium sp. GA-1285 (assembly GCF_001499905.1). Classification (GTDB taxonomy): domain Bacteria; phylum Actinomycetota; class Actinomycetes; order Mycobacteriales; family Mycobacteriaceae; genus Mycobacterium. Next base: position 220,484 of record NZ_LQIS01000023.1, on the reverse strand, counting down.
TCGCACGGAGGTCGTTTAGGAGTTCAACCGACGGACCACAGACCTCTATGTGAACCCATCGCTTCCTCCAGCATGATTTCTTTGATCTTCATCCCGGATGGCACATCAAACCCGACCTTGCCCCTAGTCAATTGCCCTTGGGAAAGTTCCCCAGACATTAGTATTGGTTCGACTAGAGCCAGCCCTGCTGACAGGTTGGTCCCATCTACTGTAAGTGCACTGAAACTCAATGGACTGACGTTGATAGTCCCCTCCAGCACTTGGATCGTCACGTCGATGGAAAATACGGTTCCTTGAACCGGCACGTACGGGTCCGATATCTCAACCGGTCGCAGATTGGCTACGGTATACGCGGCCTTGGTAGGAACGTCGGTAAAGAGGTTCGTTCCGCTCACTTCCAGAGTCGCACCTATCGGAGCTCTCGACTCGCTCGGCGGAGTCATAGACACGCTGGGAACTCCAGTTGTGGCAATGACTCTGCTGGAACTGGAGCTACCGTGATCGGTCGACGTGCAAGCCACTGCAGAGCCGATGACTAGGGCAGCGAGTGTTAAGGCTTGCGACCGCATCAGTCAGACATTACGCGAATGACGGTTTATCGACTCGGCGAAAAGGCCGAGGCCGCGCAACTGCTCGTCTGTGGACGGTGGCTGGTTCATCGACTGAAGCATTTGGTCCGTCAGCCCCGTTCAGGGGGTCGCCACGCGCCGGACTTGAAGCATCCCCTGCAGCATGCGCGCTCATACTGCCCGGTCGGCAGGTAAGGCGTTGGCCCGCACGGTGTTGAGGATGTCGACGATGTTGTCGACGTCGCCTTCGGTGAACATCGACTCGGGTCCGGTGGCGGCGTAGTCCCGGTAGGGGGACTCGTAGAGCCGGGCTGCTTCCATGACACCGTTGGCGGTCAGCTCGTCGACGATGAGGTTGATGAAGTGCAGCTGGTTGGTGTTGAACTTGGTGCCATCGAGGTAGCGCGCGAAGGCCTCTAGAGCGGCGTGGCGGTCCAAGCCAACAAGAGACCGGATGAACAATCCAAGGCCGTGTGACTGTTCCTTGGCTCGGGCGATGACTTCGGCATCTCCCGCCCCACTATCCACCAGCATCTGTTCAAGGGCCGCCAAGTCCTCCGGGGTGAGCGCCTTATTGCGGCGCAGTCTCTGAAGTGCCATATGGTCCTGGTGCTGCTTCAGGTATGCAGCGGCCTTGGCGCGGAATCGCTCCCAGTCTGTGCCGGGGGTAATGCCGGGCAGCTCGACGATCGTCGACTCGGTCAGCTCGTCCTGGAAGGACGTGTAAACCACGTCCTTCCTGCCCTTGTCGAGGAACTGCAGCAGGCCGCGCAGTCGTCGGCGGGCCACTTCCAGCATGGGCAGCGTGACGTCGACCCACCACTGGTCGCTGGCTACCTCGTCGAGCAGCTCCTGCTGGCCGGCCACCGAAGGAATCGTCGTCTTGCCCAGCAAGCCGTTGGCGATGTTCTGCACTTGTTCACGTAACCGTTCGGCGGCCCCGCTGTCACCCTGAAGCTGAGCGAGTTGGCGGCGAAGGATCAGTAGGTCGAACCGTTTGGCGTCCTCCTCGTCGTCCTTATGCGTCGAGGGCAGCCCGGCCAGATTCTGCGCGATCATGTCGGCGGCGTCGGAGGTCATCGGAGTCCAGGCCGACCACTGGGCGTAATGCTCGACGAGCTTGCGGTGTGGCCGCACCAGAAAGTTTTCCAAGTTCATCCCGGCCACGGTGGTGTGAAGCTGGCGAGCGATGTCGAAGCGCAAGCCGCGTTCGGTTTCGATGCCCGACCCCTCGGGCGGCTCCTCGCCCTCAGGCTTGTCTCGAGCATCCAACTCGGTGATCAAGCCCAGCCGGGTCTCGAACAGCCGCTGGTTCAGCGACTTCTGCAGTGAGCCTTCTGATCCAGGTAGGTCTTGACTGAAGAACTCCAGGTTCCCGCAGAAGTCGAAGACGTAGAAGTTCTGCTTGTCCTTGCCGGGGCCGAACAGGTCGGGGCGCAGCCGGGTACCACGTCCGATCATCTGCCAGAACTTCGTCTTGGACCGCACCGGCTTGAAGAACACGAGGTTGACCACCTCGGGCACGTCGATGCCGGTGTCGAGCATGTCAACCGAAATCGCGATGTGGGGTGCCTTCTCGGGGATCGAGAAGTCGTCAATCAGACTCTGCGCGTAGCTCATCCCGTGGGTGATTACCCGCGCGAAGTGTCCGGCGTACTCGGGGTACTGGATGTCGAACCGCTGCTGGATGAACTCCGCGTGCCGCTGGTTCTTGGCGAAGATGATGGTCTTGCCCAACCGGTCGCCGTCGCTGACCTTCTGCCCCTTGTCCATCAGGGTGGCCAACACCTGGTCAACGGTGTCCTCGTTGAACAAGAAGCGGTTGATCTCGTCCGCCGAGACTTCGTCGGGTGGGCCGTCCTCCCCCCACTCCAGGGCGTCCCATTCGTCTTTTTCTTCCTCGGACAGGTCGGCATACTTGATGCCCTGCCTCAGGAACTTCGTGCCGACCGAAACACCGACCGCTGGAACCAGAAACCCCTCGTTCACGGCGTCGTCGAGGCTGTAGGCGTCGGTAGGCACCCCGTCTTCGAGGTTGAACAGCCGGTAGGTGTTGTGGTCGACCTCATCTTTCGGGGTGGCCGTTAGTCCGACGAGGAGGGCGTCGAACCAGGAAAAGATGGCCCGGTACTTCTGGTAGACCGAGCGATGCGCCTCGTCGATGACCACGAGGTCGAAATGGCCGGGTCCGAAGATCCGAGTACCGGCGTCGGTGTTGTTGATCAGGTTCATCATGGTCGGGTAGGTGCACACGTACACTCGCCCGTCGCTCACCTTTTCGGTCAGAAGATTCACGGTGGTGATGTCTGGTAGGTGCGCTTTGAAGGCGTTGCCGGCCTGGACAACTAGAGCGGTGCGGTCGGCTAGGAACAACACGTTCTTAACCCAGCCGGCCTCCATCAACTGTTTCACCAAAGCGATGACAGTCCGGGTCTTCCCAGCCCCCGTAGCCATTACCAGCAAGGCCTGGCGCTGCTTGGCCGTGAAGGCGTCGTCGATGGCTCGGATGGCGTGGTGCTGGTAGTGCCGCTCCACGATGGCCGAGTCGATTAGCGCCTCGGTCAACGACTTTCGGGCATGGCGGCGGTGCAGCAGCAGCTCCAGCTCGTTGCGGGTGTAGAAGCCGTGGACCTCACGCGGCGGGTAGCCGCCCGCGTCGTCCCACAGCCAGTGTTGGTAGCCGTTGGTGTAGAAGATCACCGGACGCCGCCCGAATATCGCCTCCAGCCGGTCGGCATACAGCTTGGCCTGCTGCTGGCCTAACTGGGGACTCTTGCTGGTGCGCTTGGCTTCAACGACCGCCAGCGGCAGGCCGTCGGCACCCCACAGCACGTAGTCGACGTAGCCCTTGCCGTCCTGCGTGGGCATGCCGGTGACCTCGAACTCCCGGTCCTGCTTGTCGGTTAGTGGCCAGCCCGCCTCGGCCAGCAGCACGTCTATGAACCGGTCGCGGGTCTCAGCCTCGGAGTAGTCGCGGTCGTCGACTTTCTGGTTGGCGGCCTGCGCCGCCTTGATCTGCTCACGCAGCGCAGCTATCTCGACGTCCTTGGCTACCGCCAACTCGTCCTTCTCTGCCAGCGCCTTGGCGTACGCCTCGTCCTGCTCCTGGAACTTCTTGGCCAGCTGGGCCACCTCCTGCCGAGTCAGCGGGGCCGCCTTCTTGGCCAGCGCGGGATCGAACACCGCCTTCAGCGGCACCGCCTGCGGGTTGGTCGAGTGGTGAAAGGCCGCCCAGACCATCACATGGTGCAGCTCGCGAAGCGCGTCTAGGGCGGCCCGACGCGGGATCGGCTTCTGATCGTGCACCGCGTGGTTGCCAAGCTTGCGGATCAGGTTCAGCTTCGTCGCGACCCCAGTCCCAATCTTCGCCTTGAAGCGCGCGTCGTTGATTCGCGCCGACAGGTCGTCCTGATACGGCACCGGCAGCGCCAAGACGCCGTATAGGTACTTCACCAGGTGCTCAACCGCCCGGCGGCTGTAGATGCAGGCCGACCGGGGGTCGCCGAGAGCGTAGCTTTCGGCGCGGGCGCAATCAGCATGTACCTCCAGCCAGCCGACCCTCTCAAGGAAGCCGAAGTTGCTCATCAGTGCCCCGCTGCGCACAGTCGGCCTGAAAACGCAGATGAGCAAACAGACTGGAAGTGGTAATGCAGCAGTGATAACGACTCTTCTGCTCGAACTTTGGCACGAAGTACGGACTCAATGCGTGCACTGAACTCTGTCTGAAGTTCGATGGGGGGCCAAAGTAGATCAATTTCCGCAGCCTTTGCACTGCTGAAATAAGAGATTGTTGAAGTCCCCGCAAGTGACGCGAAGAAACTAGGGTGCTTGGCCTGGAGACTTACAGCAATGTAGAGAGTCGACGCACGATCGGCGGGAACGATTCCATAAAATTGCTGATTTACGAACACTGGCACACGATTCACCGCAACCCGACCTAGCGATCCCGCACAGCTTAGCAACACACTGTCCGGCGGAATGAGTCGGTTCGAGCGCACACGAACACCGTCGATATCGACTTGCAACTGCGATCTTGATATTTCGAGACCCTCCAGGTCAGGAAGCGTGACCCATGGAACAGCACCACCGAACTCCAGCGGCTTATCTCTCGTAGGGACAATGATTTTCGCGACTTCGCCAATCGTGGTTTTCGGAAACCCGAAGCTGTTCGACCGGTCGTCGTTGAACATGTCGTAGTAGATCGACGAAACAAGGCGATCAAACTCGACAAGTGTCTGGCGACGTTTGGCCCTGAGGGCGTCGGCTTGGTCGAGTATCGTGGCGATCCGCCGCTGCTCGTCAAGTGGTGGCAATGGAATGACGAAGTTCTCAAGTGCTTTAGGGCTGAGGCGGGGCAGGTTGGCACCCGTCGCCCGCGAAGCTGCGAAGGCGACAATGTCGGGCTGGTTCAGGTAATGGAACAGAAAGTCTCGATCCAGTTCCGGACCGGGAAGCACTGGAAGGATGTCAGTGCTGCACACTCCGGATTCGTTGGGCCGCGCTATTTTTCCAAGGTTTGGTCGTAGCTTCCCATAAAGCAGATGCTCGGGGGAGAATCGAAACTTCGTACTCTTGATGCCGGCGCTCCCTAGCGTCTCGTCGCCGAGGATGCGGCCACCCCGCTCAATGTGTTCCAACCCGATATAGCGGGTCGCAGGATCAACCTTCCTGGGATCAACCGCGCTTCGGCTGATAGTCGCGACCTGACCCAGAGGAAGTCTTTTCACGACAACATCGCCTTCAAATCAGCGAGGCCCTGGATGATCTCCTGTTCGAGCTTCTCGATGTCGGTGATGATTTCCAGGGGTGGTCGATACTCGACGTCGTCGTAGACGGTCTCCTTATAGCGGCTGATGGATAAGTCGTAGCCCTCTGCCACGATGTCGGCCTTTGACACGCAGAAAGATTGCTCGGTGCGCGCCCGGCCCCGCTCGGCGGTTGTTCGCTGCTTCCAGCAGGTGAGGACGTCCGGTAGGTCATTGGTCTCCACGGGGGTCCGCTTGTCGTCGAGGGAGTAACCGTCGGCTCGGACGTCGTAGAACCAGACGTCCTCGGTGCCGCCAGAATTGGTCTTTGTGAACAGCAGGATGGCGGTCGACACTCCCGCGTAGGGCCTGAAAACCCCGGACGGCAGCTTGACCACGCCATCCAATTTCTGATCCTCGACGAGGGTGCGCCGCAGTGCCTTATGGGCACCCGTCGATCCGAACAGGACACCCTCGGGGACGATGACCGCCGCTCGGCCTCCCGCCTTCAGCAACCTCAGAAACAAAGCAAGGAAAAGAAGCTCGGTCTTCTTGGTCTTGACCACCCGCTGGAGGTCCTTGGACGTTGATTCGTAGTCCAGGCTCCCGGCGAAAGGAGGGTTGGCCAGGATCACGGTGTACTTCTCCGCCTCGCCACTGGCCCCCTCGGATAGTGAGTCGCGGTAGCGGATGTCAGGAGCCTCTACTCCATGCAGCAACATGTTCATGCTGCCGATCCGCAGCATGGTGGCGTCGAAGTCGTAGCCGTGGAACATACTGCGGTGGAAGTGCTGGCGCTGGGCGGCATCGGTCAAGACATTGGAGTGGTTGTCGCGCAGGTACTCGGCGGAGGCCACGAGGAAGCCCGCCGTGCCGCAGGCTGGGTCGCAGATCTCGTCCGTCGGCTGCGGGGCGACCATGTCGACCATCAGCTTGATGATGTGGCGTGGGGTGCGGAACTGGCCGTTCTGACCGGCGGTGGCGATCTTGGACAGCATGTACTCGTAGAGGTCGCCGTTGGTGTCGCGCTCGGCCATCGGGATCTCGTCGAGCATGTCGACCACCCGCGACAGCAGCTGCGGGGTGGGGATGGTGAACCGGGCGTCCTTCATGTGCTCGCCGTAGGTGGACCCGTCGCCGCCGAGGGTGCGCAGGAATGGGAACACCTTCTCGCCGACGGTCTTGTACATCAGCGCCGGTTCGTTGTTCTTGAACACCGACCAGCGCAGGTTCTGCTGATCGGGGCCGAAGGTGAGGCCCTCGGCGGCCTTGCCGGTGCGGCGGGCTTTCTTCTCGGCCAAGACGTCGAGGTCGTCGAGGCGGCGAATAAAGAGCAGGAAAGTGATCTGCTCGATCACCTCCAGCGGGTTGGAGATGCCACCGGACCAGAAGGCGTCCCACACCCGGTCAACCTTGTTCTTCAGCTCCCCGGTGATCACCCCACCACCCCCATGTGTCTAATAGGCATTGAACCGGACTTTATACATTGCGTGGGCGACAGATGGGCGTGCAGGCCGAACGATGCGAAGCATTCGCATCCATCGACAAGGGGCGGTTTCGACAGCCACGGGGAGGCCATTCAGGCCCACTTGTTCTGGGTGTCACGACGTTTTCAATATGTTGATTCGCCAGCACCCTGCTTCTCGCCTATCTGATACTTGCCGCGCTGGCCCAACTTTCTCGGTGGAGGATAGATGCGAGACGCCAAAGGCGGCACCGACAAGTGGTGCCCCTCCTGCGAAAAAGTACGAGTCGTCAAAGCGGTAGACCCCACGACCCTGTTCGAGGATCGCGGCCAGCACAGATTCTTCACCGACCATCCCGATATTCACTGGTTCAGGCGAGGCCAGATTTGCCAAACGTGCGGGCTTGATTGGACTTCAGCTGAACTTCCAGAGTCTTTCCTCGACGAACTCGTTCGCCTCAGGGACATGGTTTCCAAACTGAAGTCAAACATTGAAGCGTATGTCGAAGCCGCCGATCAAGCCGAAAGCAGATTGGCTGATGTACGCGCAACGATGAGCGACCTGGACAGAGCAACGGAAGCGCGACTGATCAAGATCAACCCCTAGGCGTGACCGTGTGATGAGCCGCTTGACAATCGGTCGATGTGATTCGCCCCCATCCGCAATGACACGAGCATCGTGTGACAGATGTCGTCGATCATGGACGGTGGTATTCGAACGCCTGGTTGTCCCTCTTCTTGATGAGGACTCCCACTGGGATGGGACGGTCGAGTCGACCGGGATGCGGCTCCGCAGGACGGCGCGCAAGCGCACCCAATGACGCCTGCGCGATCGTGACGAGGTACCGGCTGCCGTCGCCATACGGATCGATCGCGAGCCAGAAGGGGCTGGTGTCCTTACGCTTCCGAACCTCGACCACCCACGGGCTGTCCTCGTGCCCGTCGACGTAGAAACCGTTGAGCCGTGGCGCGGACCGGCGCAGGCCGAGGTAGACCTGAACGTTGTTCCACAGGTCCTTCTCGTAGGTGGTGTTGATGGTGCCCACCTCCTGCCAGTGCGATCCAGGGCTGGCACTGCCGAGGACGACGTCACGGGTGGTGGTCGAAATCCAGACTTTCGGGGTGGTCATGAACCCATCATGCTGATCCAGCCCGACACGAAGCCGCGTCTCGCAAACGATCACATCTGAGACTGGGCGGTCCCAGATCCCGCATCGCTCGGAGCACCAGGTCGTAGTGTCTTAAATGTTGGTCTCAGAAATAGATGTCTCGATACGCGCGTTGCGACCGTTATGAGTCAGGGCGAGAACGGGTCCCGCAAGCCGACGGGGACCCGCATCGGATACACCCGGGTCTCGACCGTCGCCCAGACGCTTGATCAACAGAACGAGGCCCTCGCCGCCGCTGGGGTCTCCAAGGTTTTCTCTGACGTCATGTCCGGCGCACGTGACGACCGGCCAGGCCTCACGGCACTCCTGGGCTACGTCCGCGAGGGCGACGCGGTCGTGGTGTGGAAGCTCGACAGGCTGGGGCGCAACATGCTGCACGTCTTGCAGACCGTCAAGGCGCTGACGAATCGAGGCGTCACCCTCGTCTCGGTCACCGATGGCATCGACTCCTCCACTCCCGCCGGGCGGATGATGATCGGCGTCCTTGGGTCGCTCGCCGAGTATGAGCGCGAACTGGTCAAGGAGCGCACGGCGCTGAAGCGGACAGCATCGCGGGCCAACGGGACGAGGTTCGGTAGGCCTCGCAAGGTCACCGACGCCGAGCACATCGCCACTGCGAGGCGGATGAAGGCCGATGGTCACACCGCCCGAGACATCGCCAAGTACCTCGGGGTCAGTCGAGCGACCTTATATAGGTATCTAGACGAATCCCTCGTGACAAAGGCGTAACGGGCTGCATTCAGCCGGGGGCATGTCCGACATGAGCGTGGGCCGCGTCGCTCGTGACCGTTCGGCACGGACTCCTCACACCACTAACCCAACTCGCCTTTCAGCAGTCCCATTGATTCCGTCGTGGAAGCGAGTCAACCTGCGGGTACCTTCGTTTAGGAGGGAGGGAACTACGACACCGCCGCCTCTTTCCTCAGGTGAGCGACCCTCGCACGGGCGGCAGGAAAGCCTCGTCCGTCTTCAGCCCTCGATTTTGGTCAGCCGGTTGTCGTCCGCTCTAACCCGAACGGGTTCCTGAATGTGGCTGCCGAACTTGATGACCGCAACGGCGTCATGGCCCTGCCCATCAACTTCGATTACTCGACCGTCCCCAAAGGACGAATGGGATACTTCATCGCCTGGCGCTAAATCCAACGGACGTTCCCATCGCGGGTGTTGACCCAAGCGTTCAGCCGATCGCGGGGCGAAGAATACGTCGAAAGCTCGGTCTCCTGCCCTAGGCGCTTCGCGCTGCATCCACAGCCAGTTCACGAGATTCTGCGTATCGGACTGGCTGGCGGCCGCCCCCTGGTCTCGTGCGATGTCGCGCACCAAGGTGAGTATCTCGTCGAGGACATCGTCCCTGTTTCTTGGCGGCGTCGGGGTTTCTGCCTTCACGGCGACCCTGGCTTCGTTGAAGCGTTGCTCGTATTCATTCCAAGAACGGCCAAAGCGCCGCTTCACCGAGTCAACGTCCACGCCTACAACCTTCGCGACCTCGGTCAAGATGTACTCGACGCCGTCCCTGTTGAGCAGGCTCGCCTGGAATTGCGCGAGTGGTCCCGTGACCTCACTCTTGCGCTCGAAGTCCACTAGACACGGCGCAACTCGAACCGCTGCGTTTCCAAGGTTCTTAGAAAGCGCTCCGGCCTCGTAGTTAAGCCACTGTGAAGTCTGATTTTGCTGAGTGACGACGATGATGCCGAACGACGTGCCGTCCAACTCCTCTGCTATTTTGGCCAGGTTTCGCTCGCCAGCCCCGATGTTCTCCTCGCTCATGAACGGCTCTACGGCATCGAAGGTTTCTTTGATCAACTCCTGCCATATGCGAGCAACCCCCTTTGCTAACTCCCCCGACCACGAGATGAACACCTTGAACTTGTCTCCCGCCACGGGGAGAAAGTACAACGCGAGAGCGGCTCAGAAGCGAAGACGGGCCGGTCCTGGTTGATCTGCTTCCAATGCCGGGGTCACGGCAGCGGCTACACAATCTGGCACTGCGGACCTGCGCACCTGACGATATTGCTATCTACGGTCCGCCGCTGCGGGCCGCATTGCTGTAATTTGAGGCGGCGACGTCTAGAACTAATGCACACTCAGCAGTTGTGCGGGGCGATGTCCCTGACCATGTAGGGGTCGTAACCGCCACTTACGACGTACTCAGTCACGGAACTGATGCAGTTGGTGTCGTCACTGGTCAGCGTAAGGTCAGCAACTATTGCGCAGGAAGCGTCGCGGTAGGTGCCCGCATGGTCCACCACCTGTCGAATGAGCAGTTGCCAAGTTCGCAGTAGGCATCAGCATGGGCAGGGGGAACCGCCCACGGCGACGGCATCAACAGGGCAGAATCGGCGGACAAGAGTTAGACATCAGAAGTTTTCGTCATACTCACAGTTCCCGGGGAGGCGCATTTCAGTGATGACCTGCAACGCCTCTTGACTGGAAACGCCATATCGATTCGAGAGATTGTCGAGGATTTGGCCATCCGACCAGCCCAGCAGGATGTCCTCGCAGGCGTTTGTGGTGATCATGCTGTCATGGTTGGGAGTGATGTCAGCGTGAGCCGAGGCAGGTAGACCCAGGCCAATTACCACAGCCGATATCGTCCCGGCTACAACAACTACCGCCTTCATGAGCGTGGCCCAACCCTTCGCCGTGGCAAAGGTGGTTACACCGGATTGACAACCCACTGACCGTCCTTCCAATAGATCTCCACCGGGTACGAGTCAACGCCACCGCCCAGCCCAGCCGGACGGTAGTGCCGGGCGGTCCCGTGTCCAAGCGGCATCCACCTATTCTCCGCGTGGGACCAATGCGAGACGCCGTCCCAACTGATGTTCTCCACCGTCAGCTCGCACATGATCTGAACATGATCGGGATAGTCGAGGGAGGTGGCGTAGTAGTTCGACTCGACCGTTGGTGTCCATGCACATGCCACCGCTGGCGCACTTGTGGAGATCAATCCGCCGCCTACTGCTACAAACATCATCGCGGTAGCGACGGTTCGATTGACCAACGTCTGATTCACTGGGCCATCTCCGGGCAGACGTCGAGGTAGACAGCGCGAGCGATCTGTTCAGCGGTTGCGAGGCCGAAGTCGTACTCATCGGCGATGCCATAGGCCGACGATCCCTTGCATACGGCTTCGGCGGCCAGCGCCACAGGGATGCCGCGACTATTGACCAAGTAACCCAGGTCGTGGTTTCTCAGCGCATCGACGTATGGGTCTGCCCAGTCGAACTCGCCTTCGCAGCAGTTCCCCTGCGCTACCGGAGCGAGCCACAGAGAAAGAGATGCACCGGCGAGCGCCATGATGGACAAGTTCTTCATAAGCAGTCCCCCCTTTGCCGCGAGCACGCTTGGCGGCCTTGCAGCAAATTCAAACAGTCCCCGTATTAATCGCCCCCCGACAATTTCATGTTACGACCGTCGCCAGCGAAGTTCGAGGACTCGTATAGGAAGCACCTTCGCATCTGACCTTCGATGTCGTCAGGGTTCGCTACATTCCCGTCGTGGCACTTTCCGACATCACTCGCGAAGCCGTCCTCCGAGCGATGGACGAGTACGACGAGCTAGGTGCCGATCAGTTCCTAGCCCGCTACGGGTTCGCAGCCGCGAGGCTGTATCGCGTCGCCGAGCACGGACGACAGTACGACTCGAAGGCGATCGTAGGCGTCGCGCACGGCTACGCCACCGGGCAGTTCCTTACGGCGAGCGACTTCTCTGGCGGTCAGCAGACAGTCGTAAAGACCCTGCGAGCACTTGGTTTTAGCTTCTCGCCCGCTAGGGTCGACGACACCCGCGCCTGGCTGGTGACCACCAAGTCGGATTACCGACGCTTGGGCGGCTACACGAAGTACGACGACGACCCGTCCAGCCACTACAGCTACGACAGCAACGTCGCCAACTCGAAACAGGTAGCTGTCGGCGACCGCTTGGTCTTCTGGGACGAGGTGAGCCTCATCGGCGCTTCAGCAATAGCCAGCATCCACGAATGGCCAGGCACCAAGATGATTAGCCGATGCCCGAACTGCTCGACGACGAACATCGCGGCGCGCAAGACCAAATCACCGCGATTTCGCTGCGATGACTGCCGCGCCGAGTTCGAGGTGCCCGTCGTTGAGGAGGTCGAGGTAACGCGATACCGGACCGATCACCAGCAGGGCTGGGTTGACCTGGCCGGTGTCTTGGACGGCTCGACACTGAGAGAGTTAACTGGCTACTCGCAAAACAGCATCCGACGCATCGACTGGAGCCTATTCGCAGCAGCTGTTGAGGCGGGCGCTGGACCCAGCGCCCTCACTCCAGTAACCATCGCTCACGCTCAAACCATCAGCGGCGGGCACACCGTCCGTCAGGTGAGCGTGCGCATTGGCCAGCCCGCCTTCCGAGCGGAGCTGGTGCGCAAGTACGGGGCAGTCTGCGCCTTCTCCGGACCGACTCCCGCTGAGGCGCTGGAAGCCTGCCATTTGTACAGCTACGCCGAGATCGGGCGTCACGACGTCGAAGGCGGGTTGCTGTTGCGCCGCGACCTGCACCGCCTCTTCGACCAGGGCCTCCTCGCCGTCACGAGCGACGGCACTGTTGATGTGGCGGACTCGCTCAAGCCCTACACGCTGTACTACGAGATGCATGGCAAGAAGCTCCACGTCGCCACGACAGCACGCCAGCGTGTGTGGCTCGCCCGGCACTGGGCCGAGTGGAGGAACCTGTCCAGCGTGCTGTCGCCTATGACGGCCTTAAGCCATTGACAGACGGCAGCAGATGCTCAAGTACTCACTATCCGATTGCGCTCGTCGAGGAGCTGGTCGATGACGGTGGAAGTCAATGGACCGCCCTGCTCAACGATGGAGCGCCGGACGAGGGCAACCAGCCGGATCTCGTTGTCGACCGCCTCAACATCGCGCACCCTCCGAGCCTACGATCAACGTGAGCGGGTAGCGCGCACCCTGTCGTCCGCCAAGGTTCGAAGAGTGCGGAACCGTTATTGACACCCAGTCGAGGCGGGCGACCCGGTGCAGCTTTCGCCGATCCGAACGACCAATCTGAACCAAGGTTTTCAGGGCTTTTGGCGACCCACGGCGTGATCGCCGACATCACGCCATCGTCACCGCAGCCGATGGACCGCGGCGGCCAGCTCGTCGTATACCGACAGCTCCGCCCGTAGCGGCGAAAGGACGAACTCCTCGCCGACCGCCTCGACCCGCCGGCCCAGTTCGGCTCTCGCACGTCGCCTGCGCCGGGACGCGCCGAACGCGACGAACGGTCTGATCAGAATACGCAGCGCCAAGCCCGCCGCGAGTCCTCCGACCAGCAGCACTGTCGGCCAGGAGAACGGGCCGAGGAGGGGCGCATCGAGATCGATCTGCAGGTATGCGAGGACGGCGAGCACCCCGAGCCACACGGCGCCTGCAAGTGCAGCCACCAGGAGCACCCACTGGACCGCCCCCGCCGCACGCCACCATCGCGGCGGCCGATTCGAGCCGAGGTCCGCGCCACCGACCGCTCGGTCCAAGGCATCAGGCACGGCACCCACGTGTGACTTGGCCGCTTCGAGAAGTAACCGCGGCCAGGGTGCCGGTAACCCGCCCGACGCGGTGTCGGCGAGTGAGCGGACAGCGCTGTCCACGCCCGCGCGCGAGACCGCAGATGCCGAAGGCAACGAGGTCCGGCGGAGTATTTCATCTCCGGCGCTTGACTGCCCTATGCCCAAGCGACGCAACGGGTCCGGCCGCAGATGATGTATCCACCGCAGCGGCGGCCAGCCAACCGCCGCCAGACCGCGTCGCTCGTAAGCGCGGCCAACGGCACCGACTACGACGGGAACGCCTGCAGCCTCGGCGAGGGCGGCTTGCAGGCGCTGCTCGCCGTCGCGCAGTCTGGGTACGGATCTCCGCTGCGGTACCAGCGGTGCGAGGCGTGCAGCCTTCGAGTCCAGATCTGCACTCACCCTTGCCGTTCGCACCTTATGGTCGGCCACGGTCGACGCAAGAAATTCGCGCAACGGCGCCACCCCATCCGGTGTTACCGCCGACGTCGCGAGGACAGGCACGCCGCCCAGCCCGTCTTCGCCGAGCAGTCGGGTGAGGTCTCGTATACACGCAGCCAAATCGGTGTCGGACAGCCGATCCGACTGATTGAGGGCTACGACCATCACGTCACGGTGTGCGGCCAGCGGGCGCAAGTAGTCGTCATGGAGGACAGCGTCGGCGTACTTCTGCGGGTCCAACACCCAGATGAAGGCGTCGACGAGACGGACCAGCCGATCCACTTCAGCCCGGTGCGAGAACTGGGTGGAGTCGTGGTCGGGTAGATCGAGAAGCACCAACCCGGCAAGCTCCGGTGCAGCTGCTGGATCGCCATACTGCCGGGTCTTGATCTCCAGCCAGTCCAGGAGTTCCGTCGCACCATCGCGGCCGAAGACAACCGCTTGAGTCTCGGAGGTGGTCGGCCGTCGAACGCCGACAGCGGCCAGCTGCGCGCCGGCAACAGCATTGAACAGAGAAGACTTTCCGCTGCCCGTCGCCCCGGCCAGCGCGACGACGGTGTGCTCGCCCGACAGGCGCAGTCGGCTGCCGGCCCGCTCGTCCAGATCGCGCAGCTCGGAAAGGACATCGTCGGAGAGCCGACCGGACCCCAGTGTCACTACCGACGACAGCGCCGCCAGCCGGTCGACGAGCGTCACTGCAGCACCGCCGCGACGCGATTTGCGGCCGCCCGCAGTTCGTCGCCCGACACCAGCGCCGAGGCGGAACTCAGCACGTCGCCGTAGCGGGCGGCGTCTTGGCGCAGCAGCCCGTCGACTCGAGCCAGGAGTTCCTCGCGGGCCTGGCGGGCCAGTCCGCGGACCGCTTGTTCGCCGAAGATCGCTTCCAGCACTTTCTGACTGGCGACGGTCGTTCCCCCTGCGACCGCGATTTCGGCGCCGGTCAGTCCGGCTGTCTGGCTGAAGACTGCGAGCATGACGACCAGCCCGGCGCCGTTCACGCCGTACGAAGCCAACCGCGCCCCCGAGCGCTTCGACGCGCCTTCGGTGCGAACAAGCTCCAGCACGAATTCCTGCCAGTCGCGGACGAGCCGCTCGACAGCATCCTCGAGGCCGGCAGCCGGCCGCGCCAGCTCGTCGGTCAGCAGCGGGGCGCCGGCCTGGTGCCGCGCCCAACACGCGTACGTCACCTCCGCGGCCTCTTCCGCTGCCGCCCGGACGACTGTCGCGATGCCTGTCTCCAACGCCTCCCCGAGTTCCTCCACCGGTGTCGACCGCCCCGTGACCGCCGCCAACATGCGGTCCCGAATCCGCCCGACCCGCGATTCCAGCTTGCGCAGAAACTCCCCCGTACCGACCACGTCCTGCCAGCGGGCCAGCACCTCGCCGCGCAGCAGCGTCCCGTCGCGAACCGCCTCGTCAACGCGCGCGAGCGCGTCGCCGTACGCCGACGACACGCACGACTCCAGTTGCGAGCGCACCGCGAATTGATCGTCGGCCGCTTCGGCCAGTGCATACGTGCGGGGCGCCAGGCTGCGCAGCGCTCCGTCGAGCGTGTAACGCACCACGGCCACCCGTTGCTCAGCGTCGGCGGTGAGACTGTCCAGCCACGAGCGAATGGGTGTTGTCGCCTTGTCCCGCAACCGCCCGGCGCGCAGGCCCTGCTCGGCGATCACGAACAGCGGCGCGCCGCCCAATCCGTTCGCTGCCAGCATGTCGGACAAGTGCGCCGCCACATCCCTTACCGCCTCCGGCGGGCATCGATTCAGCACGATGGCGATCGCGGTACCCCGGTCGCGGGCGGTATGAAGCAGTTGCCACGGCACCGCATCGGCGTACCGGGCCGCGGTTGTCAGGAAGATCCACAGGTCGGCCGCGGCCAAGAGAGTGGACGCCAACTCGCGGTTGGTACTCACGACGCTGTCGATGTCGGGGGCGTCGAGCAAGGCCAGACCGGGCCCGATACCTTCGTGCGGCACCAGGCGCAGACCGTCCGGCCCGGACGATCGCGGTAGTTGCGGAAGAATCCGGTCGTCGGTGAACCACCTTAGGTCTGACGGGTGGCACACGATTGCGGGGCCGCGGGTCGTGGGCCGCAGCACTCCGGCCGGGCTGACGTCGGCGCCGACCAGCGAATTGACCAGCGTGGACTTCCCCGCGCCAGTCGAGCCGCCGACCACCGCCAGCAGTGGGGCGTCGATGCTCCGCAGCCGCGGAACGAGGTAGTCGGCCAGCTGCCCGGTCAGCTCGCGCGCGTCACGTTCGGCCGACCAGGCCGACGGCGCAGGCAGCGGGAACGACGTCCGGCCCAGTACTTCACCCAGAGCGGTTACCACGTCGACGAGGTCGGTGGCTTCCGTCATCGCTTCAGCCTGCCCTACGCGCGTCGCTGAGGCGGTCTCGTTCGCCGCGAAAGGTGCCGGTCAGGTCACAGCAGCATCGTTGACTAATCGGATTCCAGGTCCGCGCCGGCGCCGTAAACACCGAGCAGGTCGCGTGCCGAGACGATGCCCACCAGCTCGCCGTCCTGCTCCACCAGGACGTGGCGGATGTAGCGGTCCATCATCTGGACCGCCACCTCGTTGACCGTGGCGTCGGCGTCGCACCACACCAACTTCTTGCTGGCCACCTCCAGTGCCGGCCCCGACAGATCCTGACCGGCGGCCACGGCTCGCACGACGTCCCGCTCCGACACCAGTGCCGAGGGTCGCTCGTCATCTCCGACCACGATCGCACCGACTTCGTGCCTGACGAGGGCATCGGCGGCCTCGACGATCGTGGCGCTCGCCGGCACTCGAGCCACCGGGTCACCGATGACGTCAGAAACCAGTGTCGAGCCTGGGGAAGGAAGATTGTCGGTCATGTCCGCCATGCTGCCATCCCGGCCCGGCATCACGCGGCGGTGAGCACCAGCTTCAACGCGCTCCGCTCGGGCGTCGTCACCTGCTGGACGAACGCACTCGCAGGCAGGGTGGCTATTGTGTGCCGCATGGCTGCTGACATCGTGCCGATCCGGCTCGGCTTGACCAAGGGCGACCTGTACACGTTATGGGCTCCACGGTGGCGTGATGGCGGCGACGAATGGGAGGCCTTCCTCGGCAAGGACGAGGATCTGTACGCGTTCGAGTCGGTCGCCGACCTGGTCGCGTTCGTCCGAACCAACAAGGACAACGACCTGGCCGACCATCCCACGTGGGCCGAGTTCACCGAGGCGAACGCGCACCGCCTGGATCCGGCCGAGGAGCACCGGTACGACGTCATCGGTGTGCCGGAGATCGTCGCGGAAAAGGTCAGCGAGGACGCCGTGCGGCAGCTGCACCGCACACTGGCGATCGTCTCCTCGCTCGGCTCGGTGTGCGAATTACCGGTTGTCACAAGGTTTTTCAACGGTAATCCGGTGCTGGGCACGCTCGGCGGCGGGATCGACGCCTTTTCCGGCCGCAGCGGACGCAAGCGGTGGGGCGAAATCGAGGCGGTCATCGCCCGGGCCTGGGACAACGTCGTCGACGCCCTTGACGGGGTGGTCACCACGCCCGACGTCGACGCCACCGCCTCGCAGAAGGCGGAAGCCGAATTGGCCGAGCCGGCACCAGAGCCCGAAGACGAGGTCTCCGAGGACGACGAGAGCTCCGAGGTCTCGGAGAGCTCCGAGGGCTCCGAGGAGGACGCCGCCGAAGAGGAGTCCGACGCCCTGACCGCCCAGGCGCAGAGTCAGGTGCTGGGCAGCGACGAGGACTTCTGGCTCAAGGTCGGCATCGACCCGGTGCGGATGATGACGAGCGCGGGCACTTACTACACGCTGCGCTGCTACCTCGACGATCAGCCGGTCTTCCTCGGCCGTAACGGCCGCATCAGCGTCTTTGGCTCCGAGCGGGCGCTGGCGCGCTACCTGGCCGACGAACACGACCACGACCTGTCCGGGCTGGCCACCTACGACGACATCCGCACGGCCGCCACCGACGGCTCACTGCAGGTCGAGGTCACCGAGGACAACATCTACGTGCTGACCGGCATCGTCGACGACCTCGCGGACGGACCCGACGCGCTGGACCGCGACCAGTTGGAGCTCGCCGTCGAACTGCTTCGCGATGTCGGCGACTACTCGGAGGACACGACCGTCGACCAGGCCCTCGATCCGGATCAGCCGCTCGGAAGGCTGATCGCACACGTCCTGGACCCCGACACGGTGCGCGCGCCGAGCCCGCCGTACGCCAAGGCCGTCGAACAGTGGGAGGCGCTGGAGGCGTTCGTCGAATCCCGGCTCCGCCCCGAATAAGGGCCACTCGTCAACCGCGAGCGACCGCGAACTGTCACGCGCACGCGGCGTGTCCGTGGGCAAACGCGGCCGCTCGCGGAGGGATAACTCAGCCGATCAGCACGGCGTAGCGCGGCTTGATGACGTCGTCGATGAGCGACAGGCGCTCGTCGAACGAGATGAACGCCGACTTCATCGCGTTGATCGTGAACCGCTGCAGATCGCTCCAGCCGTAACCGAACGTCTCGACCAGCCGCAGCATCTCCTGGCTCATCGTGGTGTCGCTCATCAGCCGGTTGTCGGTGTTGACGGTGACACGGAAGCGCAGCCGCGCCAGCAGATCGAACGGATGCTCGGCGATGCTGGCCACCGCGCCGGTCTGAACATTGGACGACGGGCACATCTCGAACGGAATCCGCTTGTCGCGCAACAGCGCCGCGAGCTGGCCCAGCTGCGGGGTGCCGTCGGGTGCGACGGTGATGTCGTCGACGATCCGCACCCCGTGGCCGAGGCGGTCGGCACCACAGAATGCGATCGCCTCGTGGATCGACGGCAGACCGAACGCTTCCCCCGCGTGAATCGTGAAGCGCGCGTTGTTGCCTCGCATGTACTCGAA
The DNA here is from genome assembly GCF_001499905.1 of Mycobacterium sp. GA-1285. Taxonomy (GTDB): domain Bacteria; phylum Actinomycetota; class Actinomycetes; order Mycobacteriales; family Mycobacteriaceae; genus Mycobacterium. Next base: position 201,691 of record NZ_LQIS01000023.1, on the reverse strand, counting down.
CGCGTCGAGGTGTCGCGTCGGCGGGTGGCCGGCTTCCGCGCCTGCGATGTCGAAACCGACCACGCCCTTGTCGCGGAACCGGATTGCCAATTCGGCGATCTCCAAGGAGCGTGCCGCGTGCCGCATCGCGGTCACCAGACAGCGCACGGTGATGGTCCGCCCTTCGGCGCTGGCCGCCTTCTCGCCGTCGGCGAACCCGGCCATCACCGCGTCGACGACCGCGTCCAGCGACAGGCCGCCGTCGATGTGCAGCTCGGGGGCGAAACGGATCTCGGCGTAGACCACGTTGTCGGCGGCCAGATCCTCGACACACTCGTAGGCCACCCGGTGCAGGGCCTCGGGTGTCTGCATGACGCCGACGGTGTGGGCGAACGGCTCCAGATAGCGCACCAGTGACCCGCTGTGCGCGGCGGTGCGGAAGAACGTCGCCAGCTCGTCGACGTCGGTGGCCGGCAGGTCGTCGTAACCGGTCTCCTCGGCCAGCTCGAGGACGGTCGCGGGGCGCAGGCCGCCATCCAGGTGGTCGTGCAGAAGCGCCTTGGGTGCATGTCTGATCGAGTCCAGCGTCAGGGGCGTGGTCATCTCGCTCTCCGGTTCTAGTCTCCGCTCGTGATTCGGTCGATGATCAGCGGACGCGGCGGCGGTGCGGCGTCGCCGACGGCCCAGCCGCCGTCCAGTTCGGCGATCGCCGCCTCGAAACGCTCGGGGGTCTCGGTGTAGAGGGTGAACAGCGGCTCCCCGGCCCTGACCGGTTCGCCAACCCGCCGGTGGATGTACAACCCGGCACCCGGCTGGACCCGCTCACCAGGAGCGGAGCGGCCCGCTCCGAGCCGCCACACCGCCAGACCCACCGCCATCGCGTCGATGCTCTCCATCCTGCCATCGCGCGGCGCCGTGACGGTCTCGGCGTGCGGACCCACCGGCAGAGCCTGGGCGACGTCCCCGCCCTGCGCGGCGACAAGATCGCGGAACCGGTCCATCGCCGATCCATCCTGCAGCGTTTGGGCCGGGTCAATGCCGTCGATGCCGGCGGCGTCCAGCATCTCGGCGGCCAGAGCCAGCGTGAGCTCCACGACGTCGGACGGACCGCCGCCGGAGAGCACCTCCAGCGATTCGGCCACCTCCACGGCATTGCCGACGGCGTGGCCCAGCGGGGTGGACATGTCGGTCAGCACCGCCCGGGTGGACAGGCCGTGCGCGACGCCCAGTTCGACCATCGTGCGGGCCAGTTCCCGTGACTGTTGCTCAGTCTTCAGGAAGGCGCCTGAACCGACCTTGGTGTCCAGCACCAGCGCTCGGGCCCCCTCGGCGATCTTCTTGCTCATCACCGAACTCGCGATCAACGGCAGGGACTCGGTGGTCGCGGTGATGTCGCGCAGCGCGTAGATCTTCCGGTCGGCAGGGGCCAACTCGCCCGCCGCGAAGATCGCCGCGCCCAGCCCGCAAAGTTGTTGTCGGATCTGGTGTTTGGAGATCTCGGCGGTGAAGCCGGGTATGGACTCGAGCTTGTCAAGCGTGCCGCCGGTGTGGCCGAGACCGCGCCCGGCGGCCTGCGGCACCGCACCGCCGCATGCCATCACCACCGGCACGAGCGGGATGGTGATCTTGTCCCCGACACCGCCGGTGGAGTGCTTGTCCACCAGCGCGAGAGGCTTTCCACCCCGGCGAAGATCTGTGAAGTCCAGCCGCTCGCCGGAGTTCACCATCGCAGCTGTCCACCGGGCGATCTCAGCCGACGTCATACCGCGCAGGAAGATCGCCATCAACAACGCCGACATCTGCTCGTCGGCCACCCGGCCGTGGGTGTACGCGTCGATCACCCAGTCGATCGCCGCGTCCGAGAGCACTCCGCCGTCGCGCTTCGTCCGGATGACGGTCGGCGCATCAAATGTGAACTGCGTCACCGAGTTTCCCCGCCCCGCGCCCGATCCCGTCGGGCCAGGTCGTGAGGGCCGAACGCATCGGGCAGCAGATCGGCCAGCGGCCGCGGTCCGCTCGGATGGTCGATCAGCATCTCCGGTCCCCCGTGTTCGAGCAGCACCTGGCGGCACCGGCCGCACGGCATCAGCACCTCCCCCGCGGCGTCGACGCACGACAGCGCGATCAGGCGTCCACCACCGCTGGAATGCAGGTCGCAGACCACCGCGCACTCCGCGCAGAGACCAAGGCCATATGAGACATTTTCCACATTGCAACCGGTGACCACCCGCCCGTCGTCGACCAGCGCGGCAGCACCGACCGCGAAGCCTGAATATGGTGCGTAGGCCGTCTCTGATACCTGGGTTGCCTTGTACCGCAACGAATTCCAGTCGATATCGGACATCATCCCACCTCGCCGGACCGGTTCTGAATGCATTCCGATGTCCCCTCCGCGAAGCCGGGAAACGGAGTAGGCCATCCTAACTTCGGCGTTTTCGAAGACATCGACGGCTAAACCGTAGTTCGTTTAGCAGTACAACTGGGTTTAGAGTCGCCCCGAGGTTTGGGTGAAGTCGCGAACCGGACCGACCGCCAGGAAGGACCCCTGCCGCCCGGTGCAGCTCGGAAGCCCAATCGTCCACCGAAGGCGTTGGAGGCCAGATGAGTACTCAGATTTCGGGGGGACCGCCCGGGCCCTCCGCGGCTCCACGACCGCGACCGTCTCGCAGACGGACCCTCTACCGCGGCGATCCCGCGATGTGGTCGTGGGTCCTGCACCGCATCACCGGTGCGACGATCTTCTTCTTCCTGTTCGTCCACGTGCTCGACACGGCGCTGGTGCGCGTCAGCCCGCAGGCCTATAACGAGGTCATCGAGACCTACAAAACTCCGCTGATCGGGCTGATGGAGATCGGTCTCGTCGTCGCGGTGCTCTATCACGCCCTGAACGGCATCCGGGTGATTCTCATCGACTTCTGGCAGCACGGCGCGCGCTATCAGCGGGCGATGCTGTGGATCGTGATCGGCGTCTTCCTGGCGATCTTCATCCCGTCCGTCGGCATCATCGGCATGCACATGGCGGAGCGGTTCCTGTGAGCGCGCCGGCCGGGCCCTCGAGAGCCTGGACGCCGCACCACCGCGAGGGCCGCATCGCCCCGGTGATGCAGAAGGAGCATGACCGGCCGGCCGGCCTGGACCATCCGCGGGCACCACGCCGACCGCGCGGCATCCCCTATTTCGAGAAATACGCGTGGCTGTTCATGCGGTTCTCGGGCGTGGCGCTGGTCTTTCTTGCCTTGGGCCATCTGTTCGTGATGCTGATCTGGGAGGACGGCGTCTACCGCATCGACTTCAACTACGTCGCCGAGCGCTGGGCGTCGCCGTTCTGGCAGATCTGGGACATGGCGCTGCTGTGGCTGGCCCAACTGCACGGCGCCAATGGCCTGCGCACCATCATCGGCGACTACGCGCGCAAGAACACCACGAAGTTCTGGCTGAACTCGCTGCTTCTGTTGGCGACGGGATTCACCCTGGTGCTGGGCAGTTACGTGCTGGTCACCTTCGACGCGAACATCTCATGAGGGCGAGCTTCACATGATTCAGGAACATCGCTACGACGTCGTCATCGTCGGCGCGGGCGGCGCGGGTATGCGCGCCGCGGTGGAGGCGGGTCCGCGGGCCCGCACCGCGGTGCTGACGAAGGTGTACCCGACGCGCAGCCACACCGGCGCGGCGCAGGGCGGCATGTGCGCCGCGTTGGCCAACGTCGAAGAGGACAACTGGGAGTGGCACACGTTCGACACCGTCAAGGGCGGCGACTACCTCGCCGACCAGGACGCGGTCGAGATCATGTGCAAGGAAGCCATCGACGCGGTGCTGGACCTCGAGAAGATGGGGATGCCGTTCAACCGCACCCCCGAGGGCCGCATCGACCAGCGCCGCTTCGGCGGGCACACCCGCGACCACGGCAAGGCTCCGGTGCGCCGGGCGTGTTACGCCGCCGACCGCACCGGCCACATGATCCTGCAGACGCTCTATCAGAACTGCGTCAAGCACGACGTCGAGTTCTTCAACGAGTTCTATGCGCTCGACATCTCGATCACCGAGACGCATTCCGGCCCGGTGGCCACCGGCGTCATCGCCTACGAGCTGGCCACCGGCGACATCCACATCTTCCACGCCAAGGCCATCGTGTTCGCCACCGGCGGGTCGGGCCGCATGTACAAGACCACCTCCAATGCGCACACGTTGACCGGCGACGGCCTGGGGATCGTGTTCCGCAAGGGACTTCCGTTGGAGGACATGGAGTTTCACCAGTTCCATCCGACCGGTCTGGCCGGCCTGGGCATCCTGATATCCGAGGCAGTGCGCGGCGAGGGCGGCCGGTTGTTGAACGGCGACGGCGAGCGCTTCATGGAGCGCTACGCGCCGACGATCGTCGACCTGGCGCCGCGCGACATCGTCGCCCGGTCGATGGTGCTCGAGGTGCTCGAGGGTCGCGGCGCGGGGCCGAACAAGGACTACGTCTACATCGACGTGCGCCATCTCGGCGAGGACGTCCTCGAGGCGAAACTTCCCGACATCACCGAATTCGCCCGTACCTACCTCGGCGTCGATCCGGTCAAGGAGTTGGTGCCGGTCTACCCGACGTGTCACTACGTGATGGGCGGCATCCCGACCAACGTCAAGGGTCAGGTGCTACGCGACAACACGACGATCATCCCCGGCCTGTACGCCGCCGGTGAATGCGCCTGCGTGTCCGTGCACGGCGCCAACCGCCTGGGGACCAACTCGCTGCTGGACATCAACGTGTTCGGCCGTCGCGCGGGCATCGCCGCGGCCAACTACGCTCTCGGTCACGACCATGTTCCGCTGCCGGAGAATCCGGCGGGCATGGTGGTCGAATGGGTGGGTGACATCCTCTCCGAGCACGGCAACGAACGCGTCGCCGACATCCGCGGCGCTCTGCAGCAGTCGATGGACAACAACGCCGCGGTGTTCCGCACCGAGGAGACGCTCAAGCAGGCGCTCACCGACATCCACGCACTCAAGGAACGGTACTCGCGAATCACGGTGCAGGACAAGGGCAAGCGCTACAACAGCGACCTGCTCGAGGCGATCGAGCTGGGCTTTCTGCTCGAGCTCGCCGAGGTCACCGTGGTCGGGGCGTTGAACCGCAAGGAGTCTCGGGGCGGGCACGCCCGTGAGGACTACCCCAACCGCGACGACACCAACTACATGCGCCACACCATGGCCTATAAGGACGGCACGGACCTTCTGTCCGACATCCGGCTGGACTACAAGCCCGTGGTTCAGACCCGCTATGAGCCGATGGAACGGAAGTACTGATCTATGACTTCTGACGAGCACTTGTGTGAGGAAAAATGACCATCGCGCCTGACGTCGAGACGCGCGATCCCCAACTGCCGCCCGTGCCGGAGGGCGCGGTGATGGTGACGCTGAAGATCGCGCGGTTCAATCCGGAAGACCCGGACGCCTATGCCGATTCGGGAGGCTGGCAGAGTTTCCGCGTTCCGTGCCTGCCCACCGACCGGCTGCTCAATCTGCTGCACTACGTGAAGTGGTACCTCGACGGCACGTTGACGTTCCGGCGGTCGTGCGCACACGGTGTGTGCGGTTCGGATGCGATGCGGATCAACGGCGTCAACCGGCTGGCGTGCAAGGTGCTGATGCGCGACATGCTGCCGAAGAATCCCAAGAAACAGCTCACGATCACCATCGAGCCGATCCGCGGGCTGCCCGTGGAAAAGGACCTCGTGGTGGACATGGAGCCGTTCTTCGACGCCTACCGCGCGGTCAAGCCCTACCTGGTCACGAGTGGCAATCCCCCGACGCGCGAACGCATTCAGAGCCAGACCGACCGGGCCCGCTACGACGACACCACCAAGTGCATCCTGTGCGCGTGTTGCACGACGAGCTGCCCGATCTACTGGAGCGAGGGGTCGTACTTCGGTCCCGCCGCGATCGTCAACGCGCACCGGTTCATCTTCGACAGCCGCGACGAGGCCGCGGCCGAGCGGCTCGACATCCTCAACGAGGTCGACGGGGTGTGGCGCTGCCGCACGACGTTCAACTGCACCGAGTCGTGCCCGCGTGGCATCCAGGTCACACAGGCCATCCAGGAGGTCAAGCGCGCGCTGATGTTCGCGCGCTAAGAACGACGCATCGCGTCGGCGAGCTGGATGTGTCCCTTGAAGCCGAGTGATACGGCCAGGGCGCGATAGCGCTCGACGAGGTCGCGGAAAGCCCCAGCGTCACCCTGAGCTTCGGCCAACCGGGCACGCATGCGCAGCAGCTGGATCTCGTTGATTGCGACGCCGGGTTCGGTGGGCATGCCCGCGAACCGGTCGACGTGCTCGGCCGCCTCCCGGAGATCGTCGGCGCCGCCGCGCCGAAGCAGCGACTCCACGAGAACAGCGGTGGCCTCTACAGAGAAGAGCTTCTCTTCGTTTCGGACGAGCGTGTTGACGATCGATCTCAAGTCCTCGATGGCGTCGTCGAGGTCGCCTAAAGCGGCGGGGATCTCGGCGATGCGAACTCTGGCGCCGACCGCGGGCGCGAAAATCGAATTGGGCTCGTACAGCTCGCACGACTCGCGGAGAGCCTCTAATCCGCGTCGCCGCTCGGCTTCCGTCGCCTGCGAAGTGAGAACCAGGCCCAGGGCCGAACAAGCAGTGGCCAGCGCGAGGACGTCGCCGATCTCGCGTCCCTTTCGGACCGCTTCCTCCGTATCCGCGACGGTGCGGTCGTCGGGAACGATGGCCTTCGTGTGCATGCCGAACGAGTAGCAGATGCCGATGATGAAAACCAGAAGCGTCCGAACCGGGTGAACTTCGCGTTCCAGCGCGGCACTGCGCCGCGCGCTCTGCAACCAATCAGATTCGCCGAGAACACATTTGGCGACTGACCCCCAGATCAAAGCCGTCGCCAGCGCCGTGCGGACTTGGTCGTCGCTCATGTCGGCGCCGGTGTATCCCTCGAGCAGTCCGGCCGCCCAATCCGCGATGTGGCGTGCCTCTCGCGCCTCTCCCGCGAGAACCTTCGCCATCACTCCCGCATGGATGTACGCGAGCGCCGTCACCGCACCGTCGCATCTTTGAAGCAACTCGAATTGCTCGGACGCCAGCGCGGACGCTTCGCGGTGGCGATGTTGGAAACTCAGCAAGGCGATCTGGCCGTACATGCCGATCGCCAGCGAGAGGCCGTCACCGGAACCCTCACACAGTTCCCTGAGTTCTTCGAAGCCGGTCTCGGCCAGGCCACCGCCGACTCGCCAGGTCGACATGCACAGCATCGTCTTCGGCACGATGCGCAGGGCCGTGCGGTTCGGGTCGCCCTCGGGAAACGCGTCGGCGGCTCTTGCGGCGCGCTCCCAGCTTGCCCGCGCGCCTCGGACGTCGCGCTGCATCGACCAGGAGGCCGCTCGCAGGTGCCAGTTGTACGCGCCCGCCAGATCGCCGGCCGCTTCCAGGTGTTCGGCGATCAACGCCGCGTTCTCACCCGCCGGGCCACGCTCTTCGATGGCGGCGGCCAATCGTCGATGCAGTTCGGCGCGTTCGGATTTCAGCTGCGACTCGAGTGCCACCGTGCGGATCAGCGGATTGCGGAAGACGAATTCAGGCCGACGGCCGAACCTGATCTGCTCGATGAGCTGCGCGTCGAGCAGATCCTCCACGGCGGGTTCGACCCCGAGCGCGCTCACGAGATCCAAACCGAATTCCGCGCCGACGACCGCCCCGGCGCTGAGCGTGCGCTTGGCCTTCGCGTCCAGACGGTCGATGCGCGCCGCGATCGTCGTCTGCAGGGTCGCGGGCACGCTCACGTCGGCGTCGTCCGCCGCGTTGCGATACTGTCCGGGCTCGCCGTCGAGCACGCCGCGATCGGCGAGTTCGCGTACCATCTCCTCGGCGAACAGCGGATTGCCGGCTGCCCGTTCGCAAATGGTCTCCCGCAGCTCCCCGACCGAATCGGCCGCTCCGAGCAGGCCGTCGACGATCGCGCGCACATCCGCGTCGCAAAGCGGCGCCAGCGCGATGGTGTGCCCGCCTCGGACCCGCGTCAAAATCCCCTGGTACTCAGGTCGATACGTGATCAGTGTCAACAGATGTGTCTGAGGGACCACCGTAAGGAAGTCCGCCAACATCGACTCACTGACCTCGTCCAGCCAATGCACATCCTCGATGACGTACACCGCAGGAATCTTGCGAGCCAGGCAGTAGGTGTTGACCATCGCGGTCAACCGCCGCCGCCTGGCCTCCGGGGTGATGGTCGCCGACGCGGCATGCGGCTCGCCGATGCCCAACAGATCTTCGAACAGCAGCACGTCCTCGGCGTCGACATCGGGCAGGGCAGCGCGGAGCCGGGCGCGCGCAGAGGCGCCGTCGAGACGCTCCACGCCGGTAGCCGCCCGGAGGAACGCGGCCAGCGCATGGAACGGGACCTGTTTGGTGTGCGACTCGCAGAAGGAGCGGACCACCTCGATTCCGCGCCGATCGGCAAGCGCCGCGACCTCGCGCGCGAGCCGGCTCTTGCCGATACCCGGCGGTCCGACCAATCCGACCACGGCGCCGTGGCCCTCGATAGCGCCATCCAGGAGCCCCTCGGCGGCCGCCAGCTCCCACCGTCTGCCGACCAACGGCGATTCGTCGCGCCGATCGGGGCGGTGGACCCTGCCGATACTGATCAATCGGCGCGCCGCCACCGGTTCGTCGACGCCCTTGATGCGTACCCGCTCGGTGTCCCCGAGGACGGCTACGCCGTCGACCAGCCGCGCCGTCGACTCGCTGAGCATCACCGCCCCGGGTGCCGCGACCGCCTCCATGCGTTGCGCGATGCCGACCTGCTCGCCGATGGCGGTGTAACCGAAGGCGCCGGAACTTATGTCGCCGGTGATCACCCTGCCGGAGTTGAGGCCGACGCGGACCCGGAGCTCGACACCGTCGCGTCGTGCGACCTCGGCCGCGAGACGTTCGGTCTCCTCCTGCAGCCCCAGGGCCGCCAGGCAGGCGCTCGCGGCGTGGTCCTCCAGCGCGACGGGCGCGCCGAACACCGCCATCAACCCGTCACCCGTGAACTTGTCGACCGTGCCGTCGTATCGCCGGATCACCGCGGCGCAGCGCTCGACAAGGTCGGTGATGATCTCCCGCAACCGTTCCGCGCCGAGCGCCGCCGCAATGTCCATGGACCGCACCACATCGGCGAACAACACCGTCACGTGCTTGTACTCGGCGGATCGGGCGGATTCCACGACCGCGGCTCCGCACTCACTGCAGAATTTCGCGGTCGCCGCGAGCGGCGCCTTGCAGCCGGCGCAACGAAGATCCGTGGCGGTCGCTGTCCCGCCCGGGCCCCGCCCTGCGTCCACGTGAACATCGTCTCACCAGCGCGGACGCTGTGTCGGACATTCGCTGTCACACTTCGCGCCGCTGTCTCGTCCCATGGGTATGACCGACAACGCACAGAGAACTCGCATCGACCCCCTGCCCCCGCAACGCGCCTCGCTGCTCACCAAGCTCTTGTACCGGGTCGCCAAGCGCCGGTTCGGCGAGGTACCCGAGCCGTTCAGCGTGGCGGCGCACCATACGCGGCTGCTCGTCGCCAACGCGGTCCACGAAACGCTGTTGCAATCGGCGTCGAAGAAGCTGCCCACGAGCGTCCGCGAGCTCGCGGTGTTCTGGACCGCCCGCACGATCGGATGCTCGTGGTGCGTCGACTTCGGCTCGATGCTGCAACGCCTCGACGGCCTCGACGTCGACCGCCTCAAGCACATCGACGACTATGCGACGTCACCGCTGTTCTCCGACGACGAGCGCGCCGCGATCGCGTACGCCGACGCGATGACCGGCGATCCACACACCATCACCGACGAACAGGTCGACGATCTTCGCCGACGGTTCGGCGATGAGGGCGTCATCGAGCTGACGTATCAGATCGGTGTCGAGAACATGCGGGCGCGGATGTACTCGGCGCTGGGCATCACCGAGCAAGGCTTCAATTCCGGTGACGCCTGCCGGGTTCCGTGGGCGACCGACGACTCAGATCCCGCAACGGCGAACCGGTGAACTTGTCCGGATTGGCGATGTCCCAGATCGCACAGACCTTGCCGTCGCGCACCGTGATCGCGATGACGCGCGGCATCATCTCCGGATGGCCGTCGCGGGCCGGTGATCCCGGCGTCCAACTGCCGAACTGACCGTTGATCAATGCAGGCACGCCTGTCTCGAGCCAGCCCGGCCCGTAGCGACGGGCCAGACCGAACAGGAAGCGGGCCACCTTGTCCGGGCCGTGGATGACGCGGGGCGCCGTCGGGGCGCGGCGGTTCGAGTCGCCGGTGAAGGTGACGTTTGGATGCAGCAGTCGCACAACGGCTTCCATGTCACCCGCGGCGAGTGCCGACATCAGCGCGCCGGCCACCTCGTTGTGCGCAGCGTCGGGCGCCGGGGGCGGCGCGTCGGCGACGGCACGCCGCGCGCGCGACGCCAGTTGCCGCGCCGCCGCCGCGCTGACCCCGAGCACCTCGGCCACCTCGCCGAACGGAACCGAGAAGCCGTCGTGCAGCACGAACGCGACCCGCTGATCCGGGTTGAGCCGCTCGAGCACCACCATCGCGGCGAACCGGGCGTCCTCGCCGGCGACCACCGCCGCCAACGGATCGTCGCCGTCCAGCCGGGTGACCACCGGCTCCGGAAGCCATTCGCCGACATAGGTTTCGCGGCGATGCGCCGCCGAACGAAGCCGGTCCAGACCCAACCGGCTGACCACCGTCGTCAGCCATGCCCGCAGATCGTTGATCGATTCCTGCTCGGCGGCACTCCAGCGCAACCAAGCGTCCTGCACGATGTCCTCGGCGTCGGCCATCGTGCCCGTGAGCCGGTAGGCGACGGACAGCAGGTGCGGGCGCAGCGCCTCGAATTCGTCGACCCGCATGCCGGCGGTCATCCCGCCAGCCTACCGATCCGCTTGCTTGGTTCGACCTCATCAAGAGCGGACTTGTCGACGACGCGCCGCAGACGATGCGCCCGCCCTGGCCAACGGCGGGACCACGCGATCCCTACGCCTTCCCGTAGCCGGACGCGCCTCGCACGAGTGATTCCATGGTTGTGGTTGCTTCTCGCGACGGATTCCGTGCACAATCACTGACATGCCTTCACCGGGTGCTACGCACGGCCTCGGCCCCGTTTCGTTTCGCCTCAACCATTCCCGCCCCGGCGCCGCGTTCCAACTCGACGACCTGAGCAAGCAGATCATCGAGATGCTGCAGCAGGACGGCCGCCGCTCCTATGCGGGCATCGGCAAATCGGTGGGATTGTCGGAAGCCGCCGTCCGGCAGCGCGTGCAACGCATGGTCGACGCGGGCGTCATGCAGATCGTCGCCGTCACCGATCCGATGCAGCTCGGCTTCGCCCGTCAGGCGATGATCGGCATCCGCTGCACCGGCGACACGACCAAGGTGGCCGAGAAGCTGGCCGCCATCGAATCCGTCGACTATGTGGTGCTCACCGCCGGATCCTTCGATGCCATCGTCGAAGTCGTCTGCGAAGACGACGACGACCTGCTCGACCTGCTCAACACCCAGATCCGCGCCCTTCCTGGAGTGATATCCACCGAAACGCTTGTGTACTTGAAACTCGTCAAACAGCAATACAATTGGGGTACCAGATGACGACAACCCTTTCGTCGGAGCTCAGCGCGAAGGCCGACCGCCACCTGTGGGGTCACTTCGCCCGGCACGGCGCCGGCATCATTCCGCCGATCATCACACGCGGCGAGGGTGTCACGATCTGGGACAGCAACGGCAAGAGCTACATCGACGGGCTGTCAGGACTTTTCGTGGTCCAGGTCGGCCACGGCCGTCAGGAGCTGGCCGAGGCCGCTGCCAAACAAGCCGAGCAGTTGGCGTTCTTTCCGCTGTGGTCCTACGCCACACCCACGGCGATCGAACTCGCCGAGCGGGTGGCCAACTACGCCCCCGGCGACCTGAACCGGGTGTTCTTCACCACCGGCGGCGGCGAGGCCGTCGAGACGGCGTGGAAACTGGCCAAGAACTATTTCAAGCTGACCGGCAAACCCGGTAAGCACAAGGTGGTTTCGCGGTCCATCGCTTACCACGGCACGCCGCAGGGCGCACTGGCCATCACCGGGTTGCCGGTGTTCAAGGCACCGTTCGAGCCGCTGACACCGGGCGGCTTCCGGGTGCCCAACACCAACTTCTACCGGGCGCCGGCGCCGTATCAGAACGATGAGAAGGCGTTCGGGCAGTATTGCGCCGACCGCATCGCCGAAGCCATTGAGTTCGAGGGACCCGACACCGTCGCGGCCGTCTTCCTCGAACCGGTGCAGAACGCGGGCGGCTGCTTTCCGCCTCCGCCAGGCTATTTCGAGCGGGTCCGGGAGATCTGCGACGAGTACGACGTGCTGCTGGTGTCCGACGAGGTCATCTGCGCCTTCGGACGGATCGGTTCGATGTTCGCCTGTGACGACTTCGGCTACGTGCCCGACATCATCACGTGCGCAAAGGGTTTGACGTCGGGCTACTCGCCGATCGGCGCGATGATCGCCAGCGACCGGCTGTTCGAGCCGTTCAACGACGGCAAGACGACGTTCGCGCACGGCTACACCTTCGGCGGGCATCCGGTGTCGTCGGCGGTCGCGCTGGCCAACCTCGACATCTTCGAACGCGAGGGGATCAACGACCACGTCAAGGAGAACGCCCCGCGGTTCCGGTCCACCCTCGAGCAGTTGTACGACCTGCCGATAGTCGGTGACATCCGCGGCGAGGGCTACTTCTACGGCATCGAGTTGGTCAAGGACAAGGCGACCAAGGAGACCTTCGACGACAACGAGTCCGAGCGGCTGCTGCGCGGTTTTCTGACTCCAGCGCTGTTCGAGGCCGGCTTGTACTGCCGCGCCGACGACCGCGGTGATCCGGTCGTGCAGCTGGCCCCGCCTCTGATCAGCGGCCAGAAGGAGTTCGACGCGATCTACCGGATCGTGCGCGACGTGCTTTCCGAGGCGGGGCGCCGCATCTAGCTCGCCGGTTTTCCGCCAGAGTGCATTCCAGCAGCGAAAGTACGAGTAACTGTCTGCTGGAATGCAATTTCGGCGAGACTGGCAACGTGCCCACCAACTCGAAGCCGCCGAAGCCGCCGATCGATCCCGTCCGCTGGCAGCCTCCGCCCGTCGATCCGCTTCCGGATCTACCGTCTGCCGAGCTGACCGTCGTCCCGATGCCCGGCAACGCACCCGAGGACGTGGTGGTCGACGCCGACGGCGCGCTATGGGCGGGCGTCGACGACGGCCGCATCGTGCGCATCGCGCCCGGCGGTGGCGACCCGGCCGTCGTCGCCACGACAGAGGGCCGGCCGCTGGGCATGCATGTCGCGCACGACGGCCGCATCCTGGTCTGCACCAGTCCCGGCGGCCTGCTGTCCCTGGATCCGGTCGGCGGCACGCTGGAGACGCTCGTGGCAGAGGTCGACGACCGGCGGTTGATGTTCTGCTCGAACGTCACCCAATCATCGGACGGCACAATCTATTTCACCGAGTCGACGAGCGCGTTCAGTTACGCCCACTTCAAGGGCGCGGGCTTCGAGGCGCGGCCGCGGGGAAGCCTGTTCCGACGTGACGCCGACGGCACAGTGCTCACCGTGGTGGCTGGGCTGTACTTCGCCAACGGCGTCACCCCGACAGCGGACGGGTCGGCGCTGGTGTTCGCCGAGACGCTGGGACGACGCCTGTCGAAGTACTGGCTCACCGGGGAACGCGCGGGATCGGTGACCCCGTTGGTTGAGCATCTGCCCGGTATGCCCGACAACCTGTCCACCGGCGCCGACGGGCGCATCTGGTGCGCGATGGTCTCGCCACCCAACGCCGCGGCCGAATGGCTCGCCCCGCGTTGGCCCGGGTTGCGCAAGCTGTTGTGGAAGCTGCCCGACAGGCTCCAGCCTCAACTGAAACCCGAGGTGTGGGCCGTGGCGTTCGACCCGGTCAGCGGTGACGTCGTCGCGGGCATCCGCTGCAAGCACCCGAAGTTCGGCATGGTGACCGGTCTGGTCGAAGCCGACGGCCTGCTGTGGATGGGCAGCATCGCATTCCCCGCCGTCGCGCACGCCGACCTCGCGTCTCTGTCGGTCCGCTAAGTCACAGACGAAACTCGGATAACACCAGTCACAGCGCGCCTACGCGGGATCGGCCCTTTCGCGGCTTATTGTGCGGTCACGATGGCGAAGTTTCGAGAACCGCTGCAACGCGCCGCCGTGCTGGCCACCGCCTTGTTCGTGGCGGCGGGACCGGCTGTGGCGAGTGCGCAGGAGCCTGCGGCGCCGGAGGCGAGTGCATGTCCGTACCGCGAGGTGACCCCGCCCGCGGTCGACGCGTCCGAGGTACCCAAACCCGGGCAGGCGCCGCCAGCTCCGTTGCCGGTGCCCGCGTCCCCGATGGGCGGCGAGAAGCTCTCCGGCTGTGGCGTCATCACCGCGCCGGGAACCCCGCCCCTGCCCAACGACGTCTCAGCCGAGGCCTGGCTGGTGGCCGACCTCGACTCCGGCGACGTCATCGCGGGCAAGGATCCGCACGGCAGGCACCGGCCCGCCAGCATCATCAAGGTGCTCACCGCCATGCAGGCGATCAACGAACTGCCGATCCACAAGGTCGTCCCCGGGACCGCCGAGGATGCCGCGCAGGAGGGCACCAAGGTGGGCGTCGGGGAGGGCGGCCACTACTCGATCAACGACCTGCTGCACGGGCTGCTGATGTACTCGGGCAACGACGCCGCGTTCGCACTGGCTCGACAGATGGGCGGGTGGGACGCCGCGCTGCACAAGCTCAACGACCTGGCCCAGAAGTTGGGCGGCCTCGACACCAGGGTTGCGACGCCGTCCGGGCTCGACGGTCCCGGCATGAGTACTTCGGCCTACGACATGGCGCTCTTCTACCGGTACGCCTGGCGCAACCCGACTTTCAGCGACATCGTGGCGACCCGTGCGTTCGACTTCCCCGGCCGCGGCGATGTCGGCTATCCCATCGAGAACGACAACAAGCTGCTGCTCAACTACCCCGGCGCCATGGGCGGTAAGACGGGCTACACCGACGACGCGGGCCAGACGTTCGTCGGCGCCGCCAACCGCGACGGCCGCCGACTCGTCGCCGTGCTTCTCAAGGGCACCCGTCAGCCGATCGCACCGTGGGAGCAGGCCGCGCATCTGCTCGACTACGGCTTCGCCACGGCGCCAGGCACCAGCGTCGGCAAGCTGATCGAGCCCGACCCGTCGTTGCTCGGGACCGAGCCGGGGGCCGACGGCACCAATCCCGCCGTCAACGCCGCCCCGATGATGTCGGACATCGACGCGATGCCGGTGCGCGTGGGCGTCGCGGTGGTCGGCGGCATGATCGTGTTCTCGTTGATCATGGGCGCACGGTCGCTGAACCGGCGGCCGCAGCACTAACCCCAGCGGCGCAACAGGTGCTCGGCCTCGGCGCAGAGCCGTCCGACCACCTCTGCCGCAGAGCGCGATTCTCGGACCATGCCAACGCCCTGCCCGGCGTTGACGGGTGCCACCCGGTAGTCCTCGGCGGTCGCGGCAGCAGCGAGTGCCGCGCGGGCGTCAGCATCAAGGAGGTCCTCGCGACCGTCGAAGCGGTCGACGAACTCGTTGCGTAGCACGCGTTCGGGAAGCTTTGCGGGCCAAGGGTATCCGAACGCGACATCGAAGACGCGCGTCGTCACCGTCTGGTCGCCGGACGCGCGCAGCAGCTGGTCCCGCGCGGCGGGGGAGGTCGCGGCTTCGGAGCAGGTGCTGAACGCCGTACCGAGCCAGGCGCCCGAGGCTCCGGCGGCCAGTACCGCCGCCAAGCCTCGGCCCGTGGCGATCCCCCCGGCGGCGAGCACGGGCACCGTCACCGCGTCGAGCACCTCCGCGAGCAACGGCAGGGTGCCGATGCGCGCCTCGCCGTGCCCGCCGCCTTCTGCTCCGCGCGCGACGACCACGTCGACGCCGGTGTCGACTGCTCGCAGCGCCGCCGTGACGTCGGCGACCTGGGCGGCGACCGGCACGCCGGCGTCGTGGGCTCGCTGTACCCACGACCAGTCGTCGCCGAAGCTGACGGCCAGCAGCGCGGGTTTCGCCGTGAGCGCGACGTCGAGCAGTTCGGGCTCGGCCGCCATCACCCAGTGCACGAGACCGATACCGAAGGGGCGCTCGAGCCCCCACACGTGCGGCAGTTCGGCCGCCAACTTCGCGGCGGTAGCCGAACTGCCCATCCCGATCATGCCGAGGGCACCGGCCCGCGACACCGCCGCCGCCAGCACGCCACCGGCGGTACCGCCCATCGGGGCATTGACGATTGGCGCGGCGAGGCCCATCCGCTCAGACCACGGCGTCGACAAGGGCACAGGGGGACGTTACGCCTTTGCTACCGTCGTGAGGGTCAGCAGGTGACACCGGACGAGGGACGCCGTACCCGGCCAGCGACAAGACGGCGTGGGTGGAGATGTGTCATGGCTTGGTTGATTCTCATCGTTTCCGGGGCCTTCGAATCGGTGTTCGCGATCGCCCTGAGCAAGACGGAAGGGTTCACCCGACCCATTCCTATCGTCATCTTCCTTGTCGCCGTGACGATTTCGATGGGCGGACTCGGCCTTGCGCTGCGCGACCTGCCGGTCGGGACCGGCTACGCGGTCTGGGTGGGCGTCGGCGCCGCCCTCACCGTCGTCTACTCGTTGGTGACCGGCGAGGAGAGTGCTTCGGTGATCAAGGTGGCGCTCCTGCTGGGCATCATCGGTTGCGTGATCGGCCTGCAGCTGGTCAGCCAGGGTCAATGACGCCGGCGAAATCGCGAAACCCCTAGCGCGCCAAGCGCTCCCATCGCAGCAGCGGTCAACACACCGCCGACACCGACGCCCTCTCGCACCTGCACCCGCGGTGTGATCTGCGCGAGGCCGGGCGGTGGGACCGGCGCGGCGTCCATGTTCTCGATCGACGTGGCCGCCCACGCCGTGGCGAACAGGATGAGCCGAGCGGTGATGTAGGCGAACACCATCAGACCGAGCACCGGGCCGAAGGTCGCCCCGGCCGGGCCGGTCACCACCGAGCGCAGGTAGATAGAGGCCACCTGCTTGAAGACTTCGAACGCCACCGCCGCGAGCACTCCTGCCCGCATGGCGGAGCGAAAGCTGATCGATTCGCGTGGCAACCGCGCGATGATCCAGGTGAACAGCAGCCAGCTGATCAACACCGAGACCGCCAGCGAGATCACGCGCAGCAGGATGCTCATGCCCGGAACATCCCCCAAACCAACCCATTCGACCGCTTTGCGGGCCAATCCTGAGCTGCTCACCACGGTCAACGCGATGGTGACCGCGATCGCCAGGAACAACCCCGCGATGGCTGTCAGATCCGACAGCTTCGTGCGCACGAAACCGCGAGGCTCGCGCCGCATCAGGCCCCACATCTGGCTCAGTGCCTCGCGCAGGTTCGCCATCCAGCCGAGCCCGGCCCATGCCGCGGTGGCCAGCCCGATGAGCCCGACCGAGGTGCGGGACTCGATCGCCGAGTCCATCAGTTCGACGAGCTGCCTGGCGACGTCGCCGGACATCGACGCCCTGATCCGGTCCTGGATGTCGGCGAGCAGTTCGGGCTGGCTGACCAGGACGAAACCGGCGACGGCGAAGCCGACCATCAGCAACGGGAACATCGCGAACACCGTGAAGTACGTGATGCCCGCTGCGTAGAAGTCGCCCTTGCTGTCGTTGTAGCGTTCCTGCGCGCGCATGACGTGGTCGAACCATTCGTACCGCCCGCGCAGCCGGTCGACGAACCCCTGCTTCTCGCCGGGCTCTTCCTGCTCGGCCGGAGGTCTCCTATCAGGCTCCGCCACGTCAGCTCCCCGGCCGCAGGAACCCCAACCGGTCGTACACCCGTCGCAGTGTCGTCGCCGACACGTCGCGGGCACGTTCGGCGCCCACGGCCAGAACCGATTCCAGCTCGGCGGGATCGGTGAGCAGTTCGTCGACCCTGGCCTTGATGGGGGTGACGAACTCGACGACGGCGTCGGCGGTGTCGGCTTTCAGGTCGCCGTACCCGCGGCCCGCGTAACCCTCGACGAGCTTGTCGACGTCGGTGCCGGTGACCGCCGCCTGGATCGTCAGCAGGTTCGAGACGCCGGGTTTGGCGTCGGGGTCGTAACGCACCTCGCGTTCGCTGTCGGTGACCGCGGAGCGGATCTTCTTCGCCGACGCCTTCGGATCGTCGAGCAAGCCGATCAGGCCGGCCTCGGTTCCGGCGGATTTGCTCATCTTCGACGTCGGGTCCTGCAGGTCGTAGATCTTGGCCGTCGCCTTGGGGATCATCGGCTCGGGGATGACGAAGGTGTCCGGGAAGCGGGAGTTGACCCGTTGCGCGACATCGCGTGCCAACTCCAGATGCTGACGTTGGTCCTCTCCGACCGGCACGAGTTCGGTGTCGTACAACAACACATCGGCGGCCATCAGCACCGGATAGGTGAACAGCCCGACCGTGGTGGCCTCGCTGCCCTCCTTCTGCGACTTGTCCTTGAACTGCGTCATCCGCGATGCCTGCCCGAAACCGGTGAAACACCCGAGCACCCAGGCCAATTCGGCGTGTGCCGGAACGTGGCTCTGCACGAAGATCGTGCTGCGGCCCGGGTCGATGCCGAGCGCGAGATACTGCGCCGCGGTCACCAGGGTGCGCCGCCGGAGCCGTTCGGGGTCTTGCGGGAGCGTGATCGCGTGCAGGTCCACCACGCAGAAGAACGCGTCGTGATCGTCCTGAAGGCCGACCCACTGCTGGATCGCTCCCAGCGCGTTGCCGAGGTGCAGCGAATCGGAGGTGGGTTGCACGCCGGAGAAGACGACGGGTCTGCGCGGACTGCTCATGATCGACCGATCATTTCACGCGATCAGTATTCGACGGTCACCGGCGCGTGGTCCGACCAACGCAGCGCGTAGGCCTCGCTCCGACGCACTTGCGGTACCGGCGGTATCACCTTTACTGTCGGGCTGATGGCTAAGAGATTGCCGCGCGACCCGATCCACGTCGGCTCAGGCGAGCCCATGCTGCTCCTACACCCGTTCATGATGTCGCAGAACGTGTGGAAGAAGGTCGCGCCGCTGATCGCCGACACCGGCCGCTACGAGGTGCTGGCGCCGACGATGCCCGGGCACAACGGCGGGGTGAAGGGGCATCGTTTCCTGGACACCGCCGAGCTCGCCGACGACGCGGAACGCAGGATGGATGCGCTGGGCTGGGACACCGCCCACATCGTCGGCAACTCGCTCGGCGGCTGGGTGGCCTTCGAGCTCGAGCGCCGGGGCCGCGCACGCACGCTGACCGGTATCGCGCCGGCGGGCGGGTGGAGTCGGTACACGCCGGCGAAGTTCGAGATCGTCGGCAAGTTCCTGGCCGGCTTCCCGGTGTGGCTGTTCACGCTCGCGTTCCGGCAACGCGTGCTGCACTTGCCGTTCACCCGATACCTCGCGCACTTCCCGATCAGCGCCACCCCGGACCGGCTGAGCGACGAGGACCTCATCGACATCATCGACGACGTCACGCACTGCCCGGCCTACTACCAGCTGCTGGTGAAGTCGCTGCTGACACCGGGTCTGCTGGAGTTGGCCGAGGGCTCGTGCCCCACCCACCTGGTGATCTGCGAGAAGGACCGGGTGCTGCCGCACCCGCGGTTCACCCGGCACTTCACCCGGCACCTGCCGGAGAGCACGGAAATCACCCACCTCGACGACGTCGGACACATCCCGATGTACGAAGCGCCGCAGCGCGTCGCCGACCTGATCGTCGAGTTCGTCGACCGGCACGCCGCGCCGCCGCGGGAGGCGCTCGGCGGTTAGAGCTTGGTCACCGGCTCGGTGGTCGCGCCCTCCAGCACCGAGTTCAACGTCTTGCTGGGCCGCATCACCGCGGTGGTCTTCTCCGGGTCCGGGTAGTAGTACCCGCCGATGTCGACGGAGTCGCCCTGCACCTCGACGAGTTCGTTGACGATCGCATCCTCATTGTCTGCCAACGACTTTGCGAGGTCGGCGAAGTGGTCGGCGAGCTCGCTGTCGTCGGTCTGCTCGGCGAGCTCCTGCGCCCAGTACATCGCGAGGTAGAACTGACTGCCCCTGTTGTCGAGCTCGCCGGTCTTGCGCGACGGGCTCTTGTTGTTGTCCAACAGTTTTCCGATGGCCGAGTCCAGCGTCTTGCCCAACAGAATGGCGCGCTTGTTGTCGGTCTTGCGCCCGATGTCCTCGAAACACGCTCCGAGGGCGAGGAATTCGCCGAGCGAATCCCACCGCAGGTGGTTCTCCTCGACCAGCTGGTGGACGTGCTTGGGCGCCGAGCCGCCCGCACCGGTCTCGTACATGCCACCGCCGGCCATCAGCGGCACGATCGACAGCATCTTCGCGCTGGTGCCCAGCTCGAGGATCGGGAACAGGTCGGTCAGGTAGTCGCGCAGGATGTTTCCGGTCACGGCGATGGTGTCCTGGCCGCGGATCAACCGTTCCAGCGTGTACCGCATGGCCCACACCTGCGGCATGATCTGGATGTGTAAGCCCTCGGTGTCGTGCTCCTTGAGGTACTCCTTGACCTTCTTGCGCAGTTCCACCTCGTGCGGACGCTCGGTGTCGAGCCAGAACAGCGCGGTCATGTCCGATGCACGTGCCCTCGTCACGGCCAGCTTCACCCAGTCACGGATCGCGGCGTCCTTGACCACCGGCATGCGCCAGATGTCGCCGGTCTCGACGTTCTGGGTCATCAGCACCTCACCGGTGTCGACGTCGACGATGTTCGCGACGCCGTCCTCGGGAATCTCGAACGTCTTGTCGTGGCTGCCGTACTCCTCGGCCTTCTGCGCCATCAGCCCGACGTTGGGCACGGTTCCGATGGTCGTCGGATCGAACTGCCCATGGGTCTTGCAGAAGTTGACCATCTCCTGATAGATCCGGCTGAACGTGGACTCGGGGTTCACCGCCTTGGTGTCCTTGGTCCGCCCGTCGGCGCCGTACATCTTGCCGCCGAGCCGGATCATGGCAGGCATCGATGCGTCGACGATCACGTCGCTGGGCGAGTGGAAGTTCGTGATGCCGCGGGCCGAATCCACCATCGCCAGTTCGGGCCGGTGTTCGTGCACGGCGTGGATGTCCTGGATGATCTCCTCACGCTGCGAGGCGGGCAGCGCCTGGATCTTGTCGTACAGGTCGGACATGCCGTTGTTGACGTTCACGCCGAGTTCGTCGAGCACCTTTTGATGCTTGGCGAACGCGTCCTTGTAGAAGACTTTCACCGCGTGCCCGAACACGATCGGATGCGACACCTTCATCATCGTGGCCTTGACGTGCAGCGAGAACATCACGCCGGTCTTGTAGGCGTCCTCGATCTGTTCTTCGAAGAATTCGCAGAGCGCCTTCTTACTCATGAACATGCTGTCGATGATGTCGCCGTCGTCGAGCGCCACCTCCGGCTTGAGCACCAGGGTTTCACCGCTCTTCGTCTCGAGCACCATCTTGACCGTGCGGTCCTTGTCGAGCGTCATCGACTTCTCACCGTGATAGAAGTCGCCCTTCTTCATGGTCGCCACGTGCGTGCGCGACGCCATCGACCACTCGCCCATGCTGTGCGGATGCTTACGTGCGTACTCTTTGACCGCCTTGGGAGCACGCCGATCCGAATTGCCTTGCCGCAGAACGGGGTTGACTGCGCTGCCGAGAACCTTGGCGTAGCGATCCTTGATCTGCTTTTCTTCGTCGGTCTTGGGGTCGCCGGGGTAGTCGGGAAGGTCGTAGCCCTTGGCCCTGAGCTCCTTGATGGCGGCCAACAGCTGCGGGACCGAGGCGCTGATGTTCGGCAGCTTGATGATGTTGGTGTCGGGTTTCTCGGTGAGCTCTCCCAGCCGGGCCAGGTTGTCGGGCACGCGCTGCTCGTCGGTGAGGCGGTCGGAGAACTCCGCGAGAATGCGTGCGGCCACCGAGATGTCACTGGTCTCGACGTTGATGCCCGCCGGTTCGGTGAAGGTGCGAATGATCGGCAGGAACGCGTAGGTCGCCAGCAGCGGCGCCTCGTCGGTCAGCGTGTAGATGATGGTCGGCTGCTCGGCAGTCATGTGGGGTTCTCCCGGCTCGCTAATCGGTCAGGCCTCGGTCAGTCGACTACCAGTATTGCGCCGTACCCGGCGGCTTGTGTGAGCCAGGGGGTCCGGCACTTGGACTGTGATCCGCTACCGGTCGGTAGCCAGGACCCGGCACCGCCGAGATCGCCTCGCTGGCACGACGGCGGTGACGTGCGATACGCTTCTCAGCGGTCATGAGTGCCAGCGACAAGCCCCGGCTTGCTGGTCGGCAACCCTCCAACCGCGGTGGGGTGCCCCGGGTGATGACCAGGTTGAGTACCCGCTGACAGGCGGTACCGGCAAGCGCGGGTCCGTTGTGACGGGCCCCAGAGACAGATGGAGGTCCGTTTCGCATGAGCACGCCAGAGTCCGACGGTCGCCCGGACGAGCCCCGCTCCGCGCGGTGGGCGTTCGAAACCAAACAGGTCCACGCCGGACAGACCCCCGACAGCGCGACCAACGCGCGGGCGCTGCCCATCTACCAGACCACGTCGTACACCTTCGACAGCACCGAGCACGCCGCCGCGCTGTTCGGTCTGGCCGAAACCGGCAACATCTACACGCGGATCATGAACCCGACTCAGGACGTCGTCGAGCAGCGCATCGCGGCCCTCGAGGGTGGTGTCGCCGCACTGTTCCTGGCCTCCGGTCAAGCGGCCGAGCACTTCGCGATCCTGAACCTGGCCAACGCCGGTGACCACATCGTGTCCAGTCCGCGGCTCTACGGCGGTACCTACAACCTGTTCCACTACACGCTGCCCAAGATCGGCATCGAGGTCAGCTTCGTCGAGGACCCCGACGACCTCGAGTCCTGGCGCGCGGCGGTGCGTCCCAACACCAAGGCGTTCTTCGCCGAGTCGATCTCCAACCCGCAGATCGACATCCTCGACATTCCCAACGTCGCCGCGGTCGCCCACGACGCCGGGGTGCCCCTGATCGTCGACAACACGATCCCCACGCCCTACCTGATCCAACCGTTGAGCCATGGCGCCGACATCGTCGTGCACTCGGCCACCAAGTACCTGGGCGGCCACGGCGCGGCCATCGCAGGCGTGATCGTCGACGGCGGCACGTTCGACTGGACCAACGGGAAGTTCCCCGGGTTCACCGAACCCGACCCCAGCTACCACGGTGTCGTGTTCGCCGAGCTGGGCCCACCGGCCTTCGCTTTGAAGGCACGCGTGCAACTGCTGCGCGACCTGGGTTCGGCGGCGTCACCGTTCAACGCGTTCCTGATCGCCCAGGGCTTGGAGACGTTGAGCCTGCGCGTCGAGCGCCACGTCGCCAACGCACAGAAAGTGGCCGAGTACCTCGCGGGACACGATGACGTCATCTCGGTGAACTACGCAGGGTTGCCGTCGTCTCCCTGGCATGAGCTCGGAAAGAAACTGGCGCCGAAGGGAACCGGCGCCGTGCTCGCCTTCGAGCTGGCGGGAGGGGTCGACGCCGGAAAGGCCTTCGTCAATGCGTTGACCTTGCACAGCCACGTCGCCAACATCGGCGATGTGCGGTCGCTGGTGATCCATCCGGCTTCCACCACGCATGCGCAGCTCTCACCGGAGGAGCAGTTGGCGACCGGGGTCACGCCCGGGCTGGTGCGCCTGGCGGTCGGCATCGAGGGCATCGACGACATCCTGGCCGATCTCGAGCAGGGCTTCGCCGCCGCCAAGCCGTTCAGCTCGGCGGGCAGATCCGATCCGAACACCACGGCGGCGTTCTGATGACCCTGTCCGACCTGGAAGTCGAGGTACCACTCCTGAACCTGCCCGCGGAAGGCGAGATCGGCGTGGTCGACATCGGCCCGCTGAAGCTGGAGAACGGCGCGGTCATCGACGACGTGTCGATCGCCGTGCAGCGCTGGGGCGAGTTGTCGCCGGCGCGCGACAACGTCGTCGTCGTGCTGCACGCGCTGACCGGCGACTCGCACATCACCGGTCCGGCAGGGCCCGACCACCCGACCCCCGGCTGGTGGGACGGTGTCGCCGGTCCCGGCGGACCCATCGACACCGACCGCTGGTGCGCGGTGGCGACCAATGTGCTCGGCGGGTGCCGCGGCTCGACCGGCCCCAGCTCACTGCATCCCGACGGCAAGGCCTGGGGTTCGCGCTTTCCGCTCGTCTCGGTCCGGGACCAGGTGCGAGCCGACATCGCCGCGCTGGAGGCGTTCGGCATCACCGAGGTCGCCGCGGTGATCGGCGGCTCACTGGGTGGTGCCCGCGCGCTGGAGTGGATGGTCGGCCATCCGGACAGGGTGCGCGCGGGGCTGGTGCTGGCGGTCGGCGCGCGTGCCACCGCCGACCAGATCGGCACCCAGAGCTCGCAGGTCGCTGCGATCAAAGCCGATCCGAACTGGCAGAACGGCGACTACTACGGCACGGGTCTGTCCCCCGATGTCGGCATGGCTATCGCCCGCCGGTTCGCCCATCTGACCTATCGCGGGGAGCTCGAGCTCGACACCCGCTTCGCCAACGATCCGCAAGGCGATGAGGAGCCCGGTCTCGGCGGCCGCTACGCGGTGCAGAGCTATCTGGAACATCAGGGCCGAAAGCTGGTGGCGCGGTTCGATGCGGGCACGTATGTGAGCCTCACCGAGGCGCTGTCGAGCCACGACGTCGGACGCGGCCGCGGAGGTGTCGAGGCCGCGTTGCGCGGCTGTCCGGTGCCGGCGGTGGTCGGCGGCATCACCTCCGACCGGCTCTACCCACTTCGGCTGCAGGAGGAGTTGGCCGAGTTGCTGCCGGGCTGCGCCGGGCTGGACGTCGTGGAGTCGATCTACGGGCATGACGGCTTCCTGGTGGAGACCGACGCGGTCTACAAGCTGATCCGCCGCACGCTGGAGCTGGCAGCAAAATGAGTCTGCGGTGAGCCGGCCGGAACGCGATCGATCGCTGTCCTTCGGCGCGGAAGCCGCCGCCTACGAACGCGGGAGGCCGTCGTATCCCCCCGACGCGATCGACTGGCTGCTGCCGTCGGATGCCGCCAAGGTGCTCGACCTCGGGGCCGGTACGGGCAAGCTGACCACGCGTCTCGTGGAGCGCGGCCTCGACGTCGTCGCCGTCGATCCGATCCCGGAGATGCTCGAGCTGCTGAGTCGTTCGCTTCCCGAGACGCCCGCTCTGCTCGGCACCGCCGAGGAGATTCCGCTGCCCGACGACAGCGTGGACGCCGTGCTGGTGGCTCAGGCCTGGCACTGGTTCGACCCCGAGATCGCGGTCAAGGAGGTGGCCCGCGTGCTGCGCCCCGGCGGTCGGCTGGGCCTGGTGTGGAACACCCGCGACGAGCGGCTGGGCTGGGTTAAAGACCTCGGCCGCATCATCGGTCACGAGAACGATCCGTTCAGCAACACCGTGTCGCTGCCCGAGCCGTTCACCGGTGTCGAACGTCATCAGGTCGAGTGGACCAATTACCTGACCCCGCAAGCGCTCATCGACCTGGTCGCGTCCCGCAGCTACTGCATCACGTCGCCGGAGAAGGTGCGCGCCAGGACGTTGGACCGAGTGCGCGAGCTGCTGTCAACCCATCCGGCGCTGGCCAACTCGACCGGTTTGGCGCTGCCGTACGTCACGGTGTGTATCCGCGCTTCGCTGGCCTGACAGTCGCATCGAAGCCGACGCTTTGGCGGAAAAAGAGGAGTAAAACCCGCCAAAACGTCGGGCTCGGCGAATGAAACCGGATTCAGCTCGTGCCCAGCGGGTCGATGGTCCAGGCAACGTAGAGCATCGTCGCGCTGACGGTCGCGGTGGTGACGAAGTCGACGCCCCGGCTGCGCACCGCCAGCAACCCCGCGCGGTCGTCGCTCAACAGCAGACGCAGCGCGGCCGCCACGCCCACCCCGATCGCCATCACCAGCGCGCCGCGTCGCCAATAGCCCGCGACGACGAGGACGAACGCGGCGGCGAAGATCAGGCCGACCGACCAGAACGGCCATTGACCGGCGAAAACCTTGCGCGCGAACTCCTTGGGCGTCACGAGCCGGCCAGTACCTCCGCGCGTTCGACCACATTCGTCAGCAGGAACGCACGGGTCAGCGGCCCGACGCCGCCCGGATTGGGCGATACGTGCCCGGCGATATCCCAGACGTCGGGATGCACGTCGCCGACGAGCTTGCCGTTCTCGTCGCGGCTGACCCCGACGTCGACGACCGCCGCCCCGGGCCGCACCATCTCGGCGGTCACCATGTGCGGCATGCCCGCCGCGGCGATGATGATGTCGGCCTCCCGGGCCAACTCCGGAAGATGACGAGTCGCGGTGTGGCACAACGTGACCGTCGCGTTCTCCGAACGACGCGTCAGCAGCAGCCCGAGCGGGCGACCGACCGTCACGCCGCGCCCGATGATCACGACCTGCGCGCCGGCGATCTCCACCTCGTAGCGGCGCAACAGGTGCACGATCCCGCGCGGGGTGCACGGCAGCGGGGCGGGTTCGTTGAGGACCAGCCGGCCGAGGTTTCTCGGGTGCAGGCCGTCGGCATCCTTGCCCGGATCGACGCGCTCCAGTGCGGCGTTCTCGTTGAGGTGCTTGGGCAGCGGCAACTGCACGATGTAACCCGTGCACTCGGGGTTGGCGTTGAGTTCGTCGATCGTCTCGTCGAGAGTGGCCTGACTGATGTCTGCGGGCAGATCGCGGCGGATCGAGTTGATGCCGACCTTCGCGCAGTCGGAGTGCTTGCCGCGCACGTAGGCATGCGAGCCGGGGTCGTCGCCGACGAGCACGGTGCCCAGTCCCGGCGTGCAGCCCGCCGCGGTGAGCGCCGCGACGCGTTCTTTGAGGTCGACGAAGATCTCGTCGCGCGTAGCCTTGCCGTCCAGCGTGATCGCACCCACGGGTGCCAGTCTGGCATGCTCACTTTCTATGAACACGGCGATGAGCCTCTCGGGCGAACAGCACAGCAACCTGCCCAATGTGTTCGCCCCCGCCAAGCTCGGCCCGGTGACGCTGCGCAACCGGATCATCAAGGCGGCGACATTCGAGGCGTCGACGCCGAACGCGCTCGTCACCGACGATCTGATCAACTACCACCGGCTGCCCGCCGCCGGCGGAGTCGGGATGACGACGGTCGCCTACTGCGCGGTCGCCCCCGGTGGGCGCACCGACGGCTGGCAGATCTGGATGCGTCCGGAGGCGGTGCCGGGACTGAAGCGGCTGACGGAGGCGATCCACGCCGAGGGCGCCGCGATCAGCGCCCAGATCGGCCATGCCGGCCCCGTGGCGAACGCGCGGACCAACAAGGCCAAGGCGCTGGCGCCGATCCGTTTTTTCAACCCGCTGTCGATGCGGTTCGCCAAGAAGGCCACCCGTGACGACATCCGCGAGGTCACCGAGGCGCACGCCAACGCCGCGCGCCTGGCCATCGAATCCGGTTTCGACGCGGTCGAGATCCATCTCGGCCACAACTATCTCGCCAGCTCGTTCCTCAGCCCGTTGCTCAATCGGCGCACCGACGAGTTCGGTGGCTCGCTGGAGAACCGCGCGAAGGTGGCGCGTGGGGTGGTCACGGCCGTACGGCGCGCCGTCGAGAAGGAGGGCAACCCGATCGCGGTGACCGCCAAACTCACCATGTCCGACGGTGTGCGCGGCGGGATCAGCATCGAGGAGTCGTTGCAGACCGCGAAGTGGCTGGAAGAAGACGGCGGCCTGGACGCCATCGAGTTGACGGCGGGCAGTTCTCTGGTCAACCCGATGTACCTGTTCCGCGGCGAAGCCCCGGTCAAGGAGTTCGCCGGCGCGTTCAAACCACCACTGCGGTGGGGCATTCGGATGACCGGCAAGAAGTTCCTTCGTGAGTACCCCTATCGCGAGGCGTTCCTGCTGCGCGACGCCAAGCTGTTCCGCGCCGAGCTCAAGCTGCCGCTGATCCTGTTGGGCGGCATCACCAATCGCGAGACGATGGACCTGGCGATGGCCGAGGGTTTCGACTTCGTGGCGATGGGCCGCGCGCTGCTGGCCGAACCCGATCTGCTCAACCGCATCCAGGCCGACAGTTCGGTGCGGTCGATCTGCGATCACTGCAACAAGTGCATGCCGACGATCTACAGCCACACCCGCTGCGTGCTGACGGGTGCGCCGGACAACTATCAGCCGTCGACGGCGGACCGCGGCTCGACGTAGGCCACCATCGGTTCGGTCACCAACACGCGGTCTCCAGCGGTCACGACGAGTTCCTTCGCCGAGAACGTGTACGTGGCGCCCTCGTTCTCGACGGTGAAGACGCCGTCATTGTTTTCGACCGCCGGCGCGGTCAGCACCAGACCGTCGCTCATCCGCACCCCGCGGTACTCGTAACTGCCGCCGCGTTTGCAGATCGCGACGAGCGCGAACTGCGTACGGCCCAAAGCCGTTGGCTGCCACGGCGCCTCGCAACGGGCTTCGGAGTCGACGAACCCGTGCGCGTCGATGGCAATGGTGCTCTGCGCGTCGACCGTCGGCGCCAGGAACGCCGCCGCCACACAGAGTCCGCCAATGCCGACGACCAGAAACGGCGCCCGAGACACCATGACCTATGGTGACCACGTTTGGGCGCCATCCGCGCGCGACTCGCCGGGCGACGGCTAACTTTCGTCAGTGGGCCGCGGCGTGCGGACCGGCAGGCAAGCGCCGCGGTCGACCGTGCGGGTGACGCACCGCGTGGTCGGACCATCGCGTTCGAGGTGCCTACCGTTAGAGTTGGCGTCGATGAACCGACCCGCCCCACCCGCGCTGACCGTTCGGTACGACGGATCGACCCGAACCTTCGCGGCGGGGAATGACGTCGTCATCGGCCGCGACCTCCGCGCCGACGTTCGCATCGCCCATCCACTGATCTCCCGTGCGCATCTGGTGTTGCGCTTCGATCAGGGCCGCTGGGTCGCGATCGACAACGGCAGCCTCAACGGGATGTTCGTCGACAACCGCAGGGTCCCCGCGGTCGATATCCACGACGGTCAGACGGTCAACATCGGCAATCCCGACGGTCCGCGACTGACCTTCGAGATCGGGCGCCATCAGGGTGCGGTGGGCCGGACACCGACCGTGGCGGTGCCGATCGGCAACCAGCGACCCGTGGGCAACTACCCCACCCCTCCCCCGTCGGTTTCGGGGCCGCACTCGACTCCCCACACCGCGCGGTCATACGGCCCACCGCGGGGGCAGGCGCGTCCGCAACCGAGCTATCCGGGCGGGCCTCCCCCGCCCCGCTATCCCAGCACGCCGCAGCCCGCGGCCTATACGAGCCCGCCGCAGCCGGTACGCCAGCCGATATCGTCACCGGCGCTCGAATCGGCCACGGCGATGGGACCGACCGCCGCCCCGCGCTCCAGCGAGGGCAACCTCGCCACGAGCATGCTCAAGATCCTGCGGCCGGCCGGCAGGCCCGCCGACAACGTCCCCGGCGCAGTCAAGATCGGTCGCGCCACCGACAACGACATCGTCGTACCGGACGTGCTGGCCTCGCGCCACCACGCCACCCTGGTTCCGACGGCGGCCGGCACCGAGATCATCGACAACCGCAGCATCAACGGCACGTTCGTCAACGGTGCGCGTGTGGAGTCCGCGGTGCTCCGCGACGGCGACACGGTCACGATCGGCAACGTCGACCTCGTCTTCTCCGGCGGCACACTGGTCCGCCGCACGGAGACCGAGGCCGCCACCCGCACCGGCGGGCTGGAGGTACACGGCGTCACGTGGACCATCGAGAACGACAAGACGCTGCTGGAAAACATCTCGATCGCCGCGCGGCCCGGCACGCTGACGGCCGTCATCGGCCCCTCGGGCGCCGGCAAGTCGACGTTCGCGCGGTTGGTCGCCGGCTACACCCATCCGACGACGGGCACGGTGACCTTCGAGGGCCACAACGTGCACGCCGAGTACGCATCACTGCGCTCCCGGATCGGGATGGTTCCGCAGGACGACGTCGTCCACGGGCAGTTGACCGTACGTCAGGCGCTGATGTACGCCGCCGAACTGCGCCTGCCGCCCGACACCACGAAAGCCGACCGCGAACAGGTCGTCATGCAGGTGCTCGAGGAACTCGAGATGACCAATCATCTGGAGACCCGCGTCGACAAGCTCTCCGGCGGCCAGCGCAAGCGCGCCTCGGTTGCGCTCGAACTGTTGACCGGCCCGTCGCTGCTGATCCTCGACGAGCCGACCTCGGGCCTGGATCCCGCGCTGGACCGCCAGGTCATGACGATGCTGCGGCAACTGGCCGACGCCGGACGCGTCGTGCTGGTCGTCACGCACTCGCTGACCTACCTCGACGTCTGCGATCAGGTTCTGCTGTTGGCGCCCGGCGGCAAGACCGCGTTCTACGGCCCGCCCAGCCAGATCGGCCCGTCGATGGGCACGACCAACTGGGCCGACATCTTCAGCTCGGTGGCCAGCGATCCCGATGCGGCCAACGAGCGCTTCCTTTCCAGGCACGGGTCCCCGCCGCCGCCACCGCCGACCGAAGAGCCCTCCGATCTGGGCAGCCCGACGAGTACGAGCGTGTGGCGACAGTTCTCCACGATCGCGCGCCGTCAGGTGCGGCTGGTGGTGTCCGACCGCGGCTACTTCGCGTTCCTGATGTTGCTGCCGTTCATCATGGGCGTGCTGTCGTTGTCGGTGCCCGGCGACGTCGGATTCGGTGTGCCGGTGCCCGCGATACAGGGTGGCGCGGCGCCCAACGAGCCGGGTCAGATCCTGGTCATGCTCAACGTCGGCGCGATCTTCATGGGCACCGCGCTGACCATCCGGGCGCTGATCGGGGAGCGGGCGATCTTCCGCCGCGAGCAGGCCGTCGGATTGTCCACGACGGCATACCTTTTGGCGAAGG
Organism: Mycobacterium sp. GA-1285; assembly: GCF_001499905.1. GTDB lineage: Bacteria > Actinomycetota > Actinomycetes > Mycobacteriales > Mycobacteriaceae > Mycobacterium. The sequence goes on along the minus strand of NZ_LQIS01000023.1, from coordinate 170,841 downwards.
TCTTCGTGTTCACGATGTTCGCGATCGTGCAGTCGGCGATCGTGACGGCGATCGCGATCATCGGGAAGGGTTGGGGGCCCGGCGCCGTCGACAGCGGTGCGCTCATCGGTAACCGCAGCATCGAGTTGTTCGTCGACATCGCGGTGACGACGGTGGCCGCGGCGATGGTCGGGCTGGCGCTCTCGGCACTGGCGAGGTCCAACGAACAGATCATGCCGCTGCTGGTGGTGGCGATCATGTCGCAGCTGGTGTTCTCGGGCGGGATGATCCCGGTGACGGACCGGATCGTGCTCGATCAGATGTCGTGGTTCACCCCTGCCCGTTGGGGTTTCGCGGCTTCGGCGTCGACGATCGACCTGATCCGGTTGGTTCCCGGCCCGTTGACGCCCAACGACCGACATTGGGAACACAGCGCCGGAACGTGGCTGTTCGACATCGCGATGCTCGGGCTGATCTGCATCGGCTACACGGCGTTCGTGCGCTGGCGTATCCGGCTGGCCAGCGCCTAGCGTCCGTGCACCTCGGGATGGATCGCGTTCAGCTGCGCGCTGTCCCAATAGCCGCGTTGATAAGCGATCTTGCCGTCGCGCACCAGAAAGAACCCGCACCCGCGAAACCCGTCGGGGTCGGTCCATTCGAGCGCGCCCCACTCGCCATCGACAAGCAGGTTGACGGGGGTGCAGGTGAGAGGACCGGCATCGAATGTGTCGCGGTGAAACCGCTCGATGGCGTCGCGGCCGACGGCGGGCTGCAACGCGATCTGGTGGTTGACGGCGTCCTCGGCGTACAGGCCGGAAAGGGCTGCCGCGTCACCGGCATTGAAGAGTTCGACCCATCGTTCGACGACCTGCCGGGTAGCGCTCATCGGGCCGGGGCCAGCCGCTTGAGCGCCAACCCTCCTTCGAAGGGGCGATTACCGAAGGCGGGCGGAGAGATATAACCCGTATCTTCCAACGGCGTATGCACTTCGGCGACCGTCGGACCGATCTCCGCTGCGACCGGGACGAGGGCGGTGAGGTCGAACCGGTACAACCGGGCGGCATTGCCGGCGAGGATCTTGCGGCACACGTCCTCGGGCTGGTCGTGCAGCGCCCAGCGGATCGCCAGCTTGGAGTGCGGCGCGAAGCCCTCCTCGTGCGGGTAGTCGCTACCCCACATGACGTGGTCGGCGCCGATGTAGTCGATTGTCGAGGACTCGTACGGCGTCAACTCCGATGCCAGATAACAGTTCCGCTTGGCGTAATCGCTGGGCGCCATGGTCAGTTCGTCGATCGACGAGCCGCCGAACATTCCGTACGTTCTGTTGCCCGCTTCGGATTTCATCGAGGGCACCATGATGTCGAGCATCATCATCTGGTTCTGCAACCACAGCGTGCCCTGCTCCGTCGGCACGAACCGCAACGTCGGATGCCGCTCGAACACACCGGCGAGGATGAGGTGCGAAACGGTGCGCTGCGCCCACATCGCCATCTCGGTTACCAACACCGCATTCGAGGCCGGCTGATCCATCGGCATGATCGGGCTACCGGCCCCGGCGTGCTGAACGACGGTCAGGTCCAGTTCGGCGCACAGTGTCCAGATTGGTTCGTAACGAGTGTGGAACAGCGGTGCGACGTTCGGGTCGCCCGGTGACACCGCAGGCAGCAGCACGCCGCCGAAGCAATCCTGTTCTGCGCCCCAACGGATTTCGTCGAGGGCCAGCTCGACGTCGTTGGGGAAGACCTGAATGAGTCCTCGGCGCCGCGCCGGAGCCAGCGAGCAGAAGTCGATCTGCCAGCGGTTGTGAGCCTGCACCCCGGCCCACCGCTTCTCGAACTCGTCACGGGTGCGAGGCAACGTGATGGTGATGTTCGGCGTGGTCGGGAAGAACGGCGGAACGGTGTTGGGAAGCAACACCTCGGCCGCCACCCCGTCGGCGTCCATCTCCGACATCCGCAGCTCGTGGCTCCAGTTGCGCTGCGCGGTCGCGATGATCAGGTCGTCGAACGGGCTCACGTAGCTCGCGGCCCACGCGTCGAAGTCATCGTGGAGCCGGGCGGGCAGGTAGGGCTTGTAATGCCGCAGGTCGGCCCCCGCGTGAGTGTCGGTGGAGATGACGACGTACCGATCGAGGGTGTCCCAGGTGGCGGCCATGGACCCATTGTTTCTCCGGGCAGACGGTCGCGCGCCGATTTCGGTGCTATTGGCGCGGAGTCATTCCGCGTGAATGTCAAGTCCGTGCGCTGCGGCGAAGGCCTGAGCCTGATCGACGTCGATCCTCACGCCGGTCAGGCTCGCGGTGGTCCACAGCGACGCATCGGTCCTGGCGCCGCGCAACACCGCCTTGCGCAGATCGGCGTCAACCGGTGTGATCGGCCGCAGCCGGCTTTCGTTGAACACCGACCCCAGCATGCTGGACTGCCGAAACGAGCTGTGGTTGCAGGATCGCCCGCTCGAACCTGCAGTGCCGGAACGCCGAACCGGCATGCTTCGACTCGGTGAGGTCGACTCCGCGGAATTACATTCGTCGCGAAAGTCACGGCCGGTGAATTCCTCGTCGCTCCAGTGTCTTTCGTCGGGGTACACTCGGTCAACCAGGCAGGCTGGCGAGCGCGTACTCGGTGATCGCGATCAAGGCCGCCTTGGCGGACTGCCGATCACGCGCGTCGACAGTGATCACCCGAATGTGCTCGGAAAGCGCCAACGCCTTACGCACTGCGGCGGCGGGATGCCTTGGCGCACCGTCGAACTGATTGATCGCGACGAGGAACGGCAGGTTGCGCGCCTCGAAGAAGTCGACCGCGGCGAAGCTGTCCTGCAGACGTCGCACGTCGACCAGGATGATGGCTCCGATCGCCCCGCGGACGAGGTCGTCCCACATGAACCAGAACCTGCGCTGACCGGGAGTGCCGAACAGATATAACACCAGGTCGTCGGCCAGGGTGATGCGACCGAAGTCCATCGCCACCGTCGTGGTGTTCTTCTGGGGTGTGGCTTCCAGGCCGTCGACGCCCGCCGAGGCGGTGGTCACCAACGCCTCGGTCCGCAGCGGCATGATCTCGGAGACCGCGCCGACGAACGTCGTCTTGCCGGCGCCGAAGCCGCCGGAGATGACGATCTTCGAAGAAGTCGGCTGCCGCGATGTGTGCGGCGCTCGGCGTTCCTCAGAGTGCCTTGAGGCCACGCAGTGTCCTTCCCATCAGCTCACGTCTTTCGTCGACGTCGGTCGACTCGCCCAGTGTGCAACCGACCGCCACATAACCCTGCGTCACGAGATCCCCGATGAGTACCCGCGCCACGCCGAGCGGCAGCGACAACTTCACGGCGATCTCGGCAACCGACGGGTGGTCGACGCACATCGCCACGATCTGCCCGCGTACGTCGTTACCCGGCCAGCGCGGCGATGTGGCCGAGCCGAGCGTCTCGATCGGCGCTTCCAGCGGTAGCCGCACGCGCGAGTCGGTACGGCCCGCGGTCAGGATGTAGGGCCGGACCAGGCTCGGCTCGGCCGTGACGTCGCCCTCCCACTGGTCCATCGGCGGCTCACGAATGCTGGGATGCGCGCCGTCGTGCCGACTGGACGACGGTGCCTACCCGCTCGACCAAAACCGCCATCTCGTAACCGATTTGGCCGATGTTGCAGTTGCGTGCCGCCAGGGTGGCCAGGTTCGAACCGTCGCCGACCCGCATCAGCAGCAGGTAGCCGTTCTCCATCTCGACCACCGACTGCAACACGTGGCCCCCGTCGAGCAGTTGCGCCGCACCCGTGGACAGGCTCGCAAGTCCAGAGGCCACCGCCGCGAGTTGGTCGGCCCGCTCGGTGGGGATGTGTTCACTGGCCGCCATCAGCAGCCCGTCGGCCGATACCAGCACGGCGTGGGTCACCCCTGACACCTCGCGAGCGAATTTGGACACCAGCCAGTCGAGCGAATCACGCTGCGTTGATTGCGGCGCGTGGGTCATTCGATATCGGTTCCTCTGGTCTCTCGTGCGTGCGAGCGGCCGGCGTGCACCCCACCGAAGTGGCTGCTGATGCTGGCGCGGACGGCCTCCGGATCCCGCTGCGGGGTCCCCGGCTCAGTGCCGAACACAGCCGCCGATGCTACCTCGGCGGTCTTCGCGGCGCCCGGCACGAGGCGGGCGCCGGGGGTGCGCACCGGAAGGCCCTCGTCGGTGGTTTCCGTGACCGGGGTCTCGTCGGCGGCGGCGGCTGCCGACCAGCCATGGTCCCAGACCGATTTCCAGTTCAGGTCCTCGCTGTTGGCGAGTTCCGTCGGGTCGACGAGCCACTCCGAAAGCATGCTCTGGTAGATCGAGTCGTCGGCATCGGCCGGCTCCGTCGCCTGGGCCCGCGCCGCAAAGAAACTCGAGGTGTCTGTCGGCCGGCCGGTCGGTTCCGGCTCGCGTTCCTCAACCGGTTCTTCCGGGATGGCCGCGATACCGCTGGCGCCGGGATCGCGCTTCGGCAAGAACCCTTCGTCGTACTCGGGGTCCGCGTGATCCTCGTCGAGCGCCAGCGCCGTCGCGATCCCCGCATGGGCATCGGCAGGCGTGGCGTATTCGGGAGCGCTGAACTGGTGCGGCTCCCCGGGTCGCCTCAGCAACTCCGCCGGCACGTAGACACCCGCGGTGGTGCCCGAATCCGGCTCGTCACGGATGGTCGAACGCAACCGGACCACCAGCCCGTGCTGCGCGGCGAGGCGACCGACCACGAACAACCCCATGTGCCGCGCGGTGTACGGATCGACCTGTCCGCCCGACTGCAGGCGGGTGTTGGCCACCCGCAGGTCCGACTCGGTCATGCCGAGCCCGATGTCACAAACCTCGATGACCAGTCCGCCGTTGGCGGTGTGTACGGCCGACACCCGCACCTGCGAGATCGGCGGGGAATAGCGCAGCGCGTTGTCGAGCAGTTCGGCGAGCAGGTGGACCAGGTCGCCGGCGACCGCGCCGACGACCTCACTGTCGGGAACGGTCGCGGTGACGACCCGGGTGTAGTCCTCGACCTCGGAGGCCGCGGCGTTGATCACCGCCGAAACCGGAACCGGCTCAGCCTGTTCGCGCGGCACTTTCGCGCCCGACAGCACCAGCAGGTTCGCGCCGTTGCGGCGCATCCGGGCGGCCAGGTGGTCCAGCCGGAACAGGTTCTCCAACCGTTCGGGGTCCTCCTCGTTGCGCTCCAGGCGGTCGATCAATGCCAGCTGCTGGTCGACCAGCGAGCGGCTGCGCCGCGAGAGCGTCTCGAACATGTCGCCGATCTGCGACTGCAACCGCGACTGTTCGGCGGCGAGGAAGACGGCCTGCTCGTGGAGTTCGTCGACGGCATGCGCGACCTGCCCCACCTCTTCGGTCGTGTGCACCGGGATCGGCGTGATCTGGGAGGCGTCGCCACCGGCACGCACCCGCTCGATCTCCGCGCCGAGGTCTTCGTGGGCGACCTTGAGCGCGCTGTCCCGTAGCCGCCGAAGCGGTCGCACCAGCGTGCGCGCCACCACGATCACGATGATCAGGGCGAGCAGCATCGACACACCGACGACGACCGCGTCGCGGATCAGGGTGGTGCGCTGGGCATCGGCTCGATCACGGACGGCCGAGGTGACCGCCTCGGTGGTCTGCTCGATGATCTGGCGGGCGATCTGATCGGTCGCGGCCACCGACCGCAGCAGTTCGGGGTTGTTGACCAGTGGCACCGCCGGATCTGTCATCAGCGCCATCCGCTTGACGAACTCGGCCTGCAGCTTCTCGGCGTCGGGCGATCCGACTCCGAGCACCTGGTTCATACCGAACAGCGTCGACGGCTCGGTGCCGGCGAGCGCGATCACCGCGGTGCGTAACTCGGGCTCGGGCAGCTCCGCGCCGCGGGTGAGGGCAAGCGTCAGCATCGTCATCTGGCCGCGCGCCCCGATCGCCCGGGCTAGACCGACCGTCTCCGCGCGGATGCGTTCGTCGTCGACGCGGACCGAGCCGGTCACCGCATCCTGGGCGGGCAACAGCAGCAGCGCGTACGCCTGAATGCTGTCGCGCAGACCGATGCTGTTCGAGGTGATCTTGTCCATCAACGCCTGACCGTCGTTGATCATGGCGGTGATGCCCTGGCCGACGTCGGGTGCGACGTCGGTCGCCGCCATCCGGAGCTGGAGCTCACGACGGTTGCTGTCGAAGCGGGACAGCGCAGCCTGCATGTCCCCGTTGGTCGAGGTGGCCAGCATCGCGGTTTCCAACCCGGCCATGTATTTCTCGATCGCGGACACCATTTCGGCGCGATCGGCGGCGCGCCGCAGCTCGGTTTCCGCGGTCACGTCGTTGTGGATGCGTAAGCCGCCGAACGTCCCGGCCACGATCAACGGCACCAAGACGATCGCGAACACCTTCCACCGGACCGGCCAATTGGACAGTGCCCACCGCGACGGCCGCTTGACCGGTCGCTGCGGTTCGCGTTCGAAGTCGATCAGCGCGCCGTCGGACTGCTGGGGTTGGGAGAACACGCTCATCGGCATACGTCCGTTCGGAAACTTCCCACTGATTTCTGATCTGCCCACCCGGCGGGCGCGTTCCGGCCCTGGCAATTGGACGAGTATGCCAGCGATGTGCGGCCGAATCCACCATTCTTACTGAACGGACAGAGTTCATAATCGCAGGTCGAAGGCGGTGGGCGCGCCCCGCCGGCTACGCAGGGCGAAGGATCGCGACCAGGAAGTCGGAGTGCTCGGTGAACGGCCGCAGATCCCACGTGGACAACAGCAGATCCTGCGCGAGTCCGGCGTTCGAGGCGTCGGCGAGAAAGTCGGCGAACGCGTAGTCGCGGCCGGCGCCGAAGCCGATCACCGCCCGCCCGTCGTCCTTGAGATGGGCACGCATCCGGGTGAGCACCTCACCCCGGGTGCTCGGCGCCAGGAAGGTCATGACGTTGCCCGCCGACAGGATGACATCGAATCCTTCGGCGATGCCGCGGGCGGGCAGGTCGAGTTCGGCCAGGTCGCCGACGAGCCACTGCGGGCCGGGATGGTCCTGTTCGGCCGCCTCGATCAGCGCGGGGTCGACGTCGACGCCGACGACGCGATGACCGGCCGCGGCGAGATGGCCACCCAGCCGGCCCGGTCCGCAGCCGGCATCGAGGATGTGGGCGCCGCGGGGAGCCAACGCGTCGACCAGGCGCGCCTCGCCCGCCAGATCGTCACCGGCTCGCGCCATCGCGCGGAAGCGCTCGATATACCAGTGGGAATGGCCAGGATCGGCGGCCACCTTCTGCATCCAGAGGCTCTGCGCGACCATGCGAGCATTATCCCTTGGCCCGAAGCGCTGCCCCACCGAGAGGTCGTCGTTGTTCAAGCTGATGTTCTACTCGCCGCGCATCGCGCCCAATACGGGCAACGCGATCCGGATGGTGGCGGCCACCGGCTGCGAACTGCATCTGGTGGAGCCGATGGGATTCGACCTGTCCGAGCCCAAGCTGCGCCGGGCCGGCCTGGATTATCACGACCTGGCGTCGGTGACCGTTCACCGCGACCTGGCCAGCGCGTGGACCGCGATGGCGCCCGAGCGGGTCTTCGCGTTCACCGCGCACGCGACGACGTCGTTCACCGACATCGAGTACCGACCGGGCGACGTGCTGATGTTCGGACCGGAGCCCACCGGTCTCGACGACGCGACGCTGGGCGACCCGCACATCACCGCGCAACTGCGGATACCGATGCTGCCCGGCAGGCGCTCACTGAACCTGTCCAACGCGGCCGCGGTCGCGGTGTACGAGGCGTGGCGTCAGCACGGGTTCAGCGGCGCGCTCTGAGTGTCACCACGAATTGAAGTGGGCGACCTGCTCGACGGGTAGCCGCTTGGCGGGGCGGAAGTCGGTGCCCTTGGTGTAGGCGATCGGGAACAGCCCGCCCTGGCGGTACTCGTCGAATGGAATGCCCAAGACCTCCGCGGCCAGCTGCTCGCCCTTGCCGACCAGATGCAAGGTCGTCCACGCCGAGCCGAGGCCGCGCGAACGCAGCGCGAGCATGTAGCTCCACACCGCGGGAAGCAGCGAGCCCCAGAACCCCGCGCTTCCCGCCACCGCGTCCTGCGGGCTGCCGGCCAGGCATGGAACGAGCATCACGGGCACCTCGTGCAGGTGATCGTTGAGGTATTTCGCGGAATCGGTGACCCGCGGGCGTTGCTCGTCGCGCTCATCGCCGTAGGTCGGCTTGGGCGCATCGAGGTACGGCGTCGCATTGTGTCGATAGATGTCGGCAAGTGCCTTCTTCTTGGCCGGGTCGTCGACGAAAACCCATTGCCAGCCCTGAGCATTCGAGCCCGTCGGCGCCTGCACAGCAATCTCGAGACACTCCATTAGCACCTCGCGTGGTACCGGCTTCTCGAGATCCAGCCGTTTGCGCACCGAACGAGTGGTGGTCAGGACTTCGTCGACGGACAGGTTCAAAGTCATTTTTCGAGACTACATTCGCTTCATGGCAGTCAATCTCACCCAAGAGGTCATCGACAGGCTCTCCGCCGACAAGCATGGCTGGTTGACCACAGTGGCCAAGTCGGGACAGCCGGTGCCCCGCTTGGTGTGGTTCTGCTTCGACGGCACCGACGTGTTCGTCTACAGCGAACCCGGTGCCGGCAAGGTCAGGCACATCAGGGCGCATCCGCGCGTCAGCCTGAACCTGGACTCCGACGGGAACGGCGGCGGGATCATCGTCGTCGGCGGAACCGCAACCGTCGATGCCGAGAACGCGAATCCGCTGCAGGACGAACGGTATCGCGCGAAATACGTCGAATACGCGGCAAGTCTCGGCTTCACCGACGAGTTCCTCTCCGCTTACGACACGCGGCTGAAGATCAGCATCGACAAGGTCTGGACCACACCGACCGAGGGTTAGCGAACCGCGTGCGCCGGAGCGGTTTTCGCCGGGCGCACCACTAGGGCACACAGCCCGACGGCGGCGATCGCCACGAACGCGATTCGCCCGCCGACGGAGTCGATGAGAGCACCGGCCGCGGGGGCACCCAAGGCTTGACCGGCCGCGAGCGTGAAGAACGACAGCCCGACCCCGGTCGAGGTGCTGTCGGGATACAGCCGTGCGCCCCACAGCAACGCCAAACCGGTCAAGGCGATGTAGGCGGCCCCGAACAGCGTGGCGGCACCGACGATGACACCGAGGTTCGACGGGGCGGCGGCCAACAACGCCGTCGCGCAGGCCATCGCGACGGTCGCGCCGACCCAGGCCCAGTGCAATCCGACCCGCTGCACAGCATCACCCGCGAACGCCCCCGCGATGCCCGCTGCGCCGATGACGATCCACAACAACGACGAGCGAGCGGCGTCGGCGCCGCCCACCGTGGTGATCAGGTCGCGGCCGAACGTCCACACCGCAACGCTGCCGACGCCCGTCAGCAAGGACGCCAGCAGCAAGCCGAATGTGCCTGGGCGCCAGAGTGGTTCGACCCGTCTCGCGGCCCGCTGCGAGGAGGTCGGCACGGCGAGGAACACCCAGATCGTCACCCCCGCCGACACCAGGGCGTACACCACCCACGCGGCCCGCCAGTGACTCAGCAACAGCAACGCGATCGGCGCCGACAGCACCACACCGATTCCAGTGCCCCCGTTGACCACGGTCTGCGCGCGTTCCGCCGTGTTCGGCGGCACGTGTTCGGCGACCGCTGCGGCCAGCGGAGGTGAGACGATGCCGGTGCTACACCCGGCGACCAGCACCCCTATCGCGAGTACCGCCGCCGAAGGCGCCACCGCGATGATCGAAATACCCAGTGTCGCAACGACTCCGGCGGCAACCGCGACCCGTCGTGCGCCGATGCGGTCGGTCAGCAGCAGGCTGGCGGTGATCGCCGCGCAGTAGCCGATGTAGCTTCCCGCGCCGATCACCCCGGCGACGGTCGAGCTCAGGCCGAAGGTCTCGCCGAACACCGGCGCGAACAGTCCGTAGGAGAACCGTCCGAAGCCGTAGCAGCAGGCGATCAGCGCGGTGCCCGCACCGACGAGGAGGTAGACGGGTCGCTGCACCGCTCAACCGTAGCGGGCTAGCGGAAGTCGCGAGATTTGGAGGTAACCGCCAACGTGAGCTTGCCCATCCGCTCGGCGACGACGGTGACGGCCCCGGTGGCGTTCTGCACCTGACCGCGGATCAGCAGTGCCGGAGCCGTCTGCGCCAACTTGCGATGCCGCGCCCACACCCCGCGCGAGCAGATGACGTTGACCATTCCGGTCTCGTCCTCGAGGTTGAGGAACGTCGCCCCTTGCGCGGTCGCCGGCCGCTGCCGGTGTGTCACCGCCCCGGCCACCAGCACGCGGGTGCCGTCCGGCACGTCGAGCAGGCGGCTCGCCGGGATGACCCCGAGGGCGTCGAGATCCTCACGGAGGAACTGCGTCGGATAGCTGTCGGGTGAGACGCCGGTGGCCCACACGTCGGCGGCGGCGAGCTCGAGGTCCGTCATACCCGGCAGTGAGGGAATGTGCGACGAGGCGCCCACTCCCGGCAGTCGGTCAGGTCGTTGGCCGGCGGCCGCGCCCGCCGCCCACAACCCTTCGCGCCGGGTGATGCCGAAGCAACCCAGCGCCCCCGCGGTGGCCAGCGCCTCGGTCTGCGGCACCGACAGCTGCACCCGCTGCGTCAGATCCAGCAGAGAAGTGAACGCGCCGTTGGCATTTCGCTCCTCGACGACCTGCTCGGCCAGTTCGTCGCCGATGTGCCGGACAGCCCCCAGGCCCAGCCGCACCTCGGTACCCGCGTTTTCCAGGGTCGCGTGCGCCAGGCTGGCGTTGACGTCCGGCCCGTGCACGGTGACGCCGTGTCTACGGGCGTCGGCCACCAGGGTCTGCGGTGAGTAGAAGCCCATCGGCTGCGCCCGCAGCAGCGCGGCGCAGAACGCGGCGGGGTGATGCAATTTGAACCACGAGGAGTAGAACACCAGTGACGCGAAGCTCAACGAATGACTTTCGGGGAAACCGAAATTCGCGAAAGCCTCCAGTTTCTCGTAGATGCGGTCGGCGACTTCGCCGGTGATGCCGTGACGCTGGCGCATACCGTCGTAGAACCTGCCCCGCAGCCGGTGCATCCGTTCGGTCGACCGCTTGGATCCCATCGCGCGGCGAAGCTGGTCGGCTTCGGCGGCGGAGAATCCGGCGCAGTCCACCGCGAGCTGCATGAGCTGTTCCTGAAACAGCGGCACGCCCAGCGTCTTGTGCAACGCCGGCTCCATCGACGGGTGGTCGTAGGTGACGGGTTCTTCTCCGTTGCGCCGCTTGATGTATGGATGCACCGACCCGCCCTGGATGGGGCCGGGCCGGATGAGTGCCACCTCGACGACCAGGTCGTAGAACACGCGGGGCTTGAGCCGCGGCAGGGTGGCCATCTGGGCGCGCGACTCCACCTGGAACACCCCGACGGAGTCGGCTTTCTGCAGCATCTCGTACACGGCGGGCTCGGACAGGTCCAGTTTCGCCAGGTCAACGTCGATACCCTTGTGTTCGCGCACCAGGTCGATGCAGTAGTGCAGCGCCGAGAGCATGCCGAGACCGAGCATGTCGAACTTCACCAAACCGATTGCCGCGCAATCGTCTTTGTCCCACTGCAGCACGCTGCGGTTCTCCATGCGGGCCCATTCGACCGGGCACACGTCGGCGATGGGCCGATCGCAGATGACCATCCCGCCGGAGTGGATGCCCATGTGCCGGGGCAGGTTGGAGATCTGCTTGGCCAGGTCGACCACCGGCTCGGGGATATCCTCGGTGTGCGGGGCGTCGGCGAGGTTGCCCCACTGGCCGAGTTGTTTGCTCCAGGCGTCCTGCTGACCTTGCGAGAAGCCCAGCGCGCGAGCCATATCGCGCACCGCGCTGCGGCCGCGGTAGGTGATGACGTTGGCGACCTGCGCGGCGTAGTCGCGGCCGTAGCGGTCGTAGACGTATTGAATCGCCTTCTCCCGCAGGTCCGATTCAATGTCGATGTCGATGTCCGGTGGGCCGTCGCGCGCCGGGGACAGGAACCGTTCGAACAGCAACTCATTGGCGACCGGGTCCACGTTGGTGACACCGAGCGCGTAGCAGACCGCGGAATTGGCGGCCGATCCCCTGCCCTGGGCCAGGATGCCGTTCTCCTTGCAGAACCGGGTGATGTCGTGGACCACCAGAAAGTAGCCCGGGAAGGTCAGCTGCTCGATGACTTTCAGCTCGTGTTCGATCTGCGCGTATGCCTGGGGCGCCCGCTGCGGCGGCCCGTACCGTCGGCCTGCGCCCTCCATCACCAGATGGCGCAGCCAGCTGTCCTCGGTGTGGCCGCCGGGGACGTCGAACGGCGGCAACTGCGGTGCGATCAGCGCGAGCCCGAACGCGCACTGCTCGGCGAGATCGGCCGCGGCGGTCACCACCTCGGGCCGGTCGGCGAACAGTCGGGCCATCTCGACGCCTGACCGCAGATGCGAACCACCCAACGGGGCCAGGTAACCGGCGGCGTCGTCCATCGAGTGCCGGGCGCGGATCGCCCCCATCGCCATGGCCAGCCGGCCCCGTGACGGTTCGGCGAAATGCGCGGCGGTGGTCGCGACCACGCCCAGACCGAACCGGGGTGCCAGCTCGGCCAGGGCGGCGTTGCGTTCGTCGTCGCAGGGGTGTCCGTGGTGGGTGAGTTCGACGCTGACCCGGTCGCGGCCGAAGCGGTCGACCAGATCAGCGAGCGCATGACCGGCCGCCTCGGGTCCGCCTTTGGAAAGTGCCTGTCGGACATGGCCTTTGCGGCAGCCGGTGAGGATGTGCCAGTGCCCACCGGCCGCCTCGGTCAACGCGTCGTAGTCGTAGTGCAGCTTGCCCTTCTCGCCGCCGGCCAAATGAGCCTTGGCGAGTTCGCGGGACAGCCGCCGGTAGCCCTCGGGGCCGCGCGCCAGCACCAGCAGATGCGGGCCGGGTGGGTCGGGGTCTTCGGTCCGGTCACCGCCGCCGAGGGACAGCTCGGCGCCGAACACCGTCGACATCTCCAGTTCCTTGGCGGCCTCGGCGAAGCGCACCACTCCGTAGAGCCCGTCGTGGTCGGTCAGCGCGATCGCGCGCAGATCCAGTCGGACCGCTTCCTCGACCAGTTCCTCCGGGGTGCTGGCGCCGTCGAGGAAGCTGTAGGCCGAATGCGCGTGCAGTTCGGCGTACGGAACCGTCGACGTCGGCCGCTCGACGTCGAGAGGTTGGTACTCGCCGCGCTTGCTGGACCAGGCGGGGCTGTCGCCGCCGTCGCCGATCTGCTCGTCGATCGGCCAAGCACCGGCGCGGCGCGGTTTGCCGTTCAGCACCCGCTCCATTTCCGCCCAGCTCGGCGGCCCGGTATGCCAGCCCATACCTGCAGTGTATCGAACTTGTGTTCGAAAGCTCATGATGCCGGAAACTCGCCAAAAGGCTATCCTGGGCGCCACGCAAGCGTCCAACCTCAAGTACCTGTGCCGAACTCACCATCTCTTCAAGATGCCCTCGGCTGGCGCGACCGACAACATCCCGACGGCAGTGTCGACTGGGCCTAACCTGCCGGGCAAGAGCACACGACCGATCCAGGCAGCTGGCTGCTGTTCCCGTCGCTGTGCCGACCTACAGCGCCCGCAATCGTCGACCCCGAGGTCGACCTCTTCGATGACGCGGTTCGGAGCTTGATGATGCTGCCCCGCAAGCGAACTCGCGAATAGAATCGCGCCGAAGCAATCGAAGCGGAGCGTCAGCCCAACCAGCTCCTGCTCGACAATTCCGCCGTATGGGAATGTAAAGGAGCGGTTTCCCGCTCACGCCGCAAGCGTCAATCGATGAAAACCCGCCTCCGTTCTGATTCGGTCCTATCTCGAGGCGACGACGAAGTCGCCACGCGTTGACGCGCCGGATGCGGAGGAACAATGCTTCGCGGCTTTCGAGATCATCGAGTGCGCAGTGATTCTGTCGGCCCCTTTCCTACCGCTTTGGCAGCGCGCCCCAATACAAGGCTTTGTTAAATGTGCTCCCTGACCGGCGGCAATGCAGTTAGCATCCGCGCGATAGCGTTACCAAAGCCCGACGTCCGCTGAGCAGCGGAGGAGCGAAGGCATGGCAAAAGTGAAGTCTTCACCTGACCCGATGGCCGGCGATGTCGATGAGGGCTACGGCAAGGTCGCTGACGCATTTCGCCGCAATCTCAGCGATGGAAGAGAGATCGGTGCCGCCGTCGCGTCTTATCGGGACGGCCGCAAGGTCGTCGATCTGTGGGGTGGCTACCGGAACGGAATCACTCGAGCGCCGTGGGAGCACGACACCGTCGTGATCGTGTTCTCGACGACCAAAGGGGTCGCCGCCTTGACGATGGCGCTGGCTGTCTCACGGGGTTATCTGTCGTATGACGCGCGAGTGGCGGAGTATTGGCCGGAGTTCGCCCAGAGCGGCAAGGAATCTGTCACGGTGCGACAACTGCTTTCCTATCAAGCAGGGCTGGCGGTGATCCGCGCGCCGTTGACGCTCGACGATTACACCGTTCCTGCCAAGATATCGGCGACGCTGGCTGCGCAGGCACCTGCCTGGCCTCCGGGGACCCGACGCGGCTATCACCCGTGGGGACTAGGACCGTATCTGAGTGAACTGATGCGGCGCACCGATCCCGCGGGACGGACGCTCGGCCAGTTTTTCACCGAGGAGGTAGCCCAACCGCTCGGATTAGATTTCTACATCGGGCTTCCATCATCTTTCGACCGCGGCCGCGTGGCGCACGTACACGGATGGTCCGCCGCCCAGATGTTGTTCCACCTCCACACGTTGCCCGCACGCTTTGCGCTCGCAATGATGAACCCGCGCAGCCTGACTGCACGCTCCAGCAAGCCGCCGGGCGTCAAGGGCTTCGATTTCAACCGGGAAGACCTGCGTACCGGGGAGATGCCCGCAGGGAACGGCCATGGAACAGCGCGTTCGATTGCACGGCTGTACGGCGACGCCGCCGCTGGCGGTTCTGGAATTGGATTATCATCAACGACTCTCGACGCTTTGAAAGCGTCCGCGGTGCCACCGACACACGGCTTGCGCGACAAACTATTACACGTGGATACGTGTTGGTCGCTTGGCTTCCTGAAGCCAGCGCGCCTCTGCGTCTTCGGCTCGACCGACCACGCATTCGGTACAGCCGGAGCGGGCGGCTCGTTCGGTTTCGCAGACCCAGACACCGGCACCGGCTTCGCCTACGTGACCAACAAGTTGGGTTTCCATTTGGTCAGCGATCCGAGAGAACTCGCCCTTCGGCAAGCGCTGTTTCGCGACGTGCTCGGGGCAAGGCCTCAGATGTGAAAGTCAAGCCAACCGGGTGAGTGAGGGCCGCGGTCGCCTCCAACCGTCTTAGCCAGTGACTACGAAGAGCCGCCACTCACCGGGCACGCCTTTCAGTTGATGGGTGTCGTGTTCCCGAACTCCAGCCCCCGATATCATGACCGCGCACCTCGCACTCACCTGTATGCAACCCTGCGCGTACTTCGATGCCTAATGCCGCGTACCGCGTATCTGAGAACATCGCCCGGGCGTCTAGGGCAGGTCGTCGGGGCCGAGCTGGTCGCGCGGCACCACCACCATCGGCACGTCGAGCACCCGCAACATCTTGGCCGCCTTCGATCCGAGGAACAGCCGTCGTGGCGCACTGAGCCGGCTCGACCCGACCATGATCAGGTCACCGTCCTGCCAGTCCAGTTTGCCTACCGCCTCCTCGATCGTGCGACCTTCCACGATCATCGAGGTCACCGGAAAGTCCTGCGGGAGCTCGGATTTCGCCATCTCATGGACGTGGCGCGCATGGGCACGCGCCCGCTCCCGTAACGCTTCACCGTCTCCACGGAGCGTACTGAACGTCGGGTCCAGGGCCACCAGGGACACCAGACGCAGCGGCATCCCCGCCGCCCGGCTGTACCGAACGGCCATGTCCAACAACACATCTGCGCCTTCGCGCTCGCCGATCGCACACGTCGCTTCGCGGGCGCGGTCGACAGGTGAATTCCTCGTACCCCGGGGCGCCACGGCGACCGGCAACGGAGCCGAGTGCAACAGGCCGTTGACCGTCGAACCCAGCGAGTAGCTGCCCACCAGGCCACCGGATCCACCGACGACGATCATGTCCGCCTCGACGCGCGCCGCTTCCTGGATCAGCCCGTCAGCGGGCGAGTCGTCGATGCGGACGTGACTGCGCACGACGATGTCGTCTGGCACCAACGCGCGAGCCTGTTCCAACCACTGTTCTGCCTGCGCGACGAGGTACTTCTCGAAATCTCCCACCGGCTTGATCGATGGCACCACCCGGTCCGGCGGCAGCACCATGCACACGTCGAGGTCGGCGCCGAGCGTTCGGGCGAACCGCACACCGAGCGCCAGCGCATCCGCGCCACCGGGAGTGGCCAGATATCCGACGACGAGCCTCATGGTCGATCATCCTTTCAATCTGAAGCAGCGGACGCCCGCGGATCGACCAATTGTGCGTCAGTCGCGATACTCGGCGGCGCCGTCCTCGAGAACGAGGCGCGAGTTCGAGCCGTCGGGTTCGGCCGCCTCCGTTCGGAACACCGCCCGGCCCGCCTCGGTCCGCCAGATCGACGTGGTCAGCGTCTCCCCCGGAAACACCGGCGACGTGAACCGGGCGTCGATGGCGCTGACCTTAGTTGCGTCGCCGCCACCGAGTTCGGCGACAAGCGCGCGACCTGCCACCCCGTAGCTGCACAGCCCGTGCAGGATCGGCTTCGGGAAGCCGGCGAGTTCCCGCGCGAACCACGGATCGCTGTGCAACGGGTTGCGGTCACCCGACAACCGGTAGATCAACGCTTGGTCTTCACGCGTGGGCAAGGCGATTCGGGCGTCCGGTTCCCGGTCGGGGATTTCCGGAGCGGGCGGCCGCTGCCCCGGTTGCCCGCCGAAGCCGCCCTCCCCGCGGATGACCGCGGTGGTGAAGGTCTCGGCGACGACATTCGACGTGTCGGGGTCGGTACCCGTCGCCTTGAGCATGACGATCGCGTTCTTGCCCTCACCCTTGTCCTGGATGTCGGCGACCTCGGCCACCACGCTGAGCTTGCCGGCCGGTTTCAGCGGTTCATACAACCGGATCCCCTGCGAACCGTGTAGCAGCATCGCGAAGTTGAACGAACCGATCAGGGCCGCCGCCGCGAACGGCAGGCAGGCGATCACCGCGTAGGTCGGCAGCACCTGTTGCTCGATGCCGTGGCTGTTCTCCGTGGTGAACGCCAGATCGGCGGTGCCCGCGCCGACGCCCAGCGCGTACAGCAGCGTGTCGCGGTCGGTCCACTCGAACAGTTGCGGGTCCGTCTTGGCGCCTATGGCGTTGGGGTCGAGAGGCATACCTCGAACGATATCGGCATTGACGCCTTGGCCGTGGAGGTCCACGATGGCTCGCATGCGCTATGTCGTTACCGGCGGTACCGGGTTCATCGGCCGGCGGGTGGTGACGCGGTTGTTGGCCCGAAGCAGCGATGCCGAGGTGCACGTGCTGGTGCGACGGAGCTCGTTGCCCCGGTTCGAGCGACTGGCCGCCACCTGGGGAGAGCGGGCGAAACCGCTGGTCGGCGACCTTTGCGAACCGCAACTGGGGCTGAAGCCGGACGACCTCGGGGTCGTCGACCACGTCGTGCACTGCGGCGCCGTCTACGACATCACCGCCTCCGACGCCGACCAGCGTGCCGCCAACGTCGAGGGGACCCGCGCGGTCGTCGACCTGGCGCTGCGGCTCGGCGCGACACTGCACCACGTGTCCTCGATCGCCGTGGCCGGCGCCTTCCGCGGCGAGTTCACCGAGGACGACTTCGACGTCGACCAAGTACTCCCGACGCCGTATCACCGCACCAAGTTCGAGGCCGAACAACTGATACGCACGACGCCGGGGTTGCGGTACCGGGTGTACCGGCCCGCCGTCGTCGTCGGCGATTCGCGCACCGGCGAGATGGAGAAGGTCCACGGCCCCTACTACTTCTTCCCGATCCTCGCGAAGTTGGCCACGTTGCCCTCGATCACGCCGATGGCCCTGCCCGACACGGGCCGCACCAACCTCGTCCCGGTCGATTATGTGGCCGACGCGCTCGTCGCCCTGATGCACCTGCCTGACCGTGACGGTGAGACGTTCCACTTGACCGCACCGAAAACGATTGGGCTGCGCGGCATCTACCGCTCCGTCGCCAAGACCGCCGGACTTCCGCCGCTTCGCGCGTCCCTCCCACGCTCCACCGCGACGCCTTTGCTGAGAGCCACGGGCCGCGTGAAGGCGGTGCGCAATATGGTGGCCACTCAACTCGGGCTGCCCGCCGAGATTCTCGACGTAATCGACCTGATGCCGACCTTCACCGCCGAACGAACCTCAGAAGCGTTGCGCGACAACGAAATCGCGGTCCCGGATTTCGCCGACTACGCCCCGGCGCTGTGGCGCTATTGGGCCGAACACCTCGACCCCGACCGCGCACGGCGCGACGATCCGGCCGGTCCGCTGGTCGGCAGGCACGTCATCGTCACCGGCGCTTCGAGCGGGATCGGGCGGGCTTCGGCGATCGCGATCGCCGAACGCGGCGCGACCGTGTTCGCGTTGGCGCGCAACGCCGATGCTCTCGACGAAGTGGTCGCCGAGATCAGGACCAAGGGCGGTCAAGCCCACGCGTTCACCTGTGACATCACCGACTCGTCATCGGTCGAGAGCACCGTCAAGGACATCCTCGGCCGCTTCGACCACGTCGACTATCTGGTGAACAACGCCGGCCGCTCGATTCGCCGCTCGGTCACGGCCTCCACCGACCGTCTGCACGACTACGAACGCGTGATGGCTGTCAACTACTTCGGCGCGGTGCGGATGGTGCTTGCGCTGCTACCGCACTGGCGGGAACGGCGGTTCGGTCACGTGGTCAACGTGTCGAGCGCCGGCGTGCAGGCGCGCAATCCGAAGTACAGCTCGTACCTTCCGACGAAGGCCGCGCTCGACGCGTTCGCCGACGTGGTCGCGACCGAGACGCTCTCCGACCACATCACGTTCACCACCATCCACATGCCGCTGGTGCGCACGCCGATGATCGTGCCGTCGCGCCGGCTCAACCCGGTCCCCGCGATCAGCGCCGACCATGCCGCGGCAATGGTGGTGCGCGGCCTCATCGACAAGCCGGTCAGGATCGACACGCCGCTGGGCACGCTGGCCGACTTCGGCAACTACTTCACGCCGAAGCTCTCGCGCCGGATCCTGCACCAGCTCTACCTCGGGTATCCGGATTCTGCAGCTGCCCGCGGCGTGCCGACGCGCCCGTCGACCGCGCGGACGCCGCGACGCCCGAAGAAGCCCACGCGGCCGATACGTGTCCCGCGGCCGGTCAAGTCCGCGGTGCGCCTGGTACCAGGTGTGCACTGGTAACTAACGTTGGCGAGGTGAGCCAGCCCGTCTTCGTCGACGTCGACACCGGCGTCGACGACGCGATGGCGTTGGCCTACCTGTTCGCCAGCGACGACGCCGAGGTGGTCGGTATCGCATCGACGGCGGGAAACGTTCCGGTGCAACAGGTTTGCCGCAACAATCTCGGTCTGCTGGACCTGTGCCGGATGCCGGACATCCCCGTGTCGAAAGGGTCCGAGCAGCCCGTCAGCTCACCGTTGCGCACGGCGGAGGACACCCACGGTCCCGAAGGGATGGGGTATGCACAGCTGCCGGCCTCCGAGCGCCGGCTCACCGAGTACGGCGCCGCGGAGGCGTGGGTGCGCGCCGCTCACGCACATCCGGGTGATCTGGTCGCGATCGCCGTCGGCCCGCTGACCAACCTGGCGCTGGCGCTGCGCGCGGAACCGGCTCTCCCGACACTTCTGCGTCGGCTGGTGATCATGGGTGGCGCGTTCGACTACCGCGGTAACACGACCCCCGTCGCCGAGTGGAACATCAGCGTGGACCCGGAAGCCGCCGCCGAGGTGTTCACCAAGTGGACAGGCGCGTGGGAGGCCGAGAAGCCCGCTCACCTTCCAATTGTGTTGGGGCTGAACCTGACCGAACACATCGCGATGACGCCTGCCCTGTTGAACCGGCTCGCGGAGGAAGCCGGCGCGACGACGGTGGCGATGAGCGTGTCCGATGATCGTGGCACCCGGTCGGCATCGGACAATGCGCTCCTCGCGGTGCTCGAGGACGCGATGCGGTTCTACTTCGAGTTCCATTTCGACCAGGGCGAGGGGTATCTGGCACATCTGCACGACCCGTTGGCCGCGGCGGTGGCGCTGGACCCCGGCCTGGTCACGTACCGGCCGACCACCGTCGACGTCGAGTTGACCGGCACACTGACGCGCGGCATGACCATCGCGGACTGGAGCAACCGATGGGGCCGGGAGCCCAACGCGCTCATCGGAGTCGACGTCGATCCGGGCGCGTTCTTCGACCGGTTCATCGCGCGCGTCGGTGCGTTCGCCGCAAAGCTCAGCTGACGAACACCGACACCACGACGGCCAGGAACAGCAGCAGGAAGATCGCGATCGCGATGACGCTTACGACGGCCGTCGGCGTCCACCGGTGCCGCGGCCGCGATTCCACCGCACCCACGCCCGAGGTCTGATCGGAGTCGGGCGGTGTCGAGCCGGGCGGCACGCCGCCGCCGGGCTCGAGGTCCGGCGTATCGGACGGATCGGGGTCTGGCGGTATGGCGGTCATCGGTCTGCGGATACCCCTTCAAGCGATCGTCATTCATAAATCCCTTCGACGTACCACCGCCGCTGCCGGTAACACAGCAGCAGGGCCTGCCCCGGGCGGGTGTCGCGCGAGGAACCACCGTCGAGCAGCACCTGTGCGCGGGCGGTGCGGCCGGCCGTGTGACCTTCCGGATCCCACCACCGCTCGTCGACCGGCCAGGGTCCCGCCCACCAGGCCAACCTGCCCGCCGTGACGGCCTTGCCCGGCGCGTCCAACCGCACGGGGTCGGCGGAGAACAGGCCGCGGGCGGTCACCCGCACCGGACGATCGTCGGCGTCGAACAACTCGACCGGATCGTCGAGCAGCACGGTCGGCGACGGTTCGGGCAGCCGGCCGGGCCACGGCTGACGGGGATCGGCGCGCGGCACCGCCTCATCCCCCAGCGGTGTGAGCGTGATGCGTTCGGTGGGGCCCCGGCCACCGCTGAGCACCGGCACCTGCACCGCCTCCGGTCCGAGCAGACCCTGCACGCGCACCAGTGCGCGGCGGGCGCGCAGCCGATTCTCTTCACCCACCCCACCCCACAGCGGCAGCTGCAGCGCCTCGGCCGACACCACCTCCACCGGGCGCAACCGAATCACCGTGATGGGCGCGGTGGGCCGGTCGTCGGGGTTGCGCCTGTTCAGCCAGCCGTCGAGCTGCCAGCGCACCCGGTCGGCGGTGGCGTCCTCGGTCAGCGGTTCGGCGCAACGCCAAACCCGTTCCAGCTCTTCACCGTTGGCGGTGCGGGCATGGATGGCCAGCCGGGTGCAGCCCACTCCGGACGCGGCCAGGGTGCGGTGCAGGTCGGCGGCCAGCGACCGTCCGGCGAAAGCGGCGGCGTCCACCCGGTCGATCGGCGGATCACAGTCCATGACGGCGTCGAGTTCGGGCTCGGGATCCCGCCCGGACGGACCACGGGTGGGCTCGCCTCGGGCGAACTGGTGCGCGGCCACCGCGTCGGCCCCGAACCGCGAGGCCACATCGCTGCGGGACAGCGCAGCGAACTGTCCGATGTTGCGAATCCCCATGCGCCACAGCAGGTCTGCCAGGTCTTCCCGACCGGGTGCGGCCAGGCTGGGCTCGGTGGCCAATTGGCGGATCGACAGCGCTGACAGGAACAGCGCGTCCTGTCCGGGCTCGACGATCCGTCCCGCCCGCGCGGCGAAGACCGCAGTGGGCAACTGGTCGGCGACCCCCACCTGACATTCGGCGCCGGCGGCGGCCACCGCGTCGACCAAGCGCTCCGCGGCGGCTTGTTCGGATCCGAAGTAGCGGGCCGCGCCCCGCACCGGCAACACCAGCAGGCCCGGCCGCAGCACCTCGGCACGCGGCACCAAGTCATCCACCGCGATCGTGACGTTTTCGAAATGGCGGGCATCGCGCGCCGGATCGGCGGCGACCACATGCAATTCCGGGCACCGCGCTTGTGCTTCCCGACGACGCAACCCGCGTCGCACTCCCGCCGATCGGGCCGATGCCGAACAGGCGACGACCCGGTTGGCCAGCGTCACCGCGACCGGGGCGGTCGGGGGCAGGCAGGCCGCGGCAGCCGCGGCGACGGCCGGCCAGTCCATACACCAGATGGCGAGAACGCGCGCCACTCATCCGCCTACCGCGCGGATGGACCGCCCCCTGGCCCGGGTGGCCAACCGCACTCGGCGGATGCGGCCGAATCCCGGACGTCCCTGCCCCGTGATCTCGTAGCCGCACACCGAGGCCTTCAACCGGGCCGATGCACCCTGCCAGTCGCCACCGACGACCAGCAGCGTGCAACCCTTCTGGCGGGCCCGGGCCACCACCGCCCGCGCGCGAGTGGCCGGGACCGACCGCCCACCCAGGCCGAGCACCACCAGATCCATCCCGTCCATCAGCACGGCGGCGACCTCGACCGGATCGGAGCCTGGTTCGGGGATGACCGCGATCCGGCTCAGGTCGGCGCCCATCTCCACGGCCGCCAGCAGGCCGACATCGGGTTGACCCACGATCGCGGCGTGCCCACCCTCCGCAGTCACCGCCGCGACCATGCTCAGCGGCAGCGACCGGGCACCCGAGACCACCGCCACCGTCCCGCGCGGCAACGGCGCGGACAGGACTCCGTCCAGCGATTCGGGCACCGGCAGCAAAGTTTCCGATTCCGGAAGCGGCTCGCTCGTCGGCGCCGCCCCCCGACGGCTATCGCCCACTTTGCTGGATACCGCCGCAATCTTGCGTCGCAGGTGTTCCACCTGTTCAGCACGGGTAAGCTGACGCCGATCCAGGCTCACGGCGGCTGTCACAACAGCACCTCCCGCATCATCCGACCCAGTAGTTTTTCGAACACTTGTTCGATACCTCGAGTAAACACCCGCCCCCCGACAGCGTCAAGCGGGTTCCGTCGGTCAGAAGAGGTTGACGACGCGTTTATCCCGCCATTGCGAATTGTTGACATTGACAAATGTCGCCAATTGGTGTTGCACTTGAGCGGTGCTCAACGAAGAGCCCTCTTGCCTCCGCAGCCTTCGGCGCGGCTCCTGGTATGGCGGCTTACAACGTGAGCAAGTCGGGTGTGCTGTCGTGGAAGCAGGCAGGATTTCGCCCAAGTCCACCCAGCTGGCAGATCGCTTGATGCGTTGGACCGGTTTCTCCCCGCAGCGTGCGGCCCGCACTTGCCTTGACACTCTCGACCGAGGCGGCCTCTATTGCATGCCACAACCCGACGCTCGGATCGGCTGGGGCATAAAACATTTCACCCCGACGGTGTACACCCGCGCCGCCGGGCTGACCAAACGTGTCACAACTTAGGAGGATCCGATGGCCCCCCAGACCAAAATCGACATGGATGCGATGCTGGCCAAGATCAAGGACCGCCAGTGGGCTTTGGCCGACATCGACTGGGACGCACCGGGGGCCGAACTCATCACCGATGAGCAGCGGCCGCAGTTGAAAGCCTTCATGGCCGACCTGTGCTGGATCGAGAACATCGGCGCGCGCGGTTTCGCCGCGCTGGCCAAGAAAGCACCGACACCGACGATCGCCGAGATCTACCGGTACTTCCACGCCGAGGAACAGCGGCACGCCAATGCCGAACTGGCGCTCATGAACCGGTGGGGCATGCTGGAGGACGGCGAAGTCCCCGAACCCAATGTCAACATCCGGCTGGCCATCGACTGGTTGGATCGCTGGGCCGACGACATGCCGCTGTCGCTGCTGGGCACGGTCATCCCCATGCTCGAGGTCGCCCTCGACGGGGCGCTGCTCAAATTCCTACTGGACGAGGTGCACGACCCCGTCTGCCACAAGGTATTCGAGAAGATCAACAACGACGAGTCCCGCCACCTCGTGGTCGACTTCGAGGTGCTGGACATGATCGGGCACGCCAAGATCCGGCGCCTGCTCATCGACTTCGTGGGTCACAACGCGACGCCCGGTCTCATCATCGGCGCGATCACGGGCGCCCCGCTGATCAACAGGATCCGCAATGAGATCACCGCGATGGGCATGGAACCCGAGCGGCTCTACCGAGCCGTGAAGCGATTCAAGGAACTCGGCGACCGAGGCGGCCACACGAAACGCGTGCCGACCTATCTGTTCCTGCGGCGTTACGCCGGCGTCGTCACCAACCCGCGCCACCCTTACCACCTGCTCGCCAACTCCATGGTGTGGCTCTCCGACCGGTATCCCCGGGCGCTGTTGCCGTCGGTGCCGAGTTGGGTCAAAGAAGTGACTCATGAGCCCGCGGCATAAGGAGCGTTCCGTGCAGACCCACGACACGCTGATCGTCGGCGCCGGCTTCACCGGCATCGGTGCTGCCATCAAACTGACCGAGGCCGGCGTCGACGACGTGATCATCCTGGAGCGCAGCGACCGCGTCGGAGGCACCTGGCGCGACAACACGTATCCCGGTGTGACGTGCGACATTCCGTCGCTGCTGTACTCCTTCTCGTTCGTGAAGAACCCGAACTGGTCGCGGTCCTACTCCCCCGGCGACGAGATTCGCAGGCACATCGAGCAACTGGTCGACGACTTCGACCTACGCCGGCGCATCCGCTTCGGGATGGACGTCAACGGCTTGCATTTCGACGCAGGCGAAGGCACCTGGACCGTGAAGACCAAGGGCGGCAAGCGTTTCGCGGCACGAACCGTGGTGCTGGCTTCGGGGCCGCTGCCCGATCACCGATGGCCCGACGTCCGCGGTCTCGACACCTACCAGGGACACAAGATCCACAGCGCGCGCTGGGATCACGACTATGACTTCACCGGCAAGCGGGTGGCCGTCATCGGCACCGGGGCCAGCGCCGTGCAGATCGTGCCCGAACTGGTGAAGCAGGCCGAGTTCGTCAAGGTGTTCCAGCGCACGCCCGGCTGGGTGATGCCGCGGCTGGACATCGGCACCCCGGCGGCCGCCAAGGCGCTGTTCGCAAAAGTACCTGTCGCACAGGACATCGCACGCCAGGCGCTGTTCTGGGGCCACGAGCTCACCGCGACCGCCCTGGTGTGGGACACCCCGCTCACCGGGCTGGTGGCGCAGCTGGGCAAGGCGCATCTGCGGCTGCAGGTCAAGGACCCGTGGCTGCGCCGCCAGCTCACTCCCGACTTCACCCCCGGTTGCAAACGGATGTTGATGTCCAGCGACTACTACCCCGCGCTGCAACGCGACAACTGCAAGCTCATCGACTGGCCGATCGCCACCATGAGCCCGGTCGGCATCCGGACCAGCGACGGCGTGGAGCACCACCTCGACTGCGTGGTGTTCGCCACCGGCTACGACGTCCATCTGACCGGTCCGCCGTACCCGGTCACCGGAATCGGCGGGCGCTCATTGAGCCATGAGTGGGCGGCCGGAGCGCAGGCGTACAAGAGCGTCAACGCCCACGGCTATCCGAACCTGTTCTTCATGACCGGACCAAACTCGGGCCCCGGGCACAACTCGCTCCTGGTGTACGTCGAGGGCCAACTCGACTACACGGTACGAGTGATCACGACAATCTTCGATGAGAACCTGCGCTACCTCGACGTGCGCCGCGACATCCAGCAGCGCTACAACGAACGCCTGCAGAAACGCCTGACCAGGACCACCTGGATGTCGGGCTGCACCAGCTGGTATCTCACCCCCGACGGGTTCAACGCGTCGATGTACCCGGGTTTCGCCACCCAGTATCTTCGACAGATGCGGGACTTCCGGCTCGACGACTACGTCGCGGTGACGCGAGACGCTCACCTGTCCGCGGTGACGACGTCGGCATGAGATGACGTCACGGGATCCGCGGCCGGCGGGGCCGATGTCAGCAATTCTCAACGGGCTCCGTCGGGCACCCAAACGGGTGCGCCGCGGATCGCGTGACGTGGTGGAGACGGCGGTGTCGCAGCTCTTCCACGCCGCCGTCCAACCCCACGGCGTGGGCGAGTCCGGCGAGTACCGCACCGAGGAACTCGCACGGCTGGCAGGCACCACCACCCGCAACATCCGGGTTTACCGAGACCGCGGCCTGTTGCACCCGCCGCTGCGCGTGGGCCGGGTCGCGCTGTTCAACGACACGCACCTGACGCGGCTGCGGCTGATCACCTCACTGCTCGACCGCGGCTACAACATCGCCCACGTGCACGAGATGCTGTCGGCCTGGGAAGAGGGCAAGGACGTCGGCGACCTGTTGGGGCTCGAGTCGGCGATCGCCGGGACCTGGGCGACCGAAAAACCCGAACGCATGAGCGTTGCCGACGCCAAGCGGCTCGTGGACGACGCCCCGGGCTTCGACCGCATGGTCGATCTCGGCTTGATCAGACTCGAGGACGGCGAGGCCGTGATCGTGCGGCCCAAGCTTCTCGAGGCGTTCAACGACATCCGCCAGTTCGGGGTGGCCACCGACAAGCTGATCGACCTGCATGTCCGGATCGCCCCGCTCATCGATCAGATCAGCGGGATGCTCGTACAGGCCGGGGTCGACGAGGTGCTGCACCGGATCAATCCGGGTGCCCCGCTGCCGCCGGACACCGAGATCGCCGAGCTGATCACGATGCTGGTGCGGTTCCGCACCCAGGCGGTCTCAGCGGTGTCGGCGACCCTGGCGTTCTCCATCGAGTCGACGATCGAGTCGGTGGTGGGTCAGATCCTCGGTGACATCATCGAACGAGCACCCGGCGACGACGGGGCCGAGGCTTGACTACTCCCACTCGATGGTGCCGGGCGGCTTACTCGTCAAGTCCAGCACCACCCGGTTGACCTCCGCCACCTCGTTGGTGATGCGGGTCGAGATGCGTTCGAGGACTTCGTACGGTACGCGCGTCCAGTCGGCGGTCATCGCGTCCTCGCTGGAAACCGGGCGCAGCACGATCGGGTGTCCGTAGGTCCGGCCGTCACCCTGCACCCCCACCGAGCGGATGTCGGCGAGCAGGACGACCGGGCACTGCCAGATCTGGTTGTCGAGCCCGGCGGAGGTCAGTTCCTCACGGGCGATCGCATCGGCGCGACGCAGCGTCTCCAACCGTGCGGCAGTGACCTCGCCGATGATCCGGATAGCCAGACCGGGACCCGGAAACGGTTGGCGGGCAACGATTTCCTCGGGCAGACCGAGCTCGCGACCCACCGCCCGGACCTCGTCTTTGAACAACAACCTCAGTGGCTCCACCAGTGTGAACTTCAGGTCGTCAGGCAGGCCTCCGACGTTGTGGTGGCTCTTGATGTTCGCGGTGCCCGACCCTCCGCCGGACTCGACGACGTCGGGATAGAGAGTGCCCTGCACGAGGAATTCGATCGCGGAGCCGCTGTCGCCGACGATGTCGACCACCGCGCCGTCGAATGCACGGATGAACTCCCGTCCGATGATCTTGCGTTTGCCTTCGGGATTCGTCACGCCCGACAACGCCTCGAGGAACCGGTCGGCGACGTCGACGGTGACCAGGTTGGCGTGCGTGGCGGCGACGAAGTCGCGCTGCACCTGGGCCCGCTCCCCCGCCCGCAGCAGGCCGTGATCGACGAATACACACGTCAACCGGTCCCCGATAGCCCGTTGCACGAGCGCGGCGGCGACCGCGGAGTCGACGCCACCCGACAGTCCGCAGATGGCCCGCCCCTCACCGATCTGCTCGCGCACCTGCTCGACGAGCGCGTCGGCGATGTTGGCCGGTGTCCAGGTCGAGTCGATCCCGGCGAACTCGTGCAGGAAGCGGCTCAGCACCTGCTGACCGTGCGGGGTGTGCATCACCTCCGGGTGGTACTGCACGCCTGCCAGTCGCCGGTCGCGATGCTCGAACGCCGCGACCGGCGCACCGCTGCTGGCGGCCACCACCTCGAAGCCGGCCGGCGCCTCGGTGACCGCGTCGCCGTGGCTCATCCACACCGGCTGAGTGGATGGCAGGTCCGAATGTAGTTCTCCGCCAGTGACTTTCAGCTCCGTGCGACCGTATTCACGCGTTCCGGTCCGCGCGACGGTACCGCCGAGCACCTGCGCCATCGCCTGAAAGCCGTAGCAGATCCCGAACACCGGTACGTCGAGGTCGAACAGTTCCGGGTTCAGTTGCGGTGCGCCGTCCTCGTAGACACTCGCCGGCCCCCCGGAGAGCACGATCGCCTGAGGGTCGCGCGCCTTGATCTCCTCGACACTGGCGGTGTGCGGGATCACCTCGGAATACACCCGCGCCTCGCGGACCCGTCGGGCGATCAGCTGCGCATACTGCGCTCCGAAGTCGACAACCAGTACGGGTCGGGGCGATCCTGATGTCACCCGGTCAGTCTAGTTGGCCGCGACGACGTCAGACGTGCAGCGCGGTGAAGGGCTCAAACGGCAAGTTGCGCAGCACGAACCACGCCACGGTCAGTACCACCGCCACCGGGGCCGACCACCGCAGATGCTGCCAACTGCGCGCCCGCCTGCCTACAACGGACCCGTAGACCCAGGTCCCGTACGCCCACAGCAGCAAGGCCAACGCGAGCACGCCGAGCGCGTTGAACCGGACTGCTGCGGGAACGTCGAGATGCAGCAGGGAGTAGACCATCCGCAAGCTCCCGCACCCCGGGCAGTCGATGCCGAGCAGCGCCTTGGTCGGGCACACCGGCAGTATCCCGCCGGGCACGGTGGGGTCGGCCAGCCAGATGGCCGCGCACCCGCCCACCGCGGCGGTGGCGACCGCCAACGGCGCGACGAGCGAGCGCACGTAGGTCACATGTATGCCAGTCCGCCGCCCGCCACGCCGACGATCAGGTAGATGACGATGACGATCGCGCCGGCGATCGCGCCCCAGATCGCCCACTTCTTCGCATCGTCGGACGCCTTCTGCGCCTGCGCGTACTGGCCCTGCCCCCACAGGCCGGACACCCTGCTGGCGTTGATGATCGACACGATGCCGAATGGCAGGCAGCACAACACCGTAACGAGGATGCCCCATACGAGATTGCTGTCGGGCTGCTGTGCTGGGTAACCACCGGGTGGTGGACCATAACCCTGCGGCGGTGGTGGCGGATATTGAGGCGGATAGGTCATGGGGTCCCTTTTTCTCGAGTAGCACCCTGTCGAACCGACAAGCTCGCTCAATATAAGGCAATCGTTTGCTGAGTGCGTCGATTTCAAATCGCTGCAGTAAGTTCGGCTCGTAGGCATGTCTGCGCGTCATAACGGGAATGGGTGATAGGTGCCTGAAACCGGAAGACTGGGCCTGCCCGCTGGGATCCGCGCCGCGCTGTTCGACCTCGATGGCGTGTTGACCGACACCGCAATCGTGCACAAGAAAGCATGGAAGGCGATGTTCGACGACTTCCTGCGGGACCGCGCCGAGCGGACCGGTGATCAGTTCAACCCGTTCGACATCGACGCCGACTATCTGACGTTCGTGGACGGGAAGAAGCGCGAGGACGGGGTGCGGTCGTTTCTGTCCAGTCGAGGCATCGAGTTGCCCGAAGGCGATCCCGACGACCGGCCACCGCACGAGACGGTTCACGGCCTGGGCAACGCGAAGAACGACCTGTTCCAGGAGATCCTGCGAACCGACGGCGTCGAGGTGTTCGAAGGTTCACGCCGTTACCTGGAGGCGGTCGCGGCCGCCGGCCTCGGGATAGCGGTGGTGTCCTCCAGCGCCAATACGCGTGACATCCTCGAGTTGACCGGACTGGCGAGGTTCGTCCAACAACGGGTCGACGGTGTCGTGTTGCGCGAGGAGAACATCGCGGGAAAACCCGCGCCCGACTCGTTTCTGCGCGCGGCCGAGCTTCTCGGCGTGGAACCCGAACAGGGCGCCGTGTTCGAAGACGCACTCTCCGGGGTGGCGGCGGGACGGGCCGGAGGATTCGGCGTGGTGGTCGGCGTCGATCGGGTCGGCCACGCAGAAGCGTTGCGGCGCAACGGCGCTGACATCGTGGTGTCCGATCTCGCGGAGCTGCTCACATGACCCTGCATGACGACATCTACCCCGTCGAACCGTGGCAGGTCCGCGAGCGATCACTGGACCTCGAGGTTCTCGCTCAGTCGGAGTCGTTGTTCGCGCTGTCGAACGGCCACATCGGCATGCGTGGGAATCTCGACGAAGGCGAACCGCACGCTTTCCCTGGCACCTACCTCAATTCGTTCTACGAGGTTCGCCCGCTTCCGTACGCCGAGGCGGGATACGGCTGGCCCGAGGACGGGCAGACAGTCGTCAACGTCACCAACGGCAAGTTGATGCGCCTGCTGGTCGACGACGAACCTTTCGACGTGCGTTACGGGGAACTGCTCGACCACGAACGCATCCTGGATTTTCGGGCGGGCACCCTCAAGCGCACCGCGTGCTGGCGTTCCCCGGCAGGCAAGAAGATCAAGGTCGCTTCCACGCGGATCGTTTCCCTCACGCAGCGCAGTGTCGCCGCCATCGAGTACATCGTCGAGCCGTTTGACGAATTCGCCCGTGTCACGGTGCAATCGGAGCTGGTGGCCAACGAGGAGTTGCCGCCGTCGACCAAGGACCCGCGGGTATCGGCGGTGCTGGAAAGACCGTTGGAGCCGGTGCAACACGAACACTCCGAACACGGCGCGATCCTGCTGCACCGCACCCGCGCAAGCAACCTGATGATGGCCGCGGCCATGGACCACGACATCGAGGTTCCCGGTCGTGTCGAGGTGGACACCGGCGCGGGACACGACTGGGCCAACACGACGGTCATCTGCGGTCTTCGCCCCGGACAGCGGCTCCGCATCGTCAAATACCTCGCCTACGGATGGTCCAGTCTGCGGTCGCGACCGGCACTGCGCGACCAGGCGGCGGCGGCGCTCAGCAGCGCGCGCTACACCGGCTGGCAGGGGTTGCTGGACGCCCAGCGGGCCTACCTCGACGACTTCTGGGACGGTGCGGACGTCGAGGTGGAGGGCGACCCAGATTGTCAGCAGGCGGTACGGTTCGCCCTCTTCCACATCCTGCAGGCCAGCGCACGCGCCGAGCGCCGTGCGATTCCCGGCAAGGGCCTGACCGGAACCGGCTATGACGGCCATGCCTTCTGGGACACCGAGGGTTTCGTGCTGCCGGTACTGACCTACACCCATCCCTCGGCGGCGGCCGACGCATTGCGTTGGCGCGCCTCGATCCTGCCGCTGGCCAAGGAACGGGCGAGGCTGCTGGATCTCGACGGCGCCGCATACCCGTGGCGCACCATCCGCGGCGAGGAGTGCTCGGCTTACTGGCCGGCGGGCACCGCGGCCTTCCACGTCAGCGCCGCCATCGCCATGGCGTTCGAGCGCTACCGCATTGTCACAGGCGACCATTCGCTGGAAGCGGAGTGCGGGCTCAATGTTCTCATCGAAACCGCGCGGTTGTGGGCGTCGCTCGGTCATCACGATCGTCACGGGGTGTGGCACGTCGACGGGGTGACAGGACCCGACGAGTACACAGCGATCGTGCGCGACAACGTGTTCACCAATCTGATGGCTGCGGCCAATCTTCGGGCAGCCGCCGACGCATGTGCGCGCAACGTCGACGCCGCCCAGGCGGCCGGCGTCACCACCGAGGAGATGGCCGCGTGGCGCCACGCCGCCGACGCCGTTCACATTCCGTTCGACGAGGAGCTGGGTGTGCATCCGCAGTGCGAGGGTTTCACGACGCTGCGCGAGTGGGACTTCACCGCCAACACGATCTACCCACTGCTGATGCACGAACCGTACGTCCGGCTCTACCCGGCCCAGGTGATCAAACAGGCGGACCTGGTATTGGCGATGCACTGGCAGGGGCATGCGTTCACCGCAGAACAAAAGGCCCGCAACGTCGACTACTACGAACGGCGCACCACTCGGGATTCGTCGCTGTCGGCGTGTACACAGGCGGTGATGTGCGCAGACGTCGGTCATCTCGAACTCGCCCATGACTACGCCTACGAGGCGGCGATGATCGACCTGCGCGATCTCCACCACAACACCCGCGACGGCCTGCACATGGCATCGCTCGGCGGCGCGTGGGCCGCGATGGTGGCGGGATTCGGCGGATTACGTGACGACGAAGGAATACTCGAACTCAACCCGCGACTGCCCGACGGGATCTCCCGACTCCGATTCCGGTTGCGCTGGAGGAAGTTTCGCCTCACCGTCGATGCCGACCGCGACGAGGTCACCTATACGCTGCGCGACGGCCCGGAGGGTGAGCTGCTGATCCGCCACGGCGGCGAGGATCTCCAACTGAAATCCCGGCAGCCCACGACCGTGCCGGTTCACCATTGCCGGCCGCTGCTGCCGACACCCCAGCAGCCGCCCGGGCGGGAGCCGTTGCGCCGGCACCAGATCTAGCCGCTGTTGTTATGCCATCTGTTTGTGACCAGGCAGACCGCCGGTCGCCTCGAACACCACGCGTTTGCCGATCTCGACGGCGTGGTCGGCGAACCGTTCGTAGTAGCGGCCGAGCAGCGCGACGTCGACGGCCGAACACACTCCGTCCTGCCACTTGTGGTCGATCAGCAGCGTGAACAGGTGCCGGTGCTCGGCGTCGACGGCGTCGTCCTCGTCGCGCAGCCGCGCGGCCTTGTCGGGATCACGCGACAGCAGCACCTCCTGTGCCGTCTTCGCGAGCTGGATTGCGCGCGCACCCATCTCGGCGAAGCTCGCCCGTACGTCGGTCGGCAGCGCGCAGTCCGGGTGGCGCAACCGCGAGATGCCCGCGACGTGTGCCGCCAACGCGCCCATCCGGTCGATGTCGGCGGCGATGTGGATGGACCCGACCACCGTGCGCAGGTCACTGGCAACCGGTTGCTGCAGCGCCAGGATCCGCAACGCCGCCTCCTCGACCCGCCGGTTCAGCGCGATGATGTGCTCGTGGTCGGCGATCACCTGCTCCGCGAGGGAAAGGTCCGCGTCGAGCAGGGCCTGCGTGGCGCGCTCCAGCGCGGTGACCGCCAGCCCGCACATCTCGCCGAGCTGGGCACTCAGTGCGGCCAGTTGCTCCTGATACGCGGTTCGCATCGGCTAACCCGTCGAGCTGACCGGTTCGATCGGCAACCAGCGCAGCGCCGCCGGTGCATGATTCGGAACGACCGGGTTCCGGGGTGGAACGGGTGCCAACCGGCGGTAGGGCTGGCTCTGCTCCGGCCGCAAGTCCTGCTCACCCTTGTTCGGCCACAGCGACGCCGCGCGCTCGGCCTGCGCTGTGATCGAAAGCGACGGATTCACACCGAGATTCGCCGAGATCGCGGCACCGTCGTGCACCGAGAGCGTCGGATAGCCGTACACCCGGTGATACGGGTCGATGACGCCGTGCTGCGCGTCGTCGCCGATGGCGGCGCCGCCGAGGAAGTGCGCGGTGAGGGGGATGTTGAACAACTCGCCCCAGGTGCCGCCCGCGACGCCGTCGATCTTCTCGGCGATCCGGCGGGTGACCCGATTGCCGACCGGGATCCACGTGGGGTTGGGTGCCCCGTGGCCCTGCCTGCTCAGGTAGCGCCTGATCCCGAACTTGTTGCGCTTGGTGAACGTGGTGATCGAATTGTCCAGGTGCTGCATGACCAGCGCGATCAATGTCCGTTCGCTCCACCGCCGTACGTTGAGCAGCCGGATCGTGCCGCGGGGATCCTTGCGGGCGTTGACGAACAGCTGTTTCCACCGCGGCGTGTCGGTGCCTTCGGGGCCGTCGCCGTCGGTCATCAACGTCTGCAACAGACCCATGGCGTTGGAGCCCTTGCCGTAACGCACGGGCTCGATGTGGGTGTCCGGGGTCGGGTGCATCGACGAGGTGATCGCCACGCCGCGCGTCAGGTCGAGGTCGTCGGACACCTTGAATCGCCCTGCGCCGACGATGGATTCGGAGTTGGTGCGGGTCAACACGCCCAGCCTGTCCGACAGCCGCGGCAGCTTGCCCTTGTCGCGCATCTTGAACAGCAACCGCTGCGTGCCCCAGGTGCCGGCCGCCAGCACCACATGCGACGCGGTGAAGGTGCGCTTCTGCCTGCGAAGCCAGCGACCGGTACGCACGGTGTGCACGTCCCACAGTCCGTCCGTGCGCTGCTCGAAGCCGGTGACCGTGGTCATCGGGTGGATCATGGTCCCGAACTTCTCGGCCAGGTACAGGTAATTCTTGACCAGCGTGTTCTTGGCGTTGTGGCGGCAGCCGGTCATGCATTCGCCGACCTCGATACATCCCCTGCGCGCGGGTCCAGCGCCGCCGAAGTAGGGGTCGGGCACGGTTTCGCCGGGCGCCTTGGTGCCGTCCGGGCCGAAGAACACACCCACGGGCGTCGGCACGAACGTGTCGCCCACACCCATTTCCTCGGCGACCTCTTTGACGACCCGGTCGGCATCGGTGAACGTCGGGTTGGTGACGACGCCGAGCATGCGCTGCGCCTGGTCGTAATGCGGCATGAGCTCCGCGCGCCAGTCGGTGATGTTCTTCCACTGCGGGTCGTTGAAGAACGGATCCGGCGGCACATAGAGCGTGTTGGCGTAGTTCAGAGAGCCGCCGCCCACACCTGCGCCGGCCAGGATCATCACGTTGCGCAGCAGGTGGATCCGCTGAATGCCGTACATGCCGAATTGTGGGGCCCACAGGAACTTGCGCAGATTCCACGAGGTCTTGGCGAAGTCCTCGTCGGCAAAGCGCCTACCGGCTTCGAGCACGCCGACGCGATACCCCTTCTCGGTGAGCCGCAGCGCCGTGACGCTGCCGCCGAACCCCGAACCGATCACCAGAACGTCGTAGTCAGGTTCCATCAGTCCAGTATGACGTTACCGAGGGGTAGCTACCTAGCCGATCAGATCGCGACGGCGGTGCCACAGACACCGCAGACCTCGAACTGGCGACGGTTCCAGCGCGCCACCGGGACGAAGAACAGCGAGAACTGCTTGAACTCGCGGATCCGTGACCACTGCGTGGTGTTGTGGCAGCGCGGGCAGGTCCGGACCTCTCCCGCACCGAGGTGCTTCTGCTTGGTGCCGTAGCTGAAGAGGAAGAAGAACACCGCATCCAGCGTAGGCGAAACTCAACTCCCGACGGTCAGGCCGACCTTCTGGAACTCCTTGAGGTCGCAGTAGCCGGCCTTGGCCATAGAGCGCCGCAGGCCGCCGACCAGGTTCAGCGAACCGAAGGGATCGTCCGACGGGCCGGTCAGCACTTGCTGCAGCGACGGACGCTCACCGACTGCGACCTGAAGGAGCGCACCGCGCGGCAGCGACGGATGCGCGGCGGCGGCGGGCCAGTACCAACCCGCGCCCAGCGCTTCGGCCGAGGACGCCAGCGGCGTTCCCAACACCACCGCATCGGCGCCGCAGGCGATGGCTTTCGCCAGATCACCGGAGGTGTGCATGTCGCCGTCGGCCAGGACGTGCACGTAGCGCCCGCCGGTTTCGTCGAGGTACTCGCGGCGGGCGGCCGCCGCATCGGCGATCGCGGTGGCCATCGGCACGCTGATCCCCAGCACCTCGTCGCTGGTGGTGACACCGCTGGTCGATCCGTAGCCGACGATGACACCGGCCGCACCGGTCCGCATCAGGTGCAGCGCGGTTCGGTGGTCGAGGACGCCGCCCGCGACCACCGGCACGTCGAGTTCGGAGATGAAGGTCTTCAGGTTCAGCGGCTCCCCGTTGGAGGCGACCCGCTCGGCGGAGATGATGGTGCCCTGGATGACCAACAGGTCGATTCCCGCCGCGAGCAGTGTCGGCGTCAGCGCGCGCGCGTTCTGGGGGCTCACCCGCACCGCCGTCGTCACCCCGGCATCGCGGATCCGCGTGACCGCGGCGCCCAGCAGATCCGGGTCCAGCGGAGCGGCGTGCAACTGCTGCAGCAGCCGGACGGCCGCCGAAGGATCGGGTTCTTTGTCAGCGGCTTCGACGACCTGGGCGATGGTGGCCTCCACGTCGGCATGCCGGCCGATCAGGCCTTCGCCGTTGAGCACGGCCAGACCGCCGAGGCGGCCCATCTCGATGGCGAATTCCGGCGATACCAGCGCGTCGGTGGGATGGGCGACCACCGGGATCTCGAATCGGTAGGCGTCCAGCTGCCAGGCCGTCGAAACATCCTGCGACGACCGGGTGCGCCGCGACGGCACGATGTTGACGTCATCGAGTTCGTAGGTGCGGCGGGCGATTCTGCCCATGCCGAGCTCAACCATGTCTCGCATGTGTCGCCCCTCTAGCGGGTGTAGTAGTTCGGCGCCTCGACCGTCATCGCGATGTCATGCGGGTGGCTCTCCTTGAGCCCTGCCGCGGTGATCTGCACGAACTGCGCCTGCTGCAGCTGCTCGATGGTCGCCGACCCGGTGTAACCCATTGCCGCCCGCAGTCCACCGGTGAGCTGGTGGATCACCGTAGCCAGCGGGCCCCGGAAGGGCACGCGTCCCTCGATGCCCTCGGGCACGAGCTTGTCCTCGCTGAGCACGTCGTCCTGGAAGTAGCGGTCCTTGGAGTAGGACCCGCGCAACGTCCCGGCAGCGCCGCGGCCCTGCATGGCGCCGAGCGACCCCATGCCGCGGTAGCTCTTGAACTGCTTGCCGTTGACGAAGATCAATTCACCGGGCGACTCGGCCGTGCCCGCGAGCAGCGAACCCAGCATCGTCGTCGATGCGCCGGCGGCCAGAGCCTTGGCGATGTCTCCTGAGTACTGCAGTCCGCCGTCGGCGATCACCGGCACACCCGACGGTGCGCAGGCCGCCACCGCTTCCAAGATCGCGGTGATCTGCGGCGCGCCGACGCCGGCCACCACGCGGGTGGTGCAGATCGAGCCGGGCCCCACTCCGACCTTCACCGCGTCGGCACCGGCTTGCACCAGAGCGGCTGCGGCGGCACGCGTCGCGACGTTGCCGCCGATCACCTCGACCCGGTCGCCCACGGCGGCCTTGACCCGGCTCACCATGTCCAGCACACCGCGGTTGTGCGCGTGCGCGGTGTCCACCACGAGCACGTCGACGCCTGCGTCCACCAATGTCATTGCCCGCGTCCAGGCGTCGTCACCGACACCGACCGCCGCCCCGACGAGCAGCCTGCCGTCCTTGTCCTTGGTCGACAACGGGAACTGTTCGGTCTTGACGAAGTCCTTGACGGTGATCAGCCCGGTCAGCTTGCCGTGTCCGTCGACAATGGGAAGCTTCTCGATCTTGTTGCGGCGCAACAGTCCTAGCGCCGCCTCGGCGGACACTCCCTCGTGTGCGGTGATCAGCGGGGCCTTGGTCATCACCTCGGAGACCGGCTTGGACTGGTCCACCTCGAAGCGCATGTCGCGGTTGGTGATGATGCCGACCAGCTCACCGGTGTCGTCGACCACGGGCAGCCCCGAGATGCGGAACCGCGCGCACATCGCGTCGACCTCGGCCAGCGTGTTGTCCGGCGAGCAGGTGACCGGGTCGGTGACCATCCCGGCCTCGGAACGTTTGACCGTCTCGACCTGACCGGCCTGCTCGGCCACCGGAAGGTTGCGGTGCAGCACGCCCATCCCGCCTGCGCGGGCCATCGCGATCGCCATCCGAGACTCGGTGACGGTGTCCATCGCGGAACTCACCAGCGGCACCTTGAGCCGGATCTTCCTCGTCAACTGGCTGGAGGTGTCGGCGGTCGCGGGCACCACGTCAGAGGCCGCGGGCAGCAGCAGCACGTCGTCGAAGGTCAGGCCGAGCATGGCGACTTTCGTCGGGTCATCCCCGCCGGTCGGCACCGGCACCGCGATGGGGATGCTGCTTTCGGCGATCGACATGGTGGGGGCCTCCAGATACAACGCAGCCGAACACAGTCGTCGAGCTGAGTAACCATCCTATCGGCTGAGGGCCGGCATCCCGGCCTCACGTGCCATGACGCACATAACTATTCATAGGTCAACGACGTGGGCGTGACGGCTAGCGTTATCCCCGCCCCGCTGCGTAGTGTGGACTCGTGCGTGACCACCTGCCTCCGGGTTTGCCACCGGACCCGTTCGCCGATGACCCGTGCGACCCGTCGGCTGCCCTCGACGCGCTCGAGCCCGGCCAGCCGCTGGACCCCCAGGAGCGCACGGCGGTCGAGGCCGATCTCGCCGATCTGGCGGTGTACGAGGCGCTTCTGGCGCACCGGGGAATCCGCGGACTGGTCGTGTGCTGCGACGAGTGCCAGCAGGACCACTACCACGACTGGGACATGCTGCGCGCCAACCTGCTGCAACTACTGGTCGATGGCACGGTGCGCCCGCACGAACCCGCCTATGATCCCGAACCCGATGCCTACGTGACGTGGGATTACTGTCGCGGCTACGCCGATGCTTCCCTCAACGAGGCGGCGTCGGAGTCCGACGGCTACCGCTGAACCAACTCGAACTAACTCGGCTCCTCGACCGCGTCCGGCACGGTCACCGTCGTGACGGCCGTCTTGGGCGCGGGCGCTTCCAGGATCGGTTGCTGCGACGTGGGCGCTGCCGACGGTTGCTCATCGAACTGCTGATCGACCACTGAGGGCGGAGACGACGGGGTCGCAATCGGCACCCGAGCGCTCGGAGTCGGTAGCGGTGCGTCCGCCGTCGGCGTCGGTTGCGGGGCCGTCGGCGTCGGTTGCGGGGCCGTCGGCGTCGGTTGCGGGGTCGTCGGCGTCGGTTGCGGGGTGGCGCTCACGGTCGGCAGATCGGCGCTCGGCACCGAGGTCGGCGGGCTGCCCGGCAGGACCGTCGTCGATGGCGTTGCGGATGGCGGCGTCGTCTCGGATGGCGACGCCGGGGAAGACGGCTCCGACGGCACAGTGGTTTCCGATGTCGTCGCACCGTCGCTTGGAGTGAGCACGACGACCTCGGGGAAGGTCGGCGGCGGCGCATTCGGCGGCAGGGTTGCCGCAGCGTCCTGGGCCTCGACCTTGACCGTCAGCTCCTGCCACTTCGTGACCAAGTCTTCTTTGCGCGCAGTGTCGTCCACCGTCGCCACAGTGGTCGTCAACGTCTCGAGCTTGTCCTGGGCGGCTTCCCACTGACCCTGGTCGATCAGCTGCTGCACCTCGGCCATCTGTGTCTGCGCGGCCAAGACGACGGCGTCGTCGCGGGTGTCGTGCTGCTCTCCGAACAGCATGGTGCGCAGCCCATACAGCGAGTCGCCCGGACCCGCGCCGGCGACCACAGCACCGAAGCCGCCGATGCACAGCACCGCGGCCGCTGTCGATCCGACGACCGCCAGGGATGTGCGCGCGCGCCGACGCGATGCGGCGGCGCGGTCGAGGGCCAGCACCGCGTCACGCGGGGTGACGGTGGCGGTGGCGGGAGCATCGCGAACCTCGTCGCGCCAGCCCGTCAGCAACTGAGCCAGTTCGGCCTCACTCGGATCGGTCGAGTACACCGGCTGCTCGAAGGCCAACGCATCGAGGAACCGATCGGTGCGGTTGACCTCGTTCAGGGAGGGGTCACCCCCATTGGAGGTCCAGCGTCCGAAGTCAGGCATAGTCACGCCCCGTCGCCACGATCTCGGACTTCAATCGCGCCAGTGCCCGATGCTGGGCGACGCGAACGGCGCCGGC
The DNA here is from genome assembly GCF_001499905.1 of Mycobacterium sp. GA-1285. Taxonomy (GTDB): domain Bacteria; phylum Actinomycetota; class Actinomycetes; order Mycobacteriales; family Mycobacteriaceae; genus Mycobacterium. Next base: position 131,357 of record NZ_LQIS01000023.1, on the reverse strand, counting down.
CGTACTGCCGACCGCCTCCGCGGTCTCCTCGGCGCTCATCCCCACCACGACGCGCAGGATCAGGATCTCGCGCTGTTTTTCGGGAAGCACCGCGAGGAGCTTGTTCATCCGTGCCGACGCCTCTGCGTCGAGTGCCATCTGCTCGGGGCCGGCGTCCAGCGAGAATCGTTCCGGCACGACATCGGTCGGGTCGGATCGATTCCTGGCTGCTGCGCGATGCGCGTCAGCAACCTTGTGGGCGGCAATGCCGTACACGAAGGCGAGGAACGGTCGTCCCTGATCCTTATAACGCGGCAGCGCCGTGATGGCGGCCAAGCAAACCTCCTGCGCAACGTCGTCTGCTGAGAGGCCACTGCGCTCTGTCGCCCCCACCCTCGCCCGGCAGTACCGAACAACGATCGGACGAATGGTCTCCAGCACCTCCCGGAGTGCGTCCCGGTTCCCTGCCACAGCCTCAGCAACGACAGCATCGAGACGTTCTCCCGAAAATGTCATCGTGGGCGATCTCTCCAACGTTACGAACAGGACCGGATCCGGCAGGCCGGTCAGCTAAACAATATCTGTCGCTTCCGAGTGGACCCGGTTACCGCACCGACCACACGCCGCCCCGCCGACGCACTGTATCGGCACAACGATTGCGGATCGCCACCATGTCGGACGTCGGATACTCGGCGCTGCCGATGTCGGCCAGCAAGCAGGCCAACGCCCATTGCAGCGGAACCATTCCGAAGCGCTGAGCTTCGTCGAGCGCCGCGTCGGCCACGCACCGAGCGCCGTCGAGATCGCCCGCGCTGCACAGAGCGGCGGCATGCACGACCGACGATTTCACCTCGTGGCGCACCGAGCCGAGGGCCGCGGCGTCGTCGACGGCGCGTTCGGCGTGACCTACCGCGGTTTCGCCGCGGCCGCGCGCCATTGCCAGTTCGGCCGACACCCATCCCAGCCGCACCCGCAGCCTCGGCGACGCGGAATCAGACCTCAGGTCGGCCGCACGATCCAGCGCGCGCGCCGAGGCCTCGAACCGGCCGATTCCCAACGCGTCGGCGGCCAGACCGATCAAGGCATCCGCGGCAGCTTCGGTATCCGATCCGGCCAGCGCCAACGCCCGTCCGTCCCATCGTCGCGCAAGGCTGTGCCATCCGAGCTGACGCAGGAACGACGCCTCGGTGCTGTGGGCCAGCGCGCGCTCGGGACCGGCGCCGCGGAACAGCGTCGCCAAATCGACACGCGCGCTGGCGTAGCGGCCCTGCCCGCCCGCCGCGACGGCCCGCAGCCACAACTCGTGCGGAGTGTTCGCCGCAGGCAACGGCCAACGGCCGGGATCGTCACCGAATGCGGCTCTTGCCAGAACGGTCTCTGCGGACATCGAGTGGCGACGGTATCAATTGGCGCGTGGCGCTGGTTAACAATTGATGCTCGCCATGTTACTTCCGTGTAAGCGGGCGGAGTTTGACTGTGCACACACAATTGACACGAACTGGAAAAATACGTTGCACGGTCGCCGCATTCGGTCCGCTTAGCACCGTTCTCGTCGCTTGTGGGTCGCAATGATGAACGTGAGGTAAATTCTGGGCCTGCGGTTATGTCAATAAGCACATGTCCGAGCTATTGACGAGATTTCGTGAGCACCCATACTTTGTGTCGACGAGTGGTCATCGGCGACTTGAGCTCGATCAGGTTTTGAACTCACTCATCCGTTCGTTTCCGAAATGGATGTGCAGAGAGGGGCTTCCAATGCCACAACCGCAGCAGCTGCCTGGGCCCAATGCTGATATCTGGGATTGGCAGATGGCCGGTCTTTGTCGAGGCGTCGATTCCTCCATGTTCTTTCACCCCGATGGGGAGCGCGGCCGCGCCCGCGCCCAGCGCGAGATGCGCGCGAAGGAGATGTGCCGCAAGTGCCCGGTGATCGCTCAGTGCCGCGCGCACGCCCTCGCCGTCGGTGAGCCCTACGGCATCTGGGGCGGGCTGTCGGAGTCCGAGCGCGAACTGTTGCTGAAACGCGGCATCCGGCGCGCCTCCTGACAGGCGCGCGCACCTATCCCCGGTCGGCCAGGGTGTGCAGCACCGAATCGGTTGTCGCCCAGTCCATGCACTTGTCGGTCACGGACTGCCCGTAGGTCAGGGGACGGGATTCGGGAGCCTGCGCACCGGCGACGAGGAAGCTCTCGAGCATCACCCCGCTGACCGGTAAGCCGTCGCGCACCAGCTGCGCCACCTCCGCGGCAACCTGTGCCTGGCGGAGGTGATCCTTTCCGGAATTGGCGTGGCTGCAATCGATTACGACGCGCCCGGGCAGTCCGACAGCGGTCAGCTTGGCTGCGGTCGTCTGGATGGCTTCGGCATCGCAGTTCGGTCCGTTGGTGCCGCCCCGCAGGATCACGTGGCAGTCCTCGTTACCGACGGTGTTCACCAGCGCACCGCGCCCGAGGTCGTCCATGCCGAAGAAGACATGCGGGGCGGCGGCGGCCTTGACTCCGTCGACGGCGACCTGGATGTTGCCGTCGGTGCCGTTCTTGAAGCCCACGGGCATCGACAGCCCGGACGCCAGTTGGCGGTGGACCTGCGATTCGGTGGTTCGGGCGCCGATCGCACCCCATGCGACGGCGTCGGCGATGTACTGAGGGCTGGTCGGCTCCAGGAACTCGCACCCGACCGGCAACCCGATGTCGACGATGTCGAGCAGCAGGTGACGGGCGATGCGCAGACCGCGGGCGACGTCGAAGGTGCCGTCCATGCCCGGGTCGTTGATCAGGCCCTTCCACCCGATCGTGGTACGCGGTTTCTCGAAGTAGACCCGCATCACGATCTTGAGGCGGTCGCTGAGTTTGCCGGCCACCTTGGCCAGCCGGCTGGCGTAGTCCAGCGCGGCTGACGGGTCATGCACCGAGCACGGTCCCACGACCACGAGCAGTCGGTCGTCGCGACCCGCGAGGATGTCGGCGATCTCCGCCCGATCACGCACCACCCGCTCGGCGCGCCGGGCACCCAGCGGGAATTCGCTGAGCACCTCGTGCGGGCTGGGGATCTCGCTGAAACCGCGGACCCGCCGGTCGGAGGTGGCGGGCGGGTTGACGGTCTGAGCCGGGTTCATGTTTCGGGTGCCTTTCTGGATCATGGGCGCCCGGTTCGACCCGGGCCCTTGAATGACGAAAGGCAGCGACCTGGTGGTCACTGCCTGGGCTCCGGGTGGATGCGTGCTTAGCGCTGCGCTTTATCGGCTCCGCCCGGAGCCTCGATAAAGCGCCAATAGCCGGCGCGCATCGCGATGTTCACGCCGACCAGGTTATACCGGGGTCGCGCCAGCACCCAAATCGGGGCAGACGAGTCCACGGTTGACAGTTCCGCGATCCGTCGACCCGATGGTCTACGACCTCTCGTCAGGTGGCTCGCAGACCATCGAGTTCGCGGACTCAGCCCTCCGTGTAGCGGTAGGTGCCGATAGTGCATACGTCAATTCGGTTGCGCACCAACTCATCACCGTCGTCGAACACTGCTTTGAAGTCATACAGGCAGGCACCAGAACCGTCATCGATGTTGATGTTGACCGATCGGCCGACCGGTAACACGCTCTCGCCGAGGATGTCTTCCTCCCACGTGTCGCGGCCGATGTTCGACGCGTAGAAGTGCACGATCGTGTGTTGCGTGTCATTGATGATTTCCACGTGGCGGTCTTGCGCGGTGGCCGGGCCAGCGGCCAATCCGACCAAGGCGGCAGCTGCCAGCATGATGCTGATCGTGAGCTTCTTCATCATCGTCTTCACTGGAGTCCCCCTCTCTCGAGCGGGGTGCGACGCTGAGACCATCCCGGCTCGACAGCCGCAGGCTGCGGCTATGTCCCCGCGTGACGAACGTAACCCTGCTACAGGGCAAATGGCGCGATTTTGACGATTCAGCGAAGTATTGTGCTCGATCTCGGCCACGCCGACATTGGTCCGGGCTCGAGTCCCTGAGCTGCGGACGAAGACGAGCCGTACAAGCCGCCGTCGAGTTCCTCACGAAAGCGGTTGTGACTCAGTCTCATTGAGATTGAGTGCATACACCTTCACGGCGGCCGACTTACTCCTGACTTCGAAACTTCCCCCGCTCGTCGAGCCCGGGTGGCGACACTTCAAAGGCTCGAATGGTTGCTGCGTCAACAAAATTGCGTCACCCGATCCCACCGCAAGCATGGCCACGTTGATCCACGTCGCGAACGCCGGGCGAGAGAGAGGGAGGGATTCGCCGATATCCGTATGCGAGGCGATGGCGGCCCTGGCGGGCCGCAGTGTGAGCCTCGATTCGCTCGCTCCGGCAATGATTCCGATACCGACAAAGAGGGCTGCGATCCAACCGAGAGTGACGACTACGCTCTTCGTCCTGCTAGGCGTGAGGTAGCCACGAACCGTTGCGCATCACCTGCTGAACACGTAGATCCTCTTCTAGTACAACACAATTGGCGTCCATACCGACGCGTAGGCTGCCGACACGGTCGAGCTTCAACGCGCGGGCCGGGGTGGTCGCCGTCATCCGTGCCGCCTTCACCAGCGCCTCATCCGAGCCGCCGAGTTGGCCGACCGCTGTCCGGAAAAGCCGATCCATGGTCGTCGTGCTGCCGGCGATCGTCGACTCCCCGCGCACCCGCGCGACGCGGTCAGTGACCTCCACCTCGACTGCTCCAATTCGAAATGAGCCGTCCGGCAGTCCGGCTGCCGCCATCGCGTCGGTGATCAGCGCGACGCGACCGGGCCCGACCGTCTCGATGACCTGCCGCACGAGCGCGGGATGAAGGTGCACGCCGTCGGCAATGAGCTCCACTGTGATCCCCGGGTCTTCGAGCAGCGCCAACGCCGGACCCGGGTCGCGATGGTGTAGTGGCCGCATCGCGTTGAACACATGGGTACCGACGGTCACGCCCGATTCGATCGCACGCCGTGCGTCGTCGTAGCCGGCATCTGTATGGCCAATGGCGACGACCACATCTGCGTCCACAATGCGGGTGATCGCATCTTGACTGCCCGGCAGCTCGGGCGCCAGGGTGACCATCCGAATAGTGCCGTCCGCAGCGGTGAGTAGAGCGTCGATCTCGGCTGGGTCGGGGTCCCGCATCAGCGTTGCGTCGTGTGCACCGCAGCGCACCGCACTCAGCCAGGGTCCTTCCAGGTGCACGCCTGCGACGGTTTTCTGTCGAGTCATCTCCGACAGCACGCGCACTTGGCGCAAGAGGTCCTCGGGTGATGCGGTGACCAGGCTGGCCACCGTCGTGGTGGTGCCGTGGCGCAGGTGGAACTCGGCCGCCTGTTCGATCTCTGAGCTGATGCCGTCGGCGTAGGACGCACCGCCACCTCCGTGCACATGCATGTCGACGAACCCGGGCACCACCACGTGATCCGCGAAGTCATGGTCGGGCGGTCGCGGTGGCGGGCCGGGCGCGCAGTCGATGATTCGGCCCCCGGAGGTAGCCAGCCAACCCGGCTTGCAGACCCGGTCCTCCAGGACGATGGTTCCCGCGGCGATGAGCGTCACCGCATCTCCACGAACCTGTGCAGGCCGCGCGGCTTGTCCGCGGTCATTGTTTCAACGCGTTGAGATCCTCGGCCGCGCCGCCGGCTTCATCCGGCCAGCGCCCGCCGTTTTCCCAGAAGTGGCGGATCTCCTCGAGCTGGCGGCCCTTGGTTTCCGGCGCGAATCGATAGACGAATACCAGCGCGGCCAGCGCGAAGGCACCGAACAGCGCAAACGTCCCGCCACCGCCCAGCGAATTGAGCATCGTCAGGAAGAAGGCGGCGATGATGGCATTTGCCACCAGATCGGAGGTGAGCATCGCACTCGAACCCATCGACCGGAGCCGAGTGGGAAAGCTCTCACCGGCGTAAACCCAGACCAACGCGCCGAAGCCGAAGGTGAACCCGATCGTGAACAGCAGCACGCCGAGGAACCCGATCGTGGTGAGCGCACCACCGAACTCCGTTCCGGCCACGAAAACGCCGATGAGCACGGCGTTGGCGGCGATCATCATCGCGATGCCGCCCAGCAGGATCGGTCGTCGACCTACTCGGTCGACCAGCATCAGTGAAACGAACACCGCTGCCAGAGCCGCTACCTGGATCAGCGCTGGAAGTATCAGCAGTGCGAAGTTTCCTTCGAAGCCCATGGCCTCGAACAGTCGGGGGCTGTAGTAGACGATCGCGTTGATGCCGGTGATCTGGATGAAGAAACCGAGCACCACCACGAAGACCGTGGCGCGAAGGTACGGCCGCCGGAGCATCTCGCGCACCGCGCCGCCGGTCTCCTCCTTGAGCGCGCGGCTGATCTCGGCGAGTTCGGCTTCGACGTCGGCGCTCGCCTCGACCCGGCGCAGCGTTTGACGGGCCTCGTCGACCCGGCCCTTGAGCATGTACCACCGCGCGGTGTCCGGCATCCACAACAGCAGCAACGTGACGAGCACCGCCGGTATCGCAGCCAGGCCCAGCATCCACCGCCAGCTGCCCGAACCGGCCAGGAAGTACGCCGCCAGGTAGCCGATGATGATGCCGACGACCGTGGCCACCTGATAGGCGACCAACAGCGAACCGCGGACCTTCGCCGGTGCCAGTTCGGCGACGAACACCGGAACGACCACCACCGACACACCGATGGTGAGGCCCAGCAGAAGGCGCGACACCAGCAGCATGGCCACCGACACCGACAACGCGCTGAGAAGCGCGAAGGCCGCGTACGCGACGGCGACGAGCACCATCGACTTCTTGCGTCCGATGGCGTTGGCGAGCATCCCGCCGCCGACCGCCCCGACGATCTGGCCGACGACTATCGCTGTGGTCACCAATTCCTGCTGCCGGGTGGTCAGCCCGAACTCGTCGGTGATGAACAGAAGCGCACCGGCGATGTTGGAGAGGTCGTAACCGTAGATGACGCCGACACTGGCCGCCGCGACGGCCACCAGCAGTCCCAGGCGGGGGGACCGCCGGATAGCGGTGTTGCCCACGTTGATCCTTTCGCCGGTGAAGAGAAAGTCTAAGGAAATGGCAGGAGCGGCACTGACAGACGCGCCGCGGTAATTCGAGGTGAACCTGAGGGGCAACGGATCATTGCCATCGCGAGAGGTACACCAGGGTCGCGATTTGAGGTTGACCGACAGCCCTGCTGTAACTCTCGCGAACTGAACCGGCACTCCCAGGGAGCTTCGGGAGACCGTCTCGGCGGCTCCAGATGTAAGCCGCCGCCGCGTCAATGTTGAGGGTCGAGCCCAAAGACGTGTACCGCGGCTGACTTACCTTTCAGCTCGTGAGATCCTCGATCGACGAGTACGGGTCGAGAACTCAGCGCACCGACGGTCTCATGCGTGAGAAGGATTGGGTCGCCGGTGATTTTCGTAAGCTGCTCGACGCGGGCGGCGACGTTGACGGTGTCGCCGATCAAGGTGAACTCCAGCTTGCCACCCCCACCGATGGTGCCGGCGATCACAACACCGGTGTTAATGCCGAAACCGATACGCAGCGTGCCGTCAAATCGCTGGGCAACCAGGCGATGAATCAGCACAGCGGTGCCCACTGCGGCGTCGGCGTGATCGGCCAGTTCGTTGGGTGCACCGAAGACCGCCAGCGCGCCGTCGCCGAGGAACTTGTTGACGTGCCCACCGGCATCCACGGCTGCAGGCACGACGATCTCGAACAATGCGTTGAGACGCGCGACGACGTCCTCGGCGGGGTTGGCCTCTGCAAAAGGCGTGAAGTCGCGGATGTCGACGAACATCACCGTCACCTCGCGGCGCTCTCCGGTGAAGACATCGTCACCCTGTTCGAGCAGACGCGCCGCCAGCGCTGGATCGACGTAGGTTCCGAACGCCGACTGAAGTCGTTGTCGCTCAGCCAAACCCGCTTGCATTTGGTTGAACGACGCCGCCAGCGAACCGAGATCATCGTCCTGGACCACCGGTAGACGCCGGCTGTAGTCGCCTGCGGCGACACGTTTGGTTCCCTCGGCGAGATCGCGAATCGGTTGCAAGGAGCGGGAAAACGCGGCACCTACGGTAATCGGCACTGCAAAGCCGACTGCCAACGCACAGCCGATCACGACGGATAGTATGGGCAACTCTCTCGTCCGATCGAGCACGCTCGCCAGGAACGCGCCCCCGGCGGCGAACACAAACGCGACCGCGACCATCGACACGTTCGACCAGGCGGCAAACGTCGGACGAGGACGCGGCAGAGCATCTCCTATGCCCGTATCACCGGCGATGGCCACCCTAGCCGGCCGCAGTGCTGCTTCGACGAATCCATGCACGGCGACCAGTTGCACAAGAGTGCCGAAGACGGCACCCGTGATCGAATACTGGACTAACCGGAAAACCGTGGCTCCGGCGATCGCACCGACGGCGACCCCTTGCAAGGCGCCGAATACAGCATTGGCGACCACCGCTCGGGCCACTGTCGCCCGAGCCCAGCTGTAGGTGGCGTCCAGTGCCTTTACCCGATCGACGTCGCGGCCGGCTGCCCACCGCTGTATTGCGCGCCAGCCGCCCACGCCAGGCAATGCCATCACGTACACGAGCACGGGCACAGCCAAAGCGCTGACGGCGGCCGCCTCGACGTAGTGACTGGACCCCTCGTAGGCGACAACGAGAAGTGACCAAACTAGGTAGATGGGCAGCAGGACAGGAATGCTGATTCCGTAGAGCGCCCACGAGTACTTGGTGCCGTGCCGGTTCCACGCCCATTGCCAGATGCGTTCCATGCCGAAACAAAACACCCCCGGTTCGGTAACCGGGGGTGTTTCGAACTACTTCTCAGTGATGGTGATGGCCATGCCCGTGTCCGTGGCCGTCGTCCTGTGGCTCCTCCGGCTTGTCGACGACTGCGGTCTCGGTCGTCAGCACCATACGGGCCACCGACGCCGCGTTCAGCACCGCCGAACGCGTGACCTTCACCGGATCGACGACACCGTCGGCCGCCAGATCACCGAAGGAGAGCGTCGCGGCGTTGAAGCCCTGTCCCGCAGGCAGATCGGCGACCTTGCTCACCACAACCGCGCCGTCCTGACCGGCATTGGTGGCGATCCAGTACAGCGGGGAACCGAGCGCGCCTGCGAACAACTCGACACCGAGGCGCTCGTCGCCGGACAGGCTGTCGCGCAACTTTTCCAGCGCGCCGCGCGTCTGGAGCAGCGCGGAGCCGCCGCCGGTGATCACGCCCTCTTCGACCGCGGCCTTGGCCGCCGCGACGGCGTCCTCCACGGCTTCTTTGCGCTTCTTCAGATCGGTCTCGGTGGCGGCACCCACCTGGATGACGGCGACGCCGCCGGCCAGCTTGGCCAACCGCTCCTCGAGCTTCTCGCGATCCCAGTCGGAATCGGAGACCTCGATCTCGGAACGCAGCTGCGCCTTTCGCGCCTCGATGGCCTCCTTGGTGCCGCCACCGTCGACGATCGTGGTGCTGTCCTTGTCCACCACCACCCGCCGAGCAGTACCCAGCACCTCGAGGCCCACCTCGCGCAGCACCAGGCCGACGTCCGGGTTGACGACCTGACCGCCGGTGACGATGGCGAGGTCTTCGAGGAACGCCTTGCGGCGGTCGCCGAAGAACGGCGCCTTGACCGCCACGGCCTTCAACGTCTTACGGATGGCGTTGACCACCAGCGTCGAGAGTGCTTCGCCCTCAACATCTTCCGCGACGATCAGCAACGGTTTACCCGCCTCGGCGACCTTCTCCAGCAGCGGAAGCAAATCGGGCAGCGAGCTGATCTTCTCCCGGTGCAGCAACACCAGCGCGTCCTCGAGCACCGCCTCCTGGGCGTCGAAGTCGGTGACGAAATACGCCGAGAGATAACCCTTGTCGAAGCCGACGCCGTCGGTCATCTCCAGGGAAGTCTCCAGCGTCGAGGATTCCTCGACGGAGACGACGCCGTCGGCGCCGACCTTGGTCATCGCCTCGCCGACCAGCTCGCCGACCTTCTCGTCGCGAGACGAGACCGTCGCGACCTGCGCGATGGCGTTCTTGTCCGACACCGGTGTGGCCGCGGCCAGCAGAGCCTCCGACACCGCATCGGCGGCCTTGGCGATGCCCGAACCGAGCGCGATCGGGTTGGCCCCCGCGGCGACGTTGCGCAGCCCGCCCTTGACCAGTGCCTGGGCCAGCACGGTGGCGGTGGTGGTGCCGTCGCCTGCGACGTCGTTGGTCTTGGTGGCGACCGACTTGAGAAGCTGCGCCCCGAGGTTCTCGAACGGGTCTTCCAGGTCGATCTCACGGGCGATCGTCACACCGTCGTTGGTGACGGTCGGCCCGCCCCACGACTTGGCCAGCACCACGTTCCTGCCGCGCGGGCCAAGGGTCACCCGCACCGCGTCGGCCAGCTTGTCAACGCCGGCTTCCATTGCGCGGCGCGCAGTTTCGTTGAACTCAATCTGCTTGCTCATGGCTGTCTTTCTTCTGGCTGCAATTCGCTAGAGACGCATGCCGCCCCGGAAATCACCCGTGCGGACGGGGATTCCCGGGGCGGAACACGGGTGCTTACTTGTTGACGACGGCCAGCACGTCGCGTGCCGAGAGGATCAGGTACTCCTCGCCGTTGTACTTGATCTCGGTGCCGCCGTACTTGCTGTAGATGACGGTGTCGCCCTCGGAGACGTCCAGCGGGATGCGCTTTTCGCCGTCCTCATCCCAGCGGCCGGGGCCAACTGCGACGACGGTGCCTTCCTGCGGCTTTTCCTTGGCGGTGTCGGGGATGACCAGACCGGATGCGGTCGTGGTCTCGGCCTCGTTGGCCTGAACGAGGATCTTGTCCTCGAGTGGCTTGATGTTCACGCTCGCCACGATGGAGCCCTCCACTAGTTCGGGTGTCGATCCGGGTACCCGGATCTCTCAGTTACCAGGTGTTCGGCATGCGCCCGTGCCCACGCACCGTCGTCGCGGGTGCCGGCGCAGGGATTGGCCGCGTGCCACCTAGCACTCTATACACGAGAGTGCTAGCACTCAAGGTCGGGTCCCGACAGGATCAGGCCACTTGGGCCCGCACGACGGGAAGGCCCGGATCGCTGGCGGCGTCCAGCGGCGACGGCGCCGCCCCCGCGGCGATCAGGTGCGCGGCGAACGAGGCGATCATCGCGCCGTTGTCGGTGCACAGGCGTGGTCGCGGAATCCGCAGCGTCAGTCCGTTGGCGGCGCACCGCTCCTCGGACAGCTCGCGCAGCCGCGAGTTCGCCGCCACGCCGCCGGCGATCAGCAGCGTCGAGACCCCCAGCGTCTTGGCCGCCCGCACCGCCTTGAGCGTCAGCACGTCGGCAACCGCCTCCTGAAATCCGGCCGCCACATCCGCCGTCGACGCCTCCGGGTGGCTTTCGACATACCTCGCGACCGCGGTCTTGAGCCCCGAGAAGCTGAACGCGAACGGATCGTCGCGCGGGCCGGTCATGCCCCTCGGGAACACGATCGCGTCCCGGTCGCCTTCCCGGGCCAGCTCGTCGAGCACCCTGCCGCCGGGATAGCCCAGGCCCAGCAGCCGCGCCACCTTGTCGTAGGCCTCTCCCGCGGCGTCGTCGACCGTGCTGCCGAGCTCGACGATGGGCTCGCCCAGCGATCGCACGTGCAGCAGGTTGGTGTGCCCGCCCGACACCAGCAGGCCGATGCTCTCCGGCAGCGGTCCGTGGTCATAGACGTCGGCGGCGAGGTGCCCACCCAGGTGGTTGACGGCGTAGAACGGCACCTGCCACGCGGCCGAATACGCCTTGGCCGCAGCAACTCCCACCAGCAGCGCACCTGCCAGGCCGGGGCCGATCGTCGCGGCGACGACGTCGGGTCTGGCCACTCCGGCCGTCTGCAGCGCGCGGCGCATCGTCGGGCCCAGCGCCTCCAGATGTGCCCGCGACGCGATCTCCGGCACCACCCCGCCGAACCGGGCGTGTTCGTCGACGCTGGAGGCCACCTCGTCGGCGAGCAAGGTCACCGATCCGTCGGCACCCAATTCGGCGACGCCGACGCCGGTTTCGTCGCAGGAGCTCTCGATGGCCAGGATGATCGTCATGTCGGGTCTCGCCGCATCGTATAGGCGTCGGCGCCGCTGGCCCGGTAATACCGTTTACGCACCCCGACATTGGTGAAGCCGAAGCTTTCGTACAGCTTGATCGCGGCGTCGTTGTCGGTGCGGACCTCGAGAAACACCGTGCCGCCCGAGGCATGGTCGAGCAGTTCGGCGAGCATGCGCTTGCCGACCCCCTGGCCCTGGTAGGCGGGGTCGACGCCGATGGTGTGAATCTCGTACTCGTAAGGCTTCTTTCGGCCCAGGCGGGCGATGCCGGCGTAGCCGACGAGCTTGTCCTCATCGCGTGCGGCGACGTAGCGGATGTGCTTGGCGGCGAGCTCAGCGCGGAACGCGCGCTCGGGCCACGGATCGTCGCCGTCGAACAGCTGCGCCTCCAACTCGGCGCATCTGACCGCATCGGACGGCTGCAACGGCCCGTACTCGATGCTCATCGCCGGGCCACCGAGGGCTTGGCGTCGGGCCGGCGCAGGTACAGCGGGACGAGAGGGGCCGGCACGGCGTCCCAGTCCGCCACCGCGCGCACCAGCCCCGAAGCGGTCGGATACACCGGCGCCTGGCGCGGTAGGTCGAACAGTGCGGCATGCTCGGGCGAACCCGCGACGGCGACGGCGCCGGCGGGGACGTCCGCGGCTGCGCAGACGGCGGGTCCGTCGATGCGTAATCCGTCGCGGTAGCGCGCCCAGTAGACCTCACGGCGACGCGCGTCGGTCACGACGAGCACGTCGCCGACGGTATCCACCCCGATGGCATCCAGGCTGCAGACGCCGTGGACCGGGATGCCGAGCGCGTGACCGTAAGCGGCGGCGGTCGCCATCCCGACGCGTAGGCCGGTGAACGGTCCCGGCCCGCACCCGACGACCACCGCGTCCAGGTCGTCGACGCTTAATCCGGCGTCGGCCAGCGCCTGCACCGCGTTCGGGGTCAGCTGCTCGGCATGAGCCCGCGCGTCGACCGTCACCCGCTCGGCGAGCACCTCCACCGCGTCGAGGCGCACCACGCCCGCCGTCACCGCAGGCGTCGCGGTGTCGATGGTCAGCACGTTCACGCCTTGCTCCACTCCCACATCGCGGTGCGCACCTCGGTGTCGCGGGCACGCTCGAGCCGCACGTCGAGGTGGCTGTCGGAGAGCCGTTCGGCCAGCCCTTCACCCCATTCGACGACCACCACGGCGTCGTCGAGATCGGTGTCCAGGTCCAGCGAGTCGAGTTCGGCGAGCAGGTCGACCGACGGGTGGTCCAGGAGGCGGTACATGTCGACGTGGATCATCGCCGGTGCGCCCGACCGGCGGGCCCGGTGCACGCGGGCCAGCACGAAAGTCGGCGAGATCACTGGCCCCTCCACATCCATCGCCTGCGCAATCCCCTTGGCCAGCACGGTCTTTCCCGCGCCGAGCGGTCCGGAGAGGACGACGACGTCGCCCGCGTGCAGCTGCTCACCGAGCTCGGCGCCGAGCGCGACGGTGTCCGCTGCGGTCGGCAGTTCGGCCGTACCCGCGCCGCGCTCACCCATTGTTGCGGACCTTCTCGCGAACCCTTCTCGTCAGCGCGACGAGCTTGGACGGTGTCGCGCGTTCGACGAGCCGGACCAGCGCCTCGTTGATGGCCTCGGGTTGTTCGAGTTGCACGAGATGCCCTGCGCCGCCGACGATCACCAGTTGCGCCTTCGGAAGAACCGCGGCCATGGCTTGCGAGTACTCCATCGGGGTCAGCAGGTCGCGGTCGCCGCAGGCGATCAGGGTCGGGATCTTGGCCAGCGTCGTCAGGCCGTCGATTTCGTTGTGCACCTCGAGCGCGTGCAGGAATTCGACGAGCGTCGCGATCGGTGTGTCGTGCATCATCCGTTCGGAGAACGCCACGACGCTCGGGCTGATCTTCTCGTCGCCGTAGGACGCGGCGCGCAGGATCGGCGCGATCACCGACTTCGCCGCGCCGCGGGTGCGGTGCACCATCTTCGGCGCGTACCGCACCGCGAAGCGAGCCGCCTCCAGCGCCGGATTCTTCAGGATCTCGCCCAGCGGCGAACGCGAAACGCCTTCGGCCGCCGAGGCGATGATGGCGGCGCCGACGATCCGCTTCGGATAGTGCTGCGGGAACTGTCGCGCGTGCGACAGCACGGTCATCCCGCCCATCGAATGCCCGACCAGCACCACCGGACCGCGCGGGACCACCACTGCCAGCACGGCTTCCAGATCCTGTCCGAGTTGGGCCACCGTGTAGGTCTCGGGGGCAGCCTCGTCCGACTGACCGTGCCCACGCTGGTCGTAGAACACCATCCGGACCTGCGGGCCCCACTGCTCGGTCAGCCTGACACGCTGAAAGTAGAAGGCGCCCATACGCAGACAGAATCCGTGCGCGAACACCACGGTCAACGGCGCATCTTGCGGGCCGACCTCACGGACTGCCAGCGATACGCCGTCGGGTGTGGTGACGACGGAACTGCGGTCGGCGTCGAGGAGTTCGAAATCCTCGTCCTTGTAGTGGTCCACGGTGTCGAGGCGACGCCGCAGCGAGCGCGCGGCCGACATTCCCGCCGCACTGCCGACCGCGGTCAGGCCGGCCGCGCCGGCGAGCCAGCGCCCGTTCGCGTTGCGGCGGCGGCGTGGGATCGGAATTCCGGCGTTCATCAATGCGTCTCGTCGATCGTTCCGGTATAGGTCTGTACGAAGCGGCCACGCGGACTGGTCACGACCTCGTAGTTGATGGTGCCGAGCAGGTCGGCCCACTCCTGGGTCGTCGGCTCACCGTGCGTGCCGGGCCCGAACAGGATGGCGTCGTCACCTTCCGCGGCCCCGCCATCCGGTCCGAGGTCTACGACGAATTGATCCATGCAGATCCGGCCGACGTTGCGGCATCGCCGCCCGTTGATCAGCACGTCGATGCGGTTGCTCAACGTGCGAAAGACCCCGTCGGCGTAACCGACCGGCAACAGCGCCACCGTGGTGTCCCGGTCGGCGATCCAGGTGTGCCCGTAGGACACACCGTCGCCGGCCTGCAGCGACCGCACCAGTGCCACAGGGCATTTGAGGGTCATCGCCGGACGCAGCCCCATGTTCCCGCGCTCGGGTATCGGGGTCTGGCCGTACACCGCGATACCGGCCCGCACCAGGTCGAAGGCCAGATCGCGCCGCGTCATCGCTGCCGGGCTGTTGCTCAGGTGCACGATTTCGAACTGCACGCCGTGTTCGGCCGCATACGCCCGCATCTGGGTGAGCCGCTGCGCCTGCAGGTCGTTGAGCGGATCGTCGGGACGGTCGCCGTTCACGAGGTGAGACATCAGTCCCCGTACGCTGATCGCTCCGTCGTCCTGCGCACGCTTGACCGCGGCGATCATCGCCGGGAAGTCGGCACGACCGACGCCGTTGCGGCTCAGCCCGGTGTCGACCTTGACGGTCACCGAGGCACTGCGCCCGGTCCGTGCGACGGCGTCGAGCAATTCGTCGAGCTGGCGCACCGACGACACCGCGATCTGGACGTCGGCGGCCACCGCGGGCGCGAAGTCGGTGCCCGGCGGGTGCAGCCAGGCCAGCACCGGGGCGGTGATGCCGTCCTGGCGCAGCCCCAAGGCCTCGGCGACCGTCGCCACCCCGAGCTCGGTGGCGCCTGCGGCCAGCGCGACCCGGCTCACCTGCGTGGCGCCGTGGCCGTATCCGTCGGCTTTGACCACGACCATCACCTGGGCGGTGCCCGCGAGGTCGCGCAGCAACCGCACGTTGTGGGCGATCGCGTCGAGGTCGACCACCGCCTGGGGGGCCACTATCGCGGTCGGCGTCGTCAGCTGGGTCGTGTGCATTGTCGTTTCACCACGGCCGATTGTCCCAGACGGACGAGCAGTCCCCCGACGCGCCGTCCGAGCGGTCAGTGCGCGAACGGCTGGAACTGGTTGAAGTGGCCGCGCGGTTTGAGCTCGTCGAGTTGGGTGAGCACGGTGACCAGGTCGTCGTGGAGCGCACGGGCCAGGTCCGCGGAGAATCCCTCCCGCACCACGATGCGCAACATCGTGACGTCGGTGGCGCCTTCGGGCATCGTGTAGGCGGGCACCTGCCAGCCGAACGCGCGCAGGCTTTGCGAGACGTCGAACTCGGTGTAGCCGAAGTCGCCGGCGAGCTTGAAGCTGACCACCGGGATCGCCGATCCGTCGGCGACGACTTCGAAGTGTCTGCTGTCGCGCAGTTGGTCGCCCAGCCACCGCGCGGTCTGCGAAAGGCTCTGCATCACTTGCGAATAGCCTTCGCGGCCGAGCCGAAGGAAGTTGTAGTACTGCCCGACGACCTGGTTGCCGGGTCGGGAGAAGTTCAGCGTGAAGGTCGGCATGTCGCCGCCGAGATAGTTGACGTGAAAGACCAGTCCCTCGGGCAGGTATTCCGAGCTCCGCCACACCACGAAGCCGATTCCGGGATAGGTGAGGCCGTACTTGTGGCCGCTGACGTTGATGGACACCACGCGAGGAAGCCGAAAGTCCCATTCCAGGTCCGGATGAAGGAACGGCACCACGAAACCACCACTGGCCGCATCGACGTGGACAGGAACGTCCGGGCCGCCGTCGGTCGCGAGCTTGTCGAGGGCGGCGCAGATCTCACCGATGGGTTCCAGTTCCCCGGTGTAGGTGGTGCCGAGGATGGCCACCACGCCGATGGTGTCCTCGTCGATGTTCTCGAGCACCTGTTCGGGCGTGATCACGTAGCGGCCCTCGGCCATCGGCAGGTAGCGCGCCTCGACATCGAAGTAGCGACAGAACTTCTCCCACACCACCTGAACGTTGGCGCCCATCACCAGGTTCGGCGTGCGCCCCTTCCACTTCTCGCCGACGCGGTCGCGCCACCGCCACTTCATCGCCAGCCCGGCCAGCATCACCGCCTCGCTGGATCCGATCGTCGAGACGCCGATCGCGCTCGACGGGTCGTCGTCGCGCAGTCCCTCGGCGTGGAACAGGTCGGCCACCATGCACACACACCGCTGCTCGATCGCGGCGGTCGCCGGGTACTCGTCCTTGTCGATCATGTTCTTGTCGAACGTCTCGGCCATCAGCCGTTCGGCCTGCGGGTCCATCCACGTCGTGACGAACGTGGCCAGATTCAGCCGCGAACTGCCGTCGAGCATCAGTTCGTCGTGGATGAACCGGTATGCGGCATCGGGATCCATCGCATCGTCGGGCATCCGAAGCGACGGCACCGGCGCCATCGCCAGCCGTCCGGTGTAGGCGGGGGCGACCTGCGGCGCGTGAGAATGCGTGGGCGACATGCGGTTTCCTCTCGTTACAGGCTGGCGATAGCGGTTCGGACGTGCGCGAGGATGCGGGACGCCGAAGTCGGAGCCGGACGCGGCCCTGGGTCGGAGGCCGCCAGGTTTGCGGCCCGGGCGTGGACGAACGCCGCCGCGGCGGCCGCCTCACCGGCGGGCAGGCCCGCGGCAAGCAGCGCGCCGATGACGCCGGTCAGCACATCGCCGGATCCCGCTGTGGCAGCCCAGGATTGACCCGCGGGATTGAGGTACACCGGGCCGCTGGGTTCGGCGATGACCGTCACGTTGCCCTTCAGCAGCACGGTGACGCCCAGCCGGTCGGCCAGCCTGCGCGTTGCACCGACACGATCGTCGCCGGGCGGCGAACCGGCCAGCCGGGCGAACTCGCCGGCGTGCGGCGTCAACACCGTCGGCGCCTGGCGACCGTCCACGAGGTCGGGGTGGGCGGCCACGATCGTCAACGCGTCGGCGTCGACGACCGCAGGCAGTCCGCTGTCCAACGCGAACCACAGGGCCGCCGCGCCGGTGTCGTCGGTACCGAGGCCGGGTCCCACGGCCCAGGCCTGAACCCGTCCCGACGCGCTCGCGCTCGGCGCGGCGATCACCTCCGGCCACTGCGAGAGAACCTGCTGTCCGGCGGTTCCGGCGTACCGGACCATGCCCGAGGTCGCCGCGACCCCCGCACCGGTGCACAGCACCGCGGCGCCCGGGTACGTAGCCGAGCCGGCGAGGACGCCGGTGACCCCCTGGGTGTACTTGTCGTCCTTGGGTCCGGGCGCCGGCCAGCGAGCGGCCACGTCGGCGGCGTCGAACGAGACCATGTCGGACGGCGGCAACTGCAAACCGATGTCGACCAGTTCGACGCGGCCGCATTCTCCCAGTGCGTGAACGGGTTTGAGACCGCCGAACGTCACCGTCAACGCGGCGTGCACGTGCGGGCCCCCGGTAGCGCCGGTCTGCACGTCGACGCCGCTGGGGATGTCGACGGCCACCACCGGCAGGCCCGCCTCGTCGACGGCGGCGAACACCTCGGCGGCATTCGGCCGAAGCGGCCCGGAGCCGGAAATCCCCACCACGCCGTCGATCACGAGGTCGGTGTCCGCCGGGATCGATCCGACGATGCGCCCACCCGAAGCGGTGAACGCCGCGAGCGCCCTGCGGTGGGTGCGTTCCGGGTTGAGCAGGATGGCCGCGACCCCGGCGCCGCGTCGGCGCAGGAACGTCGCGGCCCACAGCGCGTCGCCGCCGTTGTCACCCGAGCCGACCACGGCGCAGACCCTGCGACCGAAAATCCCGCCGGTGCGCAGCAGCAGTTCCCGGGCGATGATGACGGCAAGACCGTTGGCGGCGCGGCGCATCAGGGCACCATCGGGCAGGGACGCCAACAGCGGCGCTTCAGCCTCGCGGATCTGGTCCGCGGTGTAGTAGTGCCGCATCGCTGCCCACGTTACGTCGTTGCTCGGCTACGAGACGCCGAAACTGAAGATATCCATGTCAAACCGGCGAAAAGTCGTGCAGAACTTCAGATTCGACGGCAGAAATTATTCGACGGTGACGGACTTGGCGAGGTTGCGGGGCTTGTCGACGTCGTAACCGCGAGCCTGCGCGACGCCCGCGGCGAACACCTGCAGCGGGATCGTCGACAGCAGCGGCTGGAAAAGCGTTGACACCGCAGGGATCTCGATGAGGTGATCGGCGAAGGGGCGGACGGTGTCATCGCCCTCCTCGGCGATCACGATGGTGACCGCGCCGCGCGCCTGGATTTCGCGGATGTTCGACAGCAGCTTGGCGTGCAGCATCGGCGAGTTCTTCGGCGACGGCATCACGACGATCACCGGCAGATCGTCCTCGATCAGTGCGATCGGACCGTGTTTGAGCTCGCCCGCCGCGAAGCCCTCGGCGTGCATGTAGGCGAGCTCCTTGAGCTTGAGCGCGCCTTCGAGCGCGACCGGGTAACCGACATGCCTGCCGAGGAACAGCACCGTCTGCGACCGGGCGAAGCGGTGCGCCAACGCCTTGACCGGTTCGACGGTTTCCAGCACCCGGGCGACCAGCTCGGGCATGGCCTCCAGCTCGCGGTACTCGCGCTCGACTTCGTCGGGGTATTTGGTGCCGCGTGCCTGCGCGAGCGCAAGCCCGACAAGGTAATTGGCCGCGATCTGGGCGAGGAACGTCTTCGTCGACGCCACCCCGATCTCGGGTCCTGCGCGGGTGTAGAGCACCGCGTCGCATTCGCGGGGAATCTGGCTGCCGTTGGTATTGCAGATGGCCAGCACCTTGGCCTTCTGCTCCTTGGCGTGCCGCACGGCCTCCAGGGTGTCGGCGGTCTCGCCGGACTGCGAAATCGCCACCACCAGGGTGTGGCTGTCCAGAACCGGGTCGCGGTAACGGAATTCGCTGGCGAGCTCCGCCTCGACCGGCAGCCTCGTCCAGTGCTCGATCGCGTACTTGGCCAGCAGCCCGGAGTGATAGGCGGTGCCGCAGGCGACCACGAAAACCTTGTCGACCTCCCGGAGCTCTTGATCGGACAACCGCTGCTCGTCGAGCACGATGCGGTTGTCGACGAAGTGGCCCAGCAGCGTGTCGGAGACCGCGGCCGGCTGCTCGGCGATCTCCTTGAGCATGAAGTACTCGTAACCGCCCTTTTCGGCCGCCGACATGTCCCAGTCGATATGGAACGACCGCGCGCTCGCGCCGTCGTCCACGCCGTCGAAGTCGGTGATGCGGTACCCGTCGGCCGTCACGACCACCGCCTGGTCCTGGCCGAGCTCCACCGCGTCGCGGGTGTGCTCGATGAACGCGGCCACGTCCGAACCGACGAACATCTCGCCGTCACCGACGCCGACCACCAGGGGCGTGGAGCGCCGCGCCGCGACGATCGTGCCCGGGTCGTCGGCGTTTGCGAACACCAGCGTGAAGTGCCCTTCGAGGCGCCGCAGCACCGCGAGCACGGACGCGGGGAAATCTCCCGCGGTCGGTCCGTGGTGGAACTGCCAGGAGACCAGGTGCACCGCGACCTCGGTATCGGTGTCGCTGGCGAACTCCACGCCGGTCTTCTCCAGTTCGGCCCGCAACGCGGCGTAGTTCTCGATGATCCCGTTGTGGACGACGGCGATCTTGCCCGCGGCGTCGCGGTGCGGATGGGCGTTGCGGTCGGTGGGCCTGCCGTGGGTCGCCCATCGGGTGTGTCCCAGCCCGGTATTACCCGCGAGGCTCGACGCGTCGGTGTCGGCCAGCGCGGCTTCCAGATTGGCCAACCGCCCGGCCCGGCGGCGGACGGTGAGCCCGCCGTGTCCGTCGAGCAGAGCGACGCCCGACGAGTCGTAGCCTCGGTACTCCATCCGGCGCAGCGCGTCGACGACGATGTCGCAGGCAGGACGCTGCCCGACGTAGCCGACGATTCCGCACATAGGCATTCAGGGTAGTGCAAGAACCGCCTGCAACCCCGTGGGCTACCGTCGTCTGGTGGCCAGCACGAAGAAGCTGTTCAAGGCCCTGACCCGCCGCGGCCCCCACCGCGTTCTGCGAGGTGACCTGGCCTTCGCCGGCCTCCCCGGTGTCGTGTTCACGCCCGACTCCGGCTTCAGCCTGCCCGGGGTGGCGTTCGGCCACGACTGGCTTGCCGCTGCGGACCGCTATTCCGGCACGCTCGAACATCTGGCGTCCTGGGGCATCGTCGCGGCGGCACCGGCGACCGAAACGGGATTGGCTCCATCGACGCTCAACTTCGCCTTTGACCTGGGCACGACGCTCGACATCATCACCGGGGTCCGGCTGGGCCCGGGAGAGATCAGCGTTCACCGCAACAAGCTCGGCGTCATCGGCCACGGGTTCGGCGGGTCCGCTGCGGTGTTCGCCGCGGCGGGGATGCCCGTCAAGGCGAAATCCGTCGTTGCGATTTTCCCCACAGTCACCGCGCCGCCCGCCGAGGAGGCCGCGGCGACGCTGCAGGCACCCGGTCTGGTGCTCAGCGGGCCGGGCGACCCGATGACGCTGCGATCCAACGCGGTCGAATTGGCCCGGGTATGGAAGACGGCCACGCTGCGCACGGTGAACAGGGCCAAGCCGGGCGGTCTGATCGAGGGCCGTCGGCTGGCCCGCGTCGTCGGCCTGCCGGGCGCCGACCGCAGCACGCAGAAGGTGGTACGGGCGCTGATCACCGGCTACCTGCTGCACACGCTGACCGGTGACAAGACCTACCGTGACTTCGCCGACCCCGACCTCCCCCTGCCCAAGGCCCCGAACGTCGACCCGTTCGCCGATGACCCGGTGGCCTTGGAGAACAAGGTGGTCGCGCTGCTGAAGCCCTGAGGATGCCCAACCAACCGGTTGGGTGTATAACTCGATGATGCGCACCGGGATCTTCCTCAACTACACCGACGGTTTTCTCGAGGCTGTCGATCAGGTCGTCGAGCTCGAGAAGGTCGGCGTCGATCTCGCCCTGGTCGCCGAGGCGTACTCCTACGACGCGATCAGCCAACTCGGCTTCCTGGCGGCCAGGACGACGCGCATGGAGCTCGGGACGGGCGTCGTGCCCATCTACATCCGCACGCCGACGTTGCTGGGGATGACGGCCGCGGGGCTCGACTACGTCTCCGGTGGTCGCTTCCGGCTCGGCATCGGTACGTCCGGCCCTCAGGTGATGGAGGGATTCCACGGCGTGCCGTTCGACGCGCCGCTGGGACGCACCCGGGAAGTGGTCGAGATCTGCAGGCAGGTGTGGCGCCGCGAGCGCGTGCAGTTCGACGGCAAGCACTATCGGATTCCGCTGCCCGCCGATCGGGGCACGGGACTGGGTAAGGCGTTGCAGTTGATCAATCACCCTGTGCGCGAACGTATTCCGATCACGATTGCGGCTCTGGGACCGAAAAACGTCCAACTCACCGCGGAGATCGCCGAGGGTTGGCAGCCGGTGTTCTTCTATCCGGAGCAGGCCGACGCCGTGTGGGGTGAGGCGCTGCGTGCCGGGTTCGCCAAACGCGACCCCTCGTTGGGCCCACTCGATGTCCTGGTCAGCGCCCCCCTGGCGATCGGCGAGGACGTCGACGACCGGTTGTCGTGGGTGAAGCCGCAGTTGGCGTTGTACATCGGCGGAATGGGCGCGCGCGGCCGCAACTTCTACCACGACCTGGCCACCCGCTACGGGTACGGCGAGGTCGCGAACACGATCCAGGACCTCTACCTTGCGGGCAAGAAGACCGAGGCGATCGCGGCGGTGCCGGATGAACTGGTGCGCAGTGTGTCGCTGGTCGGACCGCGCGGATTTGTCGAGGAGCGAGTGGCCGCGTTCGCCGAAGCCGGTGCGACGACACTTCTGCTGCAGCCACTTTCCGTCGACCGCCGTGAAATCGTCGCATTCGTCGAGGAACTGCACGGCTTGCTGCCCTAGCCGATTACGCCGAACCGCGATGCCCCTGTACTGTGGGGACAGCGGCATCTTCTGTTCTGCCTTTTGCCGCATCGCCGAAGGGCGATAATCGACCCAGTTCGATCGTCACACCGAGCGCCGCGGATCATCCGCGCCGGGCAGGACGACCACCCTGAACTTCGGAGCTTTACTTGTCTGTGCAATCCCCTTGTGGCACAAACGTGCCCACCTTCGCCGACCTCGGCCTGCCGAAGGCTGTCGTCGCCACTCTCGCCGCCGACGGCGTCGAGTCACCCTTTCCGATCCAGGCGGCCACGCTGCCCGACTCGCTGGCCGGCCGCGATGTCCTCGGCCGCGGTCGCACCGGGTCCGGAAAGACATACGCGTTCCTGCTGCCCGTGGTGACGAGACTCACTGCGAGCCCGACGAAACGCACTCCCGGCCGCCCGCGTGCGCTCATCCTCGCGCCGACGCGCGAGCTGGCCGCCCAGATCAGCGCGTCGCTCGCACCGCTGGTGGCGGCCACCGATTTGCGCAGCGTGACGATCATCGGCGGGGTCGGGCCCAACCCCCAGATCCAGGCGCTGCGTCGAGGCGTCGACATCGTCATCGCCTGCCCGGGCAGGCTCGAAGACCACGTCAAGTCGCGCCATGCCGACCTGTCGGGCGTCGAGATCACCGTGCTGGACGAAGCCGACCACATGGCCGACCTCGGTTTCCTGCCCCCGGTGAAACGCTTGCTGGACAAGACCCCCCGCAACGGGCAACGGATGCTGTTCTCCGCCACCCTCGACGGCGGCGTCGACGTGCTCGTGAAGCGGTACCTGACCGATCCGGTTGTGCACAGCGTCGATTCGGAGCAGTCGCCGGTGACCGCGATGGAGCATCACGTGCTGCACGTCGACAAGGCGTCCCGCCTCGGCGTGTTGACGGATCTGGCAGCATCCCCTGGCCGGACCATCGTCTTCGCGCGCACCAAGCACGGCGCCAAGAACCTTGCCCGACAGCTGAACTCGCGTGGTGTGTCGGCAGTGGAATTGCACGGCAACCTGTCCCAGAACGCGCGCACCCGCAACCTCGCCGCGTTCTCCGATGGCTCAGCGACCGTGCTGGTCGCCACCGACATCGCCGCGCGGGGCATCCACGTCGACGACGTGAACCTCGTGGTGCACGCGGACCCGCCCGTCGAGCACAAGGCGTATCTGCACCGGTCGGGCCGGACGGCACGCGCGGGGGCCGACGGCACGGTGGTGACGCTGATGCTCGACGAGCAGGTGTCCGATGTCCGACATCTGGCCCGTAAGGCCGGAGTGAAGCCGACGATCACCCGCTTCAGCGGATCGTCGCACCCTGTGCTCAACGAAATCGCGCCTGGCGAGCGGACTTTCGGGAACCCGATCGTCGCCAGCAGACCCGAACCCACCCGGCCGCGGCAGCCGTCGTCGCCGAGGGGTGGCCACCAACGGCGACGTCGCCCGGCGCGGTCACGGCGTCCGGCGAACGCCTGACGCGGCGAGTTGGTGGCTGCGCTAGGTCCACCGAGTCGGTTGATCACCGCGGAATGTCTCCTGCCGCTGGTGAACGGGCCCGACCGGCCGGACTACAGTTGCTAGCCGTCGCTCATCGCCCTACTTGCGGTAGTTCATCGGCGGCGATCTCGCACGGCGTCCCGGCATCCGCCGGCTTCGGCGGCGGAACAGGGGCCTGTGGATCCGGTGACACCGCCAGCGGTTCGGGCGTCGCCACCGGCGGCTCGGGAGGCACCGTCGCGGCCGGCTCTTCGGGCGGAGCGGCATCGGAATCCGGTGGCGGCTCGGGTTCGCACATCGGCTCGGCGGCGGCGGGGTCGACGGTGTCGTCGGGCTCGGCCGCGGCGTCCTCGCCGTCCTCGCCGTCCTCGGC
Source organism: Mycobacterium sp. GA-1285 (assembly GCF_001499905.1). Classification (GTDB taxonomy): domain Bacteria; phylum Actinomycetota; class Actinomycetes; order Mycobacteriales; family Mycobacteriaceae; genus Mycobacterium. The sequence continues at coordinate 106,838 of NZ_LQIS01000023.1, read as the reverse complement.
TGCGTCGGTCACGTCGTCCTCGCCGTCCTCTGTCGTGTCACTGTCGTCGTCCTCGCCGTCCTCTGTCATGTCACTGTCGTCGAACTCGTCGGTATCAGGTTCGGTCAGACCGTCCAGCTCGCCATCGTCGATCGCGGCGTCGGCGGCACCATCGCCCAGCAGGCCGCCGAGCATGTCGCCCAATTGCTGACCGAAGCTCGATAGGCCGCCTCCGAGGTCAGGCAGTCCTCCGCCAAGCGAGGGCGACGACGACGCTGCGGCCGGCTGCGGAACCGGAGCTTCGGTCGGGAGCGGCGGCGCCACCGCGGGCGGCGCCGGAGTGGCGACCGGTGCCGCCGGCGCGGCGAGGGGCCCGGCAGCGGGAAACGGCGAAAGGGGCGGCGAGGCCGCGGATGCACCCCATCCGGCCGGCATGACCGGAGCCGGTGTCGCGCCTGCCGCCGGAGTTGCCGCGACGCTCGGAGCCGCCGATGGCGTCCACGAGGGCCCGAGCTCGCCGGGAATGTCGAACGTCGCTCCCGCCTCGGATGCGAGCTCCGCTGCCGCGGCCTCGTAAGCCGCGTTGATCGCGTCGGTGGCTTCTCGCATGGCCGAAAGCCACTCGCCGGCGATCACGGTGTCCACGAAGGGTTTCACCTCATGGTCCACCAGCTCGCTGGCGACGGCTCGATCTCCGGCGCCCGTGGTGACGGTGTTCGCCGCCGCCAACCAGTCCGCACGCCTGGCCTGCACGCCGTCGCCGATGGCCAGCACCTTGGTGACTTTGTCGTCCACCGCCCGCCACAGTCGCTCGCGCAGATCGGCCAGCGCCGATGCGGCTGTCCGGACGGCCGTCGCAGCGACGGCCGCCGCTTCGCCATGGCGGCGCAGGAATTCCCGAGAGGCGTTCGCGCCCGCTCCCTCCCACGCGGTCGTCAGCGCGCCCAGCTGAGCTTCTTGGCGCGCGAGAGCGTCCTCGGCGGCCGTCGCAGCCGCTTGCAGCGCAGCACAGTCGGCCTCCAGAGCACTCAGGTCCACACCGCTCTCAGCGGTGTACCAGTCGTGTACCTGCCCGGGGTGGGTGGTCAGGTCCGGATGTCGGTAGCCCAGGCTCTGACACGCCTGGACGTACTGCGCGGCATCTCCGACGGCCGCCAGTCCATCGGCCAATCGGGCTGCGGCATCGAAGGTTTGGGCCATGTCAGCCCATTCTCTCGGCAGCGCGTGCGTCGGCTTCGGCGTACCGGTCGACGGAGGCCCGAAGCGCGCCGGCGATCTCCGCCGACGCGCGGGACCATTCCCGCAACTGATTGACCATGTCATCGACTGCCGACCGCACCGCGTCACCACCTGCTACATACGCGCGGCCCGCACCGGCCCCGTCGAACGCCAAGCCGCTCAGATGCGTTCGCACGGCGGCGTCGACGGTGTCGGCCACGGCCTGATACTGCCGCGCGACGCTCGACAATGCGGCGGCGTCGACACGTGATGTGTCCATATGTGAGTTGGACGCGCTGCGACAGCGACCGGTTCCACGGTCAGCGTTGCGCGCTGACCTGCTCGGCGACTCGCACGGCCAATTGCCGCGCGGTGTCTTCGTCGGCCGCCTCCACCATCACACGCACGACTTGCTCGGTTCCCGAGGGGCGCAGCAGTATTCGGCCCGTGTCGCCGAGTTCGGCTTCCACTTCGGCGACCGCGGTGCGGACCGACGGCGCGTCGGCGACGGTCGCTTTGTCCGCGACCTCGACGTTGATCAGGACCTGAGGCAGCGTCCGCATCGGCTCGGCGAGCGCAGCGAGCGGGGTGCGGGTTTGCGCCATACGCGACATCAACCGCAACCCGGTGACGATGCCGTCGCCTGTGGTACCGAACGCCGGCATGACGATGTGCCCGGACTGCTCACCGCCGAGCGAGTAGCCCCCGGCTCGCAGTTCCTCGAGGACGTAACGATCACCCACGCTCGTCGTGCAGACGTTCACCCCGGCCGCTCGCATGGCCAGATGCAGGCCGAGGTTGCTCATCACGGTCGTCACCAAGGTGTTCGACGCCAATTCGCCACTTTCCTGCATGGCGAGGGCGAGAATCACCATGATCGCGTCGCCGTCGATCACGCGCCCGCGCGCGTCGACGGCGAGGCATCGGTCCGCATCGCCGTCGTGTGCGAGGCCCAGGTCGGCGCCGTAGGAGACGACCGCGGACCGCAAGGTCTCCATGTGCGTCGAGCCGCAGCGATCGTTGATGTTCAATCCATCGGGCTGGGCATTGATCGTGATGACGTTGGCGCCGGCCGCGCGGTACGCTCGCGGCGCCGCGGCCCAGGCGGCGCCATTGGCGCAGTCGACGACGACGGTGAGTTGATCCAACCTGGTCGTGACGGCCTTGCTGACATGCCGCAGATACCGGTCAAGGGCGTCCCCGGCGTCCACCACCCGACCGATCTGGGCGCCGGTGGGCCGGTTTCCGGGACCTTGGGTGACCAGTTCTTCGATCCGGTCCTCGGCGGCGTCGTTGAGTTTGTGGCCGCCGGGGCCGAAGATCTTGATGCCGTTGTCGGGCATCGGGTTGTGCGAGGCGCTGATCATCACGCCGAAGTCCGCGTCGTAGGCGCTGGTCAGGTACGCCACGGCCGGGGTCGGCAGTATCCCCACGCCGAGCGCGTCGACGCCTTCGCTGGTCAAGCCGGCGATGACCGCTGCCTCGAGCATTTCACCGCTGGCCCGGGGGTCGCGGCCGACGACGGCCACCCGCCTGGCGTGCCCACCGGCAGTCGCCAACCGGCGCGCTGCCGCCGAACCGAGCGCCAACGCCAGTTCGGCGGTCAGATCCTGGTTGGCGACGCCGCGCACTCCGTCGGTGCCGAACAGTCGAGGCATGCCGACAAATTTCTCACAATCGGGGCTCGATCACCTAAGCGACGAGGTCATCAATGATCGCGCGGCCGAACTGGTACCCGATCGAGACACAGACGACGGCACCGCCCGCACGCGAGTGCGCACGGGCGGTGTCGTCGTTGTCAGTTAGCTACTCGCGAACTCGGAGGTCAACCAAGAGCCCCGAGGATTTGAGTGAGCAAGTTGATGATCTGCTGCAGCCCCGTGGGTAGGGGTGGCGGCTGCGGTCCGCCAGCGACACCGCACAACAGGTCGCCGAGGAGGCCACCGCCCGGAATCGCCGTGATCCTGAGCACCACCTGATTGAGCTGGACCCTCAAGCCCAGCAGGTTCAGATCCAGGGGCCCCAGCGTCAGGTTCAGGACGTTGCACACCGCCTGCTGCAGGCTCTCTCCGGCGCCACCGGTTGTTGGCGCCCCTTCGGTAAAGGTCGCGGCGGCAGGCATCTCCACCTGCTGGTCCACGGCCTTGTCGCCTCGTCCGCGACCTTGGGGATTGCCGGGCTGACCCGTAAGCGTGCCGGTGAGCTGACCGGTTATGAGCAAAGGTAGCTCTGAATTGCCCGGGTTCTCTTTGACGGGCCCGGTCATCGTGAACGTACCCTCGAATACCTGTTGCCCGGTGTTAAGGTCCTTCCCGGTTATCGGGACGGTCTTGCTGGGCGGGGCGGGTTGAGCCGACGCGATTGTGGCCGTGCCGACCGCGCCGACGAGCGCCATTGAAGCGACGCTCACCACGATGGCAAACAGTCGCAACAGGTGACTTCTCATGAATCACTCCTCTTCACTTTCAGGAAGCAGCGACCCGGCCCCCCGACTGCTCTTGACGTCGCGCCGGTGGCGGTATTGGACCGCCCTGCGCGCAGCATCCGTGCTCCCACGACGGTGGTTCCTCCTGGGTAGGGAGCTAAACGGCATTTCAAGAAAAATTTTCGCGCCCGTAAGTAAATGGAATCGGCCTAATTAGCTGTGCAGTCACCATTGCTGCGTCGTCGGTGAACATGCGCAGTTAGGTGATCACACAAAGGTTGACCGGCAAACCAAAAAAATTTCGTGCCCGGATCGCTCCGGATCACGACGGACCGCTTGACGAAACCGGAAGGCCGCGAATCGAGTTAGACCTCAGCTCTGCTTGAATGCAAAACCGCCGGACGTGCGGTGCACATCCGGCGGTTCTGCGGATCGATCAGCGCTTGCTGTACTGAGGCGCCTTACGGGCCTTCTTCAGCCCGTACTTCTTGCGCTCGATGGCCCGCGGATCGCGGGTCAGGAAGCCGGCCTTCTTCAGCGCGGGCCGGTCCTCGGGCTGTACCAGGATCAGGGCACGGGCGATCGCCAGACGCAGCGCGCCCGCCTGACCCGACGGGCCGCCACCGTCGAGATGGGCGTAGATGTCGAAGCTCTCCAGCCGGTCGACGGTGACCAACGGAGCCTTGATGAGCTGCTGGTGGACCTTGTTCGGGAAGTAGTCCTCGAGGCTACGGCCGTCGAGGTGGAACTGGCCCGTTCCAGGAACCAGACGGACCCGGACGACGGCCTCTTTACGGCGGCCGACGGTCTGGATGGGGCGGTCGATGAAGACCGGCTCACGGGGGGTCGCCTCGGCGGCTGCCTCGGTCACGGCATCGGAAGTGTCAACGGTCTCGGTCCCAGTCGCCTCTGTCATTGCGCCACCTGCTTGATCTCGTAGGGAATCGGCTGCTGGGCGGTGTGCGGATGATCCGGCCCGACGTATACGCGCAGCTTCTTCTTTACCTGACGGCCCAGTTTGGTGTGCGGAATCATGCCGAGGATCGCCCTCTCGACGACCCGGTCGGCGTGCTTCTCCATCTCCTCAGCCAGCGAGCGCTTGCGCAGACCACCGGGGTAACCCGAGTGGCGGTAGAAGAATGTGCGTTCCGCCTTGTTACCGGCGATCGAGATCTTCTCGGCGTTGATGACGATGACGAAATCGCCACCGTCGACATTCGGCGTGTATGTCGGCTTGTGCTTGCCGCGCAGCAGATTGGCTGCTGCCACGGCGAGCCGGCCGAGCACCACGTCGGTGGCGTCGATGACGTACCACGAACGTGTGGTGTCACCCGCCTTCGGCGTGTACGTAGGCACAGCGCTACCTCTCCTTTATCGGGTTCGATTCCCGGTGGCCCGGTGCCGGTCAGGCGCATCCGGTGGGGTTGATCTCGGCGACCGACGTTGACCCGAGGACCCGTGCTTACCGCACGCCAACGAGGCAGCTTACCTGGGCGCGTCGCCGCAGGTCAAAACGCTACATCGCCCCCGCGTCGCGGGGTGCCGTCCAAAGCATAGGGAAATCCCGGATTCGTTTTCGGTCCCGTCCCCTTAGCGTCGTCGCGGGGTGGCGGCAAACCGGCCATCTCGCATCCGCAAGTCCAAGATTCCAATGGAGTGAGAATGATTCGTGGCTTGATCGTTGCCGCATTCGTCGTCGCGGCAACCGCCGCCGGGGCCGCCACCGCATCCGCGGACACCTACTACAAGAACTGCTCCGCTGCCCGCGAGGCCGGCGTCACGCCGATCATGCAGGGAGAGGACGGCTACTCGCCGCACCTGGACCGCGACAACGACGGCATCGCCTGCGAGTAGTCGACGGTGATGCGCCACCGTGGCCGCTGTCGTCGGCCACGGTGGCGCGTACCGTGCGGCCCCTTTGGCTCCCCTCCAGTTGGGACCGCACAAGCCTCTTCCCGGTCAGGCACCCCATGCGCCTGCGGCGCTGCGATCGGTCGCGGCCACGTCGTCGGCACCGTCGCGAACCGCGTTGCCGAGGCTGAACAGGATCTCGTTGAGGGCGCCGGCCGCCTGTTCCCACCGCGCCTGCTCGAGCCGGTACGCCTCGGCCGCCTGGCGGGTCCACACCTCCTGCAGCGGCGCGATCTGCGCCCGCAGCTCGTCGAGGGCGCCGTTCAGCCGGGCCGAGGTGGCGTGGATCTCCTGCCGGACGGTGTATTCGATCTCGTCGAAGTTGTACGACAACACGTGGTCCATCGCTGCTCCTCTACAGGTGGTTGGCCACCGCGCCGATGCGGTGTGAGTGGCTTTCGTTGGCTTCCCGAAGGGTCTGCTGGTTGAGCCGGATGGTTTCGGCGATCCGCTGCAATGACGCGTGCAGCTTCAGGGACTCCGCATTCCACCGGTCGACGACGTCGCGGAAGCGGGTCGCCGCGGTGCCTCCCCAGACCGACGGTGGCACGGCGCTCATCCGTCCGATGAAGGACTGCAGCATTGCGCGAATCTCCTCGTTACGCGCGTCGGTCTGGCCGGCGACCGCGGTCATCAGGTCGAAATCGGTGTTGAGCGAACCGCCTTGCGGTGTCGTCATGGGCATCCTCTCTGTTCCTCGCTTCGGTTCTGATTGGTACGACGCATCGGGTATCAATCCGGTTCCACCCGATTCAGGAAATCGCGTGCGCCGATCTGATCGCCTGATCGCAGACCTCGCGCACGGTGGACTCGCGACCCGGCGCGCTCTGGCAGCCGATGGCGATGCGGACACCGTCATCGACGAGCACGGTCCAAGCGACGTGATGGTCCGGGCGCAGTTCCCGATACGTGACGCCGGCCCTCCCCGCCGGTGTGTCGGCTGCGTTGAAGTCGACGAAGACATCACCCGGCTCACCGGCCAGTGCGCTCTGCAACGAGGCCGCAGTCTGGGCGAGGTCCGTGTGTGGCGGGCCCACCGACTGGGTGAGGTGAAGCGCGACGTCGTCGTCTGACGGGGAGGTGATCTGCGCGCGGGCCGAGCCCGGCCCGGACGTGATGTGCTGCACCGGCCACGCCGCAGGCACCGTGACCTGAACTCGTCCCTCCACCAACAGGTTTGACGCAGAGCTCGGCTGCCCCTCACCACCGCCACCCAGGATGAACCCGCCGCACACCACCACGATCGTCGCGGCGACGGCCGCCAGCACAGCCGCTCGTCGCGGCTGGTTCGCGTCGCAGCCGACGATCACGGGCCCAGACGCAGGAGGTCCGGCTCCTGGGCGACGAACGGCGCCCTCATCCGCGAAGCGGACCTCGACCCCGTTGGCACGCAAACGGTTTGCGATCTCCCCGGCCAGCGATCCGCCGATACCGGGCGCATCGATCAGTACCGGCCCCGAGCCGACCGCTGCAACCACTCTGTTCGCCACTTCGTCGTCGACGTTCGCTACGACGACGGCGCGGGCACCCACACGCGTGACCAGGACCATCTCCACGGCGACCTCGACGACGGTCGCGCGTATCTGCCGTTGAAGCGCCGCCGTACGCCCGATCACCTCGACGGTCGCGGCCGCCGTCGCTTCGCGGACGCGGTCGATCCGAGCGCTCGGCCACCACGTCGGGCACACGAGGACGACATCTTCGGCACCGCCCACCGCCGCTCCCATCAGCTCAGACCAGAGTCCGGACACGGACACCGCATCCTCGTCGATGAGCACGAGGTCGTCGTCGATGGCTTCCAGCGCCAATGAGACCAGTTCAGCGTCAACCGGATTGACTCCATGTATCCCGGCGGGTCCTACCTCGACGACGACATGCGTCATGGCGGCTCCACCCACCCGACCTGGATGAGGCGCTCGCCCTCGCCACGAGCGATCAGCACGGCGCGTCCCGCCGGCAGCGACGAGGGACGCACCGAGCCCATCAGCACACCGTCGTCCGCACTTGCACTCATCATCACGCCGAGGCAGCCGATCTCCCGCATTCTGGCCAGAAGCGGGTCGAACATCGCCCGCGCGGCGCCTCCCGATCGGCGGGCGACGATGACATGCAGGCCCAGGTCGGCGGCGTGGGGCAGAAAGTCGGCAAGCGGCGTCAACGGATTACCCGTCGATCCGGCCACCAGGTCGTAATCGTCGACCACGACAAAGATCTCGGGCCCGGACCACCACGATCGGTCGCGTAACTGCTGCTGGGTCACGTCCTCGCCCGGCATGCGCGCTTCGAGCATCGCGAGGAGTTTGGGAATCCGCGCGGTCAGAGCCACCGGTGATGCGGCATATCCGGCCAAGTGCTCGGATTCCACGACGCCGAGCAGTGAGCGCCGGAAATCCACGATCTCCATGCGAACGTGCTCGACGCTGTGGGTCCGGACGATCTCCTGACACACCACGCGCAGCAGAGATGTCTTGCCGCAGCCGCTCTCCCCGAGCACCAACATGTGCGCCTGATCGGCGAAAGCCACAGTTACAGCCCGCAACTCGTGTTCGTCGAGACCGAGCACAATACGCTGCTCGGCTGATTCCACGCCGCGCTCGAACAGCTCGGAATGTCGCACCAGTGTCGGAAGGAGTTCGATGCGTGGGGCGCTGCGGCCACTCCACCGTTGCCTATGCCGCTCGACGGTTGCCGCCAACGCCTCGCCGAGCCCCTCGGTGCTGGTCACGCCGTCCCAGCGCGGCAGCGCGATCACCAGCTCACGGCCGTCGGCGGTGATGCCCCGTCCCGGCGGACCGTCGATCAGCGAGCGGGCTCGGCGGCGGTCCATCTCCGACTCCGCGGGGTCGCCGAGTCGCAGCTCTATGCGCGTCGCGAGCTGATCCTTCAGCCCCGGCCGCAGCTCGGGCCACCGCGAGGCGGTGATCACCACGTGCACGCCGAACGCGAGTCCCTGCGCGGCGATGGCCGTGATCGGCGTCTCCAACTGGTCGAGCTCACGGCGCAGGTGAGACCAGCCGTCGACGACGAGGAACACGTCGCCGTGAGGATCGTCGGCCGCGCCGGGGTCCTGCGCGGCACGGCGGGCGCGGTATTCGGCCATCGATCCGATTCCCATTGTGCGGAACAGGTTTTCCCTCGACCGGATCAGTGCTTCTATCACGGCGACCGTGCGACGGCACAGGTCCGTATCGGCTCGACCGGACACGGCGCCGACGTGGGGGAGTTCGGCTAAGCGGGTGAGCGCACCGCCGCCGAAATCCAGTACGTAAAACGAGATATCGGCCGGGCTGCATGTCTGCGCGAGGGCCAGCATCAGCGTTTGAACTGCCGTCGACTTGCCCGACTGAGGACCACCGACGACGGCGACGTTGCTCGCGGCGACCTGCGCCATGAGTCGATCACGACGTTGTTCGAACGGAACGTCCACCAGACCCATCGGAACACTGAGCGGATCTCGGTCCCCCGTCGGCATGATCTGGTCGAGCGTCGGAGGCGCGGTGAGCGGAGGTAACCAAACGGGGTGTGCGGCCGTCCCGTGACCTTCGATTCGATCCAACACCGCTTCCAGAACACTGGGCGCATGTGCCGTGTGTTCGTCATCGCGGACGGGCGGCGGTGTTGCGGTGAAGATCGTCGGCGCACAGACTTCGTCCCCGTCTTCGGGGTCCGGTTGAGGACAGGGGCCCGAGACGAACGCCGTCTGGAACCGAATCAGGTCGCCGGCGGCGGTTTTCAGCAGGGCCGCGCCCGGGGTGCCGGGCAGCGTGTGTGCGTCGGACACACCCAGTACGGCCCGGGATTCTCCGGCGGAGAACGTCTTGAGGCAGATCCGGTACGACAGGTGGGTGTCCAGACCTCGGAGCCTGCCCTCGTCGAGCCGTTGACTGGCCAACAGCAGATGGATGCCCAGCGACCGGCCCAGCCTGCCGATCGCGACGAACAGCTCAGCGAAGTCGGGATGCTGGGTGAGCAACTCGGAGAACTCGTCGACAACGATGAACAACGCGGGCAGCGGCGGCAGCAGAACGCCGCGCGACCGGGCGCTGGCGTAGTCCGCGACGTTGACGAAATTGCCTGCAGCCCGCAGTAACTCCTGCCTGCGGTGGACCTCTCCGGCCAGCGCGTCGCTCATCCTGGCGACGAGGTGGGCTTCGTCTGCCAGGTTGGTGATCACCGCCGCCACGTGCCGTGACCGCTCCAAACCGAGGAACGTCGCTCCGCCCTTGAAGTCGACGAGGACCAAGTTGAAGACGTCCGGCGGATGGCTCGCGATCATGCCCAGCACCAATGTGCGCAGAAGTTCGGACTTTCCGGAACCCGTAGCGCCGACGCACAGACCATGCGGACCGATGCCGTTGCGTGCAGCCTCGTTGATGTCGATCCAGACCGGGGTGCCGTCGTCACCGACGCCGATGGGCACCGGACGAACCTGTCGGCAAGGCGTCCATAACTTTTCGGGCGTCAACAGGCTCGGTTGTTCGATGCTCATCAGGTCGAGCCAGCCGCGCATCGTCGCCATGCGGTGTCTTTCACCGGGGGCTGCGACTTCGAAGCCGTGAGCCGCCAACTGCCGCGCACACATCGTCGCCTGCGGCAGGGTCAGCGAGTCCGGCTCGCAAGCCGCCTCGGGACGGTCACCGGTGTGCACGGCCAGGTGCTCGCCGTCAAGACGCAGATACGACACGGGCTCGGCCCAGTCGGCTCCGATCGTGACGACCGTGACACCGTTCGTCACTGTCAGTGCCTCGGCACCGACCGGACTTCCCTCCGCGACCACCACGAGGTGCCGGTGAGTGGAACCGCTGTTGGTGTGGGGTGAATGTTGGTAGTGGGGCAGCCATTTGAGCCAATCCCACTCGTGACCGGTCTTCCGGTCGGTGACCGCCGCGATCGCAACCAGTTCGGGCCGGTGATGAGCCGCCAGCTGGCACACCATCGCACGGACCAGCCCGCGCGCACGCTCGCCATCGCCGTGCACCGCGATGACGGAGTGCTGCCGGAGCGCCAGCGTGACCGGCGATCGCCGCACGACCGACCGCTGCCGGATCAGCGCGCGCAGCGCAGATACGGTCACCGGGTCCCGATCGTCGACCGTGCCGAGGTCGGGCTCCATCAAGGGCGTGTCCAGCGGCTGCTCACCGACGCCCACCCGAACGCAACAGAAGTCGTCGTCGTCAGGACCCGGTCGAATCAGTCGCCGGCTACTCACTGACCTCCACAGCGACTCGGGTGCCGGATGGCGCGAATTCTGTTGACGGCGTTGACTGGCCGCCGCCGCCACGACCTCGTCGTCGAGACCGTCGAGATAACGCAGATAACTTCGCCGGTTGCGATCGATCTCGGCGGATCGGTCCGCGCCACCGCGGGCTCCGTACAGCATCGTGCCGAGCGCCGACATGACCATCATCGCCGGAAAGAAGGCGAACATCGGTGTGCGGTTCTCGCCGGCGCCTGAGGTGAAGTACACCGCCATCATGCCGACCGCCGCGACGAGCATGGCCAGCGGCATCAGGCGCGCGAGCGGATTACTCGAGGCTGCTTTCGGCAGCGCCGGCGGCGATTTCACCACAACGCCGCGTGCTGTCGGGGACGACTCCATCGAGAGATGGGACGCGGCAGGGATCGGTTCGGTTCCATCCACAGCCGACCCAACAAGTGCCGGGAACCCGTCGCGGGCGGCGTTACGGTGACCACACGGCGTCAAAGGGGGGATGAGATGCCTGCTTCGGGCTGCCGAGTCACCATCCACGTCGACGGCACACATGCGACCCCGGCTGTAGATCTGGCGCTCCCGCGCCGGGCTTACCTGGCGGACATGCTCCCGTCGATCGTCGAGCTTGTTCATCCGGATCATCGCGGGCGTGACGCCGGGGCGCGGTGGCGGCTTCACCGGATCGACGGATCGTCGCTCGATGAGTCGCTCACATTGCCGGACAACCAGGTTCGCGATGGAGACGTGCTGTGGCTCAGCGCCGACGACGTTCCCGAGCCCGTCTTCACCGACCGGGACAGCAGCCGCACAGTGGCCAGGCTGCGTTCCTCGCCAGGCGGCCTGCCGCGCATGCTGTGCGTCTGCGGCAGCGTGGCCGCGGCCGGACTCGGCGGTACCGCGATCCTGTGGTCTTCGACCGGTTCTACCGGCCGCACGGTTCCGGTGGTCACCGGCGCCGCCTTGACCTGCGCCGCGGCCGTCGCCGCGATCGTCAGTCGACGCGCGGATTCAGAACCGTTGCTCTGCGTCACCGTCAGTGTGATCGCGGTGGTGATGGCGGCGGTGACGGGAGCCGTCGCGGTGCCAGGCGGCCCGCTTGCTGCGCACCTTTTGCTCGCCTCGTCGGCCGCCTTGGCCGCCGCGGTGATTTCCTTGCGCCTCACCGGCCGCGGACTTCGACCGCTGGCAGCGATCGCCACCACATCACTGCTGTGTACCGCGACCTCGACAGCATCGGTCACATGGCAATTCGACGGAATCACGTCGGGCACATTGCTCGCGGTCGTGGCGTTGACGGCGCTGAGTTCGGCTCCGAGGCTGGCTATTGCGCTCACCCGCATCGGCCCCACACCGCCGGTGGGCGACGACACGAGCCGTCCTCCCGATCGCGTCGCGGACAGCGAGGCGACGCGCGCCCACCACCTGTTGACCGCGATGATCACCGGCGCAACGATCGCTGTGGCCATCGCGGCGGTGTTCGTTGCCTGCGGTTCGGTGGCCACGCGCGAGTCCTCCATACCGGCTGCGGCGTTCGACGGCGTCGTCGGTGTTGCACTGTTGCTCCGCACCCGTACTCATGTGTGCACGGCTCGCCGCGCCGCGTTGGCGGTGAGCGGCTTCGTGGCGCTCGCAGCGGCATTCGCAATCCTGGTCGTGGCCCTACGCCAGCACGCCCACTGGCTCGGTGCTTTTGCCGCCGTCGCGGGCGCGGGGCTTCTGGTCCCGCTGCTGTGCATCACACCCGGGCTGGGCGTACGCCGCGCTGCTGAGCTGGTCGAGTACGCGGCATTGGCGGCGGTCATACCCTTGGGATGCTGGATCGCCGGATTGTTCGGCCTCGTCCGGGATCTGGCGCTGACGTGACGCGCTTGCTTCGCGTCATCCTCACCGTCGTTTTCGCAGGGGCGCCGTTGACCGTTTCTCCCGTGGCCTCCGCGATATCGCCTCCGAGGGTGGACGATTCGCTACTCCCCCACCCGCACTCACCGGCGCCGCCGCAACCCACCGAGCAGACCGGCCCGTGCGTAGCCGCTCAGAAGGTCTCACCCGGCGGGGACATCGGCGGCCAACTCCGCGACGTGGATCTGCGGTCGGTGTGGGCGCTCACCCGCGGAGCCGGTCAGACGGTCGCGGTGATCGACACCGGCGTGTCGCGCCATCGCCTGCTGCCTCGACTGGTTCCCGGGGGCGACTACGTGTCGAGCGGTGACGGCACCGAGGATTGTGATGGTCACGGCACGATTGTCGCGGGCATCGTGGGCGCCACACCGGATCCGGACGCCCCGGGTGCGTTCAGCGGTATCGCACCCGACGCCACGACCATCGGTATCCGGCAGTCGAGCATGAGGTTCAGCGCCGAAGACGCCGGCGGCGGATCGGGTTTCGGAGACGTCGACACCCTCGCCCGCGCGGTACGCACCGCGGCGGACATGGGCGCAACCGTGATCAACATCTCCACCGTCGCGTGCGTTTCCGCCGCCACGGAACTGGACGACGGACCTCTGGGCGCAGCATTGGCGTATGCGGTCGACGTGAAGAACGTCGTCGTGGTGGCCGCAGCGGGTAACGCCGGTGCGCCGGGACAGTGTGAGCATCAGAATTCCGCAAGGCCGGGACGACCGGATTGGAACGACGTCGAGGTGGTGGTGAGCCCGGCCTGGTATGACGACTATGTCTTGACGGTCGGGTCGATCGGAACGAATGGAGCGCCTTCGGAGTTCACGCTGGCAGGACCCTGGGTCGACGTCGCCGCCCCGGGCGAGCAGGTGGTGTCGCTGGATCGTGACGGCGACGGGTTCGTCGCCGCGGTGCCCACACCCGCCGGTGAGAAGCCGCTCGCGGGAACCAGTTACGCCGCGCCCGTCGTCACGGGTATCGTCGCGCTGCTGCGGTCTCGCTCGCCGCAACTGACCGCCCGGGAGGTCATGCGTCGCATCGAGGACACGGCGCGACACCCGGCCGGCGGCTGGAATCCGCTTGTCGGTCACGGTGTTGTCGACGTCATGGCCGCGGTGAGCGGTGGCGCCACATCCGCCGCCGATTCCGTCCGTCCGACGACGGTGGCCCTGTCGCGACAGCAACCGACCGACGGAAACGCAACCCGTATCGCCACCCGCGGAGCGGCCGTCTGCTTGGCAATGGCCGGCGGCGTCATCGCAATGACGTTGTCGGTCAGGCGGTTACGTCGTCCCCATTCCGTCCCGCGCAACTGACGCGGCCTCCACACTCAGCTCCGGCCCGTGCGGCAGTCGCGCCAACAGCGGCCACGGTGCGGGCAGCGGATCGCCGGTCAGCCCGAGGCGCTTGGCCGTTTCCTGATCCCGGATGCCGAAGATCACCCCGGCGTCACTCACCAAGAACAGTGTTCCGTTCCGTGCGCCGTCACCAGTCACACCCGCCGCTCGCACGTACGCGGTGCGACCCCCGCTCATCCCGAAGGCGTCGATTCTGCCGCCCGCGGCGTCGGCTTGCGCCAGCCGCACCGGTCGCGATTCACCGAGGATCGCGTCGCCGGTGACCGTTTCCGTGACAACCGACTCGGAGCCCGGCGACCACCGCCACTGTGCGCACACCACCGGATCTGTTGTCGCACGGACATGTTCGGGGAAGTCCCCGACGGGTAGCTCGTCGACCACTGGGACGGCACCGATCGCCCCGGGCTCGACTGTGACGATCTCACGTGCGCCCTGCGGCTGGGTGAATCGGATGAGATCGGCCGCCACCACGCCGATCCGCTGCACTCCCGTCCTCAGCACCACGTAGTGCTGCGGCGACTCGGTGTGCGGCACGCGGATCACGGTTCCAACGCGCAATCCGTGCAACGGCGCTGGTGCGGGTGCACCGGCATCACGAATGGTGGGTGCGGCAATCTCGGGCACCTCCGGGACGGTGCCGAGCAAGGTGTGGGTAACGGTCCTCGGCGCCACGCCGTCGAGCGCGAGCGCACGAACCACGGCCGGGTTGCGCAAGTCAACCTTCGCGCGCCGCCCGTGAAAGAGGAGATACGTCGTCGCCGCGCCTTCACCCGCCGCGCTGACCAGCACGCTGCCCGTCGCGGCACGCTTCTCGCCGACTGGCCCGACCAGCGCTGTGGATACCGAATCATCCTCGCACACAGACCATTCCGACTCGTTCGGTGCGATCGGCGGACCGATCGCGTCAGGTGCGCCCGGAATGCCGAGCGTCACGCCCCGGGCAGCCCGGTCGACGGCCGATGAGCTGACGAGCCGAGGTTGGGCCGCCGAAGCGGTGATCAGCCGGGCCGATGCGAGATTCAAGACCGGGTGCAGGTTCTGGTCGATCCGGACATAGAGGGCACCGGTGTCACGCACCATCACGATCGGGGCGTCGCCGAGTGCCCCTCGCGGCTGGAGAAACGCCAGGACCGCGGCCACCCCGAGCCCGATGACCGCCAGCACCGATCCGGCCGACAACGAAAGTCCCTGCGCGCGCATCGGATCGTCGAGCATCTGCACATCGCCGCGGACGAGGGCATGTTGCATGCGCCGCCGTAAGAAGCGGTGTCCGCTGATCTGTAGTTTGGTGGTCGATCGCCCCGTCATCACTCCCCCGCCGAAAGCCTACGGCCTGTGCGGAGGTACGACCGTCACCGCTTTCGACCGTGGCCCATGGCTCGACGCTCGCGGTACGCCGCCACGTGCTGGCGGTTGCCGCAGTTACCGGTGTCGCAGAACTTCCCCGACCGGTTGCGGGACAGGTCGACCAAGACCGCCTCACAGTCCGGCGCCGCGCACGTTTTGAGGCGGCGCAGCTCCCCGACGCGGATCAGATCGGCCAGTGCCATTGCCATTTCCGCCCCCATCCGTTGCCACAGCGGGTCGTCCACCGACGCAAGGTGCAGGTGCCACTCCGGCATCTCCGGGTGCCGTGTCAGCCACGGCGAGGCGTGCGTGTCGCTGAGCAACGCATTGACCTGAGCGACCGTGCGTTCCTCATCGTCGGCGACCGCCCAGATTCGGCCCAGCCGGTCGCGGAGCCGATGCACGGACGCGAGTTCCTCGGCGTCGAAGTCCCGCCGACCCGTCCATCCGAAGCTGCCGAGGTACGCGTTCAGCGCCGCCATGTCGCCCAGCCGCTCGCCGTCGACGCGGGCGCTGTTGATGAGTTCACACGCGGCTCGCAAAGTGAGCTCGGTGTCATGACTGAAAAGCATTTGACCCATGACGCCTTTCGTCGCTAGTGTCAGCACCGTAGCTTATTTTACTCCTTACATCTCTCGGAGGTGCAGCCATGGCCGTGACGGCGTCCCGCGCGCGGCCCGCTGCCGACCACTTCCGGCTCGGACTGATGCTGGCGATCGGCTCGGCGGTCGCGTTCGGCTCTTCGGGTCCGTTCGCGAAGTCGTTGATGACAGCGGGCTGGAGCCCGACGGCCGCCGTTGTCGCCCGGCTGGCCAGCGGCGCGTTGGTGATGGCGATCTTCGCCACCGTCGTCAGGCGCGGTTGGGTCCACGAGGCGCTGCGCCACCCCGCGACCGTGCTGGCCTACGGGGTGGTCCCGATCGCCGGTGCGCAGTTGTTCTACTACAACGCCGTCGCGCACCTCTCGGTCGGCGTCGCGCTGCTGCTGGAGTACACCGCACCGATCATCGTCGTCGCCTGGGTGTGGGCAACCACACGGCGGCGTCCGACCACGCTGACCCTGGCCGGTGTCGGGCTGGCGATCGCCGGAATCATGCTGGTGCTCGACGTCTTCTCCGGGGCGCACATCAACCTGGTCGGCGTCGGCTGGGGGCTGGCGGCCGCCCTCTGTGCCGCCGGGTATTTCCTGATGTCGGCCAACGCCGGATTCACGGCCGACGACGACGGAATCAGCCCGGTCACGCTCGCCGCGGCGGGGCTGATCGTCGGTTCGGGTGCGGTCACGCTCCTCGGCCTGACCGGGGTCATGCCGTTGAGATTCTCCGCTGCCGACACGGTCGTCGCCGGCCACACCACCTCGTGGGTGGTGCCGGTCGTGGCCCTGGGCGTCGTCGCCACTGCGGTGGCCTACACGCTGGGCATCATGGGCATCGCCTGCCTGCGGCCGCGCTTCGCGTCCCTCGTCGGACTGTCGGAGGTGATGTTCGCGGTGCTGGCGGCCTGGATCCTGCTGGGCGAATCGATCACCCCGATGCAGGCGCTCGGGGGAGCCATCGTCCTGGCTGGCCTGGCGCTGGCGCGTGCGGGTGACCGTTCGGAAGCGGTTGCCGAGGCGACGTGGCCCGACGGCCCGCCCGAGGAGTCGAAGGCGGGCGATCTGTTAGCCCCCAGAGCCCGTGGTATGTGAGTATGTCCGCGTGACGTTGCTGCGCGAGACGGCCCGACTGACGGCCGCGGTCGCCGCGGTCGCCGCACTCGTCGGCGGCGCGGTTCCGCTGGCGGCCGCCCAACCGGGCCCACCACCCGGCCCCGTCGGCCCCGGATACGGATCCGGTCCCACGCCCGGATCGGCGGCGACCAGCCCCGGATACGGCGTGACCAGCCCCGGATATGGCGCGACCTCGTCATCGTGCAGCGACATCGAGGTGATCTTCGCCCGCGGCACCGACGACACCCCGGGCCTCGGCACACCGGGCACCGCGTTCGTCAACGCGCTGCGGAGCCTGAAGAGCGGACGGACGATCAGCACGTACGCGGTCAACTACCCCGCCTCCTACGACTTTCTGGCCGCCGCCGACGGCGCGGCCGACGCCACCAACCGCATCGCGATGCTGTCTCAGCAGTGCCCGAGCACCCGCGTCGTGCTCGGGGGGTACTCGCAGGGGGCCGCGGTGATGGACATGCTGGCGGGGGTGCCGCCGCTCGGCGACAAGATCGGCTCGATCGGGTCGGCTCCGCCGTTGCCCGGAAGCCTAGTGCCCAACATCGCCGCCGTCGCGGTGTTCGGCAACCCGGCGACGAAGTTCAGCAACCCGATCACCAAATCGGTGTTCGCGGGCCGGGCGATCGACCTGTGCAAGGACGGCGACCCGATCTGCTCCAAAGGGCGTAACCCGTTCGCGCACAACGACTATGTGAGCGCCGGACTGGTCCAGGAGGCCGCGAACTTCGTCGCTGGTCTGGTCTGATTCCACGCGGCGATCATCGCGTCCCGGGGTTCGGCTGCGAATCTCGTGGCGCGCCTGGTCTGACGTCACCGCAACCGCCGTGAATAACCTTCGTCGGCGTTGATTAGTTCCTATAGGATCGGCCGAGTGCAAAACGATCTTGTTCGCTGCTGGGGACGCCGGGGGATGCTGCTCATCGGGGCGGTCGTACTCGCCGTGGCGGGCCTTATCGCGCCCGTTCCGCAGGGCACCCCGGGCCTGTTGTCTGTCGCCACCGCGCAGTCGTGCCCGCAAGCGGAGCTCATCTTCGCCCGGGGTCGCACCGAGTCGCCCGGTGCCGGCGTGATCGGCAACGCGCTCATCAGCGCGCTCCGCAGCAAGACCGGGAAAGACATCGACCTCTACACCGTGAACTACCCGGCCGATTACGAAATCGACATCGGTGCCAACGACATGAGTTCACGGATCCAGGACATGGCGGCACGGTGCCCCGACACCCGGCTGGTGCTGGGCGGATACTCGCTGGGCGCCGCGGTGACCGACGTGGTGCTCGCCGCCCCCATCGCCGCGTTCGGCTTCGACAAGCCGCTGCCTCCGGGAATGGACCGCCACATCGCGGCCGTCGCGCTGTTCGGCAACGGCATCGCGTGGGCCGGGCCGATCACGAACTTCAGCCCGCTCTACAGTGAGCGCACCATCGAGTTGTGCCACGGCGCCGATCCGATCTGCAACCCCGCCGAGCCCAAGACCTGGGAGGGCAACTGGCCCGACCATGCAGCGCGTGCGTATGTGAATGCGGGGATGGTCAACCAGGCGGCCGACTTCGTCGCGCCGCGCATCTGACCTGTGATCTCGGTGCACTACGCATCGCCGAGCGATCGGTAGCGCACCGAATCACCGTCGCAGGTCGCGGGTGACCTGGGTCCGTGCTTGGAGTTGATCGTCGGGCGGATAGTCGACGCCGACGAGGGTCAGCCCCTGCGGCGGTGCCGCCGCGAACTCGCTGGACCTTCGATCCGCCGCCAACAGCTCTGCGCACCAATCCGGTTCGCGACGATGCTCGCCGACCGCGAGCAGCGCTCCGACCAGTGACCGGACCATCGACCAGCAGAAGGCGTCGGCGCTGACATGTGCGGTGACCCGCGTGCCCTCCCTCGACCAGTCCAGGCGCTGCAGGTCGCGGATGGTGGTCGCGCCCTCCCGGTGCCGGCAGAAGGCGGCGAAGTCGTGCAGTCCCAACAACTTCCGTGAGGCGTCGGCCATCGCGGCCACGTCGAGCGAGCGGGGCCAGGCGGTCACATAGCGCGCCTCGTGCGGTTCGACACCATAGGGCGCCGTCGACAGTCGATAGACGTAGTGGCGGCGCAGCGCGGAGAATCGGGCGTCGAAACCCGCAGCGGCACGTTCGGCGTTGAGCACGCGGACATCCGAAGGCAGGAAGCGGCCGAGCCGTCGCACCAGCGGCAGGAACTCGCTGTCGCCGGGGCGCACCCGGCGCGGATAGGCATGTGGCAGCGCATCGTCCGGCACGTCGACATGGGCGACCTGACCGGTGGCGTGCACACCGGTATCGGTGCGGCCCGCAGCCCGCAACACCACCGCGGTGCGGAACACCGTCGACAGCGCGTCTTCGAGGACACCGGCCACGGTGCGCTGTCCCATCTGGACCGCCCAGCCCGCGAATTCGGTTCCGTCGTAGGCGATGTCGAGCCGAAGACGAACGAGCCCGCCACCGGATTCGATGGCGGGCTCGATCATTTCGTCCTCAGGACTTGTCGTCATCCTTATCGGCTTCGGCGTCGGCCGGCTTGGCGCGCGGCGCCTCGACGGCCGTGGTGTCCTCGGCCTCGGGGAGCTCGTCGTCCGGGGTCTCGACCGCTTCCTCCTCCGTGGGCCCCTCGGCGGCCTCGGGCACGACCGCGGCCTGCGGCGCCGCCGCGGCAGCGACCGGCTGCTCGGTCTTCGAGCCCGCGGCCCTACGAGCGCGGTTGGCCTCCGAGGTGACCGTCTTCTCCCGCACCAGCTCGATCACGGCCATCGGGGCGTTGTCGCCCTTGCGGTTCTCGACCTTGATGATGCGGGTGTAACCGCCCTCGCGGTCGGCGTAGAACGGGCCGATCTCGGCGAACAGCGTGTGCACGATGTCCTTGTCGCGGATCTTCTTCATCACCTCACGCCGGTTGTGCAGCGTGCCCTTCTTGGCGTGGGTGATGAGCTTCTCCGCATAGGGCCGCAACGCCCGAGCCTTCGGCTCGGTGGTCTTGATGCGGCCGTGCTCGAAGAGCGACGTGGCCAGGTTGGCCAGAAGCGCCTTCTGGTGCGAGGACGACCCGCCGAGGCGAGGGCCCTTGGTGGGCTTAGGCATTTGAAACCTCGGGCATTGCGACTATCTCCTATGTGGGGCCGACCCCCGTATCAGGTAGGGCCGGGACGGACGGGCTTTCTAGAGCTGTTCGGTTTCGGCGTAGTCCTGGTTGTCGTCCAGGTCGTAGCCCGCGTCGCTGTTCCAGGTGCCAGTGGCGACGTCGTAGCCGGCGACCTCGGAAGGATCGAACGAGGCCGGGCTGTCCTTGAGCGACAGACCCAGCTGATGCAGCTTGATCTTCACCTCGTCGATGGACTTCTGGCCGAAGTTGCGGATGTCCAGCAGGTCGGACTCCGTGCGGGCGACCAATTCGCCCACCGTGTGCACACCCTCGCGCTTGAGGCAGTTGTACGACCGCACCGTCAGATCCAGATCGTCGATCGGCAGCGCGAAGCTGGCGATGTGATCGGCCTCGGCCGGGGACGGCCCGATCTCGATGCCTTCGGCTTCGACATTGAGTTCCCGTGCCAGACCGAACAATTCGACCAGCGTCTTGCCCGCTGATGCGAGGGCGTCACGCGGCGTGATCGAGTTCTTGGTCTCGACGTCGAGGATCAGCTTGTCGAAGTCGGTGCGCTGCTCGACGCGGGTGGCCTCCACCTTGTACGTCACCTTGAGCACCGGCGAGTAGATCGAATCGACCGGGATGCGGCCGATTTCGGCGCCCGAGGCCTTGTTCTGGACGGCGGGGACGTACCCGCGACCGCGCTCGACGACGAGCTCGACCTCGAGCTTGCCCTTGTCGTTGAGGGTGGCGATGTGCATCTCGGGGTTGTGCACCGTCACGCCGGCGGGCGGAACGATGTCGCCCGCGGTGACCTCACCAGGACCCTGCTTGCGCAGGTACATGGTGACCGGCTCGTCCTCTTCCGACGAGACGACCAGCCCCTTGAGGTTCAAGATGATGTCGGTGACGTCTTCCTTGACCCCGGGCACCGTGGTGAACTCGTGCAGCACGCCGTCGATGCGGATGCTGGTGACCGCTGCGCCCGGGATGGACGACAGCAGCGTGCGCCGAAGCGAATTGCCAAGGGTGTAACCGAATCCGGGCTCCAATGGCTCGATGACGAACTCGGAGCGGTTCTCGGCCTTGACCTCTTCGGACAGTGTGGGTCGCTGAGAGATCAGCATGTATTTCTTTCCTCCTCTACGGCACCCGCTATTTGATGCCGCATTCCTTCCCCCGCTGAGCGGGGAATTCCACACCGCCATCCGGGCGGCGGGAAGCCTTACTTCGAGTAGAGCTCGACGATCAGCTGCTCGGTGAGCGGGACGTCGATTTGTGCGCGCTCGGGCAACTGGTGCACCAGGATTCGCTGCCGCTCACCGACGACCTGAAGCCAGGACGGAATCGGCCGCTCGCCTGCGGTCTCCCGGGCGATCACGAACGGATCGGTGTTCAGCGACTTTTCCTTCACGTCGATGATGTCGTACTGCGACACCCGGTAGCTGGGAATGTCGACCTTGACACCGTTGACCAGAAAGTGACCGTGGCTGACCAGCTGCCGCGCCATCCGGCGGGTGCGGGCCAGGCCTGCGCGGTAGACGACGTTGTCCAGCCGGCTCTCCAGGATGCGCAGCAGGTTGTCACCGGTCTTGCCCGGCAGCCGGTTGGCCTCCTCGTAGTAGCGACGGAACTGCTTTTCCATCACGCCGTACGAGAAGCGGGCCTTCTGCTTCTCCTGCAGCTGCAGGCGGTATTCGCTTTCCTTGATCCGCGCGCGGCCGTGCTGACCGGGCGGGTAGGGGCGCTTCTCGAACGACTGATCGCCGCCGACCAGGTCGACGCCCAGGCGGCGTGACTTGCGGGTCGCGGGTCCGGTGTAACGAGCCATCTGTTGTTCCTCCTAGACCCTGCGTCGCTTCGGCGGACGGCAGCCGTTGTGCGGCTGTGGCGTGACATCGGCGATCGCGCCGACCTCGAGGCCGGCGGCCTGCAACGACCGGATCGCGGTCTCGCGGCCCGAACCCGGGCCCTTGACGAACACGTCGACCTTCTTCACGCCGTGCTCCTGCGCCTTGCGGGCGGCGTTCTCGGCGGCCAGCTGCGCGGCGAACGGCGTGGACTTACGCGAGCCCTTGAAGCCCACATGTCCCGACGACGCCCAGGCGATGACGTTGCCCTGCGGGTCGGTGATGGTCACGATCGTGTTGTTGAACGTGCTCTTGATGTGCGCGGCACCGTGCGGGACGTTCTTCTTTTCCCGACGACGGGTCTTCTGCCCCTTCTTGGGGCCGGCCGCTGTCTTTTTTGCGGGTGGCATCGTCGATTACCTGGCCTTCTTCTTGCCGGCGATGGTGCGCTTGGGACCCTTGCGGGTACGTGCGTTGGTCTTGGTCCGCTGGCCGCGCACCGGCAGCCCGCGGCGGTGCCGCAGACCCTGGTAACAGCCGATCTCGATCTTGCGGCGGATGTCGGCCTGCACCTCGCGACGCAGATCGCCCTCCACCTTGAGGTTGGCTTCTATGTAGTCGCGCAACTGGGTCACCTGATCGTCGGTCAGGTCCTTCGTGCGCAGGTCCCGGCTGATGCCGGTGGCGTCCAGGATCTCCTGGGAGCGGGTACGGCCGACGCCGTAGATGTAGGTCAGGGCGACCTCCATGCGCTTATCGCGCGGAAGATCAACGCCCACGAGACGTGCCATTGCAGCAGTGTTCCTTCTTCTATACGGAGGTCTTGTCCCAGTCCGTTCCCTGTGCGGGGTCCGGCCTCCGTGCCGGACGTTGGTGAGCGGCGCATCCGCTCAGTGGTACTGGGATTTCGTCATTGAGTTGTGTCGGCAGCTTGCGGGTTCTAGCCCTGCCGCTGCTTGTGGCGTGGATCAGAGCAGATCACCATGACCCGCCCATGCCGGCGGATCACCCTGCATTTATCGCAAATGGGCTTGACGCTCGGGTTCACCTTCACGGCTCGTTCGATCCTGTTCTTCTGGGGTGTCTGTCTTTACTTGTACCGGTAAACGATGCGGCCCCGGGACAGGTCGTAGGGAGACAGCTCCACCACGACGCGGTCCTCGGGCAGGATGCGGATGTAGTGCTGCCGCATCTTGCCGCTGATGTGGGCAAGGACCTTGTGTCCGTTCTCCAGCTCAATGCGGAACATCGCATTGGGCAGGGGCTCGACCACGCGGCCCTCGACCTCTATGGCACCGTCTTTCTTGGCCATTAGCTCTCGGAGATCCTCCGTGTCCGTTGAATCGTTGGCGCCTGCCGGCACGGCAAACGCCTCCGACTACAAACGTGAGCCAGTAGCCAGAAATTCCAGACAGGGCACGCAAGAGCCGGCGCGATCGACGCACCGTTGGTCAATGATACTCGGCCACCGGCGGGGCCCAAAATCGCCACAGAACTGCTCGGTCAACCTGTCACTGTCTCGGGCCAACCCGGTTCCGCGTCGATCCCGCGGACGAGACCCGACTGCACCAGCGCGGCCGTCACGAACCGGTGCACCGGCCGGGACCGGAAGAAGCCGGCGTGGCCGCCGCGGTACCACTCGATCTCGGGGCGCCCCCAGTGTTCCCACAGCCGGTCGATCTGCTCGCGAGGATGGACCACCTGGTCGGCGATGCCCGCGTAGATGAAGCGGCCGGCCCCCGGCACCCGCGGCGACAACGACAGCGGCGAGATCATCCGGCCGAGCGGCGCCGCGAGCCTGATCGTCTCCATCCGCGGATCCTCACTGCCCATGCCGGAGTGCCGTGCCAGCAGGCCGACCAGGTCAGCCACCGGCACTCCCAGCACCGCACACTCCAGGGCGTCGTCGAGGCTGGCCACCAACGCCGCGATGAAGCCGCCCAACGACAGGCCGTACACGCCGATCGGCGCTTCGGGCTGCTCGCGGCGGATCCACGCCAGCAGGCTGCGGACATCCCATACCGCCTGCGCGGTGGCGTGGATGTCGTCGAGGACGTCTTCACCGGGGAAGACCGCCCCCTTCGGGAGCCCCTTCGCCCGTGGGCCGTGCATCGGCAGCACCGGCATCACGACGTTGAGACCCAACTCGTCATGCAGGTACCAGGCCCGGAAGATCGCCAGATCGATCGCCGCGCGGCCCATCTCGGTCCCGTGCACGCACACCAGCCACGGCCGCGGTTCGGGATGACGCAGCAGCAGACCGTAGCCGCGGGACACGGCGTCGTAGCCCTGCCAACGGTCGGCGCCCGGTTCGGCGGCATCCGGGCGGTACCCGCTGGTCCAGCGCAGCCGGTGATAGGAGCGGTTGCGGCGGCGCACCGGCGAGACGACCAGGTCGGCCGGCGGCCCCGGCGCGGTGAAGAACGCCGCCGGATCGTCGAGGTAGCCGCGCTGTCCGTAGAAGTCCAGCGCCGCCACCACTTCACCGTGGATCCGGTCGAACGCCCGGGGATCGCTGAGCGGCCGCCGCGCCCGCAGTCCGAGCAGCACCACCTCGTCGCGGAACGCCTCGGCGGCCAACGCGACCGTCGGCCGCACGGTCGGCGTCTGATCGCGGTCGTCGTAGAGGTAGTCACGCCACGACCGCGCGTAGTAGCCGCCGGTTCTCGTCAGCGGTTGCACCGCATTGCGCAGGGGAGCCGGCGCCGGTATCCGCGGCACGGGAGAGCGGTGCGGTGTCCGTGCGCCGCCGTCGGCGCCGACACCGATGTCGTCTGTTCCCACGCCTCCGACAGTAGCCACGCAGCCGTCGCCCCAGCAGGGCCATAGGTCATCTTCGGTCAACCAACGCCGGGCCAGGTCTGCGCCGCCGCGACCGCCACGGGCGATATCCGCTGGACGATGGGCGCATACTTGTAGCCGATGACCGGCCCCTCCGCCACGCCCCGTAAACCCGTCATTCTGAGCGTCGATGACGATCCGGCCGTCTCGCGCGCCGTCGCACGCGACCTGCGCCGCCACTACGGCGAAGCCTTCCGCATCGTGCGTGCCGAGTCCGGACCCGACGCGTTGGAGACGCTCAACGAGTTGAAGCTGCGCGGCGAAACCGTCGCGGTGTTCGTCGCCGACTACCGGATGCCGCAGATGAGCGGCATCGATTTCCTCGAAGAGGCGATGGACATCTATCCGATGGCCCGCCGGGTGCTGCTCACCGCGTACGCGGACACCCACGCCGCGATCGACGCCATCAACGTCGTCGATCTGGACCACTATCTGCTCAAGCCCTGGGATCCGCCGGAGGAGAAGCTCTACCCGGTGCTCGACGCGCTGATCGAAGCGTGGCGGGAGACGGGCGACCGCGCGATCCCGCACACCAAGGTGATCGGTCACCGCTGGAATGAGCGATCGTGGCAGGTGCGCCAGTTCCTGGCGCGCAATCAGCACTCATTCCGCTCGTTCATGGCCGACGAGCCGAAGGGCAAGCAGCTTCTTGACGCCGCCGGACTGGACGAATTCCAGTTGCCCGTGGTTATCTCCGAGCAGGGCCAGACGCTCGTCGAGCCCACCGATGCCGAGCTCGCCGCGATGCTCGGGCTGTCGACCAACCCAGCCCTCGAGCTGTACGACCTGGCCGTCATCGGTGGCGGACCGGCGGGGCTTGCCGCTGCGGTGTACGGCGCCTCGGAAGGTTTGAAGACCGTTCTGATCGAGGAGACGACGACGGGTGGACAGGCCGGGCGCAGCTCCCGGATCGAGAACTACCTCGGGTTCCCGACGGGCGTCTCGGGTGCCGAGCTGACCACGTCGGCACGCCGGCAGGCCGAGCGATTCGGCGCCGAGGTCATCACGACGCGCAAGGCGGTCCGGTTGCACGCCGACGACAGCGGCTCGGCGCGCACCATCGAATTCGCCGACGGCGGAACCATCGCGGCCCGGGCCGTCATCCTCGCCACCGGCGTCGCCTACCGTCAGTTGCGCGATGTCCCGGGCTGTTGGGACGACCCCGACGAGAGCGGGTGTAACTACATCGGCCGCGGCGTCTACTACGGCGCATCGGTGTCGGACTCCGCCGAATGCGCGGGTGAGGACGTCTACATCGTCGGCGGGGCCAACTCGGCCGGCCAGGCCGCCATCTTCATGTCGCAGAAGGCCAAGTCGGTCACGCTGCTCGTGCGCGGACCGTCGCTGGCGGCGTCGATGTCGCACTATCTGATCGAGCGCATCGAGAAGAATCCGACGATTTCGGTGCGCACATGCACCGAGGTCGTCGACACGATCGGCGAGGACGACCACCTCGTGGGCCTGGTCCTGCTCGACAAGCGGGCGGGCACCAAGGAACGGGTCCACTGCGATCGGATGTGCTGCTTCATCGGCGCCGAACCCCGGACCGACTGGCTCGACCTCGTCGCCAAGGACGACCACGGATTCATCCTGTCCGGCCCGGATGTGACGAAGGTCGCCGGCTGGACGCTGGACCGTCCCCCGCACCACCTGGAAACAAGCGTGCCCGGTGTGTTCGTTGCAGGAGATGTGCGTTCGGAATCCGCCAAACGGGTGGCGGCCGCCGTCGGTGAAGGGTCGATGGCGGTGATGTTGGTGCACCGGTACCTGGCGGAGGCGTGATGGGCGACGAAGAAAGCCGGTGCCTACCCGACGAACTACGGACGTTGTTTTTGTTCGAGGCGCTCGACGAGCGGCAACTCCAGGTCTTGTGCGACAACGGCCACATCACCACGTTCGAACCCGGACCGGTGTGCACCGAAGGCGACCCGGCGACCTGTTTTTATGTACTGCTCGACGGTGAACTGGTGATGTCGAAGCGCTCGGGCGGCGTGGACATCCAGACCAATCGCACGTCCCAGCGCGGGGTGTACTGCGGCGCGTGGTCGGCCTATGTTCCCGGCGAGGAACACCTCTATGAAGCCTCGGTCCGCGTGACGCGCCCGTCTCGCTTCTTCGTGCTCGACGCGCAGGCCTTCGCGAAATTCATGCAGGCGGAGTTCCCGATGGCCGTGCACCTGCTCGAGGGACACCGTGTCGGTGGCCGGCGGCAGAGCCAGATTCTCGGCCAGCGCGAGAAACTGCTGGCACTCGGCACGATCACCGCGGGGCTGACTCATCAGCTCAACAACCCCGCGGCGGCCGCTGCCCGCGCGGTCGCC
The DNA here is from genome assembly GCF_001499905.1 of Mycobacterium sp. GA-1285. Classification (GTDB taxonomy): domain Bacteria; phylum Actinomycetota; class Actinomycetes; order Mycobacteriales; family Mycobacteriaceae; genus Mycobacterium. Next base: position 79,664 of record NZ_LQIS01000023.1, on the reverse strand, counting down.
GACCTGCGCGAGGGCGTAGGGAAGATGCGACACAAGCTGGCGATGCTGGCCGACGGCAAGTTCACCCCCGAAGCGCTGCGGGTGCTGGTACGAATCCAGGACGAAGTGGCCGAGCAGGTTGCCAAGTCCAAGGCTCAAGAGCTCACCGCGCTCGAGCTGTCCGACCGAGAAGAGCAGATCGGCGACTGGCTCGAGAGCCGCGGCATCGCCGGCGCCTGGGACTACGCATCGACGTTCGTGGAGGCAGGCCTGGACCTCGACTGGCTCGAACGCGTGCAGGCCTCGATCGACGATGTCGACTGCTCGGCCACGCTGCAGAGCGCACTGGGTTGGCTCAAGTACACGATCGACGCCGAACTGCGGATGAACGAGATCGCCGACGCCAGCAAGCGGATCTCGGCGCTGCTGGCCGGCGCCAAGCAGTACTCCCAGATGGACCGCAGCGAGTACCAGGCCGCCAACGTCCACGAGCTGATTCACAGCACGATCAAGACGATCTTCGGCGACAAGGTAGGCAAGGACAAACCCGTGCGGCTGGTGTGGGAGAAGGACACCACGCTGCCTCAATTGTTGTGCTACCCAGGCGATTTGAACGAAGTCTGGACCAACATCATCGACAACGCGATCCAGGCGATGAACTGTGAGGGCACGTTGACGATCCGCACCCGGCGAAAGAACGACGAGACGATCCGCGTGGAGATCTGCGACGACGGCCAAGGCATCGCCGAGGAGAACATCGACCGCATCTTCACGCCGTTCTTCACCACCAAGCCGTTCGGCGAGGGCACCGGCCTCGGCCTGGACCTCGCCCGGCGCATCGTCGTCGAAAAGCACCACGGCGACATCCGCGTCAAGTCCTCGCCCGGCGATACCCGGTTCATCGTCGACCTGCCGTTGGTGGCGCCGGCCCCCGAGGCGCCGGCCGCGACGGACCTTCCCGTCACGGCCCGATAACAGGAATAGCCCTTCGGCACCGAGAGGTTGAAGCGACCATGACGAAACCCGATCTCGGTAGGTACGGCGCGTTCGGCCACTACTCGCAGTGGCAGAAACTGAGCCGCCAACAGCTTCGCGACATCGAAGACCTCGGCTACGGTGCGATCTGGGCCGGCGGCTCACCCGCAGCGGAATTGTCTTGGGCCGAAACGATTCTCGAGCCGACCACCAACCTCAAGCTGGCGACCGGCATCGTCAACATCTGGACCGCCGAAGCGGAGCCCGTCAGCGAGTCGTTCCACCGCATCGAAAAGGCCTATCCCGGACGTTTCCTGCTGGGCATCGGCGTCGGCCACCCGGAAGCACACACCGAATACCAGAAACCCTATGACGCGCTCGTCGCATACCTGGACAAGCTCGACGACTACGGGGTGCCCAAGGATCGGCGTGTGGTCGCGGCGCTGGGACCGCGGGTGCTCAAGCTGTCCGCGGAGCGCTCAGCGGGCGCGCATCCGTATCTGACGACGTCGGAACACACCGCCGAGGCGCGCAAGCTGATCGGGTCCGAGGCGTTCCTCGCTCCAGAACACAAGGTCGTGCCGACGACGGATGTCGAGAAGGCCCGCGCGGTCGGCCGCAAGGCGCTGCGCATCTATCTCGATCTGACGAACTATCTGAACAACTGGAAACGGCTCGGCTTCACCGACGACGAGGTCGCGAAGCCGGGTAGCGACCGGCTTGTCGACGCCGTGGTGGCGTATGGCACCGTCGACGCCATAGCCGCACGGCTCAACGAGCATCTGGAAGCGGGCGCCGACCACGTGCCCGTGCAGGTGCTCACCGGACCGGACAAGCTGGTGGACGCGTTGGCCAGTCTGGCGGGTCCGCTCGGCCTGAAGTGACGTCACCACCGAAGGGATCCGCATGACTGAGCTCAAGCCCGACCTCGGCCGTTACGGCGTATGGACGTTCGGCGTTCCTAAGCCCGACCAGGCCGTCGAGATCGAGAAACTCGGCTACGGCGCGGTGTGGATCGGCGGATCGCCTGCCGGCAACCTCGAGTACGTCGAACCCATCCTCGAGCGCACCGAGAATCTTCAGGTCGCGACCGGCATCATCAACGTGTGGACGGCGTCGGCCGACGAGGTGGCCCAGGCGTATCACCGGGTCGAGGACGCGTATCCCGGCCGGTTCCTGCTCGGCATCGGTATCGGTCATCCCGAGCACACCGAGGAGTACCGCAAACCGTACGACGTGCTCGTCGAGTACCTCGACGCGCTGGATGCCAAGAAGGTGCCGACGAGCCGGCGGGTGATCGCCGCGCTGGGTCCTAAAGTGCTCAAGCTGTCCGCGCAACGCAGCGCCGGGGCGCACCCGTACCTGACGACCCCGCAGCACACCGGAGAGGCGCGAAACCTCCTCGGGCCCACGGTGTTCATCGCCCCCGAGCACAAGGTCGTCTTGGCAAGGGACGCCGAGGCGTCGCGCGAGATCGGTAGGCAGACAGTCGATTTCTACCTCAACCTGTCGAACTATCTGAACAACTGGAAGCGGCTGGGCTTCACCGAGGACGACGTTGCCAAGCCCGGAAGCGACCGACTGATCGACGCGCTGGTCGCGCACGGCACACCCGAAGCGATCGCCGCGCGCCTTGACGAGCACCTGGCCGCCGGGGCGGACCACGTCGCGATCCAGGTGCTCGGCGGATGGGACGTCCTGATTCCGACGCTGACCGAGTTGGCCGGCCCGCTCGGTCTGAAGGGCTGACGAAACCGGCTCCGCGACACCCTTGCATCACCCGCCACCGCATTACTAGGATATCCAACTATCTAAGTAAGTGAGGGGCACGCTCATGACCACCCAGGTTCCGCATTTCATCGACGGTAAGCGCACCAACGGCCAGTCAGGCCGCACCGCCGACGTCTTCAATCCCAGCACGGGCCAGGTGCAGGCGCAGGTCGTGATGGCGTCGGCCGCCGATGTCGACGCGGCGGTCACCGGTGCGGCCGAGGCGCAGAAGTCATGGGCGGCATGGAACCCGCAGCGTCGGGCCCGCGTGCTGATGAAGTTCATCGAGCTGGTCAACCAGAACGCCGACGAGCTCGCCCAACTGCTGTCTCTCGAGCACGGCAAGACCCACGCCGACTCACTCGGCGACATCCAGCGCGGCCTCGAGGTCATCGAGTTCAGCGTCGGCATCCCGCATCTGCTCAAGGGTGAGTACACCGAGGGCGCGGGTCCGGGTATCGACGTGTACTCACTGCGTCAGCCGCTCGGTGTCGTTGCGGGCATCACCCCGTTCAACTTCCCGGCGATGATCCCGCTGTGGAAAGCCGGCCCCGCATTGGCGTGCGGCAACGCGTTCGTCCTCAAGCCGTCCGAACGAGACCCGTCGGTGCCGGTCCGGCTGGCCGAACTGTTCCTGGAGGCCGGCCTGCCCCCCGGCGTCTTCCAGGTCGTGCAGGGTGACAAGGAAGCCGTCGACGCCATCCTCGAACACCCGGTGATCCAGGCGGTGGGCTTTGTCGGCAGCTCCGACATCGCGCAGTACATCTACGCGGGCGCGACGGCAAACGGTAAGCGCGCACAGTGCTTCGGCGGCGCGAAGAACCACATGATCGTGATGCCCGATGCCGACCTCGACCAGGCCGTCGACGCGCTCATCGGCGCCGGCTACGGCAGTGCGGGTGAGCGCTGCATGGCGATCAGCGTCGCGGTACCGGTTGGCGACGAGACCGCAGATCGCCTGCGCGCCAGGCTCGTCGAGCGGATCAACAACCTGCGGGTGGGCCACAGCCTGGACCCCAAGGCCGATTACGGGCCGCTGGTGACCGAGGCGGCGCTTCAGCGCGTGCGCGGCTACATCGACGCCGGCGTCGAGGCGGGCGCCGAGATCGTCGTCGACGGCCGCGAACGCGCCAGTGACGAACTGCAATTCGGTGACGACAGCCTGGAGAACGGCTGGTTCATCGGCCCCACCCTGTTCGACCACGTCACCACCGACATGTCGATCTACACCGACGAGATCTTCGGGCCGGTGCTGTGCATCGTGCGCGCGAAAGACTACGACGAGGCACTGGCGCTGCCCTCCGAGCACGAGTACGGCAACGGTGTGGCGATCTTCACCCGCGACGGCGACGCGGCCCGCGACTTCGTGTCACGCGTGCAGGTCGGGATGGTCGGCGTCAACGTGCCGATCCCGGTTCCGGTGGCCTACCACACCTTCGGCGGCTGGAAGCGGTCCGGTTTCGGGGACCTCAACCAGCACGGTCCGCATTCGATCCTGTTCTACACCAGGACGAAGACCGTCACGCAGCGGTGGCCCTCCGGAATCAAGGACGGCGCGGAGTTCGTGCTGCCGACCATGAAGTAGCGCACGAGAACACCGGCAGCATGGACTATTTCGGCCTCGACGACGACGAGCGGGTGATCGCCGACACGGCGGCCGCGTTCGCCGAGAAGCGGCTCGCGCCGTTCGCTTTGGAGTGGGACAAGACGCACCACTTCCCCACCGACGTGCTGCGCGAGGCCGCCGAACTCGGAATGGCCGCGGTGTACTGCAACGAGGACGTCGGTGGCAGCGGGTTGCGCCGGCTCGACGGCGTGCGGATCTTCGAGCAACTCGCGACGGCGGATCCGACGGTCGCGGCGTTCCTGTCCATCCACAACATGTGCACGTGGATGGTCGACACCTACGGCACGCCCGAACAACGCAAGAGCCTGGTGCCGCGGCTGGCGTCGATGGAGCTGATCGCCAGCTACTGCCTGACCGAACCCGGCGCCGGATCCGACGCGAGCGCGTTGCGCACCAAGGCCGTTCGGGAGGGCGACCACTACGTTCTCGACGGGGTCAAGCAGTTCATCTCCGGCGCCGGATCCTCCGACGTGTACGTGGTGATGGCCCGCACCGGCGGCGAGGGGCCACGAGGCATTTCGACCTTCCTTGTCGAAAAGGACGCTCCCGGGCTGACTTTCGGGGCCGACGAAGAGAAGATGGGCTGGCACGCGCAGCCCACCGCCCAGGTGATCTTCGAAGGCGTCCGGGTACCCGCCGACGCGATGCTGGGTGGCGCCGACGGCGAGGGCACCGGCTTCGGGATCGCGATGAACGGACTCAACGGCGGACGCATCAACATCGCGGCGTGTTCGCTCGGCGGTGCGCAGGCCGCCTACGACAAGGCCGCCGCCTACGTCCGTGACCGCGAGGCGTTCGGCGGCCCACTTCTGGACGAGCCCACCATCCGGTTCACCCTGGCCGAGATGGCCACCGCGTTGGAGACGTCACGAAACCTGTTGTGGCGTGCGGCGTCTGCGCTGGACGATAACCACCCGGACAAGGTGGAGCTGTGCGCGATGGCCAAGCTCTACGTCACCGATGCCTGCTACACGGTCGCCGACCAGGCACTGCAGCTACACGGCGGCTACGGCTACCTCAACGAGTACGGGTTGGAGAAGATCGTCCGCGACCTCCGCGTACACCGGATCCTCGAGGGCACCAACGAGATCATGCGCGTGGTCATCGGGCGGTCGCAGGCCGCCAAGGTCCGGGCAACCGCGTAGAAGGGGTCACCAATGACGACGATCGCGTTCTTGGGGCTGGGCAACATGGGTGGCCCGATGGCGGCGAACCTGGTGGCCGCCGGTCAGACGGTGCACGGGTTCGACCCCCAACCCGCGCTGAAATCGGCGGCCGCCGGCAAGGGTGTGTCGGTATTCGACAGCGGCGCTGAGGCGGTCGCCGACGCCGAGGTCGTGATCACCTCGCTGCCCAACGGCGACATCGTGAAAGCGTGTTACGCCGAGGTACTTCCGGCCGCCAAGGACAATGCGCTGTTCATCGACACCTCCACCATCTCCGTCGACGACGCGCGCACCGTCCACCAGCAGGCGCTCCAGCGCGGATTCGCGCAACTCGACGCTCCGGTGTCGGGCGGGGTGAAAGGGGCGACCGCGGGCACTCTGGCGTTCATGGTCGGCGGCGAGGACGCCGCGGTCGAACGCGCCCGGCCCGTGCTGGAGCCGTTGGCCGGCAAGATCATTCACTGCGGCGCCTCCGGTACCGGCCAGGCGGCCAAACTGTGCAACAACATGGTGCTCGCCGTAGAACAGATCGCGATCGGCGAGGCATTCGTGCTCGCCGAGAAACTGGGCCTCTCGGCGCAGGCGTTGTTCGACGTGATCACCGGCGCCACCGGCAACTGCTGGTCCGTGCACACCAATTGCCCTGTGCCGGGGCCGGTTCCGACGTCACCAGCCAACAACGACTTCAAACCCGGCTTTGCCACCGCGTTGATGAACAAGGACCTCGGCCTGGCCATGGCCGCGGTCGAGTCGACCGGTGCGAACGCCCCGCTGGGCAGCCACGCCGCGGAGATCTACAAGAAGTTCGCCGCCGACCACGCCGACAAGGACTTCAGCGCGGTGATCGAGTTGCTGCGGGGCAACTGACGAGGCGTCATCGATCGTCGGCGTCGACCCAGGCGCGCTCGCCGTACTTGTCGAGGTGGGCCACCTGCCCGACCGGCTTGCGGGTCGTCGGCCCGTACCGGCCACGCGGCCAGCCCATGGGCACGACGCAAACGGGTGTCACCGTCAGCGGCAGGCCCAGGGTTCGCCGGGCGGATGTCACGCTCCACAGCGGCAGGGTGATCAGGGACGCACCGAGCCCCATCGCCCGGGCAGCGAGCAGCAGGTTCTGCACGCTGGGGTAGATCGACCCGAAAAACGACGACTCACCCACGAACGGCGACGGCATGTACGGCAACCGCGCACCGCCGCGCAGGCACGGCACGACGAGGACTGGAATTTCACTGAAATGGTCGACCTGCCACTGCACGGCCCGCAAAATCTTCTGCATCGATTCGTCACCGGCGGCGAGACGCCGGCCGATCCCGCCGTAGAGCGACCAGGCCTGCCGATACCGCTTGCCGAGCTGATCTTTGACGGCCTGGTCCTTCACCACGATGAACTCCCAGTTCTGCCCGTTCGACCCGGTGGGAGCCCGCAGCGCCAACTCGATGCACTTCAGCACGACGGCGTCGTCGACAGGGTCGGGAAGGACGCGGCGGACCGCACGTTGGGTCATCATCGCCTCGACCAGCGGCATGTCGAGGCGGGCGAGCGCTTCTTCGGTGGTGGGGATGTCGGCCATCCGTCGAAACTACCGCTGACGCGGACGTCCGGCGGCGGCGAGTCGGCTACGCGGCCGTCTGCTTACGGCTACGCGACCAGTTGGAGTGCAGGCGCTGGCAATCGGCGAGGCGCAGCGGGCTCGCGCCACCGTAGTCGGGCCGCACCGCGACCGCGGCCGGGATGTCGGGGGTGCCCTCCCCCGTGATCACCAGCGTGGGCATTCCAGCGGCGTTGGCCGCCCGCAGTCCGGAGGCCGAACCGGTGATGGCGAACGCGTCCTCGGCGGCCAGGCCGAGCTCCCACAACGCGTGCCGGTGCGCCTCCGGGTCGGGCATCGGCTTGACGACGTCCTCGGCGGCGACCACGACCTCGACCAGGCCCTCACCGGCGAGTTGACGCACCAGCGGCTCGGCCCACCCACGCTGACCGTTCACCACGACGGCGACCTGTACGCCGGCACCGACGGCATCCATCACGAAGTCGACCAGCCCCGGGCGCGGAGACAGGTCGCGTTCGAGGATCAACTCGTCGAACAGCATGGTCTTGGTGGTGTAGATCTCGTCGGCGAGCAGCTTGGTGAGCACGTCGGCCTCGGTGGCCACGCACCGCTTACGAAGCTCGGCGGCGACGCGCTGCCGCTCGTCGGTGAGCGCGAGCAACTGTCGGTAGCGCGGTACCGACCACTGGAAATCCAGCCCGTGCGTCGTGAAGGCCGCGTTGTAGGCGACCCGATGGCCGTCACATTCGATGTCGGTCAGCGCGTCGAGGTCGAACACCAGACCACGCACGGCACCGGAACCCCGCGCGGAATTGGGCGGGGCACTGTCCCACCAGAACCGGCCCGCGCGCCATGTCGTCTCCTGCGTTGTCGGCATACGTAGAGCGTGGTCGCCATCACTCGGGAATTCCTCCCCCAATCGGGGGATCGGCGGTGGCGATTAGCTCCGCCGGGGGCCGCCATCGTCCCTTACCTGGGAAATGGCACCTCTAAGGTAGGTGCATGCCGAGCAGCCCTCCGGTGCGTCTTGTGCTGGTCGACGACCACGAAATGGTCATCGAGGGCCTCAAGGCCATGCTGGCGGCGTTCGCCGACCGGGTGCAGGTCGTCGGGCAAGCCGTCGGCGCCGAGCGCGCGGTCGCCGTCATCGACGATCTCGATCCCGACATCGTGCTGTGCGACGTGCGGATGCAGGGTGCCAGCGGCCTGGACCTGTGCGCCGAACTGCGTGAACGCAACGCCGCCCGCAAGATCGTCATGCTGTCGGTCTACGACGACGAGCAGTACCTGTTCCAGGCCCTCCGCGTCGGGGCGTCCGGATATCTGCTCAAGAGCATCAGCAGCGACGAACTGGTGCGGCAGCTGGAGTTCGTCCATCGCGGCGAGACCGCGATCGACCCCGGCATGGCGGCCAGGGCCGTTGACACCGCGGCGCGCTTGCAGCGTGACGAATTCTGGCCGGGCGCGCGCCAAGGGCTGACCCAGCGCGAGAGCGAGATCTTGTCTCTCGTCGTCAACGGGCTGTCGAACCGGGCGATCGCCGCCAAACTGGTGATCGGCGACGAGACCGTGAAAACACACCTCAGTTCGATCTACCGCAAGCTCGGCGTCAGCGACCGAACGGGCGCTGTCGCCACGGCCCTGCGCGAGGGAATCTTCAAGTGACGACGGGTTCGGGCCCGTCGGACGCGGTGCGTGATCTGAGCCAGTACGCGCTGGCCGCCGACCGCGAATTGGGACTGCTGCGCGAGCTGATCCAGGCGGCCTCCAAGGGTCCCGGCGTCGAACCGCTTGCGGCCGCGGCGGCGCGGATGATCACCGCGGCCACCGCCAGCGACGTGTGCTTCGTACACGTCCTCGACGACAGCGACCGGTCGCTCACGCTGGCGGGCGCCACACCGCCCTTCGACGCCGAGATCGGCAAGATCAGACTGCCACTGGGACAAGGTATCTCGGGTTGGGTGGCGAGCCACCGGGAGCCCGTGGTGATCACGCAGGACAAGGAGTCCGATCCGCGTTACATGCCGTTCCAGTCGCTGCGCGGCTCGGATTTCACGTCGATGGTGTCGGTGCCGATGGAGACGGACCCCGGCGGGCTGGTCGGTGTGCTGAATGTGCACACCGTCGAGCGTCGCGAGTTCACCGAGCGCGACGTCGAACTGCTCGTGGTGATCGGCAGGCTCATCGCAGGCGCGATGCATCAGGCCCGCCTGCACCGACAGCTGGTCGCCCGTGAACGGGCGCACGAGAACTTCGTCGAGCAGGTGATCGAGGCTCAAGAACTCGAACGGCGAAGGCTCGCAGGCGATATCCACGACGGCATCTCCCAGCGGCTGGTGACGTTGTCCTACCGGCTGGACGCCGCGACCCGATCCGACGACCCCACGATCGTCGCCGAACAGCTCGGCAAGGCACGCGAACTCGTCGACCTGACACTGCAGGAGGCCCGCGCGGCGATCAGCGGGCTGCGCCCGCCGGTTCTCGATGACCTCGGCCTGGCAGGGGGGCTGGCCAGCCTCGCCCGGTCGATCCCGCAGATCGGCATCGAGGTCGAGGTGGCCGAGCGCCGCCTGCCCGACCACATCGAGCTCGCGCTGTACCGCATCGCGCAGGAATGCCTGCAGAACGTCGTCAAACACGCCAGGGCCAGCTCGGCTCGGCTGTTGTTCGCCGTCGACCCCGGCGACAGCGGCGATGTCGCTCGTCTCGAGATCGTCGATGACGGAGTCGGTTTCGACACCTTCGAGCACCCGCTGGGCGGTGACGACATGGGCGGCTACGGTCTGCTCTCGATGGCCGAGCGCGCCGAGATCGTCGGCGGTCGGCTCAACATCCGGTCACGCCCCGGCGCGGGGACCGCGGTGACGGCGACCATCCCGCTACCGTCGGTACCGCAGTAGCGTCCGTCGCCGCGGCGAGTGTGTGATTTCATACGCCAAAGCGGCGCGCCGTGTATGAATCCGCACGATCGGCACAGTCTAGAAGTCCCCGGAGTTGCGGCGCAGCGTCTGGATCGACTCCGCCAGCGCTCGTGACTCGGCGGCCGACATTCCGATGTCGGCGAAGACATCTTTGTTCAGTGTGACCGTGGCGTCCTCGACGGTCGAGCGGCCGAGGTCGGTGATCTGCACCAGCGTTGTGCGGCCGTCGGTCGGATGGGGAATCCGCTCGACCAGACCATCGGCCTCCAGTCGCCGGATCGCGTGCGTGACGCTGGTGACGTGCACCTGCAGCCGGTCGGAGGCCTTCGTGATCGGGAGCTCGCCGTTGCGGCTGAACGCCAGCAGCCTCAGCAACTCGAACCGCGAGAAGCTCAGGTCGTAGGGCCGCAGGGCACTTTCCACGCGGGCCAACAGGATCTGGTGGGCCCGCATCACCGACGTGACCGCGACCATGCCGTCGGCCACATCACCCCACCCGCTGCGCTCCCAGTTGGCCCGCGCGAGCGCGATCGGGTCACGGTCGTCGTCCGGCCGCGGCGATTGGAAGGCCACGCCTCTTCATACCGCATCGGCCGACGCGGCCAGCAGATTTCAGCGCATGGCCTCGGCTACCGCCGCCACCACGGCGCGGGTGGATCTGCGGTCACCCACGGTGATGCGCACACCGCCGTCGGCGTACTTACGGACGCGCACTCCGCTCGCCTCGAACACCTGCCCCCAGGCCCGCCCGCAGTCCGGCACGTAAACGAAGTTGGCGTGGCTCTCGGTGCTGTACACCCCCATCGACCGCAACCGCATGCGCAGGTATCGGCGCTCGCTGGTGATCATCCGGATGCGTTGGTAAAGCTCGGCTTCGGCGTCGAAGGACGCCGCCACGGCGACGAGCGCGGTGATCGCGATGCCGAACGGCAATTGCATGGTCCACAGTCGGCGGGCCAGCCGGGGAGCGCAGAATCCGTATCCGATGCGGAGTCCGGCCAGGCCGTACGCTTTCGAAAACGTCCGCACTACCACCACATTGGGGTATCGCGCGACCAGTTCCACGGCGTCGATCCGGCACTCCGGCGCCAAGAACTCGGCGTAGGCCTCGTCGAGAAGGACGACGGTCTGAGGCGACAGACGCCGAATGAACCGCTCGAGCCCGGCGGCGGACTCGATGGTGCCGGTCGGGTTGTGCGGACGGCATACCACCACGACCTTGGCACCGTCTGCGGCCGTCACCATCGCATCGAAATCGTGGTGACCATGTGCGTCCAGTGCGACGGTGACGGTTTCCAGCCGGGCCATCTGCGCGAAGATCGGATATCCGTCGAACGTCGGCGAGGCCATGACGATCCTGTCGCCAGGATCGGTCACCGCCTGCAGGACCTGCATGATCACACCCGTGGCGCCGGCTCCGACGACGACCTGCTCGTCGCACAGACCCTTGTGTGCAGCGATCAACGAGCGCAGCCGCTCGGGCAGATACTCCGGATACCGGTTGGCCGCCTCGATCGCCGCGCCCAGCGCCGAGCGCACCGACGGTAAAGGCGGAAAGGGATTCTCGTTGAGCGACAGCGCTATTGGGTTCATCGCGGGGGGCAACGTACCGAGCGCTTCGACTCCGCTGCGACTCGGTTCCGCCATCAGCCGCGACCGCCCCACCGCACCGCGGCCGCCCCGGCGAAATCACCCGCATGGGCGAACGCCGCCATCAACACAACCTCACCCGGCCTGAGTCGGCCGCTGTCGATCGCGCGATCCAGGTTGACCGGAATGCCCGCGGCGAACAGGTTGCCGCACTCGTCGAAGGTGTCGACGTGACGCTCGGCCGGCAGTTCCAGCGCTTCACGCCAGTTACGCAGGAAAACCCGGTTCGGCTGATTGGTGACGAGCAGGTTCAGATCGGAGGGCTTGACCCCGATGCGGTCGCACACCGCGTACGACACCTCGGGAACCTGCCGGTTACCCCGCGCCAGCACCTTGGTGATCTTGCTTTCGGTGAAGCCGATGTAGCCTTCCCCGGGACCCGGCTGCCACCACTTTCGCGGTGGGTCGGAGGTGACCGTCATGTCGCCGGCGAACTCGCCGTAGGTACGACACTCCACGTCGAGGATCGGCGACTGCTCGGACACCGCCACGAGTCCGACGGCTGCACCGTCGCCGGGCACCGCCGCCTGCGCCTTGCGCCGCACACCCGGTTGGTCGAACGCCTGCCCGGCGGCGTTCTGCGCGACGGCGATCAGCGCTGTGCGGCCCGCGCCGGACGACAACAGTTGCCGGGCCACCTGGAGACCGAACACGAACGCCGCACAGCCGCCGTTGTGCAGATCGAGCACCCAGGTCGGCTTCATGCCGAGTCGGTGCGCCATGGCGCCGCCGCCGCCGTAGAACGGCACGTCGGGCATCTGGGTGTGGGTGATCAGGACGTCCGCGCCGGCGACAGCGTCCTGGCCGTGACGCTCGATCAGGCCGGCGGCGGCACGCTCGACCATGTCGACGGCCGTCTCGTCGGGTGCGACATGATGGCGGAACCGGGGGGCGCGAAACATCAGGTTGTCCCGCAGATCGTCGGATTCGGCGAACTGCGCGTAGTATTCGGCGCCGATCGGTTCACCCGGCAGGTACGTCGAGACATCCACAAGGCTGACGGACATCGGAGCTCACCTCATCCAATCGGGCGTCACGGGAAGGCCGTTGCGGTGCCGGTACTCGGCGATGGCCTTGAGATTGCGCAACTCGAGCAGATGGCCCGGTCCGAACATGTCCCAGAAGTCGCCCACCCATACCGGCCGCTCCGGCGGGGCGGACTCCGGATAGGGGTTGCGGTCGTAGAACGGGTGATGACAGTTGGTCCAAAGCACCACCGAACCGGGCTTGTCGAACACGACCTGTGCGTCGACGACGCGCATCAGGTAGATCATCCACAGGTGTCTGCCCTGATCCCACGCGCAGTGGTAATCCACCGTCATGGCCGCCTCGTTGGCCACCGTGCGGGTGAAGATCTGCGTCTGTGAACCCAGTCGGTCGTAGGCCACCCACAGCCCTTGTTCCTCGGTCGGGGTGAAACCGCGCAGGCTGTAAGTCCATTCCTCCAGACACCTTGTGTCGGACAGGTATTCGAACAACTCGGCGGGCGGACAGTCGATGTAGTCGTTGACCGTGCAGTACTGGCCGTAGACGAAGTCGTGCGGATAGACCGACCGCATCATCTCCATGATGATCGGGGTGGCCTTCTCACGCGGCGACGTCTCGATGCGAATGAGGCCGTCCAACGGGTCGACGGTGCCGCGATGAGCGGTGATGTCGTCAAGGGCGGGCAAGGGCATGGGTCCGGATCTCCTCTGCGGCAGACGGTTTGACGTTGGCTCCGTCGAGAAACGCCGCAAAGGGCGGTACCTCGTCGGCAGAACATTCGACGCCGACGACCGCGGGGCCGTCGGTCTCGAGCGCGGTCGTGAGCGCGGCGGGCAGCGACGCGATGTCCTCGATGTCGGTCGTGGGCAGCCCGGGAAACATCGCACCCAGCCCGGCCCCCAACCGGCTCGGCCCGAACCGGTTGTAGCTGTAGCGGTCGCCGTAGAAGAGTTGCTCGCGAGTGAGGCACATCGCATGCGCGTGGTTGTCGAACAGAAGGAACGTCACCGGCAGGCCGTACTGGCGCGCGGTGTGAATCTCCATGCCGTGCATGTAGAAACTGCCGTCGCCGGCGATCACCAGCGTCCGCCTACCCCGGCCGAAAGCCATTCCGATTCCCGCCCCGAAGCTGTAACCCATGCCCCCCATGCCGAGCGCGACGACGAACCGGCCGTCCCGCCGCACCGGCAGGTGGTGAATCGCCGCCGCGCCGATGTTGCCGGCGTCGACCACGATGTCCACTCCGTCCGGCAACATCGCGTCCAGTACGGCCATCGCGTCGCGGTACCGGACGCCGGGTCCGTGATGGGGCGGCGGCTGCAACACCGAACGTGCCACCGTGTCGGGCACCCGCAGGCGTGCCGGCCTGCCCGCACCCGTCAGGGCGTCGCCGAGCGCCCTCAGCGAGGCGCGAAGATCGTCGGTGTGCACATGAGTGCAGGAGAGATACGGTGGCGCAGAACCGATCGAATACACCGGCACCGCAGCCAGGGCGTCGTCAAGGCCGGCCCGCGCCGTCACCGTCATCCTCGTGCCCACCAGCAGGCACAACGCGCTGTCGGCGATCGCCGAGGCGACGTTCGGATGACCCATCACACCGCTCACGCCCAGCGCGGACGACGAGCCCCGACCCGGCGTGCCCGCCACGTCCTTCGCGTCGGGCACGGTGACCACGCGGGCGCGCAGCAGCCCGCGCAGCGCCTCGAGTTCGGCGCGCGCGTCGTCCCGCGCAACCTGTTCTCCCGCAACGATGGTGACGGGACCTTCCGCACGGCGAAGCGCCCGTGCGATCGCTTGTGGGGAAACCGGCGGCACACCGGCGCGCTCGCCGACCACCACGCCGCCGTTGACCGGTATCTCGGCCTGCTGAATGTCCTTGGGCAACAGCAGGACCGAAGGTCCCCGCCGGGTCCGCGCAGCCTCGATCGCGGCGGGAAGCGCAGTCCGTATGTCGGTGGGCGTGAGGACCCGCTGGCAGTACACCGACACCGCCGAGAACAGCGCGTGTGCGTCGAGGGCGCCGTTGCGGCCGCTGGTGTCCTGGAACGCCCCTCGACCGTCGAGTGCGCTCGGCGACTGCCCGATCAGCGCCAGCACCGGTACCCGGCTGGCGAGGGCCTCACCCAGTGCGGGAACGGTGTTCAGAGCGCCGCCACCGGATGTGGCGGCCACCACGCCGATGCCGCAGCCGCTGCGGCTGTATCCGTCGGCCATGGTGGCCGCGGAGAACTCGTGTTTGGCGAGTACGGCGTCGATGTCGGAACGGCGGTATGCCGCGTCGTAGAGATCTTCGATGTTGGCGCCGTCGACACCGAAGACGAACCGCACGCCGATCACCGCAAGATAGTCGATGATGTGGTCGACGACTCGATGGCCCATCTCTCACCTACTTTCGTGGCTCGATGAGGGACACGGTGGCCGGGCATCTGAAGTTCATCGGTTCAGCACATTCACAGCGAACGTTCGAGGAGCACTTGACCGGAGTCGGGGGAAACCAGTTGTACGGCGGCGATTTCGGTCATCTGCATCGGCGTGGTGGCGCTCGGCAGTGCGGTGGCGCCCGACAGCCCCAGCCACGTCGCCACCTGGTTGCGGCTGCCGTCACGGCCGACGACAACCATCCCCAGGTTCTGCGGCGGCGCATCGCGTCGGCCCCAGTCGCCATAGGTGCATGCCATGTCGATCCGGGTGCCCCAGCCGTACCCTGTCATCGAGATGGTCGCATTGATCGGTGTCTCGGAAACCTTGGTCATCTCCAGTTGCTGACCCGACGCCTGGGGCGGCGTACCGGTCTGCAACCCGAACGTCTCTGGACGGACCAGGATCGCGATGCCGACCGCCAGTACCGCGGCGGCCAAGCCGATGGCGGCCGAGGCCATCCACCGCGACCGCCTGCGTCGGGCACGCACCGTGTGCAACAGCCCGTCCAACAGTTCCGCGGGCGGCTCGGCCTGCACCGGCGCGAGACCGTCGAACTCGGCGGGCTCGACCGTGCTCAGCAGGTCGGGGATGTCGCGCAGTTCGGCCACGGCGGCCGTGCAGCGCGCACACTTGCCGAGATGCGCCTCGTACTCGCGGCGTTCCTGTTCCGACAGCGCACCCAGAACGTAGGCGGCGTCCCATGTCGCGTACCGATCGTCGTCCACTCGGCCGAGGATCGGCTCGAATGCCGTCACCGTGTCACCCCCATCTCCTCCAACCGGAGCTTGAGCGCTCGCACCCCGTAGTGCAGCCGCGATTTCACGGTGCCTTCCGCGATGTGAAGGTCGGCTGCGATCTGGGCGGTGGTCCAGCCCTGGTAGTACGCACGGCTGATGACCGCGCGGTGATCCTCGGACAGTTCACCGATGGCTTCGCCGAGCATGATCCGGTTCAACGCTGCCTCCACCTCGTCGGGCCCGGCCCGATCCGCGGTCGTCTCCATGTCGGCAGTGCCGGACTCGCTGCGGAAGCGGGCGCTGCGCGTCTCGTCGATGATGAGGTTGCGAGCCACGGTGAACAGCCACGCCCGTGCCGACCTCGAGCCGTCGGCCGTCACCTCGGGGTGTCGCCACGCCCGCAGTAGCGTCTCCTGCACGACATCCTCCGCCCGGGCCGTATCGCCCGTCAGCCGAACCGCATAACGCCAGATCGCGCCGGCGTGCTCGGCATAGAGCACCCGCATGACGGTCGCTTCCGGGTCGTCCAATATCAACCTCCGCTCTAGACACGAGGTTGGCGGTCGTCCGGTTCAGTATTCGCGCTGTGTCCTCACAGCGGGACGGAGTTGCGCCGGGCGCCGGCTTGACTGTCGGCGAACCGCTCATGCAGAGTGCGCAGCACCGCCGCGCACGCCGCACGCTCGGCCGGATCGATGTGGTCCAGCACCCGGGCGAGTTCGCGGCGACGACGAGCGGTCACCTGTCGCACCAGTTTGCGCCCCTGGGCCGTCAGTTCCAGGGTGACGACGCTGCGGTTGGACGGATCCGAACCGCGCACCAGGTGACCCGACGCATGGAGTCGGTCGGCCAACCGCGTCACCGTCGACCCGACCACGCCGAGCGCCTTGGCGCATTCCGTCGACGTCGACCGACCATGCTGCTGCAACACCGCCAGCAACCGGAACTGCGGCAGCGAGACGTCGACCTCTTCGACGCTGCGCAGCGCCAGGCCCACGAGGTCCCTGGCCGCGACCTCGAACGCCGTCAGCTCTTCTTTCGGCGTCTTGGTCACATCGGTAGTCCGCGCGTGTGCATGCCGGAAGTATCGCACGCAGCCGCGTCCTATCAGCACAGCTGGCGTCCAGGTATTGCGTTTTACAAGTCTTGCATAATGCAAGTGTTTGGGGCACACTGGATTCTTGACTGGTTCAAGTATCCGGAGGGCCGTATGTCCGTGACTCGCTGGCACGAGGAGCTGCGGGCCGCGGGGCTGCGCGTCACCAAACCGCGACTCGCGGTGCTCGCCGAGGTGCAGAAGCGTCCGCACGCCGACGTCGAAGAGATCGCCGACGGAGCACGCCGGCGCATCGGATCCCTGTCGACACAAGCGGTTTACGACGTGCTCTACGCCCTCACCGGCGCGGGCCTGTTACGCCGCGTCGAGCCGGCCGGCTCACGCGCCCGCTTCGAACTGCAGACCGGCGACAACCATCACCACGTGGTCTGTCGATCCTGCGGCGCCATCGACGACATCGACTGCGCCACCGGGCAAGCCCCGTGCCTACATGCCGACGGCGCCACCGGCTACGTGATCGACGAGGCCGAAGTGACCTTTTGGGGCCTGTGCCCCGACTGCAAAAGCAGCACACAACCACCTGAATGGAGATTCCCATGACCGCTTCGAAATTCGGTTCTACGACCGGCACCGGCGCACCGGCCCCCAGTGACCGCAACACGCTCAGCGTCGGCTCCAACGGACCACTCGTCCTGCACGACGTGCATTTCCTGGAGCAGATGGCGCATTTCAACCGCGAACGGGTGCCCGAACGCAGCCCGCACGCCAAGGGGTCGGGCGCCTTCGGCGTTTTCATGGCCACCGAGGACGTCTCGCAGTTCACGAAGGCCGCGCTGTTCCAGAAGGGCGCGAAAACCGACCTGCTGATCCGGTTTTCGACCGTGGCCGGCGAGCAGGGCAGCCCGGACACGTGGCGCGACGTACGCGGCTACTCGCTGAAGTTCTACACCTCTGAAGGCAACTACGACCTGGTCGGCAACAACACACCGATCTTCTTCGTGCGCGACCCGATGAAGTTTCCCCACTTCATCCGTAGCCAGAAGCGGCTGCCGGACTCCGGTCTGCGGTCGTCGCAGATGCAGTGGGACTTCTGGAGTTTGAACCCCGAGTCCGCCCACCAGGTGACCTACCTGATGGGTGAGCGCGGCCTGCCGCGGACCTGGCGCCACATGAACGGCTACGGCTCGCACACCTACATGTGGGTCAACGCCTCCGGCGAGAAGTTCTGGGTGAAGTACCACTTCCACACCGACCAGGGTCTGGAGTTTCTCACCAACGCCGAGGCCGCTGCCCTGGCCGGTGAGGACAGCGACTTTCACCGCCGGGACCTCTTCGATGCGATCAACCGCGGCGAGCACCCGAGCTGGCGGCTCTCTGTACAGGTGATGCCCTACGCAGAGGCGGCCGACTACCGGTTCAACCCGTTCGACCTGACCAAGGTGTGGCCGCACGCCGACTACCCGCTGATCCCGGTCGGCACCTTCACGCTCAACCGCAACCCGGAGAACTTCTTCGCCCAGATCGAACAGGCGGCGTTCTCCCCGGGCAATACGGTGCCCGGTATCGGGCTGTCGCCGGACAAGATGCTGCTCGGTCGCGCGTTCGCGTACAGCGACGCACAGCGCAACCGCATCGGCACCAACTTCCACCAGTTGCCGGTGAACCAGCCGCGCGACGGCGTTCCGATGAACTCCTACATGTTCGACGGCCAGATGGCCTACCACCACTCGGGCGCGGCACCGGTGTATGCGCCCAACAGCGGTGGCCGGCCGTGGTCGGACACCACCGGCCCGGCCGAGGACGGCTGGGAGGCAGACGCCGAACTGGTGCGCTCGGCCTACTCGTTGCACGCCGAAGACGACGACTTCGGGCAAGCCGGCACGATGGTGCGCAAGGTGTGGAACGACGCGCAACGCACCGCGGCGGTCGAAACCATCGCGGGCAGCCTCGAGGGGGTCACCGGCGAGGTGCTCGACCGGTCGCTAGATTACTGGCGCAATGTCGACGACGACCTCGGGGCCCGCATCGAGAAGGCCGTGCGGGCCGACGCCGTGAGCCAGCCGGTCCAGGGCATGGGTGAGGGGTGAGACTCGGCGGGCGGCTTACTGCGTGAGGATGCGTGGCCCGTCCTCGGTGACGGCCACGGTGTGCTCCCAGTGCGCCGCCCGCGAGCCGTCCGCGGTGACGACGGTCCACTCGTCGTCGAGGACCACCGTTTTGGTGGTGCCCAGCGTCAGCATCGGCTCGATGGCCAACACCGAGCCGACCGCCAGATAGGGTCCGCGGCCAGGAGCGCCCTCGTTGGGCAGGAACGGGTCCATGTGCATCTGCCGTCCGATGCCGTGGCCGCCGTAGCCGTCCACGATGCCGAACTTGCGGTCGTACCGCTTCTCGGCGGCGCGCGTCGCCGTCTCGATGGCGTGGGAAACGTCGGTGAGCCGGTTACCGGGCACCATCGCCGCGGCGCCC
The DNA here is from genome assembly GCF_001499905.1 of Mycobacterium sp. GA-1285. Classification (GTDB taxonomy): domain Bacteria; phylum Actinomycetota; class Actinomycetes; order Mycobacteriales; family Mycobacteriaceae; genus Mycobacterium. The sequence goes on along the minus strand of NZ_LQIS01000023.1, from coordinate 60,356 downwards.
GCCTCCATGGCCTCCCTGGTGGCCTGCGATAACGCCTCGTCTACGGAGATGAGCGTCCCGACACCGAACGTGATCGCCGAGTCGCCGTGCCAGCCGTCGACGATCGCGCCGCAGTCGATGGACACCAGGTCGCCGGGCGCGAGCGTCTCTTGTGCGGACGGAATGCCATGCACCACACGGTCATTGACCGAGGAGCAGATGCTCGCCGGATACCCGTGATACCCGAGGAAGGACGGCACACCGCCGCCGTCGCGGATCACCGACTCGGCAACCTCGTCGAGCGCCAGTGTGGAGACACCGGGGGCAGCGGCTCGACGCACCGCGGCCAGTGCCGACGCCACCAGGGCTCCGGCGACCGCCATCGCGTCGAGTTCACCGGGGGTGCGCTGCGGTACGACCTTGCGGCCGCGCAGGCCCATCAGGCCCATATCGGCTTACTTACCGAGGGCCTGCAGCGCCCGCGCGAAGACCTCGTCGAGAGCACCGACCGCGTCGACCTGCTGCAGGTTGTTGCTGCGGTAGTACTCGAGCAGCGGGTAGGTCTCGTCGCGGTAGACCTGCATGCGGTTGCGGATCACGTCTTCGGTGTCGTCGTCGCGGCCGCGGGCCTTGAGCCGCTTGAACAGCTCGTCTTCGGAGACCTTGAATTCCAGCACCGCGTCGAGCTTGGTGTCGTGGCGCGTGAGCATGTCGTCCAGCGCCTTGGCCTGCTCCACCGAACGGGGATAGCCGTCGAGGATGAAACCGTCGGCCGCGTCCGGTTGTTCGATGCGGTCCTCGACCAGTTTGTTCGTCAGCTCCGAGGGCACCAGGTCGCCGGCGTCGAGGTAGCTCTTGGCTTCCAGGCCGAGCGGCGTGCCGTCGCCGATGTTCTGACGGAAGAGGTCCCCCGTCGAGATCTGCGGGATTCCGAGCTTCTCGGAGAGCTTCTGGGCCTGTGTCCCCTTGCCGGCGCCGGGCGGTCCGAGCAGAACGACTCTCACTTCAGGAACCCTTCGTAATTGCGCTGCATCAGCTGGCTCTCGATCTGTTTGACGGTATCCAAGCCGACCCCGACGAGGATCAGTACGCCCACACCACCGAACGGCAGGTTCTGCACCGGGCCAGAGCTCCCGACGGAGAGGAACAGGTTAGGCAGCACGGCGATCAGACCGAGGTAGATGGATCCGGGAAGGGTGATTCGGCTCAGCACGTAGCGCAGGTAGTCGGCGGTGGGCTTGCCGGGCCGGATGCCCGGGATGAAGCCGCCGAACTTCTTCATCTCGTCGGCGCGTTCGTCCGGGTTGAACGTGATCGAGACGTAGAAGTAGGTGAAGAACACGATCAACCCGAAGTAGATCGCGATGTACGCGGGACTACTCGGATCGGTGAGGTAGCTCGCGACGAACCTGTTCCACCAGTTGGTGCTGTTCGGATTGGAGCTGCCGCTCTGGATCAACTGGGTGATGAGCTGGGGGATGTAGATCAGCGACGAGGCGAAGATCACCGGGATGACGCCGGCCTGGTTCACCTTCAACGGCAAATAGGTCGAGGTGCCGCCGTACATCTTGCGGCCGACCATTCGCTTGGCGTACTGAACCGGGATCCGGCGCTGGCCCTGCTCGACGAACACCACGCCGATGATGATGGCCAGCGCTCCGGCGCAGACCAGGGCGAACACCAGGCCGCCGCGGCTCTCGAGGATGGTCTGGCCCTCGCCCGGAATCGCCGAGGCGATGCTCGCGAAGATGATCAGCGACATGCCGTTGCCGATCCCGCGCTCGGTGACCAGCTCGCCCATCCACATCACCAGCGCCGCGCCGGCGGTCATCACCAGCACCATCACGACCAGGGTGAAGATGTTCAGCCCCTCGCTCTGACCCTGGATGATGTCCAGCGAGCAGCCCTGGAGCAGGCCGCCGTTGGCCGCCAGCGCCACGATGCTCGTGCTCTGCAGGATGGCCAGCGCAACGGCCAGATAGCGCGTGTACTGCGTCATCTTGGCCTGGCCGGACTGGCCTTCTTTCCGCAGTTGCTCGAACCGCGGGATCACCACGGTCAACAGCTGCACGATGATGCTCGCGGTGATGTAGGGCATCACACCGACGGCGAACACCGACAGCTGGAGCAGCGCGCCACCGGAGAACAGGTTGATCAGCGAGTAGATCTGTCCGGACTCGCCGCCGGTGACCTCGGCGATGCACTGCTGCACGTTCGGGTAGTTCACCCCGGGAGACGGGATCGACGCCCCGACCCGATAAAGGATCACGATGCCCAAGGTGAACAGGATCTTTCGCCTCAGGTCGACCGTCCTGAGTGAAGAGATGAAAGCCGAAAGCACTCTTCCTCCTGCGCAGCCGGCCTGTTGATAGCGGCGTGCGGATGGGGCTGGATTCGACCAGCGTCTTGGTTAAGTCGTGTGCGGACCCCCGTCAAGCGCGCAGCCTGCAGAGTTACCCGTCAAACAGTCTACGAGAGTAACAGTTGGGGCCCGGTTGGCCCGCATCCCGCTGATGGTCCCGCCCTCACAGCGACTTCTCAGGGCGAGAACATACCGTGGAACCATTCTCGTTAAATCCACTAATCAATGGCGTCAGGAGTCGGAGATGGCACATACGGGCCCACGGTACGAGGGAGACACCTGGGACCTCGCATCGAGCGTCGGCGCGACGGCGACGATGGTCGCGGCCGCGCGGGCGATCGCCAGCACCGGCGAGGACGCGCTGATATCCGATCCGTACGCCGAGCCGTTGGTGCGGGCCGTGGGCGTGGACTTCTTCACTCGCCTCGTCAGCGGCGAACTCAAGCTCGAGGACCTCGACGCGGACGCCTCGGATTCGGGGGCGGCGGTCGGAATGGCGCGGATGACCGACAACATGGCCGTGCGGACGAAGTTCTTCGACGAGTTCTTCGTCGCCGCCACCGGAGGTGGCGATTCAACGGGAGCCGCCGAAAGTGGTGTCCGGCAGGCGGTGATCCTGGCATCGGGACTCGACGCGCGCGCATACCGGTTGGCCTGGCCGGCCGGGACGACGGTCTTCGAGATCGACCAGCCCGACGTCATCGCGTTCAAGAGTCAGGCAATGACCGATCTCGGGGCCGAACCGACCGCCCAGCGCAGGGCCGTGGCGATCGACCTCCGATTCGACTGGCCGGCGGCGCTCGCGGCGGCTGGCTTCGACCCGGCCCTGCCGACCGCATGGAGCGCCGAGGGCCTACTCGGGTATCTACCTCCCCAGGCACAGGACACGTTGCTCGACACGATCACCGCGTTGAGCGCTCCCGGTAGCCGGGTGGCGGTCGAGAGCGGCCCCTCCAGCAGCGACCCCGCCGACCGGGAGAAGATGCTGGCCCGGATGCAGGAATCAGCGCAGCGGTGGCGCCGACACGGCTTCGAACTCGACTTCGCCGAACTCGTCTACATCGGCGACCGCAACGAAGCGGGCGCCTACCTCGAGGAGCGGGGCTGGCGCTTGACCCGCCGCACAATCGGCGATCTGCTGGCCGACAACGGTCTGCCGCCGCTGCCCGAGGACGACGGAGCCGGCAGGTTCGATGAGATGCAGTACATCAGCGGGATACTCGAGAGGTGAGCCGCACCGATTCGGACAGCTGGGACCTCGCATCGAGCGTGGGCACCACGGCCACGATGGTCGCGGCTGCGCGGGCGATCGCCAGCCGCGAGGACGATCCGCTCTTCGACGATCCATACGCCGCACCGCTGGTGCGTGCGGTCGGCATCGACTTCTTCACCAGCCTGGTCGACGGCGGCACCCTAGGCAACGACATCGACGGCGCCGGGGCCGAGTTCATGGCGAGGATGATCGCGGTGCGCACGAGATTCTTCGACGACTTCTTCATCGACGCGACGACCGCAGGCGTTCGGCAGGCGGTGATCGTGGCGTCGGGACTGGACTCGCGGTCCTACCGGCTGCCGTGGCCCGACGGGACCGTCGTCTACGAGATCGATCAGCCGCAGGTGATCGAATTCAAGACCGCGACGATGTCCTCGCTGGGGGTTTCCCCGTCGGCCGAGCTGCGCACCGTCGGTGTCGACCTGCGCGAAGACTGGCCGAAGGCATTGCAGGACAGCGGATTCGATGCCACTCGGCCGACCGCGTGGAGCGCGGAGGGACTGCTCGTCTACCTGCCGCCCGAAGCACAGGACAAGCTGTTCGACGATATCGGCACGCTGAGTCCGCCGGGCAGCAAGCTCGCCACCGAATACCATCCCGACGCCGCAGCGACGATCGGCGAACGCAGCAGGGCGATCAGCAAGCAGTGGGGTGATAACGGCGTCCACCTCGACATCTCGCACCTCTTCTACGAGGGCGAGCGCCGCCACGTCGTCGAATATCTGACCGAACACGGGTGGCAGGTGTCCACCAAGAGCCGGCCCGAGGTGTTCGCCGAATACGGCCGAGAATTCCCCGATACGGAATTGCTTGCGCCGATGCGTGATTCGCTCGCGATCGTCGCGACCCGCAACTGAGGAGCACGAATGGCCCGCACCGACAACGACACCTGGGATCTGGCATCGAGCGTCGGCTCGACGGCGACGATGGTCGCCGCACAGCGCGTATTGAGCCACCGCGAGGGCCTGATCGATGATCCGTACGCCGAACCTCTGGTGCGCGCGGTCGGCCTGGACTTCTTCATCCGGGCGCTCGACGGCGAGATATCGCTGGACGCCATCGACCCTCGCTTCAACACGCGCCGCGCCGCCGAGGGAATGGCCGTGCGCACCCGCCATTTCGATCGGTTGTTCACCGACGCCGCGGCAGCAGGTGTCCGCCAGGCAGTGATTCTGGCGGCGGGGCTCGACGCCCGTGCCTACCGTATGCGGTGGCCGACGGACACCACCGTCTTCGAACTCGACCAGCCGGAGGTGATCGCCTTCAAGAGCGACACCCTGGCGGCACTGAGGGTCGAACCGACCGCCGACCGGCGCGTGGCGGCGATCGATCTACGCGATGACTGGCCAAAAGCGCTGCTGGACAACGGTTTCGATCCGACGAAGCCGACCGCGTGGATCGCCGAGGGTTTGCTGATCTACCTGCCGCCCGAGGCTCAGGACCTCCTGTTCGACCGGATCGACGAGTTCAGCGCGCCGGGTAGCCGGGTGGCGACCGAGCACATCCCCGACGTCAGCATGTTCTCCGACGAGCGCTCCCGCGAGATCGCCGAGAGGCTCCGGGCGTACGGGCAGAACATCGAGATGGGCGAGCTCATATTCCACGGTGAGCGCAATGACGTCGTCGACTATCTGACCGAGCGCGGCTGGGACGTCACGACGCAGAAGATGCCGGAAGCTTACGCCGCCAACGGTTTCACGTTCGACGAGGACAGCACGATCGGCTTGTTCAGCGACATGAGCTACCTGTCGGCGATCAAGCGCTGACTCTCTCGCTAGAACCGGTAATCGCCGAACAACAAGGCGCTAACGCCACTGAGCGACCGCTCCGTCTGGTCGGCCAACTGCGCCACGGACCGCCCGAGCAGGCCGACGACCACGTCCGGCAGCGATGCCGCCGGCTGCGAAGACGGCTTGGGCCGCAGCCGGTCCAGCAGCGAAGAACCGGGATACGAGACGATGCGCACCTCGGCGTCAGCGTCTATCCCTGCCAGAACCTTCGCCCTCGTGATCGCGTCGCGCAGGCCGCCGAGATCGTCGATCAAGCCGCGCTCGTGCGCGTCCGCGCCGGTCCACACCCGACCCCGCGCGACGGCGTCGACGGCCTCGACGTTCATCTTGCGGCCCACGGCGACCCGCTCGATGAAATCCGTGTAGACCAGGTCAGCCTCGGCTTCCACATGCGCGCGTTGTTCGTCGGTGAACGGCTCGTTGAGCGACCACGCGTCGGCATTGCGGTTGGTGCGGACCGTCCCCGAGCCGACACCGAGACGCCCCATGAGCTCGCGGGCCACCATCTTCCCCGCCATCACACCGATCGACCCCGTGATGGTGCCGGGATTGGCGACGATCTCGTCGGCGATCATCGACACGTAATAGCCGCCCGATGCCGCAACCGCACCCATCGACGCGACCACCGGCTTGCCCTTGTCACGAGCCCGCTGTACTTCACGCCAAATGGTCTCCGATCCCGATACTGAACCGCCGGGGCTGTCCACCCGGAGCACGATCGCCGACACTTCATCTGCCGACGCGGCTTCACGAAGCGCCGCGGCGATCGTGTCTCCGCCCACGCTCGAACTGCCCAGCGGCACCGGCTGCGTGCCGCTCCGACCACTGACGATTAGCCCGTGCAGTGTCACCACCGCGATGGTTGCCTTCTTGCGGCCGGGGATGGGTGGTCTGGGCAGGCCCGCGCGATGCGCCGTCGCCCGCGCATACCGCGGCAGGAACAGTCGCGGCGGTGCGTCGTCGGAGTCCGCGTCCGCCCCGGGTGTGAAGTCCGGTGCGCCAACCAGTTCGGCGATGCGCGCGTACGCCTCGTCGCGGAAACCAACTCGGTCGATCAGCCTGCCGGCCAGGGCGTCGTCGCGCAGCAACGGCGCCTTGTCGGCGAGCGCGTCTACTTCTTCGGGCTCGATGTGACGCGACTCCGCGACCGCCTCGACCACCTGGGCGTGCAGGCTCTGAATCAGATGCTCGTCGGCCTCGCGATGGGCCTCGGTGTAACCGTCCTCGGTGAAACGGTTTACGGCGGACTTGTATTCACCCCGTGCGATGTACTGCGGCTCGAGTCCGATCTTGTCGAGGGCCCCGCGCAGGAACAGTGCGTTCGTCGCGAACCCCACCAACCCCACCGTGCCCGCCGGCTGCATCCATACCTCGCGGAACGCCGACGCGAGATAGTACGACAGGGTGCCCGGATAGGTCTCGGCCCATGCCAGTGACGGCTTCACATCGCTGAACGCCGCGATGGCCGAACGCAATTCCTGCACCGGGCCCGGCGATGCAGCCGGCAGCTGCACCCGAGCGATCAAGCCGGCCACCCGGTCGTCCTCGGCTGCCCGGTGGATCGCCGCGACGGCCTCCCCCAGTAGCAACGGGCGCCCGGATCCGGAGATCAACGCGAGCGGGTCGAACCCACCGGTCTCGCTCGGCACCGACGTCAGATCCAGTTCGAGCACGCAACCGTTCGGGACGCCGTTGTGGCGGGCGGTGTCGATGCGCCGAGCCAGCGCACGTGCGTCGTCGAGCCCGGGAAGACCGGAGATGCCGGGCAGAAAAGCGAACATGGTTCGAGCGTACCGACGCCACGGCGCGCCTCGCCCCAGCCGAGGGAACTCGCGACTACCTGAACCGAACACGAAAGCCCCTACCTTCACGGCAGGGGCTCCCGGTCGACGGTGGGGTTACAGCTCGGTCGCCGAACCGCCCGCCGAGGTGATCTTCTCGCGGGCGCTGCCGCTGAACTTGTGCGCGGTGACGTTCACCTTCACGGTGAGCTTGCCGTCGCCGAGCACCTTCACCAGCGTGTTCTTGCGCACCGCGCCCGCGGCCACCAACTCGTTCACTCCGACGTCGCCGCCCTTGGGGAACAGCTTGTCGATGTCGCCGACGTTGACGACCTCGTATTCGGTGCGGAAGCGGTTGCGGAAGCCCTTGAGCTTCGGCAGCCGCATGTGGATCGGCATCTGACCGCCTTCGAACGTCGCCGGAACGTTCTTGCGCGCCTTGGTTCCCTTGGTGCCGCGACCCGCGGTCTTACCCTTCGAACCCTCGCCGCGACCCACACGCGTCTTGGCGGTTTTCGAACCGGGCGCCGGCTTCAGGTCATGCAGTTTGATAGGTGTCATTATGAGGCCTCTACTGCTTCAACTTTGACGAGGTGATGCACGGTCTTGATCAGGCCGCGCGTCTGCGCGTTGTCCTCACGCACGACCGACTGGCGAATCTTGCGCAGCCCCAACGACCGCAGGCTCTCCCGCTGTCTCCAACGCGCACCTATGGTGCTGCGTACCTGGGTGATCCTCAGCTCTGCCATGGTTATGACGACCCTTCACGCGCAGCCGACGCGGCGAGCGCCTCGGCCTCTCGGCGCGCCCGCAGCATGCCCGCAGGCGCCACGTCTTCGATCGGGAGGCCGCGGCGGGCCGCGACCTCTTCGGGACGTTGCAGCAGCTTCAGCGCGGCAACCGTGGCATGCACCACGTTGATCGCGTTGTCGCTACCCAGCGACTTGGCCAGGATGTCGTGCACGCCGGCGCATTCCAGCACCGCGCGGGCCGCACCGCCGGCGATCACGCCGGTACCGGGGCTGGCCGGACGCAGCATCACCACACCGGCGGCGGCCTCCCCCTGCACCGGGTGGGTGATGGTGCCGCCGATCAGCGGAACCCGGAAGAAGTTCTTGCGTGCCTCTTCGACGCCCTTGGCGATGGCCGCCGGAACTTCCTTGGCCTTGCCGTATCCGACGCCGACCATGCCCTTGCCGTCACCGACGATCACCAGCGCGGTGAAGCTGAATCGTCGACCACCCTTGACCACCTTGGAGACGCGGTTGATCGAGACGACGCGCTCGAGGTAGTTGCTCTTGTCACCGCCGTCGCGGCCACGACCGCCACGGTCGTCGCGGCGGCCACGACCGTCGCGGTCGCCCCGCGACCCTCGGCCGTCCTGGGGGCCGCCGGCTGTTGCCTGTTCGGCCATCATGCAGTCCTTCCCATTGTGTTGACCTCAGTCATCAGAATTCCAGCCCGCCTTCGCGTGCCGCATCGGCCAGCGCCGCAATCCGTCCGCCGTAGGTGTAACCACCGCGGTCGAACACGACCTTGTTGATCCCAGCGGCCTTCGCGCGCTCGGCGATCAGCTGACCGACCCGCACGCTGTGGGCTTTCTTGTCGCCGTCGACGGCCCGCACGTCGGCCTCGATGGAGGATGCCGCCGCCAGTGTCGTCCCTTCCAGGTCGTTCACCAGCTGCACGTGGATGTGCCGCGACGAACGGTTGACCACCAGCCGCGGCACCTCGGCCGTACCGGAGATCTTCTTGCGCAACCGCGCATGCCGACGCAGTCGCGCGACCCGCCGGGTCTGCGAGATGTTCTGGCCCACGGGCTTGCGCGTCGGTGCTGCCGATGCCGGATCCTTTGTGGTTGAAGCCATTTCTACTTACCTGTCTTTCCGACCTTGCGGCGGATCTGCTCGCCCTCGTAGCGAATGCCCTTGCCCTTGTAGGGATCGCTCTTGCGCAGGCGGCGGATGTTCGCCGCGACCTGGCCGACCTTCTGCTTGTCGATGCCGGAGATCGAGAACTTCGTCGGTGTCTCCACCGCGAACGTCACACCCTCGGGGGCGGTGATCGTCACCGGGTGGCTGTAGCCCAACGCGAATTCGAGGTTGGAGCCCTTGAGCTGCACGCGGTAACCGACACCGAAGATCTCCATCTTGGTGGTGTAACCCTCGGTGACACCGGTGATCAGGTTCGCCACCAGTGTGCGCGACAGACCGTGCAGGGAACGGCTGCGCCGCTCGTCGTCGGGGCGCGTCACCACGATGGCGCCGTCGTCGTCACGGGCGACCCGGATCGGGTCGGCCACCGCCAGTTCGAGAGTGCCCTTGGGCCCCTTGACCGACACGTTCTGCCCGTCGATCGACACGTCGACCCCGCTGGGCACCGGCACCGGCTGCTTTCCAATACGCGACATTTGAGCTCTACTCCTTCTCGCCTACCACACGTACGCGAGGACTTCGCCGCCCACGCCCTCTTGGGCTGCCTGGCGGTCGGTCCGGAGCCCCGACGACGTGGAGATGATCGCCACGCCGAGGCCGCCGAGAACCCGCGGCAGGTTGGTGGATTTCGCGTACACCCGCAGTCCGGGCTTGGACACGCGGCGCAGACCGGCGATGCTTCGCTCCCGGCTGGGGCCGTACTTCAGTTGCACGACAAGCGACTTGCCGACCCGCGCATCCTCGGTGCGGTAGTCGGCGATGTAGCCCTCTTTCTTCAAGATCTCGGCGATGTTGGCCTTGATCTTGGAGTGGGGCAAGGTCACCTCGTCGTGGTACGCCGAATTGGCGTTGCGCAGACGTGTCAAGAAGTCTGCGATCGGGTCCGTCATAGTCATCGTGCGCTGCTCCTCCTCGTCGCTGCGTCCCCCTCGCAGCTCCGCTGCGGGGGGCGCCCCCACCGCATCGTCGTCATCGCGGTCATGACAGCCGGTTCACCTTTCTCGCGGTGGTTCCCGGGTATTCGGGCCTGCCGCAACCTGTTTGGTTGGACTGGTCGAGCTGGGTTACCAGCTGCTCTTCTGCACGCCGGGCAGTTCGCCGGCGTGTGCCATCTCGCGCAGGCAGATCCGGCACAGGCCGAACTTGCGGAAGACGGCGTGCGGACGCCCGCAGCGCTGGCAGCGGGTGTAGGCGCGCACCTTGAACTTCGGCTTCTTGTTGGCCTTGTTGACCAATGCCTTCTTTGCCATAACTCAGTTCTCCTTGAACGGAAAGCCCAGCGCCCGCAGCAACGCTCGTCCTTCGTCGTCGGTCGTCGCCGAGGTGACGACGGTGATGTCCATGCCACGGGGGCGGTCGATGGAGTCCACATCGATCTCGTGGAACACCGACTGCTCGGTGAGCCCGAAGGTGTAGTTGCCGGTGCCGTCGAACTGCTTGGGCGACAGCCCGCGGAAGTCGCGGATACGCGGCAGTGCGATCGAGATCAACCGGTCGAGGAACTCCCACATCCGGTCGCCGCGCAGCGTGACGCGAGCACCGATCGGCATGCCCTCGCGGAGCTTGAACTGGGCGATGGACTTACGCGCGCGGCGGATCTCCGGCTTTTGGCCGGTGATCAGCGCGAGATCGTTGACCGCGCCGTTGATCAGCTTCGCGTCACGGGCGGCGTCCCCGACGCCCATGTTGACGACGACCTTGACCACGCCGGGGATCTGCATGACGTTCGCGTAGCCGAACTCCTTGGACAGCGCGTCGCGGATCTCTTCGCGGTAACGCTGCTTGAGGCGCGGGAGGGTCTTTGCGGTGTTTTCGACGGTGGTCATGTCAGTTGATGTCCTTGCCGTTGGTCTTGGCGATGCGGACCTTCTTGCCGGTCTCCTCGTCAACCCGGTACGCGATGCGGGTGGGCTTGCCGTCGGAGTCCACGACCATCACGTTGGAGACGTGGATCGGCGCCTCCTGGGTGACGATGCCGCCGGACTGGGCGCCTCGCTCGTTGCTCGACACCGCCGTGTGCTTCTTGATCCGGTTGACGCCCTCGACGAGGACCTTGTTGCGGGCCGGGTAGGCGACCAGCACCTTGCCCTTGGCGCCCTTGTCCTTACCGGAGATGACCAGGACCGTGTCGCCCTTGTGGACCTTCATCTACAACACCTCCGGAGCAAGCGAGACGATCTTCATGAAGCGCTTCTCGCGCAGTTCTCGGCCGACGGGGCCGAAGATGCGGGTGCCGCGCGGGTCGTTGTCGGCCTTGATGATGACCGCGGCGTTCTCGTCGAACTTGATGTAGCTGCCGTCGGCGCGTCGGCGTTCCTTGACGGTCCGCACGACGACGGCCTTCACGATTTCGCCCCGCTTGATGTTGCCGCCGGGAATGGCCTCCTTGACGGTCGCGACGATGACATCGCCGATGCCGGCATAGCGCCGGGACGAGCCGCCGAGCACGCGGATGCACAGGATCTCCCTGGCACCCGTGTTGTCGGCGACCTTCAGCCGCGATTCCTGCTGAATCACTCGATCTCCTCAACCTAGCCCCCGGTCGCTGGCGCTCCTGCCCCACCGGGCGACCTGGTTTGTATGCACGCCAGATACCGACCTGACGTGCGCGGTCTTGCTGTCACCGAAGGGCACGCGGGGTTTTCTCGAAGAGAACCGAGGTCTGCCCAAGGCAACCGCTTGATTCTATGGGAGGACCTGCAGGAAGCCAAATCGCCGCTGATCACGCCCATCCCCAGCACCGCGAGCGAGCGCGTTTGTCGCCGACACGCCGCGGATCTTCGACACTTCATGCACGCTCGCTCGCCCCGAGCGTGCCCATATCCAGAAAGCTCCCACGGGGTCTTCCACATCAGCGCGAACGCAGGCCCGGCGGGGTCCTTCATGAGTCCTCAGTCTTTCGCGAAGGCGCGCGCGAACTCCCTCTCCAGATCCAGGTACGGCTTACCCGAGACGTCGATGTTCACCTGAGCGATGGTGCCCCCTGTGAACGCGAACGGCGGTTTGTACGACCGCGAAACCGGGGATCCGGCGTTCCTGCCGATGCTCAGGCTGGCACCGGCAAGACCGAACGTTCCCGGGTGCACCCGCATCCCGGTGAACGTCGCGACCTGCTGCTCGTCGACATACAAAGCAGCGTCTCCGAGGGGCGTATGACTCCCCTCCGCAGTTCCAGTACGCACGTAGGCGACCCCGAATGTGTGCCGCCCCGAGGGAATCGCATCCGGTGAGGCCATATGTTGCTCCTGTTCACCCAGGAAGTTGTAGACGTAGTGGAGCCGCCCGTCCTGGACGAACATCACGTGACCGCCGTGAGCGCCGCCGTGCTTGAAGATCACGCCTTCCGCGCCTGCCGTGTCGATCGTCATCTCGGCCATGGCCGCGAACGACCGCCCCGATATCTCGACCGCAGCGCCGGTACCGACGTCGGCCGTGCCCGGGTAGTAACGGTACGAGCCACGCTGGCCGGCCAGGCTCGGCCGCCACCGGGATATCGTGTCGAAGATGTTCAGATCGCCAAGCGGCAGCCCGTTGTACCTGTCGGCCTCGGAGAACCACAGCTCCTTGAGTTCTTCGAGCTTGTCCGGGTTTTCGGCGGCCAGATCGTGACATTGGCTGCGGTCGGCTTCGATGTGGAACAACTCCCAGCGGTCGCTGTCGAAATGTGACCAGCCCGCCGGGGACGCGGCGTGAACGGTGTTGGCGAACCAGCCGTCGTGCCAGATCCCCCGAGTTCCGAGCATCGTGTAGAACTGTGTGTGCTTGTCCGTCGTCGCCGACGAATCCCTCAGCACCGCTTCGAAACTCAGGCCGTCCAGCGGCTTCTGCGCCACTCCCCTGACCGTTTCCGGCGGGGTGATACCCAGAAGGTCATAGATCGTCGGCGTGACGTCGCAGACATTGATGTAGCTGTCTCGTACCTCGCCGTGTGCGGCGATCCCTTTGGGCCAGGAGATGATCGCGGGGTCGGCGATGCCTCCTTCGTGTGAGGCGTACCGCTTGAAGAGTTTGTACGGTGCGTTGAAGGCCATCGCCCAACCGGTCGGATAGTGGTTGTAGGTCTCTGGCCCGCCGAGGTTGTCGAGAAGACGCAAACCGTCCTCGACTGTGTCGATGTACCCGTTGAAGAACTTGATTTCGTTGACCGAGCCGTTCGGGCCGCCTTCGCCGCTCGCACCGTTGTCGGAGATGACGACGATGATCGTGTTGTCGAGCTGACCGGACTCCTCCAGGTAATCGAGGATGCGACCGATTTGCGCGTCGGTGTAGGACAGGAATCCGGCGAACACTTCGGCCATGCGCGCAAACAAGCGCTTCTCGTCGTCGCCGAGCTCATCCCACGGCCGCACCGTGTCCTGCGTCGGCCACGGTTCACCGTTGGGTCCCTTGACGTCTTCGTACGGATTCATCGGTGATAGTTCGGTGTCGGCGGGAACGATGCCGAGCTTCTTCTGGTTTTCCAGCACGATCTCGCGGTATCGCTCGTAACCCATGTCGAACTTGCCCGCGTACCGGTCGGCCCACTCCTTGAAGACGTGGTGGGGAGCGTGCCCCGCCCCGGGGCACACATAGGAGAACCACGGCTTGTCGGGGGCGATGACCTTCGCATCGCGGATGAACTCGATGCTCTTGTCCGCCAAGTCCTTTGACAGGTGGTAACCCTCCTCCGGCGCCGCCGGTGGCGCGATCGGATGGTTGTCGTAGACCAGATCCGGATACCACTGGTCGGTCTCGCCGCCCATGAACCCGTAGAACCGCTCGAAGCCGCGCGATAGAGGCCAATGTCGTTTGGTCGATGCGAGATTGGATTCCTCGAGCGGCGTCAGATGCCATTTACCCACGCAGTACGTGTTGTATCCATGTTCGGCCAGCACCTCGGACAGCAGCGCGGTATCGAGAGGGATCCGCCCGTTGCAGCCGGGGAAGCCGTCGGTGAACTCCTCGATGGTCGCCATGCCGACCGTGGTCGGATTGCGGCCGGTCAACAGGGAAGCCCTGGTCGGCGAGCAGAGCGCGGTGGTGTGGAACTGCGAGAGTCGAACGCCGCGTTCGGCGATACGGCTCATGGTGGGCATCTCGACGAGGCCGCCGAAGCAGTCCCATGTGGCGATACCGATGTCATCCCAGACGAGGTAGAGCACGTTTGGGGCGCCTTCGGGAGCCGACGGTGCGGCGTACGGGCCCCAGTCCGGTTCCGAGTCTCGGATGTCGAGTTCGATCTTGCCCTTGAATTCGGTCGCCATGCCCGCCTCGTCCGGTGTCGCGTCGCAGTTGGCCCGGAGATTACACGGGGGACGTGTCGGTTAGCTGACGATTCGACGACGACGCCATCGCCGGTCGCTTGGTCAGCCAGCACCGCGTGATCCCGAGACGAACCGTCCAACCCAGCCATGCGCCCATTCCAGCGGCCAACCATTAGAAGTGGTCGGGCATTCCTGCCAAAAGTGCTGTCCTGCAAGGGATGAAATGACACATGGATGACCGGCGTCCAAGTCCGGTTGGTGATGACCGACAGCGCCAGCACTGCGCCGGCAACGTCCCGTTTGACTTCGGATCCGGGTTGAGTCAACTGCTCGACGGCATCGCCAACAGAATCGCCCAGCCGGTGACGGGACCTCTCACCGAAGGTGCGCCGCGTATTTCGAGCAAAGCCGTGGCAGTTGTGGTGATGCGCTCACGTGTTTCTATCTTCGACTCACACGCGAGGACCAGCCAGTTCGTATACCGTTCGCACCTGTGACTAGGTCGTTTCGGCGCTTCGATGAGTGGCTCAACCGCCGGCTCGAAGAGTGCGCGCGCAATGCGGGCACGGACGTGGACACCTACGTCGCACGTGCTGTCGGCGTACAGATGGTCTGCGACCAGATGCGCACCAAGCTCTCGGCGAAGGAACTGCTCACCCACCTGTCCGAAACAGGGGTGCTCGACAGCGATTCCATGCCGGACGTGTCGGCGGTGACCACCGACCCCGACCGACTGAGCTCTCTTCATTCCACCGGACTGCTCGACTCGCCTCCAGAACCGGTCTACGACCGGATCACCCTCGCTGCGGCAGAAGCGTTGGACACCCCGTTCGCCGCGGTGACCCTGGTCGACGCCGACCGTACGTTCTACAAGAGCACCGCCGGGATGGGAAATCTCTCCATCGAGGAACGGGCGATGCCGTTCGACCAATCCATCTGCCAGTACACCGTTGCCGACGGAGCCGCCCTGGTCATCGAAGACGCACGAACCGACCCCGTGTTCATGAACCACCCGATGGTCCGTGGCGGCGCGCTGGCCGCATACCTCGGCATACCGCTGGTCGATCATGCCGGCCACGCCATCGGCACGCTGTGTGTGTCCGATAGCAAGCCAAGGCAGTGGAGCACCGGACACGTCCAGATCTTGAGCGATCTGGCGCAACTCGTGGTGGAGCGGATATTCGCTCCCCATCCCACTTCAAGCGCGTGAGCGCGAATCTTCGGCTAACCCGAAGTCCGCATGACGCGGAGTGCGCATTTCTCGACCGTCGATACGGCTGCGTGGTTTGGCGTCGGGGTGGGTACAGTGCCTCTAGCATAGTTGCCAGTTCCGTCCGAGAGAGTGATAAATGCAGCTAAAGGCGGATGCCTCGGAGCAGGCGCCTAGTAGCCGTCCGACGGTTCCGCGGTTGAAGGTCGTGTCGGCTCCGACCCCAGAGCCGACGCCGCGCTGGGTCGAAGTCCTCCGCGTCGATCCGTGGTATTCGGTGATCACCGTGGCGATCGACGCCATCCTGGCGGCGGCCGCGGTGGCACTGGCCCACTGGTGGATTCCCGACGACATGGAGGATGCCCGTAACATCGCGTTGTTCTCGTGGCTCTTCGTCCCGATGCTGCTGATAGTGATGGCCACCCGGTCGATGTATCGGCAGAAGCTCAACGAGGGTTTCCTGGACCAGTTCGAGCCGGTGGCGACGTCGATCGCAGTGGCAGCTCTCGCGACGTTGACCCTCATGGTGCTCCTGGTGCCTCGTCTCCCGGTCGGAGAGATCCTCACCGAATACGTCCGCCCGAGCGAGGTCGTCCTGAAGATCGGGGTGTGCGCGGCCATTCTCATACCCACGGTCCGCCTGTCCAGGTCATTGGTGAACCGTTGGCTGCGGCGCAAGCTCCGCATCGGCAGGCCGGCGCTTGTGGTCGGGTCTGACCCGGTTGCCCATCAACTCATCTCCCGCATGCGTGAGATCCGCGACTACGGCATGTGGCCGGTCGGTGTGCTGGACGATATGCGGCCGAAAGACGTGGAGATGTTCGACGTCCCGTACCTGGGCGGCACGAACGACCTCGAGACCGCCGCGCGCGCCACGCGGGCTGAGGAACTCATCATCGCTCCGTCGACGTTGCCTGACGAACAGCTGTCTCGCACTGCGCAGCTGGCGCAGGAACTCGGGCTGCGGGTTCGCGTGGTGCCGCGGCTGATGGACGCGGTGGGCACCGGCACCCGGATCGAGCACATGGGCGGCGTACCGCTCATGGTGCTGAACCGGGTCAACCCGAGAGGCTGGCAATTCGCCGTCAAACATGGCGTCGACCGCGTCGCTGCGCTGATCGGGCTGGTGCTCATTTCGCCGTTGCTGCTCGTACTCGCTCTGGCGGTGAAGTTCAGTTCGCCGGGTCCGATCCTGTTCTCTCAACCGCGGATCGGACGCGACGGAAAGGTCTTCGGCTGTTTGAAGTTCCGCACCATGCGCATCCCCGAGTCCCCCAGCGAGGACTTCGAGTTGGACGAGGGCACAGCACCCGGCGGAGTCGAGGGCGACGATCGACGCACTCGGATAGGCCGCATCATGCGCAAGGTATCGCTCGATGAGCTGCCTCAACTCGTCAACGTGCTACGCGGGGAGATGAGCCTGGTCGGCCCCCGTCCGGAAAGGCCGGAGTTCGTCGAACTGTTCGAGATGCACGTGCGTCGATACGGGCAGCGCCACCGGGTGAAGGCCGGCATGACCGGCTGGGCTCAGGTGCACGGATTCCGGGGCCAGACGTCGATCGCCGACCGGGCCGAATGGGACAACTACTACATCGACAACTGGTCGTTGCTACTCGATCTCAAGATCTTGATCCTGACGGTGCTGGCGGTGCTGCGGCCCGCCGAAGACTGAGCTCCCGACAGAAAAACCCCCGGCATATCGTGTGTTCGGGGGTTTCTCTTGTGGAGGAGCCTATTTGGCCTTTTCGAGGATCTCGACGAGCCGCCAGCGCTTGGTCGCCGACAGCGGACGCGTCTCCATCAGCGACACCCGGTCGCCGATGCCCGCGATGTCGTTCTCATCGTGTGCCTTGACCTTCTTGGTGGTGCGGATGATCTTGCCGTATAGCGGGTGGCTCTTACGATCTTCCAACTCGACCACGATGGTCTTCTGCATCTTGTCCGAAACCACGTACCCGATGGCCGTCTTGCGGCGGCCACGCTGCTCTTCGGTGCGCGGGGTGTACTTGGGTCCCTTTGTCTGCTCTTGTTTTCCAGCCATTACGAATCCTCACCCACGGGTCCGGAGGCCAGACCCAACTCACGTTCGCGCAGCACGGTGTACACGCGCGCGATTTCCTGACGCACCGTGCGAAGCCGGCGGTTGTTCGACAACTGACCGGTCGCCATCTGGAAGCGCAGGTTGAACAATTCTTCCTTGGACTCGCGCAGCCGGTCCTTCAATTCGTCGTCGGTCAGCTCGCGCAGTTCGCCCGGCGTCACTCCCACTGCCATCAGAAGTGCTCCTCTCGGGTAACGATGCGTGCCTTGATCGGCAGCTTGTGGATCGCACGGGTCAGCGCGGCCCGAGCGGTCGCCTCGTCGGGATAGCTCAACTCGAAGAGCACGCGACCCGGCTTGACGTTCGCCACCCACCATTCCGGCGAACCCTTACCGGAACCCATACGGGTCTCGGCCGGCTTCTTGGTCAGCGGGCGGTCCGGAAAGATGTTGATCCACACCTTGCCGCCACGCTTGATGTGCCGGTTGATCGCGATACGAGCGGACTCGATCTGCCGGTTGGTGATGTAGGCGTGCTCGAGCGCCTGGATGCCGTAGTCACCGAAGCTCACCGTCGTGCCGCCGCTGGCGATGCCGCGCTGCCTCGGGTGGTGTTGCTTACGGTGCTTGACCTTGCGGGGAATCAACATGATTCAGCTCTCCGTGTTTTCTGTGGGCGTCTCGACCGCCGCTGCGGCCTGCGAAGCCGCGGCGTTGTCTGCCACGCTGCCGGCCGGAGCCGTACCGCTCTCGGAACCGCCGGTGGCGGCACGGCCGGCTTCGCTGCCGGAGGCAGCTCGACCAGCTTCGGTGCTCGTCGCGGTGGTGCCCGACGCACCGCTACGGCGGGGCCGGGTGCCCGTCGGACGCTCGCGACGCGGACGATCCGCACCCGCGGGCACGGCTGCGGCCAGCTCACGCTTGCCGCCGACGATGTCGCCCTTGTAGATCCACACCTTCACGCCGATCCGGCCGAAGGTGGTCTTGGCCTCGTAGAGGCCGTAGTCGATGTCGGCGCGCAGCGTGTGCAGCGGCACGCGGCCTTCGCGGTAGAACTCCGAGCGGCTCATCTCGGCGCCACCGAGGCGACCCGAACACTGCACGCGGATGCCCTTGACGTTCGGCTGGCGCATCGCGGACTGGATCGCCTTGCGCATGGCGCGGCGGAAGGCCACGCGGTTGGACAGCTGCTCGGCGACGCCCTGCGCCACCAACTGCGCCTGCGACTCGGGATTCTTGACCTCGAGGATGTTCAGCTGCACCTGCTTGCCGGTCAGCTTCTCCAGGTCGGCCCGGATACGGTCAGCTTCCGTGCCGCGACGGCCGATCACGATGCCCGGACGGGCCGTGTGAATGTCGACGCGCACGCGGTCACGGGTGCGCTCGATCTCCACGTCGGCGATGCCGGCGCGTTCGAGCCCGGTCGCCAGCAGCCGCCGGATCGCGACGTCTTCCTTGACGTAATCCTTGTACTGCTTGTCGGCGTACCACCGGGACTTCCAGTCGGTCGTGATACCGAGCCGGAAGCCGTGGGGATTGATTTTCTGGCCCACTACTCCGAGCCCTCCTTCGCATCGGACGCTTCCGCAGTCGATTTCTCAGCCTTGGTGCCGGCTTTCGCCTCGGCCGACTTGTTGGGGGCCGACTTGTTGGGGGCCGACTTCTTGGGCGCCGACTTCTTGGGCGCCGCCTTCTCGGGGGCCTTGTTGGCGGGAGCCTTCTTGGCCGCTTCAGCGCTTTTGGCCTTACTGCCCTGTGCGCGACGCGCCCGGGCCGCGCTGGCGGACTGGCCGCCGCCGCGCTGCTCCTGGCTCACTCGGCTTTCCACGATCACCGTGATGTGGCTGGTGCGCTTGCGGATCCGGAACGCACGGCCCTGCGCGCGTGGCCGGATGCGCTTGGCGGTCGGTCCCTCGTCGGCGTAAACGGTCGCGACCACGAGAGTGGACGGATCCAGACCCTCGTTGTTCTGTGCGTTGGCCGCCGCGCTCGCGATGACCTTGGCGACCGGCTCGCTGGCCGCCTGCGGAGCCCACCGCAGGATGTCCAGCGCTTCGGACACCGACTTGCCGCGCACCAGGTCGATGACGCGGCGCGCCTTCGTCGGCGACACGCGCACGAAGCGCGCCTTCGCCGTCGCGGACGGATATTCAGTCGCTGTAGTCATTAGCGCCTCTTCGCCTTCCGGTCATCCTTGATGTGACCCTTGAAGGTGCGGGTGGGGGCGAACTCGCCGAGCTTGTGCCCGACCATCGCCTCGGTGACGAACACCGGGACATGCTTGCGGCCGTCATGGACCGCGAAGGTGTGCCCGATGAAGTCGGGGATGATGGTCGACCGACGCGACCAGGTCTTGATGACCTGTTTGGTGTTCTTCTCGTTCTGCGCGTCGACCTTCTTCAACAGATGGTCGTCGACGAACGGACCCTTCTTCAGGCTGCGTGGCATATTCCTTGTACCTGCCTACTCTCAGCGCTTCTTGCCGGTGCGCCGGCGACGGACGATGAGCTTGTTGCTCGCTTTGTTCGGCTTGCGGGTGCGGCCCTCGGGCTTGCCCCAGGGGCTCACCGGGTGACGACCACCGGAGGTCTTACCCTCACCACCGCCGTGCGGGTGGTCGACCGGGTTCATCACGACGCCACGGACGGTGGGGCGCTTGCCCTTCCACCGCATGCGGCCGGCCTTGCCCCAGTTGATGTTCGCCTGCTCGGCGTTGCCCACCTCGCCGACGGTGGCCCGGCAGCGCACGTCGACGCGACGGATCTCACCCGACGGCATACGCAGCGACGCGTAGCTGCCTTCCTTGCCCAGCAGCTGAATGCTGGAGCCGGCCGAGCGTGCGAGCTTGGCGCCCCCACCGGGTCGCAGTTCCACCGCATGCACCAACGTGCCGGCGGGGATGTTGCGCAGCGGGAGGTTGTTGCCCGGTTTGATGTCGGCGTTGGGACCCGACTCGATGATGGTGCCCTGCTTGATGCCTTCGGGGGCGATGATGTAGCGCTTCTCCCCGTCGAAGTAGTGCAGCAGTGCGATGTTCGCGGTGCGGTTCGGGTCGTACTCGATGTGCGCGACCTTGGCGTTGACGCCGTCCTTGTCGTTGCGACGGAAGTCGATCACCCGGTAGGCGCGTTTGTGTCCGCCGCCTTTGTGCCGAGTCGTGATGCGGCCGTGCGCGTTTCGGCCACCCTTGCCATGCAGCGGTCGAACGAGCGACTTCTCCGGATGGTCGCGGGTGATCTCAGCGAAGTCGGAGACGCTGGCACCGCGACGACCGGGGGTCGTCGGCTTGTACTTGCGAATTGCCATGATTCTCTAGGTCTTCCTTCGTCGCCGGCCTGACGAGATCAAGCCGGTGCTCCGAACAGGTCGATGGGCTTGCTACCCGCAGCCAACGTGACGATGGCGCGCTTGGTGTTCTTGCGCTTCCCGTATCCGGTGCGGGTGCGCTTGCGCTTGCCCTGCCGGTTGGCCGTGTTCACCGAGTCGACCTTGACGCCGAAGATCTTCTCGATGGCGATCTTGATCTGTGTCTTGTTCGAGTCGGGGTGCACGATGAACGTGTACACGTTGTCCTCGATCAGCCCGTACGACTTCTCGGAGATGACCGGCGACAGGATGATGTCGCGGGGGTCAGTGACGGTCGCCATCAGGCCGACACCTCCTCTTTCGCAGTCTGGTTGGCGCTGATGTAGGCGTTGAGCGCCTCCACGCTGAAGATCACGTCGTCAGCGTTCAGCACGTCGTAGGTGTTGAGCTGGTCGGGCGAAAGCACGTGCACGCCCGGGAGATTGCGCACGCTTCTGGCGCCGACCTCGTCGGCGCGGCCGATCACCACGAGCACCTTGTTCGTCTCGAGCTTGCGGTCGCCGACGAGCGTGGCCAGGAACGCCTTGGCGCTCTTGGTCGACGGAGTCTGGCCCTCGACGAGCTCGGTGACGGCGTGGATCCGGTCATTGCGTGCCCGGTCGGACAGCGCACCTCGCAGAGCGGCCCGGATCATCTTCTTCGGAGTCCGCTCGCTGTAGTCGCGCGGCTTGGGGCCGTGGACGGTGCCACCACCGGTGAACTGCGGCGCCCGGATCGACCCCTGGCGCGCGCGGCCAGTGCCCTTCTGCCGGTACGGCTTCTTGCCGCCGCCGCGGACCTCACCGCGGGTCTTGGTCGAGTGCGTGCCCTGCCGCGCCGCGGCCAGCTGCGCCGTCACCACCTGATGCATCAACGCGATGTTCGCCTCGACGTCGAACAGCTCGGCGGGCAGCTCGACGGAGCCGTCCTTCGCACCCGCCGGGGTGTGGACATCAACTTTGAGAGTCATTACTTCTCGCCTCGCTTGATTGCGCTGCGGACCATCACGAGCCCGCCGTTGCGGCCGGGGATGGCACCCTTGATCAACAGCACGCCGTTTTCGGCATCGACCTTGTGTACCAACAGATTCTGGGTCGTCACGCGGTCGTTGCCCATGCGGCCCGACATGCGCGTGCCCTTGAACACCCGGCCGGGCGTGGCGCAGCCACCGATGGAGCCGGGGCGGCGATGCACAGCCTGTGCGCCGTGGCTGGCGCCCTGACCGCGGAAGCCGTGCCGCTTCATCGTGCCGGCGAAACCCTTGCCCTTGCTGGTGCCGGTCACGTCCACGTAGGTGCCGTCGGCGAAGATCTCGGCGGTCAGCTCCTGCCCGATCTCGTACTCGGCGGCGGCGGACTCATCGTCGAGCCGCAGCTCGGCCAGGTGCCGACGCGGGTTGACCCCAGCCGCCGAATACTGGCCCGTGACAGGCTTGTTGACCTTGCGCGGGCTGATCTCGCCATAGGCCAACTGCACCGCGCTGTAGCCGTCGCGCTCCGGCGTACGGATGCGCGTCACCACATTGGGCCCGGCCTTGACGACCGTCACCGGCACGACCCGGTTGTTCTCGTCGAACACCTGCGTCATGCCCAGCTTGGTGCCCAGAATGCCTCTTCTAGCCATGTTCTGGATGTCTCCTACTGGATGTTGACGTCGACGCTGGCCGGCAGATCGATGCGCATGAGGGCGTCAACGGTCTTCGGCGTCGGGTCGAGGATGTCGATCAGCCGCTTGTGGGTGCGCATCTCGAAGTGCTCCCGCGAGTCCTTGTACTTGTGCGGGGAGCGGATGACGCAGTACACGTTCTTCTCGGTCGGCAGCGGCACAGGACCAACCACGCTGGCGCCGGTTCTGGTGACCGTTTCCACGATCTTGCGCGCCGAGGCGTCAATCGCCTCGTGGTCGTAGGCCTTGAGCCTGATGCGGATCTTCTGTCCCGCCACGCTTCTCCTACCTCACTCATACTGGGCCCCGGATCGGGCCGCGCCTCACCGGCACTTCGCCGGCCGAACCGGCAATACAGCCCGCCGGCGGAGCCGGCGATTCAGCTCTTGCGCTGCTATGCCGCCGCTGTTCTTCTGTCTGTGGTCCACCGGTCCCCGCGGTCGGGTGTGTCGCCCGCACACGCACTCGTCCGCTCCGAAATCTTCGCGATCGAGATTGGCACCGGATGCGCCCGGTTGGGCGCCGGTCGTTTGCCCCGGCCATTCGGTCCAGACAGGCACCGCCCCGGCTCAAGGCAACCCGAACAGTATGCCCTAGAAAACGGCGCGCTCCAAATCCCTGGCCACGGGATACCCGGTTGCCCGGCTCAGGTTCGGAGGCCGGCCCAGAACGCACACTGATGTTTGTGTTCGAAGTCGGTGACGACGCGGTTGCCGTCCGGTTCCAGCCACATCCGCTCACCCGCTGGACCACTGGTCAGCTGCGGCCAGTCGGGACCTGGCGATCCGGTCGCGACGAACCGCGCCCAGTAGTCGACCATTTCGTCGGACAACCGTCGTTGTGCGGGTTGCAGCGGTGGCGCTCCGCCGACGTCGAACAGGTAGCGCAACTCCAAGGAATGCGCCGCCCCGACCGGGAACGGCGCTTCGCGCAACGGTTCGGGTGCCGGCGCGTCGCGGTCCCCGAACTCGTAGGCATAGACCGGCTGGTCGGTGAGCGCGTCGGCCATCCGGTCGGCGACGCAGGCGAAGTCGGCGGACGTCACCGCCGCCGAATACGCCAGCGCGACGCTTCCGCCGTACCGTTCGGGCGGATACCGCGCCGCCACGGCGGCCCCGTGCGGCCCGAACACCTCGGCCAGCAATTCCGGGTAGCCGCCGGCATCGAATGATCGCCCGCGCAACGCCTGCAGCGCCGCGAACAGCGTGAATTCGTCTTGCGTTGTGCCGATCATCACCGGCACTCGGGCAGCCTTGCCGTCGGTGATCGCGGTGAACGAGTCCTCGGGTAGCGACTCGGTGCCGGCAACCGGACCACTCACGCGTTCGGTCCCGAACCGGGCGTACGTCAACGGGGCACGGAACCGGTCGGCGGGCAGAGACCGTAGACAGTCCGCGGCGACGCGTGGATCCGCGCATCCGACATCGGCTGCGTACGAGACACTGGCCTCCCGGGCGGCTCGCAGGTCGTGCTGCGCCCGACATGGCGCGCTCTGGATGATCGCCGCGCTGAACAGACCCCGGGACCCGGGCGCGACGAGGTGGTCGCAGACGGCCATCCCGCCGGCCGATTCTCCTGCGATCGTGACCCTGTCCGGATCCCCGCCGAATCCGGAGATGTTGTCGTGAACCCATCGCAGCGCGGCCTGCTGGTCGGCGAGGCCGTAATTGCCGACGTCGCCACCGGAACCGAGGGCGGGATGGGCGAGGAAGCCGAGCGCCCCGAGGCGGTAGTTGATCGTGACGACGACGACGCCGTGGCCGGCCAGCCGCCGCGCGGGATAGACGTCGCCGCTGCCGTTCAGAAAGCTCCCGCCGTGGATCCACACCATCACCGGCAGCGGCTCGTCCGACGGCGGCGGAGTCCAGACGTTGAGGGTCAGGCAGTCTTCGCTGGGCGGGCGTCGGTCGACGTCGGAGCTGGTGTCCTGGATGCACCGCGCACCGGGGCGGGTCGCGTCGCGGAATCCCGTCCACGGCGCGACCGGTGCGGGCGGTTGCCAGCGCAACGGGCCGAGAGGCGGTGCGGCGTAAGGGATTCCAGCGAAGTAACGGTGATCGTCGGCGACGGTCCCGCGCACCGCGCCTGCTGTGGTTCGGGCAACTCCGGGGTCGGCGGGAAGATCCACCGCGGCGGTCTCGCCCTCGGCGCAGCCGGACAGCATGGCAGCCAGCACTGCGAGTGCGGCCGCCGTGCGACCGACGCCGCGCCGGACTGGCTGTCCGCCGATTGCACTGGCCACCTGGCGAGCGTACTGACGCGGCGCGGATCCGCCGCCGTGCCATCGCTTAGAGTGCGTTCTTGACAGCTGTCAAGAATGACTTTGAGCGAGGCAATCATGAGCACGCCGATCATCGACGACGCCGCCAAGGTGCTGGCCGACCCCAAGGCCTACACCGACGAGGCGAGCCTGCACGCCGCATTGACCCACCTGCGCGCCAACGCCCCGGTGTCCTTCGTCGACGTGCCCGACTATCGGCCTTTCTGGGCGGTCACCAAGCACGCCGACATCATGGCGATCGAGCGTGACAACGAGCTGTGGATCAATGCACCGCGCCCGATGCTCGTCACAGCCGCGACCGACGACCTGTCGCAGGCCAACCTCGCCGCCGGTGGCGGACTGCGCACGTTGATCCACATGGACGATCCGCTGCACCGCGACATCCGCAAGATCGGCGCGGACTGGTTTCGGCCCAAGGCGATGCGCGCGCTGAAGACCCGCGTCGACCAGTTGGCCAGAATCTATGTCGACAAGATGGTCGAAAAAGGTCCCGAATGCGACTTCGTCCAAGAGGTCGCGGTGAACTTCCCGCTCTATGTGATCCTGTCGCTGCTCGGGCTGCCCGAAACCGACTTCGGCCGCATGCTCAAGCTCACCCAGGAGATGTTCGGCGGCGACGACGACGAGTTCACCCGCGGCAAGAGCGCGCAGGAACTTCACGAGGTCATCACCGACTTCTTCCGCTACTTCACCGCCCTGACCGCCGAACGCCGGGCCCACCCCACCGACGACCTCGCCTCGGCGATCGCCAACGCCAAGATCGACGGCGAGTACCTCAACGACGTCGACTGCCTTTCCTATTACGTCATCGTCGCCAGCGCCGGCCACGACACCACGAGCGCGGCGATCTCGGGCGGCCTACTCGCGCTGATCGAGAACCAGGACCAGCTCGCCCGCTTGAAGGCCCGGCCGGAGCTGATGGGCACCGCGGTCGAGGAAATGATCCGGTGGACCACCCCGGTCAAGGAGTTCATGCGCACCGCCACGGCAGACACCGAAGTGCGCGGTGTGCCGATCAAGCAGGGCGAGTCGGTGCTGCTGTCCTACGTCTCGGCCAACCGCGACGAAGACATCTTCGACGACCCGTTCCAATTCGACGTGGGCCGTGACCCGAACAAGCACCTCTCGTTCGGTTACGGCGTGCACTTCTGTCTCGGCGCCGCGCTGGCACGCATGGAAATCAACAGTTTCTTCACCGAGCTGGTGCCACGGCTCGAATCGATCGGGTTGGCCGGCGACCCCGAGTTCGTCGCGACGATTTTCGTCGGCGGGCTCAAGCACCTGCCGATCAGATACGCGCTGCGCTGAAAACCCGCCGCAGTGAGGAGCCCCACCCTCGCGGAATGAAGTGGTGTCGGTCACATAGACTGGTTTGACACCCGTCAAGACAGCCCCAGGAGCCTCCATGAGCACGCCGACGATGGACCAGGAAGCGCAGGAAGCCGCGAAGGTCTTCGCCGATCCGACGGCCTACGCCGACGACGACCGGCTACATGCCGCGATGACCTGGCTGCGCGCCAACAATCCCGTCGCCTATGTAGACCATGCTCCGTACCGGCCGTTCTACGCCATCACCAAGCACGCCGACATCATGGCGATCGAGCGTGACAACGACCTGTGGCTGAGCGAACCGCGGCCGCTCCTCGCGACAGCCGAAGCAGACGACCTTGCCAGGGCCCAGCTGGAAGCCGGCATGGGACTGCGGACACTGATCCACATGGACGACCCGCACCACCGCGATGTCCGCAAGATCGGCGCGGATTGGTTCCGTCCAAAGGCGATGCGCGAGTTGAAGGTTCGGGTGGACGAGCTGGCCAAGCGCTACGTCGACAAGATGCGCGACATCGGCCCCGAATGTGACTTCGTCGAGGACATCGCGGTGCACTACCCGCTCTATGTGATCCTGTCGCTGCTCGGTCTGCCCGAAGAGGACTTCCCGCGCATGCTCAAGCTCACCCAGGAGATCTTCGGCGGCGACGACGAGGAGTACCAGCGCGGCACCACCCCTGAGGAGAAGCTGCAGACGGTGGTCGAGTTCTTCGCCTACTTCAACGAACTGACCGCTTCGCGACGGGCGAACCCGACCGATGACCTCGCATCGGCGATCGCGAACGGAATCATCGACGGTGAGCCGCTATCCGACGTCGACACCGCGTCCTACTACGTGATCGTGGCCACCGCAGGCCACGACACCACCAAGGACGCGATCTCCGGCGGCCTGCGCGCGCTGATCGACAATCCCGACCAACTCGCACGGCTTACTGCACAACCGGAATTGATGGGGACCGCGGTCGAGGAGATGATCCGCTGGAGCACCCCGGTCAAGGAGTTCATGCGCACCGCCGCCGAAGACACCGAGGTTCGTGGTGTACCGATCGCCAAAGGTGAATCCGTCTATCTCGCTTACGCATCCGCCAACCGCGACGAAGAGGTCTTCGACGAACCGTTCAAGTTCGACGTGGGCCGCGATCCCAACAAGCACCTGTCGTTCGGCTACGGGGTGCACTTCTGTCTCGGCGCCGCGTTGGCGCGCATGGAGATGAACAGCCTGTTCACCGAACTGCTGCCGAGGCTGGACTCGATCGAGCTTGCCGGCGAACCCGAACTGGCCGCGACGGTGTTCGTCGGTGGCCTCAAGCATCTCCCGATTCGCTACTCGCTGAGGTGATCTCGTTCGGCTTCCTCGCGTGGGTGGCCAGGAATCCGTCGACGGAGGCCTCCGCACACGCGCGGTAGTCGAAGTCGGCCACGGTCGACAACTTGCCGAGAATCAACGGCCCGATGAGAAGTGCGATCGTCTGGATCCGGTCCACCTCGTCGAGTTCCTCGGCCGCCTGGGGCCCGTCGAGGATCGCGTCGAAGGGCGCCGAATACAGCGCGATGATCCGTGATCTCAGGGTGCCGACCGCATCCGAATCCGACTGCTGCACTTCGGAGTATGTTCCCACATCAGGACCGGACGCCATCCACGTCATGGCGGTGATCATCGCGGACGCCTCGGCGATCGACTCCGCCCACCCGACCACGACGGCGATCAACCGGTCGCGCAGAGTGCCACCGGCGGGCGGCATCGGCGCGGGATTGAGCAGGCTCATGAACGCCGCCGCCATCAAGTCGTTGGCGGTCGGGAAGTGCCGGTACAGCGTGGCCCGCGCGACGTTGGCGGTTCGGGTGACCGCGTCGATCGTGACCGCGCTGGGGCCGCCTGTCCGTAGCAGCGTCGTGGCCGCGTCGAGCAGGCGGGCACGGGACCGCGCCGGCCTCGGGTCGGTACTCGGCCCCCTCATCGTTTAACCCACCTCCTCACCGGGAACAAGACTATCGGTCTTATACCAAGACTGTTAGTCTCGAAAATCTCCGTCGGAAGAGAGCGACGTATGGTCGACACCCTCAGCCGGTCTGAACAGGATATCGGCGCGAGCGTCGCAGATCTGTCCGTCCGTGCGCGCGTCTGGTTACTCACCGTCGCCTGCATGGGCGTCGCGCTGGCGATCAGTTCGATGGTCGCCCTCAACGCCGCGCTGCCCGACATCGCCGTGGAAACCACCGCCACCCAGGCGCAGTTGACGTGGGTGGTCGACGGTTACACCTTGGTGCTGGCGTGCCTGTTGTTGCCTGCCGGCGCGATCGGCGACCGGTACGGTCGCCGCGGCGCTCTGCTCGCCGGTCTCGGAATCTTCACGCTGGCCTCGGCCGCGCCGCTGATCTTCGACGGTCCAGTCGCGTTGATCATCGCTCGCGCCGTGGCCGGCGTCGGTGCGGCGTTCGTCATGCCGGCCACGCTGTCGCTGTTGACGGCCGCGTACCCGAAGGCCGAACGCAACAAGGCCGTCGGCATCTGGGCGGGTGTCGCGGGTTCGAGTGCAGTGGTCGGCTTCCTGGGATCCGGTGTGCTGCTCCACTTCTGGTCGTGGCAGTCGATCTTCTGGGCATTCGCGATCTCGGGTGCGGGGCTGTTCTGCCTCGCGTGCACGGTGGCCTCGTCTCGTGATCAGCAAGCGACACCGCTGGACTGGCCAGGAGCGGTATTGGTTGGCGGGGCCGTCGCGGTTTTCGTCTACGGCGTGCTCGAGGCGCCTGCCCACGGCTGGACGCATCCCCTCGTATACGGGTGTATGGCCGCCGGGGTTGTCTTGGCGGCCGCCTTCGCGGCGTGGGAACTGCGCAGCGCGCACCCATTACTCGACGTCCGCTTGTTCGCCAAGGCCGACTTCACCACCGGTGCCGTCGTGGTGACGTTCTTCTTCCTCGCCAACTTCGGATTCTTCTTCGTCTCGATGCAGTACATGCAGCTGTTGCTCGACTACACGCCGCTGCAGACGGCGTTCGCGTTGGCGCCCCTGGTCGCCCCCCTGTTGGTCCTGAGCCTTACCACACCGTGGTATCTGCCACGACTGGGTCTCCGGATCGTCTTGTCCACCGGCCTGACACTGATCGCGGTCGGGCTGTTCTACATGCAAACCCTAGATGTCGACTCGCCGTACTTGGACCTGGCGCTGCCGCTGCTCATCATGTCGACGGGCATCGGGTTATGCACGGCGCCGGCGACTTCGGCGATCATGGGTGCGGTGCCGGACGAGAAGCAGGGGGTCGCGTCGGCGGTCAACGACACCACCCGCGAGGTGGGGGCCGCCCTGGGCATCGCAGTCGCGGGCTCCGTGCTGGCCGCGCAGTACGGCGATAGCCTGCAGCCTCATCTGAGCGCACTACCCGAATCGCTGCGCACCGCCGCGTCGAATTCGTTGGCCGAGGCACTCGAGGTGGCCGCGCGGCTGGGCCCCCAGGGCGCTCGCCTGTCGGAGGCTGCGCAGTTGGCCTTCTTGGAGGCCATGCACATCTCGCTGATCGCTCTCGGCATCCTTTGCGCTGTAGCGGCGGCATTCATCGCACTATGGGCGCCGGGCCGCGACGGCAGGCAACTCCGCTTCATCGAGCGAATGGTCTCGCGGTCAGACGATGAACTCGGCCGCTCGGTGCCCGATCATGACGATGGTGGCGTGCGGACCCCGGCTCGGGATGACGGGTAGCACCGACCCGTCGACCACCCACAACCCGTCGACTCCGCGCACCCGGCATCGCGGGTCCACGACCGCGACGTTGTCGTCATCGCCACCCATCGGCGCCGTCCCCGAGAGGTGCTGCGACGTCGACCATGATGCCGGGCCGACTTCGGCTGTCCCGCCAACGAGTTCACGGGACAACGCGATTCCGGCACGCAGCGTTTCGACGTCGTCGGGTTCAGTGTCGTAACGGTGCTCGATGACGGGAGGCACATCGGGGTCGGCACTGACCACCGTGACCGCTCCGCGTGACTTGGGCCGCATCAACGTCACGCCGATGTGGGGGTGGTCGGCGGGGTCGTCGCGCCGGCCACTCACCATCGCCCCGAAACCCGCTGTGTACGGCCTGATCTCGAGCCCGTCCGCGGTGGTGAGCACGGCCTCGAGGGGTGGGAGCCCATGTGTTTCCGTCCAATTCACCGGTAGCACCCATTCGGGATGGTCCGACATCACCGCTCCGACCGGGAGATCCGCCGCCACCGGTATTCCCACGCTCTCGAGGGTATGTGCTGTGCCTACGCCGGAGAGCATCAGAAGGTGCGCCGATCCGATTGCACCGGCGCACAACACGATCCGGTCCGCCTCGAGATAGACGGCGCCGTTTTGGTCCGCGCACTCGACGCCGACCGCGCGCCCGGCGACGATTCGGATGCGATGCACGCGGGTGTTGGTCAGCAGGATGAGGTTGGAACGGTCCAAGGCCGGCTGCAGATAGGCCCCACCGGGGCCCACACGGGCACCCTGGTGGATGTTCAGCGGCACCGCCCCCACTCCGGCGGCCACCGGCGCCTCGGCGGTCGAGCCGTTCAGATCGGCTATCCACGGATGGCCGGCTTCGGTGGCTGCATTCACGAAAGATGCTGTACAGCCGTCGAATTCGGATACCCGCTGAATCCTTATCGGCCCTTCCGAGCCATGTACCGCATTGTCGAAGTCGAGGTCGGTTTCGATGGCCCGGAAGTGCGGAAGCACATCCGACCATGCCCAGCCGGGCAGTCGCCAGTCATCGAAGTCCGACGGCAGCCCACGGCAGAAGTATCCTCCGTTGACGGCCCCCGATCCCCCAACCACCTCGCCGCGCATGAGCATTGCGTGACGCAGTGGGTCGACGGTCAACGTGGTCGGGTACCGCCGCACCACCGAACTGGCGGTGCCGATGGGCAGCCGCAATCCGTCGCTGATCTGCGCCGAGACCCGTGGGTCGGACGCTCCAGGACCCGATTCGACGACGGTGACCGTGCATGCCGGGTCGGCGGAGAGCCGCTCGGCCAGAACGGATCCGGCGCTGCCGGCACCGACGATCAGGATGTCACTGCGGACGCGAGGAGCAGATGAGGCACTGCGCACGCGAGGAGCAGATGTTTCACTGCGCACGCGAGGAGCAGATGTTTCACTGCGGACGCGACGAGCAGATGAGGTACTGCGCACGCGGCAGGTTCGTCTCAGGTCCGGATCTGGGGTTTGAGCGCACCGAGATGACGCTCACGAACAACGCCGGTCCACAGGCCTGCACCGTAGGCGATGTCGTCGAGGCGCTTGAGGACGAGGTAGGTGAGCAGGCCGACCCGCGGGGTGTCGTCCTCGGCGTTCCGGCTCCGGGTCAACCAGTCGACGACCCCTTCCACGACCGCGGCCACGAGCACGACCTGCCGGCATCGTCGAGACAGGACCGCTGCGATCAGCGCCAGCGGCCAGTAGTGCCTGCACATTGCCACGGCCAACTGCATGGCCGCCGCCCACAGTCCGTGGGCGGCCACCACCGCGACGTCTTTGGGTTCGGTCTCGACGCTCGACAAGGACTTCGCGATGCGGCGGCCGGTGATGGTCGCGACGACGATCGCGGCCAGGTATCCGATCGATGAGCCCATCGCCGTCAGCATCCAGGCCACGAGCGTCCAGCCCGAGATCACCAACGGGGCGACTTTACCGGGGTGGCGCACCGACAGTGGTGCGGCGGCTTCGCCGTAGAAAGATCTGCGCGAGAACCAGTCTCGCAGTTGTGTGCGATGGTCGTGGGCCACCAGCGCGATGGGCTCGTAACGCAAGCGCGCGCCGCATTCGATGAGTCGCCAGCACAGATCGACATCTTCACCCGACGTCAGCGTCTCGTCGAAGCCGCCGATCTCGTTGAGCATCGATCGGCGGCCGATGATGGCGGCACTGGGTACGTAAGACACCGTGCCGTACGGCACCACCGGGGCCTCCCGCAAGCCCAGATCCAGCGACGAGCGCACGGCCTCGTAGCGGGCGACCACGTTGTCCGGTTCGCGCAGGCCGACGATTCGCGGTGCGACCAGGCCCACGGCGGGATCGCAGAAGTGGCCCGACAGCGCCTCGAGCCATCCGCGCCGCGGGACGACGTCACTGTCGAGGAAGGCCACGAAGTCGGTCGTGCACGCGGCCAGCCCGGTGTTGCGGGCCGCCGCGGGCCCACGGCTGCGCTCGTGTCGCAGCACCCGCACCTCACCGTGGACGTCGGCGAAGTCGGTCTCGTCGATCGGCGTCGCAGAGCCGTCATCGACGATGATCACCCGCAGACCGCGCACGGCGGTGAGCAGCCGGCGCACGCCAGAAGCGTTGTCGCGCACCGGTATCACGACCGTCACGTCCCGATGCGATGGGCCGCTGGCGGGACGCGGGTGTGCGACCGTCGCATCGAGCAGGGTCCGGGCCAACTGGGCGCTGACGGCGTCGTGCACTTCGAGCCTGCCGCTGTTGAGCATGGTCTGCGCCGCCGGCGCCAGGCGGAGGAGGCGGGTGGGGGAACCGCCGAGCAGGGCCGACCCGTCGCCGAGGACCTTGACTCGGCGGTCGACCTGCACGGCGAAGCCGTCTGGCAGTCGCGGTCCGGTCATGTCAGCATCCCGTCGCGGTCGGGTGCCCAGCGCGAGATCCGCCGAACGCATGTTTCGACCATGTCGGGAAATATGCGGGCTCCGTCCTCCATGGTGGCGGTGGTGGGATCGCCGAGGACGCCGACCTCACTCACCGCGGCCACCCCGCCCCGCCGCAGCTCGGGGATCAGCTCGCGAAGCGGCGCGATGTTGCCGGGCACCCGCTCGTCGACACGGACGTGCTGCGACGAAATATGTAGCAATACAGACGTTTCGGTGTGACCGGCGTGCGCATCCGCACCCGCTACGGTGCACGAGCACCAGCCCGCATCCCGACCCTCATAGCGCAGCAAAGCGGTCGCGGCGGCCAGGGCTTCGACGTTGCCACCATGGCCGTTGACGAAGACCAGCCGCGACGCCCACCGAGATGCCGACCGGCCGTACTCCACCAGCAACAGTCTCAAGGCGGAGGTCCCGATCGAAATGGTGCCGCTGAACTCCTCGTGCTCACCGCTCGCGCCGTAGCCGATGGCAGGCGCGACCATCCAATTCACGCCGTCGGTGTCAACGAGCCGGTCAGCAACCGCCCGACAGACGGCCGTCGCGATCCGTGTGTCGGTGTCCAGCGGAAGATGAGGGCCGTGCTGTTCGGTGGATCCGACGGGTACGAGGAGGGCTGACGGCTTGCTCTGCAGCTGCTTCGACGTCGCATTCGCGAGCTCGCTGACAGATGGCACTCGCCGATGGTAGGCCGAATTCACCTGTCGTGCGCCAATTGTTGAAGCATGCGCAGCAATTGATTCATTGAATTTTTCGCCACCCGGGCCGGCGTCGCCCCCTCAGTCCCCTGCGCCCCGTCTGTACCAGGAGGTTCGCACGCGGGGTGGCCGTCAGGTGGTCGAACCTTCAGGCACGCCGAGCGCCCGGATGAACCCGGGAGGGACCAGCACATCGTCGGGCACAAGATCATGGACCGAGGCGCGGCCCAGACCCATCAACGCAGAATCGATGCCGCCGCGCAGAACGTCGAGCACGTTCTCGACACCGGCCTGCCCGTTGGCCGCGAGGCCCCACAGGTACGCCCGCCCGATCATGACCGCGCGGGCACCGAGCGCGACCGCCTTGACCACGTCACTGCCCCGTCGGATGCCGCCGTCGAGCACCACCTCGATGTCGTCCCCGACCGCCTCGACGATCGGCGGCAGAGCGCGGATCGACGCGGGTGTCCCGTCCAGGTTGTTACCGCCGTGGTTGGACACCGAGATCGCTGAGACACCCGCGTCCACAGCACGTTTCGCGTCGTCGACACGCATCACACCCTTGAGCATGAAAGGACCGCCCCACAGTTCGCGCAGCCAGGCGATGTCCTCCCAGGTCGGCGGCGGGGTGGCCATCCACTCGCCGTACGCGGCGAAGAACGGCGGACCCTCCTCGCCGCGGGCCGCCTGATTGGGAACCCGCAGGTTCGGCGGCCGCAGCGTTTTACCCCATTGCCACATCCAGCGCGGCTTGGTCAGCCCCGTCGGGAGCATGCGCACGGTGGTGCGCAGGTCCATCTGCTCGGGGATCTTCGGGCTGCCCCAGTCGCGGCCGTGCGAGAAGCTCCAGTCCGTGGTGACGATCAGCCCGACCGCACCCGCCTGCCGTGCGCGCTCGACCCGGGCCGCGATCGCGTCCCGCCCGCCCAGCCAGTACACCTGGAAAAAGAGCTTGGAGTTGGCCGCGATCACCTCTTCGATCGGCTTGCTGGCGAAAGACGACAGGCCCATCGCGGTACCGCGTGCGGCGGCTGCGCGAGCGACCGCGACCTCGCCGTCCGGGTGAACCGCCTGCACCCCCGTCGGCGAGATCACCACCGGCAGCGAAATCTCTTGTCCCATCACGGTGGTGGCGAGATCGCGCTTCTCCGTCGCGCCGACGACGTGCGGCGCGAAGCCCAGCTCGGCGAACGCGTCGACGTTGTCGGATACCGTCACGCCCTTCTCGCTCGCGGCGATGAGCGCCGAGTAGACCGGCTTGGGGAGTCGTCGCCTCGCCCGCTCCTGAGCGGCGGCGACCGTTTCGAACCAGGTGTCGGCCATGATCACACCGGACTTTCGTTGCAGAGGCGTTTCGGAGGCGCTCCGGCGCCGACCTTCGATCGGGGAGGCGCTCCGGCGCCGACATCGGACCGGGGAGGGGATCCGGCGCCGACCTTCGATCGGGGCGGCGTCGTGAGCAGCTTCAGCATCACCGGACCGGATCGCGAGTGGTCGACGCTGGACTTCGGTTTGACCCGCTCGCGAGCCAAGGCGGGAGCGCCGTAGCCCTCCACGCACTCGGGGTCCGGGCCGTCCAACGGCAACCCGGTGAAGAACTTGGCGGCCATGCAGCCGCCGCGGCAGCTGTCATAGTGCCCACAACTGCCGCACGCGCCGGCCGACTGCGGTTCGCGCAGCTCCCGGAAGAGCGGAGCGTTCTTCCAGACATTCTGAAAACCGCCGTCGGACAGGATGTTTCCGGCGTGGAACCGGTCGTGGATGGCGAACGGGCATGCGTAGACGTCGCCGACGGGATCGATGAGGCAGACGACGCGACCGGCACCGCACAGGTTCAGGCCGGCCAGCGCGCCGGGCTCACCCAACCCGGCGAGATGGAAGAACGAGTCGCCCGTGAGTACCCGCTCACCCTTGGCGACCAGCCAGTTGTAGAGCCGGACCTGCTGGTCGGCGGTCGGGTGCAGGTCGTCCCACACGTCGGCGCCGCGACCTGACGGCCGCAGCCGGGTGATCCGCAGCGTGGCACCGTATTGCGCTGCCAGAGCTGCGAACTCGTCGAGTTGGTCGACGTTGTGGCGAGTGACGACCACCGAGATCTTGGCGTCCTTGAAACCGGCGTCCGCGAGGTTCTGCAGTGCACGGGTCGCCATCGCGAACGACCCCGCCCCACGCACGGCGTCGTTGATCTCCGCGGTCGCGCCGTCGAGGGAGATCTGCACGTCGACGTAGTCGCTGGAGGCCAACCGCGCCGCGACCTCCGGCGTGATGCGCACGCCGTTGGTGGAGAACTTCACGCCGACGTGGTGGGCGGTCGCGTAGTCGACCAGCTCCCAGAAGTCGGAGCGCACCGTCGGCTCACCGCCGCCGATGTTGACGTAGAAGACCTGCATGCGCTCGAGCTCGTCGATGACGTCCTTGCACTGCTGGGTGGTCAGTTCACGGGGGTCGCGCTTACCTGACGAGGACAGGCAGTGCACGCACGCGAGGTTGCACGCGTAGGTCAGTTCCCAGGTCAGGCAGATCGGGGCGTCGAGGCCGTGCTCGAACTGCTCGACCAGCCGCGGCACACGTACGGTTTCCGTTGATGTCATTGCGGCACCAGCATTTTCGATCGAGCAAGCACGCCGAGTGCTTGCAGGTACGGTGCCTGCTGCGTGTCGTCGATGCCGGCGGCACGGCAGGCGGATCGGACGTCGGGATGGTCGGACAACGTGTTGACGACGTCGACGATGGTCCGGTTCTTCAGGAACGACAGCTTGCGCGTTCCGAAGTGGTAGAGCAGCGCCCCGAACGGCTCCGGCCGCACCGCCACCTGGTGGTGCAGCCGCCAGCCGAGCTCCGGGTCGAATGCCGCGTCGTTGTCGGACACGGTGCCTTCCTCGGGCGCCGCGGACGACGAGGTCACGGTCAGTAGACCCCGCACATCCCGTCGATCGACACCTCTTCGACCAGTGTCTCGCCCACCAGCTCGTCGCCGTCCACCTGCTGATTCGGTTCCATTTGAGTCCGCCTTTCAATTCGCCGGTTCTCGACAACTGTGATCGAGGTCGCAATAATATGGCATCGAGTGCCTAAATGGAAAGGGGACCCCAGATGGGGCCGGACCAGCACCGGGTGGGCCGCCGGCGCTCGACGACGTGGGACCACATCAGCAACGTGGCCATCGACCTCTTTGCCACGCACGGATTCGAAGACGTCAGCGTGGACGACATCGCCGAAGCCGCGGGAATCGCCCGGCGCACACTGTTCCGCTATTACCCGTCCAAGAATGCCCTGCCCTGGGGCGATTTCGACGCTCATCTGACCCGCATGCGAGATCTGCTGGCAGACCTCGATCCGAAGGTGCCGATCGGTGATGCGCTGCGCACGGCGTTGCTGGCGTTCAACAGCTTCGATGCCGCCGAGACGGCGCGCCACCGCATGCGCATGCGGGTCATCCTGGAGACCGCCGCACTGCAGGCCTATTCGATGACCATGTACGCCGGGTGGCGCGGCGTGGTCGCGGATTTCGCCGCCAAACGCCTCAACACCACCGCTGGTGACCTCGTGCCACAGACGGTGGCGTGGACGATGCTCGGCGTCGCGCTCTCCGCGTATGAACACTGGCTCGCCGACGAGTCGGTTCCGCTGGCGCAGGCGCTCGGCGCGGCGTTCGACACCGTCGCCGACGGGCTGTGGGCACTGGATCGCTGAAGCCACCACCCCCTTTGCGCTCGCAGAAAAGTTCGGCCAGACCCGTCGGAGTTGGGCGCGCAACGGCGACGATATGTGTGTGAGCGCCGAACCGAGTCGCACCGACGCTCCGCGGGAACTGCTGGCGCTGTACGACGAAGCGTTACCGGTGGTGTACGGATACTTCGTCCGACGCTGTGGTGACCGTGGAACCGCCGAAGACCTGACGTCGGAAACCTTCCTGGCGGCAATGGATACCGCCAGAAGGACCGCTCCGCCGCCGATGACCGTGCCGTGGTTGCTCGGTGTGGCACGCCACAAGCTGGCCGACCACTACCGTCGCCGCCATGACCGGTTCAGCACCCCGGTCGCCGAACTGCCCGAACTCGTCGAGCCGCCCGACGACTGGGATGCCGAGCTCGACCGCATCGTCGCCGAGAGCGTGCTGGCCAAGCTGCCCGAGCACCACCGCACTGTCCTGGCGCTGCGCTACATGGACGACTGCTCGGTGCCCGAGTGCGCCGAGCTCATCGGCCGTACGGTGCATGCCACCGAGGCGCTGCTGGTGCGGGCCCGCAAGGCGTTTCGCGCTCACTACCCGGAACCGGAAGGGAGGAAGTCGTGAACAACAGCCACGATCCGCTGAACGTGCTGCGCGGCGACGAGCTTCCGGTCGCCCCCGACCCGGCATTCGCGACCGGGCTGCGCGCACGGCTGGAGTCGGCTCTTTTGCTACCGAATCGAACCCAGGAGGTTGTCATGAGTGGCACGGATACCGCGATCGCCGAACTGGCCGATCCGACGGTCGAGTCCGCGGGGGCACCGCGCGCCGCGGCTCTTCCGTACTTGACGGTCGGCAATGCGCGCGATGCGATCGCGTGGTACGTCGAGGCGTTCGGCGCCACGGTGGTCGGGAAACCCTTCGAGATGGACGACGGTCGCATCGGCCACGCCGAGTTGGCGATGGGCGACGGTGTGCTCTATCTCGCCGACGAGTATCCCGAGATCGGACTGAAAGCTCCTGCACGGCATTCTGTTTCGGTGAGCTTGATGCTGCATGTCGGCGATACCGACGCAGCGCTCGAACGGGCGCGCAGGCATGGGGCGGAGGTACAGCGCGAGCCGTACGAGAACTACGGCGCCCGCAACGCCGCGATCGTCGATCCGTTCGGCCACCGCTGGATGCTCAGCGGACCGTCGACGGGTACGGCCGTCCCGATTCAGCACGGGGACGTCGGCTACGTGTCGGTGTGGGTGCCCGACGCCGACCGGGCCGCGGCGTTCTACGGTCATGTGCTCGGCTGGGCCTACGACCCCGCGACTCATCAGGTGACCAACACCGACCAGCGCATCGGCATCTTCAGCGTCGAGAGACCGCAGGGCATGCTCTGCTGCTATGCGGTCACCGACCTCGACGGTGCGCGGCAGTCGATCCTCGACGGCGGCGGCACCGTGGGCCAGACCCAGGAGTTCGACTTCGGGACCGTTCTCGACGCCACCGACCCCGCCGGCACGGCGTTCGCGGTCTTCCGGCCGGCCTCCGGCACACCGCGTCCAGCGCTCAATGGCACTGGGCCGGGCGAACTTTCGTACATCACATATCAGGTCCCGGACTCCACCGCGTTCAAGGAGTTCTACAGCAGGTTCTTGTTCTGGACCTTCGAGCCAGGTCGTATCGAGGACGGCTGGGCGGTGCGCGAGACGCATCCGATGTCCGGCGTCGCCGGCGGGAACTCCGAGGTGGTGACCCTGCCGATGTGGAAGGTCACTGACATCGACGCCGCCGTGGCCCGGGTGCGCGAGGCGGGCGGCACCGTCATCGACGAGCCCTCCCAGCAGTCCTACGGAAAGTCGGCGCTGTGCACCGACGACCAGGGCACCCGGTTCTACCTCGGCGAGCACTAGGGGTGATTTCGGTGCACTACCGATCGAGCGGCGATAGGAAGAGCACTCAACCCGCTCAGCGGAGAAGGTCGGCGATGGGTGCGCGCGCGGCGATCTTGGATCGCACCTTCATCACCTTGCCCGGCATACCCCCACCGACGACTCCGGCCACCACGCCATCGCGCTCGTAGTAGGCGAGGAACTTGCGCCCGTCGTCCTCGACGACGTGCACCACGTCTTCGGCCTCCGGTTCGCCGAGGCATTGGATCTTGACGTCGTATTGATCGCTCCAGAAGTACGGCACCGAGACCGCGGTCGGCGGTTCCTGCCCGAGCATCGTCGGCACCAGGACACGGGCTTGGTCGGCGACGTTGCTCCAATGCTCAACGCGCACTTGATGACCGAGACGGTGACGCCACGACGCGACGTCGCCGATAGCCCAGACATGCGGCGCACTGGCGCGGCCGTGGTCGTCGCAGACCACCCCGTTGTCGAGCTTCAGCCCGCTGTCTTCCAGCCAGTCGGTCGCCGGATGCGAGCCGATGCCGACGACCACCAGATCCGCCTCCAGTTCGGTGCCGTCGCTGAGCACCACCTTCTCGACGCGATCCGAACCCCGCACCTCCGAAACGCCGACGCCGCAGCGGACGTCGACACCCTCGGCGCGATGCACCCGGGCGACGAGCTCACCGATCCGCTCGCCGAGCACCGACGCCAGGGGCGCCGGTTGCGGCTCCACCAAGGCGACCTCGACGCCGAGCTTGCGCAGGCTCGCCGCCACCTCGCAGCCGATGAACCCGGCACCGACGACGACGGCGCGGCGGGCCGAGCCGGCCTCCTGGCGAAGGGCCACGCTCTCGTCGTAATTCCGCAACACGTGGATACCCGTGAGGTCGGGGAAGGACGGAATACGCTTGGGCACCAGGCCCGTAGCGATGATGAGTTCGTCGTAGTGCAGCTCGGTGCCGTCGGCGAGGGTCAACGTCTGTGCAGCCGTGTCGACAGACCGCGCACCGTTACCCAGCCGCACGGTGATGTCGTTCTCTTTGTAGAACTCCGCGGGCTTGAGGGTGACGTCGTCGGTCTCGGCGCGCAGCACCTCCTTCGACAGGGGAGGCCGGTCGTATGGCAGGTGGTCTTCGTCGCTGACGATCGTGACCGGACCGGTGTATTCCGACCGGCGCAACTGTTCGGCGGTACGGGCGGCCGCGAGTCCGCCGCCGACGATGACGATGCCCGCTGATGTGGTCATGGGCAGTTCTTACACGATCCCTACGCCCATTTGTCCGCCACCCCGCCCATTGGTGCTCAGCCGCGATCGCGGTCGATGACGTTGGACAGCACGACGATGCTCTCGCTGCGCTCGACGTGGGCGGCCGAGCGGATACGTTCCAACGCCGCCTCCAGGTGCCGCATGTCGCGCGCAACGACGTGCAGGATCGCGTCGGCGGCGCCCGTCACAGTGGCTGCGCTGATGACCTCCGGGATGTCGATCCATGCCGCCCGCAATCGTTCTGGGGCGATGGTTCCGTGACGGAACACCTGTACGTATGACTCGGTGGTCCAGCCGAGGGCGGTCCGGTCGACGACGGTCGTGAAGCCGCGGATGACGCCGTTGTCGAGCATGCGGTCGACCCGGCGTTTCACCGCGGGCGCGGACAGATTGACCAGCTCCCCGATCTCGGCGTAGGTCGCGCGCGCGTCATCGGCCAGCGCGGCCAGAATCTGCTCGTCGGTCGAGTCGAGGCGGTCCACTGTCACCTCCACACAACAATTCACCGTTTCGAGCAACAGTACACAACAAATCGCTGCTCAACACGCAACATCCAACGATTGATTGCAGCAAATGGCGTCTTACCGTTGGTTCATGACGTCTCTCAGTCTCGGCACGGCCGTCCGGTCCGGTCGCCGATCCCGGCGTGAGGCCCGTTTGCGCCACTACGCCATGACGCCGCCGACGTATTTCAACGTCAAGTATTCGATCAATCCGTGGATGGACATCACAGCGCCCGTCGACACCGCGCTGGCCATCGCCCAGTGGGAGAGGTTGAGGCGGACATATCAGGAACTCGGGCACGTCGTCGAACTCGTCGAGCCCGTCTGCGGACTTCCCGACATGGTGTACGCCGCCAACGGCGGCCTGGTGGTCGGCGGTACGGCTGTTGTCGCGAAATTCGCCTACCCGCAGCGCACGGGGGAAGCCGCCGCGTACGCCGAATGGATGGCCCACCGTGGATACGAACCCGTGCGGACCCGCCACACCAACGAAGGCCAGGGTGACGTGCTCGTTGCTGGTTCGATCTTGTTGGCGGGGTATGGATTTCGGACGGAGCGCCGTGCACACGGCGAGATCGCGCAGTTGGTGGGGCGGCCGGCGTACAGCTTCGAACTGGTCGATCCGCGGTTCTACCATCTCGATACCGCCCTCGGTGGCGAGTTCCGACGCCTTCGCGCTCGGCCTCAACGTGGTGTCCGACGGGCGCAACGTCGTGCTGCCGGCCGCGGCCACCGGGTTCGCCGCCCAACTGCGCGACGCCGGATTCAACCCGGTCGGCGTCGACCTCTCCGAGCTGCTCAAGGGCGGCGGATCGATCAAATGCTGCACGCTGGAGGTGCATCCGTGACCACACTGGAAGCGACGGGTCCCGCGATCGCGATCGACGACCACTGCGTGGCGCACAACTATGCACCGCTTCCGATCATCGCCGCCTGCGCCGAGGGGGCGTGGATCACCGATGTGGAGGGCCGTCGCTACCTGGACTGCCTGGCCGCATACTCGGCGGTCAACTTCGGCCACCGCAACCCGGAGATCACCGCGGTCGCGCACGCCCAGCTGGACACCGTGACGTTGGTCAGCCGCGCGTTCCACTCCGACCGGCTCGCCCCCTTCTGCGCCGCGCTGGCCGAGCTGTGCGGCAAGGACATGGTGCTGCCGATGAACAGCGGCGCCGAGGCCGTCGAGAGCGGGATCAAGGTGGCCCGCAAATGGGGCTGTGACGTCAAGGGCATCCCCGAAAACTCGGCGAATATCGTCGTGGCACACAACAACTTTCATGGACGGACCACCACCATCGTCAGCTTCTCCGACGATCAGGCCGCCC
This sequence comes from Mycobacterium sp. GA-1285, assembly GCF_001499905.1. Lineage (GTDB taxonomy): Bacteria > Actinomycetota > Actinomycetes > Mycobacteriales > Mycobacteriaceae > Mycobacterium. Next base: position 18,144 of record NZ_LQIS01000023.1, on the reverse strand, counting down.
GTCGCGGCTTCGGGCCGTACACCCCTGGGTTCCGCGCCGCGCCGTTCGGCGACCCCGACGCCTTCGCCGACGCGATCGACGACAACACGGTCGCGGTGCTGATCGAACCGATCCAGGGTGAGGCGGGGATCATCGTTCCGCCAGACGACTTCCTGCCGCGCCTTCGGTCGCTGTGCTCCCAGCGCAACGTGCTGTTGATCGCCGACGAGATCCAATCCGGCCTGGCCCGCACCGGGAAGACCTTCGCCTGCGAGCACTGGGGGGTTGTTCCCGACGTCTATCTGCTGGGAAAGGCGCTCGGCGGAGGGGTGATGCCTTTGTCGGCGGTGGTGGCCGACTCCGACGTTCTCGGCGTACTACATCCCGGCGAGCACGGCTCGACGTTCGGCGGTAATCCGTTGGCCGCTGCGATCGGCTCGACCGTTGTGGCGATACTGCGGCGTGGCGAATTCCAGTGTCGTTCAGCACAACTCGGTGTACACATGCACCGCCGGCTGCGGGCCTTGATCGGTCGGGGCGTTGTCGCGGTCCGCGGCACGGGTCTGTGGGCCGGTGTCGACATCGATCCTTGCGTGGGCACCGCCAAGCAGGTCAGTCTGCGTCTGGCGCAGCGCGGCGTTCTCGTCAAGGACACCCACGGTTCGACCCTGCGATTGGCCCCTCCCCTCGTGATCACCGAGGACGAGATCGACTGGGCCGTCGGTCAGTTCGCCGCCGTCCTCGCTGACTGAGCCCGCCCCCGGCAGAGGTCAGTGCTTCATCGCGCCGCGGTCGACGGCGATCTGGCTGCCGGATAGGGTCTTGGATCCGTCGCCGGCGAGCCACGCGACGACATCGGCCACTTCCTCGGGCTCCATGAACCCCTGCAGCCCCTTGTTCTCCGCGTCGAGCGGGTGGTATGGCATCGGCGCGAAGCTGTGCAGATAACTGGGATGCTTGGCGAATATCGCCATCATGGCGTCTTTTTCGACCATCGGTGTCTCGATGGAGTAGGGGTGAATCGAGTTCACCCGGATCCCAAACTCGCCGGCCTCGATCGCCAGCGAGTTGGTGAGCGCAGTCAGACCGTGCTTGGACGCCGCGTAATGCGCGTTGCCGGGTGTCGCCTTCAGCCCGGCCGACGAGCTGACGATGATGACCGATCCGCCGTTACCCGCAGCGATCATGGCCGGCAGCGCCGCCCGGATGGTGCGCCACGTCCCGTTCAGGTTGACGTCGATAACGGTGTCCCACTGTTCTTCCGACATTTCCCAGATGCGGCCCCAGCTCAGCACACCAGCGTTGGCGACCAGGATGTCGAGCCTGCCGAACTGCTCGACGCCGTCGCCCACCACCTGCTGCAGCGCGGCCAGGTCCCGGATGTCGACCTCGCGGGCCAGTACTTTGCGACCCGTCGCTTCGACCGCCCGCACCGTCTCGGCCAGTTCCTCGGATGTCGCCATCGGATAGCTGATGGTCTCCGAAATCGGGGCGCAGACGTCGATCGCGATGATGTCGGCGCCCTCGCCGGCCAGTCGGACCGCGTGCGCCCGACCCTGGCCGCGCGCGGCGCCGGTGATGAAGGCCACTCGGCCTTCCAGGGGTCGGTTGATCGCCGTCACCGCTGCTCCTTCCGGAATCCTCCCCCACCGCGAGCGACCGTGTCTGTGCGCGACACGCCGCCCCGGCGCGGACATCCGCGTTCGCTCGCCGGAGGCGAGAGCCTGCGGACAGGCTAACAGCCGAACTGGAACGTGTTCCTGTGCGGTTGGGTGCGGTCAGAGGTCCGCGATTATCTGCTGGCGCTTCGCCGTGTACTCGTCCTCGGAGATCGACCCCATCGCGCGCAGCGTCTCGAGTTCCTGCAGGCGCTGCGCGGTCGACGGGTGCGGCGGAGCGACCGACGGGGCGGCAGTCGATGCCGTGGGAGGTGGCGTCATGCCGGGTGGCACCTGCTGAGCGGCGGCCCGTCGCACCACGTCTTGAACCTGCTGGCGTGCAACGGGATTCGATCTCAGGTCGATCATGTTGTCGAGCCCGATGTTGTTCGCCTTGAGAATCTGGAGAATCTCCATCAGCGGCTCGGTTTGGCCCGTCAGGTCATACGTCCTGTTGTCCTCGGCGATGGTGAAGTTGGCGGGCATCATCCCGCTCACCAAACCGCTGCGCTCCCAATCGATCTGATACTCGCTCGTCATCGGATCCACCAGCGCGACCAGTTTTCGGTTGGTGATCATAGGTAGTCTCGAGATCGAGGCGATCACCCGGTCCTGGCTGGCGAACGGCGCGATACCGGGTCCCGAGATTTGCAAATCGAGCTTCACCAACGGTTGTTCGTTGATCCGCGTTCCGGTTTCGTGAATGCCAGTGACCCGAGCAAGCGCCAGCACTCCCGTCTTCTCGAGCGCGGCGGTCCTGGCGGCCGATCGAGCTCCACCGGCGGTGATCGCCAGCGCGATCAGCACATCCGCGGCGGTGATCAGCAGCCCGGTCCAAAACATCCATTTCAGCGTCGGGTCGCCACCCATGGCGAAGTAGAGCACCAAGAAGATCGGCCCGACAATCCCGCACAGCAGCACGAACGCTTGGACCTTGATGTAACGCCACAACATCGTCTGTCACGCTCCCGTCGTCCGCGTTCTGCGTGTCAGATTAACGCCAATCACCCGTCAGCGAGCCGTATCGTCGTGCGATGGCGTCGGTGGAGAAGTCGCGGTCGGGGTGGACGTTGGCTGCCGTCGCACTGGCGCTGTTCTGTGTGCAGATCGACTACTTCGCGATGAACCTCGCCGTCCCGCGCATGGCAGTCGAGTTCGGCAGCACCACAACCGACCTGCAGTGGGTCGTCAGCGTATACATGCTGGCGTTGGGTTCCTTCATGGTTCCCGCCGGCCGCATCGGCGACATTCTCGGCCGCCGTCGAACACTGCTCGCCGGGGTCGCACTGTTCGGCGTCGCCTCCGCAGCGTGCGCGATCGCGCCGAGCCTCGGCGTGCTGATCGCCTTCCGGGTGGCGCAGGGGTTGGGCGCGGCGCTGATCTTCCCGGTGTCGGTTAGCGTGCTGACCAATGCGTACGGCGCCGCGAGAGCCGGCCGATCGATCGGATTGGCCTACGGCATAGCCGCTTTGGGAAATGCGGCCGGCCCCCTTGTCGGTGGGTTGTTCACCGACACCATCGGCTGGCGCTGGATCTTCTGGTTGAACGTGCCCTTGACCGTCGCGTCGCTCGCCATCGGGGCGCGCGTCGTCCGTGAATCCTTCGACGAGTCGGCGCCTCGGCGCATCGATACGGCGGGGCTGGCGTTGATCAGCATCGGGATCGGGTTGTTCACGTTGACCTTCGATAGGGCGCCCGGCTGGGGTTGGCTGTCGGTGTCGACGCTCGTCGCGTTCACCGGTTCGCTGGTTGCGTTGGCCGCGTTCGTCATCGTGGAGAACAGGGTCCGGTGGCCTCTGGTTGACCTGTCGCTAATCCGCAACGCGAAATTCACGATCCTGGTGGTGGCCGGCGCCGTCGCGAACATCGCCTACGCGGTGACCATCTTCTTGTCGACCATGTTCCTGCAGGAGGTGCGGGGACTCGACCCGTTGACCGCGGGACTGGCGTTCCTCGGCCCATCGGCGGGCGCGGCGATCGGGGGTGTGGTGGCGGGCAGGCTCGGCACTCGACGCTCGCCGGCATTGGTGATGGGTTCGACGACCGTCGTCGCCGCCTTGAGCCTCGGCACCGTCGCGGTATCCCCCGACTGGGTGCTTTACCTCGTTGCGCTCAGCGCGTGCGGACTGACGCTGGGTCTGGTCTATGCATTCACCACCGTGGCGACGCAAGCAGTGGTGCGTCCGGAGCGGGCCGGAGAGGCCGCCGGGGTGACGCTGACGGTGTTGGTGTCGCTGGCCGGGGTCGGCGTAGCGGTCTCGTCGACTGTTCTGGAGATGTTGCAGCGCAACGGGATAACGGCCGCCGACGCGATCGACGGGATCCTGGCGGTGCTGGCGATGGTGCTCCTTGCCGCCGGAGCGGTCGTGCTGTGGACCGCCCGGCGAATGGCTACTCGGCCGGTGCCGTCGTGTCCATCGGTGTCTCCGCGGCCAGCGGGATGACCGGAAGCGCCTCGGGCGCCTGCGAAGTCGCGGGCCCGGGGCCGATGAGTTGATAAAGCGGCTGAGTCCAGCGGTATCCACCGGAAGATTTCGTATAACTGGTGTGAATCACGGTCGAAACCTTCGACACCTCTTCGGCGTCGGGGTCGTAGTCGCAGACCGCATCGCCGAGCTCGCACACGCTGATCGTTCGTGCGCCGATGGCTGGCGGCAACGGCTTCGGTGCGTGGGCGAGAATCGGCCAGTCCTGGGCGACCCCCTTGCCGGCGCCCGGGACGCTGGTGACCGAGCCGATGTTGATGGTCGGGTCCTCGGGCAGGCGGTCACCGTCCGCGATCAGCAACGCGGCAACCACGTTCGGGTTCGTCCCGGCGGTGTGCAGATTGCGGTGCACCACCATCGCGCCCTGCGAATAGCCGGCGAGCACCACCTTCGACTCAGGGCAACGCTGGGTGAACGCCGTGTACTGCGATCCGAGCGCCGCTGCACCGGTGTCGACGCTGCCCATGAACCCGAGCCACTCCCCGACGCCTCCGTCGTCATCGGGCACCGCGATCGCGGGATACTCGACGGCCTCGGCCGTCATCGTCCGCCCGTCGGCGGTCACCAGCTGCTGCACGTCGAGATAGGACTGGTAGATGTCGTCGCCCATCCCGGCGTTCGAGCTCAGGTCGCCGTCACGCTGTCCCGAGCCCGCCGCGCCGAACCAGTGCACGTCGGGGCAAGCAGGTGCGGCGTTAGCCGACGCCGTGGAAAGACCCGCGAATGCGGCGGCCGCGATCGCGGCGGCGCTGGCGACCGTGGTGAGACGACCGAACATGAACCCTTACCCTTCTTCGCCCCGACCAGGGCATACGCGAAGTACATCGTCGTGGCGTCCGTCGGCGTTACCCCCCCACATTCGCGAGATGTACACCAGGGTCGCGGTCGTCGAAGAATCGCAGCCCTCTTGTACGCCTCGCGAAGCACACAGACGAAAGCGGCGCCCACCGAAAAGGTGAGCGCCGCTTCGCGACAGAACTACTTGATGATCTTGGTGACCCGGCCGGCGCCGACGGTACGGCCGCCCTCGCGGATCGCGAAGCGCAGACCCTCGTCCATGGCGACGGGCTGGATGAGCTTGACGGAGATGTCGGTGTTGTCACCGGGCATCACCATCTCGGTGCCCTCCGGCAGCGTCACCACGCCGGTAACGTCCGTGGTACGGAAGTAGAACTGCGGACGGTAGTTGTTGAAGAACGGCGTGTGCCGGCCGCCCTCGTCCTTGGACAGGATGTAGACCTGACCCTCGAACTCGGTGTGCGGCGTGGTGGTGCCGGGCTTCACGACGACCTGACCGCGCTCGACGTCTTCACGCTTGATGCCGCGCAGCAGCAGACCGACGTTGTCACCGGCCTGACCCTGGTCGAGCAGCTTGCGGAACATCTCGACACCGGTGACCGTGGTCTTGGTGGTGTCGGGGCGAATGCCGACGATCTCGACTTCCTCGTTCACGTTGATCACGCCACGCTCGACGCGACCGGTGACCACAGTGCCGCGGCCGGTGATGGTGAAGACATCCTCGACGGGCATCAGGAACGGCTTGTCGGTCTCGCGGACGGGGTCCGGGATCGACTCGTCGACGGCCTCCATGAGCTCCTCGACCGACTTGACCCACTTCTCGTCACCCTCGAGCGCCTTGAGCGCCGACACGCGGATGACCGGGGCGTCCTCGTCGAACTCCTGGGCGGCCAGCAGTTCGCGGACCTCCATCTCGACGAGCTCGATGAGCTCCTCGTCGTCGACCGCGTCGGCCTTGTTCAACGCGACCAGGATGTAGGGCACGCCGACCTGGCGGGCGAGCAGCACGTGCTCACGCGTCTGCGGCATCGGGCCGTCGGTTGCCGCGACCACCAGGATCGCGCCGTCCATCTGGGCGGCGCCGGTGATCATGTTCTTGATGTAGTCGGCGTGACCGGGGGCGTCGACGTGCGCGTAGTGGCGCTTGTCGGTCTGGTACTCCACATGGGAGATGTTGATCGTGATGCCGCGCTGACGCTCCTCAGGCGCATTGTCGATCTGGTCGAATGCGCGCGACTCGTTCAAATCGGGAAACTTGTCGTGCAGCACCTTGGTGATTGCTGCGGTCAGCGTCGTCTTGCCGTGGTCAACGTGACCGATGGTCCCGATGTTGACGTGCGGCTTCGTCCGCTCGAACTTCGCCTTCGCCACTGTGTGGTCCTCCTGGACTGTGTTGGTGCTTGTCTAAAGCAGTGTTGATCTTTGCAGTTGTTTCTCGCCGCTAAGCAACCGGGGCTACTGACCCGTCGCCTTCGCGCCATTCATGGCTCGACTCCGGGCCAGCTCCAATCCTCGGCGCTGGCGCGCCTCGATTCTCACTGACCCGTCGCCTTCGCGATGATCTCCTTCGACACGGCCGCCGGAACTTCGGCGTACGAGTCGAACACCATGGAGTAGTTAGCCCGGCCCTGCGTCTTGGACCGAAGGTCCCCGACGTAACCGAACATCTCCGACAGCGGCACCTGCGCCTTGACGACGCGGGCACCCGATCGCTCCTCCATGGCCTGGATCTGACCACGGCGGGAGTTCAGGTCGCCGATCACGTCACCCATGTAGTCCTCGGGTGTGGTCACTTCGACCGCCATGATCGGCTCGAGGATCACGGGCTGGGCCGCCTGCGCGGCCTTCTTCAGCACCTGTGAACCCGCAACTTTGAACGCCATTTCCGATGAGTCCACCTCGTGGTAGGCACCGTCGAGCAGAGTGACCTTGAGGTTCACCAGCGGGTAGCCGGCCAGCACGCCGTACTGCATCGCGTCCTGGGCGCCCGCATCGACCGACGGAATGTACTCGCGCGGGATGCGGCCACCGGTGACCTTGTTCTCGAACTCGTAGGTCGCACCGTCCTCGCCGGTGAACGGCTCGAGGTTGATGATGACCTTCGCGAACTGACCCGAACCACCCGTCTGCTTCTTGTGGGTGAACTCGACGTTCTGCACGGGACGCTTGATGGTCTCGCGGTAAGCCACCTGCGGCTTGCCGACGTTGGCCTCGACCTTGAACTCGCGACGCATGCGGTCGACGAGGATGTCGAGGTGAAGCTCGCCCATACCGCCGATGACCGTCTGGCCGGTCTCCTGATCCAGGTGAACCTTGAACGTCGGGTCCTCTTCGGCCAGCTTCTGGATCGCCGTGCCGAGCTTCTCCTGGTCGCTCTTGGTCTTGGGCTCGATGGCCACCTCGATGACCGGGTCCGGGAACGTCATCGACTCGAGCACGATCTGCTCGTTCGCGTCCGACAGGGTGTCGCCGGTGGTGGTGTCCTTGAGCCCGATCACCGCGTAGATGTGGCCCGCAGAGGCCCGCTCGACCGGGTTCTCCTTGTTGGCGTGCATCTGGAACAGCTTGCCCAGCCGCTCCTTCTTACCCTTGGTGGAGTTGATCACCTGCGAGCCGGACTCGACCGTGCCTGAGTAGACGCGGACGTAGGTCAGCTTGCCGAAGAACGGGTGCACCGCGATCTTGAAGGCCAACGCCGAGAACGGCTCGTCGACCGACGGCTTGCGGCTGATGACCTCGTCCTCTTTGCCCGGCACGTGACCCTGAACGGACTCGACGTCCAGCGGCGACGGCAGATAGTCGATGACCGCGTCGAGCATGGGCTGCACGCCCTTGTTCTTGAACGCGCTGCCGCACAGCACCGGATACAGCTCGGAGTTGACGGTCAGCTTGCGGATGGCCGCCTTGATCTCGGCGACCGTGAGCTCTTCACCGCCGAGGTACTTCTCCAGCAGCTCCTCGTCGGTCTCGGCGACCGTCTCGAGCAGCGCGGTGCGGTACTCCTCGGCCTTCTCGGCGAGCTCGGCGGGGATGTCCTCGACCTCGTACTTCTCGCCGAGCGCCGTCTCGCCGCGCCACACCTTGGCCCTCATCTCGACCAGGTCGACGATGCCGATGAAGTCGTTCTCCGCGCCGATGGGCAGCTGGATGACCAACGGAGTCGCGCCGAGTCGTTCTTCGATGGTGCGCACGGTGAAGTAGAAGTCCGCGCCCAGCTTGTCCATCTTGTTGACGAAGCAGATGCGCGGGACGTCGTACTTGTCGGCCTGTCGCCACACCTGCTCGGACTGCGGCTCGACACCTTCCTTGCCGTCGAAGACGGCCACGGCGCCATCGAGCACGCGCAGGCTGCGCTCCACCTCGACGGTGAAGTCGACGTGGCCGGGGGTGTCGATGATGTTGATCTGGTGGTCGTTCCAGAAGCACGTCACGGCCGCGGAGGTGATGGTGATCCCCCGCTCCTGCTCCTGCTCCATCCAGTCGGTGGTCGAAGCGCCGTCGTGCGTCTCACCGATCTTGTAGTTGACGCCGGTGTAGTACAGGATGCGCTCGGTCGTCGTCGTCTTGCCGGCATCGATGTGCGCCATGATGCCGATGTTGCGGACCTTGTTCAGGTCGGTAAGCACGTCCTTCTGTGCCACAGCATTCCCTTCGGGAAGTAAACGGTCTAAAGGCTGTCTGGTTTCGCCTGCTCGCTACGCTCGCGCGCCGAAGCGAGCTTCGACGCTCACCAGCGGTAGTGGGCGAACGCGCGGTTTGCCTCGGCCATCTTGTGGGTGTCCTCACGCCGCTTCACGGCGGCACCCAGGCCATTGCTGGCGTCGAGGATCTCGTTCGCCAGGCGCTCGATCATCGTCTTCTCGCGACGGGCCTTGGAGAAGCTGACCAGCCAGCGAAGTGCCAGCGTGACCGAGCGATCCGGACGCACCTCCACCGGAACCTGGTAGGTGGCGCCGCCGACGCGACGGCTGCGAACCTCGAGTGCCGGCTTGACGTTGTCCAGAGCGCGCTTGAGGGTGACCACCGGATCGGTGCCGGTCTTGTCGCGGGCCTGTTCGAGCGCACCATAGACAATGCGTTCGGCCAGCGATTTCTTCCCGTCCAGCAGAACCTTGTTGACCAGCTGGGTCACCAGCTGCGACCCGTACACCGGATCGTTGACCAACGGACGCTTGGGCGCCGGTCCCTTGCGCGGCATCAGCTCTTCTCCTTCTTTGCGCCGTAGCGGCTGCGCGCCTGCTTGCGGTTCTTCACACCCTGGGTGTCCAAAGAACCGCGGATGATCTTGTAGCGCACACCGGGCAGGTCCTTCACACGGCCGCCGCGCACCAACACCATCGAGTGCTCCTGCAGGTTGTGGCCCTCGCCCGGGATGTAGGCGGTGACCTCGACCGCGCTGGTCAGCTTGACGCGCGCGACTTTCCGCAGAGCCGAGTTCGGCTTCTTCGGCGTCGTCGTGTACACGCGCGTGCACACTCCGCGGCGCTGCGGGCTGCCCTTGAGGGCCGCGGTCTTCACCTTGGCGATCTTGTCGCGGCGACCCTTGCGGACCAGCTGCTGGATGGTTGGCATCTACCGGCTTTCTGTGTTGCTGCTTTGAAGTTCTGGTCGAGTCTGTGTACTGCGGTTTTGCCCCGGGCACGTACCCCGCGGCCGGGTGTGTCGCACGCGCCCGCCCGAAGCAATTCGAAGGCAACTTGAAGGCATTGCCTCAATTCTCGGAGCATGGCGACATGCGAATTCGCCCGGCGTGCAGGCACGCTTGCGTTTCGGTCGAGCACGCAAGCGCCTTATCTGCCAGGCACGATCGTCCACAATACCAGTACAGGGGGAGCCCCTCCAAACCCAGCCGACGAGCGCTCGCACAAGGAGCAGACCGTCTCGGCCGAGCCCTAACCGCAGGTCAGATTACCTTCTTCGGATGCGTCCGGCGGTACGGCTAACGACGCTCCATGCCGGAGGCCAACCGCATCACCATGTCGCTGTACACCGCGTCGGTGTCGATGCCGTCCATCGCGCCGGTCATCTCCAACAGGACGAAGCCGTGCATGGCCGACCAGAACTCCAAGGCCGCATAGAACGCGTTCTCACCCTCGAGCCCGTAGGACCCCAGCACCGCGATGACCGGTGCGGCGGCCGCCCGGGTGGCTTCGGTGAACTCCGGGTCGTCGCCGCCCAGCGGCATCCGGGTGAAGGCCGAATAACGTCCCGGATGGTGATGCGCGTAGCTGCGGTAGGCACTGGCCATCGCGGTCACCGCGTCGTCGCGGGTACGCCCCTCCGCGACGTTGGTGAGCATGCCGATGAGATCGCCGACGACGCGCATCCGCACTGTTCTGCGCAGGTCCTCGAGGCTGTCGACGTGGTTGTACAGCGACGGGCCCTTGGTGCCGAGCTGGGTGGCGAGCGCGTTGATCGTCAGCGCATCCCAGCCTTCGCGGTCCAGGAAGGTCAGCGCGGCGTTGACGATCGTCTCGCGGCTGAGCCGAGAGACTCTCCTGGCCGACGTGCTCTGGGGTTGTGCCATGCGCGCTTCGCCCCCTGCCGTCTCGTCTGCCCTGGTTGATTCCGGGAGAAAACTAACACCTCTAGTAACTCCGCAGTCAGTTGACGCGCTCCTGACTGAGCTCGGCGAGTTGTTCGGTTACCGAGCACAGATCGGGCAGCGTCGCGGGGTTCATCGTCTGGATGGACCACGTGATGACATCGCCACCCTTGGCCACATAGAAGCTGCACGCGTTTCCGTCGAACGCCTTGAAGCCCTTGTTGCCGTCGACGGAGAGTTCGGTCAGGGTGCGGCCGGCCTGTTGTTCCAGCGACCGTTCGGTGTCCATGTCACTGCCGCGGTACCACCAGGTCGAGATCCCCATCCCCGCGCCGACGGTGCCGAACATCGTGTTCTCCTGCCAGAAGCACCCCGCGTCGCTGACGACGGCCTTGGTGAACCCCTCCGACCCGGCCGCCGCCGCGATATCGGCGTCGGCGATGCCGTTGCAGTCCACGCTGCGAAACCCGCCGTCCCGCTCCGCAGTCGTGGAAGACGTCGCGGCGTCGTCGGACGTTCCGCACGCCGTAAGCGTTGCGGCACAGGCGGCGAGTGCGATCAGTCGGAGATTCCAGCGGACGGACACGGTCACATCTCCGATTTCAGGGTTGCCGAGATGAGCTCCTGCGCTTCCCGGCACGGGTCACCGACGCGCTGATCGCGAAACTGCACCCACCAACTCAGGACTCCGCTGCCCGCGGCGGCAGTCGCCGAGCAGGCGGCGCCAGTGACGTCGCGGCGTGCGATGAACGCCGGGTGGCGCTCCACAACGGTCTCGGTGATCCTCGCGCCGCGCACGCTGGCCAGCGCGCGTTCGCGATCGAGGCTTCCGGTCTGGAACCAGGAGAACGTCGCGTCGATCGTCACGTCGCCGCGGAACAACACGTATTGGCAGACCGCGCCACTGTAGGGCCGCACGAGGCTCTCGGCGCCCATGATCTCTTGAACGGTGTCGTCGTCGAGCAGGGCGCAGCGGTCGTCGACGTACCCGTAGCTCCGTTCGTGATCCGGTACACCGGGCGTGACCCGCTGCGCGGTTCCGCTGACGGTCTCAGCACACCCCGGAACCGTCACCACCGCCACGACCGCCGCGACAGCAATCAGAAACCGCCCACGCATCGCCGCTCACGCTACCCAGCGTGAGGGTTGATAGCGACTCCGGTGAACGTCTGTGGATCGCACCGGTCGCCGCGTACGCTTCCTCCATGACGTGGACAGCTGTGACTCGGTCAGCTGCGGCATCCGCCGTGGCGCTCCCGCTGATCCTCGCCGCTCCCGTGGCGCAGGCGCAGCCGGTGGTCTGCAACCCGTTGGCGCGGGAGTGCGCCGACAACAGTGTCGTCGGTCGACACCAGGGGACCGACACCACCATCACCGGTATCGGCATCGTCGAGACGATCGACTGCGCCAACTCGACGCTGCTCGTCAACGGCGCGAACAACCAGGTCACCACGTTGGGAACCTGCTGGGGGGTGACGATGCAGGGCAACGGCAATGTCGTCGTCGCCGACAACGTGGTCAACGACATCACGGTCTACGGCTGGGACCAGACCGTGTTGTACAAGAACGGCAACCCGATCGTCTTGGACCGCGGACGGGAACTGGGAATGACCAACCGCATCAACCGGGTGCCCGCGTGAGCATGCGCGCCACATCGATCGCCTATGCCCTCGTCGGTGCCGCCGCGTTGCTGATCGCCGGTTGTGGATCGGAAAGCTCGGACACGCACACCCCCACCGCGACGGCGGGTTCGTCGGGCGCCCAGGTCGAGGTCGGCAACACGATCAACTACGGCTCGTTCGGCACGACCGCTGACATCGACTGCGCCGACGGCAAGTCGCTGAACATCGGCGGGTCGAACAACACGCTTACGGTCAAGGGCACCTGCGCGAACGTGAACATCGGCGGCGCCGACAACAAGATCACCCTCGAGCGGATCGACAAGGAGATCAGCGTCGTCGGCCTCAACAACACGGTGACGTATCGAGACGGTGATCCGAAGGTCCACGACACCGGCAACAACAACAAGGTCACCAAGGGCTGACACCCCTTCTTCTCAGTTCCGCGAGCGTCCGTGTTTGCCGACGACACGCCGCCGTTTGCCGGCACTTTGCGGTCGCTCGCGCCGGTCGACGGTCCACGAGATGCCGCTAAGCGCTCGCGCCGTGCCTGCCCGCGCCGGCCGCGAAACGCGCTGCGCCTTCCAATGATTCGGCGGCGACGCGCGACATGCTGCCGAACTCGAAATCCATCGCCTCGGCCTCCGAGCGGCCCCATTGGTTAAGTGCCGACAGGCGATCGGCGCGCATGCACTGCTGCGGCAGCTGGGCCAGTTCCGCGGCGAGTTCCTCGGCGCGCCGGCGTGCTTCACCGTGGGGCACCACCCGGTTGGCCAGACCCATCGCAAGGGCCTCGGCCGCATCGACGGCGCGGCCGGTGAGGATGAGGTCCATCGCCCGGCTGTGCCCGATCAACCGTGGCAGCCGGACGGTCCCACCGTCGATCAGCGGCACACCCCAGCGCCGGCAGAACACTCCCATGATCGCGTCCTCCTCGACGACGCGCAGATCGCACCACAACGCCAGCTCCAGACCACCGGCGACGGCGTAGCCGCTGACTGCTGCGATCACCGGTTTGGACAACACCATTCGGCTGGGCCCCATCGGGCCGGGACCGGCGCGGTGCACCGGGTTGGCATCGGGAGTCCCGAACGCCTTCAAATCGGCTCCGGCACAGAATGTCCCGTTGTCGCCGCACAACACCGCGACGGCCGCCGAGTCGTCCTTGTCGAACTCGTCGAAAGCGGCGTACAACCCCGCGGCGGCCGGGCCGTTGACGGCGTTGCGCGCCTCCGGACGATTCATGATCACCGTCGTGACGGCGCCGTTCTTCTCGACCCGCACTCCACCCGTCATCTCGCCTCCATCAGTTGGTCACGTCGCGTGAGCGACGATCCTGTACCGTCGCGCCGCGCAGACAATTCCGCGGCGAAGTCGTTGTAGGCCTGTCGCAGCGCGGCGCCCGGCCAGTCGTGGGGCAGCAGTTCCTCCGGCAACACCGGATCGGTGAGCAGGTGCCGCACGATGGCGGCCGCCGCGAGGAAACGACCGGGAACGTCTGGCGCCGAGCCGATTTCGTCGAGCAACATCCGGCCCACCCGCGCCCAGGCCCGCAGATCCCATAGGCGAGACACCAACTCCGCGGGTTCGGCGTCTCGGGTGATCAGCACCCGCACCCGCTGCAGGACTTCCGGCGGCAGCGCCGTGTCGAGGTTGTCCGGTCGCAGCCACACTCCCTCCCGCAGTTCGGCGAATCGGCCGTCCTGCAATGTGATTCGCAGTCCCGCCCGGACACGGGCATCGGTGCCGACGCTGGTGATCACCACCGTGGTCCAGTCTCCCCTCCACGGACGCAGCCGAGGATTGAGGGCGTCGTCCTGTCGTCGCTGCCGCGCCAACAAGCGGTCGGACAACCGGTAGCCGTCCTGGGAACGAACCAGGTCGCCAGCGCCGACCATTCGAGTCAGCGCGACCCGCACCGTCGACTCCCTGATACCGAAATCGGCTGTCAGCCTGATCAGTTCGCTCGCAGTGGCCCATGCCGGGTGCGCGCCGAGCAAGACGCTCAGCACGACGGAGCGGGCCGTCATCCGCGAGACGGACTTCGGCATCAGACCCCGGACGTCCTGCGGCCGTGGTCGCCGAACGGCTCGTCACGCTGGCGGACAGCTTCCCGGAACCCGTGCTCGCGTGACTGCGCGACGAATGCATGTCCCTCGGGAGTGTGGCGGGCGATGCCGTCGAACACCGTGGAAATCATCGCGCTGTTGGCCGTTCCCTGGGAATACAGCGCAGAATTCATCGCGAGCTTGACCATCATCAGCTGGTTGACCGGCACGCGGGCGATGCGCTCCACCAACCGCTCGGTGCGCTCGTCGAGCTCCTCGGGCGAGGGTGCCTCGACCGCCAATCCCCACTCGGCCGCCTGCGCGCCGGTGATCGAATCCCCGGTCAGTAGAAGGCGTTTGGCGCGCTGGTCACCGAGACGGTGCGCCCACATCCCGGCCGCGGGCACACCCCAGACACGAGTCGGCGGGTAACCGATCTTGGCGTCCGACGCGGCAATCACCTGATCGGCGTGCAGCGCGATATCGGTTCCGCCGGCCACGCAGTAGCCGTGGATCTTGACCACCGTCGGCTTGTCGCAGTGCATCAGGCTGGAGAAGCCGCGGACGAACCGGCTCATCATCTGGTAGTCGATCATCGGATCCCACGGCTGATTCGGCAGGTGGTTGACGGCCTGCGTCCTGCCGGACAGCACCGTGTCGCGGTAGGGGCTGCCGCCACCGGCCGACGACGATCCCTCGGCGTAGGCGGACAGATCGAACCCGGCGCAGAACCCCTCGCCCCGGCCGGCAACCAGCATCACGTGCACGTTCGGGTCGAGGTCGGCGCGTTCGACGAGCGCGGACAGTTCCAGCGGCGTGTCGGCGACGATGGCGTTGCCCTTCTCCGGCCGGTTGAACGTGATACGGGCAACGCGGTCCGTTACCTCGTAGGTCATCGTCTTGAGGTTGTCGAAGTCGACCGGTCTGATCGCGTGCGTCATGCCTTGACCAACGCGCGTTCGATGATCGGCGCGAGATCGAGTCCCGTGGGCAGGGTTCCGAACGCACCGCCCCAGGCGCCACCCATCCGGGTCGCCAGGAACGCCTCAGCGACGGCGGGATGCCCGTGGCGCACCAACAGTGAACCCTGCAGAGCGAGGCTGATGTCCTCGGCGACCTTGCGGGCGCGGTACTGGATTGTCTCGAGGTCGCCCAGCGCGGGTCGCAACGCCTCGACGTGCGCATCGAGTCGCGGATCCGCGCCAGCGGTCTGACCGAGCTCGTCGAACAGGACGTCCACGCACTCCGACCGAGTTGCCATGGCGCGCAACGTATCCAACGCGCTGACGTTGCCCGATCCCTCCCAGATGCCCATCAGCGGCGCTTCCCGGTACAGCCGCGGCATGCCCGACTCCTCGACATAGCCGTTGCCGCCCAGGCACTCCATCGCCTCCGCCGCGTGCGGGGTGGCACGCTTGCACACCCAGTACTTACTCGCCGCCAAACCGATGCGGCGCAGCAGGGTTTCGCGGGTGTCACCGCGCACCGCCGCGTCGGTGGCGCCGGCCATGCGCATCGCGACGATCGTGGCCGCCTCGGCCTCGACCGCGAGGTCGGCCAGCACGTTGCGCATCAGCGGCTGATCAATCAGATACTCGCCGAACGCTTTCCGGTGCTGTGCGTGGTGTATCGCGCGGGCCAGGCCGTTGCGCATGCTGGTCGCGCTGCCGAGCGTGCAGTCCAGCCGGGTGAGGTTGACCATCTCGATGATGGTCGGCACGCCGCGGCCCTCCTCGCCGACCAGCCACGCGATGGCGCCGTCGTATTCCACCTCGGACGACGCGTTGGCGTGGTTGCCGAGCTTGTCTTTCAAGCGCTGCAGGAACATCCGGTTGCGGCTACCGTCGGGCAGAATCCGCGGCAACAGAAAACACGAGAGGCCGCCGGGCGCCTGCGCGAGCACCAGGAAGATGTCGCACATCGGCGCCGAGGTGAACCACTTGTGCCCGCGCAGTGAGTAACTCCCGTCGCCGTTGGGGGTCGCCTCAGTGGTTCCCGCGCGCACATCGGACCCACCCTGCTTCTCGGTCATCGACATGCCCGCGGTGACGCCGGCCTTGGCGGTGGGCACCTTCAGTTCGGGGTCGTACTCGCGACTGACCAGCAGCGGCTCGTACACCGCCGCCAGTTCGGGATTGTGCCGCAATGCCGGCACCACGGCGTAGGTCATCGAGATCGGGCAGAGATGTCCGGGCTCGGGAGTCCACACCGAAGTCTTGGCCGCGCGCACGACGTGGGCGCCAGGCCGGTCGTCGGCCCACGGTGCGGCGTGCAGCCCGTGCTTGACGGCGACCGTCATCAACGAGTGGTAGGCGGGGTCGTACTCGACCTCGTCGACGCGGTGGCCGTAGCGGTCGTGGGTGCGCAGGATCGGTCGGTTCCGGTCGGCCAGCTCACCCC
Organism: Mycobacterium sp. GA-1285; assembly: GCF_001499905.1. Lineage (GTDB taxonomy): Bacteria > Actinomycetota > Actinomycetes > Mycobacteriales > Mycobacteriaceae > Mycobacterium. Next base: position 1,611 of record NZ_LQIS01000023.1, on the reverse strand, counting down.
AGCGCTGCGCTTGCCGCGAGCCCGACAGCGCGCCCAACTCGGTGACCTCGTCGAGGCCCCATTCGCCGCCCTCGCGGATCAGCGCCTCGGTGAGCACGGGCGAGGTCGCCGGGTTGTACTCCTCCAGCGGGGGGACCTGGTTGGTGACGACATGGGTGTCCGACATGACGCCACTATTACACTTTCTCGACAGCTGCACAAGAGAACGTAACAGCGGCGTCCCCGCCGACGGCTCGTGCCTCGGGGCGGTCAGCGGCTGTCCAATTCGGGGACTCTCTTCAGGTGCGGCTCAGCCATCGAGATGCGTTCGGCAGCGACGTGATCCGGCTCGGTCTCGGCCGGTGCGTCGTCTGGCCGGTCATCGACCGACGCGGCATCGGCCGAATCCTCCGCCGCCCGCGATGCCCTGGTTCGTCGCCGCTTCTCGTACCGTTTGAGAGCGGCGAAGACGACGGCGGCCAGTGCCCAGCCGAGCAGGATGTCCACCACGTAATGCTCGGCGGTGTACACCAGCGTGAAGGCCATCAGGAGCACATAGGCCACGAGCAGCGGACGCCACGCTCCGTGCACGCGGCGCCACAGGAAGGCCGCGATCGCCGCCGTCATGCCCGCATGCAGCGACGGGATCGCTGCCACCAGGTTGACGCTGGCTTGGCCCGCATCGAGCAACGCGGTGGCGGTGTGCATGTTCAAGTTGCCCCAGCCCCGCCCGACAATCCGCTCGATCCACGGATTCGCGCCGTCCTGACTGGATTGCATCGCCCCCAGCACACCGCCGTCGGGCACTCCGCGCGCCGAGCGGAACATGCAGCTCGCGTGGGCCGGGCCGTCTTCGACCTCGGCAGGGGTGCATCGGGCCGCCGCCCACGGCGGCGCGGCGGGCACCAGGGCGTAGATGACCAAGCCCGCGAAGTTCAAGCCGACGAACAAGCGCACGAATGCGTTCCACTCCGCGCGGTCACGGAGCCAAAGCGCTGCGGCCACCGCGTAGGGAAGGATGAAGAACGACATGTACACGCAGCTGAGGACGACTTCCCACCACGGCGGATGACCCTGTTTGAGTTGCTCTTGAAGCCACACGGTCGGCACGGTGCCGAAGAACAGCCAGCGATCGGCCTCAACCGGCCACTCCCACAGCGTCGGTCGCCCGATCATGTCGGCCGCGCCCCTGCTCAGGTCGTAGGCGATCAGTATCAACGCGAACGGCAGCCAATCGCGGATGACGTAGAGCATGCGGCGGACCTGGCCGATGCTGGCCGCCAGTAGTCCGGTCGCGATATAGAGCAGCACCAGTTCGCGGTTGAAGGCGAACCCCGATGTGATGGTCCGGTAGACGACGACGGCCGCCCAGGCCACGACGGCGGTACGTCGGACTATGGTCAGCCGGCGGGCACGCGTGTCGCTCGTCCGTCCCTGCTGGACGGCGTGCTGCACCGCAATAGACTCGTCGACCGCGGCCACTCAGATGAATCTAGTTCACCTCGTCGTCACGAACGGTTAGAGGGCCGTTCGGTTAGCGGATCGTGACCAGACCTAGGGCGTGTCTGACAAATGGGGTAGCCAGAGGGTGATGGCGCGTAGGACTGCTGCGCCGCGGTAGACGATGGCGAG
>NZ_LQIS01000022.1 GCF_001499905.1 Mycobacterium sp. GA-1285 | reverse complement strand
GTCTTCGGCCATCTCCACACCGACCAAACCAACCGACAAGAGCCTTGCCAACCGGCAGCGGCTTGACATAGGAGAAAGCCATGACAGTTCTGCAGGGGAGACTGGCCGACCGGGACGCCTGGTCGGCGGTCGGGGAGTGCCCGATCGAGAAGACGATGGCGGTGCTGGGCACGAAGTCGGCGATACTCATCATGCGCGAGGCCTACTACGGCACCACCCGCTTCGACGACTTCTGGCGCCGGGTCGGGATCACCAAAGCCGCTGCGGCGGCGCGGCTTTCGGACCTGGTCGAGGCGGGCCTGCTGGAGCGGCAGCCGTATCAGGAGCCGGGCCAACGCAGCCGCGACGAGTACGTGCTCACCGAGGCCGGCCGGGATTTCATGCCGGTGATCTGGGCGATGTTCGAGTGGGGTCGACGCCATCTGCCCAACCGCACGCCGTTGCGACTTGCGCACCGCGGGTGCGGCGCCCAGGCCACCGTGGAGATCCGGTGCGCCGACGGCCACCGCGTTCCGCCCGAGGAACTGGCGGTGCGCGTCAAGCGCTGAGCCTGTCGGTCGGGCGCCGACGGTCACGCGCTGCGCCGAATCGCGTGAGGACCGGTTACCGTTCAGCACTGATGGCACTACCGGCACCGGATGTTCCCGACGACCTGCTGGGCAGATACCGCACCGCCCGCAGTCAGCAGGCGCTGTTCGACGTCCGACCGGGTGCCGGCAGCGGCTACGACGAGTTCGTCGACGCCGCAGGCGATATCCGCCCGGCATGGGAAGAGCTCGCCCAATGCGTCACCGAGCGCAGCCGCACCGGCCTGGCGCAGTTGCGCGACGTGGTCCGCAGCCTGGTCGACAACGACGGCATCACCTATGTCCAGGTCGACAGGCGCGGTTCGGTGGTCGGCCAGCCGGACGTCGACGGCCACGAGCCCGCCGAGCCGGGGCCATGGCATCTCGACGCGCTCCCCCTGGTGGTCTCGGCCGACGAGTGGAACACGCTGGAAACCGGTCTGCTGCAGCGCTCCCGACTGCTCGACGCGGTCCTCACCGACCTCTACGGGCCTCAGGTGTCCATCACCAGCGGCGTGCTACCCGCCCCGCTTCTCTTCGCCCACCCCGGTTATGTGCGCGCCGCGCGGGGCATCGACATCCCCGGGCGACACCAGCTGTTCCTGCACGGCTGCGACGTCAGCCGGGTCGCCGACGGGAGCTTCCGGGTCAACGCCGACTGGACGCAGGCGCCCTCGGGCGCGGGTTACGCGCTGGCGGACCGGCGCGTGGTCGCGCACGCCGTCCCCGAGCTCTACGAACGGATCGGACCACGGCCGGCGTCGCCGTGGGCGCAGGCGCTGCGGCTGGCGCTCATCGACGCCGCCCCCGAGTCGGCCGAGGAACCGACAGTGGTGGTGCTGAGCCCGGGCATTCACTGCGAGACCGCGTTCGATCAGGCGTATCTGGCAGGCGTGCTGGGCTTTCCGCTGGTCGAGAGTGCCGACCTGATGGTTCGCGACGGCAAGCTGTGGATGCGCTCGATGGGAACGCTCAAGCGGGTCGACGTCGTGCTGCGCCGAGTCGACGCGCACTTCGTCGATCCGCTGGATCTGCGTTCGGACTCGCGACTCGGAGTCGCCGGGCTCGTCGAGGCGCTGCGCCGCGGCACGGTCGCCGTCGTCAACACGCTGGGCAGCGGCATTCTCGAAAGCCCCGGGCTGCAGCGGTTTCTGCCCGAACTCTCGGAACGGTTGCTCGACGAGTCACCGATGCTCGACACCGCGCCGATGTACTGGGGCGGCATCGGCACCGAACGCTCGCACCTGATCGCCCACCTGGCGTCGCTGTTGGTCAGACCGGTGACCGGGGGCCGGGCGATCGTCGGCCCGGCCCTATCGGCCGAGCAGCGCCGCCAGCTCGCCTCGTGTATCGAAGCGACACCGTGGCAGTGGGTCGGACAGGAACTACCCGAGTTCTCCTGTGCACCAAGCGTTGTCGATTCGGGCAGCCTGTCGGCGACGAACGTCGGCATACGGTTGTTCACCGTCGCTCAGCGCGGCGGCTATGCGCCGATGATCGGCGGGCTCGGCTATGTACTGGCACCGGGTGATGCGGCGTACACACTGAACACCGTTGCGGCCAAGGATGTCTGGGTTCGGGCACCGGAGCGGGGCACCGTGGAGCGGGTTCCGCCGGTCGATCTGCCCGCGATCACGCCGAGCCCGACACGCGCGGTGAGCTCGCCGCGCGTGCTGGCCGACATGTTCTGGGCGGGCCGCTACGCCGAACGCGCCGAGCACATGGCGCGGCTGCTCACCGTGACCAGGGAGCGCTATCACGAATTCCACTACCGCCCAGACATGGACGGCAGTCAGTGCGTGCCGGTGCTGCTGAGCGCGCTGGGCCACCAGACCGGCACCGACACCGGCGCCGACGGCGACGACGCGGAGCTGATCGCCACCGCCCAGTCGACCCTGTGGTCGTTGACCGCAGACCGGCACCGCCCGGGCTCGCTGGCGCAGTCCGTCGAACGTCTGGGCCTGCTCACCCGTTCGGTGCGCGACCAGATGTCCAACGACACCTGGATGGTGCTGGCCGCTGTCGAACGGGCGCTGCTTCATCCAGCCGCGTCATCGTCCGGCCGTTCCGCCGACGAGCCGCCCGATTCGCAGGCCGAGGGTGAGGCGTTCCTCACCGCGACGGCCAGCCTGACCCTCGCGGGCATGCTGGCGCTGTCGGGCGTGGCGGCGGAGTCGATGATCCGTGACGTCAGCTGGACGATGATGGACATCGGCAAGCGCATCGAACGCGGACTGAACCTCACCGCGTTGCTACGCGCGACACTCACCACCGCCCGTAGCCCGGGCGCCGAGCAAACGATCACCGAATCGACTCTGGTGGTGTGCGAGTCGTCGGTGATCTACCGGCGTCGCATGCACGGCAAGGTCAGCATGTCCGCAGTCGCCGACCTCGTGCTGTTCGACGCCGACAACCCGCGCTCGCTGGCCCACCAGCTGGAGCGGCTGCGTACGGGCCTCAAGGCGCTGCCCGGTTCCTCGGGTTCGTCTCGGCCCGAGCGCATGGTCGACGAGATCGCCACCCGCCTACGGCGACTCGACCCTGATGACCTGGAGGACATCGTCGACGGTAGGCGTGCCGAGCTGGCCGAGCTGCTCGACGGAATGCATGCCGACCTGCGCGACTTGGCCGACGTCATCACGGCGACCCATCTGTCGCTGCCCGGGGGCATGCAGCACCTGTGGGGCCCGGACGAACGGAGGTCGATGCCGTGACCGGGATTCCGGACGACTCGAGCTCGTCGACTACCAGCCGCACGTACCGCATCACGCACCGCACCGTGTACCGGTACGCCGCCGACGTCACCAGTTCCTACGGCCGCGGTTTCCTCACCCCACGAGACACGGCGCGTCAGCGTTGCCTGTCGCATGAACTCGAGATCGATCCACCGGCTGCGGACAGCTCCACCAGCCGCGACGTCTACGGCAACATCAGCTCGTACTTCCATGTGACCGAACGCCACCGGACGCTGTCGGTGACCAGCCGATCGGTCGTCGACGTCGACCCACCGCCGCCGACGCTGTACGGGGCCGGCTCGGCGCTGGCGCCGTGGGAGATCGCCCGCCCGGTCGGCGTGGACGCGGCGTTGGCGACCCAGTTCACCCTCGACCTGCAGCCGCCGGAGATCACACCGGCCCTACGTGATTACGCCGCACCGAGTTTCGAGCCGGAACGGCCGCTGATCGACACACTGCGCGACCTGACGCATCGCATCTACTCCGATTTCACCTACCGATCGGGTTCGACGACGGTGTCGACTCAGGTCAGCGAGGTTTTGGCGGTACGCGAAGGGGTATGTCAGGACTTCGCACGGCTGGCCATCGCCTGCCTGCGCGCCAACGGGTTGGCCGCCAGTTATGTGTCCGGGTATCTGGCGACCGATCCACCGCCCGGAAAGGAACGGATGATCGGCATCGACGCGACCCACGCGTGGGCGGCCGTATGGACACCGCAGAACCAATGGCTCGGACTCGACCCCACCAACGACCAGATGGTCGACGAGCGCTACATCGCCGTCGGATACGGCCGGGACTACGCCGACGTACCACCCCTGCGCGGCATCATCTACACAGACTCGCAGAGCAGCGCGATCGATGTCGCCGTCGACGTCGAACCGTTCGAGGGCGGAGTGCTGCATGCGTGATTTCCTGTGCCCCAACTGCGGACAGCGCCTCGCCTTCGAGAATTCGTTGTGTCTGTCGTGCGGCCGGCCGCTGGGGTTCTCGCTCGGCGACATGGCGTTGCTGGTGATAGCCACCGGCGACGAGCACAACCACGCCGGCTTCGTCGACGGAGACAAATACCAGCTGTGCGCGAACATGCATCTGGCGGAATGCAATTGGCTGGTGGAGAAGGACCCCGTCCACAAGCTGTGCGAGGCGTGCAGCCTCACTCGCACCCGGCCGCGGGACTCCGACACCAAGGCGCTGGCGGCGTTCGCCGACGCCGAGCGCGCCAAGCGGCGCCTGCTGGCCGAACTGCACGAACTCAAGTTGCCGATCGTCGGCCGCGACGAGGATCCCGACTACGGCCTGGCCTTCGACTTGCTGTCCAGTGAACATCAGAAGGTGTTCACCGGCCACGAAAACGGTGTCATCACATTGGATCTCGCCGAAGGCGACGACGTGCACCGCGAGCAGTTGCGCAAGGCGATGGACGAGCCGTACCGCACGCTGCTCGGGCACTTCCGCCATGAGATCGGGCATTACTACTACTACCGCCTGGTCAGCGTGTCACCCGACTACGACGCCCGGTTCCGCGAACTGTTCGATGATCCCGACACCGACTACCAGGCCGCCCTGGACCGCCACTACAACGACGGCCCGCCCGACAACTGGGGCCAGAGCTACGTATCGTCCTACGCCACCATGCATCCGGCCGAGGACTGGGCTGAGACCTTCGCGCACTACCTGCACATCCGCGACACCCTCGACACCGCCGCCGCGTTCGGGGTGGCGCCGGCAGCGGCGACGTTCGAGCGAAAGGTGCTGGGCCCGAGCAGCTTCGATGCCATCATCGAGATGTGGCTGCCGCTGTCGTGGGCGTTGAACATGCTGAACCGCTCGATGGGCAAGGAAGATCTCTACCCGTTCGTGCTGCCCGTCCCGGTGCTCGAGAAGATGCGGTTCATCCACACCGTCGTCGACGAGATCACCCAGGCCTGAACTCCAACCCAGCCCCAACCTTCTCCGCGAGCGACCGTGTCTGCGCGCGACATGCCGCGCGATTGCGTCATTTCGCGGTCGCTCGCGCCGATCGAATCACCGCCCCGCGACCCCGGTCGCCAACAGCTCGCGGGCCTCGTCGCCTCCGTCGAGCCGGCGGGTCCGCCGCTGCACGATGACCCACCGCCCGTCGCTGCGGCGCAACCGGAAGTGGTTGGCGCCCGCCCGCGATACCGCGAAGCCGTCGTCGTGGGTCGTCACCAACAGCGACTCGCAGACCGCCACGGCCGCGTCGCCGTCCACCGTGACCACGGCGGGTCCCAGGAAGTGGCAGCATCCGCGACGGATCAGCCCCTGGTGCGCCCCGGAGCGGACCATCGCCGCGACTTCGTCACGACTGGACATGTGCCAGCCCTCGACGTCGTAACTGCCGTCCTCGGCCCAAAGATCAGCTGCCGCATCGGCTTCGCCGGCATCCACAAGCGGGCCGTAGGACGCGATCAGCCGCTCGATCGCGCGCTCGTCCTCGATGCGGGCAAGCCGCCGCTCCAGATCCGCCAGCTCGGTCATCGGCTTCCTCTCTCACCCAACAACTTTCGCATCATCCGGTCCGTGCCCAGCACGACCTTGGCGCGGTCGGGATCATTGCGGCGGGCGACGTCATCGGCGTTGCCGCCCGCCACATGCACCGGTCCGTTCGCCAGCTGCTCCAGACCTTCTCGCGCCACATCGGCTGGCTCGGCCACCCGCATACCGGGGACGTCGAAGTTCAAGCCCACCCGCTCCATCGCCGGGGTGCGGGTCACGCCGAGGACGAGTTCGAGCACGTGGACGTCGTACTCGCGCAGTTCCAGCCAGAGACTCTCGGCGAAAATCCGGCCGAACGCCTTCACCCCGCCGTAGACCGTGTGGCGCACGGAGCCGAGATAGCCCGCCATCGACCCCACCAACAGGATTCCGCCGCGGCGACGGTCCCGCATCGGGCGGCCGAAGTGCTGCACCATCGCGAGCATGGTGGCGACGTTCAGGTCGATCACCCGCTGAAAGTCCCCGAGGTCGCCGTCGAGGAAGTGCTCGCTACAGGTGTTAGCGCCCGCGTTGTAGACGAGCAATCCGACCTCGAGGTCACCGGTGATCGCCGCGATGCGCTTCATCGCGTCAGGTGACGCCAAGTCGGCGGAGAGCGTGCGCACGTCGACGCCGCTGCGACGGCAGGTGTCGGCTGTCTGCTCGAGGGCCTGGGGTTTGCGCGCGATCAGCACGAGGTTGATCCCCGCGCGGGCGAGTTGGTGGGCGAACTCGGCGCCGACCCCTTCGGAGCCGCCGGCGATCACCGCCCAGGGTCCGTACCGGGCCAGATCTGTCACGCCTCGAATTGTCGCCGACGCGACGTTCGGCAGACATCCCGGCGTGTCGGAAGCACTTTCCGTCCGGTGGCGGCAAGACACGGCCCTACGATCGCCCGGTGGCTGATCGATATGGCTCTGATGTCCTGGCCGACAACCCCCACCAGCGCAAGGTCCGCTCCACCGAACAACCGGCCGAGATCGGCCTGGTGGTCGAGGACGCGCAGACGGGATACGTCGGCGCCATCGTTCGTGTCGAGTACGGCCGCATGGAACTGGAGGACCGCAACGGACGTCGTAAACCGTTTCCCGTCGGGCCGGGCTACCTGGTCGACGGCAAACCCGCGATTCTGACCGCGCCCCGTCGGGCCGCGCCGAAAACCACCCGCACCGCGTCGGGATCCGTCGCCGTGCACGGCGCGCGGGCCAAGGTCGCGCTCGCGAGCCGCATCTACGTCGAAGGTCGGCACGACGCCGAACTCGTCGAACAGGTCTGGGGTGACGACCTACGGATCGAGGGTGTGGTCGTCGAACACCTCGGCGGCGTGGACGATCTCGTGGCGATCGTCGAGAACTTTCGCCCCGGACCCGGCCGTCGCCTTGGCGTACTCGTCGACCACCTGGTCGCGGGTTCGAAGGAGGCCCGTATCGCCGACGCGGTCCGGCGTGGCCCCGGCGGCGCGCACACCCTGGTCGTCGGCCACCCGTTCGTCGACATCTGGCAGGCCGTCAAGCCCGGGCGGCTCGGTGCCGAGAAGTGGCCCATTGTGCCCAAGGGCGTCGACTGGAAGACCGGCGTGTGCCGCGCGCTCGGCTGGCCCGCCGCCGGGCAGGCCGACATCGCACGGGCGTGGCAACGCATCCGCGGGCGCGTGCGTGACTGGAACGACCTCGAGCCCGCGCTGATCGGGCGGGTCGAGGAGCTGATCGACTTCGTGACGCAACCCGCGTCGTGACGGCGTGGTAAGCAGAAGGCGTGTCCGACGGTCTGTTCGACGTCCCCGGTGAGGCCACCACGCCGGCGGCCGGGCCCGTCGGCGCGTCGGCGCCGCTCGCAGTGCGAATGCGTCCGGCCACCCTCGACGAGGTGGTCGGTCAGGATCACCTGCTCCAACCCGGCTCTCCGCTGCGCCGGATGGTGGAGGGGTCGGGGGCGGCGTCGGTCATCCTCTACGGCCCGCCCGGCACCGGTAAGACCACGCTCGCGTCGCTGATCTCCCAAGCCACGGGCCGCCGATTCGAGGCCCTCTCGGCGCTGTCGGCGGGCGTCAAAGAGGTTCGCGCCGTGATCGACGTCGCCAGGCGCGCCGCCGCCTACGGCGAGCAGACGGTGCTGTTCATCGACGAGGTGCACCGCTTCTCCAAGACACAGCAGGACGCGCTGCTGTCCGCCGTCGAGAACCGCGTCGTCGCTCTGGTCGCCGCGACGACGGAGAACCCCTCGTTCTCGGTGGTGGCCCCGCTGCTCTCGCGGTCGCTGATCCTGCAGCTGCAGCCCCTCGACGCCGAAGCGGTCCGCACGCTGGTCCGTCGCGCCATCGACGACCCGCGCGGTCTGGCAGGCAAGGTCGAAGTCACCGACGAGGCCGTCGACCTACTGGTGTCGCTGTCGGCCGGCGACGCCCGCCGTGCGCTCACCGCGCTGGAGGTCGCAGCCGAAGCGGGCGCCGAGGTGACGGTCGAGACCATCGAGCAGTCGCTGGACAAGGCCGCCGTCCGCTATGACCGCGACGGCGACCAGCACTACGACGTGATCAGCGCGTTCATCAAGTCAGTCCGCGGATCCGACGTCGACGCCGCACTGCACTACCTGTCCCGGATGCTGGTCGCGGGGGAGGACCCGCGTTTCGTGGCGCGGCGGCTGATGATCCTCGCAAGCGAGGACATCGGCATGGCGGACCCGACGGCACTGCAGACCGCGGTGGCCGCAGCGCAGACCGTGCAGTTGATCGGCATGCCAGAAGCCCAACTCACGCTCGCGCACGCCACGGTTCATCTCGCGACGTCCCCGAAGTCCAACGCCGTGACCACCGCGCTGGGGGCGGCGATGGCCGATATTCGGGCGGGTAAGGCCGGTTTGGTGCCGCCGCATCTGCGCGACGGCCACTACTCCGGCGCGGAAAAACTCGGCAACGCGGTCGGCTACAAGTACAGCCACGACGATCCGGACGGCGTTGTGCCGCAACAGTATCCGCCCGATGAACTGGTCGGCGTCGACTATTACAAGCCGACGTCTCACGGCGTCGAGCGGGAGATCGCCGCCCGGCTCGACAAGCTGCGCGCGATCATCCGCAGAAAACGCTGACTATGCCTTGACACGCCCTAGCGGCCGGTCTACCTTGGTATTCAACTTTAAAGTTTATCAAGTAAAAGGTTGATAATTGGAGCGTGATGGTGATGCTGACGCCGCGCTGGACCGCGCCTTTCTGGCGCTGGCCGACCCGGTCCGACGTGCCATCGTGGCGCGGCTTTCTCGCGGGCCGGCCACGGTCAACGAGCTCGCCGAGCCCTTCGACATCACCAAACAGGCTGTGTCCAAACACATTCAGGTTCTCGAGCATGCCGGCCTGGTCACCAGAACCCGTGAGGCCCAGCGCAGGCCGGTGCACCTGGACGCCGCCGCGCTGGAGCGGCTCACCGCATGGATCGACCGATACCGGCTCGACGCCGAACGCAGCTACCGCCGGCTGGATGCCCTGCTGGCTGACATGACCGACACACCAGAGAAAGGAACCGACAGATGACCAATGCACTCGATCTCACAGCCCCGGTCGACACCCTGGCCATGGAATTCACCCGGGAGTTCGACGCTCCCGTCGAGGCCCTGTTCCGCGCACACGCCGAGCCCGGCCTGCTCAAGCAGTGGCTGGGCCCGCACGGACTGGAGATGACCATCGAGGAGTGGGAGTTTCAAAGCCACGGCGGGTACCGCTACGTGCACACGGATCAGGGCGGCGCATACCGCTTCAACGGCACGTTCCACACCGTCCGGGACAACGAGTTCATCCTGCAGACGTTCGAGTTCGATGGGGCGCCGGATCAGGTCAACATCGAGTACCTGTGGTTCGAGGACCTCGGCGGCGGTCGCAGCCGGCTGCGCGGCCGGTCGATCTGCCCGACCGTCGAAGCCCGCGACGCTTTGCTGTCCTCTGGAATGGAGGGCGGGATGACAGAGGGCTACGAGAAGCTCGACGAATTGCTGAAGACCCTGTGACAGAAGCGATCCCGGCCGCCGGGGGGTGCAGCCGGGATCGCCAGGGGTGGTTGGCTAGCGCAGAACGCCGCCGCGGCGGCCGCCCGTCACGCCGGTGCGCCTGCGTCCCATGAGCGCGGACACCAGCGCCACGCCGATCACGGCGACGACGACCTGGCATAGCAACTCGATCCAGTCGACGCCGCTGGTGGCGGTCGGAAGCCCCAGGGCTCGGGCGATCGCCGTGCCGATCAGCGCTGAGACGATGCCGACGAGGACGGTGACGATGATGCCGATGGGCTGCCTGCCGGGCAGGATCAGGCGGGCGAGCACGCCGACCACTGCGCCGATGAGAATTGCGGTGATAACGCCGGTGACGGTCATGGTTCCTCCAGGGTCTCGGGGTGCAGCTGAGATACCCCGACACCGACGTCAATAAACGAAGCGGCTGGGCCAGGTCAGATCAGAACCATTTCCGGGATGCGCAGATGTGCGACCGCCAAATCGAACTCGCCGACATCGACGATGTCGGCGCCCAGTTCACGCGTGCGGGCGTTGCGCAGTTCCCTGGCCTGCTCGCGGTTCCCGGCCATGGCTTCGTGGCCGTCGAACGTCGTCGACGACACGGCGCGGCCCGTATCGGGGTTGATCAGGTAGCTGGCGCTGCAGAACCCCTCGAGCTCCTCGAGGGCCGGCAGCACATCGGTCTTGTAGAACTCGACCGAGCGTGCGATGTGCTCTCGGGGCACCCGCAGCCAGGTGACGCGGACGCAGGCGCCCTCCGCCGAGCGGTGGTCGCGGTGCATGGCGCCGATACGCCACTCGTCGACGGTCACCTCACCGCCGAAGACATCGGCCGCGCGGTCCCGCAGCGGCGCCGACCGCTCGGTGCTGGTCCGCAACGCGTCGTCGGAGTCCCAGGCGCTGGTCGCGATGCAATGGCCGGATTCACGATCCACCAACAGCGACAAGCCGACGAACCCCTCCATGGTTTCCAACGTCGGCATGACCTCGGATCGGATGAAGGCGACGCCGTCATCTATCGACGAAGGTTGTGCTTGGACGGTGGTAGAGCGTGCGTACACGGCCGACCCCCTTTGCTCGGGGCAGCGCCCCAGCGGCGCCGCCGGACCACTTCTCAGCTTCCTCTTGACCGGTGGCCGATTCAATGGACGATCGGATGGATTCTTCAGACTCGCCTCGTACGCTCGATGACGTGGATACCGACGTGATCGACATCGAGACCGGCCAGCGCCGCATCATCGATCTGACCGACGCGGTGCGCTCGTTTTGCGGTCGGCACGGCGACGGCTTGTGCAGCGTCTTCGTACCGCACGCGACCGCGGGTGCGGCGATCATCGAGACCGGTGCGGGTTCCGACCACGATCTCGTCGACACCCTCGAGCGCCTGCTCCCACGCGACGATCGCTACCGCCACTCGCACGGCTCGCCAGGACACGGTGCCGACCATGTGCTGCCCGCTCTGGTGTCGCCGTCGGTGACCATTCCCGTGCAGGACGGCGAGCCGTTGCTCGGCACCTGGCAGAGCATCGTGCTCGTCGACCTCAACTGCGACAATCCGCAACGGACGGTACGGCTGAGCTTCATCGACGGATGACGTGACGTCGGTGACATCCGACCGAATCTGACCTGGGCACTGCCGGCGCCGCCGGTTCGTTGTCTTTTCGGCGCGACAACCGCGACCGGTACTGTAGTGCGGTCGAATAGTCGCAGATATCAGCCAAACTTCAAGGATGTATCAGACGTGCAGACACACGAGATCAGGAAGCGTTTCCTCGATCACTTCGTGAAGGCGGGCCACACCGAGGTGCCAAGTGCCTCGGTGATACTCGACGACCCGAATCTGCTCTTCGTCAACGCCGGCATGGTCCAGTTCGTGCCCTACTTCCTGGGGCAGCAGGCCCCGCCGTGGAAACGGGCCACCAGCGTCCAGAAGTGCATCCGCACACCCGACATCGACGAGGTGGGCATCACCACCCGGCACAACACCTTCTTCCAGATGGCGGGCAATTTCTCCTTCGGCGACTACTTCAAGAAGGGCGCCATCGAGTTCGCCTGGACGCTGCTCACCAATCCGGTCGAACAAGGCGGTTACGGGCTCGACCCGGCGCGGCTGTGGGCCACGGTCTACCTCGACGACGACGAGGCGATGGCCCTTTGGCAGGAGGTCGCCGGACTGCCGGCCGAGCGCATCCAGCGTCGCGGAATGGCCGACAACTACTGGTCGATGGGGATTCCGGGACCGTGCGGGCCGTCGTCGGAGATCTACTACGACCGGGGGCCCGAGTACGGCGTCGAGGGCGGCCCGATTGCCAACGAAGACCGCTACATCGAGATCTGGAACCTCGTCTTCATGCAAAACGAGCGTGGCGAGGGCACCTCGAAGGAAGACTTCGAGATCCTCGGGCCGCTGCCCCGCAAGAACATCGACACCGGTATGGGCGTCGAGCGGGTGGCCTGCCTGCTGCAGGACGTGGACAACGTCTACGAGACCGACCTGCTGCGCCCGGCCATCGACCTGATGGCGGCGCGCGCTCCGCGCGGCTACGGGGAGGGCAGCCACACCGACGACGTCCGATACCGCATCATCGCCGACCACAGCCGCACGGCGGCGATCATCATCGGCGACGGCGTGAGCCCGGGCAACGAGGGCCGCGGATACGTGTTGCGCCGCCTGCTGCGCCGGATCATCCGCGCCGCGAGACTACTGGGCGTCGAACAACCGATCATGGGCGACCTGATGGCCACCGTGCGCGACGCGATGGGTCCGTCGTACCCGGAGCTGGTCGCCGACTTCGACCGCATCCAACGCATCGCCGTGGCCGAGGAGACCGCGTTCAACCGGACGCTGACCTCCGGCTCGCGGCTGTTCGACGAGGCGGCCAGCGCGACGAAGGCCAAGGGGGCCACGGTGCTGTCGGGCTCCGATGCTTTCACGCTGCACGACACATACGGCTTCCCGATCGAGCTCACGCTGGAAATGGCGGCCGAGCACGGGCTGTCCGTCGACGAGGAGGGCTTCCGCGGCCTGATGGCCGAGCAGCGGCAACGCGCCAAGGCCGACGCCGCGGCGCGCAAGCAGGCGCACTCGGATCTGTCCGCGTACCGCGAGCTGGTCGATGCGGGTCCGACCGAGTTCACCGGATTCGACGAGTTGTCCTCGGAAGCAAGGATTCTGGGCATCTTCGTGGATGGCGAGCGCGTGCCCGTCGTCAGCCACGACGGCGCCGGTTTCGGCGGCTCGGCCGCCGGCGGAGGCCCGCCGCCCGATCGCATCGAATTGATCCTCGACCGCACACCGTTCTACGCCGAGTCCGGCGGTCAGATTGCCGACGAGGGCACGATCGCCGGATCGGGCGCCTCCAGCGCGGCCAAGGCGGCGGTCACCGACGTGCAGAAGATCGCCAAGACATTGTGGTCGCACCGTGTCCATGTCGAGTCCGGCGAGTTCGTCGAGGGCGACACGGTCATCGCCGCCGTCGACCCGAAGTGGCGGCACGGTGCCACGCAGGGGCACTCCGGAACGCACATGGTGCACGCCGCGCTTCGACAGGTGTTGGGTCCCAACGCCGTTCAGGCGGGCTCGTTGAACCGGCCGGGGTATCTGCGCTTCGACTTCAACTGGCAGGGACCGCTTTCCGAGGAACAGCGCAGCCAGATAGAAGAGGTGACCAACGAGGCGGTCGAAGCCGACTACGAGGTGCACACCTTCACCACCGCGTTGGACAAGGCCAAGGCGATGGGCGCGATAGCGCTGTTCGGCGAGCAGTACCCCGAACGGGTCCGCGTGGTCGAGATCGGTGGGCCCTTTTCGCTGGAGCTGTGCGGCGGCACCCATGTGCACAACTCCGCGCAGATCGGTCCGGTCACCATCCTCGGTGAGTCGTCGGTGGGCTCCGGAGTGCGTCGAGTCGAGGCCTACGTCGGCCTTGAGTCGTTCCGCCATCTGACCAAGGAACGGGCGTTGATGGCCGGGCTCGCCTCGACGCTGAAGGTGCCGTCCGACGAGGTGCCCGCGCGGGTGGCGAATCTGGTCGAGCGGTTGCGGGCGGCCGAAAAGGAACTGGACCGGTTGCGCCTGGCCAACGCCCGTGCCGCGGCAGCGAACGCCGCCGCGGGTGCGGAGCTTGTCGGTAAGGTCCGTCTGGTGGCGCAGCGCATGGCCGGTGGGATGTCGGCCGGTGATCTGCGCACGCTGGTCGGCGACGTCCGCGGCAAGCTCGGCAGCGATCCCGCCGTTGTCGCGTTGATCGCCGAAGGCGAGGACGACAGCGTCCCGTTCGTGGTCGCGGTCAATCCGGCCGCCCAAGACCTGGGGTTCCGGGCCAACGATCTGGTCAAGACGTTGGGTGCGGCGGTCAACGGCCGCGGCGGCGGAAAGGCCGATCTGGCGCAGGGTTCTGGCAGGGGGGCGGCAGAAATCGACGCGGCGCTGGCCGCACTCCGCGCAGAGATCGACCGGGGCTAGCGGCGTGAACTCCACACCGGCGGGCGACGATGCACACACGCGAGAGGCGTCAGGCGAACGGCTACCCGATCGGCCTGGGGATTCGTTGAGCCCGCCGGATCCGGGTCGCGGCCGCCGGATCGGCATCGATGTCGGCAGCGTCCGGATCGGCGTGGCCGCCAGCGATCCGGACGGCATTCTCGCCACGCCTGTCGAGACGGTCCGTCGCGACCGCACGAACCGGCACATCCGGCGGCTCGCCGGGTTGGTCGAGGACCTGGACGTGGTGGAGGTCGTGGTGGGGTTGCCGCGCACGCTCGCCGAGCGATCGGGGTCCTCGGCCCAGGACGCCGTCGCAGTGGCTGACGCGTTGGCTGCGCGAATCTCCCCGATACCGGTGCGCCTCGCCGATGAACGACTCACTACGGTGGTGGCTCAACGCTCGCTGCGGGATGCCGGTGTTCGCGCCAGAGGTCAGCGCTCGGTGATCGATCAAGCGGCGGCGGTGGGCATTCTGCAGAACTGGTTGGACCAGCGGCGTGGAGCGGCGCGCACGCGAGGAGCGGATGAGCACGTTGCCGCGCATGGAGAGGTCGCAGATGGCTGACCATTGGGGCGGCGAGCGGGCCGAGCCCGTTGCGGTGGGCCCGCCGCGGCGCCGGATGACCCGCGCGGAGCGGATGAGGGCGGCCCGCAACCGGCGCAAGCGCCGACTGGCGGGCGGCTTGGCCGTTGGCCTGCTGATCGCGGTCGCCATCGGCGCGGTGTTCCTCGGTTCCAAGTTGTGGCACTCACTGTTCAGCGGCAACGACTTCACCGGCGACGGCGTCGCGGACGTGGTGATCCAGGTGCACGACGGCGACTCCACCACCGCGATCGGCAAGACGCTGCAGGAACACAACATCGTCGCGACAACCAGCGCGTTCGTCGACGCGGCCGAAGGCAACGACGCGATTTCCGCGATCCAGCCGGGCTTCTACAAGCTGCGGACCGAGATCCCGGCCGCCAACGCCGTTGCGCGGTTGTCGGATCCAAAGAACCGGGTCGGCAAGCTGACCATCCCCGAAGGACGCCAACTCGACGACGTGCGTGACGTCAAGACCAACGCGGTCACCGAAGGCATCCTCACCCTGATCTCCCGGGCGACGTGCGTGGACCTCGACGGGCAGCGGCGCTGCGTGTCCGCGGACGCGCTGAAGAACGTGGCCGCGACGGCGACCCCGGCGTCCCTCGGGGTGGCCGACTGGGCAGTCGGACCCGTCGAGGCGATGGGCAACGACCATCGTCGCCTCGAGGGGTTGATCGCCGCGGGCACGTGGAACATCGACCCGTCGGCGCAGCCGCAGGAGATCCTGTCGAATCTGATCTCCACCAGCTCAACGCAGTACGCGAACGGTGGGCTGCTCGAGACGGCCGCGGCCATGGACATGTCGCCGTACCAGATCCTGATCGTGGGCTCGCTCGTGCAGCGGGAATCGACACCCGAAGACTTCTCGAAGGTGGCGCGCGTCATCTACAACCGGCTGGCCGAGAACCGCACGCTCGAGTTCGACTCCACGGTGAACTATCCGCTCGACCGCATCGAGGTGGCCACCACCGACGCCGACCGCGCGCAGCACAACGACTGGAACACCTATGTGCGGCCCGGCCTTCCCGCGACGCCGATCTGTTCTCCGAGCACGGCCGCGTTGAGCGCTGCCGAGAACCCCGCCCAAGGGGACTGGCTGTATTTCGTCACCATCGACATGCAGGGAACGACGTTGTTCACCCGGGATTACCAGCAGCACCTCGCGAACATCGAGCTCGCCCGGCGTAACGGTGTGCTCGATTCCGCGCGGTGAGCGCCGCCCGCAGGGCGGCGGTGCTCGGGTCGCCGATCGCGCATTCCCGTTCGCCTCAACTGCACCTTGCGGCCTATCGTGCTCTGGGCCTGGACGACTGGACCTACGAGCGCATCGAGTGCACCGCCGAGCAACTGCCGGGTCTGGTCGCCGGTTTCGGTCCGGAGTGGGTGGGCGTCTCGGTGACGATGCCCGGCAAGTTCGCCGCGCTCGCGGTCGCCGATGAGCGCACCACCCGTGCGGAACTGGTGGGTTCGGCGAATACGTTGGTCCGGTCACCGGCGGGCTGGAGAGCAGACAACACCGACGTCGGCGGTGTGACGGGCGCTCTCGATGACGTGTCGGCCACCTCCGGCATCGTGGTCGGCTCCGGAGGCACAGCGCCCGCGGTGGTCGTCGGGTTGGCCGAACTCGGGGTGCAGCGGATCACCGTGGCGGCCCGCAGTCGCGGCAAGGCTGCCCCTCTGGTGGATCTGGCCACGCGGTTGGGTGCCGACGCACGGTGGTGCGACATCGGCGGACCCGAAATCAGCGAGACGGTCGCCGATGCGGACCTGATGGTCAGCACCATTCCCGCCGACGCGGCCGCGACGTACGCATCGACGTTCGCCCGGATTCCGTTGCTGCTCGACGCGATCTACGACCCGTGGCCGACACCGTTGGCGGTAGCGGTCGAAAACACGGGCGGACGGGTGATCAGCGGTCTGCAGATGCTGCTGAACCAGGCCTACGCCCAGGTGGAGCTGTTCACCGGGATGGGTGCGCCGAAAGAGGCGATGAGGGCGGCGCTTGAACGGCGTTAGTCTCCAGTCATGGGGGTCTCGGTCGTCGTCGTGGTGGCCTGGTTGGCGGCGCTGAGCGTCTTCGACGTCCGGCACGCTCGGCTGCCGAACTGGCTGACGTTGCCCGGAGGGCTCGCGATCCTGGCCGTTGCGGCCCTGGGCGGGCGGGGGCTTCCGGCCGCCGCCGGTGCCGCCGCGCTGTTCGCCGTGTACCTGTCCGTGCATCTTGTGGCCCCGGCGGCGATGGGTGGCGGCGACGTCAAACTCGCGATCGGGGTCGGCGGGCTCACAGGCGCCTTCGGTGCCGACGTATGGACGCTCGCCGCGATCGGAGCACCGCTTCTCACGGCCGCCTGGGCGGTCGTCGCCGTGGCTCGGCACCGGGAAACCACTGTTCCGCACGGTCTCTCGATGTGCTTGGCGACCGCCGCGTCGACCACGTTGGTGGTGATCTAGGAACGGTGGTTTCAGCCGTGGCTGTCTCCGGTCATCCGGGAGGGTGCGGTCAGCAGATGGTGGTCGTGAACCACCTTTTCCAGGGCGCTCACCCAATGGTCGTAGTACTGCCAGTCGCCGCGTTGGTTTTCGGGCGTCTCCTCCCACCGCCCGATCGTCTCGATCAGGCTCTGCTGGAAGTCGACCCAATCGAAGTGGCGGAATTCCGACAGAGCCAGTGCCAAACCGAACGCCCGGCGCTGCCAGTCGTGATCGAACTGTGGCGCGGCCTGGTCGGTGGTGCAGGTCTCGTGCAGGCTCATGAGACCGGTCCCGCCAGCGCCACACCCATCATCGATTCGGTCGTGACCAGTTCCATCAACTCATCGTGGGTGAATTGTTCTGTGCCGGAGGGACGTTCGGGAATGACGAACCACCGTGAGTGACCGCTGCTGTCCCAAACCTTGATCTCGGTCTCCTCGGACAGCTCGACGCCGATCTCGGCGAGTACCTTGCGCGGTTCTCGTGCCGCCCGCGCACGGAAGACCGGGTCCTTGTACCAGTACGGCGGCAGACCCAGGACAGGCCACGGGAAGCACGAACACAGCGTGCAGATGACCAGATTGTGCACACCGGGCGAGTTGGCGACCGCCTGCAGATGCTCACCCTCGGCGCCGGCCATGCCCTCGGGCAGGTCGAGTTCGGCGATGGCCGCAGGTGTGTCGACCACGACGCGAGCCGCGAACTCCGGGTCCGTCCACGCCTTGAGGACGATCTTGCGTCCGTTGAGCGGTGTCATCTCCGATTCGAAGTAGGACAGCACCTTGTCCACGGTCTGGTCGGTGATCACACCCTTCTCGATCAGAAGTGATTCCAGCGCAGCGACTTTGGCGGCGCTGGACAGTTCGCGGTCCCCGGGGTAGTAGAACTGGCCGCTCATCACGCTCCTTCCAGGTAGGCCTCGAACAGTTCGGCGTAGATCGTCAGCGGACCGTCCTCGGCGCGCTCACCGAACAAATCCTGCGGGTCGAACGCGACGATGTAGATCGGCATCGGGTCACCGATGCCGTCACCCGTATGGGTGAAGTATGCGTAGTCGCCTTCGAAGATGCGCTCCACGGTGCCCACGCGGCCGCGCAGGTAGCCGGGCAGGCGGGTGTGGGCGGCGGCGGGCACATTGGTGATTCGCACACAGTCACCGACGGCGAACTTCGGATGCGCGACGTCGCGACGGGGGCTATCACCCCGGCGCAGGTAGTCGACGACCTGTTCGTCGATCGCCGGTACCGGGTCGACGACGGGAGCCGCCGCCCCCGCGGCCAGTTCGTCTCCGCGCGAGGACAATTCGTCCTCCGACACGTAACCCTTGTCGATGAAGAACTGCGTGATGCCGCCCAGCCACTTCTCGTAGTAGCGGAACTTGAAGTAGTCGAACGGGTTCATCGCCTCGGCGCCGGTGCGCAGGTCGGCCCATGTCCACTCGTCCTTGAACGCGGTGGGCACGTTGTCGATCGGGTACCGGGGAAGGGCCGAGCCGAGGTGATTCGACAGGCCCATCATCGCGACGTGGATGCCGAAAATCCGTTTCTCCCACTCTTCGACGAAGACTCGCTTCTCGAGGCTGAGCGGTTCGGGCAGCCCTTCCAGGCCGCCGAGGTAGTGCTGCAGTTTCATGACGCGGGGCTGCCTTCCGTCGTGGGTGAGCTCTGGAGACTTGCGCGGTCCGGTTCGGGCGCGCGGGTCAACACTTTCGCGACGTACTCGGACAACAGCCCGAATGAGCACCCGAGCACACACGCCACCGCGGCGACGAGCCCCGGATGCGATACCGACGTCACGGTGATCGCGGTGCCCGTCCCGGCCACCGTGGAGACGGTGCTCGCGAACCCGACCACCACCGCGGGCGTCGTCGACAGCAGCGGCACCCAGGACGCCTGCACCATAACCGCGCTGCCGATGCCGACGGCGACCGCGACCGCCAACAGGCTGCCGCCCAGCAGATGACCCGCATAGAGGCTGGCCGACGCAATCAGCACGCCGACCAGATTGTTCGTCAGCGACCGCACCCATCCGCCGATTCCGCCGCCGACGAAGAAGAACGACGCCCACGCCAGGAAGACCACCCAGATCGGGACCGTGATGACCTCCGCGGTCAGGGCCACCGCGAGTCCGCCGAGCACACCGATGCTCACCGTCAAAGCCGATCTTGAATCCATGGAAGAACTGTGCGGCCACGGTGTTTCGCCCGAGTAACGACCATGTTGGATTTGTGGCAACTGCGGGAGATCGGCGCGGGCTCCTCGGCGACCGGTCCGACGGCGCCTGTTGCATACTCATAGAAGGTTAGTACATACTGCGAGTATGCAAAATGATCTGAAGGCCCTTTCCGAGCGCTACTTCGCCGCGTGGGCCGACCGCGATCCCGACGCGATCGCCGAGTTGCACACCGCCGACACCCGGTTCTGGACTCATCTGGACACCGAGCCCGCGGTCGGCCGCGACGCCGCCCGGGAGGCGTTCGCGGGTGTCTTCCACCAATTTCCGGGCTTCACCTTCGAGATCAACCGGGTTCTCTACGGCGAAGCCCATTGGGTGCTCGACTGGGTGTTGATCTCCGGTGACGTGCGATTCGACTGCCTCGACGTGGTCGTCGTCTCGCCCGAGGGGCTGGTCGCACGTAAGGACTCGTTCATCGACTCCGCACAAATGGCGGCATCGATGAGCGGAGGTCGTTCGTGACCGCGGCAGCCGCGCTCGCCCAGCTGCCGCTCGTCGACGCCCTGCCGGTGGAGCACCTGTTCGACATGAGCGTCGATCTGCTTCCAGCGCAACCGATTCCGACGGCCACCGGAATGCGGATGACGTTCGTCACCACCGGCGGGACCGTGGACGGGCGAGGGCTGCGGGGCGAGCTGCTACCCGGGGGCGGTGACTGGCTGCTCGTCGGCGACGACGGGTGCGGCAGGGTCGACGTCCGCGCGACGCTGCGCACGCACGACGGCGTGCTCATCCACTTCGAGAGCTCGGGCGTCATCAACGTTCCCGCCGACGGCCTCGACCGGTTGGCGCGCGGGGAAGTGCTCGGTTTCGACGAGACGTACGTGCGGACCACGCCGCGATTCGCCACGGCCGACGAGCGGTACGCATGGCTCGGCGGAATCGTCGCGGTGGGTTACAACATCCTCTCGCCCGACCACGTCGACTACCGCGTCTATCGAGTGCTGTGAACGACGCAAGGCGCACCCAGGCGCAGCGCACGAAGGAAACCACCGCGGCGCTCGTCGCGGCGGCGCGCGCGTTGTTCGCCGAGAACGGATACGAGGCGACTTCGCTCGACGCGGTCGCGGCTCGGGCGCAGGTGACCAAGGGCGCCGTCTACCACCACTTCGACGGCAAGCGCCGGCTGTTCGAGGCGGTCTTCACGGGCGAGATCGAGCGGATGGCGGTGCCCCTGGCCGAGACCTATCAGCATGCCTACTCGCGGAAGAAGGATCCGTGGGACGCGTTCGGGGCGGCCTGCCGGGCGTTCCTCGACGAGTGCCTCGAACCGGGGGTGCAGCGGATCGTGCTGCTCGACGCGTTCACCGCGCTGGGTTGGGAGGAGATGCGCCGCCTCGAGACCCCGCTGCTCGACATGATGGAGGTCGCCATCGCTCATGCGGTGGACGCGGGGCGCATCGCGAAGCGGGCGCCCGGGCCGCTGGCGCACTTCCTGTTCGGCGCCCTCTGCGAGACGGCCATGATGGTCGCGCGCGCGGCCGATCAGAAATCCGCGCACCGGCAGGCTCTGGCCGAACTGGCCCGGATCCTCGACGGCCTGATCACCGGCTGATTCGGGGTCGGGCGGCCGACGTGGGAAGATGGGACGCGTGTTGCGATGGACCACTGCTGGTGAATCTCACGGCCGCGCGCTGGTGGCCGTGGTCGAAGGCATGGTCGCGGGCGTGCACGTCACCTCGGACGACATCGCCGGTCAACTGGCGCGCCGACGTCTCGGGTACGGCCGCGGCGCCCGGATGAAATTCGAACAGGACCAGGTCACGGTGCTCGCAGGGGTCCGGCACGGCGTCACCCTCGGCGGCCCGATCGCAGTCGAGATCGGCAACACCGAATGGCCCAAGTGGGAAACCGTGATGGCACCCGACCCCGTCGACCCCGCAGAGCTGGCCGAAAGTGCCCGTAATGCGCCGCTGACTCGGCCCCGGCCCGGGCATGCCGACTATGCGGGCATGCTCAAGTACGGCTTCGACGACGCCCGTCCGGTGCTCGAGCGTGCCAGCGCGCGCGAGACCGCGGCCCGCGTCGCCGCGGGGACCATCGCCCGTGCGTTCCTCTCCGAGGCCCTCGGTGTCGAGGTGCTGTCCCATGTCATCTCGATCGGGGGGTCGGACCCGTACGACGGCCCGCCGCCGCAGGCCGCCGATCTCGCGGCGATCGACGCCAGCCCCGTGCGTGCCTACGACAAGGACGCCGAGAAGTCGATGATCGACGAGATCGAGGCGGCCAAGAAGGACGGTGACACGCTGGGCGGCGTCGTCGAGGTCGTGGCGAACGGCCTCCCGGTCGGGCTGGGTTCGTTCACCAGCGGCGACAACCGGCTGGACAGCCAACTCGCCGCCGCGGTGATGGGCATCCAGGCGATCAAGGGGGTGGAGATCGGCGACGGCTTCACGACCGCGCGCCGTCGCGGCAGCGTCGCCCACGACGAGATGTATCCGGGGCCCGACGGCGTCATGCGCTCGACGAACCGCGCGGGCGGCCTGGAAGGCGGCATGACCAACGGGCAACCGCTGCGGGTGCGTGCCGCGATGAAACCGATCTCCACCGTGCCGCGCGCCCTGGCCACCGTCGACCTGGCCACCGGCGACGAGGCCGTCGCGATTCATCAGCGCTCCGACGTGTGCGCGGTGCCCGCCGCGGGCGTGGTCGTCGAGACGATGGTGGCGCTGGTGCTGGCGCGCGCGGCGCTGCAGAAGTTCGGCGGCGACTCGTTGACCGAGACGCGCGCCAACATCGACAACTACCTGCGGGCGGTGCGCACGCGAGGAGCAAGAGAGCAGGATGCCGAGCGTGAGCCCTCTCCGCAACGGGTCCAGGCTTCGGGCTGATGGCGCCGCGAGCAGTGCTGGTGGGGTTGCCCGGCTCGGGTAAGTCCACCATCGGGCGACGGCTGGCCAAGGCGCTCGACCTTTCGCTGCTCGACACCGACGCCGCGATCGAGGAGACCACGGGCCGCACGATCGCCGACATCTTCGCCACCGACGGCGAGCGGGAGTTCCGCAGGATCGAGGAGGAGGTCATCCGATCGGCACTGCAGACCCACGACGGCGTGCTGTCGCTCGGTGGCGGCGCGGTGACCACACCTGGCGTACGCGAGGCGCTGGCCGGCCACACCGTCATCTATCTGGAGATCAGCGCCGCCGAGGGGGTGCGCCGGACCAGCGGTAGCACGGTGCGTCCGCTGCTGGAGGGCGGTGACCGCGCCGAGAAGTTCAAAGCGCTGATGTCTCAACGGGTCCCGCTGTATCGCCAGGTGGCGACGATCCGGGTCAACACGAACCGGCGTAACCCGGGCGCTGTGGTGCGCTACATCGTGACCCGCCTGGAGAACGCCGAAACCTCCCACTCGTCGCGACGCAAGCGCCGCTCGCCGTGGCGCAGGGGGCCGTCGCAGCTGACCGCAGAACCCAGTACCGAAGCCCCGCCGTCCCCGGCGGCGGTCGCCGCCCGCAATCCGAAGGCCAACCGTGACTGAGCCCGTGACCATAGACGTCCTCGTTGAGGTTCCCTATCCGGTGATCGTCGGAACCGGACTGCTCGGCGATCTCGAGCGGGTGCTCGCGGGCAGGCACAAGGTCGCGATCCTGCACCAGCCGACGCTCGCGCAGACCGCCGAGGTCATTCGAAGCACCCTGGCCGACAAGGGCATCGACGCACATCGCATCGAGATTCCGGACGCCGAGAAGGGCAAGGACCTGCCCGTCGTCGGGTTCATCTGGGAAGTGTTGGGACGCATCGGGATCGGTCGCAAGGATGCGATCGTCAGCCTGGGCGGGGGAGCGGCCACCGATGTCGCCGGGTTCGCCGCCGCCACCTGGCTGCGCGGAATCGACATCGTGCACGTGCCGACCACGCTGCTCGGCATGGTCGACGCGGCGGTCGGCGGTAAGACGGGCATCAACACCGATGCGGGCAAGAATCTGGTCGGCGCGTTCCATCAGCCGGCGGCCGTGCTCGTCGACCTCGCGACCTTGGAGACGTTGCCGCGCAACGAACTCGTGGCTGGTATGGCCGAAATCGTCAAGGCGGGCTTCATCGCCGATCCGACCATTCTCGACCTGATCGAGGCCGATCCCGAGGCGGCGCTCGATCCGACGGGCACCGTGCTGCCCGAACTGATCCGGCGCGCGATCGCGGTCAAGGCAGAGGTGGTGGCCGCCGATGAGAAGGAATCGCAACTGCGCGAGATCTTGAACTACGGCCACACGCTGGCCCACGCGATCGAACGTCGCGAGCGATACCAGTGGCGGCACGGCGCCGCCGTCTCGGTGGGTCTGGTGTTCGCCGCCGAACTCGGCCGGCTCGCGGGTCGGTTGGACGACGAGACCGCCGACCGGCACCGTTCGGTTCTCACCTCGCTCGGGCTCCCGGTCAGCTATGACCCCGACGCATTCGGCGAGCTGCTCGAGAACATGGCGGGTGACAAGAAGACCCGCGCGGGTGTGCTGCGGTTCGTCGTGCTCGACGGTCTCGGCAAGCCGGGACGCCTGGAAGGGCCCGACCCGTCACTCTTGGCGGCAGCGTATGCAGAAATAGGGGCGGTGACGTCATGACCCAGACGGTGCTCGTCCTCAACGGTCCCAACCTCGGTCGGCTGGGCCGGCGCGAACCCGACGTGTACGGCAGCACCACCCATGACGAGCTGGTGGCACTCATCGACCGCGAAGCCGAGGCCCTCGGCCTCAAGGCCGTTGTGCGCCAGAGCGATAACGAGGCCGACCTGCTGGGCTGGATCCATGCGGCCGCCGACGCGGGGGATCCGGTGATCATCAACGCCGGCGCGTTGACGCACACGTCGGTCGCCCTGCGCGACGCGTGCAGTGAACTGCGCGCCCCGCTGGTCGAGGTGCATATCTCAAACGTGCACGCGCGCGAGGAGTTTCGGCGTCACTCGTACCTGAGCGCGGTGGCCACCGGTGTGATCGTCGGGCTCGGGGTGCAGGGCTACCTGCTGGCCCTGCGGTATCTGGCCAGCCTCGGCGAGGAGCCCCGTCCGTCGGTGCTGGCCACCGAATAGCAGATCGCCGTCGAGATCACCGTCGGCAATACGAGGGTGAGCACCAGCACGCAGATGACGATCGCGGGGTTCGGCGCCGTGAGCCACGCCTCGGGGATGCGGGCCAGGCTGACCGCGAGCCAGGAGCCGGCGATCGCGAGCACCACGGTGCCGATGGTGGCGAACTTGATCGACCGCAGTTCGAGGAGGGTCGGTTCCGCGGTGTCGGCCAACGACTTTCGCAACGTCCGGGTGCGCAGATACACGAGCACGAAATCGGTGACGACAAATGCCGCCGCCGCGAGGACGATGGTGGCTTCGACCCACACCGCGGGCCGGTGCCCCCACATGAAGCGCAGGTAGTCGATCGAGGTCTCGGATACGATCAGCGTCGCCGTCATCGCGGCCGCGAACGTCAGCCAACCGCCGAGTTCGGCCAGGAAGCAGTACGCGCGCACGTCGGCGGGATCCTGGTCGCTGACCTTGTTGACGGCGTGGCTGGCCAGCATCCACCCCAACCCTCCGAACAACGCCGTCGCACCGGCGGCCAGCATCCCGGTCGACACCGCGCCCTGGGTCCAGGCGATCGCGCACGTGGCCCGCCGTGCGCCGTCGGGTACCTGCGTTCCGGTGATCAAGCTGAACAGGAAGCTGTCGAGCATCAGGACCAGCACGGCCGAGGAGAACAGCGCGAGGGTGTGCACGCCTTCGCGACTGTTCTTGTCGAACAGCAGAGCGATCGCGGTGATCAGGAAGCCGCCGAGCACCCCGGCGAGTTGCGAGTTCGACGCCGCGGACGACAGCACGCTCCATTGGTCGGACGTGCAGAACTCGTCCGGGTTCACGGGAAGCTAGGTAGCGCTAGACCCGGTCGTCGCGGCGCGAGGTCTCGGTGGTCTCGTCTGAGCGCGGTTGGCTGACCGCGGCGAACACGTCGGTGTCGGCGCGGTCGTCCTCCCCGGCGCGGTGCAGGTGCGGGGTCGGGTCGGCCTTGCGGTCGACCAGCCAGCGGCCGAGCGCCACGCCCGCGAGCGCCATCAGGAACACCACCAGGGCGGTGAACGCCGCGAACGTGGTGAGCTCGTTGACGAGTGCTTCCACGTAGAGCGCCTTGTAGAACAGCGAGATGAACCAGGCCACCGCGCCGCTGACGATCCCGGCGAACAGGCCCGCCAGCAGCCAGGTCATCGCCAGGTCCCCGCGGCGGTCCGGATCGGGGTTGGCGCGGGCGTCGGCCCGCCCGTCGGCGAACCCCCACAGGAACACCGCGACGGCGAACGCAACGACCAGCACGAGGCTGATCAGACCCGCCTTGGTCTCCCACGCGTTGATCAGCGCGCCCTGCAGCAATCGCACGATCACCATCAGGGCCGCGAACACCAGTCCGCGCAGCAACCACTTACTCATGGGGCCTCACCTTAGCGAGTAGCGTCATCGACCGTGACTATTTCACAGCGCCGGGACCGGCTGCGCGAGCGGCTGGTCAAATCCGAAATCGATGCGATGTTGATATCGGACCTGGTCAACGTGCGCTATCTGAGCGGGTTCACCGGCTCGAACGCCGCGCTGCTCATCAAGGCCGACGACGAAACGCCGGTGCTGGCGACCGACGGGCGCTACCGCACGCAGGCCGCGCAGCAGGCGCCCGACGCCGAGATCGTCATCGAGCGGGCCTGCGGACCGCACCTGGCCGGTCGTGCCGCCGCCGACGGGGTGCGCCGGCTCGGCTTCGAAAGTCATGTGGTGACCGTCGACGCGTTCTCGGCGCTGACGAAGGCCGCCGGCGAGCAGACCGAACTGGTGCGCGCCGCCGGAACCGTCGAGTCGCTGCGCGAGGCCAAGGACGCCGGCGAGGTGGCGCTGCTGCGGTTGGCGTGCGAGGCGGCCGACGCGGCACTGCGGGACCTGGTCGACCGCGGCGGCCTGCGGGCCGGCAGGAGCGAGAAGGAGGTCGCCCGCGAACTGGAGTGGCTGATGCTCGAGCACGGCGCCGACGGCCCGTCGTTCGAAACCATCGTGGCGGCCGGACCGAACTCGGCGATCCCGCATCATCGGCCCACCGATGCCGTGCTGGCGGCCGGAGACTTCGTCAAGATCGACTTCGGCGCGTTGGTGAGCGGCTACCACTCGGATATGACCCGGACCTTCGTGCTCGCGCCGATCGCTGACTGGCAGCACGAGATCTACGCGTTGGTGACTGCCGCGCAGAAGGCGGGCCGTCAGGCGCTGGCGCCCGGAGTCGCGTGCAAGGATGTTGACGCCGCGTCGCGGCAGGTCATCGCCGACGCGGGTTATGTCGAGTACTTCACCCACGGCCTCGGGCACGGGGTCGGATTGCAGATCCACGAAGCGCCGGGAATCAGCGGGGCGTCCGTCGGTACACTGCTTGCTGGCTCCGCGGTGACCGTGGAGCCCGGTGTCTATCTGCCCGACCGTGGCGGTGTCCGCATCGAGGACACGCTCGTCGTCGGAACCGCGCCAGACTTGCTCACCCGGTTCCCCAAGGAACTGGCCATCCTCTGACAGGAGTACTACCGACGTGGCAACGACCGCCGACTTCAAAAATGGGCTTGTCCTGGTGATCGACGGCCAGCTCTGGCAGATCATCGAGTTCCAGCACGTCAAACCCGGCAAGGGTCCGGCCTTCGTGCGCACCAAGCTCAAGAACGTCGTCTCCGGCAAAACCGTGGACAAGACCTACAACGCCGGGGTGAAGGTCGAGACCGCGACCGTCGACCGGCGCGACGCGACCTACCTGTACCGGGACGGTTCGGATTTCGTGTTCATGGATTCCGAGGACTACGAGCAGCACCCGCTGCCAGAGTCGTTGGTTGGCCGCGCCGCCGACTTCCTGCTGGAGAGCATGCCGGTGCAGATCGCCTTCCACGACGGCAACCCGCTCTACCTCGAGCTGCCGGTGACCGTCGAACTCGAGGTGACCCACACCGAGCCGGGCCTGCAGGGCGACCGGTCCAGCGCGGGCACCAAACCGGCGACCGTCGAGACGGGAGCCGAGATCCAGGTGCCGCTGTTCATCAACACCGGCGACAAGCTCAAGATCGACTCACGCGACGGCAGTTACTTGGGTCGGGTGAATGCCTGACCGCAAAGGCGATCGGGGAAGGCATGCGGCCCGCAAGCGCGCCGTCGACCTGCTCTTCGAGGCCGAAGCGCGCGGGCTCACCTCCGCAGAGGTGGCGGAAGCACGAAATGCGTTGGCCGAGAACCAGTCCGACGTATCGCCGCTGAATCCCTACACCGTGACGGTGGCTCGGGGGGTAACCGAACACGCCGCCCACATCGACGATCTGATCGCCGCGCACCTGCAGGGCTGGACGCTCGAGCGGTTGCCCGCCGTCGATCGAGCGATCCTGCGGGTGGCGGTGTGGGAGTTGCTGCACGCCGACGACGTTCCGGAGCCGGTGGCCGTGGACGAGGCGGTCGAACTGGCCAAGCAGTTGTCCACCGACGACTCACCGGCTTTCGTCAACGGCGTGCTGGGGCAGGTGATGCTCGTGACGCCACAGATCCGGGCCGCCGCGCAGGCGGTGCGGGGTGAGGGCAGCGGGGGATAGCGCGCCCGACAGGCGTTGACGCGAACGGGCTACGCGGCGGACAGAGTCGGATAGTTCGGCAGTTCGATCGAATCCGCCGTCGTGAACCATAGCCGTGCAGCCACCGGTCGAAACGGCCAGCGCTGCATCCACTTCATCACCGCCGCGTTGACCGCGATATCGGACTCCGACATCGGTGCGTACCGGTCGATGGTGTTGTTCAGCTTCTGGCAGGTGTCGACGTACGGGCGCATCAGCGACTCGTACCGCGCCAGCGCCTTGGCAATGCCCTCGGGCTCGAGCGAACTCGCGGGTCCGAGCTCACCCGCGAGAAGGTAGGCGCCCACCAGTGCCAGGCTCGTGCCCATACCCGACAGCGGCGATGCGCAGTATCCGGCGTCTCCGACCAGCGTGACCCGGCCCGTCGACCAGGTCGGCATGTGGATCTGAGCGAAGGAATCGAAGTAGAAGTCGTCGGCTTCGTGGGCGGCGGCCAGCAGCGCGTCGCATTCCCATCCGGCGCCTGCGAACCGCTCGACGAGGATCCGGCGCTGTTGGTCGAGGTCATGCCGGTCGTACTCGAGCGGCTCGGAGCGAAAAGCCAAGCCGGCCTTGGCGATTGCTGGGTCGTGCGAGGGCCGCATCGAAGCGTTGAGGCCACCGGGAGCCTGGTAGAGCAGGAACCAGCCGTCGAGTCCGACGCTGTCGGGTGCGGAGAACCACGCGTTGTATCCGCCGATCGGCTTGACGAACTGTTCCTCTGGGCCGAAGGCCAGACGGCGCACCGCCGAATGCGGACCGTCGGCCCCGACGACGAGGTCGGCCCGCACGACAGTACCGTCGGCCAGCGTGGCCTCCACACCCGCATCGACTTCGCGTAGCTCCGAAATCCGCGCTCCGAAGCGGTATTCGACCGAATCCCGGGTGGCCTGGTACAGCACGTCCACCAGATCGCCGCGCAGGATCTCCAGCTTCGACACCAGACCGTTGCCGTCGAACGCCGTCACCGGCATCTCGGCGCGTCTGCTGCCGTCGGAACGCACCCAGGCCGCGCCTCGCTGCTCGAGCGCGCGGGCCCGCATCTGGTCGATCAACCCCATCCGCTCGATGACGTCGCCGCCCGCGCCCCGCAGGTCGACTGTCTGGCCACCGGGCCGGACACCGGGTGCGATCTCCACGACGATGACGCGATATCCGTTGCGTGTCAACCAGAAAGCCAACGACGGTCCGGCGATCCCGGCGCCGCTGATCAGGACGGTCGGCTGGGTCATGCCGTCACACTAAACGGTCAGATGTCCAGCGCCCGGTAGGTTCGGCGGACGAATTTCGGCTGAGCGCTCTGCAGTTTGGCCAGCGACGTGTTACCTGCGATCGCGGCCGCGTCGACGGTGAGGTCGGGCAGGTTCTGGACCAGGTAGATCAGGATCAGGTCCGCCGACGGGTCGGCCTGCCACCAGGTGCCGTAGGCGCCGGGCCAGCTGAAGGTGCCCAACCCGCCCGGACCGAACAGCGGACGGGATTTCGCCGGATCGGTCACCACCGAGAGGTTCAACCCGAATCCGCGACCCACCCAGAACGGCGCGCCGAGGAAGTTCTGGCGCTTCTGCTCGTCGGTCAGCCGGTCGGTGCGCATGAGGCGCACGGACTCCTCCGAGAGCACCCGGACCCCGTCCAGCGTGCCGCCGGCCAACAGCATCCGCGCGAAGCGCAGGTAGTCGTCGACGGTCGACCACAACCCGGCACCGCCGGTGCAGAAAGGGGGATCGCTGATCGGTGCGGGTCCCATCACGTCGTGCCGCAGGGTGTTGTTCTGGTCGAGTTTGTACATGGTCGCGGCGCGGTGTCGTCGCGACGTGCCCACCGAGAACCCGGTGTCGGGCATCTGCAGCGGCTCGAAGATCCGTTCACGCAGAACGTCGGACAACGGCTTGTCCTCGATGCGCGACAGCGCGATTCCCAGCACGTCGGTGGCATGGCTGTAGGTGAGCCGGTC
Organism: Mycobacterium sp. GA-1285; assembly: GCF_001499905.1. Classification (GTDB taxonomy): domain Bacteria; phylum Actinomycetota; class Actinomycetes; order Mycobacteriales; family Mycobacteriaceae; genus Mycobacterium. Next base: position 20,913 of record NZ_LQIS01000022.1, on the reverse strand, counting down.
GCCGGGCTGGTGCGCCAGCGGAAGCCGGGCGAGCTCTGCCAGCCAGCGGTCCTGGTCCTGGCGAAACGACATCCGGCCGTATGCGCGGCTCAACGGTCCCAGCACCGAGAACGCGTACGCGAGGCCGCTGCGGTGCGTCATCAGGTCGTCGAAGGTGATGGGGCGGCGGGCCGGCGTCGTCTTGTCGAGGTCGCCGTGCGGGTCGACAAGCACCTGCATGTCGGCGAGTTCGGGCACCCACGTGGTCACCGGGTCGGTGAGCGCGAAACGGCCCTCCTCGAGGAGGCTCATCGCGGCCGCGACCGTCACGGGTTTGGTCATCGAGGCGATACGGAAGATCGTGTCGCGCTGCATCGGCAGCCCGGCTCCGACGTCCCGATGCCCCAACTCGTTGACCTGAAGCACCTCACCGGCGTGCCACACCAGAGTCACCGCGCCGGCGAGGAGCCCGGCGTCGATGGCCTCGTTGATGGACGCAGAGTTGCCGGCGAGTTTCATCGCGGCAAGCCTACTGATGCGGCGGTGCGGGCCGTCGCCCTCGTGGCGTGGCCGGACCACCGCCGGCCGGGTGCTAAGCTTCCCCGCAGTTTCGACGTCCTTTAAGGAGCCGTCCAGAGAGGCGGAGAAGGAGGTCAGAGTCGCTTGGGCGCGCAGTCAGGCTCGTCGGGCACCGACCGGGAGCTGATGTCCGCAGCGGACCTCGGCCGCACCGTTTCCCGCATCGCCCACCAGATCATCGAGAAGACCGCACTCGACGGCAACGATGCTCCCCGCGTCGTGTTGCTCGGGATCCCGACCCGGGGCGTGACGTTGGCCACCCGGCTCGCCGAGAAGATCAAGGAGTTCTCGGGGGTCGTCGTCCCGCACGGCGCCCTGGACAACACGCTGTACCGCGACGACCTCGACTTCAAGCCTCCGCGTGCTCTGGAGGAGACCTCCATTCCCGAGGGCGGCATCGATCAGGCGTTGGTCATCCTCGTCGACGACGTGCTCTACACCGGCCGCTCGGTGCGCGCTGCCCTGGATGCCCTGCGCGACCTCGGACGACCGAAGGCGGTGCAGCTGGCGGTCCTCGTCGACCGCGGCCATCGTGAGCTGCCGCTGCGCGCCGACTATGTGGGCAAGAACGTGCCGACGTCCCGAAGCGAGAACGTCAAGGTCCGGTTAACCGAAGACGATGGCCACGACAGTGTGTCCATTGCGCCGTACGGAGGTCCGATTCGGTGATGAGCGCTTGCGCGAAGAACAGACCATCATGAAGCACCTGCTCTCGGCGGCGGATCTGTCGCGCGACGATGCGCTGGCGATCCTGGACAACGCCGACCGTTTCAGCCAGGCCCTGCTCGGCCGCGAGGTCAAGAAACTGCCCACCCTGCGTGGGCGCACGATCATCACGATGTTCTACGAGAACTCGACCCGCACCCGGGTCTCCTTCGAGGTCGCCGGCAAGTGGATGAGCGCCGACGTGATCAACGTCAGCGCCTCCGGATCGTCGGTGTCCAAGGGGGAGTCGCTGCGCGACACCGCGCTGACGCTGCGCGCCGCGGGGGCCGACGCACTGATTTTGCGCCACCCCGCCTCGGGTGCGCCGCAGCAACTCGCCGAGTGGACGGCCGCCGAGAACGGACACGGTCCGGCGGTCATCAACGCCGGCGACGGCACCCACGAGCACCCCACTCAGGCGTTGCTCGACGCGCTGACCATCCGCCAGCGCCTCGGCGACATCGAGGGCAAGCGGGTGGTGATCGTCGGCGACGTCCTGCACAGCCGGGTGGCCCGCTCGAATGTTCTTCTGCTGCACACCCTCGGCGCGGAGGTGGTGCTGGTCGCGCCACCGACGCTGCTGCCGGTCGGGGTCGCTGATTGGCCGGTCACGGTGTCGCACGATCTCGACGCCGAACTGCCGCTCGCCGACGCGGTGCTGATGCTGCGAGTGCAGGCCGAGCGCATGAACGGCGGATTCTTCCCGTCGGCGCGGGAGTACTCGGTGCTCTACGGCTTGTCCGAGAAGCGCCAGGCGCTGCTTTCGGGCAACGCGGTCGTGCTGCACCCGGGGCCGATGGTCCGGGGTATGGAGATCGCGTTCTCGGTCGCCGACTCGCCGCAATCGGCGGTGCTGCAACAGGTTTCCAACGGCGTGCATATCCGGATGGCGGTGTTGTTCCACCTGCTCGTGGGCGCCGAGGAAGGGGCGATCAGCGCATGAGCGTCGTGATACGAGGGGTCCGGCTCTACGGCGAGGGCGATCGCGTCGACGTCCTGGTGGCCGACGGACAGATCACCGACATCGGGCAGCGACTTCCGATCCCCGACGACTCAGACGTCGTCGACGCCACCGGCCAGGTGCTGCTGCCGGGATTCGTCGACCTGCACACCCACCTGCGCGAGCCTGGCCGCGAGTACGCCGAGGACATCGAAACCGGTTCGGCCGCAGCGGCTTTGGGCGGGTACACCGCGGTGTTCGCGATGGCCAACACGAATCCGGTCGCCGACAGTCCCGTCGTGACCGACCACGTCTGGCGACGCGGACAGCAGGTGGGACTTGTCGACGTGCATCCGGTGGGCGCGGTGACCGTCGGCCTGGCGGGTTCCCAGCTCACCGAGATGGGGATGATGGCCGGCGGCACCGCACAGGTTCGGATGTTCTCCGACGACGGCATCTGCGTGCACGATCCGCTGATCATGCGCCGCGCGCTCGAATACGCCACCGGGCTGGGCGTTCTGATCGCCCAGCACGCCGAGGAGCCGCGGCTGACGGTCGGCGCCGTGGCCCACGAGGGTCCCAACGCCGCCCGGCTCGGTCTGGCCGGGTGGCCGCGTGCGGCCGAGGAGTCGATCGTCGCGCGTGATGCGCTGCTGGCGCGCGATGCCGGGGCACGGGTGCACGTTTGCCACGCTTCGACAGCGGGCACCGTCGAGATCGTGCGATGGGCGAAGTCGCAGGGCATCTCGATCACGGCCGAGGTGACCCCGCACCACCTGCTGCTCGACGACGAACGGCTGGCCACCTACGACGGGCGCTACCGGGTGAACCCACCGCTGCGGGAGGCCTCCGATGCCCGGGCGCTGCGCCAGGCGCTGGCGGACGGGATCATCGACTGTGTGGCCACCGATCACGCCCCGCACGCCGAACACGAGAAGTGTTGCGAGTTCTCCGTCGCCCGCCCCGGCATGCTCGGATTGCAGACCGCGCTGTCGGTGGTCGCCGAGACGATGGTGCGCCCGGGTCTGCTGACCTGGCGCGACGTCGCCCGGGTCATGAGCGAGCGGCCCGCCGAGATCGTCGGTTTGCCCGACCAGGGCAGGCCGCTGGAGATCGGCGAGCCGGCCAACCTGGCCGTGGTCGATCCCGAGGCGACGTGGACCGTCGAGGGTTCCGCACTGGCCAGTCGCTCGGCCAACACGCCCTATGAGGCGCTCGAACTGCCCGCGGCGGTCACGCTGACGTTGTTGCGCGGCAAGGTGACTGCGCGGGATGGGAAGTGCCCCGCATGAACTTCGAGCGTGTAGCGCAGGCGGACCGCGGATGAACACGGGCACGCTCGTCGGGTCGTTGATCATGGCCGCCGTCGTGGCCGTGCTCATCGCGGTGCTGATCCAGGCGATGATCCGCGGATGGCGCCGCCGCGCCGAGCGCCAGGCTGAGCTCATCGGCACGCTGCCGACGCTTCCCGACACCGTCGGGCCGGCGATCGTGCCGGCGACCAAGGGGCTGTACGTCGGCAGCACGCTGGCCCCCAATTGGAACGACCGGATCGTGGTCGGCGACCTCGGCTTCCGCACCAAGGCCGTGCTGACCCGCTACCCCGAAGGAATCATGTTGCAGCGCAGCGGCGCACGGCCGATCTGGATTCCCGACGAGGCGATCACCGAGATTCGCACCGAACGGGGGATCGCGGGTAAGGCGCTGACGCACGAGGGCATCCTCGCGATCCGGTGGCGACTGCCGTCGGGCACCGAGATCGACACCGGGTTCCGCGCCAACGACCGTCGCGAGTACTCGCACTGGGTGGAACAGGAGGCGGCGTGAAGCGAACCGGCAAGGCCGTACTCGTGCTCGAGGACGGCCGGGTCTTCACCGGCACGACGTACGGTGCGGTCGGGCAGGCGCTCGGCGAGGCGGTGTTCTCCACCGGCATGTCCGGCTACCAGGAGACGCTCACCGATCCGAGCTACCACGGGCAGATCGTGATCGCGACGGCACCGCAGATCGGCAACACCGGATGGAACCACGAGGACGCCGAAAGCCGTGGCGACAAGATCTGGGTCGCCGGCTACGCGGTGCGTGATCCCTCGCCGCGGGCCTCGAACTGGCGGGCCACCGGCACGCTCGAGGAGGAACTCGAACGCCAGGGCATCGTCGGCATCGCGGGTATCGACACCCGCGCGGTGGTGCGTCATCTGCGCAGCCGGGGCTCCATGAGGGCAGGCGTGTTCTCCGGGCCGGCGCTGGCCGACCCCGACGACCTGCTCGAGCGGGTTCGCAGCCAACCCGGCATGCTCGGCGCGAACCTGGCGGGCGAAGTCAGCACCGACGTCACCTATGTGGTGGAACCCGAAGGGCCGCAACGGTTCACGGTGGCCGCCGTCGACCTCGGTATCAAGACCAACACCCCGCGCAACTTCGCCAAGCGCGGTATCCGCAGCCATGTGTTGCCGGCCTCGGCGACCTATGAGCAGATCGCCGACCTGAAGCCCGACGGGGTGTTCCTGTCCAACGGCCCCGGCGACCCCGCCACCGCCGAGCACATCGTGGCCGTCACCCAGGAGGTGCTCGGCGCCGGCATCCCGCTGTTCGGCATCTGCTTCGGTAACCAGATCCTGGGCCGTGCGCTGGGGCGCTCGACGTACAAAATGGTGTTCGGCCACCGCGGGATCAACGTGCCGGTGATCGACCATCAGACCGGCAACGTCGCGATCACCGCGCAGAACCACGGATTCGCCCTCGAAGGCGAGGCGGGCGAGCGCTTCGACACCCCGTTCGGCGAGGCGATCGTCAGCCACACCTGCGCCAACGACGGCGTCGTCGAGGGCATCAAACTCGTCAGCGGGCTGGCCTTTTCGGTGCAGTACCACCCGGAGGCCGCGGCGGGACCGCACGATGCGAACTATCTGTTCGATCAGTTCGTCGACTTGATGGAGGATCGGCGGTGAGCGACCGCTTTTGTACAGATCGGCGCGGCGTGTCGTGTGCAGACACGGTCATTCGCGGAAGTGGGGAGTCACGCGGAAGTGGAAGTGGGGCGATAGATGCCTAAGCGGAGCGACCTCAACCACATCCTGGTGATCGGCTCCGGGCCCATCGTGATCGGTCAGGCCGCGGAGTTCGACTACTCCGGAACCCAGGCGTGTCGGGTGCTGCGCGCGGAGGGGTTGCAGGTCACCCTGATCAACTCGAACCCGGCGACGATCATGACCGACCCCGAATACGCCGACCACACCTACGTCGAGCCGATCACGCCGGCGTTCGTCGAGCGGGTGATCGCCCAGCAGGCCGAGCGCGGCAACAAGATCGACGGCCTGTTGGCCACGCTGGGCGGCCAGACGGCGCTGAACACCGCCGTCGCGCTGTCGGAGTCCGGGGTGCTGGCCAAGCACGGGGTGGAGCTGATCGGCGCGGACTTCGAGGCCATCCAGCGCGGCGAGGACCGGCAGCGGTTCAAGGACATCGTCGCCAAGGTCGGCGGCGAATCCGCCCGCTCCCGAGTGTGTTTCACGATGGACGAGGTGCGCGAGACGGTCGAGGATCTCGGCTTGCCGGTGGTGGTGCGGCCGTCCTTCACGATGGGCGGTCTGGGTTCGGGCATGGCGTACTCCGCCGAGGACGTCGACCGGATGGCCGGCGACGGGCTCGCGGCCTCGCCGAGCGCCAACGTGCTGATCGAGGAGTCGATCTTCGGCTGGAAGGAATACGAACTCGAGTTGATGCGCGACGGCCACGACAACGTGGTCGTGGTGTGCTCGATCGAGAACTTCGACCCGATGGGTGTGCACACCGGCGACTCGGTCACCGTCGCGCCGGCCATGACGCTCACCGACCGCGAATACCAGACGATGCGCGACCTGGGCATCGCGATCCTGCGCGAGGTCGGCGTCGACACCGGCGGCTGCAACATCCAGTTCGCCGTCAACCCGGCCGACGGGCGCCTCATCGTGATCGAGATGAATCCGCGGGTGTCGCGGTCGAGCGCGCTGGCCTCCAAGGCCACCGGGTTCCCGATCGCCAAGATCGCGGCGAAGCTGGCCATCGGCTACACGCTCGACGAGATCGTCAACGACATCACCAAGGAGACCCCGGCCTGCTTCGAGCCGACGCTCGACTATGTCGTCGTCAAGGCCCCGCGCTTCGCGTTCGAGAAGTTCCCCGGCGCCGACGGCACGCTGACCACCACCATGAAATCGGTCGGCGAGGCGATGGCGTTGGGCCGCAACTTCATCGAAGCGCTCGGCAAGGTGATGCGCTCGCTGGAGTCGGGCCGCGCCGGGTTCTGGACCAAACCCGACCCCGACGAGGACACGGTCACCGTCGACGAGTTGTTGGCGCGGCTGGGCACACCATCGGACGGACGCCTCTACGACCTCGAGCTGGTGCTGCGCAAGGGCGCGACCGTCGAGCAGGTGGCGCAGGCCTCCGGCGTCGACCCGTGGTTCGTCGAGCAGATCGCCGGGCTGGTGGCGCTGCGCGCAGAAGTCGTCGACGCCCCGGTGCTCGACGCCGACCTGTTGCGCCGCGCCAAGTACCACGGACTGTCGGACCGCCAGATCGCCGCGCTGCGACCCGAACTCGCCGGTGAGGTCGGCGTGCGGGCGCTACGGCAGCGGCTCGGCATCCACCCGGTGTTCAAGACCGTCGACACGTGTGCGGCCGAATTCGAGGCCAAGACCCCGTACCACTACAGCAGCTATGAACTCGACCCCGCCGCCGAGACGGAGGTGGCCCCGCAGACCGAGCGGCCCAAGGTGCTGATCCTCGGCTCGGGCCCCAACCGCATCGGGCAAGGCATCGAGTTCGACTACAGCTGTGTGCACGCGGCGACGACGTTGAGCGCCGCGCACGTGAGGAGCGAATGGGGCCCCGGCGGCTTCGAGACGGTGATGGTCAACTGCAACCCCGAAACGGTGTCCACCGACTACGACACCGCCGACCGGCTCTACTTCGAGCCACTCACGTTCGAGGACGTGCTCGAGGTGTACTACGCCGAATGCGTCTCCGGTGCAGGCGGTCCCGGTGTCGTCGGCGTCATCGTGCAGCTCGGCGGCCAGACACCGCTCGGACTGGCCGAACGCCTGCAGAACGCCGGCGTGCCGATCGTCGGGACCAGCCCCAAGGCGATCGACCTCGCCGAGGATCGCGGTGCGTTCGGCGAAGTGCTGAGAAACGCCGGCCTCCCTGCGCCGCGGTTCGGCCTGGCCACCAGCTTCGAGCAGGCGCGGCGCATCGCCGCCGAGATCGGTTATCCCGTGCTGGTTCGGCCGTCCTACGTGCTCGGCGGTCGCGGCATGGAGATCGTCTACGACGACGAGACGCTGCAGGGCTACATCACTCGGGCCACCGAGCTCTCGCCTGAGCATCCGGTGCTGGTGGACCGGTTCCTCGAAGACGCCATCGAGATCGACGTCGACGCGCTGTGCGACGGATCGGAGGTCTACATCGGCGGCATCATGGAGCACATCGAGGAGGCCGGTATCCACTCCGGCGACTCCGCGTGTGCCCTGCCGCCGGTGACGTTGGGTCGCAGCGACATCGAGGCCGTGCGCCGTGCCACCGAAGCGATCGCCCACGGTATCGGGGTGGTGGGCCTGCTCAATGTGCAGTACGCGCTCAAGGACGATGTGCTCTATGTGCTGGAGGCCAATCCCCGCGCCAGCCGCACCGTGCCGTTCGTCTCCAAAGCCACCGCGGTGCCGCTGGCCAAGGCGTGTGCACGGATCATGCTCGGCGCGACGATCGCTCAACTGCGTGAGGAAGGCGTGCTGGCGCGCACCGGTGACGGCGCGAGCACCGCACGCAACGCGCCCGTCGCGGTCAAGGAAGCGGTCCTGCCGTTCAACCGGTTCCGCAAACACGATGGCACGCAGATCGATTCGCTGCTGGGACCGGAGATGAAGTCGACGGGCGAGGTGATGGGCATCGACTACGACTTCGGTAGCGCCTTCGCCAAGAGCCAGACCGCCGCCTACGGGTCGCTGCCGGTCGAAGGCACGGTGTTCGTGTCCGTGGCCAACCGCGACAAGCGTTCGCTCGTGTTTCCCGCCAAACGGCTCGCCGACCTGGGCTTTCGGGTGCTGGCCACCGAGGGCACCGCGGAGATGTTGCGGCGCAATGGTATTCCGTGCGAAGAGGTGCGCAAGCACTTCGAGGAGCCGAGCGAGGGCAGGCCCGCCTCGTCGGCGGTCGACCTCATCAAGGCCGGGGAGGTCGACATGGTCATCAACACCCCGTACGGCAATTCCGGCCCTCGCGTCGATGGATACGAGATCCGCTCGGCGGCAGTGGCGAACAGCATCCCCTGTGTGACGACGGTGCAGGGCGCGTCGGCGGCGGTACAGGGCATAGAGGCCCGGATCCGCGGTGACATCGGCGTGATGTCGCTGCAGGAACTGCACAGCGTGCTGGGGACGTGACGGGTTTCGGCCTGCGGTTGGCCGATGCGGTGGCCCGGCGTGGACCGCTGTGTCTGGGCATTGATCCGCACCCGGAGTTGATGCGCGCGTGGGGCTTTGCCGCTGGGGCCGACGGGTTGCGCCGGTTCTGCGACGTGTGCGTGACGGCGTTCGCCGACTTCGCCGTCGTCAAACCGCAGGTTGCGTTCTTCGAGGCGTACGGCGCCGCCGGGTTCGCGGTACTGGAACACACGATCGCCGCGCTGCGCGACGCGGGAGTGCTGGTGCTCGCCGATGCCAAACGCGGTGATATCGGCTCCACGATGGCGGCATACGCCGACGCGTGGGCGGGGGATTCGCCGCTGGCCGCCGACGCGGTGACCGCATCGCCCTACCTGGGCTTCGGCTCGCTGCAGCCGCTGATCGACACGGCGATGGCCAATGACCGCGGAGTGTTCGTGCTCGCGGCCACCTCGAACCCCGAGGGCGCGTCCGTGCAGCGCGCTGATGCCGACGGTCGCACCGTCGCGCAGTCGATCGTCGACGCCGCCGCCGCGGTCAACCGAACCGCCGCGCAACCGGGCCCGGTCGGCGTCGTGGTCGGCGCCACCCTGGCCGAACCGCCCGACGTCAGCGCCCTCGCGGGACCGGTGCTGGTCCCGGGTGTGGGCGCCCAGGGAGGGCGCCCGGAGGCGTTGGGCGGGCTCGGGGGCGCCCGATCCGGCCAGCTGCTGCCCGCGGTGTCACGGCAGGTGCTGCGCGCCGGTCCGGAGGTGGCCGCGATGCGCTCGGCCGCCGAGACGATGCGCGACGCGGTCGCCTACCTGGCCTGAGCCGTCATCGACGAGCAACATGGGCAACGTCAGCCTCAACTGTCACAGAGGTCACAAATGGGTTGTTCGCGACACGCCCGAAAGCGGATGACCAGCGAAAATTTTCTTTTGCAGCGGCGCCGGCCGGCCAGAGTGTGGCGCAGGTCACGTGCTGAGCGGCCGAACAGCGTCTCCGCACGGTCCGAATTGCCTTGATATGCAGGCGGTTCCGGCGACGCAAAACGACACTTCGCCGCTTCCGGTGGCGGAAGGCCGCTTGCGCGGGCCGCGTGCGACCGCCCGACACGCTGGGCTTTTGACGCCACAACCAGGGGGTGGGGTTAGCTTTCGTCAGCCTGCGTGGGTACGGTCGTCGTCGCTGGCTGTTTCTGGATTTTCCCATCAGCCGAGGCAGTGGAAATTGATCGTGATGAGACGGAGGAACCCGTGGCCCTTCCCCAGTTGACCGACGAACAGCGCGCGGCCGCGTTGGAGAAGGCTGCCGCCGCACGTCGAGCCCGCGCCGAATTGAAGGATCGGCTCAAGCGCGGCGGCACCAACCTCAAGCAGGTGCTCAAGGATGCCGAGACCGACGAGGTCTTGGGCAAGATGAAGGTTTCAGCGCTTCTGGAGGCGTTGCCCAAGGTCGGCAAGGTCAAGGCGCAGGAGATCATGACCGAACTCGAGATCGCCCCCACCCGCCGGCTGCGCGGACTCGGCGATCGTCAGCGCAAGGCGCTGCTGGAAAAGTTCGACCAGTCCTAGGCGCTTGAGTTGAGCGCCGGCCGAGGGGCCGGCCGGGTAGTCGTGCTGTCCGGCCCCTCTGCCGTCGGGAAGTCGACCGTCGTTCGCTGTCTGCGCGAACGCGTTCCCGACCTGCACTTCAGCGTGTCCGTCACCACCAGGGCCCCCCGCCCCGGTGAAGTCGACGGCGTTGATTACTCCTTCGTGACCCCCGACGAATTCGATGACTTGATCGCCGACGGCGCCCTACTCGAATGGGCGGACATCCACGGCGGCCTGCACCGCTCCGGAACCCCCGCCCGGCCCGTCCGCGAAGCGATCGCGGCGGGCAGGCCCGTTCTGATCGAGGTGGACCTCGCGGGCGCGCGGGCCGTCAAGACAGCGATGCCCGAGGCCCTCACGGTCTTCCTCGCCCCCCCGAGTTGGGAGGAGCTTGAGAGCCGGCTGACCGGACGTGGCACCGAGACACCCGAGGCGATGGAGCGCCGGCTGGCGACCGCCCGAGCCGAACTCGCCGCGCAGGACGGCTTCGACACCGTGGTCGTGAACCGTCAATTGGAGTCTGCCTGCGCCGAATTGGTATCCTTGCTGGTGGGCCACCGATGAGTGCGCGCCGGAGACGCGCCGTGAGGCCCGCCAGCTATCTCGCATTCAGCTATTGACCGCCAGGAGAATTTTTCGTGAGCACCCCGCACGCCGACACGCAGCTGGCAGCTGTGGACGGCCCCGACACGTCCATGGACGTGTCAGCCACCGCCTATGACACGCCGTTGGGCATCACCAACCCGCCCATCGACGAGCTGCTGGATCGCGCGTCGAGCAAGTATGCGCTGGTGATCTATGCCGCCAAGCGCGCCCGCCAGATCAACGACTACTACAACCAGCTCGGCGACGGCATCCTCGAGTACGTCGGCCCGCTGGTCGAGCCCGGCCTGCAGGAGAAGCCGCTGTCGATCGCGCTGCGCGAGATTCACGCGGACCTGCTCGAGCACACCGAAGGCGAGTAGCAACACCGCGAGGCATTAGGGGAGCGGCCGCCATGGAGCCCAAGCGGATCATCGTCGGCGTCGCCGGCGGTATCGCCGCATACAAGGCGGCCACGGTGGTCAGACAGCTCACCGAGGCCGGGCACGACGTCCGCGTCGTCCCCACCGAGTCTGCGCTGAGGTTCGTCGGTGCGGCCACGTTCGAGGCTCTCTCGGGGCATGCCGTGCACACCGGCGTCTGGGACGACGTCCACGAGGTGCCGCACGTCCGCTTCGGCCAAGAGGCCGACCTGGTCGTCGTCGCGCCCGCTACCGCGGATCTCCTGGCGCGTGCCGTCGCGGGTCGCGCGGACGACCTGCTGACCGCGACGCTGCTGACCGCCCGATGTCCGGTGCTGTTCGCGCCGGCCATGCACACCGAGATGTGGTTCCACCCCGCGACAGTGGAGAACGTCGCCACGCTGCGTCGTCGCGGTGCCGTCGTCCTCGAACCGGCGTCGGGCCGGTTGACGGGAGCCGACAGCGGCGCGGGCCGCCTGCCCGAAGCCGAGGAGATCACCACGCTGGCCCAGCTCCTGCTGACGCGGCCCGACGCGCTGCCCTACGACCTGGCAGGGGTCAAGGTGCTGGTTTCCGCGGGCGGCACTCGTGAGCCGATCGATCCCGTGCGCTTCATCGGCAATCGCAGTTCGGGCAAGCAGGGCTATGCGATGGCCCGGGTGATGGCTCAGCGCGGTGCCGACGTCACACTGATCGCGGGCAACACCGCCGGGCTGATCGACCCGGCAGGCGTCGAGGTGGTGCACATCGGCTCGGCCGCCCAGCTCAAGGACGCGGTATCCAAGCACGCACCCGACGCGCACGTGCTGGTGATGGCGGCCGCGGTCGCCGATTTCCGGCCCACCGCGATGCAGAGCAGCAAGATCAAGAAGTCGGCCGATCCGGACGCCGCCGCGCCGGTCATCGAACTGGTCCGCACCGAGGACGTGCTGGCGGGCGCCGTGCGGGCTCGGGCCGATGGACAGCTGCCGAATATGCGGGCCATCGTGGGGTTTGCTGCCGAGACCGGTGACGCGAACGGCGATGTGCTTCACCACGCTCGCGCGAAGCTGCAGCGCAAGGGATGCGATCTGCTCGTGGTCAATGCGGTGGGCGAGAATCGGGCGTTCGAAGTCGACAACAACGACGGTTGGCTGCTCGCGGCCGACGGCACGGAGTCCGCGCTGGAGCACGGATCGAAGACCCTGATGGCCAGCCGTATCGTGGACGCGATCGTGGCCTTCCTGCACAGCGGCAGCGGGTAGCCCGAATCACGCAACTGGCTGCGTGAAATGCTTGCGCGCGACGGAAGCCCGGGCTTGGGTGCAACAGGGCACACCTACAATTTGATGAACTAACTACCTCAAGATGACTTGAGCGGAAGGATCACCCCGTGAGTGAAGCTCGGCTGTTCACCAGTGAGTCGGTAACCGAGGGCCACCCCGACAAGATCTGCGACGCGATCAGCGATTCGGTGCTCGACGCTTTGCTCGCGGGCGATCCCAAGTCGCGGGTCGCCGTGGAGACACTGGTCACCACCGGGCAGGTGCACGTCGTCGGGGAGGTGACGACGGCCGCCAAGGAGGCCTTCGCCGACATCGCCACCACGGTGCGTGAGCGCATCCTCGAGATCGGCTACGACTCGTCGGAGAAGGGCTTCGACGGTGAGACCTGCGGCGTCAACATCGGCATCGGCCGCCAGTCGCCCGACATCGCGATGGGCGTCGACACCGCGCACGAGACCCGCGTCGAGGGCGCCGGCGACCCCCTCGACCTGCAGGGCGCGGGCGACCAGGGCCTGATGTTCGGCTACGCGATCAAGGACACGCCCGAGCTGATGCCGTTGCCGATCGCGCTCGCGCACCGGCTGTCGCGCCGGTTGACCGAGGTCCGCAAGAGCGGCGTGCTCGATTACCTGCGGCCCGACGGTAAAACCCAGGTCACGGTGCAGTACGACGGCACCACCCCGGTGCGCCTCGACACGGTTGTGCTGTCGACGCAGCACGCGGCGGGCATCGATCTCGAGGAGACGCTCACGCCGGACATCCGCGAGAAGGTCGTCAACACCGTGCTGGCCGACCTGGGCCACGACTCGATGGACACCTCCGACTTCCGTCTTCTGGTGAACCCGACCGGCAAGTTCGTGCTCGGCGGCCCCATGGGTGACGCGGGGCTGACGGGCCGCAAGATCATCGTCGACACCTACGGCGGCTGGGCCCGGCACGGCGGCGGCGCGTTCTCGGGCAAGGATCCGTCCAAGGTGGACCGGTCGGCGGCGTATGCGATGCGCTGGGTGGCGAAGAACGTCGTCGCAGCGGGTCTGGCCGAGCGCGTCGAGGTCCAGGTCGCCTACGCCATCGGCAAGGCCGCTCCGGTCGGTCTGTTCGTCGAGACGTTCGGCAGCGAGTCGGTCGATCCGGCCCGCATCGAGAAGGCCATCACCTCGGTGTTCGACCTGCGCCCCGGCGCGATCGTGCGCGATCTCGACCTGCTGCGCCCGATCTACGCGCAGACCGCCGCGTACGGCCACTTCGGCCGCACCGACGTCGAGCTGCCCTGGGAGCAGCTCAACAAGGTCGACGAGCTGAAGGCTTCGGTCTAAGAGTCTGCTCGAGACCGACACTGCCGCCGAGACTGCGCTTTTTGATCGATTTCGAGCGAATTCCGTCAGAAACCGTAGTCTCGGCGTTCGGCCGATCAGCGGCTGAACGCGTAATCCCGTAGTGGGAAGCGGCGGCTGCGCCAGTACGCCTCGAACGTGGTGGTCGGCCGCAGCGGCGCGTCGCCGTTCTTGTCGAAGTAGTAGCTGTTGGCCAGTTGGCAGCTCTCCTGCCAGAAGATCTGGCGGTGCCGCTTACGCATCATCTCTTCGAAGTACCGGTCGTTGGCCTGCTGCGTCACCTCCACCCGGCGGGCGTTCCTGCGCCGGGCATGCTTGAGACAGCGCACGATGTGATGCGTCTGCGTTTCGATCAGCGCGAAGTACGACGATCCGACATAGCCATACGGCCCGAACACCGTGAAGAAGTTCGGGAAGCCGGGCACGCTCACGCCTTCGTAGGCCTGCAGCCGATGCTCCTGCCAATGCCGGCTCCATGACCGCCCGCCCGAGCCGGTGACGGGATAGGTGGGCATGTCGTCGGCGTCCATCACCTTGAACCCGGTGGCCAGGATCAACACGTCGGCCTCGCGAGTGGCGCCGTCGACGGTGGCCACGCCCGAGCCGGTGATCTTGTCGATCGGGTTTGTCACCAACTCGACGTTGTCGCGGTTGTATGTCGACAGGTACGTGTTGTGGAAGCCGGGCCGCTTACAGCCGACCGCGTAACGCGGGGTGAGCTTGTCACGGACCTCCGGGTCGTCGACCTGCTTGCGCAGATACGCCTCGCCGACCTTCGACATGTTCTTGGCCATCGGGTTGACGGTGAAGTACTGCGCGGGCAGCGTGAAGGTCAGCTCGACGTAGGCCTGGCTGAGAAGCCGTTGCACGACGTGTCCTCCGGGCAGCCGCATCATCCGCCGCGCCATCGGGGACAGCGGCACGTCGAACTTCGGAAAACACCAGATCGGTGTGCGTTGAAATACGGTGAGCTGCTTGACGATCGGCGCGATCTCGGGGATCACCTGTACCGCCGACGCTCCGGTGCCGATGACCGCGACCCGCTTGCCCGTGAGGTCCTGCGAGTGGTCCCAACGCGCGGTGTGCATCGTCACGCCGGCGAACGAGTCGACCCCGTCGATGTCGGGCAGTTTCGGCGTGATCAGTACCCCGCACGCATTGATCAGGAATCGCGCCGTCACGACGTCGCCGGAATCGAGTTCGATCCGCCACAGCGTCTCGTCGTCGTCGAACACCGCGCCGAGCACCTTGGTGTTGAACCGGATCTTGGGTCGCAGACCGTACTTGTCGACGCAGTGCTCGGCGTACGCGCGCAACTCGTGCCCCGGTGCGTACGTGCGGGTCCATTCTGGGCTCTGCTCGAACGAGAACTGGTATGAGAACGACGGAATATCAACGGCGATACCGGGATACGTATTCCAGTACCACGTCCCGCCGGGGCCGTCGCCCGCTTCGACGATCAGATAATCGCCCAGACCGGCCTTGTCGAGGGTGATCCCGGCGCCGATACCGGAGAAACCGGCACCGACGATGATGGTGTCGTGATCGGGCACTGTCATAGGGCCTCCCCGTGTCGCTCACGTCTCGCTCACGGTACCCCTGGGTGCAGTGCGGCGCGCAGCGCCCTCAATCCGCGTTCGGTGGCCTCGGTCGCGGCGGGCACCACCCCGGCGTAACCGAGGTAGCCGTGGACGAGTGTTTCGGCGTTGTGCAGTTCGACGGGCACTCCGGCGGCCGACAGCAACTCCGCGTACCGGGCACCGTCGTCGCGCAGCGGATCATGCCCCGCGATGGCGATATAAGCCGGCGGCAGGCCGGTCAGGTCCCCGGCGCGCGCGGGCGCAAGCGTCGCGGGCATGTCCGACAGATCCATGTCGCCGACGTACCAACGCGAAAAGCCGCCTACTGCATCGAGGTTCAGGATCGGCGCATCGGCGTTCTCGGCGAACGACGGCAACGAGGTGTCCCACGTCGTCGCCGGATACCACAGCAGTTGGAAGCGAATCTCCGGCCCACCGGCGTCGCGCGCCAACTGTGCCACCACCGCGGCGAGATTGCCACCCGCCGAATCGCCGGCCACCGCGAGCCGCGACGCATCGACTCCCAATTCGTCTGCACTCGCGGCGACCCACTGCGTTGCGGCCCAGACATCGTCGACAGCGGCGGGGTAGGGATGCTCGGGTGCCAGCCGGTAGTCGACGGAGATCACCACGGCGTCGGCGTCGGCCGCATGTCGACGGGCGGTGCTGTCGTAGCTGTCGAGGTCGCCGACAGACCAGCCGCCGCCGTGGAAGAACACCACCACCGGGGCGAGTGCCTCGGTCGCGGTCGGCGGCCGGTACACCCGCACCGGGATCGGGCCACCGGGCCCGTCGACCGTGCGGTCCTCGGCACGCACCTCGGGGGAGATCTCGACTTGCGGCAACGCGTTGAACCGTTCGCGCGCGGCCTGCACGCCGCCGTCGGTTGTCAACTGAAACGGCACCGCCTGCAGTACCTTCAGCAGAATGGCGTCTATGGGTTCCGGGCTGGCAGGCCGTACCTCATCGGCTGACATGGGGACACCGTACGTTCACCGGCGAACCAGGTTTCTGTGGGTGGCCGCGGCCGTCGTCGGCGCCTGCTACGGGGTGTTCCTGCTCGTGACCGCGGTGCGGCTGCCCGCCGGCGCCGAGCTCACCGGTCAGTTCGCGCTGCAGCCCGCGGTCAAGGCTGCCGCAGCGGTGCTGCTCGCCGCGGCGGCGCTGACGCATCCGATCATTCGGGAGCGACGCTGGTTGGTGGCCGCGCTGCTGTTCTCGGCGGCAGGTGATTTCCTGTTGGCACTGCCCTGGTCGGAGCCGTCGTTCGTGCTCGGGCTGACCGCCTTCCTCGTGGCCCACCTGTGCTTCCTGGCCGCGCTGTGGCCACTGGTCACCCGCTCCACGCCGAGGCTGGTCGCCGCCGGGATCACGGTCGCGGCCTGCGTGGCCCTTCTGGTGTGGTTCTGGCCGCGTCTCGTCGCCGACGGCATGGCCGTACCCGTCACGCTGTACATCACGGTGCTCGGGGCGATGGTGTGTGCCGCGCTCATGGCCCGGCTGCCCACGCCGTGGACGGCGCTGGGCGCGGTGTGTTTCGCGGTGTCGGACGCGATGATCGGGATCGGCAGGTTCGTGCTGGGTTCGGAGGCGCTGGCGGTGCCGATCTGGTGGGGGTACGCGGCCTCGCTGATGCTCATCACCGCCGGATTCTTCTTCGGCAGGACGTCGGTGCCGTCTGCTACCCATCCTGCGTGACGGGGTCCGACAGTCCGGCCCGCCCGGGCGCCACCAGACAGCCTGCCGAGCACGAGCCGGTCGCCCGGGTGCTGCCCATGCTGACCGTTCCGCACCTGGACCGCGAGTTCGACTACCTGGTCCCGGCCGAGCGGTCCGACGACGCGCAACCCGGTGTCCGTGTCCGGGTGCGGTTTCACGGCCGGTTGGTTGACGCGTTCATCCTGGAGAGGCGGTCCGACACCGACCACGTCGGCAAGCTCGGCTGGCTCGATCGGGTGGTTTCACCCGAGCCGGTGCTGACGCCCGAGATCCGTCGACTGGCCGACGCCGTCGCGGCCCGCTACGCCGGCACCCGCGCCGATGTGCTGCGACTGGCCATCCCGCCGCGGCACGCCCGGGTCGAGAAACAGGTTCCACCGCCCACGGCGCCGATCGACCCGCGCCCCGTCGAGACCGTTGCCTGGAACACCTACGGCGGAGGTGAGCAGTTCCTGGCGGCGCTGGTGGGTGGACGCGCCGCCCGTGCGGTCTGGCAGGCGCTGCCCGGCGAAGCGTGGCCCGATCGGCTGGCCGAGGCAGCCGCGGTGATGGTGAACTCGGGCCGCGGCGTGCTGGTGGTCGTGCCGGATCAGCGCGACATCGACGCGGTGCACGCCGCGGCGCTCGGTCGTGTCGACGAGGAGCTCGTCGTGGCGTTGTCGGCGGGACTCGGTCCCGCACAACGCTATCGGCGCTGGTTGTCGGTTCTGCGCGGGCGCGCCCGGCTCGTCATCGGCACGCGCAGCGCGGTTTTCGCGCCCGTCGCCGACCTCGGTCTCGTGATGGTGTGGGACGACGGCGACGACACGCTCGCCGAACCCCGCGCGCCGTATCCGCATGCTCGGGAGGTGGCGATGTTGCGGGCCCACCAACTCCGCTGCGCCGCACTGATCGGCGGGTACGCCAGGACCGCGGAGGCGCAGGCGTTGGTGCGCAGCGGCTGGGCGCACGACCTGGTCGCGCTTCGGCCGGTGGTGCGGGCGGCCTCACCGCGCGTCGTCGCCCTCGAAGACAGTGGTTTCGAACAGGAACGCGACCCGGCCGCCCGGTCGGCCCGGCTCCCGTCGATGGCGCTGCAGGCCGCGCGCAAGGCGCTGGAGTCGGGCGCGCCGGTGCTCGTACAGGTGCCCCGCCGCGGATATGTGCCTGCGCTCGCGTGCGCGCGCTGCCGGACCATCGCCAGGTGCCGGCACTGCACCGGACCCTTGTCGCTGCCCGACCGCGATGCCGCCGGCGCGGTGTGCCGGTGGTGCGGGCGCGCGCATCCGTCGTTGCGCTGCGTGCGGTGCGGTTCGGATGCGGTGCGCGCGGTCGTCGTCGGAGCCCGGCGCACCGCCGAGGAACTCGGCCGGGCTTTTCCGGGCACGACGGTCATCACCTCGGGCGGCGACGCGATCGTCGCCGCGGTCCCGCCGCGGCCCGCGCTCGTGGTCGCCACCCCCGGCGCCGAACCGGTGGCCGCGGGCGGGTACGGGGCCGCGTTGCTGCTTGACAGCTGGGCGCTGCTCGGCCGCCAGGATCTGCGCGCGGCCGAGGACACCCTGCGCCGCTGGATGGCCGCGGGCGCCCTGGTACGCAACCGCGCCGACGGCGGAGTGATCGCGGTGGTGGCCGAATCCGCCATACCCACGGTGCAGGCGCTGATCCGTTGGGACCCCGTCGGTCACGCGGACGGCGAGCTGAACGCGCGCGCAGATGTCGGTCTGCCGCCAGCCGTGCATATGGCCGCCGTCGACGGGCCGCCCGAGGCGGTGCGCGCCTTGCTCGACAGTGCCGACACGCCCGAGAGCACCGACCTACTCGGCCCGGTCGATCTGCCGGTCGGCGCGCGCCGCCCGCCGGGACTGGCCCGCGACGCGACGGTGATCCGGATGCTGCTCCGGGTTCCGCGCGACACCGGCCTGGCCCTGTCCTCGGCGCTGCGCCGGGCCACCGCCGTGCTCAGCGCCCGTCACGACCAACAGCCGGTTCGCATCCAGATCGACCCGTTGCACATAGGGTGAACCGGAAACCTGGCGTCGCAGGCAACAGGAGGTCCGCATGCGCCGGCTCTTCGCGTGGTCGATCACGTTGCTGGTGTTGGCGTTTGCGGTGCTGTGGCCCGTCGTGTTCACCGGCGGCTCAGAGTCCGCGCCAGCCGACGACCCCGTCGTCATCGCGGACTACGACGTGGACCTCGTCGTCGACGGTGACGGGCGGCTCGACGCCGTCGAGACCATCACGGCGGATTTTCCCAGCGGTCGGCATGGAATCTTCCGGTACTGGGATGTGACCAACCCCAACAGTCCTCGCGTGCGCCAAGTGCCGGAGATCGAGTCGATCCTTCTCGACGGCGACCCGGCGCCCTATCAGATGCTGTGGGAAGGCGGTGAGCGGTTCCGGGTGGCCAAGATCGGCGATCCCGACAGTTACCTCAGCTATGGGCGGCACGTCTACGAGATCCGCTACTCCGTCGACGGCGTCCTCGACCCCGGAAACACCGGCGCCGACCGCAGATTCGCCACCTCCTCGGGTGACGCCGACGCCCCGGGCTCGGTGTTCTTCTGGAACGTGATCGCGCCGGCCTGGAACAACCGCATTCAGCGCGCCGACATCTCGATCCGGCTGCCCGGAGACGTTCCCCGCGTGCAGTGTTCGGTCGGATACGGCGTCGGCGGGCCGTGCCTCGACCTGACGGCCACCGGGAACCAGGTGACGTTCTCGGCGCGAAACCTGCCGCCGCGCACACCGGTTACGGTGCGTGCGAGTGTGGACGTGCCGACGCCGACGCGGCCCGAGCTGCCGTGGACCTACGAATGGGACCGCGTGCTGGGACGGTCGCTGACCGGAGTGCTGTGGGTCGCGGCGCTGACGGTGGCGGCGGGCTTGGCCGGACTGCTGTGGTATCGCACCACGGTCGAACCGTCGCCGGGCTTTCCGCTGCAGTACGCGCCGCCGCAGGGTCTCGGCCCGGTGCAGACCGAATACATCCGGACCGAGGCGGTGCCCAAACAAGCCCTGACCGCGACGCTGTTCTACCTCGCCGAGCGGGGCCTGATCGACCTGCAACAGGTCAACGAGCAGCACTGGCGGATCCGCGGCATCGCCGAGCACGGCGCCTGGGTCGACGTCGATCCGGTCAGTGTGACCGTCGGGTCGGTGTTGAAGGTCCTGCATCCGGGCAGCGAGTTCGAAGCCAAGAAGACCGTCAAGTCGGGACAGAAGCTCAACAAGGCCAAGACCGATCTGGCCAAGGCCGTCCAGAACTGGGCGTTGGACAACAAGCTCCTCGTCAAGCGGAGCAAGGAACTGTGGCTTCGCACCGCGAACGCGATCGCGTTCCTGCTCATGCTGTGTGCCGTCTTCCGCTGGCTGTTCCCGACCACGATGTGGGCGTTGCCGTTCGCGGCGTTCTTTCTGCTGTCGATCGGTTCGTGGGGTCCCGGCGTGGAGACCCGGCGCACGGAGGCCGGCCGCGAACTCTGGTCGCGCGCAGGCGGTTTCCACCGCATGTTGACCACCGATTCGGCCGAGGCGCGCTTCGACTTCGGGGCGCGAAAAGACCTCTACTCGGCGTACGTTCCGTTCGCCGTTGCCGCGGGTGCCGCGGCGCTGTGGGCCAAGAAGTACGAAACGACGATGGGAACGGCTGCACCGCAACCGGATTGGTACCACTCGACCTCATCCGGCGGAATCGGCTTCGTCGGCAGTTCCGACGGGGCGAACTTCGACAGCTTCGAGTCCGCGTTGTCCTCGTCGATCGGCGCGTACACCGCATCGCAGTCGTCCAGCGGAAGCGGCGGGTCCAGCGGCGGTGGGGGCGGCGGCGG
>NZ_LQIS01000021.1 GCF_001499905.1 Mycobacterium sp. GA-1285 | reverse complement strand
CGGCGGCACGCTCATGCCGATCGCCGACGTGATCCGACTGGCCGGCCACGCCAACCACTACCTGGCGGTGTTCGACGACGCGACCGGATCAGCCCTGGATCTGTTCCGCGCCAAGCGAATCGCCACCCCAGCACAGCGGATCATGCTCATCGCGCGCGACGGCGGATGCACCAAGCCGTGCTGCACCGTCGGCGCCTACGGCTGCCAGGTGCATCACGTGAAGGCCGACTGGTCCAAAGGCGGTAACACCAACGTCGACGAACTCGGCCTGGCCTGCGGAACCGACAACCGCAGCGTCGACGAGGTCGACGGCTGGACCACCCGAATGAACGACCGCTGCGAAGTCGAATGGCTCCCCCCACCCGAACTAGACACCGGCCAGGCACGGCTGAACTACTACCACCGACCCGAACGGCTCCTGCGCCCACCCGACCAACACGAAACCCGCAGCCACAACCACACCGCCGCACCGCCCGAACCCGCTGACAGCCGGCCGGGCGAGTCCCAGTCGAGCGCCGCGACGCCCGTCGACGGCGCAAGTGAACCCGGCGGGCCAGCGCCCCCAGACAACCGGGCGGCCTGACAGCCGGCCCGAAAAGCGCGGCATGCTCCTCCGATGATCAGCCGGGTGCGTAAACAGCATGCCTGCACTGAGCGCCCAGGGACGACAAAACCCGCTCCAACCGATGGTCGGAGCGGGCCTTCGAAGAGTGGAGCTAAGGGGACTCGAACCCCTGACCCCCACACTGCCAGTGTGGTGCGCTACCAGCTGCGCCATAGCCCCTGAAGTCGTGCCCATCGAAGTTACACCACCTGCCGGAAGCGCTCAAAATCGCTGGTTACGGCACTTCCCCGCCGGCTTCCGGCCCGATCGCGCGGGCCGGCGTGTGCGCGGCGGGCCGGCCCCGCGTCTCCGGCGCGAGCACCCATCCCAGTGCCGCCGCCCCCAGGATCGCCCCGCTGACCACGAACGCCCACGCGTACGACGTCTGCTCGGCGATCTGGCCCACCACCAGCGATCCGATGATCGAACCCAGGTCTGCCATCATCTGGAAGACCGCGACCGCGGTCCCGCCGCGCGCCTTGTTCCCTACGATGTCGGCCACCGCGGCCTGCTGCGGCGAGACGAAGATGCCCGTCGCCGCACCCGTGACGTATGCCGCGACCAGAAAGATCGGCAGCGACGTCGTGAAGCCGACGAGAATCGTCGCCACCGCCGACACCGTCAGCCCGACGATCAACAGCGTGCGGCGCCCAATTCGATCCGACAGATAGCCGCTGGGGATCACCACCGAGACGTTGCCGATCGCGAACGTCGCCAGCGCCAGACCCGCTGCACCCGCGCCGTAGCCGAGTCCCTCGACCACGAACAGCGGCACCAGCGCGATTCGCAGCCCGAACGCCGCCCAGCCCGTGCTGAAATTTGAGAACAACGCCGCGCGGTACGCCCGATGGCGCAGCACCTGACGGATCGAGACCGCCGCGTCCACCGTCTCCTCGGGCGCAGCGAGCGTGCTTCCGCGCAGGCTGACGAACACCACGCCGGCCGCGATCAGCAGCGCCGCACCGTAGATCACGAACGGCGCCGCCAACCCGAAACCCGCGGTGAGGCTGCCCAGCACCGGGCCGCCGACCGAGCCGACCAGGAACCCTGTCGAGAACAGACCCGCGACCCGTCCGCGCGCGTTCTCCGGCGAGATCCGGATCATCAGGCCCAGCGACGACACCGTGAACATGGCCGAGCCCAGTCCGCCGAGGGAGCGGAACGCCAGCAGCTGCCAGTACGTCTGCGCGAACGCGCACGCCCCGGTCGACAGCGCGACGATGATCAGGCCGCTGATGTAGACGCGACGTTCCCCCAGCCGCTGCACGAGGAGGCCCGCGGGCGGCGCGGCGATCAACCGCATCAACGCGAACGCCGTGATGACGAACGTCGCCGCGCTGATGCTCACCCCGAAGTGGCGCGCGTACTGCGGCAGCACCGGCGCCACCACGCCGTAACCCAATGCCACCACGACATTGGCGCCGACCAGCAGCCAGACCTCACGCGGGAGCTTCGGCTTGGCTTCCGTCTGATCGGGCCCCGTCGAGCAGTCGCCCTCCGGTTCAGAACTCACCCGATGACCTTATTGACCACCTCGCGCGCTGCTGCCTGCACCTCCGCCAGGTGCTCGGGGCCCTTGAACGACTCGGCGTAGATCTTGTACACGTCCTCGGTGCCCGACGGCCGCGCCGCAAACCACGCGTTGTCCGTCGTCACCTTCAGCCCGCCCAGCGGCGCCCCGTTGCCCGGTGCGGTCGTCAGCTTCGCCGTGATCGGCTCGCCCGCCAACTCGGTCGCCGAGACCTGCTCAGCCGACAGCTTGGCCAGCCGCGCCTTCTGCTCACGGTCGGCGGGCGCATCGACGCGGGCATACGTTGGGGCGCCGTACTTCTCGGCCAGCTTGGCGTAGCGCTGCGACGGCGTCTCACCCGTCACCGCCAAGATCTCCGACGCCAGCAGCGCCAGGATGATGCCGTCCTTGTCGGTCGTCCACACCGACCCGTCCTGCCGCAGGAACGACGCCCCCGCGCTTTCCTCACCGCCGAAACCGATTGTCCCGCTGAGCAAACCGTCGACGAACCACTTGAACCCGACCGGCACCTCGACCAGTTCGCGACCCAGCCCGCCGACCACCCGGTCGATGATCGAAGAACTGACCACCGTCTTGCCGACCGCGGTCGACGCCGGCCATGTCGGCCGATGCGAGAACAGGTAGTCGATCGCAACGGCCAAATAGTGGTTGGGGTTGAGCAGCCCACCGTCGGGGGTGACGATGCCGTGGCGGTCGGAGTCCGCGTCGTTTCCGGTCGCGATCTGGTAGGTGCCGGGGTTGTCGCTCATCGCCCCGAGTAGGCCGGCCATCGCGTTCGGCGAGCTGCAGTCCATCCGGATCTTGCCGTCGGTGTCCAGCGTCATGAACCGCCACGTCGCGTCGACGAGCGGATTGACCACCGTGAGATCGAGGTTGTGGCGTTCGGCGATCGCACCCCAGTAGTCGACGCTCGCCCCGCCGAGCGGATCGGCGCCGATGCGGATCTTCTCGGCGCTGATCGCGTGCAGGTCGACGACGTTGGGCAGGTCCGCCACGTAGGCGTCGAGGTAGTCGTGGCGCTGCGCGATCTGCAGCGCCCGCGCCAACGGCACCCGCTTGACGCCCTCGAGCCCGTCGCGCAGCAGTTCGTTGGCGCGTTCGGCGATCGCACCTGTGGCGTCGGTGTCGGCGGGTCCGCCGTTGGGCGGGTTGTATTTGAAGCCGCCGTCACGCGGCGGGTTGTGCGACGGCGTGACGACGATCCCGTCGGCGAGATCACCTTCCCGGCCCCGATTGAACGTCAGGATCGCGTGACTGACCGCAGGCGTGGGCGTGTACCGGTCGGCCGAATCGATCATCGCCACAACGTCGTTGGCCGCGAGCACCTCCAACGCCGACGCCCACGCCGGTTCCGACAGCGCGTGGGTGTCGCGGCCGATGAACAGCGGACCGGTGGTGCCCTGTGCGGCGCGGTACTCGACGATCGCCTGCGTCGTGGCCACGATGTGGGCCTCGTTGAACGCCGCGTCGAGGCTGGAACCGCGATGCCCCGACGTGCCGAACACGACCTGCTGGTCGACGTTCTCGGGATCGGGCTCTCGCGTGTAGTACGCCGTCACCACCGAAGCGATGTCGATGAGGTCCTCGGGTTGGGCCGGCTGGCCGGCTCGGGGGTTGGGCGCCATGGACTCGATTCTGCTCCTTGCCGTCATGCGGCGTCCCGTGAGCCGCCCGGCCATACTGACCCTCGTGCTTGGTTACGACGGCCGCGAGCTGCTTGCCGTGTTTGCCGGCGGTGCGCTGGGCACTCTCGGCCGCGCCGCGATCGAGACACTCGTAGCGCCCGAACCCGGACACTGGCCGTGGCCGACGTTCGTGGTGAACATCGTCGGCGCGTTCGTGTTGGGTTACGTCGCCGCCCGGCTACCCGACGACAGCTATCGGCGCCCACTTCTCGGTACCGGCTTCTGCGGCGGGCTGACCACTTTCTCCACCATGCAGGTCGAGATGCTCAGGATGATCGAACGCGAGCATTTCGGGCTGGCGGCCGGCTATGCGTCGGCCAGCATCGTCGTCGGCCTGGCCGCCGCCTGGCTGGCATCGCGATGGGCGCGGCGATGACGGTCGCGGTGTGGCTGGGTGTCGCGGTCCTCGGAGGAGTGGGAGCGGTGCTGCGCTTTCTCGTCGACCGCACGGTGTCACACCGGCTGAGCGGAGTGTTCCCGTCGGGCATCTTCGTGGTCAACATCTCAGGTGCGCTGGTGCTCGGGCTGCTCGCCGGCCTCGAACTGGGACCCACCACGGCGCTGCTGGTCGGTGTCGCGCTCGTCGGCGCCTACACGACGTTCTCGACCTGGATGCTGCAGACCCTCGAGCTCGGGGCGGAACGCCGGACCGGACTGGCGATCTCCAACATCGTCGTCAGTCTGGCGCTCGGCGTGGCAGCGGCTGCCTTGGGCTGGTGGATCGGCACACTGCTGTGAGACAGCTGGCCCACGAGGGCTACGGTTCTCGCGGCTGCGTGCGCGGCAGCGCGTACAGGGCCATGCGCCGGTTCGACATGTCGTGTTCCCCGAGAAACAGGCAGCCGCCGTGTTCGCAGACAACGCGCGCGCCCTTGTTCCGGTGGTCCGGATCGAACATGATGCGGCGGCACTGCGGATCGAGCTCGAAGATGTTGGCGGTCAACCGCGGCAACATAAGCGCCGCGATACCGCGGTGGACGAAGCGCAAATCCGCGATCGCCGCGTGCATTCCGATGTCGTGGGGGTCGGCGTCGTAGCACGGCGCGATCGAATCCCTGGCGGCGCGGTACAACTCGATGTAGGCGAACGGTTGTCGCCGGAACGAGCCGACGAACGGCCTGGAGTATTCGCCCGCCAACTGCGCTGTCAGATATCGGTGCCACCGCTCGGGCGGCCAGTCGTATTCCCACGTCTCGACCAGGTGCGGGCGGTTCATCCATTCCGAGATCATCTCGGCGTCCGCGTCCGGATCGGCCAGGCGGATGGTGTACGGCTCGGCAAGAACCGGCGTGGGCGGTGCCGCGACGTCACGTACCGCATCGGAGATGTCGGTCAGCTCCCGCGGAAGCACCGACGAGGGCGCAGCGTCGATCTCGGTCATCGCCCGCCGAGCTTACCGGACCGACTAAGGCAAGACTTACCTTCGTCTTTTCGTGGCATTCAGCGGAACAGGTCGTCGAGGGCCCGCCCTTCGAGTTCGGTCCACCGGTGCACACTGCGACGCACCTCGGCGACGGCTTCCTCGTCGAGATGCTGGGCGCCGTCGGAAGTGATCCGGCAGAGGTCCATGGGCCCACCGACACTGGGTGACGATGCGTCCAGCGCGTCGAGTACCCGCAGCGCGGCCACCACGCCGTAGTCGACGCTGCGTTCGCCCATTCCGAAGTGCGCCAGAAGCGCGTGGGCCTGCTGGGCCATCGGCGACCCGCTGCCCACCGCGTGAAAGCCGATCTCTTCGTAGTGGCCGATCAGCCCGTGTGGATCGATGTCGACGATGAACGGGTGCCCGTTCGCGTAGCCCGCCGCAAGGACGTACGTCGCCGGAGTCGCGCCGGGCTTACCGGCAGGCACGTCCTCGATGAAGTTCTTGTAGTGGTGCTCAAACACCGGCAGGACGCGCTCTTGCAGGGCATGGCCGATGTCGGGCGCTTCGACGATGGCGTCCGGCTCGTTGTCGAAGATCTGCTCGAGGTCGTAGAGCACGGCGCGCGATCCGCTACCGCCCCACGCGGCGTGTTCACCGAGCGGGTGCAGCTTTTGGGCCGGATAACTCAAACCCCGCTCGGGGTCGGTGATCTGCGAATCTCCCGCCAACACGACCCCGTCGGCGCAACGAATGGCGAGAACGACGGTCATCGCGGCAGTTTCGACGGCATGCGCCGATCGTCTCACGCCGTTCGCGTCAGCAGGTCCCGAAGGACCGCGGCGTGGCTGGCGTCGACGTCGCGGCTGGCGGTCACGAGCACCACCGGCCCCTGGTCGAGCAGGGCGCGGATTTCGTCCAGCGCCTGCGCGCCCGTCTCGGTTTCCAGTTCGGCGGTGTAGCGGGCGGCGAACTCGTCGAACCGTTCCGGCTGGTGCGAATACCACCGTCGCAACTCGGTCGACGGCGCCACCGACGGCAGCCACCGCCCGACCCGCGGGTCGGCCTTGCGGAATCCTCTCGGCCACAACCGGTCCACCAGAACCCGGGTCCCGTCATGGTCGCCCTGCGGGTCATAGACCCGTGCTACCTCGACGCTTGGCCGGCCACCCATGCGGTGGAATGGTAGGGGCATGGCGGTGGACCGAGTGGCGGATCTGCAGCGATGGCAGGACTCGGGCGCCGTGTGGGAGGTCCGGACGCGACGGGAAGGCAGTGTGACGGTCGCGCTGCTGAGCTGTGACGGCGGCGAGGAGGTCGACGCGTTCACCTCCGAAGACCCTCGGCTGCTCGCGTTCATCGGCGAGCGCCGAAGCAGTCAAGACTGACCTTCACCGACCGCGTCCGGACCAGGTCGGGCGGACGCGGCGGCCGCGACGTCGACGCCGGCGAGGTCCTCGGTAGCGAAAATGTGCCGCACCGGCGTGCGGCAAGATTGCCTGGACATGACCCTCAGCGAGAGCCCCGCGACCCGTCGGCGACACGTCGTGCGACTCGTGTTGTTCGCGGCGTTCCTGCTCGGGCTGTTCTACGTGGTTGCGGTCACCGGTGTGATCGACGTCGACCACGTCCGACGCACGGTGGCCTCCACCGGCCCCATCGCACCGCTGGTCTATGTCGTGGTGTCGGGTCTGCTGGGCTCGGTGTTCGTGCCCGGGCCGATCCTGGCCGCCGCCAGCGGAGTGCTGTTCGGTCCCGTCGTCGGCACGTTCGCGACCCTCGGCGCGACGGTCACCACCGCCTGTGTCACGAGCCTGCTCGGCAGGCGGGCCGGACGCGACAGCGCGCGGGCAATCCTCGGCGAGGAGCGAGCGAACCGGCTCGACGGTCTCATTGCGCGCAGAGGGCTGTGGGCCGTCGTCGGCCAGCGCTTCGTACCGGGTATCTCCGACGCGCTCGCTTCCTACGCGTTCGGCGCGTTCGGAGTTCCGTTGTGGCAGATGGCTGTTGGCGCGTTCATCGGATCGGTCCCCCGCGCATTCGTGTACACGGCGCTGGGGGCGTCGATCTCGGATCTGAATTCGCCGCTGACCTATGTCGCGATCGCGGTGTGGTGCGTCACCGGGATCGTCGGCGCCTTCGCCGCCCACCGGGGTGTGCGCAGCTGGCGACGTTCCCGGCGCGACGGCGGCGAACCGGTACCCGAAGCCGAGGACTCCTAATCCGGAAGCGTCGCGCTGCCCGGCGGCGGGGCGAGTTGCCAGGTGTCGCAGGCCATCGCGAGCATCGCGTACGTGCCCACGACGAAGATCAGCTCCATTGCCTGGTGGGTGCCGAGTTCGTCGACGAGACGTCGCCACGCGTCGGGCGTGGCTCTGTTACGGGCGAGCAATTCGTCTGTCGTCTCGAGCACCAGCCGGTCCACTCCGTCGAATTCGGCGTTACCGCGGGCGATCCGGGCGATCTCGTCGTCCGACAAGCCACCTGCCTTGGCGATCCTGACATGCTCACCCCAGAAGAACGACGAGCGTCGCGCGTGGGCGAGCCGCAACACCGCCAGCTCGCGCAGCCGCAACGGCAGCTCGCCGCGCTGCAGCAGAAACGCGTTGTAGCCGAGGAACTTCTGCGCCATCTTCGGATGCCGGGCGAGCACCCCGATGATGTCGAAGTTGAGCGGATCCCTGGGTTCTCCCGAGCCGGCCCGTGGAACGTCTTCGGCTGGCACTCCCAGCAGCGCGCCGACGGCGGCGTACTCGTCGGGGCCCCATTCGTCGGCGGTCAGCGGCATCAGGAGCGGATGGCCCGTGGCGTCGTGCGTCATGTCACCTCTCGTCGTCGCGGTGCAATTCCGCGAGTGCGTGGATCTGCTCGAGGTAATGCTCGAGCGAGCGGTGGACGAAGCGCGCGGACACGACCGTCGTGCCCGCGTTCGCCATCGCGCGCAACGTTTCCCGCGTCGCGTCGGGGTTGTCGACCGGGTCGAGCGGACGGTCGGCGGGCAGCACGACCTCGAAGCCGGGCGGCACCTCGCGCGCCTTCAACCACTCCCCCGCGGTCGCGACCGAGATGCCGAACGGAGCCCAGCCCTCGGCGAGCGTGAGCGCCCGCCGCAGCGAGCGTCTGGTCCGGCCGCCGACCCAGATCGGCAGATGGGGCTGCAGCGCGCACGGGTCGACGATGAGGCCGCCGAACGAGTAGTACTCGCCGTCGTAGGAGGGCTCATTGCTCGCCAGGGCGGCGCGCAGGGCCCGCAGGGCGTCGTCGCCGCGCGGACCGCGGTCGTCGAACGGCGCGCCGAGAAGGTCGAACTCCTCTTTGAGTGACCCGACTCCCACACCGAGAATCAGCCGGCCCCGGCTGACGTGATCGAGTGTGCCGTAACGCTTCACGATGGCCAGGGGATGGTGGTATCCGAGCACCAGGGTCATGGTGGCGAGCCGGATCCGCTGGGTGCGGGCCGCCACATAACCCAGGGTGGCCAGCGGGTCCCAGTACCGGGCGCCGCGCCGCCCGGCCTCCGATGCCGGGATCCCGATGTGCTCGCTGCAGGTCAGGTGGTGGTAGCCGAGCCGGTCCGCCGCTTCGGCGACGCGGCCGATGTCCTCGACTCCTGCGTCGCGCTCCCACGTCAATGCCGCCCCGGCGACGTTGGTGACGACCGGTGTCGCGATGCCCAGCTTCAATTCAGCGGCTCTTCGCCCGCCAGGATGGTCCGGTGCATGAGGCGACCGCTGTCGGCGGCGTAAGGCAGCGCGCGGTGCATGGTGCCCGTGTTGTCCCAGATCAACAGATCGCCGACCTCCCACTGGTGCCGATAGACGTATTGCGGCTGGGTGGCCCAATCACGAAGCCGGGCAAGCAGTGCGCGGCTCTCCTCGACGGGCATGCCGACCACGTAGTCGGCTGTCGCGCCGAGCAGTAGCGACTTGCGGCCGGACTGGTGCGTCCACACGATGGGGCACGCCTTCGTCGGGGACTTCTGCCAGAACGCGATCTCGTCGTAACTCATCTCGGGTGTGACATAGTACTGAGATCGCTCGGCGCTGTGCACGACGCGAAGATCGGCGATGAGATCCTTGTCGGATTGCGGCAGATCGTCGTATGCGGCATAGGTGTTGCAGAACTCCGTATCACCGCCGGTATCAGACAGTTTCACCGCTCGGAGCAACGTCGCCAGGTTCGGGTAGGGCTGCAGGGAGCCGTCGAAGTGCCAGAACATCGAACCCTTCAGGTACTTCGCGCGTTGGTTGATGTTCTCGTCGAGAGAGATCTTGTAGATTCCGTCCTCGCCCTCGTTGGCGACCACGGTACCCAACGTTGTGGCGATCGCGACCTGCTGCTCGTCGCTGATCTGCAAGCCGCGAAAGAAGACCACTCCGCGTTGTTCCAGTGTGGCGCGGATGGTTTCGGCGGCGCGGCCACTCAGCAGTGTGTCGAGGTCGGTTCTGATCTCGCTGCCGATCCTGGGGGTCAGGTCGGCGACGTCCAGTTGTGCGGAGGTCAGGCTCACGGCGGCTCAGCTCACCCTCGTCAGAATCGTGTCGGCCGAATGTTTGACTCGCGGTTGGTTCCACAACTCCACGGCGAGCGAGACGGTGATCAGTGAGTAGAGCAGGTTCCGTAGGTTGGCGACGTCCTCGGGCAGCGGCTCGGAGTAGTCGAACTTGTCGATGTAAGCCACCGCTTCTTCGGCGTGCGGGAAGATCTCGTCGTAGAACGCGCGGATCTGTTCCATGGAACTGTTGACCCGCTTTACATAGCGCGCATGTCCGTCCTCGATGGCCCATTCGGGCACAAGGTGTTCGAGGTGTGAAAACTCCGGCGGCAGAACGGCGCTCATCGTATCGCCTTCGGTTCTTCCTCGGCCTTGACGCCTTTTTCTACGTAATCGCCCACGACCTTGTGAAAGTGGCGCAGCAGGATTTCCTCGTCGTTCATCGTGAAGTGGGTGAGCACGCCGCTGTTCAGCATGGCCTGCAGACCCTCCGACGGGCTGGCGTCCTCGAGGATGATGTCGTTGAGGAACGTCACCGTCAGCTCCTGGCCCAGCCGCTCCTTGTGTGTCGTCGGCGGTTGGTAATACGCCTCCGTTTCGAAGATGTGCGAGTGCGGTCCGGTGGGCCAGTGCGTGTGGACGGTGAAACCGGACGCCCCGAAGATCAGCACGAAGTTCGGGAAGAACTGGAACGAGTCGAATCCGTACTTCTCCGACCGCGTGGGGTTGATACCGGGAGGCATCGGCCCGCGGTCGGCTTTCTTGTTCCACGGCCCGGCCGCGCTGGCCTCGAAGACGCACTCGATCGGCTTGGAGTACGGCGTCTTTCGCGACGGCTCACCGGAGAACGAGAACATCCGGTGCGGGCCCTTGAGCCGGTAGGCCAAGGCGTCGGTGAACGGATTCGGTTGGTTGAACGCGTCCCTGGCCTCCGCGGTGAGCGCGCCGAACGAGGACGCGTGCAGGTACGGCCCGTGATAGCTCTCGGCGAACCCGTCGAGGAAGATCTTCCAGTTGCACTGCAGTTCGGCCTTGAACTTGTACACCTGATGGGGTCCCGCGAACGGATAGCCCTCGATCTCGTGCGCCAGTTCCCCGAGGAACTCGCGCAACGGCTCGGTGTTGCGCGGGTCGAGGTTGATGAAGATGAATCCCTCCCACACCTCGCACTGGATGGCGGGCACCCGGCAGCTGTCCGCGTCGAAGTCGAGGAGCAGATCCTTGCGGGTGGCCGAGTGCAGCGAGCCGTCCAGCTTGTAGCGCCAACCGTGGAAGCGGCAGTACAGCAGCGGTGCGCGGCCCTCGACCTCATGGAAGGGATCGTCCTCCCACAGCATCTTGTTGCCTCGGTGCGGGCAGATGTTGTGGAACGCGCGGACCACGGAGTCCTTTCCTCGCACGATGATCACCGAGGTGTTGAGAAAAGACAGCTCGCGGGTGAAATAGCTGCCGGATTTCGGCACCCGCTCGACCCGTCCCATGTAGAGCCAGGTCTTCTTGAAGACGTGCTCGCGTTCCTTGTTGTAGAACTCCTCGGAAACGCAGTCCTCCAGCGAAACGGGACCACGACCCAGTTCGGGGTAGGCGTCGGTCCAGTGTCCGCTCGCGGGTTTGGTCACCAGGATGTCGTGACTCAACGATCTCTCCTCCGTCGGGGCTGGAGACGGTAGGCCGAACGTACCGCCGCCGAAATGGCCGAAACAGACCCGTGAGCGCAACACCCTGTTGCATATTTGGAACATTCAGGCGAGATGGAGAGGGCGTCGCAGACCGATGGAACAAAATCTGCCCTTCGACGTCGATGCCCTGCTGATCTTCGGCAAGGTGGTCGAGAACCGCAGCTTGTCGAAGGCGGCGGCGCTGCTCGGAATGCCGAAGTCGACCGTCAGCCGCAAGCTGACCAGGCTGGAATCCGACCTGGGCATCAAACTGCTTCGCAAGAACACCCACCAGCTCACCGTCACCGATCTCGGTGAGCAGGTGTACGCCCACGCGGTCAACATCCTGGCCGAGGCCAACGGTGTCCGCGCGCTGGTCGAGGGCAGCAGGCAGGAGCCTCAGGGCGAACTGCGGGTGGCGATCCCGGTCTTCGTCGGCGTCGACTATGCCTCCCGCGTCGGTGCGGCGTTCCTGCAGCACTATCCGAACTCGCGGCTGGACATCCGGCTGGTCGACAGGGTGGTCGATCCGGTCCGGGACGGGTTCGACGTGGTATTCAGCACCGGACCGCTACAGGACTCCACACTGATAGCGCGCAAGGTTTTCGACCTCGAGCTGTTCCTCTGCGCGTCACCGGATTTCGTTGCGCGACTGCCCGAACCGATTCGCGATCCCGCACAGTTGAACACGCTTGCGTTCATCGACTTCGGCTTCGGCGGGCCCCGCAGACTGACGGTCACCGGCAAGGCCGGCCGACGCGATCTGACACCGCAAGTCCGGGCGCGCGCCAACAACTTTCAGGTCTGCAAGCAATACATCATGCAGGGGCTCGGGATCGGTGTTATGCCGACCCAGATCATCTGCACCGCGGAGTTGCGCGAGGGCACCCTTGTTCCGGTGTTACCCGAATGGCACCTCGAGCCGCTCGACGTACACATGATCTACCCGTTCGAATTGTCCTTCTCCACGCTCATCAGCGCCTTTTACGAGACGGCCTGCCAGATCATCGTCGAGAACACCGCACGGCCGTGACGCGCCGTAGACCGGATCCCCGAACTCCTCGCCCGCCGCGTCGAACGCGCGAGCAAACTTTTCTGCGCCGATGGGCGTTGCAGCGGCCGTCGGTGGGTAACCCCAAGGCATGGACCCCGACACGTTGGTCGCGATGGCAGGTTTGACGGCGCTGGGCGCCGCGGTGTTCACGGGTGCGATCTGGGACAGTCCACTCGTCTCTGCACCGGTGCGTCTCGGCAGGCAGCAGCGGCCCTATGGCAAGCACGCCATGCCCGTCAACACGCCGAGGAAAGCGCGAGAGTTCGCCGGTTGACCACGGAAATCCCCGTGGACGGCTACGCTGGTCACAGGTCCCGACGGGCCATGTTTCGACAAAACGTGGGAAAGGGTAGACCGCAGCAGCCACAGGTTCAGATCCGAGCCGTGTGATCCATACGGCAGGGTCGGGAGCGAGGAGCCTGTGTGGTGTCAGAGGCGAATTCCGAATACGCAGACGTGACGGACATGTTCCGCCGCCTGAAATTGCTCGACGAAGGATCACTTCCGCATCGGCGCCAGCGGGAGGCGATCGTGGAGCGGACGTTGCCGCTCGCCGACCACGTCGCCCGCCGCTACCGCAACCGCGGTGAGCCGATCGACGACCTGGTGCAGGCCGCGCGCGTGGGCCTGGTCAATGCGATCAACCGCTTCGACCCCGACAACGGCGCCGACTTCCTGTCCTTCGCGATCCCGACGATCATGGGCGAGGTGCGCCGCCACTTCCGAGACTATGGCTGGGCGGTCAAAGTCCCCCGCCGACTCAAGGACCTCCAAGGGCAACTGGTGAAGGCCCGCGCCGAGTTGTCGCAGCAAATCGGGCGCGCGCCGACCCCGTCCGAGGTCGCCGGCCACCTCGGCATCGAACGTGAAGCGGTGATGGAAGCGACGATCGCCAGCAGCAACTACTCGACGCTGTCGACCGACGTCCAAGCCTCCGACGACGACGAGTTGCGCTCGGTCGGTGACACCCTCGGCGACATCGATCCGAACATCGACAAGGTGGTCGACCTCGAAACCGTACGGCCGCTGATCGCTGCGTTACCCGAACGTGAGAAAACCGTGCTGCTGCTGCGGTTCTTCGAGAGCATGACGCAGACACAGATCGCCGAACGGATGGGCTATTCGCAGATGCACGTGTCGCGTCTGCTCGCGCAGGCTTTGCGCCGACTCCGCGAGCAGGTCCGCGAAGCGGGCATCGGCGGTGTGGAGGTCGAGGCGGCCACACCGCGTCGCCGGCGGTCGACCGTCGCGCACGCCACGGCGCCGCACCTCAAGCGTGGCGCCTGAATCGCGTCAGCGCGGCGCGAAGACGGGTGCCAAGACGGTCTCGCCGTTGACGTCGTGACGTTCGAAGCGCACCGCGACCCGAAGACCGATGTGTACCGAATCAGGTTGACAGTCCACGATGTTGGCCGCGATGCGCAGGCCGGGTTGTTCGTCGAGTTCGACGATCGCGATGACGTACGGCAGCGCGACAGCCGGATTGAACGGCTGGTGGTTGACGGTGTAGGTGAACACCGTGCCCTGGCCCGACACCGGTCGAGCGGTGAGTCGCCCTCCGCAGTCGGGACAGTCCGCGGCCGGTGGTGACACCCACAACTCGCAACGCTCACACCGGGTGATCAGCAGTTGGTCATCCCCTCCCCCCGTCCAGAAGGCCCGATTGTGCTCGTCGAGAGCGGGCAGCATTCTGGCCGCGGTGGGAGGTGACACGTCGTCGGACACCTCTAGGAAAGTACAGTCTGCAGCGGGCGTCGTCACAGGGATTACGCGAATACGGGACGTCCGCGCGGCACGAGGGCGAGGCGGTGGCAGGTTGCGCACGTTCGAGAAGGACGCGATCATCAGCGGGCTCGGCATCTCCCGTATCGGGCGCCGCACCGGGATCCCCGACATCGATCTGACGATGGAGGCGGCGCGCGCGGCCGTCGCCGATGCCGGTCTCACGCCGGACGACATCGACGGCATCGTGACGTTCGGCGACACGCCACTGGTGGACGTCGTTGCGGCACTGGGCGGTCCGGCGATCGACCAGGGATACGGGTTCCCGACCGGCGGTGTGCTCACTCCGGTGATGTCGGCGATGGTGGCGGTCTCCGAGAGGCGCGCGCGACACGTGTTGGTGTATCGGACCGTGCAGATGCTCGGCGGAACGATGACGCAGACGCCCCCCACCTCGGAGCCGAACCCGCTGGCGAACCCGCCGATCGAACCCCGCGCCCCCGGATCGCGGCGCAAGCTCGGGCCGTTCGGCGACATCGACGAACTGCTCGCCGCGCACGCCTACTCCGCGGCCAACTGGCTGGCCATGCACTGCCGACGGCACATGGAACTGTACGGAACCACCAAGCAACAGCTGGGCTGGCTGGCGATCAACAGCAGACGCAACGCCGGACTGAATCCTCTTGCCGCTTACCGTGATCCGATGACCATGGACGACTACCTGGCGGCGCGGCCGGTATCCACACCGTTCGGTCTGTACGACTGCGATGTGCCCATCGACGGGTCGATTGCGTTCGTGATCTCTCACGCCGACTACGTAGAAGATTGTCCACAGCCGCCGGTGGCCGCGGAAGCCGTTGGCGGAGCGTACGGTTCGGGAGGGTGGTTCCACCGCGACGACTTCCCGAAGATGGCTTCCACCGACGCGGCCGCCGAGATGTGGTCGCGCACCGACCTGAGGCCATCGGATGTCGACCTCGCAGAGCTCTACGACGGGTTCACCTTTCTGACATTCGCCTGGCTGGAAGCGCTGGGGTTCTGCGCCGACGGTGAGGCGGGCCCGTTCGTCGAGGGCGCCTCCCGCATCGCACTCGACGGCGCGTTGCCGCTCAACACCTACGGAGGACAGTTGTCGGCGGGCCGGATGCACGGCTACTGGCTGCTGCACGAGGCGTGTCTTCAGCTGCGCGGGCAGGCCGGCGAGCGGCAGGTGTCCCCCCGACCCGAGGTGGCGGTCGCCGCGGCCGGCGGCGGGCCGATCGCCGGCTGCCTGCTGTTGACCTGCTGACCTCCCGGTTGCCGGTCAGCCGATCGCGAACAGTTCGAGCTGAATGTTGTCGGGGTCGCGGAACACCACGGTCGCAAAGGGAAAGGGCTCCTCGGCCGCCCGGACACCCGAGTGCGCGATGCCGAGTTCGTCGAGCCGTCGGGTCCACGCCTCCAACTCGTCTCGTGACGCCACATTCAAGGCGAGGTGGTCCAAACCGGTTCGGGCTTCGTCGAATTGGTTCCCGTCGTTGCCGGTGTTGGTGTGCAGTCCGATAACGACACTGGAGCGTGGCTCGATCAGCAGTTCACCGTATCCGGTGTCCTCCCGCTCGTAGTGCGGAAATTTCATCGGCACCCGGTCCGCCCCCAGCAGGCGTTGATACCACGCCAGACTGGCCTCGAGGTCGGTCACCGTGATGGAGATGTGGTGGATGCCCGTGATGGCCGGGACGTCGTCGCTCATCGGATCTCCTGTTCGTTTCGCGCCGTGCAGTGTGCCGTCAGATCACCGTAGGCAGAAGCGACGGATCATCTACCGTGGGTGGCGAAGAACTGCCCGCTCGACTGAGAGGCGTCGAAGGAACCGCCGGGCCAGACGTGGCCTCCGCCGTCGATCTGGACGAACACCACCTCCGTTCCGCCGGCGCACCCGGCGGCGACGAACCGGTGGACGCTGCCCTGCACCTGTTCGACCGGGGCTGGGCAGCCGTCGAGCTCACGCCAGCGCTGCGCCATCGCCGCGGGCGCGACGATGTCGCTGGGCCCGCCGCGGCCGACCATCGGGCCACCGGCGAACGGCACCACGGGATCGGCCGTTCCGTGCACCGCCAGCACCGACACCGGCTGCGACGGCGCACAGGGGAAACCCGACGCCAACGTGCCCGCGACCGGTGCCGCAGCGGCGAAGACGTCGGCACGTTGGCACGCCAGCCGCGTCGCCATGAAGCCACCCGCCGATGTTCCGGTCACGAAGACGTGGCCGGCGTCGACGCCGTACTCCTCGCGTAGCCGGTCGGCGAGCGCGACCAGGAAACCGACGTCGTCGACGCCCTGGCGGTCCGGCAGTGAGGCGCCGCGACCGTCCGCCCAGCTCATGTCGATACCGTCGGGATAGGCGACGACGAAGCCGTACTGATCGGCGATCGCGTTGTAGTTGGTGGCCCCGGCCTGCGCCTGTCCGGTCATCCCGGCGCCGTGCAGGTTGAGCACGAGCCCGGCGGGCCGAGCGAGCCCCGGCGGGGCATGCACCGTATAGGTGCGGTTCAGCCCGCCGATCGTCAACGCGCCCGCCGCGTCACTTCCCCCCGGGAACGCCGAAGCCGGTCCCCCGCCGATGCCCATCAGTAGACACAGCGCCGCCAGTACGACCACCGACCGTGTGATCGCCGACGCTCCGGGCCCACGGCGAAGAGCGCCACCAGGATCGGCCGAAAATCCCACCATCGTTCGTTCCCCCTTTCGAACTAAAGTCACCGGCGCGAACGTAATCCACCGTCGCATGCCGCGTTCCGCTTTCATCCCGGGTTGGCCGTATCCATGCGTTCGGCCGCAATGTCGCTGCGCATCTCGTGCGGAACTTCTCGCGGTTCCAGGCGCCGTGCGCAAGCGCTGTCATCAGCGATGCGTCGCCGCCCGGGCCAACAGATACAACACCGCGCCCACCGCTATCAGTATCGCGGCGAAGAGCCAGACCTTCGCGGTCTGCTGGGTCAGCAACAGCAGGCAGGACGCGACCCCGAGCACCGGCACGGCCGTCCAGACTCGGAAGTGAGAGTGATCGACCCGGTCTCGGCGGAGCACCAGCACCGAGATGTTCGTCGAGATGAACACGATCAACAACAGCAGCACCACGGTCTCGGCGAGCGTCGACAGATCGCCCAACAGGCTCAGCGCCATGGCGACCGCGGTGGTCGCGACGATCGCCGTCCACGGCGTGCGCCGCCGCGGCAGCACGCGGGAAAGCACGCTGGGCAGCAGGCCGTGCTCGGCCATGCCGTAGGTGAGCCTGCTGGCCATGATCATCGTCAGCAAAGCACCGTTGGCGACGGCGACGAGCGCGATGGCGCTGAAGACCCAGTCGGGGACCCCGACGTCGGCTGCCGCGACGACGTCGAGCAACGGACCGGAAGAGTTCGCCAAATCCTCGGCGGGCAGCGCGACCGCGCTCGCCACACCGACCAGGACGTAGAGCACGCCGGCGGTGATGAGGGCGCCGAACAGCGCCGTGGGATACACCTTGCTCGGATCGCGGATCTCCTCGGCCACGTTCGCCGACGTCTCGAAGCCGACGAACGAGTAGTACGCCACGATCGCTCCGCTCAAGATCGCCAACGCCGGCGTGGCGCCCTCGGGGAACTCGGTGATGCGGCCGACGTCGCCGCGGCCGCCGCCGACCATCACCGACACGGCAATGACGACGATCAGCAGACCGGTCAGCTCGATCACCGTCATCACGACGTTGCTCTTCACCGACTCGCTGATGCCCCGCGCATTGAGGCATCCGATCAAAGCCAGGAACACGATCGCGGCCGGCACGGCTGGAACATCGATGAACGTCGCGAGATAGTCGCCGGCGAAGGCGAGAGACAGACCGGCCGCGCTGGTCACACCCGCGGCGAGCATGCAGTAGCCCACCAGGAACGAGACCGCCGGCCGACCGAACGCCCGTTCCGCGAAAACCGCCGCCCCACCCGCCTTGGGGTACTTGGTGACCAGCTCCGCATAGGAGCCGGCGGTGAGCAGCGCCAGCAGCAGCGCCAGCAGCAGCGGCGCCCACAGGGCACCACCCACGTCGACCGCGAGCACACCCATCAGCGCGTAGATCCCTGCGCCGAGCACGTCACCGAGGATGAACAGGAACAGCAGCGGCCCGGTGATCCCGCGCTTGAGTTTGCCGCCCGCCGTCTCGTCGGGCTCGCCGGTATGCGCCTTGGCCGGTGAGGTCATGCCCGACCTGATACCCGGCGCGACCGGTAACCATACGCGTCCGCCGGCGCGACCTGTGCGTGGAAAGGATCGCTCAGCGAACGAGAACACTCACAAATCGCGGCGGGTGCGCACAGCCCTTCAGTTGCCCTCTGCTGCTTGCACTTCGGTCACCGAGGGCAATCCGCTGATCGCCGGTACCGACATCCGGTGTGGTAATCAACCGATCCTGGCGTGCATGTCGATCGTCGTACCCGAATCCCCCGTTTCGATCCTGACGTCGTGCATGAGTGCGCGCATCAGCGCAATTCCACGGCCGCGGTGGGCCGCTGGATCGACATGGGGCACTTTCCACACCCCGGTGTCGGCGATGGTCAGGTGAAGTCGGTCCGCCAGCACGGCCGCGCGCAGTCGGACACTGCCACCGGGACGGTCCCGATGCCCATGCTCGATCGCGTTGGCGAGCGCCTCTCCGGTGGCGATCAGAACGTCGAGTGTCTGGCTCGAATCCACCCCCGCCCGAACCAACCACTTCCGCAACGAACTGCGCGTGCCGGCCAGTTCAGCGGGGTCTGCACTGAATTCGATCTCCAGCGGCGCCGGTTGCCGGTAGAGCATCAGCGCGACGTCGTCCTGATATCCGAGGCCGGGAGTCAGCTGCGTCATGATCTCGTCGGCCAGGTCGTCGAGCGCTGTGGCCGAATGGCTTTCGAGCACGTCGACGGCCCGCCGGATTCCCTTGTCCAGCGACTCGCGCCGACGCTCGACCAGGCCGTCGGTGTAGAGCAGCAACGTCGCGCGGGGCGGTATGACCTGCCGGCCCTCCGGACGAATGTGATCGAAGGGCAAACCGAGCGGAGTGACGGAGGCATCGTCGAGCAATCGGCTCGTGCCGTCGGGAAGTATCAGGACCGGAGGCGGGTGGCCGGCGCTGGAGTACAACAGCTCACCGGTGTCCGGATCGAGCACGGCGCAGAATGCCGTCGTGCATCGCGCGCCGGGTAGCCGGGCAGCGAACCGGTCGAGGGCTGTCAGCGCCGCGGCCGGCCCGGGATGTTCGAGCAGCAGTGCCCGACACGCGCTTCGCAGCTGCCCCATCACCGTTGCGGCGGTCAATCCATGGCCGACGCAATCGCCGACGATCAATGCGATGCGACCGTCGTCCAGATCGACGACGTCGTACCAGTCACCACCGACCTGCAGCGGGCGTGTGGCCGGTTGGTACCGCACGGCGAAGCCACTCGAAACGGTCGGACCGAGAATCGCGTGCTGCAGCGCGAGCGCGGTTTCACGCTGCTGGTCGAGTTGGTGGACCCGCTGCAGCCCTTGGCCCAGCCTGCCGGCCAAGACCGCCAGCAGCGTCTTGTCTTCGGGCGTGAACGGGCGGCGCTCGGGCAACTCGAGGTATACGACGAGCACTCCCCGAGGATGCTGCAGGGCGATGCGTGCGGATCCGGTGTCTGGCGCGTCGGCGACGAGCGAGTCGGCCGAGCGCAGCGAGGCGATGGCCAGTTTCGTGGCCACGGGCAGGTCGTGCCACAGCACCGGTTCGCCGGAACAGACCAGCGTTGTCGGACCGGTCGCGGTGTCGCCGTCGTCAGCCGAAAACGTGACGGCCAGAACGCGGTGCGCCCGCCACACCTCACGCAGGACGTCGGCTGCCGTGCGTACCGCGTCGTCGAGTGTGTCAGCCTGCGCGAGTTGTTGATTGAGCGCCGCCAGGGCGGCCTCCCGCTGCACCGTGTAGTGCTCGGCGGTGACGTCGCGGAAGGTGCCGACCAGCACGGGCCGGCCGGTGTCGATCTCCTCGATCCGGTTGTAGGTGAACGTCACCCACAACCGGTGCCCGTCGCGATGGGTGACCGGAACCGTATGCCTGCCATGGGGTTCGCGCAATATCTGCGACAGCACCTGATTGGCGTGGCGGTGCGCGTCTGGATCCGACTCCACCGTCGGCCACCACGGCTGTACCGGCTCGTACGGCAGCCCGTCGGCGCCGAACCCGAGGATGTCGGTGAACGCCGCATTGATCTCGATCACCGCGCCACGTTCGTCGGCCACGAAGAACGCTTCCTGCAGCGAGTCGATCAGCGCCGTGCGCCAACGGGAGTGATGATTGCGCATCCGGGCGAGTTTGACGTTCGCGCGGACGCGCGCCAGCAGTTCAGCGGCGGCGAACGGCTTGACGAGGTAGTCGTCGGCGCCGGCTTGCAAACCCTCGATCGCGGCTTCTTGTCCGGCGCGGGCGGAGAGCAGCAGCACCGGCGTGGCCGCGGTGCGAGGGTCCGACCGCAATGCGTCGACGAGTTGGAGGCCGTCCAGCCGCGGCATCATGACGTCGCTGATCACCATGTCGGGCAGCTCCGCACGGACCGCGTCCAGCGCCTGCTGGCCGTCGGTGACGGCGTCGACGAGGTATCCGTCGTTGCGCAGCATCCGGGCGACATACTCACGCATGTCGGCGTTGTCGTCGGCGATGAGCACTCGCGGTGTCGCACCGGTTCCAGGGGGCGACGACGCCGCGGCGGGCCGGTTCGAGGAGAAATCCGGGGCGGGTCCTTCGCCGTCGGCGGGCAGCCACCGCAGCGCCTCCTGAAGGTAGGACTCGGCGCCCCCGGCCGGTGTCTGCGCGTCGTCCGGCGAGAAGAGTGCCGCGGGCGGCAGATGCGCGGTGCCGAACCGCAGGCGGATCGCGAAGGTGGTACCGACACCCTCGATGCTGTCGGCGTTGATGCTGCCGCCGTGGAGTTCCACCAGCTCCTTGACCAGGGCCAGCCCGATTCCGCTGCCCTCGTTCGATCGCGCCCGGGCGTTCTCGATCCGGTGGAACCGTTCGAAGAGTCGGGGCATCTCCGCGGCGGGAATCCCGGCCCCGGTATCGGAGACGGTGACCACCGCCTCGTCACCGTCGCGGGTGACGCTGACCGAAATGCCGCCGGTGAACGTGAATTTCAGCGCGTTCGACAGGAGGTTGAACACCACCTTCTCCCACAGGTCACGGTCGATGTAGACCGTGTCGTCGAGGGAAGGACAGTCGACGGTGAACGTGAGGCCCGCACGCTCGATCGCTGAGCGGAAGACGCTGGCGAGTTCGCCGGTGACGGCTCCGAGATCGACCGGGACAAAGCTGGCCTGCATGCGGCCGGCCTCGATACGCGAGAAGTCGAGCAGCGTGTTGACCAGTTTGGCCAGCCGTAATCCGTTGCGCCACACGATGTCCAGTTCGTCGCGGGTGACGTCGTCGAGGTCGGTGGTGCGACTCCGTAAATCGGCCACTGGATCGAGGATCAACGTCAACGGGGTGCGGAACTCGTGGCTGATGTTGGAGAAAAACGTCGTCTTGGCGCGATCGAGCTCGGCGAGCTCCTCGGCGCGCTGTTGCTGAGCCTGGTAGTTGCGCGCGCTGCCGATGCCTGCGGCGACGTGTCCGGCCACGAGCGTCACGAAGCCGCGATAGGTGTCGTCGAGGGGGCGGTACCGATTGAGCGCGGCGACCAGAAATCCGATCGGGGGGGAACCGCCCTGCTGCTGTAGCGGGACGATCAGCGCCTGCGTGGGTGGATCACGCCAGTCCCCCGTCGGCAGATCGGAATACCGGTCGTCGTCGAATGCGACCACCGACGTCTCACCACGCGCGGGTTGGTCGAGCGGCCAACCGCCATCGTGGCCCGCGGCGACGCGTGGGAACGCGATGGGGTGCCCGGCGGGGATCCCCGTGGAACCGGCAAGGCGTGCACCGCCGTCGGCATCGAACAGGTACGTCAACGTGAACGGAAGATCGCGCAGGTTCTGGTCGAGTTGGCGTTCGGCGAACGCCATGATCTCTTCTTCGGTACGCGCCACACTCGGGTCGGATCCGAGGTCGCGCAACGTCGCCATCTGGCGCTCGCTGATCACCTGCTGGGTGTCCTCGCTGACCACGCACAGCATGCCGACGACCAGCCCTGCGTCGTCACGCAGCGGGCTGTAGGAGAAGGTGTGGTACGTCTCCTCCTGATAGCCGGAGCGCTCGAGGAACAGGAGCAGGGCCGAGTCCCACGTCGCTTGTCCGGTGGAGAGCACGCGATCGATCCGCGGGCCGATATCGGGCCAGATCTCCGCCCACACCTCGCGCGCCGGCCGGCCGAGCGCCCAGGGATACTTGCGGCCCAACGTGTCCCGTCGGTAGGCCGCATTGCAGAAGAACGTCAGGTCGGGTCCCCACGCCATCCACATCGAAAATCGAGACGACAGCAGGATGCTGACCGCGGTTCGCAGGCTCTGCGGCCAGCTGTCCGGCGTCCCCAACGGCGTGTCGGCCCACCGAACTCCGGCGAGATCGGGCCCAACCTCGCCGTCGGCATCGAAGACCGTGGCCAGCCGATGCGGCCCGCGCGGATCACTCATCCATCGACTGCCTCGGTCACGGTCGCGTACGGCCGGAGAACCTTGTCGAGCTTGGTCACCTCGATGGGGCGGACCACCTCGGCGTTGGCGGCGACCAGCCGCACCGTGACTCCCGCAGCCAACCCTTTCTCGTAACACTCGAGGACGGCGTTCAACCCCGCACTGCCGAAGTAGGCGACCCGCGACATCTCGATGATCAGCAACTTGGCCGGATGTCTGTCCGCGCTGTCGACGGCGCGGTCGAGGTGTGGTTGCAGCGATCCGACACTGTGCGAGTCGATCTCGCCGATTACCGACACCACCACCGCGGCGTCGCGCGTGTCCTGGCTCACCTCTAGTTGCGCCACGTCAGCCACCCGTCAGTGGCGAAGCGGTGCTCGCCTCGGAACTGTCATGCCCTGGTGATACCCAGACGGGGACGAATTCAGTACGACGCGCATCCACGTCCCACGATCATCTACTCGTCTCGCACGCGGGTGTGCGCGGTGAGCAGAAGGTGGTCGAACTGCCTCCGCATGTCGTCACGCTGGGGATCGATCGTGCCGAGTTCGGCGACGATCTGCGCGGCGAGGGCACGCAACTTCGTGTTGGTGTGCTGCGAGCGCCACATCAGCAACTCGAACGCGGCGTCGGATTCGATCTGGTAGGCGAGCATCAGGGCACCCTTGGCCTGCTCGATCGCCGCGCGCGCCTTGAACAGCTCGGGCAGCGAATCGCTCAACGCCTGGCGGCGGGTCTGGGCGAACGTGTCGGTCAGGTCGATGTAGTAACCCTCGGTGCCGACGACCGCACCCGTGTCGTCGAGCATCCGGTCGCCGAGCACGATGACGGTATGCACCCTGCCCGAGGTGTCGATGAACCGGTGGCGGCTGGAGAACGAGCCGCCCAGGTGCAGGGCGTGGTCCAGTAGGTCCTGGACGTGTTGGCGGTCGTCGGGATGTTTGTGCGACAGCAGCAGCTCGGTCGTGGGAACGACGGCGCCGGGCTCGTACCCGTGCATCCGCGCTACTTCGTCCGACCACTCCCACCGCTGCCCGACGAACCAGAACCGGAACGTGCCGACATTGCGGTCGGCGACCACCCAGTCCGAGGCGGACGGCAGTGGGCTGTCCGCCGGGTCCGGGTGAGACATCTGCCCATCATCGCACCGCTGACGTCCGAGGGAGCGCGTTCGGAAAGCTCCGGAACGCCGGTTCGACGCCGCTTCAGGCGCCGGTTGCACTCAGCCGCGGGCGCTGTTCGACGCCGCCGCCCGCTCCGGGAACACGGCGG
The DNA here is from genome assembly GCF_001499905.1 of Mycobacterium sp. GA-1285. Taxonomy (GTDB): domain Bacteria; phylum Actinomycetota; class Actinomycetes; order Mycobacteriales; family Mycobacteriaceae; genus Mycobacterium. The sequence goes on along the minus strand of NZ_LQIS01000021.1, from coordinate 32,516 downwards.
CCATCCTGCGCTTCGACGCGGGCGTGAGCACCTTCTGCGGCCACCAGAACCACCGGCCGAGCAGCGCAGCGATGGACGGTGTCATGAACGCACGCACGACGAGGGTGTCGAACAGCAGACCCAACGCGATCGTGCTGCCGACCTGGGCGATGCTGCGCAGATCGCCGACCACGAACGAGGCCATCGTCGCGGCGAACACCAGACCCGCCGAGGTGACCACCTTCCCGGAACCGGCCATCGCACGGATGATCGCGACTTTGAACCCGTGATGCAGTTCCTCCTTGAACCGGGACACCAGCAGCAGGTTGTAATCCGAGCCGACCGCCAGCAACAGGATCACCGACATCACCAGCACGATCCAGTGCAGGCGGATGCCCAGCAGGTGCTGCCATACCAACACGGACAGTCCGAACGACGTGCCCAGCGAGAGCAGGACCGTTCCGACGATCACCGCGGCAGCCACCACCGCCCGGGTGATGATCAGCATGATGATGAAAATCAATGCGGCAGCAGACAATCCGGCGATCACCAGATCGTAGTTGGACCCGTCGCGCATGTCCTTGTACGTTGCGGCGGTGCCGCCGAGGTAGATGGCGGACCCCTCCAAGGGGGTGCCCTTGATGGCTTCCTTGGCCGCGAGCTTGATCGCGTCGATGTGCTCGATGCCCTCGGGGGTGGCGGGATCGCCCTCATGCTCGATGATGAAGCGCACCGACTTGCCGTCCGGTGAGATGAAGTTGCTCATGCCGCGCTGGAAATCTCTGTTCTCGAACGCCTCCGGCGGCAGGTAGAACGAGTCGTCGTTCATCGATGCGTCGAACGCGTCGCCCATGTCGTGCGAGTTCTCCTGCATCGCGGCCATCTGATCCTGCAGCCCCTTCTGTGAGGAGTGCATCGTCAGCATCATGGTCTTCATGGTCTTCATGGTTTCGATCTGCTGGGGCAGCAGCAGAATCAACTGAGGCATCAGGCTGTCGAGGTGTTCGAGGTCAGGAACGAGGTGCTGGATGTCATCGGTCAGCGTGTCGATTCCGTCGAGGGTGTCGAAGATCGAGCGCAGCGACCAGCAGATCGGGATGTTGTAGCAGTGCGGTTCCCAGTAGAAGTAGTTGCGGATCGGCCGGAAGAAGTCGTCGAAATCGGCGATGTGGTCCCGCAATTCGGCGACGTCGACCGTCATGTCCTTGGTCTTCTGAACCATGCTGTGTGTGGTGTCGGCCATTTGCTGCATCAGGCCGGCCATCTTCTCCATCTGGTCGATGGTCGTCTGCATCTCGGCGGCCTGTACCAGCATGTCGGCCATCCGGTCCTGCTGGTACTTCTGGTTGAGCTGGTTGGTGGTGCCCTGCATGCTGAGCAGGAACGGGATCGTGGTGTGCTCGATCGGCTTTCCCTGGGGGCGGGTGATGGTCTGCACCCGAGCGATGCCCGGTACGTGGAAGATGCCCTTGGCGATCTTGTCGATCACCAGGAAGTCGGCCGAGTTGCGCAGATCGTGGTCGCTTTCGACCATCATGAGTTCGGGGTTCATCCGGGCGGCGTCGAAATGCCGGTCGGCCACGTCGTATCCGATGTTCGCCGGGGTGTCGGCCGGAAGGAAGTGGCGCCCGTCGTAGTCGACCTTGTACCCGTTGAGCGCAAGCAGTCCGATCAGCGACAGGGCGCAGGTCGCGACGAGAACCGGTCCCGGCCACCGCACGACGACGACGCCGACCCGTCGCCATCCGCGGGAATTGATGGGCCGCTTCGGTTCGAACAGACTGAACCGGCTACCCACGACGATGACGGCCGGACCCAATGACAAGGCGGCGATCACCGCGACGAGTATGCCCACCGCGCACGGCACAGCCATGGTCTGGAACCAAGGCAACCTGGTGAACTTCAGGCACAGCAGGGCACCGGCGATGGTCAGACCCGAGCCCAGCACCACATGGGCAGTGCCGTGAAACATGGTGTAGTAGGCGGTTTCGGTGTCCTCGCCGGCTTGGCGTGCCTCCTGATAACGGCCTATCAGGAAGATCGCGTAGTCGGTGCCCGCGGCGATCGCGATCAGGGTGAGCAAGCTGGTGGCAAACGTCGAGAGCCCGATGAACCCGGTGTTGCCGAGGAACGCGACGATGCCACGCGAGGCACCGAGTTCGACGAACACCATGAACAGGATCAGCACCATGGTGGCGATCGAGCGGTAGACGAACAGCAGCATCACCGCGATGACGATCAGCGTGGCGACCGTCGCCTTGAGCGCGCCCTTGTCGCCGGCGACCCGCTGATCGGCGTTCAGTGCCGCACCGCCGGTCACATATGCCGTGACGCCTTGCGGGGCAGGCGTTTCCGCGATGATGTCGCGTACCGCTCGGATCGACTCGTTGGCGATCGTCTCGCCGATGTTGCCGCGCAGATAGATCTGAACGTAGGCGGATTTGCCGTCGGCGCTCTGCGCGCCCGCCGCGGTCAGCGGGTCGCTCCAGAAGTCGGCGACGTGCTCGATGTGGTCGGAGTCGGCCCGAAAACGCTTGATCAACTCGTCGTAGTAGTGGTGTGCGTCCGCGCCGAGCGGCTTGTCACCCTCCAGGATGACCATCGCATTGCTGTCCGAGTCGAACTCCTCGAAATTCGCACCGACGCGCTGCATCGCGATGAAAGCCGGTGCGTCATGGGCGTTCATCGAGACGGTGTTGGCCTCGCCGACCTTCTCCAACGACGGCACGAACATGTTGGTGACCGCGGTGAGCACTATCCAACCGAGGATGATCGGCACCGAGAGCACCCTGATGGCGTGGGCGATGCGTGAGCGGCGGGCTGGCCCCGTTTCGCCGTGCTGCGCGCGAACCGTTGCGGCTCTGCTCATGTCCCGGCCCCTTTTCGCACGTACTACACGGCGGAGCCCGGACATTACAAACTCCGTCAGGTGTGTCATATCTAGCCGGTCGAAGTATCTGCTGTCAACACGGCATTGACAGCAACTTCACAGCTAGCAGCGTCGCAGGAGGTCACTCGTCGGAGGCGAATCCGCGATCAGCGGGCGCTGCGCACCAGACGTCCGGGTCGGGCGCCGGTGTCGATGCCGTTGCGCCTCGTCACCACGCCGCTGACGATCGTGGCGGTGTAACCGGAGGCGCCTTGTACCAGCCGCTGGCCCCCCGCGGGCAGGTCGTAGGCCATCCGCGCGGGACGCAGCGTCAGCGCATCCATGTCGATGACATTGACGTCGGCCTTCTTTCCCACCTCGATGACGCCGCGATCGCTCAGCCCGAACAGCTGCGCGGTGTCGTGGGACTGCTTGCGAACCACATATTCCAGCGGAAGCTTCGGCCCGCGGCGGCGGTCCCGCGCCCAATGGGTCAGCAGGAACGTGGGATACGAAGCGTCGCAGATCATTCCGCAGTGTGCGCCACCGTCGGACAGTCCCACCACGCCCGCCGGATGCAGCAGCATCTCCCGGATCGCGTCGTGGTTGCCGTAGAAGTAGTTGTAGAACGGCAGCATCAGCATGGCCGTTGCGTTGTCCTCGAGCATCAGGTCGTACAACGTGGCCAGCGGATCCTCCCCGCGGTCGCTGGCGATCTTGTCCACGGTGCGTTCGACGGTCGGTTCGTAGTCGGGTGGATCGCCCAGCGAATAGATGCGGCCCAGCGAGTACTGTACCAGCGCGAACATGTTGTCGAACAACACATTTGGGTCCGGCGGCAAGTCTTCCTCGGCCAGGATCGCGGCCTTGACCGCCGGGTCGGCCAGGCGCTCGGCCAACTCTTCGCGGCCGCATTCGGCCTTGAGCTTGCGGAAGGTCGGGCGGTGGGTGAACGCGTGATGGCCGGGGAAGCCGAACAGCATCCCGAACGGGCGCGCGGCGATCTGCGGATAGAGTTCACTGCCTGACGCATGCGCTTCGGCGGAGATGTCGAGTTGTTCCCGCCATAGGTCGGGCGCGGCATCGACCTGGATCATCCCGAACGAGATGGGACGGTCGATCTCGGCGGCGAGCCGCTTCATCCATTCCAGTTCCTTCTTGGGCGCGATGATGTCCTCGCCGGCGACGCCCTGCGGCGCCAGCTCGAACACGGCCCGCCCGCCCGCGGCCATGGCGCGGCCGAGGCCGAACAGTTCGTCCTCGGCGGCGAACGTGCCCGGAACCGGTTCACCGTCGATGGCCCGGTGACCCAGCGTGCGCGACGTCGAAAAGCCCAGTGCGCCTGCCTCGATGCCTTCCTGCACGAGGCGCGCCATAGCGTCGATGTCCTCCGGCGCGGCGGGCTCGTTGCGGGCTCCGCGCTCCCCCATCGCATACGCACGAACCGCACCGTGGGCGATCTGACTGCCCACATCGATGGCGAAGTCCTTCTTCTCAACGGCATCGAGGTATTCGGGATAGCTCTCCCACCCCCACGAGATGCCCTCGGTGAGCGCGGTTCCCGGGATGTCCTCGACACCCTCCATCAACCCGATCAGCCACTCCTCCTGACCCGGGCGCACCGGCGCGAACCCGACCCCGCAGTTGCCGGTCACCACCGTGGTCACCCCATGGCCGCTGGAGGGCTCGAGCAAGCTGTCCCAGCTGACCTGCCCGTCGTAGTGGGTGTGGATGTCGACGAAGCCGGGGGCGACTACTTTCCCGGTCGCATCGATCGTCTCGGCGGCCTCACCCTCGAGCGGAGCGTCGCCGGGTCCGCGGCGACGCACTTCGACGATCTTGCCGTCCCGGATACCGATGTCCGCGCTGAACCGGTCCGCTCCGGTGCCGTCGACGACGGTTCCGCCCGTGATCTTCAGGTCGAACACGATAAGCCCTCCGCATCCGGATTTCAGCCGCTATTGTCGGGCACTGTAACACCGTTACAGAGGCTCCGCGGCGGCTTCGGAGAGGACCGTTCATGACGGACGCAACACAAGAACTCCGTCGCGAAGATGCGATCGGCACCCCGCCCGCGCGGCCCACCCTGGTGCCCGCCGAGCGGTACTACTCCCCCGCATTCGCTGCGCTCGAGATCGAACGCATGTGGCCGAAGGTGTGGCAACTGGCCTGCACGATCGACCACGTCGCCGAGCCAGGCGACTACTTCGAATATCAGTGCGGCCCATACTCGGTGCTGATCGTGCGCGGCGACGACGGCGTGCTGCGCGCCTTCCAGAACGTGTGCCGCCACCGCGGCAATTCCCTGTGCTCCGGCGCCGGCTCGGGACTGCGCGAACTGCGGTGCGGCTATCACGGCTGGACATGGGATCTCGGCGGATCACTGCGGCGGGTGCCGAACCGCAAGGGGTTCGGCGCATTGCACATGTCCGAGCTACCGCTGGTGCCGGTCGCCGTCGACGCCTGGGATCGGCTGGTCTTCGTCAACGTCGACGTCGACGCTATGCCGCTGCTCGACTATCTCGAGGAGATGCCCGCCGACGTGAAGTGGTGCGGCCTCGCCGACTTCCGCTGTTACGCCACGATGACGATCGACGTCGACGCCAACTGGAAGACGATCGCCGACGGATACAGCGAGACCTACCACATCCAGACCCTGCACCCCGAGTTGCACCGCTGCATGGACGATGTGTACGCCCCACAGACGATCTGGGGTCACACGGGCAAATCCGAACAGCTGTACGGGATTCCGAGTCGGCATTTGAACCAGCCGCTCAGCGATGACGAGGTGTGGGACGCGTACGTGTGCACGCAGGGCGCATTGATGGGCGTCGAAGAGGGCACCCCGCTGCCCGACGAACGTGAACCCGGCGCATCGGTGGCCGATGTCATCGCCGCCCGCACGCGCGCATTCGCCGCCTCCCGCGGTGTCGATCTGCAGTGGGCGGACACCGAGCAGATCCTGCGGCTTCACCAGTACAACGTGTTTCCGAACATGACGCTGCTGATGAATGCCGACCATCTGACGGTGATGACGTCACATCCGGGATCCGATCCGGATCACGGCGAGTTGGTGATGCTGCTGTGGACACGGATGGCGCCCGGCGCGCCGCGTTCCAAGCCCGTCGATGTGCGCGTGAAGGCCGACGACGCCCACCCGGGACTGGTTCTCACCCAGGACATCTCGGTGTTGTCGGGATTGCAGCGGGGTTTGCACCAGCCCGGCTTGAAGCATCTCACGCTGTCCAACGAGGAGCGCCGCGTGATCAACATGCACCGCAACCTCGAGCGTTACCTCGACCTGCCCGAGTCCGAACGGATGACCGGGGGTGAACCGGTTGAGCGGGGGTAGGGAGTCGATCAACGCCGACAGCATCCTCGACACCGCCGCCAGGATGATCGAACGGGACGGGGTGGACGGGTTCACCATGCGCGGGTTGGCCGAGCAGCTCGGTGTGGCGGTGACGTCGATCTATTGGCACGTCGGTGGCCGCGACAAGCTGTTCGACAGTCTGGTCGACCGGCTCCTCGACGAAATGGCACATCTTCCCACCGACGGTGACAGCGCGGTCGACCGCATCGCGTCACTCGCTGACGCTCAACGCCGGGTGCTCATCAGCAGGCAACATCTGCTCGCCATTGCCCACGAGCGTGACCAGACCCCGAGGCTGTTCCTACCGGTGCAACAGGCGCTGGCGGCTCAACTCGCCGAACTCGGGGTCACGGGTCACGATGCCGCGCTGGTGCTGCGTGCGGTGGAGGTGCATGTCATTTCGTCTGCGGTGATGCAGTTTTCGGCCGTGCGCGGCGAGAAGCACGAGGAGGAGGACCCATCGCTGTGGACCGACGACTGGCCCGACCGGGCCCTCGTCGAAGCGCTGCAGTCACCCACCGACTACGACGCGGTGTTCGCCTACGGTCTGGAAGCGCTGCTGGCCCCGCTGCGGCGATAAGCCGACTACGCGGGTGTGTAGCGCAGCATCGTCACGTCATGCTCGGGGTAGTCGAAGAACACGGGTTTGACCCGCATCCCGACGTTCAGCTCGTCAGGTTCGACGTCGACGAGCTCGGTGGAAAACCGAGGTCCCTCATCCCATTCGACGATCGCGAGCAGCTGGGGCACCGCATCGGCGAAATGCGGTCCGACGGGTCTGCGAGCCACCGTGTAGGAGTACAGCGTGCCCATCCCGGAGATCTCGCGCCACTCGAGGTCGTCGGCGAGGGTCCGCGGTGCCCGGACCCGCGGATAGAACACATACGCATCCGACGAGGGCGAGTACTGGATCAGGATGCGGTGCTGGGCCAGCGCGTCCCAAAAGGGCGCGGTGGTCGGGGTTTTGACGGGCATGGGCCGTTCGAAGGACGTCACAGGTCAGTCTCCTTCGAGAATGAGGACGGTCTGCTCGGACAGGATTCCACCGTTACCGGATACGAAAGCGCGGTTGCAGTCGGGCACCTGTGCCGCTTGGGCGCGGCCCATGATCTGGCGGACGGCGTCGCAGACGTGGTGCATTCCGCCCGCCAGACCGGCCTGGCCGAACCCGAGTTGGCCACCGGCGGTGTTGAGCGGAAAGTCGCCACGGAACGTGAGGTCGTGGTCGGCGACGAACTGCATGCCTTTGCCCTTCTCGCAGAACCCCGCATCCTCCAGCGAGAGCAGCACGGTGATCGTGTAGCAGTCGTAGATGGAGACCATGTCCATATCGGCGCGGGTGAGATGGGTCATGCCGAACGCGGTTGCGGCGGCCTCCGCCATCGGGGTGTGCAGGAGATCGACCGCATACGTGGGGGTCTTGAACGGGACGTGCTCACCAAAGCCCTTGATCCACACCGGCCTGTTCCGCGCCCGCTTGGCGATGTCAGCGCTCGCGATGACCACCGCGGCGCCACCCACACACGGCATCACGATCTCGAGCATGTGCAATGGGTCGGCGATGATCGGGCTGGCCAACACGTCCCCGACGGTGAGCGGCTTGTCCTTCCAGATCGCGCCGTCGGTGTGGTTCGCGTTGACTCGCTGGTCGACGACGATCTTGGCCATCGCCCGCTCGTCGTAGCCGTAGACCGCTCCATAGCGGGTGGCCACCTGCCCGTACGGCCCGTTCTGGCCGAGGTTGCCGTAAGGGATCTCGAATTCGGCCTGCGGAGAACCGTACTGGTTGCTCGACGACCCGAAGAACACCGCGTCCACCAACGGCTTCGGCTTCTTCTCCGACATCGGCGTGATGTAGCGGGCGGGCAGTGCGCACAGCACGACGTCGCAGATCCCCAGTTCGATCGCCGCTGCCGCCCGCCACACCATCGCCGCCGCGCTCGCACCACCGAGGTCGACGAGCTCCGCGAAGTTGCCTGGGACGCCCAAGTATTCGGCGATCGTGGACGGTACGAAGATCTCCGACTCGGCCAGATGCGAGGTGACGATGCCGTTGACAAGCTCACCGGAGAGGCCGGCATCGTCGAGCGCGGCCGACCCCAGCTCGGCCCACTGCTCGAGGGTGAACGGTGCCGGTGTGGCCTTGTTCATCCGCTCCGGTGGTAGTTCGACGTAGCCGACGATCGCGGCTTCACCACGTAGACCCATGGATGTCCTTCTCGATTCGTTACTTGCGCGGAAGCCCCAGGATCATCTGGGCGATGATGTTGAGCTGAATCTCCCTGGTGCCGCCGCCGATCAGCTCGGCGGGCACTCGCAGATACGGCTGTACGACGTCCGAATCGGCCGCCATCGCCGAACGGCCCGCCGCGCCGAGCGTCGCCGGAAAGGTACGTCGCAGAAGCACGTTCATCGCGACCTTGGCGATGCTGGACGCCGGGCCCGAATCCTGTCCGTCGAGCAACCGGACGGTCTCGCGCACGCCGAGCGCCTTGATCGCGTTGGCGTAGGCGTCGAGCTCGCCGAGTTCGCGCAGCCTGTCGTCGCGTAGGCCGTCGGGTGCCGCGGCGATTCGACGCAGTGGCACCGCCCGGTCGTACTGGACGTAACCGCTGATGGCCGAACGTTCTTCGGCCATGGTGGCGATCGCCAACGCCCATCCGCCGGTCGGTTCGCCCAGCAGCATCTCGTCGGGGACGAAGACATCGTCGAGGAAGACCTCGTTGAACTCCTGTTCCCCGCTGGCCTGTTTGATCGGCTGGACTTCGATGCCCGGTGAACGCATGTCGACGATGAAATAGCCGATCCCGCGGTGCTTCGGGGCGGTCGGATCGGTGCGGGCCAGGAGCGCTCCGTAATCGGCCCGGTGCGCCGACGAGGTCCAGATCTTGTGTCCGTGGATGCGCCATCCGCCGTCGGCCTTGGTCGCGCGTGTCGCCAGTGCGGCGAGATCGGAGCCCGCGCCCGGCTCACTGAACAACTGGCACCATGCCAGCTCGCCGCGCTGGGTGGGTGGGATGAGTCGGTCCTGCAGCTCCTTCGGGCCGGCTTTGATCAGTGAGGGCAGGATCCATTCGGCGATTCCCAACGACGGCCGCACCACCGCGGGCCGCTTGCCGAACTCCTCGTCGATGATCAGTTGTTGCAGCGGGCTGGCACCGATTCCCCAGGGCGGCGGCCAATGTGGCGCGATCAGGCCGGCGTCGGCGATGGCGGTGCGCTGCGCGCCGGTGGCGAAATGCTCGTAATCGCCCTGGCGGCCCTGGCCGTCGTTGTGGGACATTGCAGCCTTGTCGAGCGTTTCGGCAACCCAGGCCCGGAACTCGGCTTCGGCGTCACCGAGGCCGACCGAGAAGTCACGCTCGCGCGTGGTGCTCAATTCGCCCAGCCGCGTGGCCCAGCGAGTCTTGTCGCCGATCGAGGCGGACAGGCTGATGGCCCGGCGCCAGTACAGGTGCAGGTCGTGTTCCCAGGTGAAGCCGATGGCGCCGAACATCGTCAGCGTGTCCAGCGCGAGGTCCGGGCAAGGCTCGATGGCCATCAGCGCGGCCCCGGACGCGGCGATCGCGTGTTGGTCGATCGGGTCGGCTACCGCACGCACCGCATCCCAGGTTGCCGCGCTGGCCAACTCGCTGTTGACCAAGAGCATTGCGGCGCTGTGCTGCAGCGCTTGGAACGTGCCGATGAGTTTGCCGAACTGTTCGCGCGTACGCAGATGCGCGGTGGCGGCCTCCACACACCACTGCGTGATACCAGCGGCCACGCTCGCCGTCAGCGCGGTCGTGAGGTACTCGGCCCGATCCACGTCGATACCGTCGACGACGTCGGTCTTCTCGACCGGATAGCCGGCCAGACGCAACCTGCCGAGGTCGGTCAACAGGTCCGTCCCGCGCACGGACTCGACCGCCGCCGAGGGGTGCGTGGTTTCGACGACGACCCAGATGCGATCCCCGCGGTCGGTGACCGCGCTGATCAATGCCGTCGTCGCCGTGCAGATTCCCGCAAGGAGGTCCGAGCCGCCGTCGATCAACCACCGCTGACCGTCGTCACTCGCGGTGAACGTCGAGTCACCCGGCAAGGCCAGCGCGGCCGCTTCACCGTCGGCGAGGCGCGTCAGCAACGTCTCGACCGGCGGGGTGGGTTCACCTGACAAGGCGACGGCGCCCGTCGCCACGGTCGGCAGCAGTGGACCCGGCAGCGACGCCTTGCCCGCCGCCTCGAGGACACAGGCGGCGTCGAGCAGGCTCCCGCCCTGGCCGCCGTAACGCTCGGGCAAGTGCACGGCGTGAAATCCGTTGGCCGCGAACTCCTCCCACCATGACGGCAGATGGCCTTTCGCAAGTCGGTCGAAGGACTCGCGGGTGGCGGACATCGGGGCGCGCCGTGCCGCGAACCGGGCGACGGAGTCGCTGAGTTCCCGCTGTTCGGGGGTGAGGGCCAGGGTCATCGGGACTCCGTGCTGGTCCGGCGAGAGGTGCGGAAGAAATGCGCGGCCGCGGCGATCGCGTCCGGAGTGGGTGACGGATCCCATCCGAGTTCCCGGACCGCCTTCGAGTGGTTCATCCGCGACATGACGTGCATCAGGCGGATGTTCAGCGGTGTCAACATGGTGTCCCGGCCGCGGACCCGGGCGATCCAGCTGTTCGGGTAGCTGGCGGCGGCCATCAACGCGATCGGCACGCCCCGCCGAGGGGGTTCGATTCCCACAGCGCTGCAACCTGTCTCGAAGATCTCGCGCGCGCTCATCCACCGCTCGGAAACGATGTACCGCTCGCCGACCCGGCCGCGCTCGCCGGCCAGGATCATGGCGCGGGCGGCGTCCTCGATGCCGACCGTCTCACTCTCGAAACCGTCGATGTAGAACCGCAACTTGCCGCGCACGGCCGCCGACAGCAACGCGCCGTGCGGGGTCGGCAGCCAGTCCCCGGGGCCGTAGGTGTTCGAGACGCACATCGCGACGGCGGGAAGGCCTTTCTCGGCGCTGTAGCGCAACACCATCCGCTCGGCCTGCACGCGACTGCGAACGTAGGCGCCACCGAGGTCGAGCCAGTTGTGGGCGGTGGTCTCGTCGGCGGGTCCGTCCGTGGACCGGCCGATGGTGGCGACCGAGCTGGTGAACACGAAGCGGTGGAGGCCGGCGTCCACCGCGATGTCCAGCACGGCTTGCAAGCCGTCGACGTTCGTGCGCCACATCGGCGCCGGGTCCAGCAGCCACGGACGGGCGTCGACGACGCAGTAGTACACGACATCGCATCCGCGCATCGCCGATCGCACGCTGTCCGGATCGAAGATGTCGCCGCGCCGGATCTCGACCGGCACTCCGTCGATGCCGCGGGTCGAACTGGTCGGACGGATCAGCACCCGCACGTCGTCGCCGCTTGCGGCCAACTGTTTGGTGACGTGCGAACCCAGGAAGCCGCTGGCCCCGATGACCAGCTTCGTGGGCGTCACCGGCGGTCGGCCAATCTCGTCCCTCTCGCTCGCACGAGACGCAACGTCTCGTCTTGCCAAGATTAGGCAGTGCTGTCACCATCTGTAAAGCCGGCCCCGTCAGATGTGGAGTCAATCGATGGTCACCGAGGCCAAGGCGCCCCGTCGCCGCAGCGAGCGGTCGCGAACGGCGATCATCTCGGCCACCAAGGAGTTGCTGCTTCAGCGCGGATTCGACGGGCTGAGCATCGAGGCCGTCGCGGCGCGCGCCGGTGTCGGCAAGCAGACGATCTATCGGTGGTGGCCGAGCCGGCCGTCCCTCGTCGCCGATGTGCTGCTCGACGATGCCGACAAGATCCTCAAGCCCGTCCCCCACACCGAGGACCTCGTGGCCGACCTGAGCCGATGGGCCGTCAGCCTCGCGGCGACGCTCACGGGCGAACGCGGCAACGCCATGCTGCGCATCCTCACCGTCGCGGGGATGGAGCACGAGGACACCAAGGCGCGCATGCAGGCGGGATTCAGCGCGCCGCTCCATGAAGGCGTGAAGGCGCGGTTGTCGGCCGACGGGCTCGACGACGCCACATCGCAAGCGGCCGCCGACGCCATCGTCGGCGGAATCGTCTACGCGATCCTCACCGAAGGCCGCTCGTTTCGACGCAGCCGAGCCGAGGCGGTCACTCGCACCGTCATCGCCGGAGCCCGCCGATGACCGCTTCTCCCAATGTCTTTCGCGTCTGCAGCAGTGATGGCCTGACGATCGTGGCCGACCGAATCGGTGATCCGACCGCGCCGGCGGTGGTGTTCCTCCACGGGGGCGGGCAGACCCGGCGGTCCTGGGGCCGGGCAGCGGCCGCGGTCGCCGAACGCGGATGGCAGGCCGTCACCGTAGATCTGCGCGGCCATGGCGAATCGGACTGGTCCACCGACGGCGACTACCGCGTCGTCAGCTTCGCCGGCGACGTTCTGGAAGTGATCGCCGAGCTGCCGCCGCGGCCGGTGATCGTCGGGGCGTCGCTCGGCGGATTCACCGCGATGCTGCTCGCGGGTGAACTGGCGCCCACAACTGTGCGCGCCGTCGTGCTGGTCGACATCGTGCCGGACATGGACCCCTCCGGCGCATCGCGCATCCACGACTTCATGGCCGATCGGATGCAATCGGGCTTCGTATCGCTGGACGAAGTCGCCGACATGATCGCCGAGTACAACCCGCACCGGCGCAGACCGAGCGATCTCGACGGCCTGCGGACGAACCTGCGCGAGCGTGACGGGCGGTGGTACTGGCATTGGGACCCGAAGTTCATCGACGGGACGGCGGCATCCCCGCCGATCGAGGTGACCGAAGTGGATCGGATGAACGCAGCGGTGGCATCGATCCTGCGCGACGGCGTGCCGATGCTCCTGGTGCGCGGGCAGATGAGCGACCTGGTCACCGAGGACCGCGCCGCAGAGTTCCTCGCCCGCTTCCCGGATATCGAGTTCGTCGACGTCGGCGGCGCGGGACACATGGTGGCCGGCGACCGCAATGACGTCTTCGCCGACGCCGTGGTGGAGTTCCTCGCGAAGCGCGCTTAGCGGACGCCCGGGCACAGCCGGTCATCTCGGCATCCCGGCTTCGATCCGGTCGGCGACATCGGCGGCCTTGACCATGGGCGCGGTCGTCGGCGCGGCGGGCGGCGCGCAGGCGACGACGTCGATGATGACATTGGCCGCGGCCTGCAGCACGTGTTGACAGGACCGCATCCGCCCGCCGTCGTCACGCGTATACGGCATGGCGAGTCGATCGTCGGTCCGGGTGAGTTCCCCGCTCCGCCATGCCGGCAGCACCTGGTTGTTGACTTGGATGTTGACGTCGTGGTGGGTGCACTTGCTCCAACGGTCCGCCGATTCGGCGAGGAACTCACGGGCTTCGTCCGCCGTGCGGTATGAGACCACCGACTGCACGACCAGATGCTCCCACTGGTCGGTGTCTGGGGTGCGCGACATCTGCTGGCGCAGCGACTTCCAGTGGCTGGGGTCATAAGTCGACGCTTCGTCTTGCTGCCAGACGCCCAGGCAGCTGAGGTTGGGCAGCATCGCGCGATGATCGCCCATCGACGTGACGAGCGGATGCGCCCGCATGGAAGCCGTTCCCATGATCTCGTCGACCTCGACCGTGTCCAACAACAAGCTGCCGAGCACGGTGTCGGAGACGGGTGCCGGCGGCCCGGAAGCCGTCGGCGGTGTGGCGCATCCGGCGAGTCCCGTTCCGAGCGCCAAAAGCCCCGTGGCACAAGGGAACGCGATGCTCACGCGTGAGTGCCCGCCGCAGCGCAGGCCTCTTGCACCTTCGTCGCCTGGTTGTTCATCTCGGTGGCGGTGCTGTTCAACCCCTCGCCCGACATCCGCAGCCCCATCTTCACCAACAGCTTGGTCGCGCCGAGCGACCACACCCGCATGGGTTGAGCGATATCCGCCGACAATCCCGGTGTGTCGGCCGCACGCATGGCCAGCGCGGCGGACTCCCGTAAAGCGGTGCGACCGGTCACGTTGCTGCTGGCCACCGCCGGATCGCGGTAGTCGGAGCCCTCGAACGAATCGGCGAAATCCCCGTAGTACGAGGAGCTGCCGTCGAGCACCGAGGCGAACTGTGAACATGCCGCGACGGCGATCGGGTCGGCGTTGTCGGAGGTGGGCGCGGGCGCAACCTGGATGGGCCCGGGCGTCTGCGGATCGACGCCGAGGTCGTCGGCCGAAGCGACCGGCGTCGCGAACGAGGCGAGGCCGGCCACGACAATGAGCGCTGTCGTTCGCAGGCACAGTTGGCGTGACGTCACGTTTCCTCATCCAGTCGTTATCTGCTGCATGCGGCGTGCGTCGCAGCGCATGCGAGACGATTCCGCCAACCGTCGACGCCCGAAGTGTCCTGTCACTGAACACAGCGGTAACCGCCGGCGCACAGTCGCCATCGGTCAGCTATCGCCCAGCTGTGAAAAGCCTTGACCTCAGCTGTGATTCGGCTGGGCATGACGGTTGTACCAGTGATATCGCGATTGGCCTGTGACTCGGCGGCGACTGTTCGGGCTCCGTTCACCCCACGGCAACCCGGCCATTAGAGGCTCCGTCGCGACAGATTCGTCGCAACTGTTCGTTCCGAGCTGGAAGGCCCCTCTTCGCAATGTTGATCCGATTTGCCGCGCTGGCCGCCGTGTGCGTGATCCCGGTCGGGGCCACACCGCTCGCGGCGGCCGATCCACCCCCACCTCCAGAGCCCGTTGTGCCGGCGATCGCCACGAATCCGCTTCCGCCCGAGGGCGCGGTGCCGTCCGCGGCTCCGGGGATTCTCGACACTCCGGACGGTTGGCACCTCGAGGTGGTGGGTAGCAACGAGACCCAGTTGCCGGTGGCGCCGTTGACCACCGCCATCACCTCACGTGAATATCTCGTCGCCGGCACGTTCACCGGCCGGATCACCGGCAGCGGCTCGACGAAGCTGGCCGGCGGGCAGTTGGAGGCGGGCGAGCAGATCGGTTGCGGCATCATCTCCGACGAGACCGAGATCAACCCGATCGGCAGCTTCACCCCCGGTATCAGCATTCCGTTCAACGGCAACGTCACCGGTGCATTCGGCGTCGCCCTCGAGGGCAAGGTGTACCTCAAGCCCGGACAGGTGACCACGGTGGCCGTCGACAAGAAGAAGTTCAAGGGGAGCGAGACGCGAATCACCATCACCGGTGTGCGTATCAAGACCGACCAGTGTGCGGGCCAGTCCTTCATCCGCTCGTACGCCACGCTGACCAGTTCCACCGACAACACCGACGACGTCGTCACGTATCTCGGTGTCACCAAGGTTGTTTGAGCCGGGATGGAAAGCAGAAAGATGATCAACCGAATCGCCACAGTCCTCGCCGTCGCCGTCATTCCGTTCGGGGTGACACCCCTCGCGGCGGCTCAGCCGCCGCCCGTGCCGCCGCCGCCTGGCGATGCCGCTCCTCCTCCGGACACCGGCGTGGTCGCGTCGGCCCCGCCCGGCGTGGTGGTCACACCGGACGGCTGGATCCTGAATGTGGCTGGCGGCAACGAATCCCAGTTGCCCGTCGCACCGCTGACGACCGCGACGTCCTCGCGCGAATACCTCGCCGGGGGCACGTTCACCGGCACCGTGACCGGCGGGGGCAGCACCACCCTGAACGGCGGCATCCTCGAGGTCGGATACCAGATCGGTTGCGGCATCGAACTCGGTCAGGTCCGGCTGATCGGCCAGGCGGGTATCGGTACGAGCGGTTCGTCGCTCACCGGCGGACTGCTGCCCACGGGTGCGACAATGCCGCTCTCGGGCAAGATCGAGGTCCATCCCAAGCCCGGCACGGTGACGACGGTCATGGTCGACAAGAAGGAGTACAAGAGCGCGCCTGTGCGGGTCACGCTCAAGGACACCCACGTCAAGGTCGACGGCTGCGTCGGCCAGTCCTTCATGCGCTCGTACGCGACGCTGACCAGTGCGACCACCGACACCGACGACGTCGTGGCCTACTACGGCGTCACCAAGGCCGTCTGAGGCATGAGCGCGAACTCGGCGACCTCGCCAACCGCGGGCATCTGGGCAGTCGGCGTGTTGCTCACCGGGGCGGCGATCACCTTCTGTGCGGTGGCGACCGCGGACCCGGCGCCACCGGCGCTCCCGGCGCCCGCACCCGCACCGTCGCCGCTCGGGCCGACTGTGCCGGTAGCCGGTGCGCCGTTGGGCCTCAACGGATTGGCGGTGCTGGGGCAAAGCGGCGCTCCTGCGCCCGGACCCCTCGGCGCCCCCCAGGTCCCGGGCCTCGATGCGAGCACGGTGCTTGGCCAGAACATCGCGCCGGCGCCGCCCGGAGCCGGCCCCGGAGCCCCGCCGAACCTGAGAATCTTCAACAACGCCTACGGCATCGCGCAGAACGTCACACCCGCGGCGCCGGACCAGGGCGTGCAGTTCGACGTCGCACCCGGGCAAGAGAACGCCGACGTCAGCCGGCGGGAGTGGTTCGGTAGGTACATCGACATGTACCACGCGGGCATGCTCAAAGGCGGGCTCCTCGGCCAGATGCCGCAGGACCGACTCGGCCAGCCCCTACCCGGTACGGCGCCGCCGCCGGACACCAACATCCCGCCGGGCCCGGTTCAGTTCCTACCGACGGTCGCACCCCAGCCCCCGGGCGCGCCCGGATGATCCGCGAAAAGTGTTGCTGCGCAATACGAACGGGCAGCCACGGTCTGCGGAGCCGCGCATAGTCGTCGGGAGCGCTGCACGATAAACATCTGCGCGCTCCAGCCGCTGACCCGCGGTCGACCGCCACCGTGATGTTCTCGCGAAGACCTGTTCACCCAAGCGGTGTATAACGCCTATTTACGGGAACAGCTAAGGGCTATCCAACGCGAGGAGCTCCGATGAACATCATTTCGGCGGCCACCCGAGCAGTGACCAAGACAGCTGACGTGACGACCGCGGCGGCCGGAGCGATCGGCGGAGCGGCAGTGAGCGGTGCGGTGGGCGCCGTCCAAGGTGCGGCGTCCGGGGTGAAGGCCGGCCTCGACAACGGCAGCCGGTCTTCTGCCGCCGCCGCACTCACCATCGGCGCCATCGGCGCAGTCGGATTGGTCGAGTGGCCGGTACTGGTCACCGTCGGCGGCGCCGCGCTTGTGCTGCATCGGCTCTCGCACCGCGCCGACGCGTCGAGCGACGCCCAACCGACACTGCGCTCGGTTCCTCCCCGAAGCGAAGGCCGGCGGGACTCATCGACCGCACCGACGACGACCGCACGCCGAGCGACCAAATCGAAGAACAGTAGCCGGTCGCGCCCGGCCAAGAAGACCACGCCGGCACGTCGTACGACCAAGAAGTGAGCCTCGTCGAAAGGCTCGTCGGAAGCGCCACGCGCGAGTCGGTCACAGCCGTCGTCAGCGCGGTCAAAGAACTCGCGGGCGGTAGGCCGAGCCGGCGGTGTTGGCGCAACGGGAACCGCTGCTGGATCGAAGTACGCGGATTGAACGGCGACAAAGGTAAGGCCCTGGGTCGCGCGGTTCTCGACTCTGTGCGCGCCGAGCCCGGTGTGCTGACCATAGGGCTCAACCACTCGCTGTCGCGAGTGGTCATCACCGTCTCCGACGACGGGCCGACGATGGATCGACTGTGCCAATTGGTCGCTGCGGTCGAGTACCAAACGGAGCCGGACGCCGGGGCCGCCACCGATCTGCCCGCCGACGGCGTCGTCCTCGCAGGCAAGCTCATCGCGGCGACGGCGAACGGTGTCGGGTTGTGCACTGCGATTGCGGGGCGGGCCCTGATGTGGCCTGCGCTGCCCGCGGGACTCGCGGCCGCGGTGGTGCTCGTCGACTATCAGCCGCGCCTACGGGAAGTCGTCGAACAACGACTGGGACGCAGCGCCGCCGACACCGCCATAGCGATCGCCGCCGCGACGGTCTACACCGTGACCGAGGCGCCGACCTCGCTGGCCGTCGAGACGGTCCGGCATCTCTATCAGGTCGCGGAGACGATGGCCGGCTCGCGCGCGTGGCAGCGTCACGAACCGGCGATCGCGTCGCACGCGGACGATCCAGACATCGGTTCGCCTCCACAGCGCCCCTGTCCGATGCCGCCCGGCCCGATTGAGCGACACATCGACCGGAGCGGCGTGGTGCAGGGCTTGTGGGCGGCCGCGGTCGGCGTCCTCAGTCGTGACATCAACACCGCCGCCACCGCAGCGGTGGTTTCCACCCCGAAGGCGGCGCGCAACGCCCGCGAGGGCTTCGCCGCTGCCCTCGGTCGCGGCCTAGCCGACAAATACAACATCGTCGCGCTGGATCCGGAGGCGATCCGCCGGCTGGACCGCGTCGACGCCGTCGTCGTCGACCCGCGCGTCCTGTTGACCGATCGACTGCGAATCGGGGGGCTACGCGGCATCTCCGATCGCGACCGGGCTGCGGCATGGCAGTGGGCTCGCGAGAGCCTCGATCGCGGTGAGCTGGACGTCGGTTGGCAACGCGCACCGTCGCACACGAACGGCAGCACCAACGGTGCGGCCACGGCCGAAGTGTTGGTTCGCCATGTGCATCATCCGTTGGCGGCGAGCGTGCTCGGCGAGGTTCGGCGGGCAGGCGCCGAATTGGTCTCGCTGCAGTGCGACGAACTCGACGACCTGCGACCGTCGTTCGACGAGCTGTATCCGCTCGAGGGGCCCGCCGACGCGGCGTTGCTGGATGCCGTCATCGCACTCCAAGCCGACGGCCGTACCGTTGCCGTCATCGCTTCACATGCGGCGCAGGCGCTTTCGGCTGCAGATGTATCGATCGGGCTGTTACCCGACGACGGTCCACCCCCATGGCGAGCCGATCTGCTCGCCGCTGACCTCGACGCCGTGTGGCGGGTGATGCATGCCCTGCCCGCCGCGCGTAGGGCCAGTGAGCGGGGCGTGGAACTTGCAACCAGCGCGTCCATGCTGGGCGCCCTGCTCATGATTCCGGGCGTGCGAGGCCGCGGACCGGGACCGGTGACCGCTGGCGCGGCCGCCGGGCTGACCACCGGACTCCTGCTGGCGCGTGGAGCCCTCAACGACCGGACTCCGATCCCGGCCACCGTGCACGAGTGGCATGCGATGTCTGCCGAGGAAGTGCGTCAGATACTGCCACCGCCGAAACGTGAACTGAAGCAACGCAAGTCGCGGGCGGCTGCGGCTGCGAGCGCGTCGATCAACGTCATCCCGCGGGTGGTCGGACCCCCATCTCGGCTCACCAGGGATATCGTCGGTTCGCTGCGCCAGGAGTTGTCGGACCCCCTCACACCGATACTGGCCGTCGGCTCCACGGCGAGCGCCCTGCTGGGATCGCCGATCGACGCGATCCTGGTCGGGTCGGTGTTGGCGGGTAACTCGATTCTCGCCGCATCGCAACAGGTTCGGGCGGAGCGCCTGCTGGGCAGGCTGCTGGCCGTTCAGGTTCCGCCCGCGCGGCTCGTGACCGACCACGGGTACGAAACGATCGACGCCGCAGACCTGCAGCCCGGTGATCTGATCGAGGTGAGGCCCGGCGAGGTCGTGCCCGCCGACGCGCGGATCATCGGGGCATCCGACGTCGAGCTCGACGAGTCATCGCTGACCGGCGAGTCGCTTCCAGTACCCAAGCGGGCCGCTGCCACTCCGGGCGCGGCGCTGGCCGAACGCAGTTGCATGCTGCACGCCGGCACCACGGTGGTCGCGGGAACCGCGATGGCGATCGTCACCGCGGTCGGTGCAGGTACGCAGGCAAGCCGGGCGGCGCAGGTTCAGTCGGCGGAGAAGTCGGCAGTCGGCTTGCAGGCACAACTGCGCGAATTGACCGATCGTGCCCTGCCGTTGAGCCTGGCAGGCGGAGCGCTCGTGAGCGGAATGGGGCTGCTGCGCATGGTTCCCCTGCGCCGCGCGGTTGCGAGCGGTGTCGCCGTCGCGGTTGCCGCGGTGCCCGAGGGCATGCCGCTGGTGGCCACCCTGGCACAACAGACGGCTGCGCGCCGGCTCACGCGGACAGGTGTGCTTGTTCGCACCCCGCGTTCGGTGGAGGCACTGGGCCGCATCGACGTCGTGTGCTTCGACAAGACCGGAACGCTCAGTGAGAACCGGCTGCGAGTCACGAAAGTGCATCACGCCGACGGCGTCACGCGAGGACAGGTGCTCGAATGCGCGGCACGGGCCACTCCGGCCAAGAACGGCGATCGACACGAACACGCCACGGACGCGGCTGTCATCGAAGCAGCCGGCGATGCGCACGCACCGGATGTGAACACGACGAATCTGCCGTTCCGGTCGGGACGGCCCTTCTCGGCTTCCCTCCTCGACTCCGAGCTGTACATCAAGGGCGCTCCGGAAAGCGTCCTTGCCGCGTGCACCGGTCTTGACCCGACGGCCAAGCGCATGGTGCATCGGATGGCGGAATCCGGCTTGCGCGTGATCGCCGTGGCTCGTCGCACGTTGACGACGCAGCAGGCACGAACCGCACGCCGCCGCGATGAGACACTGATCAGCCTGTGCGGCAGAGGGTTACAGTTCGTCGGACTGCTCGGTCTGTCGGATACTCCACGTCCGGAGTCGGCGTCGTTGTTGGCCGCACTGCAGAAGCAGGAGGTCGGCGTACGGCTCATCACCGGCGATCACCCGGTCACCGCGGCGGCCATCGCCGCCGAACTCGGGATGTCGGTCACGGCCGCCCAGGTCATCAGCGGCGCGGATTGGGAGGCGCTCTCGCGGCGGGGCCAAGAACGCGCCGTGCGGGACGGCTTGGTGTTCGCGCGGATGACACCCGAGCACAAGGTGCAGGTGGTGCAGACCCTGGAGCGCATCGGCTTGGTCTGCGCGATGGTCGGTGACGGCGCCAACGACGCGGCGGCGATCCGAGCAGCAACGGTCGGCATCGGGGTTGCCGCTCAGGGCAGTGATCCCGCACGCACCGCCGCCGATGTGATGCTGCTCGACGGCCGCATCGGCTCGCTGCTCGACGCGCTCGACGAGGGACGGCAGCTGTGGCGGCGCGTGCAGGCCGCGGTTTCGGTGTTGTTGGGCGGCAACGCCGGCGAGGTCGCGTTTTCCATTATCGGGTCGGCGTTGACCGGAAGCTCGCCGTTGAACACGCGCCAACTGCTGTTGGTGAATATGATGACCGATGCGCTGCCCGCGGCGGCCCTGGCCGTGAGCCCGGCGCGGCGGAACGGCGACGACGTGGGACACGGACCGAATCACGCAGCGATCTGGCGAACCGTGGCCATCCGGGGAACGACGACTGCCGCGGCCGCGACGTCTGCGTGGGTGATGGCCGGTTTCACGCTGGCGCCGCGTCGGGCATCGACGGTGGCGTTGGTGGCATTGGTGACGACGCAGTTGGGCCAGACGCTCATCGATTCGCGCAGCCCGCTGGTGATCGCGACGGCGGCGGGTTCGCTGGTGACGCTGGGCGCCCTGATCAGCACACCGGGCGTGAGCCAGATGCTGGGGTGCACGCCGTTGG
Source organism: Mycobacterium sp. GA-1285 (assembly GCF_001499905.1). Lineage (GTDB taxonomy): Bacteria > Actinomycetota > Actinomycetes > Mycobacteriales > Mycobacteriaceae > Mycobacterium. The sequence goes on along the minus strand of NZ_LQIS01000021.1, from coordinate 10,881 downwards.
GGCCGCTCGGTTGGGCTCAGGCACTCGGCACCGCAGGCGTCGCCACCGCCGCCGCGGGCTGTGCACCCTGGGTACTGCGTCGGGCTCAGTCCTCGATCTCGACGACTCCCAGCCGCCACAGCACGGCGTACAGTTCCCGCAACGGTATTGAAATCACGCCCGAAACGACAACCAATGGATCGGAAGAGGGTGTTATACCGGTTGAGGCCATGCTCTCGACGGTCCGCACCGCGAGCGTCCAAACGCCCAATACGCCATGACGGGAAGGCAAACTGATGGCCAAATCCTCGAAAAACGCGGCAACCCACCGCGATGCCGTCCAGCGTGTTCGAGACGCCCAGATGTTCTCGATGGACCTGCCGATGGTCGGGCGCGTCAAGATTCCCCGGCCTGAACAACTCGCGTTCTACGGAACGCTCGGGGTGCTGGCCGCCGTCGAGATCATCGAGTGGCCAGTGGCTCTGGCGTTGGCCGCCGGCCATGTGCTGCTGCAGAACGAGCACAACCGCGTCGCACATGAAATCGGCGAAGCGTTGGAGGACGCCTGAAGTCGCGGCGCCACCGTGGCGCAGTGATCGCTGCTTGCTCACGGGAAAGGCCGCAATGACGGGAAACAGGGTCGGGCGGGTCGCCGGCAAGGTCGCGTTCATCACCGGCGCTGCGCGGGGTCAGGGCCGCGAACACGCGGTTCGGCTCGCCGAGGAAGGGGCCGACGTCATCGCCGTCGACGTGTGCGAGGACATCGACGCCGCCGGATATCCCGGCCCCTCCGAGGCAGACCTCGCTGACACGGCGGCGCTGGTCGAGAAGTCGGGCCGCCGCATCGTGACCGACACGGCGGATGTGCGCGACCTGGCGAGCCTTCAGGCAGCGCTCGCCCGTGGGGTCGGCGAACTCGGCGCGCTCGACATCGTGGTGGCCAATGCCGGCATCAGCGCGGATCCGGCGCCTGCCGCGAAGATTGCCGAATCCGCGTGGCAGACGATGCTCGACATCAACGTGACCGGCGTCTGGCACACCGTCAAAGCCGCCCTGCCGCACATGACCAACGGCGGCGGATCGATCATCCTGGTCAGCTCGATGCTGGGGCTCCGCGGCGGCGGCTATATGGCGCACTACGCCTCGGCCAAGCACGCCGTCGTCGGACTGATGAACTCGCTGGCCAATGAGCTTGCACCACAATGGATCAGGGTCAACTCCATCCATCCGGGCAACATCCTGACACCGATGATCGACAACGATCACTTCCGCCGCACGGTGCGGCCGGACCTCACCGATCCGACGATGGAGGACGCCGCACGGGTCATCGGTCACTTCCATATGCTGCCGAAACCGGTGATCGAGGCCCGCGCCGTGAGCAATGCGGTGTTGTTCCTCGCCTCCGACGAATCGCAGTACATCACCGGGGCGGCGTTGCCGGTCGATGCGGGCGCCGTCGCCAAGTTCTGACTCCGCGGTGGCGCTATTCGGCGCCCTTGAACCTTTGAAATCGCCACAGATACGACGGCAACCGCCGTGCGGGCACGGACCTCGGCCAGTCTCGTGCCCGGAAGTAGGCGTCGGACCCGCCGTCGACGAAAACGATGCTGCCGCAGAGAAAATCGGCGGAGTCTGACAACATGAACACCATCCAGTCGGCGAGCTGAGCGGGATCTCCGAAGCCGCCCACAGGCACCGGGAAAGCGTTGACCGCCTTGGCCTCCCGCGGTGTGGCGAGTTGCTTCTCCAACAGCGGCGTCATGATGGCGCCGGGCGCCAGCGCGTTGAGTCGGATACCCGCGCCCGCCCACTGTCGCGTCACCGCCGTGCGCCGGACCCAGTGGGAGACCGCGATCTTCGATGCGGCATAGCCGAGCGACGGCGCGACCGGTCCGAACAACGTCAGTGAGCGCACCGCCCTGTCGGTATCGCCTGCCAACAGCGCACGCACTGTGCGTCGCGGCACCGCCGGGGTGGTGGTCGTCGAGTTGCTGCCGATGACGACGACTTTGGCTCGTCCAGTGGCGGCGAGTGCGGGTCGCCACGCCTGCAGCAGATCGACCACGCCGCGATAGTTGACCTCGAATATCCGTCGCGTGCTGTCCTTGCCGGGCGTCGGCCCGATGCCCGCGGCCAACACGGCACCGTCAAGCCGGTTGGACCGGGCCAGGACTTGATCGGCTGCGGTTCGCCGTCCGTCGGCGGTCGACAGGTCGGCCACGACGTCGCCGTCTTTGACGTCGACGGCGATGACGGTGTGTCCCTGGGCCTTCAATTTGGTGGCGGCTTGTTGTCCCATGCCGGATGCGGCTCCGGTGACTGCGTACACACCCATTTCGACTATCCCCTGCCGTCGCCGTTCCCTGCCGGTCGTTCACCCGATGTCGACGGGCAGCGTATCGGCGAACCGTGGAAGCCCTTCCCGCAGGTCGATGAACTCGCGGGCCGTCAGCTCGTGAGTCCCTTCCGGGTGAAGGGTGCGGCCTCGCCACGCTCGACTGCCTCATCGTGTTTGGCGGCTGCGCGATTGAGCAGATCGAGGAGGGCAGTTTCATCACGAACCATCTGCCGGTACTTGGGACCGAGTGAGAGGATTTGATCGCGTTCGTGAAGAAGCGACTTGAAGATGCGTTCGCGTTCCGCGGCGCTTCTGGTGTACTCGGAATCGAGATAGGCCCTGGCGTGGCGACGAGCGTTCGCGATCGCAGTCTGGGCCGCACCCTTCTTGCTGAACAGCGACGCGACGACGGTGACGAGGAGGACTCCGATGATCACCGAGAGTGAGAGGCCGGTGCTGATCTCCACGACCTCGACGGGTTCTCCGTCGTTGATGAACGGCACGTTGTTCTCGTGCAACGCATGCAGGATCAGCTTCACACCGATGAACGCCAGGATTGCCGACAGGCCGTACGAAAGGTAGATCAGCCGGTCGAGCAGGCCGTCGATCAGGAAGTACAGCTGCCGAAGGCCCATCAGCGAGAACGCCGTCGCGGTGAAGACGAGGTAGACGTTCTGGGTCAAGCCGAAGATCGCCGGAATCGAGTCGAGAGCGAAGAGGATGTCGGTGCCGCCGATGGCGACCATCACCAGCAGCATCGGCGTCATCGCGCGCTTGCCGTCCACCGTCGTGAACAGCTTGTCGCCGTCGTAGTAGTCGGTGGTGTGGAAAACCTTCCTCGCCAGCCGGATGACGAAGTTGTCGGCGGTCTCGGAGTCGCTGTGGTCCGGGGTCAGCATGTTTCCGGCGGTGAGCAGAAGGATCAACCCGAACGCGTAGAAGACCCAGGCGAAGGTGTTGATCAGCGCAGCGCCGAGGAAGATGAACCCGGTACGCGCGATCAACGCGAACACGATGCCGAACAGCAGCACCTTCTGCTGGTCCTCGCGCGGCACGCGGAAGCTGCTGATGATGATCAGGAAGACGAAGAGGTTGTCGACCGACAGCGCTTTCTCGGTGATATATCCCGCGAAATACTCGCCACCGGCGTCAACGCCCCCGAAGACCAGGACACCGACCCCGAAGAGGACGGCGATCCCGACGTACGCCGCAGACCAGACCGCCGCCTCTTTGAGGGTCGGGACGTGGGCTTTTCGTACGTGGAAGAAGAAGTCGAAAGCCAGGAGTCCGGCGATGCCGACGACCGTCAGCGCCCACACCCATCCGGGTACAACCATGCGTCACTCGCTATCCCTCGTCCGAACCGGCCGCCACTAGTGGTGCCCGGCAATGGCCGCTTCGAACCCAAGCCGGGACCGGGACCGCCCGGCCGACGCGACGAGCGCCACGCATTACGGTTGGGCGAGCACACAGCCAGCACGACAGACAGGAGAACGTCGCAGATGACGATTCTGGACCGCTTCCGCCTCGACGACAAGGTCGTCGTCATCACCGGCGCATCGTCCGGGCTGGGCGTGTCGTTCGCCGAGGCGCTCGCCGAGGCAGGCGCGGATGTCGTCTTGGCTGCCCGGCGTGTCGAAAAGCTCGAAGCCACCGCAGAACTCGTCAAGACAGCAGGCAGGCGCGCTCTCAGCGTCCAAACCGATGTCGCAGATCCCGATCAGTGCGCGGCACTCGTCGACGCTGCAATGCAGGAGTTCGGCCGCGTCGATGTGCTGGTGAACAACGCCGGGGTCGGAACCGCCGTGCCCGCGACTCGGGAAACACCCGAGGAGTTCCGCAAGGTCGTCGAGGTCAACCTCAACGGGTCCTACTGGGCCGCCCAAGCGTGTGGGCGGGTGATGCAGCCGGGCAGTTCGATCATCAACATCTCCAGCGTCTTGGGGCTGACCACCGCGGGGCTCCCCCAGGCCGCCTACAGCGCCAGCAAGGCCGCGGTCGTCGGCCTCACCCGCGACCTCGCCCAACAATGGGGCGGGCGCAAGGGGATCCGTGTCAACGCCCTGGCACCGGGCTTCTTCAGGTCCGAGATGACGGACGAGTACAAGCCGGGCTATCTGGACCGCACCCTGGCCGGCCGCGTGGTGTTCAACCGCGTGGGCGAACCGCACGAGTTGTCGGCCGCCGTCGTCTGGCTCGCGTCCGAGGCCGGTGGCTACGTCACCGGTCAGACCATCGTGGTCGACGGTGGCGTGACGATCACGTAGGCGCCCTGCAACCACCGAGGCCTCCGGCAACGCTTCGCGTTCGCTTCGGTCACGAAACGCGTACGGGACCGTCGGGCCCGCAGTGACGGTGATTCCATTGACCTCGGCGGCTCGCGGATGCCGCGCCGAAAGGTTGCCTATGGGTTCGCTCGGACTGCCGTATTGGGCAGGTCTGGTCGCGGTCGCGATCCTCAGCGCGATGTGCGGATTCGTCACCTCGACCGCGATGCGGCGGAACAACCGGCATACGCGGCGCATCTTTGTTCTCGGCGCCTTGTGTGGATTCCTGGCCGGCGCGACCGCGGTCGGGCGGCACAGCGCCGTCGCTGCCACCCGGGCAGTCCTGCGGCGCGCCGGGAGTCGGTCGTTGACCCGACTTGGCCTTCGTTCGCGAGTCACCCCGACGGCGCTGATGCGGCTCGAGCCACTCCGGCGTTTTGCCGCCTCCGCTCCCACGGCCACGTCATCAGGGCCCAGACGGCGATGACGATCGCCACTTCGACCACCAAATACATCGGCCACGGCCCGAACACATCCAACAACGAAGCGGTCGGGGGCTTGGCGTTCAGGTAGCCGTAATTCGTGCCGACGATCGCGTTGAAGGTGAAGGTCACCGCTGCCCATATCAGGGTGACGACGACGGCGAAGCGGTAGCTGCGCCATCGCGGACGCATCCCTCGTCCCCACGTGAGGTAGATGGCCGTCCAGACCGCGAACACGTGAAGCACGAAGAACGTGAGAAACAGGTGGTGCGGAAAGTCCGGTGCGCCCTCTCGAGGTGTTCCCACGTCGGGTGTGAGCAACGCCTGCGAGCTCAGGAGCAGACACCAGTAGTACGTCAGCGCGAAGGCCCAATGGCGTTGCGACCACAGTGCATAGGCGGCCGTGAGTTCGGCGATGTCACACAGTTGGATCGGCACGGACGTTTGAATGTCGGGCCGGATCAATTTGTAGACCAGCGCCACCACGAATGCCGCGACGATCAGCAACGCAAACACGCGCGAGAACACCCGTGCCTGCGCTTCGGTCTGTCGGCGCCCCCACCAGATCAGCAGTGCCGCGCCTACCGCGAAGATGGCGAGCACCAGCAAGTGGGACGTTCCGTAGGCCTCGAACTGTCTTTGCGCGTAATACAACTCGGCCATCTCCTGCTCGTTCAGCGAGGCTTGGGGGCTGGTTGCGTGTCGGTGTACAGGTCCAACGCTCGCGCGGTCACGGTGGCGAGTTCTCCTTGCAGGTTCGACAGCGGGCTGCTACCGCGAATGTGTATCACGTTCGTCAGCAGGATCACGTAGGTGTCGGAGGCCGGATCCATCCACAGTGACGTGCCAGTGAAACCTGTATGCCCGAAGCTGCCGACGGGAAAGAGGAGTCCGCGCGGCCGGGAATGGCCGGTGTCGATGTCCCAACCGAGCCCTCGCAAATTCTGGCCGTAGATCGCCGGATAGTTCGGAGCGAGTAGCGGATTCGGATTCGGTGCCACCGCGATTGCCTCTCGGACCGCCTCGTTCGCCGCCTCGACCTGCCCGGGCGAGTGCCCGGGCTGCTGGGGCGTCGTCATCAGCTGCAGGGTTTCCTGCTTCAACGGAAAGGTGCTCAGACGGCCCGCCAATCGGTCCAGCAGGGCCTGCGCGAAGATGCCGATGTCACGCGCGGTCGAGAACACCCCGGCGTGCCCGGCGACGCCGCCCATGCGGCGCGCTGTCGGATCATGGACCGTACCTCGCAGCGGGAAGTCCAGGTCGGGGTTGCTGCCCGGTTGTGCTCTGCCTTCCTCGTCGAGGGCTGTCGGGGCGACTCGGGGCAAAACCTCGGTGCGCCAGCCAGTTTCGGGACAGCGGGTCGACGCGGGCGGCTGCGAAGTGGACGCCCACGCGATCGCGGCTCCTCTGATCTTGTGCGGACCGCACGCCTTGGCCGCAGGAAGGTAGCGGGTGTCCTGCATGCCGAGCGGCGCGAAGACGTTCCGCTGGACGTAGACGTCCTCGGGCTCGCCGGCGACCTCTTCGATCAGCGCCCCGAGCAGAATGAAGTTAATGTCGGAGTAGCGGAACACCCCGCCCGGCTCCGACTGCAGCGGCGTGGCGAGCGCGCGACGGATTCCTTCCGCGCTGTCGGGGCGGGCCAGGCCCCAAGGGTCGCGGAGGTCGATATCGCCTGGGATACCTGAAGTGTGGGTGAGCAACATGCGGAGCGTCACCCGTGCCCGCTGGGGATCGCCCGCACCGTTGAAGGCGGGCAGATAGTTCTGCACCGGTTCGTCGATCGCGACCTTGCCCTGTTCGCAGAGCTGCATGATGGCCGTGGCCGTGGCGAGGCTCTTGGTCAAGGATGCGACGTCGAAGATCGTGTCCTCGGTCATAGGCTCGGCCGGGGCGGGGGCCCCGTCGAGCGCCGGTTCGCCCGCCAGCTTGCGCGAGCCGTACGCATGGTGGACGACGAGCCTGCCACGGTGTCCGACCGCGACCACGGCGCCGGGCAGTTCATGTGCGGCGATCGCGGTGTTGATCAGCTCGTCAACCGCCGGCAGGCCGGGTGCCGGGATGGTGGGCCTCTGGGTTGTGGTCGACGGCTGCGGCGCCGCCTGCACCCCGGAGTTCGGCGGAGGATTCTCGACCCGGGCACCGCACGCCGAGGATGCCGTCAGCGCGATCAAGACCGCGGCGACGCCAAGGCACCTCGACATGGACCGCTTGCCGTGAACAGCGAGTTGGTCGGCGGGCATGGGCCACCCCGTCAGGTCGCAGGTGCGGGTGAGACGCCGCCGTGCCCGGCTGGCGTGTCGGTCATCAGCATAGGGCGGGGACGTTCCGGGCCGGAGGAATCAACCGACCGGCACCCACGCGCGTCGTCAATGTTGTTAGCATCGCGCCGTGCAGGATTCCCCGACGTCACCCGGTCGTGGCGGAGGGCGTCGTGGCAGAGGGCACCTTCCTTCACGACGCGAACTGCTCAAGTACGCCGTCGCCGCGCCGCCGCTATACATCCTCGGGGCGACCGCAGCGACGCTTACCGGCCCGCGTGCGTCGGCGGCCCCGCTGCGGGTCGTCGACTTCGCGCACCGAAAGGTTCCGGCCGATCAGCTCAAGGCGGCGGGCTTCGACGGCGCGCTGGTATACGTCTCCGAGCTACGGCCGGGCGCTGACTTCGACTTCAAACCGGTGACGCGCGAGTATGCCGACTCGCTGCGAGCCGAGGGCTTGCACGTCGTCAGCTGCTACCAGTACGGCAAGCCCGGCTGGCCGACGCCGTCCGATTACACACGCGGGTACGACGGTGGTGTCGCGGACGCATCGACCGCCCTGCGGCTGCACAAAGCCGCGGGCGGTCCTGATTCGGCGCCGATCTTCTTCAGCGTCGACGAGGACATCGACGCCGAGACCTGGGAGAACGTCGCGCTCGAGTGGTACCGCGGGATCAACTCGGTGCTGGGCGTGCAGCGCACCGGCCTTTACGGTCACGCGCGGGCGTGCTCGTGGGCGATCGGCGACGGGGTCGTCGGCCGCTCGACCAGCGACGGGCATTGGTGGGTGTGGCAGACGAAGGCCTGGTCGGCTGGTGAGCGCGATCCCAGAGCGGTGCTGTATCAGGCTGTGGTGATCGGTCCGTCCGAGCCCGGTGTGCCGATCGGAGACACCCATGTCGACGTCGACGAGGTCCTCGCGCCCGACTTCGGCCAGTGGGATCTGGACCGAGGGTGACCGTGTCCGTTACCAGAGCGTTTCGCCGTCGTTGCTGTGAAATCGGCGCGGGAACGTTCGCCGCGAGTCCGTATTTAATACCCTGCTGACATGCCGGAGCGCGCACCGGCCGGGGGGACGGTCATCAAGCTGATTCTGTGCTGCACGCTGGCCGGGGTGCTGGTGGCGGCGCTGATGTTCCCGTTCGCGGGCGGGTTCGGGCTGTTGTCCAACCGGGCCTCGGACGTCGTCGCCAACGGTTCGGCGCAGTTGGTGGAGGACGACGTGCCCCAGGTGACGACCATGGTCGACGCCGCAGGTAAGCCGATCGCCTGGCTCTACACCCAGCGCCGGTTCGAGGTGAAAAGCGAGCAGATCGCCAACACCATGAAGCTGGCCATCGTCTCGATCGAGGACAAGCGGTTCGCCGAGCACGCGGGCGTCGATTGGCAGGGCACACTCACCGGTCTGTCCGGTTATCTGTCGGGCAATCTCGACACCCGCGGCGGTTCGACGATCGAGCAGCAATACGTCAAGAACTTCCAGCTACTGGTGACGGCGCAGACGAACGCCGAAAGGCGTGCCGCGGTCGAACTGACCCCGGCGCGCAAACTCCGTGAGATGCGGATGGCGTTGACGCTGGACAAGACGTTCACCAAGGCGGAAATCCTCACGCGCTACCTGAACCTGGTGGGGTTCGGCAACGGGGCGTTCGGTGTGCAGGACGCCGCACAGACCTACTTCGGTGTCAACGCCTCACAGTTGAACTGGCAACAGGCGGCGCTGCTGGCCGGCCTGGTCCAGTCGCCCACCTCGCTGGATCCCTACGTCAACCCCCAGGGCGCGCTTCAGCGTCGGAACCTGGTGTTGGACACCATGATTCAACACCTGCCCCAGCATGCCGACGAACTGCGATCCGCCAAGTCCGCGCCCCTCGGTGTGCTGCCCCGCCCCAAGGAGTTGCCCGGCGGATGCATCGCTGCCGGGGACCGCGGCTTCTTCTGCGAGTACGTGCTGGCGTATCTGGCGCATGCGGGGATCAACAAGGAACAAGTCGCCCGCGGCGGGTACCTGATTCGCACCACGCTCGATCCGACGGTCCAGTCTTCGGTGAAGCGCGCGATCGACAAGGTCGCAAGCCCCACGCTGGACGGCATCGCCAGCGTGATGAGCGTCATCAAGCCGGGCAAGGACTCGCATCGGGTGCTCGCGATGGCCAGCAACCGGAACTACGGCCTGGACAAGGACGCCGGGCAGACGGTGCAGCCACAACCGTTCTCACTCGTCGGCGACGGCGCAGGTTCCATCTTCAAGGTCTTCACCACCGCGGCGGCGCTCGAGATGGGCATGGGCACCAACACCCAACTCGCCGTGCCCGGGTTCTTTCAAGCCCGGGGACTCGGCAGCAGCGACACACCGGGCTGTCCGAAAGAAACGTGGTGTGTGAAAAACGCCGGCAACTACAGCGGCTCGATGAACGTCACCGACGCGCTGGCAAGCTCGCCCAACACCGCCTTCGCCAAGCTCATCCAGCAGGTCGGGGTGCCGCGGGCAGTCGATATGGCCGTTCGCCTCGGGCTGCGCTCCTATGCACTTCCGGGAACGGCGCGGGCGTATGACCGGGGTAGCAATGAAAGCCTGGCCGACTACATCAAGCGACAGAACGCGGGATCGTTCACGCTGGGGCCGTTTCAGCTCAACGCGCTGGAGTTGTCAAATGTGGCCGCGACGCTGAGTTCCGGCGGCATGTGGTGCCCGCCGAACCCGATCGACAAGATCATCGACCGTCGCGGCAACGAGGTGACCTTCACCGCGGAGAGGTGCGACCAGGCGGTGCCGGAAGGGTTGGCCAACACCCTCGCCAACGCGTTGAGCAAGGACGACAAGGGGGCGGGAACGGCTGCCGGGGCCGCGGGTTCGGTGGGCTGGGATCTGCCGATGTCCGGTAAGACCGGCACGACCGAATCCCACAGGTCCTCCGGGTTCTTGGGTTTCACCAATCAGTACGCGGGCAGCGTCTACATCTTCGACGACTCCGACTCGCCGTCGGAGATCTGCTCGTTTCCCCTGCGCAAGTGCTACAGCGGCGACCTGTATGGGGGTAACGAGCCGGCGCGCATCTGGTTCGAGGCGATGAAACCGATCGCCAACAATTTCGGCGAGGTGCGCCTGCCGCCGACCGATCCGCGCTACGTCGAGGGCGGTCCCGGCAGCGAGGTGCCGGACGTGACGGGCATGAATGTCGACAGAGCCCGCCAGCGGCTGAAGGAGGCCGGATTCCAGGTGGCGGAGAAGACGACTCCGGTCAACAGCGGGGCCGCTTACGGTGCCGTGGTGGGGACCACGCCGAGTGGTCGAACCATCCCTGGGTCCGTCGTCACCATCAACACCAGCACCGGGATCGTGCCGGCACCGCCGCCGCGTCGAGAGGAACCGCCGCCTCCGCCGGGTGTACCGCCTCCGCCACCGCCACCAGATCCGATGGTGATGCAGATCCCCGGTCTGCCGCCGTTCGGCTTCGGGCCGCCACCTCCGCCGCCCCCGCCGCCGGGCGGTAATGCTCGACGAGGGCACGCTCTTGTTCGCCGACTCCGATCAACTCACGCCCGAATAGCTC
>NZ_LQIS01000020.1 GCF_001499905.1 Mycobacterium sp. GA-1285 | reverse complement strand
CACACCGGCCCAGCGGTTAGCCGCACTCCTCGACCAAGCCGCCGCCTAAACGTTGCACTCACCGGTTGACAATGCCGACGGAAACCGTCGCAGGTTTCACAAACGAGCGAGGGCGCGGGGCGACGCCGCGAGCTATTTCATCTGGAAGTTCGGGGCGCGCTTCTCCTTGAACGCTCGCGGGCCCTCCTTGGCGTCCTCGCTGAGGAACACCGGGATGCCGTTGGCGGTGTCGGGCTTGAACGCGTCGTTCTCGTGCATGCCCTCGGTCTCGCGGATGGTCTTCAGGATCGCCTGCACCGCCAGCGGCCCATTGTTGTTGATCACCTCGGCTATCTCCAGCGCCTTGTCCAGCGCGGTGCCGTCGGGAACGACGTAACCGATCAGCCCGTACTCCTTGGCCTCGGTGGCGGTGATGTGCCGTCCGGTCAGCAGCAGATCGCACGCGATGGTGTAGGGGATCTGGCGCACCAGTCGCACCGCCGAGCCGCCCATCGGGTACAGGCTCCACTTGGCCTCGGAGATGCCGAACTTGGCACTCTCGCCGGCGATGCGGATGTCGGTGCCCTGCAGGATCTCAGTGCCGCCCGCGATGGCCGGTCCCTCGACGGCGGCGATCAGCGGTTTGGTCAGCCGCCGGCCCTTCAGTAGCGCGTCGATGCGCGAGGGGTCGTAGCTGCCGTCGGAGAACGAGTCACCCGGCGGCTTGGCCGTCGCCGCCTTGAGATCCATACCCGCACAGAAGTAGCCGCCGGCGCCGGTGAGGATGCAGCTGCGGATCTCGGGATCGCCGTCGACGCGGTCCCAGGCCTCGACCATGATCGAGAGCATCTCGGTCGAAAGCGCATTGCGCGCCTCGGGCCGGTTCAGCGTCAGGATCAGGGTGTGTCCGCGCTGCTCAATGAGGGCGTCGGGGCCCTTCTGGGGATCACTCACGGGGGTTCGCCTTCCAGCGTCGATGCCACAGACTTGTCTGGAAATGTAACACGTTCTAGTTTAGGTCCCGTGGCCCTGAACATCGCCGATCTCGCCGAGCACGCCATCGACGCCGTGCCAGACCGTGTCGCCCTCATCTGCGGCGACGACCAGTTGACGTACGCCCAGTTGGAGGAGCAGGCCAACCGTCTGGCCCACTACCTCATCGACCAGGGCGTCAAGAAGGACGACAAGGTCGGTCTCTACTGTCGCAACCGCAACGAGATCGTCGTTGCGATGCTGGGCATCGTCAAGGCCGGCGCCATCCTGGTCAACGTCAACTTCCGCTACGTCGAGAGCGAGCTGAAGTACCTGTTCGAGAACTCCGACATGGTGGCGCTGGTGCACGAGCGCCGGTATGCCGACCGCGTCGCGAACGTGCTACCCGAGACGCCCGCCGTGAAGACGGTTCTGGTGGTCGAGGATGGCAGCGACGACGAATACCAGCGCTACGGCGGCGTCGAGTTCTACTCCGCCCTCGAACAGGGTTCGCCCGAGCGCGATTTCGGTCCGCGCAGCGAGGACGACATCTACCTGCTCTACACCGGCGGCACCACCGGTTTCCCCAAGGGTGTGATGTGGCGTCACGAGGACATCTACCGGGTGTTGTTCGGCGGCACCGACTTCGCCACCGGTGAGTTCGTCAAGGACGAGTACGACCTGGCGAAGGCCGCCGCGGAGAACCCGCCGATGATCCGCTACCCGATTCCGCCGATGATCCACGGCGCCACCCAATCGGCGACCTGGATGTCGCTGTTCTCCGGTCAAACCACGGTGCTGGCACCGGAATTCGACGCCGACGAGGTCTGGCAGACCATCGAGAAGCACAAGGTGAACCTGTTGTTCTTCACCGGCGACGCGATGGCTCGCCCGCTGCTCGACGCGTTGACCAAACTGCACGACGCCGGTCAAGAGCCCGACCTCTCGTCGCTGTTCCTGCTCGCGAGCACGGCCGCGTTGTTCTCGACCAGCATCAAGGAGAAGTTCCTCGAACTGCTGCCCAACCGGGTGATCACCGATTCGATCGGGTCCTCCGAGACGGGTTTCGGCGGCACCAGCATCGTGGCCAAGGGGCAGTCGCACACCGGCGGGCCGCGGGTGACGATTGACCACCGCACCGTCGTTCTCGACGAGAACGGCAACGAGGTGAAGCCCGGATCGGGCGTACGCGGGTTGATCGCGAAGAAGGGAAACATCCCGGTCGGGTACTACAAAGACGAGAAGAAGACTGCCGAGACGTTCAAGACGTTCAACGGGATTCGCTATGCGATCCCCGGTGACTACGCGACCGTCGAAGAAGACGGCACTGTGACGATGCTCGGCCGTGGCTCGCAATCCATCAACAGCGGCGGCGAGAAGATCTACCCCGAAGAGGTCGAGGCCGCACTCAAGGGTCATCCCGACGTGTTCGACGCGCTCGTGGTCGGGGTGCCCGACGAGCGGTACGGCCAGTGTGTCGCGGCGGTCGTCCACCGGCGCCCGGGCACCAACCCGACGCTGGCCGAGCTCGACACATTCGTACGGCGTGAGATCGCGGGATACAAAGTGCCGCGCAAGGTTTGGTGGGTCGACGAGATTCATCGCACGCCCGCCGGGAAGCCGGATTACCGCTGGGCCAAGGACACCACCGAGGAACGGCCCGCCGACGACGTGCACGCCAACCACGTGGGGTCCGGTGCATGATGCGCACCGAGCTGTGTGACCGCTTCGGCATCGAGTACCCGATCTTCGTCTTCACGCCGTCGGAGAAGGTCGCCGCGGCGGTCAGCAAGGCGGGCGGCCTGGGCATGCTGGGCTGCGTGCGGTTCAACTCGGCCGACGATCTCGAAGACGTCCTGTGCTGGATGGACGAGAACACCGACGGCAAGCCCTACGGCGTCGACGTGGTGATGCCCGCCAAGGTGCCCCAGGAGGGCACGGCGGTCGACATCGACAGGTTGATCCCGCAGAGCCATCGCGACTTCGTCGACAAGACCCTTGCCGATCTCGGCGTTCCACCGCTACCGGAGGACGAGGCGCGCAACGAGGGCGTGCTCGGGTGGCTGCACTCCGTGGCGCGCTCGCATGTCGAGGTCGCACTCAAGCATCCGATCAAGTTGATCGCCAACGCGCTCGGCTCACCACCGAAGGACGTCATCGACCAGGTGCACGCCGCCGGAGTTCCGGTCGCCGCCCTGGCCGGCAGCGCCAAACACGCTCAGCGCCACGTGGACAACGGCGTCGACATCGTGGTCGCGCAGGGACATGAGGCCGGTGGACACACCGGTGAGATCGGCTCGATGGTGCTCTGGCCGGAGATCGTCGACGCGCTGGACGGCAAGGCACCGGTGTTGGCGGCCGGCGGGATCGGCACGGGTCGGCAGGTGGCCGCGGCGTTAGCCCTTGGCGCGCAGGGTGTCTGGATGGGTTCGGCGTTTTTGACGGCCGCCGAGTACGACCTCGGCCACCGCAAACCCGGCGGCATCTCCACCATCCAGGAGGGGCTGCTGCGGGCGACGTCAGCCGACACCGTGCGCCGACGGATCTACACCGGTAAACCCGCCCGTCTGCTCAAGACGAAATGGACGGACGCCTGGGACGCCCCCGACGCACCCGAGCCGTTGCCGATGCCGCTGCAGAACATCCTCGTCAGCGAGGCGCATCAGCGCATGAACGAGTCGGACAACCCCGACACCGTGGCGATGCCGGTCGGCCAGATCGTGGGCCGGATGAACGAGATCCGCCCGGTCGCCGACATCATCGCGGAGCTGGTGGCCGGCTTTGACGAGGCCACGCGCCGGCTCGACGGCATCCGCGGCGATTGACTTCCCGGTCGAGCGTGGGCTCGACGCACGCGAATTCGCGGAATGCGTGACACGGCGCCGCGCTCGGCGCGAAGTATGCGTTATCGCGGCATCGGATACACCGGATCGGCGCACTCTGTGCCCTCGGCCGCCAACTGCCGCTTGATCACCTTGAACGTCTCCGTGCGGGGCAGCGCCGTGCTGATCCGCACATACGACGGCCACTGCTTGGGCCCGAGATCAGGCTGCGCAGTGAGAAATTCGCGGAAGGCCTCGACATCGAAGGTTGCCCCGTCGGCCAGCGTGAGTGCGGCCATCACCTGGTCGCCGACATCCGGCGCCGGTATCCCGTACACCGCCACTTCGACCACGTCCGGGTGCCGCAGCAGCACCCGCTCGATCGGCGCCGAACCGAGGTTCTCGCCATCCACGCGCATCCAGTCGCCGAGGCGGCCCGCGAAGTACGCGAAGCCGTTCTCGTCGCGGTAGGCCAGGTCGCCACTGTGGTACACGTCACCACGCATCCGCTCGGCGTCGGCCTCCGGGTCGTTGTAGTAACCCTCGAAACGCCCTGCGTCCGAGACGTTGACGAGCTCGCCGGTCACGCCGGGCGGACACGGTTCGCCGGTGTCCACATCGACGATCTCGGTGCCGGGCGGGAGCGGGCCCAACGCGCCGGGCGGAGTGTCGGGCGTGCCGGCGATCGCGATACCACCCTCCGTCGAGCCGAATCCATCCATCACCACCGCGCCGAACCGCTCTGCGAACCGCTCGACATCGGCGGGGGCACCCTCGTTGCCGTACACCGCCCGCAACGGATTGTCCGCGTCGTCGGGCCGCTCGGGTGTCGCGAGGATGTACGACAGCGGCTTGCCCACGTAGTTCGCGTACGTCGCCCCGAAGCGCCGGATGTCGGGCAGAAACTGCGACGCGGAGAACTTGCGGCGCAACGCCAACGACGCGCCCGACGCCAGCGCCACCGCCCAGCCCACCAACACCGCGTTGGAGTGGAACAGGGGCATCGACACGTAGCAGACGTCGCTGGGACCGAGGTCGAACCGCTGCCTCATCGTCACACCCGCCACCGCAACCTTGCCGTGGCTGCACTTGACGGCCTTCGGATCACCGCTCGTGCCCGATGTGTAGATCAGCATGAACAGGTCCGCGGGTTCGGCATCGCGCACCGTTACCGGCTCATCGGCGAAGGCCGCCACCTCGTCCGCCCATTCCGGTGAGTCGACGTCGATATGGTCGATGCCGTCGGTCACGTCTCGTGATCCCGAATCTGCAAGCACCAGTTGACAATCGGCATGCGCGATATCGCGCTGCAGCGCCGCACCCCGTCGGACCGGGTTGAGGCCGACCGGCACGATGCCGGTCAGCCCCGCGGCGGCCAGGACCGCGGAGAAGAACGGCGTGTTCTGCAGCAGCACTCCGACGTGAGGGGGCCGGTCGGGATCGAGACGCGCCCGCAACGCGGCGGCGACGGCCGTCGCGTACTGCAGATGGTCGCGCCAGGTGGTGAACGTGTCCTCGAAGAGCACTCCGCGGTCGTCGACGTCGATCAGCGGCGCCAAGAGTTCCGCGACCGTGGGCAGCCTGTTCACCTCACGCGGGCGTATCGGCCAACTCCCGACCGATGCGCAGCAGTTGACCCGTCGCGCCGCCGACCGCGAACTCGGTCTGCTTGGCCGCCAGAAAATACCGGTGCACGGGGTGGTCGATGTCGATCCCGACGCCGCCGTGCACGTGCACCGTCGTGTGCGCGACGCGGTGGCCGGCGTCGGCGGCCCAGAATGCGGCGGTGCTGACGTCGACATCAGCGGGAAGATCCTCGGAAAGCCGCCAGGCGGCCTGGGTCACGGTCAACCGGAGCGCCTTGACGTCGATGTAGCCGTCGGCCAGCCGCGACGACACCGCCTGGAAGCTGCCGATCGGCCGGTCGAACTGCTCGCGTTCGCGCGCGTACGCCGCGGTGAGCTCCAGCGCGCGTTCCAGCACACCTAGTTGAAAAGCACTGCACCCCAGCGCGGCTCGCGTGGTCAACCACGACACGACGTCACCCTCGCCGACGAGGCGGCCGTCGCCGACCGCGGTGCCCTGCAGCTCCAGATGTCCGACGCTGCCGTGACCGGTGGTGCTCAACGACTCGACCGTCACGCCGGGGTCCGCTGCCGCCACCAGAAAGACCCTGACGCCCGAATCCGTTTCGGCCGGGATCAGGAATGCGTCGGCAACCGGCCCGTAGGGCACCTGCGTGCGAGTGCCGGTGAGCCGGTAACCGTCGCCGCTCGATTGGGCCTGCACCGGACCCTGTCCCATTTCGCCGTCGAGTGCGACGGTGAGGATCTTGTCGCCCTTGACGGCGGGCACCGCCCACTGCTGCCGCAGCGCCTCGGGGGCGAACCCGGCCAGCGCTCCGGCGCCCAGCACGACCGACTCCAGATACGGCACCGCGGACAACTGCCTGCCGAGTGCGACCAGGATGGCCACCTGTTCGAGCACCCCGAATCCGCCGCCGCCCACCGACTCCGGAGCGGCGGCCGAGAGCACGTCGGCTTCGATCAGCTTGCCCCACAGCGCACGGTCGAACCTCTGCTCGAGGCCATCCAGTTCGCGCTGGCGTTCGGGCGTCACGACCGAATCGACGATGGTGCGGACCAGTCCGCCGAGGTCTTCGGACGCTTCCGTTGTCTTGAAGTCCATGTCGAGTCCTATCGATTCACTCGGGGCAGGCCGAGCGCGACCATGCCGATGATGTCGCGCTGAATCTCGTTGGTCCCGCCGCCGAACGTCAGGATCAGGCAGCTGCGGTGCATCCGTTCGATCCGTCCGCGCAGCAGGGCTCCCGGCGTGCCCGAACGCAGCGTGGCCGATGTGCCGAGTACCTCCATCAGCAGGCGGTAGGCCTCGGTCGCCAGTTCGGTGCCGAACACCTTGGCCGCCGAGGCGTCCGCCGGAGAGGGCGCGGCCTCGTCCGAGGACGCCAGTTCCCAGTTGATCAGCTTGAGCACCTCGGCCTTGGCGTGCACCCGGGCCAGGTTGAGCTGCACCCACTCGGAGTCGATCAGCCGGCGGCCGTGTACATCCTTGGTGTTCTGCGCCCACTCGCGAACGCCGTTGAGCGCCAGGAAGATCGGCTGTGCCGACACCAGGGCGACACGCTCGTGGTTGAGCTGGTTGGTCACCAGCTTCCAGCCGGCGTTCTCCTCGCCGACCAGATTGCTGACGGGCACCCGCACGTCGGAGTAATAGGTGGCGCTGGTGTCGACCCCCGCCATGGTGTGCACCGGTGTCCAGGAGAAACCTTCCGCGGTGGTGGGAACGATCAGCATCGAGATTCCGCGGTGCTTCTTGGCCTCGGGATTGGTGCGCGCGGCCAGCCACACGTAATCGGCGTAGGCGATCAGGCTCGTCCACATCTTCTGGCCGTTGATCACGTACTCGTCGCCGTCGCGAACGGCGGTGGTGCGCAACGACGCCAGGTCGGTGCCGGCGCCGGGCTCCGAGTAGCCGATCGAGAAGTGCAGGTCGCCGGCGGCGATCTTGGGCAGGAAGAACTTCTTCTGTTCCTCGCTGCCGAAGTGCATGATCGTCGGCGCCACGCTGTTGATCGTCAGGAACGGCACCGGGACGTTGGCGATTGCGGCCTCGTCGTTGAAGATCAACCCGTCGATGGGAGGCCGCTCCTGGCCGCCGAACTCCTTGGGCCACGACAACGTGAGCCAGCCGTCCTTGCCCATCTGCGCGACGGTTTCGCGGTAGACGTTGCCCCGGCCCATCTCGCCGTCGTTGGAGGCCAGCGCCTCGGCCCGCTCGGGCGTCATCAGCTTGGTGAAGTAGGCGCGCAGCTCGCGGCGCAGCTCTTCCTGCTCTGGGGTGTAGCCGATCCGCATCGCCTTGTCCTAACTTCTCTAGAGGCACGAAGTGGCATACCGGGAGCCAGCCCCGATTCACTCCCGGTTGTAACACGTTCTAGTCTTGGGGTCCAGGCCGGTGCCACACTGGGCTCGGAGCAGCTTTGACCGCGAGGAGGTTGTGATGAGGGTGGAAGTGGACCGGGACCGGTGCGAGGGCAACGCGGTTTGCGTGGGAATCGCGCCCGACCTGTTCGATCTCGACGACGACGATTACGCGGTGGTCAAGCTCGACCCGGTGCCCGCCGACCAGGAGGATCTGGCCGAGCAGTCCATCGCGGAGTGCCCGAGAGCGGCGTTGCTTCGCAGAGACTAGAGGTATTCATAAATTGTCGACCCACGCGGGCATCCGTGGGGGTACCACCCATCCGAGGAGTGGCATGAGTACAGACCCCAACGACCTGTCCGGCCGCGTGGCGGTGGTGACCGGCGCGGCGGCAGGGCTGGGACGCGCCGAGGCCATCGGCCTGGCCCGGGCCGGAGCGACCATCGTCGTGAACGACATCGCCGCCGCGCTCGACAAGTCCGACGTGCTGGACGAGATCTCCGCGGCAGGCGCCAAGGGCGTGGCGGTGGCGGGGGACATCAGCGAGCGCTCGACTGCCGACGAACTGGTGGAAACGGCCGACGGACTCGGCGGCCTGGGCATCGTCGTCAACAACGCCGGCATCACCCGCGACCGCATGCTGTTCAACATGTCCGACGAGGACTGGGATGCGGTGATCGCCGTGCACCTGCGCGGGCACTTCCTGCTGACCCGCAACGCCGCCACCTACTGGCGCGCGAAAGCGAAGGAGAACGCGGCAGATGGGGCTGGCCAGGTCTACGGCCGGGTCATCAACACCTCGTCCGAAGCCGGGCTGGTGGGACCGGTCGGGCAGGCCAACTACGGCGCCGCCAAGGCCGGGATCACGGCGTTGACGCTGTCGATGGCCCGGGCGCTGGAGCGCTACGGCGTGCGGGCCAACGCCATCGCGCCCCGGGCCCGCACCGCGATGACCGCCGACGTGTTCGGCGAAGCGCCGGAGTTGGCGGAAGGCCAGATCGACCCGTTGTCGCCCGAGCATGTCGTGAACCTGGTGCGTTTCCTGGCCTCCCCGGCGGCCGAAGGGGTCAACGGTCAGCTCTTCATCGTCTATGGTCCAACGGTGACACTGGTGGCAGCGCCGACGGTCGAGGCGCAATTCAGCGCCGAATCCGATGCCTGGGACCCTTCGAAGCTGTCCGAAACCCTTCAGGAGTACTTTGCTGGACGCGATCCGCAGAAGTGTTTCTCGGCCACCGGACTGATGAACCAGCAAGACTGACCGTCTCGGTCGTTACGGCTGAGCTGTACTAGAACACGTTCTAGAATGAGCTGGGTCACACCGGCTCTGACCAGCGCAAAAATCACAATATGACTCCATTTTTAGAGCTTTGACACTCCGAACGTGTTCTAGTTAGTATGATCCGGCTCACCGAGAGCAACGCTTAGCCGAGGGGTGGGAAGTCCGCGGTGACAATGTATTTCGCCTCTTCGCCACGAAGACTACGCGTCGGACATCCCGCCGCCCGAGAACGGAGCAAAGGTTGATCGAACAGCTCGCGGCACCGGCTCGGGCCGTGGGCGGGTTCGTCGAGATGTCCTTTGACACGTTCGCCAAGACCTTTCGCCGCCCATTCCAGTTTCGGGAATTCCTGGACCAGACCTGGATGATCGCGCGCGTGTCGCTGGTGCCGACCTTGTTGGTCGCCATTCCGTTCACGGTGCTGGTCGCGTTCACCCTCAACATCCTTCTTCGCGAAATCGGGGCCGCCGACCTGTCCGGCGCAGGCACCGCTTTCGGGACCATCACCCAACTCGGACCGGTGGTGACCGTGCTGGTGGTGGCGGGCGCCGGCGCGACCGCCATCTGCGCCGACCTGGGTGCGCGCACCATCCGCGAGGAGATCGACGCAATGCGCGTGCTAGGCATCGACCCGATCCAACGGCTCGTGGTTCCCCGGGTGCTGGCGTCGACGTTCGTCGCATTGCTGCTGAACGGTTTGGTCTGCCTGATCGGGTTGTCAGGTGGCTACGTGTTCTCGGTTTTCCTTCAAGGCGTCAACCCAGGCGCATTCATCAACGGGCTGACGGTGCTGACGGGTCTCGGTGAACTCGTCATGGCCGAGATCAAGGCTCTTCTTTTCGGAGTCGTGGCCGGCTTGGTCGGGTGCTACCGCGGCTTGACGGTTCAAGGTGGCCCCAAGGGTGTCGGTATTGCGGTCAACGAAACGGTCGTATATGCCTTCATCTGCTTGTTCGTGATCAACGTGATCATGACCGCCATCGGCGTGAGAGTGCTCGTCCGATGAGCTACGACGTCACTGTCCGGTTTCGCCGCTTCTTCAGCGGCTTCCCGAAAGCCGTCGACACTATCGGTGAACAAGCTCTGTTCTATGGCGAGACGATTCGCTATCTGCCCAACGCGGTCCGTCGGTACCGCACGGAGACGGTCCGCAACATCGCTGAGATGACCATGGGCACAGGCGCCCTGGTGATGATCGGTGGCACCGTCGGCGTGGCGGCGTTCCTGACCCTCGCGTCGGGCGGGGTCATCGCAGTGCAGGGTTACTCGTCGCTGGGCAATATCGGCATCGAGGCGCTGACCGGCTTCTTGTCGGCCTTCCTCAACGTCCGCATCGTCGCGCCGGTGATCGCGGGCATCGCGCTGGCGGCCACAATCGGCGCAGGCACCACCGCACAACTCGGGGCCATGCGGGTGGCCGAGGAGATCGACGCCGTCGAAGCGATGGCGGTGCACTCGGTGTCCTATCTGGTCTCGACCCGCCTGATGGCCGGCATGGTCGCGATCATCCCGCTGTATTCACTGTCGGTGTTGGCCGCTTTCTTCGCCGCGCGATTCACCACGGTGTTCATCAACAACCAATCGTCCGGGCTGTACGACCACTACTTCAGCACCTTCCTGGTCCCCACCGATCTGCTGTGGTCCTTCCTCCAGGCGATCGTCATGGCGATCGCGGTCATGCTGGTGCACACCTACTACGGGTACAACGCTTCCGGCGGACCGGTCGGCGTCGGCATCGCGGTCGGCCAAGCGGTGCGGACCTCCTTGATCGTCGTCGTCACCATCACCCTGTTCATCTCACTCGCCGTTTACGGTGCGTCCGGCAACTTCAACCTCTCTGGATAGGGGAGAAGATGGCAGACACCGAGGCGAACCGCAGCCACGTGAGGATCGCTGCTGCGATCCTCACGGCCCTGCTCGTGGCTGCCACCGTGTTCACCTACTTGGCGTACACGGCGGCGTTCACCCCGGTGGACTCGGTGACCGTGACCTCTCCGCGCGCCGGTCTGGTGATGGAGCGCGACGCGAAGGTCAAGTACCGGGGCGTGCAGATCGGCGAAGTGAAGTCCATCGAATATGCCGGTGACGAGGCGAAGTTGACGCTGGCCATCGACCGCGGCGAGATGCGCTTCATTCCGGCTAATGCGGTCGTACGCATTGCCAGCACAACGGTTTTCGGTGCCAAGGCGGTGGAGTTCCTTCCGCCCGATGAGCCGGTCGGGCAGCTGAAGCCAGGGGCCACGGTGGCTGCGAAGGACGTCCAACTCGAGGTCAACACGCTGTTCCAGACGTTGACCAACGTGCTGGAGAAGATCGATCCGATCAACCTGAACGCCACGCTGAGTGCAGTCGCCGAGGGCCTGCGCGGCAATGGCGAAGATGTCGGCGCGATGCTGTCCGGCCTCAACTACTACCTGCAGCAGTTGAACCCGAAGCTGCCGACACTGGAACAGGATCTGCAGAAGACCGCGGTTGTGGCCAACATCTACGGTGACGCCGGTCCGGACTTGGCGCGCATCCTCGACAACGCGCCCACCATCAGCGACACGATCGTCGATGAGCAGGGCAACCTCAACGCCACCCTGCTGGCCGCGACAGGCCTTGCCAACAACGGAACCGCGACCCTCGAACCGGCGGAGAACGACTACATTGCGGCCATTCAACGCCTGCGGGCGCCGCTGAAGGTGGCAGCTGATTACTCGCCGGAGTTCGGCTGCCTGTTCAAGGGCACTGCGCTGGCGATAGACCGGTTCGCCCCCGTCATCGGCGGCATCCGGCCGGGCCTGTTCGTCGCATCGAACTTCCTGCCCGGTTCGCCGGCGTACACATATCCGGAGAGCCTGCCGGTCGTCAACGCAACAGGCGGCCCGAATTGCCGTGGCCTACCGGACGTTCCGAGCAAGCAGTTCGGCGGATCCTGGTACCGCTCACCTTTCCTCGTGACCGATAACGCCTATGTGCCCTACCAGCCGAACACCGAGTTGCAGTTCGACGCTCCGTCGACGCTGCAGTGGTTGTTCAACGGGGCATTCGCGGAAAGGGACGACTTCTGATGACGAGCGCTTGCGCGAGGAGCCGAGGATAAATGCGCGGCGACAAGACGTTGCTCTACGTCAGCATCTTCACCGTGGTGATGGTGTTGGTCGCGGCCATGCTCGTCGTGGTCTTCGGCGAGTTCCGGTTCACGTCGGAGAAGGGTTACCACGCGACGTTCACCGATGCATCGCGGCTCAAGGCCGGTCAGGATGTCCGGATCGCGGGTGTTCCCGTCGGCACCGTGAAGGGTCTGAAGCTCAACCCCGACAACACCGTCGATGTCGCCTTCGATCTCGACCGGCGTTACCAGCTATACACGTCGACGCGCGCGGTGGTGCGCTACGAGAACCTGGTCGGCGACCGGTATCTCGAGATCACCTCGGGCCCCGGTGAATTGCGCAAGCTGCCGGCAGGCAGCACCATTCCCCTGCAGAACACGCAACCGGCTCTGGACCTCGACGCCCTGCTCGGTGGGCTGCGCCCGGTACTCAAAGGCCTCGACGGGCAGAAGGTCAACGAGGTCAGCAGTGCGGTGATCGAACTGTTGCAGGGTGAGGGCGGCGCCCTGTCGAATCTGCTCTCGACGACGAGCGCATTCACCCAGAACCTCGCGGCCCGTGACCAGTTGATCGGCGATGTCATCAATAACCTGAACACCGTGCTCGCCACCGTCGACGAAAAGGGCGAACAGTTCAACGCCAGCGTCGATCAACTCCAGAAGCTCATCACCGGCCTTGCGCAAGGCCGAGATCCGATCGCCGGAGCCATCCCTCCGTTGGCTTCGGCCGAGAACAATCTGACCGACATGCTCACTCAGTCACGGCGCCCGATTCAGGGCGTCATCGAGAACGTCCGTCCGCTGGCCCAGCGCCTCGACGAGCGTAAGGCCGACGTCAACAAGGTGATCGAGCCGCTGGCCGAGAATTATCTGCGGCTCAACGCGCTCGGCGCATACGGTTCGTTCTTCAACATCTTCTACTGCTCGACGCGCCTGAAGATCAACGGCCCCGCGGGCAGCGACATTCTGATTCCGCTGGGCGGACCCCCGGACCCGTCGAAGGGCAGGTGTGCACCCAATGTCGACTAGAGCTGACGACTCGAACCCCTTGCGCACCGGGATCTTCGGGATCTTCCTGATTGTCTGCCTCGTGCTGGTGTCGTTCGGATACTCCAGCTTGCCGTTCTTTCCGCAGGGCAAGCCGTACGAAGCGTTCTTCTCAGACGCGGGCGGGATCACGCCGGGCAACGAGGTCAACGTCTCGGGTATCAGTGTGGGGAACGTGACGGGCGTCGAGTTGGCCGGTGACACCGCCAAGGTGACCTTCACCGTCGATCGCGACATCAGGGTCGGTGACCAGACGATGGTGGCCATCAAGACCGACACGGTGCTTGGCGAGAAGTCCCTGGCGGTCACGCCTCAAGGCAGCGGCGAGGCGACGTCGATCCCGTTGAGTCGCACCACCACTCCGTACACGCTCAACACGGCGCTGCAGGATCTGGGACAGAATGTCAGCGAACTGGACAAGCCGCGGTTCGAGCAGGCACTGCAGACGCTCACCGAATCGCTGCGAGAAGCCACCCCTCATCTGCGCGGTGCGCTCGACGGCGTCGCCAACCTGTCACGCAGCCTGAACAAGAGGGACGAGGCGCTCGATCAGCTACTGGCACATGCCAAGCGGGTTTCCGACACCCTGGCACAGCGAGCGGGTCAGGTGAACCAACTGATCGTCGACGGCAACATGTTGTTCGCCGCGCTGGATGAGCGGAGGCAGGCGCTGAGCAACCTGATCGCGGGCATCGACGATGTGTCCGAACAGATCTCCGGATTCGTCGCGGACAACCGGCGCGAGTTCAGGCCCGCGCTCGAAAAGCTGAATCTGGTCCTGGACAACCTGCTCGAGCGCCGCGAGCACATCAACGAGGCGCTCAAGCGACTACCCCCGTATGCCACCGCGCTCGGCGAGGTGGTCGGGTCCGGGCCCGGTTTCCAGATCAACCTCTACGGCCTGCCGCCCGCGCCGCTGGCAGAGGTGTTGCTGGACTTCTACTTCCAGCCAGGCAAGTTGCCCGACAGCCTTGCCGACTATCTTCGCGGATACATCTCGGAGCGCCTGATCATTAGGCCGAAGTCCCCATGACGCAAGCGACCTCGTCTCTGACCCGCCGCCGATGGGTGCGGCCGACACTGGCGGCCCTGTTGGTGATCACGCTGGCGGTGGGGGTGTTCCTGGTGTGGCCTACGCGCGTCGGAAACAAGCTGACGGCGTATTTCAGCTCTGCGGTCGGGCTCTATCCTGGAGACGACGTCCGGATCGTCGGAGTGCCGGTCGGGACGATCGACTCGATCGAACCGCGAGCCACCGACGTAAAGGTCACCATGACGCTGGACCACGGCGTACAGGTGCCCGCCGATGCGAAGGCACTCGTGATCGCGCCTAACCTGGTGTCGGCCCGTTTCGTTCAGCTCACGCCCGCCTACACGGGCGGCACCACGATTGCTGACGGCGCCCAGATCGGCTTGGACCGTACCGCGGTGCCCGTCGAGTGGGACGAAGTGAAGGAGCAGTTGACGCAGCTGAGTGCGCAGCTCGGACCGAAACCCGGTTCCGCGCAGGGTCCGTTGAGTGCACTCGTGAACCAGGCCGCGGACACCTTCGACGGCAACGGAGACACGTTCCGCCAGGCTTTGCGGGAGCTGTCGCAGACCGCGGGCCGGCTCGGCGACTCGCGCACGGACCTGTTCGGGACGATTCGCAACCTGCAGGTTCTCGTCAATGCGCTCTCGAACAGCAACGAGCAGATCGTGCAGTTCTCGGACCATGTCGCCTCGGTCTCGCAAGTACTGGCGGAGAGCACAGTCGATCTCGACAACACGCTCGGCACACTCAATCAGGCGCTCTCCGACGTACGCGGCTTCCTCAACGAGAGCAACAGTGCGCTGATCGAACAAGTCAACAAGCTAACCGACTTCACCAGCATCCTGACCGAACGCAGCGAGGACATCGAACAGGTTCTGCATATAACTCCCAACGGGTTGTCGAACTTCTACAACATCTACAACCCGGCTCAGGGAACCGTGGGCGGCCTCCTGACGTTGCCCAACTTCGCCAACCCCGTGCAGTTCATCTGCGGCGGCGCCTTCGAAGCCGCGCCGACACCCGACAACTACAAGCGCACCGAAATCTGCCGCCAACGGATGGGTCCGGTGTTCAAGCGGATCGCGATGAACTTCCCACCGCTGCTGTTTCATCCGATCAACAGCATCACCGCGTACAAGGGTCAAATCATCTACGACACTCCTGCCACGGAGGCCAAGGCCGAAACTCCGGTTCCGTATCTGCAGTGGCAGAACGCACCGGGTGTGACACCACCGCAGGTGTCGGCTGATATGGACCTCAGCTCCCTGTTCGCGCCGCCCACTGCGGAATCCACGCTCCCCACTTCACAGGGGGGCCCAGGCCAGCCGACGCCTCCGGTCTCGCATGCCGGTGGGCCATCCGGCGATGCGCCGGAACCGGGGCCGGCCGCGGAACCGAACGAACCCGTGGCGCCAGTGCCCATGCCGGCACCGCTGCCTTCGGGAGGTGCACCGTGATACGGAGGACGCTGGCGCTGTCGTCGTTGGCCGCACTGCTGGCCGGATGCTCGTTCGGCGGGCTGAACTCGCTCAACATGCCGGGCACCGCGGGGCACGGCGCAGGGTCTTACAAGATCACCGTCGAATTGCCCGATGTCGCAACGTTGCCGCAGAACTCCCCGGTCATGGTCGACGACGTCACGGTCGGCAGCGTGTCCGGTATCGATGCGGTACAGCGTTCCGACGGCACGTTCTATGCCGCCGTCGAGCTGGCGTTGGACGGCAACGTCGATCTTCCCGAGAACGCAACCGCGAAGGTAGCCCAAACCTCGCTACTGGGTTCGCAACACATCGAGTTGGCCGAACCGCAAGATGTACGCGGCGTCGGCAAGTTGAAGGACGGCTCCCACATTCCGCTGGATCGCACCGGCCGGTATCCGACCACAGAAGAAGTGTTGTCCTCGCTCGGCGTCGTGGTGAACAAGGGAAATCTCGGTGCACTGCAGGACATCACCGAGGAGACCTACAACGCGGTCGTCGGGCGGCAGGGCACCTTCGCGGACCTCATCCCCAGGCTGAGCGAGCTGACGGGTGCGCTCGACCGCCAAACGGGCGAGATCATCGCTGCGGCAGAGGGAATCAACCGGTTCTCGAGCATCCTTGCGAGCAGCAGGGACTCGCTGGGGCGCACGCTCGACAGCCTCCCTGGGGCGTTGAAGGTCCTGAACGACAACCGAGCCAACATCGTCGACGCGTTCGGCGCGCTGCAGCGGTTCGCCACTGTGGCTTCACGCATCCTCGAACAGACCAAGGATGACTTCGCCGCGGACTTCAGAGATCTGTATCCGGTGGTCAAGGCTTTCAATGACAACGCCGACTACATCATCAAGGACCTCGAACTCCTGCCGACGTTCCCGTTCCACTACAAGTATCTGAAGAATGCGGTTCGCGGCGACTACCTCAACGTGTACACGACGTTCGACGTGACACTGCGCCGTACCGGTGAGTCCGTCTTCACGACGTCGTGGGGCCTGGATCCCAACATGAAGCGGATGCACGAGATCATCACCCCGCCTGACTTCATGACCGGCTCCTTGGCCAATCTGTCAGGTCAGGCCGCGGATCCCTTCGAGATCCCGCCGGGGACGGCTACACAGCACGGGGAGGGCCCATAGATGCTGAGTCGCCTGACCCGGATCCAATTGTCGATATTCGCCGTCGTCACCGTGCTCACCGTCGGCGCGATCTCGATCTTCTATCTGAAGGTGCCCGCCGCGCTGGGCATCGGCGCCTACCGAGTGACCGCCAATTTCGTTGCGGCGGGCGGACTCTACGAGAACGCGAACGTCACTTATCGCGGTGTGACAATCGGCCGGGTCGAGTCGGTCGGGCTCACCGACGACAGCGTCGTCGCGAAGATGCGCCTCAACAGCGGCACACCGGTGCCCGACAACGTATCGGCCACGGTCAAGAGCGTTTCGGCCGTCGGCGAGCAATACATCGACCTGGTGCCGCCCGAAAATGCATCCAGCGCCACACTCCGGGACGGATCCAACATCGGGCTGGACCGCACCGCGATCGGCCAGGACATCGCAGGACTGCTGCAAGAGGCCGAAGACCTCGTGAACAGCGTTGGGGACAGCAGAATCCAGGATCTACTGCGCGAGACGTTCAAGGCGTTCAACGGATCGGGACCCGAACTCGCGCGTCTGATCCAGTCGTCCCGGCTGTTGATTGATGAGGCGAACGCGAACTACGGGCAGACGTTACAGCTGATCGACCAGGTGGGTCCATTCCTCGACGCGCAGATCCGCAGTGGCGATGACATCCGCTCTCTCGCGGACGGACTCGCCCGCCTCACCACCGAAGTCGCCAACGCCGATCCACAGCTGCGGACGACATTGCAGACCGTGCCGGGTGCGACCGCCGAAGCCAACGAGTTGTTCGCCGGAATCCGACCGTCCTTCCCCGTGTTGGCGGCCAACCTGGCCAACTTCGGGCGGATAGGCGTCATTTATCGCAAGTCGCTGGAACATTCGCTGGTGGTGTTCCCGGCGCTGATGGCTGCCCTGCTGACGGTCGGCGGCGGGCTGCCAGCCGACGAAGGCGGCAAGCTCGACTTCAAGATTCACCTGCAGGATCCACCGCCGTGCTTGACCGGCTTCGTGCCCGCGACCGAAATGAGATCTCCCGCCGACGAGTCTCTGCGGGAACTGCCCAAGGATCTGTACTGCAAGACACCGCAGAACGATCCCGCCGTGGTACGCGGTGCTCGGAACTACCCGTGCCAGGAGTTTCCGGGCAAGCGGGCACCGACGATCCAGTTGTGCCGTGACCCGCGCGGTTATGTCCCGATCGGCAACAATCCCTGGCGTGGTCCGCCAGTTCCGCTCGGCACGCCCATGGATGTGATGGAGGACGATACGCCCGAAGATGGGCGAAATATCCTTCCGCCGAACAAGTTTCCCTACATTCCACCGCAGGTGGACCCCGACCCCGGCGCACCTGCGGTGCACCTGCCGCCGGGGGTTCCGCCGGGCGCTGGACCCGCACCGCACGCGCCGTTCCCGCTGCCCACGCCACCCAACGAGGTTCAACCGACCCTGCCGCCGGCGTGGCCGTTCTTCACCCCACCCGACCAAGTGGTGCCGCCGTACGGCAGGACGCCACCGCCACCACCGGGTGCGCCCGCACCGCCGCCTGCTGGTGTGGCCCCTGCGCCGCCTGCGCCGGGACCGCCACTGCCGGCCGAAGCGCCGCCGATGGCGTCGGGGCCGGGGACGGGCCCGCGCATCGCCACTTACGACCAGAACGGTACGTTCGTCGACCCCGAGGGTGGAAGTGGCGTACTCGCGGCCGGTACTGACAAACTGGCGCCTGCAGAAAACTGGGTTGATCTGATGTTGGCTCCAAGGCAGGCGTGATGACGGAAGACACGGCTTCGACGGCAACCGCACCGAGGCCGGCGGCACGTCGCCGGGCATCGCGCCCGGCCGGCCCGGCCGGCGGTGAGCGCGCGGCAACTGTGAGCGTCGAGCCGCCAAAGACGGTGCGCGTCCGCCTGGCCAGGCCTGCCGGACCACCGCCGCGTAGGCAGCCGAACCGCAAGCTGGTGGCGACACTTTTCCTGTCGGTGGCCGCGGTGGCCGTCGCCATCTTGGCCGCGGTCAGCGCGGTGATGGTCGTCCAGCAACGCGACGCGCAGGCTGTCCAGGAACGCCAACAGCACTTCGTCGACACCGCATCTCAACTCGTGGTCAACATGTTCAGCTATGACCAGGACAGCATCGACGCCAGCGTGGACCGCTTCGTCAACAGCACGAGCGGTCCGCTACGGGCGATGATGACCGAAGGCAACAACACCGAGAACCTCAAGCTGCTCTTCCAGAGTACAAACGCCAGCGCCGAAGCGGTGATCAACGGTGCGGCGCTCGAGAAGATCGACGAAGTGGCCAACAACGCCGCCGTCCTGGTATCGGCACGGGTCACCGTGACCGATCTGGACGGCAACAACCAACCGTCCCAGCCGTATCGATTGCGAGTCATCGTGCACGAGGACGACAACGGGCACATGACCGCCTACGACCTCAAGTATCCCGACGGAGGCAACTGATGGCGCGTCGTCTCGTCGGCGCACTGTCGGTTCTTTTGGCAACCGGATTCATCGCGCTGGCGGGTGTCGGTGGTTGGCTCTACTGGAACCGCGTCGAGCAGCGCGGCGAGCAGGCCGCTCGTAGTGAACTGGCCCCGTTGGCGGAGCGGCAGATCCCCAAGGTCTTCGGCTACGACTATCAGACCGTCGAGCGCACGCTCAACGAGGTCTACCCGATGCTCACCCCGAGTTACCGCCAGGAGTTCCGCGACCGCGCGGACAGGGACATCATCCCGCAGGCGCGAGAACGCCAGTTGGTCAGCCAAGCCCACGTCGTTGGGGTCGGCGTGCTCGACGCGCACCGCGAATCAGCTTCCGTGATGGTGTATTTGAACCGCACCGTCACCGACAAGTCCAAGAAACCCGTCTACGACGGCAGCCGGTTGCGGGTCGACTACCAGAAGGTCGACGGCAAGTGGCTGATCCAGTACATCACTCCGATCTAGACGGAGCGGGTTCCCGGTCGGCCGACCGCGTCGAAGCCAGCGCATCGAGGAACGCCCGCGCCCAGCGGTCGACGTCGTGTGCGAGCACCTGCCTGCGCAGCGCCCGCATGCGGCGCCTACCCTCTTCGGGTGCTTGGTTCAGCGCGGCCTCGATGGCCTCCTTGACGCCCTCGAGGTGATGCGGATTGGCGAGGTAGGCCTGGCGTAATTCCGCTGCCGCACCGGTGAACTCGCTGAGAACCAACGCGCCGCCCAGATCGCTTCGACACGCGACGTACTCCTTGGCGACGAGGTTCATGCCGTCGCGCAGCGGGGTGACCAGCATGACATCGGCCGCCACGAAATAGGCGATCAACTCCTCGCGTGGCACCGGGCGGTGCAGGTAGTGCACGATCGGATGACCGACCTCACCGTATTCGCCGTTGATGTGGCCGACCTGACGTTCGATGTCCTGCCGCATCTGGATGTAGCTCTCCACCCGCTCCCGACTGGGTGTCGCAAGCTGGACGAGCACGGTGTCTTCGCGGTCGGCCCGGCCCTCGGCGAGCAGTTCAGACAACGCCCTGAGCCGGACGTCGATGCCCTTCGTGTAGTCCAGTCGGTCCACGCCCAGAAGGATCTTGCGGGGGTGGCCCAACTCCTTGCGAATGTCCTTGGCGCGCTGGCGGATCGACCGGGATCGCGCCTGCTGGTCGAGCGCCGCCGAGTCGATCGAGATCGGGAAGGCGCCGACCTTCACGGTGCGGGAGCCGAAATTGACCTCACCGAATCGCGACCGGACGCCGATGGTCGCTCGGGATGTGTTGGCGCCGAGCAACCTTCGGGCCAGGATGAGGAAGTTCTGCGCACCGCCGGGCAGATGGAACCCGACGAGATCGGCACCGAGCAGGCCTTCGATGATCTCGGTGCGCCACGGCATCTGCATGAACAACTCGACCGGCGGGAACGGGATGTGTAGGAAAAATCCGATGGTCAGGTCCGGGCGCAGCGTGCGCAGCATCCGGGGCACCAGCTGCAATTGATAGTCCTGGACCCAGACGGTGGCGCCCTGCGCGGCTTGCTTGGCGGTGGCCTCCGCAAAGCGCCGGTTCACCATCACGTAGGTGTCCCACCACTCGCGGTGGTAGATCGGCTTGACGATCACGTCGTGGTACAGCGGCCACAGGGTCGCGTTCGAGAAACCTTCGTAGTACTTGGCGACGTCGTCGGCGGACAGCTTGACCGGGCACAGGGTCATGTCGTCCTGCTGGATGGGCTCATCGTCGGCGTCGGGTACACCGGGCCAGCCGATCCACGCGCCGCGTCGGCGGCGGAGCAACGGCTCCAGGGCCGTGACCAGTCCGCCCGGACTTCTCTTCCAGGTGGTGCTGCCGTCGGGCAATCGCTCCATGTCGATTGGCAGGCGGTTGGCCACCACCACGAAATCGGCGCTGCCGGAGCCGGCCCATTGACCGTCCCCTGAAAACACTTACGCCTCGAGTTTCGAGGGCCCAATGCCGAGCATCGAGAGGAACATCCGGCATTCTTCGGCGTCTTTTGCGTACGCGGCGACGACGCGGCGCGCCTGGCGGGCGGTGCTGTCGGCGAGCGGTTCGACGTCGCCCAGCTCGGCGGGATCTGATTTCGCAGGCATACGACAACTGTATGCGAAGCAGCGACCGAGCCGGTCGGCTAACCCTCCGGCTAGGGACTGTGGCTGAACACCGGGGCCGGGGGCGCTGTCACGGTCTGCGCCTGGGCCTCTTCGGCCAGACCGATGCAGCCGCCCTGGTTGTGGCCGATGCATGGAACGCCCATGACCTCCGGGACGTCGGGGTTACCCGGTTGCGTGCTGAACACCGGGCCGGCGTTGGGCACCGTGTGGGGCACGCAGTTGCCGGTGAACGGGTCCGGTTCCTCCCCGCCGGCGCAGCTCTGAGCCTGCGGCGCAACGGTGGACGTGGGTGCTGCGAAGACGGAGACCATCGGCGCCGCGGCGATCGCAACCGCAAAGCCACCGGCAAGGATCAGCCGTCGTACAGGGGACTTCAAGATTGCCATCGTCACGCCTTCAGTAGTGATCAACGGTGCCGTCGGCAAGATTCTATGGAAGCTCCCAGCTTTCTGCACAGCTTCGCGAAGTTGCCTGCCTGATTCGGCTACGGGCTGGCGCTGATGCTGGAGCGGGGCTGCGCGGGCGGACCGGTCGCCGCCTGGTCCTCGGCCAACCCCAGGCAGGCGCCTGCGTTGTGCCCGATGCACGGGATGCCCTGGATTTCCGGGACGTCCGGATTAGCCGCGGTGACCTGGAACGGAGGCGGTGAATTCGGGACCACGAACGGCACGCACGTCATGGTGAACTGGTCCGGCTCCTCGCCCCCTTGGCAGCCCTGAGCCAAGGCCTCACTCGAATCCGACACCGAATACACGGCGGCCATGGGACCGGCCGCGGCCGCGACCAGGAAAGCGCCGGTGAGAACCAGTCTCCGGATCGGGACCGAGAATTTCGTCATTCCGCGATTCTAGGAGCCGATCCGTTGATTCGTGCACCGTTGCGTCGTCGTCGGGGCATGACAGCGGCTCGACGCGACGAAGGTGTGGCGGCAACGGACGCTTTGCGGCTATGGCCCGCCATACGAATCCCCGTCTGGCTTAGGTCATTTCATCGAAGTGGCGAAGTCCGGCGGTGCCTGCGATCGCATCGGTGGTCGTATCGGTGAGTCGGCTGTCAGGTTGCTGCGGCACCGCTGAGTGAGCGATGCGGGGCGCACCGTAATGTGCAGGTGATCCAACAACTCAAGTGAGGTGAACCGCGATGGCGAGCCCTGATCTGACCAGCGCCGATGCCGGAGGCGGTGCGGCGCAACAGGTGACGTACGAGACGCTCGACGACGGCCGGATCGCCCGCATCTGGCTGAACCGTCCGGATGCGCAGAACGCCCAGTCCCGCACGCTGTTGGTGCAGTTGGACGAGGCATTCGGCCGCGCCGAAGCCGATGACCGCGTGAGGGTGGTGATCCTGGCCGCGCGGGGCAAGAACTTTTCGGCCGGGCATGACCTGGGGTCGGAAGAGGCCATGCTGGAGCGACAGCCGGGCCCCGCTCAGCATCCGACGTTCCGATCGCACGGCGCCACCGTGCCGGCGATCGCCGAGCGCACCTATCTGCAGGAGTGGCACTTCTTCTTCGAGAACACCCGCCGGTGGCGGGATCTGCGGAAGATCACCATAGCCCAGGTGCACGGCAATGCGATCTCGGCGGGCCTCATGCTCATCTGGGCGTGTGATCTAATCGTCGCGGCCGACGATGCCAAGTTCAGCGACGTGGTGGCCGTGCGGATGGGAATGCCCGGTGTCGAGTATTACGCGCACCCATGGGAATTCGGCGCCCGAAAGGCCAAAGAGCTTCTGTTGACCGGTGATTCGATCGACGCCGAGGAGGCGTACCGCCTCGGCATGGTGTCGAAGATCTTCGCGCGCGGCGAACTCGAGGACAAGACACTCGAATTCGCCCGCCGGATCGCCGAGCGCCCCACGATGGCGGCGCTGCTCGTCAAGGACTCGGTCAACGCCGCCGCCGACGCGATGGGGTTCACCGAGGCGTTGCGCCATGCGTTCCACATCCACGAGCTCGGGCATGCGCATTGGGCGGCGCACAACGAGAATCGCTACCCGGTCGGACTCCCGCCCAACGTGCCGGATTGGCGCACGCTCGGCGCCCCCAAGCCCGCCCGCCGTGACGAGCCGTGACGTATAACGAGAACCTGTTCTAGATGACGAAGGGGTTTGCGGTGGAGTTGTCCTTGACGGGTCGGACGGTAATGGTCACGGGCGGTGGCAGCGGCATAGGCAAGGGCGTGGCGGCCGCGGTGGTGGCGGCGGGCGGCAACGCGATGCTCGTGGGCCGCAACGCCGACAAGCTGTCCGGTGCGGCCGACGAGATCAAGGCGCAGGGCGGTCCTGGTTCGGTGCTCTACGAGCCGGCCGACGTGACGAACGAGGACGAGGTGGCGCGCGTCGTCGAGGCCACCACGGCATGGACCGGCCGACTGTACGGCGTCGTGCACTGTGCCGGTGGCAGCGAGACGATCGGGCCCATCACGCAGATCGATTCCGAACTGTGGCGACGCACCGTCGATCTGAACATCAACGGCACCATGTATGTGCTCAAGCACTCGGCGCGCGAGATGGTGCGCGGTGGCGGCGGATCCTTCATCGGCATCTCGTCGATCGCGGCCAGCAACACCCACCGCTGGTTCGGTGCATACGGGGTTTCGAAGGCGGGCATCGACCACATGATGCAGCTCGCCGCCGACGAACTCGGCGCCTCCTGGGTGCGCGTGAATTGCATCCGCCCCGGCTTGATCCGCACCGAACTCGTCGCACCCGTACTCGAATCCCCCGAACTCAGTGGCGACTACGCGGCGTGTACGCCGCTACCGCGGCCGGGCGAGGTCGAAGACATCGCCAACGCGTCGCTCTTCCTGCTCAGCGATGCCGCCAGTTTCATCACGGGCCAAGTCATCAATGTCGACGGCGGTCAGCTGGTGCGGCGTGGCCCCGACTACTCGTCCATGCTGGAGCCGCTTTTCGGGGCGGAGGGACTGCGGGGAGTCGTCTCCAACCAGTGAGCACGCCCCCGACAGCGCGGTAACGTCGGCCCGTGGTCACCTTGGACCGGCTGGTCAACGTGCTGGGCAGCTACGGCGTGCGCCTGCGCTTCTGCCCGATCCCGCGCTCGACGGAGTTGGGCAGCGTGGTCATGCACGAGGTCACCGACGGCCGCACGATCACCGGCGACGTGCTGCTGGCGATCGGCGCACGAACGGTGAACGAGGCGCTGCGGTGGGCGGTTTCGGCGCGCGCGATGGTGGTCCTACTTCGTGACGGCGACGACGACACCACGTTCGCGGGGATGGTCGAGGGCGTCGCGGTGATGGTCGTCGATCAGGCGGTGCCCTGGAGCGAGCTCTCCGCCATCGTCTACGGCCTGGTGTTGGAGGGCCGGGAAACGGAATCGGGCCGTGGCCCAACGGATTTGTTCGCACTCGCCGACAGCTTGGCCGAATCGGCCGGTGGCGCGGTGACCATCGAGGACCCGCTGTCCCGCGTGCTCGCGTACTCGACTATGCAGGAGAACGCCGACCCCGCCCGCGTCGCGACGATCATGAACCGGCAAGCGCCGGAGTCGTTGCGTGAATACTTCGCGTCCCAAGGCGTGTTCACGCATCTGGCGTCCTCGGACGAACCGATGTTCATCGCGCCGAACGCCGACCAGGGTCTGTCCGGCCGCACGGTTGTCCCCGTGCGGTCGGGTCGAGAGCTCATGGGCGCGGTGTGGGTGTCCTCCCCCGAGCCGTTGGTGGAACCCGAACGCACGGCGCTGACCGACAACGCCAGGACCGTCGCTCTGCACTTGTTGCGGTCGCGCGCCAGTGCGGATCTGGAACGTCAGGTCGAATCCGATCTGGTGCTGCGGTTACTTGACGGCAGTGCCGAAGCCGCGGCGTCGGCCAGCCGGCTGGGGTTGTCGCAGGGGCCGATGCGGGTCATCGCGGTGCAGGCGTCGATCGGTGGCGAACGGGATGCGGCGCTTCTGTTGACCTTCGAACGCGCGACCGCCGGCTTCGGTTGGTCACGCCCGGGTCGCAGCGCACTGGCCGGCAACACGATCTACACCTTGATGCCCGGCGATCGCGTCGCCGGCGCTCGCAAGTGGGTCGACGCCTTGAAGGCGGCGTTGCCGGACCGGGTCACGGTGGTGGCCGGCATCAGCAAGGGCGCGGTGGCCGTCGATCTGCCCGCGGCGCGCCTTGAGGCCGACGAGTGCCTGGCGCTGCACGAGATGGGGCCGCCTGACGCCGCGCCGCCCGCCTACGACGAGTCGTGGGACGAGATCCTGCTGCAGCGCCTCCGGACCGCCGCACGCTCGGGGCGCACGCCGGACAGGGGACCGGTCGCCGAGTTACGCCGCCACGACCAGAACCACGCCACCGAGTACATCCCGACGTTGCGGGCGTATCTGGAGGCACTGGGCGATCCCACTCAGGCGGGGCACCGGTTGGGCGTCCACGAGAACACCGTGCGATACCGCCTGCGCAAGATGGGTGAGGTCACCGAACTCCCCTTGGAGGACGCCCGCAAGCGCCTCGCCATGATGATCGAACTCGCCGCGATCGACACCGACTGAGCCGACCGAGCGGACCGGGCTCGACCAGGTCGTTGTCGGATCACCACAACGGCGCCCGGGTCGATTGTCGGGCACCGGCAAGTCGGAACACGGTCGCCCGGCCCACCATGGAATAACGAATAACCGTTCACGGTGATGGAGGGATTGCAATGGTCGGCGGCGAGCGCATCGACGGTGGGCCGCGGTCTGCGATCGTGGTCGGCGCCGGCATCGTCGGCTTGTCCACGGCGTGGTTTCTGCAGGAGCGCGGGGTCGACGTCACCGTCGTCGACCGCAGCGGGGTGGCCGCAGGCGCCTCCTGGGGCAACGCGGGTTGGGTCGCACCCGCGCTGACGGTGCCGTTGAACTCGCCGAAGACGTTGCGCTACGGGCTTCGCTCGTTGAGCGACCGCAACGCACCGCTGCACATCCCGCTGAGCGTCGACGGTGCGTTGTGGCTGTTCCTGATCCAGTTCGCCCTGAACTCCCGCTCATCGGTGTGGAACCAGGCGGTGGCGGCCAACGTGCCGCTCAACGAGGAATGCATCGAGGCGTTCGACGTCCTGATCGCGAACGGGGTGGACGCCCCGGTGACCGACGCCCCGATCACCGCGATCTTCCGCAGCACCGAGGATGCCGAGAACATGATGCGCGAACTACGTGCCCTCGAACGCGCAGGACAGGGTCTGTTCGTGACCGGCCTGTCCGGCGAGGCGTTGCGCGAGCAGGTGCCGTTGGCGTCCCCGGCGGTCACCGCCGGAATAAACATCAACGGTCAGCGCTTCGTCGACCCCGGCCGTTTCGTGCAAGCCCTGGGCCGGGCGGTCGAGGAGCGCGGGGCAGAGATCCTGACCCATGACGTGCGCGGTGTGTTCAGTTCCGGCAACCGGGTGGTGGTCCAGCCGTACAGCGGCAAGCATCTGACCGCCGAAAGCGCGGTGATCGCCACCGGCGCGTGGATGTCCCGGTTGACGGGCCACCGGCTTCGCGTCCCGGTGGAGTCGGGCCGCGGTTACTCGTTCACCGTGCCGGTGGATCGGCCCATCCCCGGCCCGATCTATCTGCCGGACGCGCGGATTGCGTGTACGCCGTACAAGGGTGCGCTGCGAGTGGCGGGCACGATGGAGTTTCGCGACCCGCACGAGCCGGCGATCGCCGAGCGGGTCGGCGCGATCGTCGACTCGGCAAGCCCCCTGCTGGAGGGAGTCCGGTGGGCCGAGCGCAGCGACATCTGGGTGGGTCCGCGGCCGATCACCCCCGACGGGCGTCCGCTCATCGGTGAGATGTCGCGAAACGTGTACGTCGCCGGCGGGCACGGCATGTGGGGACTGGCCCACGGTCCGGTCACCGGCCGGCTCTTGGCCGAACAGATCACGACCGGCAAGCAACCCGAAGCGCTGCGGCCCTTCGATCCGCTCCGGCGCGCAGTCGCATAGATCGCTCACCGACTTCGCCGGGACTTCTGCCCTTCACGGGCACTGCGAGTCGTCAGGGGCGGCGTTCTCACAGCCCGTAACCCGCCCCTGACGGCAACCCTTTCGAGAAAGGACCGAAAATGACCGAAGCGCAACGGATCTGGATCTCACAAGCTGCCTACGAGCGACTGCAGCAGGAGCTCGCCACGCTGCGTGAACTGAGCGCGAACACGGTCGGCGACGAAGACGCCGACGAGAATGCGAGCGCCGTCAAACGCGCCCGGCAAGCCCGCATTCAGCAGATCCACGAGATGCTCATCAACGCCGTCGTCGGCGAGGACCCGCCGGACGACGGCATCGCCGAGCCGGGCATGGTCGTCACCGCCCGGTATGACGACACCGGTGAGATCGAGACGTTCCTCCTCGGCGTGCGCAGCGCTGAACACGGCGACATCGAGGTGTACTCGACCCAGTCGCCGTTGGGCGCGGCGATCCTCGGCGCCCGCCCGGGTGAACGGCGCAGCTTCCGGACACCGAGCGGAACCGAACTCTCGGTCACGATGCTGACCGCGGTGCCGTACGGCATGCACAGCGACGACGGGGCGGCGGTGAACGCGGCCGGTTGATGCGGTCGGCCGCGTCACTTCGCGGAATGGCTTTCGGCTCGCAACCGGGCTACCTAGAATCGAGCAGACGATGACCCCTCGTCCCCGCGCCGAAGGGAGGGTCCTTTGACTGCCGAAGCGACCTCAGTACCGCAACTCGAGGTCCGTCGACCCTTCCCGGCCAGGTTGGGTCCGCGGGGCAACCTGATCTACAAGCTCGTCACCACCACCGATCACAAGCTGATCGGCATCATGTACGTCGTCACCTGCTTCATCTTCTTCTTCATCGGCGGGTTGATGGCGCTGTTTATCCGGGGCGAGCTCGCGATGCCGGGACTGCAGTTCCTGTCCAACGAGCAGTACAACCAGCTGTTCACCATGCACGGCACGATCATGTTGCTGTTCTATGCGACGCCGATCGTGTTCGGGTTCGCCAACCTGGTGCTGCCGCTGCAGATCGGCGCGCCCGACGTGGCGTTCCCGCGGCTCAACGCGTTCTCATACTGGTTGTTCCTGTTCGGCGGGCTCATCGCCATCTCCGGCTTCATCACCCCGGGCGGTGCCGCGGACTTCGGCTGGACGGCCTACGCCCCGCTGAGCAACGCGATCCACTCACCGGGCCCCGGTGGGGATCTGTGGATCCTGGGCCTGGCCGTCGCCGGCCTGGGCACCATTCTCGGTGGCGTCAACATGATCACCACCGTGGTGTGCATGCGCGCACCCGGTATGACGATGTTCCGGATGCCGATCTTCACCTGGAACATCCTGGTGACGTCGGTTCTGGTGTTGATGGTGTTCCCGCTGCTGACCGCGGCGCTGCTGGGCCTGGCCGCCGACCGCCACCTCGGTGCACACATCTACGACCCGGCCAACGGCGGCCCGATCCTGTACCAGCACTTGTTCTGGTTCTTCGGCCATCCCGAGGTGTACATCATCGCGCTGCCGTTCTTCGGCATCGTCACCGAAGTCATCCCGGTGTTCTCCCGCAAACCGATATTCGGCTACACCACGCTGGTGTACGCCACCTTGGGTATTGCGGCGCTGTCGGTCGTGGTGTGGGCGCACCACATGTACGCCACCGGCGCGGTGATGCTGCCGTTCTTCGCATTCACCACCTACCTGATCGCGGTGCCGACGGGTATCAAGTTCTTCAACTGGATAGGCACGATGTGGAAGGGCCAGTTGACGTTCGAGACACCGATGCTGTTCTCGTTCGGGTTCCTGGTCACCTTCCTGCTGGGCGGCCTCACCGGTGTGATGCTGGCCAGCCCGCCGCTGGACTTCCACGTCACCGACTCCTACTTCGTGGTCGCGCACTTCCACTACGTGCTGTTCGGGACGATCGTGTTCGCCACCTACGCCGGCATCTACTTCTGGTTCCCGAAGATGACGGGCCGGTTGCTCGACGAGCGGCTGGGCAAGCTCAACTTCTGGCTCACCTTGATCGGGTTCCACACCACGTTCCTGGTGCAGCACTGGCTCGGCAACGAGGGTATGCCGCGGCGCTACGCGGACTACCTGCCCAGTGACGGCTTCACGGTGCTCAACGTCGTGTCGACGATCGGCGCGTTCATCCTCGGCCTGTCGGTGCTGCCGTTCGCGTGGAACGTGTTCAAGAGCTGGCGCTACGGCGAGCCGGTCACCGTCGACGATCCGTGGGGTTACGGCAACTCGCTGGAGTGGGCGACGTCGTGCCCGCCGCCGCGGCACAACTTCACCGAGCTGCCCCGAATCCGTTCGGAGCGGCCCGCTTTCGAGCTGCACTACCCGCACATGGTGGACCGCATGCGCGCCGAGGCGCATATCGGCAGACACGCCACAGCCGGTGAATCGCAGTCCGGCTTCGGTCCGCGCACAGAGCCCGACCGCAGCTGACTCGCGCGTTTCAGAAGGACGCGATGATGGCGTCGACCGGCGACCGCCACGTCACGCCGAGGTCGCGGGTGGTCGCCGAGTCGTCGGTCGGCGTCGCAGCGGTGAGCAGCAGCGCGGCTTCATAGGTGAGACCGTCGCCCAGGTCGACAACGCCGGACAGCGCCTCTCCGACGATGCTCAGCCCGCGAAACATGCCCTGGCTGATCGGGATTCGCTTGAATCGACGGTTCGTGCCCCGCTCGAGGGCCGAAATCATGTCGTCGAACGCGATCAATTCGCCGCCGCATACATAGCGGCGTGGTCCGCGGCCCGGGACGAACAGCGCGGCATGCACGTCGGCGACATCGCGAACGTCGATCATCTGCATCCCGCCGCGCAGTCGCGGCGCGACGCCCCATCGCACCAGGGGCGCCCACCCGCGCTCGGTGACGCCCGCGGCGGTGTGGAACGCGGGTCCCACCACGCTCGACGGGTAGGTGATGACGACCGGCGCTCCCTGCTCCTGCAGTCGCCGCGCCACGCGGTCGGCGTAGGCCTTGGTCTGCGCGTACGGGCTGCGACCGGGCGCGGTGGGCGTATCGGGGCCGATCACCCCGTTCGGTGGTGGAAACAGCGCGCTGTAGCTGCTGACCAACACGACGGGGTCCAACCCGCCGGCCACCGCGCGAGTCAGCACCGCCTCGGTGGCATGGGCGTTCACCTCCCACATCAGCGAGGTGCGGCGCTTGTCGGTGCCGACCACTCCGGCGCCGTGCAGCACCGCGTCGCAGCCTTCGAGCAGCGCATCCACTGTGCCGGTCTGCCTGATGTCGCCGCTCAGCGTCTCGACGTCCCCGATCTCGGCGAGTTTGGCCAGTACCGGGGCGCCCTCCGCGTCGGGCGCGATGAGCAGGCGCACGCGGTGGCCGGCAAGCAGCAGGGCACGTACGCAGTGGGCGCCGACGTAGCCGGTGCCCCCCGTGGCGGCGATGAGCATGTGCCTCAGGTCATCTCGGCGGCACGGTGTACCGCGTTGATGATTCCCTGATAGCCGGTGCACCGACAGAAGTTGCCCGACAAACCCTCGCGGATCTCCTCGTCGCTCGGCTTGGGGTTGTCGCGCAGCAGCGCGGTGATGGAGGTGACGAAGCCCGGTGTGCAGAAACCGCACTGCAGCCCATGGCATTCGCGCAAGGCGGCCTGCACCGGCGACAGTTCACCGTCCGCGCCGCCGATGCCCTCGACGGTGGTGACCTCCATACCCTCGGCCTGGACGGCGAAGATCAGGCAGGCGCGCACCGCGTCCCCGTTGAGCAGCACCGTGCAGGCGCCACAGGCGCCGTGCTCACAACCGAGGTGGGTACCGGTCAGGCCACACTTCTCCCGAAGGAAGTCCGCAAGTGTGAGACGCGGTTCCACGGTCGCCGAGAATGTGCGTCCGTTGACCGTCACTTCGACCGGCATCTCATGCATCGCTTGCCTCCGTGATGGCGCGGGACCAGGCGCGAGCGACCA
The DNA here is from genome assembly GCF_001499905.1 of Mycobacterium sp. GA-1285. Lineage (GTDB taxonomy): Bacteria > Actinomycetota > Actinomycetes > Mycobacteriales > Mycobacteriaceae > Mycobacterium. The sequence continues at coordinate 28,404 of NZ_LQIS01000020.1, read as the reverse complement.
TCGTCGCCCCGACCTTGGCCCGGTAGGCGGCCGACCCCTGCAGGTCGGACGGAATGTCTTCGAGGCCGGTCAGTGCGAGCCTGCCGACCTCCTGTGCGCTGATCTCGTGGACCGGTCGACCGGTGACGGCGTCCTCGGCGGCGCTACCCCGTAGCGGTGTCGAACCCAGACCCAACAACCCTATGCCGCAACGACTCACCCGGTCATCGTCGTCGAGCTGGACCGCCACCGCGGCCCCCGCGATCGCGAAGTCGCCGTGGCGGCGGGCGAATTCCTCCAGTGCGAAACCGGACCGCCCACCCCAGACGGGGAAGTGCACCGCGGTCAGCATCTCCCCCGGCTGCAGCGACGTCTCCCAGAGACCGGTGAAGAAATCTCGCGCCGCGATCTGCCGGGAGCCCGTTGAGGAGACGACATCCATCTGCGCGTCGAGCGCGAGCGCGACCGCCGCGTACTCCGCCGCGGGATCGGCGTGTGCGATGGCCCCGCCGAGCGTGCCCCTGGTGCGGATCTGGAAGTGCCCGATGTGCGGGGTGGCCAGCGTCAGCAACGGAACCGATTCCGCGACTTCGTCGTCCATTCCGACGAACGAGTGCGGGGTGCCTGCCGCGATGCGTACCGCGCCGTCCACCAGGTCGATGCTGCGCAGCTCGTCGATCCGGGAGATGTCGATGAGGTTGTCGAAGTGCGTCAGTCGCATCGCGAGCATCGGCACCAGACTCTGGCCGCCGGCAAGGATTTTCGCGTCCTCACCGTATTCGGCGAGCATGTCCACCGCCTCCTTCACCGAATCGGGGCGGTGGTAGGTGAACGGAGCGGCTTTCACGGCCGCAGCCGCTCGGTCGGCGCGTCGAGCAGTCGCACCAACGCGGCCTGCAGCTCGTCGGCCAGCGCCGCGGGCGCCTTCCTGCGGCGCCGGCCGATCAGGAAGCCGACCGCCAGGCCACCGGCGACCGCGGCCGCGACCGGTGCCGCGCGCTTGGCCATCGGCAGCGCAACGACTTTGAGCATGTCGATGGAATCACCCGCGTCGGGCTGAGCCGCAACCGCCGCCGTCTCCGTGGTCGGTGCGGTGGTCGCGGCGCCGCCGAGAAGATCCGATTCGAGATTCTTGGCGAACTGTCCGATCAGGTTCGTCGACACGTCGGCCAGTACGCCGCGGCCGAACTGAGCGGCCTTCCCCGAGATGGTCAAGTCCGTGTTGATCGCAACGACGGTCGCGTCACCCTCGTCCTTGAGTTGCGCGGTCACGACCGCGGCCGCGTTACCACTGCCGCGGGTCTCCTTGCCCTGGGCCTTGATGACGACACGGCGAGCGGCCTTGTCACGCTCCTGGAACGATGCCTCGCCCTGGTAGGACACCGTGATCGGGCCGACCTTGACCTTCACCGCGCCGGTGAAGGCGTCGCCGTCGACGGACAACAGCTGAGCACCCGGGATACACGGTGCGACGCGTTGGACGTCGTTGAGTGCCTCCCATGCCGTGTCCACCGGCACGGCGACCCGGAATTCGTTGTTGAGTTCCACTGTGGCTGTGTTCCTTACTTCTTGGCGTTCTCGATCGCCTCGACGATCGCGGCGGGGCTGGCGGGTAGGCGGGTCAGGGTGACGCCGAGAGGTGCCAGGGCATCGTTGATCGCGTTGATGACGGCGGGGGTCGAACCGATCGCGCCGCCCTCGCCGACACCCTTGTACCCGCCGACGCCGGGTCCGGGGATCTCAACGTGGCCGTACTCGATCGCGGGCACCTCGGTGGCCGTCGGCAGCAGGTAGTCGACGAAGGTGCTCGACAGCGGGTTGCCGTCGTCGTCGTAGGCCATGTCTTCGAGCAGCGCACCACCGATGCCCTGCACGGTGCCGCCGGCGATCTGACCCTCGACGACGTTGGGGTTGATCATCGGGCCGACGTCCTCGCTGACGATGTAGCGGGTGAGGGTGACCCGCCCGGTCTCGATGTCGACCTCACACGTGCAGGCGTGGGTGGCGTTGGCCCAGTGGATCATCGCCTCGGGTGGTGAGGCGAACCGCGCGGTCGCCTCCAGTGACGACGAGACACCGGCCGGCAACTGCTGGGGTTCGTAGTAGGCGCGGTAGGCCAGATCGGCGAAACTCACGCTCTTGTCCGGGTTTCCGCTCACCACGGCCCGCGAGCCGGTCAGCTCCACCTCGGCTTCGTCGACCTCCAGGCGCGGCGCGGCCATCGCGATGATCTGCTTGCGCAACAACGCGCCCGCCTCGGCGACCGCGCCCGCGGTCATCGGACCGCTTCGGCTGCCCTGCGTGCCCGCGCCGTACGGGGTGACCGCGGTGTCGCCCTGGATCGTCGACACGTCGGCGATGTCGGCGCCCAGCGCGTCGGCGGTCAACTGCACGACCGTGGTCTCGAGGCTGTTGCCGGTCGACCCGCCGTTGACGTAGACGTTGATCTTCCCGGTGGGCTCCATCCGGATGGTGCAGCCCTCGGTGCCGAGGTGTCCGGTCGCGGCGCCGGTCGGTTCGATGTAGGCCGAAAAGCCCAGCCCGATGTAGCGGCCCTCGGCCAGCGCATCGGCCTGTTCCTTGCGGAAGCCCTCGTGGTCGAGGATCTTGACGGCCTGCTCGAAGGTGTCGGCGGGAGCGACGTGGTCGTAGGGCATGCCGTTGGGATTGAAGTAGGGCATCTCGTCGCCGCGCAGGATGTTGCGCCGCCGCAGTTCGACGGGATCCATGTCCAGCTTGCGGGCGGCGATGTCGAAAAGCACTTCGCGGGCCAGCGTTTCGTACTGCCAGGGACCGCGATACGCGTGCAGGCCCGCGGTGTTGGAGAACACGGTCTTGTAGTTGAAGCTGGCCTTCGGCACCCGGTACGGGCCGGGGAAGAACATGCCGACGGCGGCGGTGGTCAGCACCGGGTACGGGGTGGGGTAGGCGCCGACGTCGTAAGCGAAGTCGATGTCGACGGCGAGTATGGTGCCGTCCTCGTCGAGCGCCATCCGTGCGGTGCCGTCGACGTGGCGAGCCTGACCCGCCGACATCAGGTTCTCGCGGCGGTCCTCGATCCACTTCAGAGCCGCCGGCACCTTGCGCGCGGCCAGCATGATGCACATGTCCTCGCGCATCGGCACAACCTTCTGTCCGAAGCCACCGCCGGTGTCGCGCATGATGACTCGGACGTTGTGCGCGGGAATCCCGAGTAGGCGGGCGCAGAACGCCCGCAACTCGTGGGGTGTCTGCGTCGACGCCCATATGGTCAGTTCCTCGGTCGCGGGCGTCCACTCGACGACCATGCCGCGGCACTCGATCGGCACCGGCGCGTAGATCTGCTGATAGACGGTCGCCGACGCGACGCAGGCCGCGTTGGCGAAGGTCTCCTCGTCGGGTGGTGCGCCACCCATACCGCCTGCGACGTTGTCGGGATAGGCCTCGTGCACGACGGGAGCGCCGGCCTCCGTACCGCCGATCGCCTTGGTGAAGTCGGCGACCGCGGGCAGTGGTTCGTAGTCGACGTCGACCGCGTCGACGGCGTCCTCGGCGAGGTAGCGGCTGTCGGCCACGACGAGCGCGACGGGATCGCCGACGAACTTCACCTCACCCTCGGCCAATGGTGGTCGCGGCGTGTCCGGGATGTCCTTGCCGGCGACCGCGTGCCAGGCTTCCTTGACGTCGGGATTGAGATCGTCGGCGGTGAAGACCGCGTGCACACCGGGCATGGCCAGCGCGACCGACGCGTCGATGCCTTTGATCGTCGCCCTGGCGAACGGGCTTCGCACGAAGCAGGCGTGCAGCATCCCGGGCCGCACGACGTCGTCGACGAAAGTGCCGCGCCCGGTGAGAAGCCGGTTGTCCTCGACGCGCGCGACCCGGGTTCCCGCATAACGGGTCGCGACCTTCTCCGCTGAAGCAGAAGTCACCGGTTCACCCTTCTCCTCGCCATGTAAAGAGTGACGTTATCGCATCCGAGAACGACATTTCCATACGCGTTGTCTCATCCCTCGTGGTGGATGCGACCGTCCGTGTCGCTCAGCGGTCTGCCGCCGCCTCCCCACTTGCGGGCGATGATCTCCGCCGCGATCGAAACCGCGGTCTCCTCGGGTGTCCGAGCGCCCAGATCGAGGCCGATCGGGCTGGCCAGCCGGGTCAGTTCGGCGTCCGTGAGGCCGCACTCGCGCAACCGCCGCATCCGGTCCTCGTGGGTCCGGCGCGATCCCATCACCCCGATGTAACCGACCTCGGGCAGGCGCACCGCGACCCGGAGAACGGGAACGTCGAACTTCGGATCGTGCGTGAGCACGCAGATCGCGGTGCGGGCGTCGATCGCGCCCTGCTGGGCCTGTTCGGTGAGGTAGCGGTCCGGCCACATCGCCACGACCTCGTCGGCACCGGGGAAGCGGGCCGGGGTGGCGAAGACGGGGCGGGCGTCGCAGACGGTGACCTGATATCCGAGTAGGGCGCCCTGCTGTGCGAGGGCGGCGGCGAAGTCGATCGCCCCGAAGATCAGCATCCGCGGCGGCGGTGCGTGGCTGGCGACGAACACCTCCATGCCCGTCTCCTGGCGTTGCCCGTCGGGGCCGTACGACAGCACACCTGTGCGGCCGACGGCGAGTAACCCGCGCGCGTCGTCGGTCACGGCGGCGTCAACACGCGCCGAGCCGAGTGATCCGTCCACCGAATCCGTGCCGATGACCAGGCGGCGCCCGATCCGGTCGGCGACGGGGTGTGCGATGACGGTGGCTACGGCGGTGGGCCGGTGCGCGGCGATGCCGTCCGCGATCGCCTGCAACTGCGGGAAGGTGCCGCGGGACACCGGCTCGGCGAAAATGTCGATGATGCCGCCGCATGTCAGTCCCACGGCGAATGCGTCGTCGTCGCTGATGCCGTAGCGCTGCACCTCGGGGCGTCCCGAGGAGACGACCTCGTTGACCAGTTCGTAGACGGCGGCCTCGACGCAGCCACCCGACACCGAACCGGCTACCGAGCCGTCGGGAGAGACCACCATGGTGGCGCCCGGCTGGCGTGGCGCCGAGCGGATCGTGCGCACGACGGTGGCCACACCGGCGGTGCCGCCGGACCGCCACACGGTCAGCAACTCCTCGAGCACCTCGCGCACGCTGGCAGTCTAAGCCCGTAACGCTGTGCGAGTGCTCAGCGGTCAGCGGCGCGATCCGTCGGACGGCGCGCGGTGCTGGGCTCTATCGTGGAGATATCGCCTGGAATCTGCTGAGACCTCTCTCCGTTCCGCGGGTGCCTCCGCTACCCGCGGTGGCCTCGGTCGCCAACATCCCGGACGGCCGGATGGTCGAACTTCCCGGCCGGGGCACCACCTACGTCGTCGACTCGGGCCCCCGGGACGGACCGACGTTCGTGCTGCTGCATTCGCTGGCGTGCACAGGCGTGATGACGTGGTACCCCGCGCTGGACGCGCTGCAAGACTTCGGTCGCGTCGTCGTCTTCGACCAACGCGGTCACGGCCAGGGCATCGAAACCCCTCGGTTCCTGCTCGAGGACTGCGCCGACGACGTCGCGGCACTGGCCGACGTGTTGGCCGTCGACACCTTCATCCCCGTCGGATATTCGCTGGGATCGCTTGTCGCGCAATTGGTCTGGAAGCGGCACCGGGAGCGCGTCGACGGCCTGGTGCTGTGTGCGGCGACGGCGGCGGTGAACCGAGCGAGCTACGAGCGGGTCGCGACCGGGTTGTTCGCGGCGATGCTCGATTCGCTAAGCCCGCCGGCCCGGCGACTCGACCCGGCCAAGGCCGTGACGCCGGGGTGGCTGCGCGACCATCAGTGGCTACTGGGCCAGGTGCGCAGCACCTCACCCGGTGCCATCACCCGGGCGGTCGCCGAGGTGATCCGATTCGACTCGTCGACCTGGATCCACGAGGTTGACGTCCCGACGGCGGTGATGGTGACGACGCGGGACCGCGCGTTCGGCGTGCGGCGGCAGCGCTGGCTGGCAAGTCGGATACCCGGCGCCGAGACCGTCGAGGTGGAAGCCGGACACGCCGGATGCACGTTCGCCTCCGACAAGTTCGTCGCGGGACTCGTCCTTGCCGTCGAGTCGGTGTGTGCGCGCCTGCCTTCGACCCGGCGGTACCGAGCCGCCGAAGGTTAGCGATGTGAAGCGCCTCAGTGGTTGGGACTCGCTGCTCCTGTCCAGCGAAACACCGAACGTGCACCAGCACACAATCAAGATCGCCGTGATCGACACCTCGCGCTTCGAGGGCGAGCCGACGTTCGACGCGTTCCTCGAGACGTTCCGCAAACGCCTGCCTGCGCTCGATCCGTTTCGGTACGAACTCGTCGACGTTCCACTGAACCTGCATCGGCCGGTGTGGCGGGAAGGCGCCGACATCGACTTCGGATACCACGTCCGAAGAGTCACCGTGCCGGACCCACGCGGGCGTGCGGGACTGGACGCGCTGATCGGGGAGATCGCGAGCACACCCTTGGATCGCAGCCGACCGCTGTGGGAGCTGTACTACGCCGAAGGAGTCGCCGAAAACCGCGTCGCGGTGATCGGCAAGGTGCACCACGCGTTGGCCGACGGCGTCGCCTCGGCGAACCTGATGGCTCGTGCGATGGAATGGCCCGGCGCGGGCGAATCGCTGTCCGGAGGCGACGTCGACTCACCGTCGGCCGCCGGTCTGCTGGTGTTCGCGGTTCGTGATCACCTGCGCCAGCTCGCGGGCCTGCCTGGCGTCGTCAAAGAGGTTGTCGTGGGCGCATACCGACTTCAGCAGCGAGCACGTCAGCGCCGTCGCCATCCAGATCTCGCCGAACGGTTCAAACCGCCCCCTACCTTTCTCAATCGCAAGATCTCGGCGGGACGCTCGTTCGCGACCGCCAGCCTGTCGCTCGACGAGGTGAAAGCGACCAGCAGACATCTCGAATCGACCATCAACGACGTGGTCCTCGCAATCGCCGCCGGCGGATTACGCACGTTGCTCCTCGAGCGCGACGGAGGCGCCGACCACGCGCTGATCGCCTCAGTTCCCGCCGCGACCGACACCTCCCCTTACCGGATCACCGGCAACGAGTTGAGCACCATGCTGGTGTCCCTGCCGGTACAGATCGCCGATCCGCTGGAAAGGCTGCGGTTGATCCGGACGGCCGCGCTGATCGCCAAAGAGGACAACGAGTTACTCGGCCCCGCCACCGTGGGCAAAGGTCTACGGTACGTACCGCCCGCGGCGGCCCGTGCCACCTTCGGCTTGATGTCACGACGTGAGGCGCCGAACCGGTTGTTCAACCTGATCGTGTCGAACGTGCCGGGGCCCCGCGAGCGCGGCCGGATCGCGGGTGCGGTGGTCACCGAGATCTACTCGATCGGCCCCCTGGCCGCCGGTTCGGCGATGAACGTGACGGTGTGGAGCTACGTCGATCAGCTCAACATCTCGGTGCTGTGTGACGACCTGGCGTTCGACGATGTCCACACCGCCACGGACGCGTTCATCGCCGCTTTCGCCGAACTGCGCGGGGCCGCGGGCCTGGGAGATACGACCACCGACATGCCGGGCGCTCTGCCGCGGGTCAGCGCGGATCGAATTCGATGGGAAGCCTCGCGGGGCCCGTGATTTCAACCAGTCCGGAAGCGAGGCGATATGCGCAGAGCCTGGGCAGTGGCGGCTGTCGCCCTCGCGTGGCCGACGGGAGTTGCCACCGCGACACCGGACGCACCCGTGCCGCCCCTGACAGATGCGGCCCGGGCGGCCGGACTCGTCGATGTGCGCACCGTCGTGCCCGACGCGGTGATCGACCTGCGCTATGCGACGACCGACAACTTCGTCGGCGAGCAGCTGTACCCCGCCGATGCGCGGTGCCTGGTCCACCAGTCGATGGCACCCGGCTTGGCGGCGGCCGCCGACGCGTTACGCCCCGGTGGGGAGGTGCTGGTGTTCTGGGATTGCTACCGCCCACACGACGTACAGGTGCGGATGTTCGAGGCCGTCTCCGATCCCGGGTGGGTGGCCCTGCCCGGCCCCTACGCCACCAGCCATGAAGCGGCGTTGTCGGTCGACGTGACCCTGTCCCGTGACGGCGCCCTCGTCGACATGGGTACCGGCTTCGACGAGTTCACTTCGCGCGCCAACGCTTATGCCATCGACGGGGTCAGCCCCGCAGCTCAGACCAACCGCAGACGGTTGCGCGACGCGATGGGCGCAGGCGGGCTCACGGTTTATGCCGGCGAGTGGTGGCATTTCGACGCGCCGGGTGCGAACCGGCGGCACCCGATACTCGACGTTCCCGTGAACTAACTGTCTGCCACGCCCGTCAGGCGGCGGCCGGATCGGCGGTCATGGCTTGGCAGTAGGAGCACAGGTTCGGCCCGAGTGTCGGGTAACCACATCCGCCGCAGATCGCGACCGCGGTGACTTCTTCGGCTTCGGGCATGACGGTTATTTACCCCCTTGAAACCCAATTAATCCCGGGTACGCGACGAAGTTCTGGAAAGCTGCCCACGACATGGCTACTGCACAGCTCGCTCCGGTCAGCGGCACCCACAGCGCGCAGCGAGCCTGGGTTGCGGTCGCACTGCTTGCGATCGTCGGGACGCTGAACTACGCGGACCGGTTCCTGCCCGCGGTCCTCGCCGAACCGATCAGGGCCGAACTGGACCTGTCCGATACCGCGCTCGGCGTGATCAACGGGTTCGGCTTTCTGGCCGTCTACGCCGTGCTCGGCCTGCTGATCGCCCGGATCGCCGACCGTGGTGCGTTCGGGCTGGTGGTGTCGACGTGCCTGACGCTGTGGGGCGCGATGACGATGCTGGGCGGCGCGGTGCAGTCGGGTCTGCAACTGGCGCTCACCCGCGTGGGCGTGGCGATCGGTGAGGCCGGCAGCACACCGGCCGCGCACGCGTATGTCGCGCGCAACTTCGCACCACAACGGCGTGCGGCCCCGCTGGCGGTGATCACGCTCGCCATCCCACTGGCCAGCGCGGCCAGCCTGATCGGCGGCGGCCTGCTGGCGCAAACCCTGGGCTGGCGGATGGCGTTCGTGGTGATGGGGGCGATCAGCGTGGCGTTCGCGCCGCTGGTCCTTCTCACGCTCGGGCGCGGGCAGTCGATGCCGGCCACCACCGAAGACGAGGTCGATGTGCCCGCCAAGGCCTGGGATCTGCTGCGCAAAGGCAGCTTCGTGGGTGTCGTCGTCGGAGCGTCGTGCATCTCGGTGGCCGGCTACTCGTTGACGGCCTTCGCCCCCGCTTATCTGGTCCGGACCCGCGGTATGGAGTTGGGCGAGGTCGGGGTGCAGTACGGCATCGCCAGCGGGTTGACGGGCATCCTCGGCCTTCTGGTCGTCGGCCGGGTCGCAGACCGGTTGTCGGCTTCCGATCCTCGGTGGCTGCTGTGGCTGGTGGTCGCAATGACCGCTGCGATGCTCCCGTTCTCGGCACTGGCGTTCACGGTGGGCGACCGGACGCTGTGCATATGGTTCATCTCGCTGAGCTACCTCGTCGGCACGGCGTACATGGCGCCGTCCATCGCGGCCATCCAGCGACTGGCCCGACCCGAACAGCGTGCGACGGCTTCGGCGATCTTCCTGTTCTTCGGCGCCATCGTCGGGTCGGCGGGCCCGTTCCTCACCGGTGTCATCAGCGATGCGCTCAAGGACGACCTCGGTGCGATGTCGCTGGGGCGGGCGCTGCTGATCGTGCCGGTGTTCCAGGTGGTCGCGATCGCCTATTACCTGCTGGCCAGTCGAAGGTTCGTCCGTGAAATCGTCGAATCAGATGATCGGCGGGTCGTCGGGGCGCAATAGCCGCAACCACCGGTAGCCGTACGGTTCCACGCCGACCTCGATGCGGCCCTTGTCGTCGAGTTGGTGTTCAGTGAGGTCGTCGAGCAGGTCGATGAGCTTGCAGCCCGGCGCCTCGTCGAGTTGGATCGGCACGAGGCAGCCCTCGGCACCGAAGTTGTGCAGGGCGACCATTGCCCACCCGGACTTCTCGCGGCAGACGTGTGCCAGCACAGCGGAATTCGGCTGCTTCAGAATCTCAAGCGTCGACCATCCGATCTCGGGTTGGGACCGGTAGGTGTAGATGAGATTGCGCATGAACCACCAGAAGGACTGATGGTCGTGGCGCTGGCCGGCGGCGTTGACCCGGTCGGGACCGTACATTCCGTCGGGCTGGGGTCTCGGCAGCTTGCGCGTGGCCGCCCTGGAGAAGCCACCGTTGACACCGCTGGTCCACTGCATCGGGGTGCGCACCGCGAAGCGTCCTTCAACGTGGAGGTTCTCGGCCATGCCGATCTCCTCTCCGTAGAACAGGACCGGGGTGCCGGGCAGCGAGAACATCAGCGAATAGGCCATCCGCATGCGCCGCTCATCGCCGCCGAGCATGGCCGGCAGCCGCCTGCGCAGACCGCGCCCGTAGAGCTGCATGTCAGAGTCGGGGCCGAAGGCGTCGAAGACCTCCTGGCGCTCGTCGTCGCTCAGTTTGTCGAGGGTGAGCTCATCGTGATTGCGCACGAAGTTGGCCCACTGGCTCGTGACGTCGAGCGGCGGCCGCTGCATCAGCGCCTCGGCGATCGGTCGGGCGTCACCCCGCGCCATGGACAGGTAGACGTTCTGCATGCCGATGAAGTCGAACTGCATGTTGAGCCCGTCGCCGTCGGGGCCGCCGAAGAACGACTTCTGATCGGGATACGGGACGTTCACCTCGCCGAGCAGCACTGCATCGCCGACCCGTCGGGTGACGAAGTTGCGGACGTCGCCGAGGTACTCGTACGGGTCGAACACACCGGGATCGCCGGGCGCTCCGTCGCGGGCGAAGAGGAACGGGACGGCATCGACCCGGAAACCGGATACCCCCAGCTCGAGCCAGAAGCCGAGCACGCGCGAGATCTCCTCCTGCACAACCGGGTTGGCGATGTTCAGGTCCGGTTGGTGCTTGAGGAAGTGATGCAGGTACCACTCGTCGGTCTTCGGATCGCGCTCCCAGAGGCTGTCCTCCTTGTCCGGGAACACGACGTCTTTCCTTCTCGACTTCGGTTTGGTCGCACTCCACACGTAGTAGTCACGATACGGATCGTCGGTGCTGCGGCAGGCGGACTTGAACCACGGGTGGCGGTCCGAGGTGTGGTTCATGACGAAGTCGACGATCACCCGGATCCCGGAGGCCTTGGCGGTGCGCACGAGTTCGACGAAGTCGCCGTGCGTTCCCAGGCGCGGGTCGACACCGAAGAAGTCGACGATGTCGTAGCCGTCGTCCACCCGCCCGGTGGGGTAGAACGGCATGAGCCACAGACACGTCACGCCGAGGTCGGCGAGGTACTCGATGCGCTCGGTCATGCCGCGGATGTCGCCACAACCGTCGCCGTTCCAGTCGTAGTAGGTTTCGATGTCGACGCAGTAGAAAACTGCGTTCTTCCACCACAGGTCGCCGGTCTCGATCTTCCTCACGCGGAAACCGCCGTCGGATTGAGCCGGGGCAGCACGTGTTCGCCGAACGCGTCGATGAAACCCGTCTGCTGTTGTCCGACGAAGTGCAGGTACAACTCGTCCCAGCCTTGTTCAAGATCCTGCTGCAGCCACGCGACGTGCTTGCCCAAATCGCTTGAGATCCGGACCGATTGACGCATCTGCTCGGGGGCGACCTTCTCGCCCATGACGTCGAATGCCTCGACCGTCTCGGTGTCCCAGCAGACTGGGGGATCGAACACGTTACTGCGCCACTGATCGTGGGCGATCGCGAGCGCCTCATCCTCCGACGGCGCCCAACTGAGGTGAATCTGCAGTCGCGCGGGCCCGCGGCCGCCGGCGTCGCGGTAGGCCCGAAGGACCTTCTCCAGCGCTTCTCTCGACTGGTTCACGGTGACGAGCCCGTCGGCCCAGGTGGCGTGTCGGGCGGCGGTTTCCGGCGTTACGGCTGGTCCGACGAGATCCGGAATCTTCTCGGGTCGGGTCCACAGTCGCGCGCGATTGACCTGGACCAGACCTTGGTGGCTGACCTCATCACCGCGGAGCAACCTTCTGATGACATCGACGCACTCGACGAGGCGCTGGTCGCGCACTTCTTTGCGCGGCCATTCGTCGCCGGTGATCCGCTCGTTGGACGCCTCACCCGAACCGAGCGCCGCCCATATCCGGCCCGGAAACATCTGTGCGAGCGTCGCGATCGCCTGGGCGATGATCGCCGGGTGGTACCGCTGCCCCGGCGCATTGACGACCCCGAACGGCAATTGCGTCGTAGCCAGTGCCGCACCGAGGAAGGCCCACGCGAAACCGGACTCGCCTTGTCGCTCACTCCAGGGGCTGAAGTGGTCCGATGACATGGCTGCGGTGAAACCCGCCCGTTCGGCGTGCTGGACGTCGCGCAGCAGTTGCGCCGGATTGATCTGCTCATGAGAACAGTGGAAACCGATGACCGTCATAAGTCACCGCGTACCCGTTCTTCACCGCTCTTACGTGAACGTCAGCCGCCGGCGGTAGGTTCGCCTCGTGGCCGAGCTGATGAATCGCCAGATTGTGCTGCGCCGCAGACCCGTCGGTCTGGTCCAGCCCGCCGACACCGAGTTGATCACCGCCCCCGCCCCGGAGCCCGCCGACGGTGAGGCGTTGGTGCGCACGACCTACATCGGCATCGATGCCGCAGCCCGCACCTGGTTGAACGACCAGCCGGGTTATCTGCCTCCTGTGCAGCTGGGGGAGGTCATTCGCGCGGCCGGCATCGGTGAGGTCGTGGCATCGCGATGCGACGCGTATTCCGTCGGCGACGTCGTGACGACGTTGACCGGGTTCCAGGAGTACGTGATCAGCCGCGACGACATCTTCACCACGCCGGTGCCCGGTCCCGACGTTGACCAGCTCGCGGTGATGTCGGTGTACGGCCCGACCGGCGCGACCGCCTATTTCGGAATGGTCGGGATCGGCAAGCCGCAGCCGAGGGAGACCGTGGTGGTCTCGGCGGCGGCGGGCGCCACGGGTTCGGTCGCCGGTCAGATCGCCAAGATCGCCGGGGCCCGGGTGGTCGGCATCGCGGGCGGACCGGAGAAGTGCCGCGCGGTCGTGGAGGATTTCGGGTTCGACGCGTGCATCGACTATCGGCAAGGCAACCTGCCCGCGGCGCTGAAGGAGCACTGCCCGAAGGGTGTCGACGTGTATTTCGACAATGTCGGCGGGCCGATCCTCGACGCGGTGCTCGGCCGTCTGGCTCATAAGGCGCGGGTGGTGTTGTGCGGTGTCATCTCGAGCTACCTGACCGGTGAACATCCCGGTCCGGCCAATTATGTCAACCTGCTGTCGAAGACCGCGCTGATGCAGGGATTCAACGCGCTCGACGAGTGGGGCCGGTTCGAAGAGGCATTCGGGCCACTGCGCCGGTGGGCGGACGAGGGGCGTCTGGTGCATCGCCAGACGATCTTCGAGGGCATCGAATCGTGCGTCGACGCCATGAACGGCCTGTTCACCGGCGCCAACATCGGCAAGATGTTGGTCAAGATCAGTGATCCAGGTGGCGGGAAAATTCCGTCGTGAAGCGTGGGTTGGCCGGGAATCAAAGCGGGTATGACGCGAACGTCAGAATCGGCAGACACACATAGGAGTGGTGGTATGGGCGCTCGTCGAATCGCTCGGATGCTGGGTCTTGTAGCGCCGGTGGCTGCGTTGCTCGCCGGACCGATTCCCCTGGCAGCGGCGCAACCGCTGCCGCCTCCACCCCCGCCACCCGGATGTCCGGACGTGCAGGTGGTGTTCGCACGCGGGACCGGCGAGCCGGTCGGTGTCGGCGGAGTCGGGCAGGCATTCGTCGACCAGCTGCGCGCGCAGGCCGGCCCACGATCGATCGACGTCTATCCGGTCAACTACCTGGCCAGCGGCGACTTCGGCGACCGCATCCAGTTCGCGCGCACCGTCGTCGACGGGATCCGCGATGCGGGACAGAAAGTCCAGTCGACGGCAGCGACGTGCCCCGATACGGACATCGTGCTGGGCGGGTTCTCGCAGGGCGCCGCGGTGGCCGGGTATGTGACCTCCGCGGAGATCCCCGAGGAGATCCCCGCTGAATACCGCGGGTTCATCCCCGAGCCGATGTCGGAGGAGATCGGCGACCACGTCGCCGCTGTCGTGCTGTTCGGCCGGCCCTCGGATCAGTTCCTGACCGATGCAGGCGCACCCGCGATCGTCGTCGGACCGTCCTATCAAGACAAGACGTTGAGCCTGTGCGCCGAGGGCGACACGATTTGCAACGGCGCTCCCATCGGTCTTCCGAGCTTCGCGCACAACTCGTACATGGTGAACGGGATGCCCGCCGAGGGTGCGGCCTACGCGGTGGCGCGTCTCGAGCCTGCACCGGCGCCCCCGCCCGCGCCCGCACCGGCGCCGGCCCCGTTGGTGGCGCCCGCGCCCGCTCCGCTGGGGTGACGCGGTAGCGCCGACTGTAGAGTTCCACGGGTGAACACGCCGAAGTCGCGCGCGCGATGGGTGCGCGGGTGTCTGGTCGGTGCGTGTTCTGCCGTCTTGACCGCGACCGCGCACACGTTCGCAGGCGGTCGGCTCCCCGGGGGATCGGCGCTGATCGTCGCGATGCTCGTGTGCGCGACCGTGGGAGCCGTGGTCGCGCGGCCGGCGCTGGAGGGTCGTCACGCGCGGGTGCTCGGCGCTGTCGGCGCCCTGAGCCTCGCGCAACTCCTCGGTCACCTGTCGTTCGTCGTCGCCGGCGGGCATGTCCACTCGGCGGCTGCGCTGGGGCTGACGCCCGCGATGACCGCGGCCCACGTCGGCGCCGCGGTCGTACTGGGAGCGGCGATCGCAGCCGTCGAATACCTCTATGTGGTCTGTGTATCCGTGCTGCAGTGGCTGCGGATCTTCGCCACGTCCGGTCTGCGTCCCCGCGTGCGGCGGGTACACCGCGCGGTCAAAACCGTTGTCGCCGAGTCTGTCCTGATCAGTTACGGGCTCGGCATGCGCGCTCCGCCGCTGAGGCTGGCAACGGCGGCTTAGCCACCGCCGCGCATCCATAGCGGCCGCGATGATTGTCGCGGCTTTGCGACGTACCCCGTCACCTCAACATCCGGCTCGTCGAGTGTGCTCGCCGGGCCGCCGGCTGAAGGCTTGCCATTCATGACAGCGACCCCAACCCTCGGCATGCCCGCGCGTCAGCGTGCGCGCGGCATGCGTCCACTACTCCTTCGATTGCATTTCTATGCCGGCGTTTTCGTCGGCCCCTTCATCCTGATCGCCGCCGTCACCGGTTTGTTGTATGCGGTCATTCCCCAGATCGACGATGCGGTCTACCGCGAGAAGGTCACCGTCGACCACGTGGGGGAGCACCGACTACCGATCGCCGAACAGTTGCGCGCAGTGCGTGCCGCGTACCCCGAAGGGGTGGTGGAGCGCATCGGCCCCCCCGCCGCCCTCGATGAGACCACGCGCGTCACGCTCGCCGTCGACGACGTGCCGCCCGACTATGCGAGGACGGTGTTCGTCGACCCGTACAGCGGTGAGATCCGTGGCGCGCTGACCACGTACGGGCAGTGGCTGCCGGTCCGCGCGTGGTTCGACGAGCTGCACCGCAACCTGCATCTCGGTGCGGTGGGCCGAAACTACAGCGAGCTCGCGGCGAGTTGGTTGTGGGTGATCGCGCTGGCCGGTCTCGCGCTGTGGTACCTGCACCGCCGTGACACCAGGAAACTGCGTCGCATCGCGCTTCCCGATCGTGACAAGACGGATAGGCGCCGCACCCTGTCCTGGCATGGCGCGGTGGGCGTTTGGATCATCGTTGCGCTACTCGGGCTGGCGGTCACCGGCATCACCTGGTCGCGGTACGGCGGTGAGACGGTCGATCTGCTGCAGGAAAGACTGAACACCGCAGAACCGTCGGTGGACACCGCAGTGGTTCGGACGTCGCAAGCCGACGCCTCGGGCGGACACCAGCACGGTGGGCCGTCCGCTGTGGGTGGTGACGGGTTGCTGTGGGGTGCGGATACGGCGCTCAGCGCGGCCCTCGCAGCGGGCCTGTCCGGCCCGATGTGGATGTACCCACCCGGTGGCGACGGCCGAGGCTGGAAAGTCGCGGAGAACAAACGCGACTGGCCCACTCGATACGATGCGGTCTCGGTGGACCCCGATTCCGGAACGATCACCGACCGGGTGGATCAGGCCGACTGGCCGTTCCTGGCCAAACTCACCAACTGGGCGATCGACGCGCACATGGGTGTGCTGTTCGGAGTTGCGAACCAGATTGTGTTGGCGCTCACCGCAATCGGGCTGATCACGATCATCGCCCGCGGCTACCTCATGTGGTGGCAACGGCGGCCGACGAAGGGGTCGGCATGGGCGACCGGCCGCCCCCCGTTGCGAGGCGCCCTGCGCGGGCTGCACCCAGGGGTGATCGCGTTGCTGGTCGCCGGCGCGGTGGCGCTGGGCTGGGCGTTGCCGTTGTTCGGACTCAGCCTGGCCGCATTCGTCGTCGTCGATCTCATCGTCGCCGCGGTCAAGAATCGGAGTGCGGCGAAGGAGGCGAAAACTCGTGTCTGACAGGATTTCTCGCGCGATTGTGCTCCTCGTCGCTGTGCTCACCAACGCTGGACACCACGACGCCCGCATCGTCGCGGCACGCTCGGACGTGGCCGGACGGGTCGAGGTGCACGAGGTCGCGGCCGACGCGGGCACCAGGACGATGCGTCCCAAGGAGGGGGGTTTGGTGATCCCTGCCGGCGGTTCACATGCCTTGGCGCCCGGCGGTGATCACCTGATGCTGATGGATCTCAAAGAGCCCCTGCTGACCGGTTCCGAGGTGACACTCACCGTCGAGTTCGACGACGGGTCGACGCTGCCGGTCACCGCCCAGGTGCGCGACTTCGCCGGTGCTAACGAGGATTACGAGCCGTCCGCAGGCGGTCCGGCGCCGCACCATGACCATGGGTGAGGGAGTGCCGGACGGTCGGATTGGGCTCAACCGGCGACGGCTTCTCGCGGGAGCGCAGTCGCCGTGGCAGCGGGGGCGACGCTGACCCACAGCGGGATCGCCCGGTCTGCCGTCAGCGCCGACGCCGTCGACCGTGCCGTCGAACCGTTCCACGGCAAGCATCAGGCGGGTGTCGCGACCCCGCCACAGGCCCACGCGTTGTTCGTCGCACTCGACCTTTTACCGCAGCCTCATCGCAATCTTCGGGAGACGTTGGCGGCCGTACTCAAGCTGTGGACGTCGGACGCCGAGCGATTGACTCAAGGCACACCCGCGCTGGCCGACACCGAACCCGAACTGGCGCAACGGCCGGCCAGGCTCACCGTCACCGTCGGTGTCGGACCGGGCGTGTTCGAGCGGATCGGCCTCGGGCATCGGCGCCCACGGGCGGTGGCCGAGCCGCCGACCTTTGCACCGACCGGCTCGAGCCGCAGTGGTGCGGCGGTGACCTACTGCTGCAGATCTGCGCCGACGACCCGGTCACCGTCGCGCACACCAGCCGGGTGTTGCTGAAGAATGTGCTTGCGATGACGCGGCAGCGTTGGCGGCAGAGGGGGTTTCGGAACGCAGCTGGCACGGGCAGAGGCGGTGGCATGCGAAATCTGATGGGCCAGATCGACGGGACCGCCAACATCGTCGACGAGGCCGGCTTCGATCGACACGTTTGGGACCACGGTGCCGATCAGCCGTGGTTCGCCGGCGGTACCACGCTGGTGCTGCGCCGTATCCGCGCCGAGATGGACACCTGGGACGAACTCGACCGGACCAGCAAGGAACTCAGCGTGGGCCGTCGTCTCGACAGCGGCGCCCCGTTGACCGGGAGGCGGGAAGACGACGCGCCCGACTTCGATGCGGCCGAAGACGGCATACCGGTGATCCCGCCGAACGCACACATCGCGCTGGCCCGGCCGCACCGCGACGACGAACGATTCCTTCGCAGGCCCTACAACTACGACGATCCGCCACTCCCCGGGCGCACCACCGAGAGTGGGCTCATTTTCGCTGCCTACCAACGTGATCCGGCTGTGCAGTTCACGCCGGTGCAGCGGCGGCTCGCTACGGCGGATGCGCTGAACGAGTGGATCACGACGATCGGGTCGGCGACGTTCGCGATCCTGCCGGGAGTCGAATCGGATGGCTACCTGGGCCAGACGCTGTTGTCGTAGGTGGGTGGGAGCGGCTAGAAGGGGCTGCTGTTCTGCTGCCAGCGCGCCTCTTCGGGTCGGGGACCGAAGCGGCGGATGTAGTCCTCGTGCATCCGCGCGTCCTTCTTGCGCTTGATCTCGTCGACCAGGTTCTGGTCGAGCCCGTGCTGGGTGAGACGGTGCCGACGCCAGATCTTGTTGAGCGCCAGTGCCATGAGGATCGCCCAAATGTAGACCGGCGCAGTCATTTCCAGGTGTACGTAGAGCGATGCCGGAAGCAACCAGAACGGCGCCAACACGAAAAGAGGGGGGATCGCCATCCGAATCATGTGGCGGCGAAGCGCACCCGGGCCGGCCAGGTCACGTGCCACCCACTCACGCATGGAGTCCGGAAGCCGGCGTCCATACGAATAGGTGATGTATTGAACGATGTTGGGACGGGCGGCAGCCACGAATCCTCCTTGCGTTGTCAGTTGTCGAGCGCGCCCGCGGCGAGGGCGGCGGTGTTGACGCGGTTGCACACGTTGCGAAGGGCTTCGAGTTCGGCGAGGTCGACGCCGAGACGCTCGACGACGGCAGGCGGTATCTCCAGCGCCCGGCGCCGTAGCTGCACACCTTCCCCGGTGAGCCGCACGTCGGTGGCCCGCTCGTCGACGGCGCTGCGTGTCCTGGTTATGAAGCCGAGTGACTCGAGGCGTTTGAGCATCGGCGACAGCGTCGCAGAGTCGAGTTGCAGAGCGCCCGCGATGTCCTTGACCGACAGCGGCTTGGCGGGTGGCTCGCCCGACCCCGCTGTCTTGTAGTGATCCCAGAGTGCCAGCATGACGAGGTACTGAGGGTGGGTGAGGCCGAGCGGTTCGAGCAGCGGGCGATATATCGCCAGGACGGCCCTGTTGGTGACCGCCAGCGCGAAGCACACCTGCTGTTCGAGCGCGAGCGGGTCGACCCGGGCGGGCATTGAGGTGGGCACGACTCCATCGTGTGCTAATAGTTTGCGCCCTAGCAATGTACTTCTGGTCACACCGGGTGCGCCGGCACGCCGAGCGCGAGCACCGCCGCGTCGTCTTTGACCCCGGGCCCGAAGCTGGTGAGGAGCCCCTTGAGGGCGTTGACAATGTCCTCGGCGGTCGCGGGCGCGCGGGCGTCGAGGAAAGCGAGCAAGGCGCCTTCGTCGTCGTAGCGCTGATGGCCCACTCCCGTGCTCGCCTCGGTCAAACCGTCGGTGTAGAGCACCATGGTGTCCCCAGGCGCCAGATGGAATCTGTGGGCGACGAACCGTGCGTCATTGGTGATCCCGGCGGCATGACCACCGACAGTGTCGGCGTAGTAGGCCGATCCGTCGGCGCTGAGAAGCAGCGGTGGTGGATGCCCCCCGCTGGCCAGTTCCACGTCGAAACCGTCGCCGCTCATGCTGAGGTTTCCGTCGATCACCGTGCACAGGCGATTGCGGTTGACGTCGACGTCCTGCATCAGCACCGAATTGAGCACGTGTAGCGCTTTGACCGGATCGTGGTCGGCGACGGCGGCCGACCGAAGAACGTATCGTGTCAGGCCCGCCACCACCGCGGCGTCGACGCCCTTTCCGGCGACGTCGCCGAGGAAGAATCCCCACGTGGAGCGCGACAGCGGAAAGAGGTCGTAGAAGTCGCCGCCGACATCGTCGTCGGATGCGGTGTGGTAGTAGGCGGCGGCGTCCAATCCCGGTGGTGGCGCAAGAAGCGGCGGAAGCAGTGAGCGGCGCAGGGTTTCGGCGAATGCCTGCACCCGCCTGCGCTCGGTCTCTGCCCGTTCGCGCTGTGCGAGCAGTTCCCTTTCGTACGATCGGCGGTCGCTGGCGTCGACCGCCGTGACGCGCAACAGCTCGGGGTTTCCGTCGGCGTCGAACTTCACGTTGGCGGTGAGGAATATCGGTAGCCGCGTGCCGTCGGCGGTCAAGAAATCCACCGTGACGCCGTCGAGTTTTCCGCTCATCCGCAGGATCGCCCGAAAATGGGTATCGAAGTGCAGGCGTCCTCCGACGGTCAGAAGGTCGGTGATCGGCTTGCCGTGCAGGCTGTTTGGCTCGTAGCCCAGCCAGCTCATCAATGTCGCGTTGGCGCGAATGATACGGCCGTTCGGGTGGGCGATCACATGGCCGCAGGGCGCGTTCTCCCAGTGATCGTCGAGGTCCACCTCGGTCATGTCGCGAAAGCGAACTCGGCGATCGCTTGAGCCGTGGCATCCGGATCGCTGACATGGGGACAGTGCCCCGTCGCATCGAGCGTCACCAGTTGGCTGCCGGGAATATGTTGGTGCACATACGATCCGACGGATGGTGGCGCAATCGCGTCCTCGGAGCACTCCACGATGAGCGTGGGCACCGAGACCCGCGGGAGGTCGGCGCGGTTGTCGGACAGGAACGTGGCGCGGGCGAACACCCGCGCGCACTCGGGATCGGTTCGGCAAAACGACGACTCGAGTTCCTCGGTCAACTCCGGCCGGTCCGCATTACCCATGATCACCGGGGCCATGGCATGCGACCAGCCCAGGTAGTTGAGTTCCAGGGATCCCAGAAGCTCCTCAATATCCTCCCTGGAGAACCCTCCGTGGTAGCCGTCGTCGTCGATGTAGCGAGGCGACGGAGTGATCATGACGAGTTTGGCGATGCGTTCGGGCTCTTTGATGGCTGCGAGGACACCGAGCATCGCCGCCACCGAGTGCCCGACGAAGATGACGTCGCGCAGGTCGAGATCGCGCAGGATTTCGACGATGTCGTCGGCGTAGCCGTCCAGCGACGAGTACTTGGTGTTGTCCCACGCCTTCGGGTCCGAGGCCCCCGAGCCGACGTGGTCCATCAGCACGATGCGAAAGTCCGACTGCAGCCTGTCGACGATGAGCCGCCACAGGTTCTGGTCACAGCCGAATCCGTGGGCCAGGAGAAGCGTCGGACCGCTGTGGCGGCCGATCATCTTGATGTTGTTCCTGGTCCAGACGTCCATGCCAGCAGCTTAAGAGCCGCCGATCCCAAGCTGTGCCGCACTGTCGCCATTCGTTGGCGTCTCGGCGAGTTTCACCTGGTCACAACAGGGGTATAAGAGCCCGACCAGGTTCAGATTCACGAGCCCGTTGTTGAAATTCCGAGGGACGGACGTATCCGTGGCTGAACCCGATTCCGATTACTCAGACGTGACAGAGATGTTCCGTCATCTCAAGAAGCTGGACGAGGGCTCGGCTGCCCACCGCCGGCAACGCGAACTGATCTGCGCGCGGTGTCTGCCGCTGGCCGATAACATCGCGCGTCGTTACCGCAACCGTGGCGAATCGCATGAAGACCTCGTGCAGGCCGCCCGCGTCGGCCTGGTGAATGCGTTGAATCGGTTCGATGTCGACAACGGATCGGAGTTCCTGTCCTTCGCCGTCCCGACGATGATGGGCGAGGTTCGTCGGCACTTCCGCGATCACGCGTGGGCGGTGAAGGTTCCGCGCACCGTCAAGGACCTCCAGATGCGGGTCAACAAGGCGACCGCCAAGCTGGCGCAGGGCCTGGGGCGCGCACCGACCGCGACCGAGATCGCCGAGCATCTCGGGGTCGACCGCGAACAGGTGGTGCATGCGGCGATTGCCGGGTCCAACTATTCGACGCTGTCGACCGATAGACCTGCGATGCCCGATGACGACTCGGCGTCCATAGGCGACAGTTTCGGGGGCGACGACGCCGGCTTCGACAAGGTGCTCGACGTCGAGACCGTGCGGCCGTTGATCGCGGCCCTTCCGGCCCGGGAGCGCGACGTGCTGACGTTGCGCTTCTTCGAGGACATGACGCAGAGTCAGATCGCCGCGCAGATCGGTTGTTCGCAGATGCATGTGTCGCGCCTGCTCGCAAAGGCGTTGGAAACGTTGCGAAGTCAGGTCAAGGAATCTTTCCTCGCTGCTGCCAGCTGACCCGTCGCGGTAGGACGACCCTGGCGCACCGAGCCGGACGGGGGAACCTGATGGGGCGCTCTGTTGCGGATGACGCGCCCGAGTGCGCGAATGTCGGATTCGATCTGTCGCGACAGCCAATACGCGAGCACGAACCCGGCGATTCCCCCGATGCACAGCGCGCGGATCGGGACGATGACTTGCGCGATCTCGGCTGGAGTCAGGAAGGTCACGGCGACGACGCCGAGCAACGGCACGGAGGCCGCGACCGCCAGATAGCGTGGTAGTCGGCGGCTGAGTGCTCGTAGCTGTTGGGTTTCCCGAGGGCTTGTCTGGCCGTATGCCACCAGTTCCGGATAGACGCTGCGCACGACGTAGAAAGTCAACAGGAAGAACGGATACGCGATCGCAATTGCGCCACAGATCGTGATTGACCCGAAGAAGTGGATCGCAGACCTACCAGGGATTCCACCGGCGGCGAACTGCATGGTGAGCGGAAATGTCAGCCCTGAAAGCAACCACAAGCCGAACACAACGAACACCGCCCGATCGCCTGCGACAAGACAGTCGTGGCGCGACCTGGCCAAGGTCTCTGCGGGTGGCGCCTGTCCACGTCGCAGGCGGCGTGGAACCAGAATGATGTAGCGATACCAGTAGAGCAGCACCGCAGCGCCGAGCGGGAAGAACACCACGTTGACCAATGTGGTGACGAGCATGAACCGGCTCTGCGCATGATCGGAGAGCTGACTGACGATAAGCAGTTGATTGTGCTGGATGTTGTACGCGCTGGCCAACAAGTTGGGAATCATGATGGCCAGGAAGGCAATTGGCACGAAGAACGGCCTTAGCCGCAGCCGCCAGCTTCGAGGTGGCGGGTCAACCAGATCACGCGCCTTCGGATCGAGACACAGCTGAAGTTGCTCGGCAAGTTCAGCGCCTGAGGCCCAGCGCTTTTCACGATCGGCGCTCAGCGCTCTGAGCAGAACTCTGCGCAGTGCCGGCGGGCAGGTCTCCGGTAGCGCGGCGACTGCTGCCGGCGAAACTCCTTGTGCGCGGGCCGTCAGCATCAACTCGAGCGCTGTGGTGTCGCCGATTGCTCCGGCCGCGTTCGCCCGCGCGGCTTGCGCGGCGGTGTCATCGAACGGCTTGTTCCCGGTCAGAAGCTCCCACAGCACGACGGCAAGGGAGTAGATGTCGCTACGGGCATCGAGGGTCGCCATGTCGAGGGTGTGCCCCGGCTGACAAGCCGTGAGTTGTTCGGGGGACATGTATGAGAGTGAGCCGCCGAAGTATTCGAAGGGACTTGCGCCCGTTACGTTGCGGGCGAAGCTGATGTTGAAATCCGCGAGTTTCGGGGTCCCGTCGGGGCCGAGGAGGACATTCGCCAGCTTGATGTCGCGGTGCAACACGCCCTGTGAATTCGCATAGTCCAAGGCCTGAGCGAGCCGCTTCCCGACCCACGCGACGGTGTCGGGCCAAGGGAGGGCGGCGAGCTCAGCGCGCGTCGATGATTCGGTGGGACGGATTCCCCCTCGCGCCTCCAGTGCGTTGTCCACCGCGTCGAGCAGCGTCTGACCGGTTTCTGGTGGCCTCTGCGCGCGATGAATCGCCTCGACAACGTCCAGCAGCGTCCCGCCGGGGAGATACTGCATGTACAGGAGCCGCCAATTCTGTTCGCGCAGGATCCGCTGGTCGAAAACCCGGACGATGTAATCGTGATCAAGCTGGGCCAGAGTTTGCGGTTCGTGGCCCTCATTCGCGGAAATCTTGACCGCAACCAGCCGTTGCATAGACCGTTGCCGGGCGAGGAAGACCTTCGCGAATGCGCCGGTGCCCAATTCGAGCAGCAGATCGAAGTCGTCGAGCTGTTGACCGACGTCAATGTGCGTGAGTCGGGTCGACGGACTGAGCACGGCGAACGATGGTTCGTACGTTCCGGTACGGGTTCCGCTTTCTCGCACGGCGCCCGTGGGCGCTTGAGTTTGAGTCAACTCGAACGGATAGTCGGCGGTCGAATCAGTCATGACAACCTCGTTCCAGGTTGTCTTATCGTATCGATCTACGGCTGGCCTGGCAGTTCTTAGGCCAACCCCGGCAGCGGTTCGCAAGACCAAGTGATTGCCTCATCTCCCAGCTGCACTGCACAGCTCCCGAAGGACACGCCGTCGTAGAATGAGCGAGGTTTCACCCAGTCTGCCGCGTTAGCTCAGTTGGTAGAGCGTCGCCCTTGTAAGGCGAATGTCGAGAGTTCGAGTCTCTCACGCGGCTCCACGGTAGGCCGTCGACAGAAAGTCTTCTGCTTCAGTGCATGTCAGCAGTCAGATCGGCGGCGGTCACTTCTGCCGACCTACAAAGCAAGAACGGGGCTGGCGTTTATCTCGTCGCCGGTTCGGGGAATTCCGCTGCCCGTGACTGTCAAGGACGATCTACTCGCCGACTTCCCGCAGGTGTACCCGAGCCTGCAGCGGTCCGAGGTCGAGCGACTCCTGATGCTGCTCGACAAGAACACGAGCATCGAGGGTGGTCGAGGCCTCAGTATCGCCACCGCCATCAAACCGCTGGTGCCCGACATCGCTCAGCGCATCGAGTCCTACAAGCAATCCGATGTCGACGACTATGTGCGGATGCTGCGCGGCGCGGCCGTGCTGTTGCTCCAGCGCTGGCAGCCCGAAGACCAACCCCCGCCTCCGGACAGCGTGGCGGCGGCGATCGAGGCCATCGAGGCCGACGCCTGAGCTACTCCTCGACGTCGATGATGCGTTGAGAGGTCACCGTCCTCGACGTCGACCGTGCGCGCGGCCGACGACCGGGCAGCGGAATCCGGTCGGCGATGTTGCTCAGCGGGTTGACGACCTGGCTCAACGTCACGACGGCGTCGTGCAGCGCATCGATCGTCGGCGCCAGCGCCTCGAGGCCGGGAGCCAGCCGGTTGAGCGTGTCCGCGACGTCGGCCAGCTTGAGCAGCGGGCCGTCCGGATCGGTGAGCGTGTCCAGCAGGCCGCCCTCGGCCAGTAAGCGGTCCGCCACACCGTCCTCACGCAACACCCGTTCGACGAGACCATCGTTGGCCAGGAGTTGGTCGGCCAGCCCTCCCGGTGCGATCACCCGCGACAGTGCGCCGTCGTCGGTGGTCATCCGGTCCACCAAACCGCCCTCGGCCATCAGCTGGTCCACCAGGCCGCCGGGAGCCACGGCCCGGGCGACCGCGCCGTTCTCCGCGGTCATCCGGTCCAGCAGGCCACCCTCGGTGGTCAGCTGGTCGACCAGTCCGCCCGGTCGCAGCAGCCGGTCGAGTGGTCCATTGGTTGCGAGCGCCCGACCGAGCGGGGCGTCGTCGTCCATCAGACGTGCCAGCCGATTCGCCCGCTCGACCGCGTCGTTGAGGCCGAGCATGGTGGCGAAGGACGCCGATCCGGGGCCACCCTCGACGGCTTCGCCGAGGGTCCGCTGCGCCATACTCACAGCCCCGGTTGCCATGGCCAGACCCGCGTCGGCGACAGCCAGGGCCGCTCGAGCGGGTGCGGTCGCGATATCGGTCAGCACTTTGCCGAAGTTCATCACCACAGTCTATGGACGGCGCAAAATCAAGAACTCACAGGAAGTACACAGCCTGCTGGCAGGAACATCACCGGCGAGAGATGAACAGTGAACAGGTGGCCATGCCTGCACTACCTGAGAAGACACCGGAGGCCAAGGTCCTCGTCGTCGACGACGAGGCCAATATCGTCGAGCTGTTGTCCGTCAGCCTGAAGTTTCAAGGGTTCGAGGTCCACACCGCCTCCAATGGAGCGGCCGCGCTGGACAAGGCTCGTGAGGTACGCCCGGACGCCGTCATCCTCGACGTGATGATGCCCGGGATGGACGGTTTCGGGCTGCTGCGCCGACTGCGCGCCGACGGTATCGACGCCCCCGCGCTGTTTCTCACCGCGCGCGACTCGCTGCAAGACAAGATCGCCGGCCTCACCCTCGGCGGTGACGACTACGTGACCAAGCCGTTCAGCCTAGAAGAGGTGGTGGCCCGACTGCGGGTGATCCTGCGCCGCTCCGGCCGCGGCGTCGAGGAGCCCCGCAACTCCCGGCTGTCCTTCGCCGACATCGAACTGGACGAGGACACCCATGAAGTGTGGAAGGCGGGGGAGCCGGTCTCGTTGTCGCCGACGGAGTTCACGCTGCTGCGGTACTTCATCATCAACGCGGGAACGGTGCTGTCCAAGCCCAAGATCCTCGACCACGTCTGGCGCTACGACTTCGGCGGCGACGTCAACGTCGTCGAGTCCTATGTGTCCTACCTGCGCCGAAAGATCGACACGGGCGAAAAGCGCCTGTTGCACACGCTGCGGGGCGTCGGGTACGTGCTCCGCGAGCCGCGGTGATGAGCGCTTGCGCGAAGAACAGACAAGCGGTGATGAGCGCTTGCGCTTGCCACAGCCGGTGACGCAGAACCGCCGGGACGCCGACAATGAGTAGATGACCAGACGCGTGCCGCTGAGGGTGGCGCTGGTGGCGGCCACCCTGTTGCTGGTGGCGTGCGGTCTGCTCGCGTCCGGGGTGGCGGTCACCACGATCCTGCGCCACACCCTGAGCAACCGGGTCGACCAAGAACTGCTCGACGCTTCGCGAGGGTGGGCCCAGGCGCCACGCCAGGGGTCCGACGATGCGCTGGAAAGCCCCAATCCCGCGCGGCCACCGACGAACTTCTATGTCCGCGGTGTCGGCGCCGACGGACACATCTGGATCGCCGTCAACGACCGGGATGCCGAACCGGCGCTGCCGCCGGACAACGACGTCGGCCCGGAGCCGGTCACCGTCGGCTCGCTCGACGGCTCCGATGTGCAGTGGCGCGCGATGACGGTGCGTGGCCCCGACGGGGTGGTGACCGTCGCCGTCGACTTCTCCGATGTGCAGACCACAGTGCGCGAGTTGGTCTACGCACAGGTGGGGATCGGGCTGGCGGTGCTGCTGGTGCTCGGGGTGGCCGGCTACGCGGTGGTGCACCGCAGCCTGCGTCCACTGGTCGAAGTCGAGCAGACCGCGGCGGCGATTGCGGCAGGCGATCTGGATCGTCGTGTCCCCCAACGTGATCCGCGGACAGAGGTAGGCCGGTTGTCGTTGGCGCTCAACGGCATGCTCGCCCAGATCCAGACAGCCATGGCTGCCTCGGAGGCCTCCGCCGAGCAGGCCCGCAATTCTGAGGAGCGGATGCGACGGTTCATCACCGACGCCAGCCACGAGTTGCGCACACCGCTGACCACCATCCGTGGATTCGCCGAGCTGTACCGGCAGGGGGCGGCACGAGACATCGAGATGCTGATGAGCCGCATCGAGAGCGAGTCCGGCCGGATGGGCCTGCTCGTCGAGGACCTTCTGCTGCTTGCCCGCCTCGACGCGCAGCGCCCGCTCGAGCGCCGGCGCGTCGACCTCCTGACGTTGGCCACCGACGCCGTCCACGACGCGCAATCCATCGCGCCCAATCGATCTATCAGGTTGGAGGTGCTCGACGGGCCGGGCACCCCGGAGGTCATCGGCGACGAAGCCCGCTTGCGCCAGGTGCTGGGCAATCTGATGGCGAACGCGCTCGAGCACACTCCTGAAACCGCTGGTGTCGCGGTGCGGGTGGGCACCGTGGGCGACCGCGCGGTGCTGGAGGTATGCGACGAGGGCCCGGGTATGACGGAAGACGACGCGCAGCGGGTGTTCGAACGGTTCTATCGCGCGGATGCGTCACGCACCCGGGCGAGCGGCGGCACCGGGCTGGGACTGTCGATCGTCGACTCGCTGGTTCTCGCCCACGGCGGAACGGTCGACGTCACCACCGCGCCGGGCCAGGGGTGCGCGTTCAGGGTCAGCCTGCCGCGCATCGCCGATGTGGCGGCTCAGGTCAGCTGAGCCAGCGCGGCCTTGATCTTTGACTGGGCCTCGTCGAGGGATTGCGGTGACGGGTTCTGGTCGGCGTTGGCAAACCCGAAATCGGCAAGGTCACTGGTGGGGAAGACGTGGACGTGTAGATGTGGCACCTCGAGGCCGGCGATGATCACCCCGGCCCGCTCGGCAGGGAACGCTTTGACCACGGCCTTACCGATCAGCTGAGACACCTCCATCACCCGGCCGAAGACCGCGGGATCGACGTCCTGCCAGTTGTCGATCTCGGCTCGGGGCACAACGAGCGTGTGGCCCTGGGTGATTGGGGCGATCGTCAGGAAAGCGACGATCTCGTCGTCTTCGTAGACGAACCGGCCGGGTAGCTCCCCATTGATGATCTTCGTGAACACGCTCGCCATGGCGTCGAGCATAGTGAGCGACTCGCGCGCGCGGCCGCTCGGTTCAAGCGGCGCCATACGCCATGCGGGTGTCTATCGAGCGATGACTGATTCCCACGGACGAGTCCGAGTTGACGCGTTGTCAGAATGGTGCGGGGTCGGGGTCGGCGCCTTCGGTGTCGATGGTGGTGTTCCAGGGGTCGGGGTCAGGT
>NZ_LQIS01000019.1 GCF_001499905.1 Mycobacterium sp. GA-1285 | reverse complement strand
ACTCGACCGACAACTCCGGTCAGGTCAACACCGACGTCGATGTGGACACCACCGTCGACGCCGGCCTGTTCTGAGCCCGACCACACAACGCCGCTGGCGGGGATCAACCACGATCCCCGCCAGTCGGCACGTCCAAAGCGTGATCAGCGACCGGGCAGGGCGTGTTCGACGATCGGGCGGCGCCGATGCGGTTCGCGCTCACGCCGTTTGGCGGCCAGGTACACCTGGGCGGTTTCGTCGGCGATCGCGTGCCATTCGAACTCGGAGGTGAGCCGCTCGCGGGCGGCGATGGCGCGCTGCTGCGCGGCGTGCGGGTCGTCGAGCACCGAGTGGACGGCCGCCGCCAGGCGCGCAATATCACGCGGCGGGAAGGACATTCCGGTTTCGCCGTCGATGACCGCTTCGCCCAACCCCCCGACATCCGAGGTGACCAACGGGATTCCGGTCGCCGCGGCCTCCAGTGCGACGATGCCGAACGGTTCGTAGTGGCTGGGCAACACGGCCGCGTCTGCGGTGTGCAGCAGGTTCACCAACCCGGCGTGGTCGAGGTGCCCGACGAATGCGGTCGCCTTGATCACCTTGTGCTTTCGCGCTTGCTCCACGAGCCAGTCCAGTTGTGTGCCTTCGCCGGCGATGGTCAGCGTGGTGCCCGGATGGGTGCGTCGGATGCGGGGCAGCGCGGCGATCGCGTCGTGGATGCCTTTCTCATACTCGAGCCGGCCGAGGTAGAGCAATCGGGCGGAGCCGGTCCTGGGTCGCCGTCGCGCGAATGGCCATCGGCCACAGTCGATCCCGTTGCGAATGACATACGTTTCGGCCAGCCCGGGCCCGAAGAGTTCACAGACCTCGTCGCGCATCGACGCCGAACAGGTGATCAGCGAATCGGATTCGCGCGCCAACCACGACTCCACCGCGTGTACCTGCCGGCTGATCCGGCCCGACACCCAACCGGAATGCCTGCCCGCTTCGGTGGCGTGGACCGTGGAAACCAGTGGCACATCGAAGAATTCGGCCAGCGCGATCGCGGGGTGGGCGACCAGCCAGTCGTGTGCGTGCACGACGTCGGGCCGCCACGGACGGCCGCGTCGTGACTTCAGGGCCAACCCGGTGCGGACCATCGAGTGGCCCATCGCCAACGTCCACGCCATCATGTCGGAGCCGAAGTCGAATTCATGCGGATCGTGCGCCGCAGCGACGACGCGCACGCCTTCGGCGATCTCGTCGGTGGTCGGATGCGTGCTCGGGTCGGTGTTCGACGGTCGGCGGCTGAGCACGACGAGCTCATGGCCCGCCTCCGCGAGCGCGGTGGCCAGGTGATGCACGTGTCGGCCGAGCCCGCCGACCACGACCGGCGGGTACTCCCACGACACCATGAGGATTTTCACGGCCGCTGACCTCGGCGCGAGCGACCGCGGAATGGTGTGGTTTCGCGGCGTGTCGGTGTGCAAACACGGACGCTCGCGGGAGAAGTCGCGTTGGTCACCGTGGCAACCGCCGCGCGTCCAGCGCACCGAACAGACCGTCGGCGCGGTTCCAGCCCGCGGCGAGACGCTGTGCGTGCTCGTGGCGACCGGAGGCCGCGGCGTCGGCGATCTCGCGGGTGGCGTGGGCGTGCAGATGCGCACGGTAACGGGCATAGTCCGCCGCGGAGTTCTTGCTGACCATGAAAGGCCAATCGCTGGACACGGTCAGCAGCGTCTCGCGCAGGATCTGGTCGGCGACGAAGTTGCGTGCCGGCGGAGCGTCGGTTTCTCCCAGGGCCTTGTCGACGGTGCTCAGCGCGGTGTCGACGACCTCGGTGTTCAACCGCACCAGTTCGGCGACCTGCTCGCCGGCCCACACCTGCCAGTCCTTACCGGAACCCCAAGAGCTGGGCGGTATTTCGACGGGCGAACCCACGAAGCCGTCGGCCCTGGCATCAGCGAGCGTGCCGACGCGCACACCGGCCTCGGGCAGCGCGCGCAGCACCCGCTCGAGCCACACCGGACCCTCGTACCACCAGTGGCCGAACAACTCGGTGTCGAATGCGGCGATGACGTGTGCGGGCCGCCCGATGCGTTCAGTCTCGTCGCACAGTCGCTGCCGGACCACCTCGACGAAATCCGCGACATGGGCGTCGATCGCGCGGTCGGCGCGCTCGGGGTCGTACGGGGCCTTGGCCTCGGACGGCACATTGCGACCGGTGACTCTGGCCGCCTTGAGGCCGGTCGTGTGGTCGTAGGTGTGGAAGTCGCGGTAGGCGGTGTGCCCGGGGTAGCCGGATTTCGGTGACCACACCCGGTAGCTGACGTGAAGGTCCCGGCCGAACGCGACCACATCGGACGATGCGACGGGGCGGCCCAGCGCCGTGTCGCCATGCAGGGACGGCCCGTCGACCATGAAGTGGCCCACACCCGCTGCGGCGTAGTCGGTTTCCATCCCGGGCGCGTAAGCGCACTCCGGTGCCCAGATGCCGGTCGGCGTGTGCGCGAACCGCAGGCGGGCGTCGGCGAGTCCCTCGCGCAGGGCGAACTCCCGCAGTCTGGGATTCAGCAGCGGCTGGAACGGATGCGCCAGCGGACCGCCGAGCAGTTCGATGGTCTCGGCGTCGATCAACTCGCGCAACAACGGGCTGCCACCGTGCGCCCACAGCGTGGCGAAGTCCTCCAGCGCCTGCTCGGCCTCGGCGTGCTCGCGAACGCCGAAGCGCCGCAATGAATCTCCGAGAGTCGTCGCCTCGAGCGCTCGCAGTTGCCAGTTCGCCAGCCAGTGGTGCATACCCGTCAGGCAGTACGGGTCGTCGAGTTGGGCGGTGACCACGGGCGTCATGCCGAGCGTCAGCTGGTGTCGACGACCTTCGGCCGCCAGTGTGCGCAGTACCCGCATGAGGGGCAGGTACGACGCTGACCACGACTGGTAGAGCCATTCCTCGCCGACGGGCCATCGGCCGTGGTGCGCGAGCCAGGGTAGGTGGGTGTGGAGGACGAGGGTGAAGAGGCCCGGAGCCGGAGGGCCGGCGACATTGGGCCGGGGAGCCGGAGGGCCGGCGACATTCGGCCGGGGAGCCGGAGGGCCGGCGACATTGGGCCGGGGAGCCGGAGGGTCGGGGGAAGTCACGGCCGCACCGCGATCGCGACCAGGTCCAGGCTGTCGTCGATGTTCCGATCGCACGCGTCGACCAGATCGAAGTCGTCGCTGCGCACCGACGCCACGTCGGCGAGCAGGTCTTCGGGCCACGGCGCATCGGCCAGTGCCCGCGCGATCTGGGCGTCGATGATCGATCCCCCGTGTCGGACGTCGAGCTCGACGAGTCGACGGCCGTGAAAGACCCCCGACACGCCTTCGATCGCGAAACCCTCCGTGCTGAGCAGTTCGGTCAACTCGGCGGCGTTGAGTTCGCGAGTGTGGAACGGGTTGATCGGCGTGTCCCGGCCGGGGGAGAACGTGATCCGGTTCGGCGTGGACATCAGCAGACGGCCACCCGGTCGCAGTACACGCAGGCATTCGCGCACGAATTGCCCCTGGTCCCAGAGGTGTTCGATGACCTGGAAGTTCACCACGACGTCAACTGAGCCGTCGGCGAGCGGAAGCTCGGCCAGGTTTCCATGGCGCATGTCGACCCGCGGATACCGCGCGCGGACGTGAGCGACCGCCGACTCGTCGTAGTCCAGGCCGATCACGCGGCGGGCCACATCGGCGATCAGATCGGCCCCATAACCCTCGCCGCACCCCGCCTCGAGCACGTCGCGATCCGCGCAGCGGTCGGCCAGCCGCTCATAGACGACCTCGTGGCGGCGGAACCAGTAGTTCTCCTCCGCGAGTCCCGGAACCGTGCGTTCCCCGGTCAGCGGGAGGTCCGGTCCGTCAGTAACAAAAGCGCTCATTGCAAGGCAGGCTAACGTGAAACGGCCCACAGACGAATGGTTCACCCCCTACGTGCTGCTAGAACGTGAACTTCGACCCGCTACAGTGTTCCTGCAAACCACCGCAAGTTACCCGCGAGTAACATGGTGGTGGTTGCTCAGAGCGTGATATGCGGGCCGACCATCGGTCCCTTCGAGGAGGACGAACCAGACTCATGACGAACATCGTGGTCCTGATCAAACAGGTCCCTGACACCTGGTCGGAGCGCAAGCTCACCGACGGCGACTTCACTCTCGACCGCGAGGCCGCCGACGCGGTGCTCGACGAGATCAACGAGCGCGCCGTCGAAGAAGCGCTGCTCATCAAGGAGCGGGAAGGCGGCGAGAGCACGGTGACGGTGCTCACCGCCGGCCCCGAGCGCGCGACCGAGGCGATCCGCAAGGCGCTGTCGATGGGTGCCGATAAGGCCGTGCACCTCGTCGACGAGGGCATGCACGGCTCGGACATGGTCCAGACCGGTTGGGCCCTGGCGCGTGCGCTGGGCACCATCGAGGGCACCGAGCTGGTCATCGCCGGCAACGAGGCCACCGACGGCACCGGCGGCGCGGTCCCCGCGATCATCGCCGAGTACCTGGGCCTGCCGCAGCTGACGCATCTGCGCAAGGTGACCGTCGAAGGCGGGAAGGTCAGGGGCGAGCGGGAGACCGACGACGGTGTGTTCTTCGTCGAAGCGCCCCTGCCCGCAGTGGTCAGCGTCAACGAGAAGATCAACGAGCCTCGCTTCCCGTCCTTCAAGGGCATCATGGCCGCCAAGAAGAAGGAAGTCACCAAGCTCACGCTCGCCGAGATCGGTGTCGAGGCCGATGAGGTCGGTCTCGCCAACGCCGGGTCCAAGGTGCTGTCTTCGACGCCGAAGCCGCCGAAGACCGCCGGCGAGAAGGTCACCGACGAAGGTGACGGCGGGACCAAGATCGCCGAGTACCTGGTCGCCCAGAAAATTATCTAGCAGATCATTCCTTCTGGACTGCGAAGAACAAGAGACGAGAGAAGAACTCATGGCTGAAGTACTCGTGCTCGTTGAGCACGCCGAAGGTGCGCTGAAGAAGGTCACCTCGGAGTTGATCACCGCGGCTCGCAAGCTCGGCGAGCCCTCGGCCGTCGTCGTCGGCGCGCCGGGCACCGCACAACCGCTCGTCGACGGGCTGAAGGCCGCCGGTGCCGCGAAGGTGTACGTCGCCGAGTCCGAGGATGCGGAGAGCTATCTGATCACGCCGCAGGTCGACGTGCTGGCCTCGCTGGTCGAGTCCGCCTCGCCGGCCGGCGTGCTGCTGGCCTCCAGCGCCGACGGCAAGGAGATCGCCGGTCGCCTGGCGGCCCGGATCGGCTCCGGTGTGCTCAGCGACGTCGTCGACATCACGGACGGCGGAGTGGGCGTTCACTCGATCTTCGGTGGTGCGTTCACCGTCGAGGCCGAGTCCACCGGTGAGGTACCGGTCATCACGCTGCGCGCCGGTTCCATCGACGCCGAACCCGCCGACGGTGCGGGCGAGGTCGTCAACGTCGAGGTGCCCGCGCAGGCCGAGAATGCGACGAAGATCACCAAGCGCGAACCCGCCGTCGCGGGCGACCGCCCGGAGCTCACCGAGGCAACGGTTGTCGTCTCGGGAGGCCGCGGTGTGGGCAGCGCCGAGAACTTCAAGGTGGTCGAGGAACTGGCGGACTCGCTCGGCGGCGCTGTAGGCGCCTCCCGTGCCGCCGTCGACTCCGGCTACTACCCGGGCCAGTTCCAGGTGGGCCAGACCGGTAAGACGGTCTCGCCGCAGCTGTACATCGCGTTGGGCATTTCCGGCGCGATTCAGCACCGCGCCGGCATGCAGACGTCCAAGACGATCATCGCGGTCAACAAGGACGAAGAGGCGCCGATTTTCGAGATCGCCGACCTCGGCATCGTCGGCGACCTGTTCAAGGTCACACCGCAGCTGACCGAGGCGGTCAAGGCTCGCAAGGGCTGAGCCATCGCGCGAAGGCCCCCGGGTTCGGCTCGGGGGCCTTTTGCATGCCTTGGGGAAATTCGTCACCTGGCGCTCATCGACACGTCACGCGTCAGATGCCGCCCGGAGACGCGGCTAGGCGACCGTGCATCCATGAGCACTGCTTCTGTACTCATCGCCCCTGAGGAGATCGACCGCGGCCGGACCGGGTTGTCCGGACCGGCCCCGCGCTACACCCTGCTGCTGACGACGGATGAGACGCTCGTCGAGGCGGCGCAGCGCCTGCGCCACGAGGTGTTCACCGCCGAGCCCGGTTTCACCCTCCGCGCTGCCGACGGCGTGGACGCCGACCGCTTCGACCAGCATTGCGACCATCTGCTGGTACGCGAGGATGTCACCGGTGAGCTCGTCGGCTGCTATCGGATGCTGCCACCCGCAGGGGCCCTGGCCGCCGGAAATCTCTACAGCGCAACCGAATTCGATGTCCGCGCGCTCGATCCGCTGCGACCCGGCCTGGTCGAGATGGGGCGGGCCGCGGTACGGGCGGATCACCGTAACGGAGCCGTCGTGCTGCTGATGTGGGCCGGGATTCTGGCCTACCTCGACCGCTGCGGATACGACTACGTGACGGGATGCGTGTCGGTACCCGTCCAGGGCCCGGATGGCTACGCGCCGGGTGCACAGATCCGCGGCGTCCGCGATTTCGTCCGTCGTCGCCACGCCGCACCGGCGCTCTACACCGTGCACCCGTACCGCCCGGTGACCATCGATGGCAGGGTCCTCGACGACATCGACCCGCCGGAGAGGCTCGCCGTTCCCCCGCTGATGCGCGGCTACCTGCGGCTCGGCGCGCAGGTCTGCGGCGAACCTGCGCACGACACCGACTTCGGTGTGGGCGACTTTCCGGCGTTGCTCGACAAACGCCGGGCCGATATGCGCTACCTGCGCAGGCTGAGATCCGTGGAGGCGGCCGCCACGGTGACCGACGGGATGGCGTCGTGAGCACCCTCGGTACCTGGGTGCCACGGGCGTCCTGTGATGCGAGCTGCGTCGGCGTCGGTACCGGGCTTTCCGGACGCCGGGTGATCATCGCCTGCCGCGCCGCGGTGCGGGTCACCTTGGCGGTGCTGCTCCTGCTGCTGGCGCCGCTGCTGGCCGTCCCCGCTCCCGGCCGTTCTCATCTCCAGCGCGGCTACTGTCGGCTGCTGCTGTATTGCCTGGGAGTGCGCACCAGGGTCTCCGGCGGCCCGATCCGCAATCTGAGCGGCGTTCTGGTGGTCAGCGGCCACATCTCCTGGGTGGACGTCTTCGTGATCGGCTCGGTGCTGCCGGGCCGGTTCGTCGCCAAGTCCGAACTCGTCAGCTGGCCGGGCCTCGGACTGCTGGCCCGACTGCTCAAGGTGATCCCGATCGAGCGGGGGAATCTTCGGCGCCTTCCCGACGTGGTGCGTGCCGTCACGCGCAACCTGCGTGCGGGCCACACCGTGGTCGCCTTCCCGGAGGGCACGACCTACTGCGGCCTGGCGTACGGCCGCTTTCGCCCCGCCATGTTCCAGGCCGCCATCGACGCGGGCAGGCCGGTCCAACCGCTGCGGCTGACGTATCACCACGCCGACGGCGCCGCCTCGACCGTCGCCGCCTATGTGGGCGACGACACACTGCTCACGTCGATCCGACGACTGGTCACCACCAAGCGCACGGTCGCGCGGATGCACGTGGGGTCGCTGCAACTACCCGGAACCGACCGCCGTGACCTGGCGTTCCGCTGCGAGACGGCGGTGCGGGGCGATCCGACGCGACACCCGCCCGGTCACGCGCTCGTGGCCTGAGCGGATCGGGGGAGCCGCGGCTCGACGGCTATTCTTGACGGGTTATGACCTCGGATCAGCCGGTCTACCTCGATCACGCCGCCACCACCCCGATGCATCCCGCTGCCATCGAGGCGATGACGGCCGCGATGACGACGGTCGGCAACGCGTCGTCGTTGCACGGCACGGGCCGCACGGCGCGGCGGCGAATGGAGGAGTCGCGCGAGTCGCTGGCCAATCTGCTGGGCGCCCGCCCGTCGGAGGTCATCTTCACCGCGGGTGGCACCGAGAGCGACAACCTCGCGGTCAAGGGCGTCTTCTGGGCCCGTCGCGACGCCGATCCGCGCCGCAGGCGGATCGTGACGACGCCGGTCGAGCACCACGCCGTACTCGATTCGGTCGAGTGGCTGGTCGAGCA
The DNA here is from genome assembly GCF_001499905.1 of Mycobacterium sp. GA-1285. GTDB lineage: Bacteria > Actinomycetota > Actinomycetes > Mycobacteriales > Mycobacteriaceae > Mycobacterium. Next base: position 52,869 of record NZ_LQIS01000019.1, on the reverse strand, counting down.
TGAGGGCGCCGACGTGACCTGGCTGCCCGTCGAGAAGGACGGTGCGGTCACGCCGACGGCGCTGAGACAGGCGTTGCAGGACAACGACGACGTGGCGCTGATCTCGGTGATGTGGGCCAACAACGAGGTCGGGACGATCATGCCGATCGCCGAGCTCGCCAGCGTAGCAGCAGAATTCGACGTGCCGATGCACAGTGACGCCGTTCAGGCCGTCGGCCACATCCCTGTCGACTTTACCGGGAGTGGGCTCTCGGCGATGAGCATCGCTGCACACAAGTTCGGTGGCCCCACGGGGATCGGTGCTTTGCTGCTGCGCCGCGACACGGTGTGCGTCCCACTGCTGCACGGCGGCGGCCAGGAGCGCGACGTCCGCTCCGGCACACCGTATGTCGCCGGTGCTGTCGCGATGGCCGCGGCGGCGAGGGTTGCGATCGAAGGGCTCGGGATCAACGGCGCACGGGTGTCGGCGCTTCGTGACCGCCTGATCCAGGGCGTGCTCGCCGCCATCGACGACGTCGAGTTGAACGGCGCGACGGGCGCCGCACGGCTGCCCGGGAACTGCCACTTCACTTTCCGCGGCTGCGAGGGCGACTCGTTGCTGATGTTGTTGGATGCCAAAGGCATCGAGTGTTCGACGGGTTCGGCGTGCACGGCCGGTGTCGCACAGCCCTCGCATGTGCTGATCGCGATGGGTGCGGACCCGGCGAGTGCCCGCGGCTCGCTGCGACTCTCGTTGGGGCACACCAGCAGTGAGGCGGACGTCGATGCCGCGCTCGCGGTACTGCCCGGCGCGGTCGAACGGGCTCGACAGGCGGCTCTGGCAAGTTCGGGAGTGGTCGAATAGTGCGGGTACTCGTTGCCATGAGCGGTGGCGTCGACTCCTCGGTCGCGGCTGCCAGGATGGTCGACGCCGGCCACGACGTCGTCGGTGTTCATCTGGCTCTGTCACCGTCTCCGGCCACGCTGCGCACCGGCTCCCGCGGCTGTTGTTCGAAGGAAGACGCGGGCGACGCGCGCCGGGTCGCCGATATTCTCGACATTCCCTTCTATGTCTGGGATTTCGCCGACCGGTTCAAAGAGGATGTCATCGACGACTTCGTTTCGTCATACGCCCGCGGGGAGACGCCCAACCCGTGCGTGCGGTGCAACGAGCGGATCAAGTTCTCGGCGTTGGCCGCCCGCGCGCTGGCGCTGGGGTTCGATGCCGTGGCCACCGGACATTACGCCCGATTGTCGGACGGCCGATTGCGGCGCGCTGTCGATGCCGCCAAAGACCAGTCGTACGTGCTCGCTGTCCTGACCGCCGAGCAGCTGCGGCACGCGGTGTTCCCGGTCGGCGACACCCCGAAGCCGCAGATCCGCGAGGAGGCGGCGCGTCGTGGGCTCGCGGTCGCCGACAAACCGGACAGTCACGACATCTGCTTCATTCCCTCCGGTGACACCCGCGCGTTCCTCGGGGCCAGAATCGGCGTGCGACGCGGTTCGGTCGTCGACGCGGCAGGTACGGTGCTCGCTGAACACGACGGCGTGCACGGGTTCACGGTCGGTCAACGCAAGGGGCTGGGCATCGCCGGGCCCGGGCCGGACGGACAGCCGCGCTATGTGACGCGGATCGACCCGCAGACCGCGACCGTGCGAGTCGGCGGCGCCGACGACCTCGATGTGTGGGCCTTGACCGGTGAGCGGCCGGTCTTCACCTCCGGTGTCGCGCCTCCGGGGCCGACCGAATGCCAGGTGCAGGTCCGCGCGCACGGCGGTATCGGAGACGGCGTGGCTGAACTGCGCGACGGCCGGCTCGTCGTCGAGCTGCGGACGCCCCTGCGCGGAGTCGCCCCCGGCCAGACGATGGTGTTGTACCGCCCCGACCTCGCCGGCGACGAGGTGCTGGGCAGCGCGACGATCACCCGGTAGCTATCCGGGAACGTTGGCCAGGATGTTCGCCATGACGATCTCGGGCACCGACTCTGCGAACCGGCACGCCATCACCTCCACCAGCACGACCGACTTCACGCGGTAATCGCGACCACAGGCGCCCGATGGCCGGGTCTGAAGGGTGTCCATGCCGACGGTCCAGTCGCCGACGAACATCGGACCCAAAGGCGTTGCGCTGCAACCCTCGACGAGAGCGACGAGCGAGTCGAATGCCTGTCGTGCCGTCGCGGTGTCGCGATACGCCGCGGCGCCTTGGGAGATCAGTCCACCTTCCGGCGGGTGCTGAAAGGTGGTCTTATGGAATTCTTCGACCTCGGGTCCGAAAGTCTGGGTCTCGGCGAAGATCCATTGACATTGCAGGGGGGTGCTCTCGGCGAGCGGTTCGATGTCGACCGGGATTTTGCCGTCCATGGTCGGGATGATCGTGAGGTCGTCGCCGGCTCCGGTGATCGCGCGCATCTGCGACTGGTCGAGCATGATCGTCTCCACATCGACCGGTGACAACGATCCAGCGTCGATGCCGGGTGTCGCCCGCAGCGCGTCGCCGCCGATGACGTGAGTGCACCCAGACGTCATTGCGACCACCGCGCACCACAGGGCGATCGACCGTAGCGCTGCGGGCATGGCCTGTCCTTCCCCAACCCTTCCGGAGTGAGATTAGCCCCGTCGAATATCGTGAAACGAATGAGTGCTTTCGCTGCGGCCACCGGCATCGGGTCCTGGCCCGGAACGTCGGCACGCGAGGCCGCCGAGGTCGTCGTCGGCGAACTGCTCACCTTGCCGCATCTGGTGGAACTGCCGGGCCGCGGTATCGGCGCCGACATGATCGGCCGGGCCGGGGCGATTCTGGTCGACATCGGTATGGACACCGTGCCCCGCGGATATCGAATCGCGGCCGGCCGCACGGCGGTGCTCAGACGAGCGAGGAGCCTACTCGACGAGGACCTCGACGCGCTCGAAGAGGCTTGGGAGAAGGCAGGTTTGCGCGGCGGTGGCCGCACCGTCAAGGTTCAGTCGCCGGGACCGGTCACGTTGGCGACGCAGCTCGAGCTCGCCAACGGCCATCGCGCGCTGACCGACCGAGGCGCGGTGCGTGACCTCACCGCTTCGCTGGCCGAAGGTGTCGCAGCGCACCGCGCGGATGTCGGTCGACGTCTGGACGCCGCGGTTGTCGTCCAGTTCGACGAACCACTGTTAGCCCCGGCGCTGCAGGGCCGACTGGCGGGCGTTACCAGTCTGACACCGGTGCATGCCGTCGACGGCCAAGTGGCCGTCGGCTTGCTCGACGAATGCGCGGCCGCGGTGGACGCGCCGGTGGTCGTACACAGCTGTGCATCGGGTGTTCCGTGGAATGTGTTGCAGCGCAGTTCTATCGACGCGGCTTCCGTCGATGTGTCCACACTGGCGGCCGATGATCTCGACGGTGTGGGGGAGTTCGTCGACTCCGGTTGCACGGTGGTGTTGGGCGTGGTGCCGCCGACAGCGCCGGAGACCCGTCCGTCGGCCGAAGAGATCGCCAAGGCCGCCGTGTCGCTGACCGATCGACTCGGCTTCGCCCGATCCGTGCTCAAGGAGCGGATCGGCATCTCGCCCGCGTGCGGTCTGGCGGGCGCGACCGCCGATTGGGCGCGCACCGCGATCGAATTGTCGCAGAAGGCGGCGGACGCCCTCACCGAGGACCCCGACGCGATCTAGCCGCCGACGGAGTCCGCGTCGGAGTCGTGGCCGGCCGAAAACCGATACCGCGCAGACGAATTCGGCGTATACACTGGAAGAGCAACCAAAAGGTTGCGTTAAAAGGGTGCACGCGCTACATTGAGGCGCAACCAGGAGGTTGCATATGAGTACGGATCGTATCGAGAAGGAAGTGGTGCTGAGGGCGCCGCTGGAACGCGTGTGGCGGGCGATCAGCGACGCCGACGAGTTCGGACAGTGGTTCGGGGTGCGGTTCGACGGGCCGTTTGTCGCCGGTACCTCGATCACCGGTGTCATGACGCCGACGGCGGTCGACGCCGACGTGGCCAAGCAACAGGAACCGTATGCCGGCACGGCGGATGCGTGGCATATCGAGGCGGTCGAACCGCAACGACGGCTGGCGTTCCGCTGGCGTCCCTACGGAATCGAAGAAGGCGTCGATGCCGCCGACGAACCGACCACCTTGGTCGAGTTCACGCTCGAAGAGGTCGCCGAAGGTGTGCTGCTGCGCATCGTCGAGTCCGGATTCGACGCGCTTCCCCCACACCGTCGGACATCGGCGTTCGAGGGCAACGAACAGGGTTGGGCCACGCAGACCGAACTGGTGCGCAAGTACCTCGCAGTCAGCGAGGCGGTGTGAGCACATCGACGGCCGAAGCGCCGGTGTCGTCGTTGTTCAACGCCCTGGGAGATCCGAACCGCCTGCGCATCGTCACCAGACTGTGCGACGGCGGGCCATGCTCGACCAGCGAAGTCGCTGAGGTGATACCGGTCAGCCGGCAGGCAACGACCAAACATCTGCTGCTGTTGGAGTCGGCGGGCCTGGTGAGCAGCCGGCGCAGCGGCCGTGAACGCATCTGGCGGATGCAGCCTGCGCCCCTCGCGGAGGCCGGCGAGTACCTGGAGAAGCTGTCGCAACGGTGGGACCGCGCCATCGAACGGCTGCGGGCCCACGTCGAGGATCACTGAGAACAAGCCTCGCCGAAGCGATCTGCGGCGTTCCTACCGGACACCGCATACTGCGCGCCCGCTCATGCGAGAATGCTCCGCGGGCGGCGTCGATCGCCTTTGCTGAGAAGGGATGCCGAGAAGGGATATGGTGTCCGGATGAACCCGCGCCTCGCCGCAACTGCCGGCGTGGTGTCCGTAGTTCTCCTGGCGACCGGACCGGGTGCGGCACTCGCACAAGCCCGCCCCGGTGATTCGCGCGGCTCCGACCGGGGACACAGTGCAGACCGTGGCGGCAACCACGACAGCGGCGACGCCAAGCGCGCCACCGGCAGCAAGCGGGCCGGGGGCATCGACGGGCCGGGCACCGGTCCGGAGTCGCGAGTCGGGTCAGGCCGCGACGACCTCGCGAAGCCGCCGTCGAGTAACCGGCCGGCCGTCACCGCCGCGACGCCCGCGGTCGAAGTGCCCGTGAACGCCGCGTCGGCGAGCGACCCGGTCGCCTCCGGCGGATCCGGTGCCGCGAGTGCGCCGGCACCCGCGTTCGAGCCGCCTCACGTGATGTTCGGCAACGGGCGCGAGCCCGAGAGCCGCAATCCCGAAGCCGAAACCGGTTGGCAGCCACCACCTCTGGCGTTCGAAGCGTCTGAGCAGCCGTTATCCCCGCCACCGCTCTCCCCGGCACCGCCCGTGCCGGCGACGCTCGACTGGGAGGCCACCCCGTCGGCGGTGGTACGCCAGTTCGTCGTCGCGCCGGGGGCCGGGACGAGCGACCCGATGTGGGGCCTGGCCGGGTTGCTTCTGATCCCCGTCGCGGGCGCCGCGCTGGGCTACCGGCAGGCGCGTGCGGCGCAGGCCGTCGAACGGATTGGGCGGCCCTGATCAGCCGCGCAGATCCTTGCGCAGGATCTTGCCGGACGCCGACTTCGGTACCGCGTCGATGAACGCCACCTGGCGGACCTTCTTGTAGGGCGCCACCTCGCCGGCGACGAATTCGATCACCTGCTGCTCGGTCAACTCGGCTCCGGATCGCTTGACCACGAACGCTTTCGGCACCTCTTCGCCTTCGGCGTCGACGACTCCGATTACGGCCGCGTCGGCGATGTCGGGATGGCTCAGCAGGACGGCCTCCAGTTCGGCCGGCGGCACCTGATAACCCTTGTATTTGATCAGCTCCTTGAGCCGGTCGACGATGTAGACACAGCCGTTGGCGTCGACCTGTGCGAGGTCGCCGGTGTGCAACCATCCTTGGTCGTCGATCGTTTCCCTCGTGGCCTTCTCGTTGCCGAGGTAGCCCGCCATCACGTTGGGGCCTTTGAACAACAGTTCGCCGGTTTCGCTGAGACCCTCTGTCGGCGGGTCGATCTCGTCACCGGTCTCTGGGTCGATGATCTTCGACGCGGCGTTCGACACCGTCCAGCCGACCGAGCTGAGCGGGGCCACCATGTTCATCTCCTGTTGACCGCCGTCGAACGGCGTGATGTGGCTGACCGGGCTGAGCTCGCTCATGCCGTAACCCTGGACCACGCGGCACCCCAGACGCTCGGCGACGGCGTGGCCGAGGTCGGCGTCCAACGGGGCAGCGCCCGACATCACGACATTCAACGACGACAAGTCGTACTCGTCGACCAGCGGATGCTTGGCCAGCGCGACGGCGACGGGCGGCGCGATGAACGCGATGGTGCAGGCGTGATTCTGGATATTGCCCAGGAAGTCGCCGAGATCGAAGCTCGGCATGATGACCAATCGGGCCCGGGCGTGCAGCGCCGCGTTGAGCAGCACGGTCATCCCGTAGATGTGGAAGAACGGGAGGACGGCCAGCACGGTGTCGTCGGCGACCATGCCGTGCAGCGGGCGGATCTGGGCGACGTTGGCCACCAGGTTGCGGTGGGTGAGCATGACGCCCTTCGGGTTTGCGGTCGTACCCGAGCTGTACGGCAGCACCGCCACGTGAGACGAGGGCGCGAAGCTCACCTCCGGCGCCGGATGGCCGGGGCCCATCAGGTCGTCGGCGTTGAGATGTCCGTCGGCGGCCTGACCGGGTCCGTCGAGCACCACGAGTCCGTCGTCGGGAATGCCGACGGCTGCGGCCGCTTCTTCGGCGTGCGCCAGCAGCGGCGAGACCGTCACGAGCATCTTGGCGTTCGAGTCGGTCAACTGTTTGGCGATGTCCTTGGCGGTGAACAGCGCGTTGATGGTGGTGGCAGTCGCGCCCGCACGCAGGATGCCGTGGAATGCGACGGCGAACCCCGAGCTGTTCGGCGCGAGCAAGCCGACCACATCGCCGACCCCGATGCCGCGCCCGGCAAGCGCGCCCGCGAACGCGTCGATGCGCGCGATCGTCTCGCGGTAGGTCGTCTCCCGCCCGGACTTCGCGTCGACGAGTGCGACGCGGTCGAGGTCGGCTTCGGCGATACCACCGAACAGGTAGTCGTAGATGCTGGTGGACGGGATGTCGACTTCGGGGAAGGGGCTCGCGAAACTCATGGCGTCTCCGATCGAATCATGGTCTGTCGCCTACCTGTTCACACGTCGTCGAGCTGTTTGACGAGTTTCCTGGGCGCGGTCAACCGAAACGACGCATCGATCAGCTCCCGCACCTCATCCCAGTCGATGTTCTCGCGAGCCGACAGGTCGAGCCCGAGCCACCCCGAGGGTCCGAGGTAGGCAGGCGAAAAGAACCGGGCGTCCTGCTGCAGCGCCTGTCGTTCACTGTCGTCGACCTTGACCAGGATCGACTGCGGGTACTGGATGTAGTCGCCCTTGTTCGGCGGTTTCACGCTGCCGCCGTACATGGCGAACATCTTGGCGACGAAGAAGGCGGGCCGTCCGTGCGAAACCTTTTCATAAGCCTCGGGAAACGCCAATGCCACCGTCCGTACCCGGGCCAGCACCGGGTCGTCGTCGCGGAACATGATCGGATGCGGCATGGGGCCAGGGTAACGGTGCGGTGCTGTCGGGCCGCTCGGTTAGCCTGCGAAGGTGACCTCCAAGGGTGCGGAAGACGCGCTGGCCGCACAGGCCGACGACGACCCTGACGCCGACGTGCGTCGCCGCTGGCAAGTGCTCGCCGACGAGGTGCGCGAGCACCAGTTCCGCTACTACGTACGGGACTCGCCGATCATCACCGACGCCGAATTCGACACGCTGCTTCGCGAACTAGAAGCGCTCGAAGACGAGCACCCGGAACTACGGACCCCGGATTCGCCGACGCAGCTGGTCGGCGGGGCCGGCTTTTCCACCGACTTCACCCCCGCCGAGCACCTCGAGCGGATGTTGAGCCTGGACAACGCGTTCACCCCCGAGGAGCTCGCCGCGTGGGCGGGGCGACTCAAGGGCGAGATCGGACCAAACGTGCTGCAGGAGGCGCAATTCCTGTGCGAACTCAAGATCGACGGGGTGGCGCTTTCACTGGTGTACCGCGACGGCCGGTTGGAGCGCGCGGCCACCCGCGGTGACGGCCGCACCGGTGAAGACGTCACGTTGAACGCCCGCACCATCGGTGATGTGCCCCAAAAGCTCACGGACAGTGACGAATTCCCGCTGCCCAAGGTTCTCGAAGTACGCGGCGAGGTGTTCTTCCGGGTCGCCGACTTCGAGGAGCTCAACGCCGGCCTGGTCGCCGACGGCAAGCCGCCGTTTGCCAATCCACGCAACAGCGCCGCGGGTTCGCTGCGGCAGAAGAACCCCGCCGTCACCGCGCGTCGCAAGCTGCGGATGATCTGCCACGGCATAGGACGAGCCGAGGGGTTCCGGCCCAAGACACTGCACGACGCCTATCGCGCGCTGGCGGCCTGGGGGCTGCCGGTCTCCGAGCACACCGCCCAGGTGACGGGAATCGACGCGGTCACCGAACGCATCGCCTACTGGGGCGAGCACCGCCACGACGTCGACCACGAAATCGATGGCGTGGTGGTCAAAGTCGACGATGTCGCGTTGCAGCGCAGGCTCGGCTCCACCTCACGGGCGCCGCGCTGGGCCATCGCCTACAAGTTCCCGCCCGAGGAGGCGCAGACCAAACTGCTCGACATCAGGGTCAACGTCGGGCGCACCGGCCGAGTCACCCCGTTCGCGTGGATGGAGCCGGTCAAGGTGGCCGGCTCGACGGTCAGCCAGGCCACGCTGCACAACGCCTCGGAGGTCAAGCGCAAAGACGTGCTCATCGGCGACACGGTGGTCATCCGCAAGGCCGGTGACGTGATCCCCGAGGTGCTCGGTCCGGTCGTCGATCTGCGCGACGGCTCCGAACGCGAGTTCGTGATGCCGACCCACTGCCCGGAGTGCGGAACCAAGCTCGCGCCCGCGAAGGAGGGCGACGCCGACATCCGTTGCCCGAACACCCGATCCTGTCCGGCTCAGTTGCGCGAGCGCGTGTTTCACGTCGCGGGTCGCGGCGCCTTCGACATCGAGGGACTGGGTTACGAAGCGGGCACCGCGCTGCTGCAGGCCGGCGTCATCGCCGACGAGGGCGACCTGTTCACGCTGACCGACGAGGACCTGCTTCGCACGGACCTGTTCACCACGAAGAACGGTCAGCTCTCGGCCAACGGCAAGCGGCTGCTGGCCAACCTGGACAAGGCCAAATCGCAACCGCTGTGGCGCGTGCTTGTCGCGCTGTCGATCCGGCACGTCGGGCCGACGGCGGCGCGCGCCCTGGCCACCGAGTACGGCAGCCTCGACGCCGTCATGGCGGCCTCGGAGGACGAGCTTGCCGTCGTCGAGGGCGTGGGCCCGACGATCGCGGCCGCGGTCACCGAGTGGTTCACCGTCGACTGGCACCGCGCGATCGTCGACAAGTGGCGCGCGGCCGGGGTGCGGATGGCCGACGAACGTGACGCCAGCATCGAACGGACGCTGGAGGGGTTGTCGATCGTCGTCACGGGATCGCTGACCGGCTTCTCCCGCGACGAAGCCAAGGAGGCGATCGTCGCGCGCGGCGGCAAGGCGGCCGGGTCGGTGTCGAAGAAGACGGCCTACGTGGTCGCAGGCGACTCCCCAGGCTCGAAGTACGACAAGGCCGTCGAGTTGGGGGTGCCGATTCTCGACGAGGACGGTTTCGCACGGCTGCTGGAAAACGGGCCCGACGGGGTCTGAGTCGCTGCTCGTTCTGAACGCTGCCGCGTTTGTCCACCCCCTCCTCGGGGCACTCGATTGGGCGAATCGACAAGGAGTTGTGATGGCGATCTGCGATACCTGTGGCAACGACTACGACAAGGCGTTCACCGTGACGTGGCCCGACGGCCACAGCGCGACGTTCGACAGCGTCGAGTGCGCGGCGGTGCAGCTCGCGCCGGAGTGCGCGCACTGCGGCTGCCGAATCCTCGGTCACGGCATCGAGACCGAAGAGGCGATGTTCTGTTGCGCGCACTGTGCCCGCAAGGACACCAACGCCGACGTCAACGACCGCTGGCCGGTACCGGCCGGCGGCTGACGAGGTGTCTTCCCGCGCAACCGTCCTGTAACGGTCAGCGCAGAATCGTTGCGACGATCCCCGCGAGGTAACCCAACCGGGCGACCTCGGACGGCCGAAACTGTGGTCCGCCCGCCCGTCCCAGCACGACCGCGGTGCGCGGGTCGCCGAGCGGGGCGGCGGCCAGGGTGGTCGCCATGTCGCGCCACACCTGCGGCACCCAGGCGGCCTCGCCGTCGAGGGCTTTTGCGTGCTCGAGCGGCAGCCACGGGATCTCGGTCGGCTGTGTCTCGGGCGCACCGGAGCTGCCGACGACACGCTCAGCTCCCCGCTCGGTCAGGCGCACCACGGAGGTCCAGCCCACCCGCAACACGCGGGGCGCTTCGTCGGCGAGGACCTGCAACTTGTTCTTTCGGTCGGCGGCGGCGATGTGGTCGATGAGTTCGAGTTCGCGATGCGCCTCGAGCAGGCCGGTGTGCGGCCGGACGGAGTCGACGTAGACACCGTTGAGCTGTTCGGCGGCGGTGATCAGCATGTCCGGCATGGCGCCGGGGGGGAGCTCGACCACGAGGTCGTCGACCGCATAGCCCGCCGATCGTTCGACCACGTCGAGCGACAGAATGTCGGCGCCCACCGACCCGAGCGCCACGGCGAGCGAGCCGAGGCTGCCGGGTCGGTCCTCGAGCTGGATCCGCAGCAGGTACGTAGGCACGCGCAACACTGTCGCACAGGACGGGAGGGCAGGCATTCCGGCTTCGGCGGCCGCGACGGCGGTGACTAGGCTTGCTTGTCGTGTCGCAGATCTCCCGAGACGAGGTGGCTCACCTGGCGCGTCTGGTCCGCCTCGCGCTGAGCGAAGACGAGCTTGACCACTACGCCGGACAGCTGGACGTCATCCTCGGTCACGTCAGTCAGATCCAGTCCGTCGACGTCGAAGGGGTCAAGCCGACCGGCAATCCCCTCACTGAGGTCAACGTGTTCCGGCCCGACGTGGTGGAGCCGTGCCTGACGCAGCAGGAGGCGCTGGATCAGGCGCCCAAGGCGGCCGAGGGCCGGTTCGCGGTCCCGCGAATCCTGGGGGAGGCGCAGTGACCGACCTCGTCAGGATGGACGCGGCGACGCTCGGGGAGAAGATCGCCGCCAAGGAGGTGTCGTCGACCGAGGTCACCAGGGCGCACCTGGACCAGATCGCGACGACCGACGACCGCTATCACGCGTTCCTGCACGTCGCGGAGAATCGAGCGCTGGCAGCAGCGGCACGCGTCGACGCGGCCGTCGCCACCGGAGAAGATCTGCCCTCGCCGCTGGCGGGGGTGCCGGTGGCGCTCAAGGACGTGTTCACCACCACCGACATGCCGACCACCTGTGGATCGAAGATCCTCGAGGGCTGGACATCGCCATACGACGCGACCGTCACCTTGCGGTTGCGTGCGGCGGGCCTGCCGATCCTCGGCAAGACCAACTTGGACGAGTTCGCGATGGGTTCGTCTACCGAGAACTCCGCCTTCGGGCCCACCCGCAACCCCTGGGATGTCGAGCGCGTTCCCGGCGGGTCTGGCGGCGGCAGCGCGGCGGCGCTGGCCGCGTTCCAGGCGCCGTTGGCGATCGGTACCGACACCGGTGGCTCGATCCGCCAGCCAGCCGCGTTGACGGCGACGGTCGGCGTGAAACCGACGTACGGAACCGTGTCGCGCTACGGGCTCGTCGCCTGCGCGTCGTCGCTGGATCAGGGCGGTCCGTGCGCACGCACCGTCCTTGACACCGCCCTTCTGCACCAGGTGATCGCCGGGCACGACGCGAAGGATTCCACGTCGGTCGACGCGGCGGTGCCCGACGTTGTCGGTGCCGCGCGAGCCGGGGCGGCCGGCGACCTGGCGGGCATGCGGATCGGCGTGGTGAAGCAATTACGCGGCGACGGATACCAGCCCGGCGTGCTGGAGTCGTTCAACGCCGCCGTCGAACAGCTGACCGCGCTGGGCGCCGAGCTCAGCGAGGTGGACTGCCCGCATCTCGACTATTCGCTGTCCACCTACTACCTGATCCTTCCGTCCGAGGTCTCCAGCAACCTCGCGCGGTTCGACGCAATGCGCTTCGGGATGCGCGTCGGCGACGACGGCACGCACAGCGCCGAGGAAGTCATGGCGTTGACGCGCGCTGCGGGATTTGGTCCTGAAGTCAAGCGCCGCATGATGATTGGCACATATGCGTTGTCGGCAGGCTATTACGACGCGTATTACAACCAGGCGCAGAAGGTACGCACGCTGATCGCGCGCGACCTCGACGAGGCGTACAAGAGGGTCGACGTGTTGATCTCCCCGACGACACCGACCACGGCATTTCCGTTGGGGGAGAAGGTCGACGACCCGTTGGCGATGTACCTGACCGACCTGTGCACGCTGCCGGTGAACCTCGCGGGACACTGCGGAATGTCGGTGCCTTCGGTTCCGTCACCCGACGACGAGCTGCCCGTCGGACTGCAGATCATGGCGCCCGCCCTGGCCGACGACCGGTTGTACCGGGTCGGTGCGGCCTACGAAGCGGCACGCGGACCGCTACCGACCGCGGTTTAGGCGCCTCGAGCGCGCGTTTGTCGGACGCAAACGCATACAGAGGACGCAAACACCGGCGCACTCGGGGAGGATCTCGGGGAGGATGTAGCCATGCGGATCGGAGTGCTGACCGGTGGCGGCGACTGTCCCGGATTGAACGCGGTGATCCGGGCCGTGGTGCGCACGTGCGACGTGCGCTACGGCTCGTCGGTCGTCGGATTCCAGGACGGCTGGCGCGGCCTGCTGGAGAACCGTCGCATACAACTGGCCAACGACGACCGCAACGACCGGCTGCTGGCCAAGGGCGGCACCATGCTCGGCACGGCGCGGGTGCATCCGGAGAAATTGCGCGCCGGGCTGGAACAGATCAAGCAGACGCTCGACGACAACGGCATCGACGTGCTGATCCCGATCGGCGGGGAGGGCACGCTCACCGCGGCACACTGGCTCTCGGAGGAGAACGTCCCGGTTGTCGGCGTGCCGAAGACCATCGACAACGACATCGACTGCACCGACCTGACGTTCGGGCATGACACCGCGCTCGGGGTGGCGAGCGAGGCCATCGACCGGTTGCACAGCACGGCGGAGTCGCATCAGCGCGTGATGCTCGTCGAGGTGATGGGCCGCCACGCGGGCTGGATCGCGCTGAACGCCGGACTGGCCTCCGGTGCGCACATGACCCTCATCCCCGAACAGCCCTTCGACGTCGAAGAGGTCTGCCGACTGATCAAGCAACGTTTCGTGCGTGGCGATTCGCATTTCATCTGCGTGGTGGCAGAAGGCGCGAAGCCCGCGGCGGGGTCGATGCAACTGCGCCAGGGCGGACTCGACGAGTTCGGCCACGAGCGCTTCACCGGTGTCGCGCAGCAGCTCGCCCTCGAGGTCGAGAAGCGGATCAACAAAGAAGTGCGCGTAACGGTTCTCGGTCACATACAGCGCGGCGGCACGCCGACGCCGTTCGACCGCGTGCTGGCCACCCGCTTCGGCGTCAACGCCGCCGACGCCGCGCACGCGGGCGAGTACGGGATGATGGTGTCGCTGCGCGGCCAGGAGATCGGCCGCGTCTCGCTGGCCGACGCCACCCGCCAGCTGAAGCTGGTCCCGCAGAGCCGGTACGACGACGCCGCGGAGTTCTTCGGCTGAGCCCGCTCACTAGGATCGGGGTCATGACTGCTGCGACCGCCGACCTGCTGGATTACGCCGACGTCGTTCCGCGCTACGAGCCCGTGCTCGGCCTGGAAGTCCACGTCGAGTTGTCCACCGCGACCAAGATGTTCTGTGGCTGCGCCAACAGGTTCGGCGCCGAACCCAACACCCAGGTGTGTCCCGTCTGCCTGGGTCTGCCCGGGTCGCTGCCGGTGCTCAACCAGAAGGCCGTCGAGTCGGCGATCCGGATCGGGCTCGCGCTGAACTGCGAGATCGTGCCGTGGTGCCGATTCGCGCGGAAGAACTACTTCTATCCGGACATGCCGAAGAACTACCAGATCTCGCAGTACGACGAGCCGATCGCGATCAACGGCCATCTCGACGTGCCGCTCGACGACGGTTCGACCTGGCGCGTCGAGATCGAGCGCGCGCACATGGAGGAGGACACCGGCAAACTGACCCATCTGGGTAGTGAGACGGGTCGCATCGAGGGCGCGACGACCTCGCTGATCGACTACAACCGTTCGGGTGTGCCGCTGATCGAGATCGTCACCAAGCCCATCGAGGGCGCCGGTGAGCGCGCCCCCGAGATCGCGCGCGCCTACGTGACGGCGCTGCGGGATCTATTACGCGGTCTCGGCGTCTCTGATGTCCGCATGGACCAGGGCTCGATGCGTTGTGACTCCAACGTGTCGCTCAAACCGATAGGGCAGAAGGAATTCGGCACGCGAACCGAAACCAAGAACGTCAACTCGCTCAAGAGCGTCGAAGTCGCCGTCCGATACGAGATGCGCCGCCAGGCAGCGGTTCTCGAGTCCGGAGGTCGAATCACCCAGGAGACCAGGCACTTTCACGAGGACGGGCACACCTCACCGGGGCGCAGCAAGGAAACCGCCGAGGACTATCGGTATTTCCCCGAGCCCGACCTCGAACCGGTAGCTCCCGATGCGGAGTGGATCGAGCGGTTGCGTGCCACGATCCCCGAGCTTCCGTGGGTGCTGCGCAAGAAGATTCAAGACGACTGGGGGATCTCCGATGAGGTCATGCGGGACCTCGTCAACATCGGTGCGCTCGATCTGATCGCGGCCACCGTCGAACAGGGCGCGTCCAGCGACGCGGCCCGGGCGTGGTGGGGAAATTTCCTGGTGCAGAAGGCCAACGAAGCCGGAGTGGAACTCGACGCACTTCCGATCACGCCCGCACAGGTGGCCGCGGTCGTCAAGCTCGTCGACGAGGGCAAGCTGTCGAACAAGCTGGCGCGTCAGGTCGTCGAGGGTGTGCTCGCCGGCGAGGGCGAGCCCGAGCAGGTGATGAAGGACCGCGGACTGGAGGTCGTGCGCGACGATTCGGCGTTGCAGGCCGCCGTCGACGAGGCGCTCGCGGCCAATCCCGGCATCGTCGAGAAGATCCGGGGCGGCAAGGTGCAGGCCGCGGGTGCGATCGTCGGCGCCGTCATGAAGGCCACCAAGGGTCAGGCCGACGCGTCACGCGTGCGCGAGCTGGTCTTGGCGGCCTGCAGCTAGTGTCGTGAGATCGCAGCCAGGGCTGTGGGTCGGTGAACCACAGCCTTGGCTGCAATGTGGAGCATGGCGTCCGGTGTCAGATCCCAGTCAGGCCGTTCCAAGCCCCGATGGCTGCTTCAGCGATCGCCGACAACTTCCTTCTGCTCGGGGAGCCGGCGAGCGCCGCACGGGTGGCGTTTCTCGCCGCGATCGTCGTCGGCGTCATCGGCCTGCGCACCGTCGAGGGCTGAAAGTTCCTGCCGCGCAGGCGATCAGGTGTTGTCCGCCGGGTTGCGCGGGAAGCCGCCGCCCTGCGGGAACAGCGGAAAGACCACATCGTCGAGGTTCCCCGCATCGCCTGCGGTCTTGTTGATCGTGGCGCCCCAGATGTTGCCGTCGGGCGACATCGCCAGCGCCCAGGCGTGGCCGTGCTGGTCCTGGCGCACCACCTCGGGATCGCCGGTCACCGCCCCGGTCTCAGGCGCGAGCCGCACGGCGACGGTCTGCTTGGTGTTGACCAAATTGACCAGGACGGACCCGTCGACGGCGGTGCAGCCGGCAACACCGGGTCGGTCGGGCCAGGTCCACACCGTCGAGGTCTTGGAATCCTTGGTGATGCGCTGCAGCCGGTCACCGGAGGGGGCGCGGTCGGTGATGTACAGCGATCCGTCCGAGTGGTCGATGCACATACCCCCCGCGGCGCCCAAGCCCGACAGCGCGGTGGTCGTCGGGGCCTGATCGACCGTGGTGGGCTGCTCGATCCGCAACGCCTTACCAGCCAGCGATCCCGGACCGGCGGCATCGGCGGGGTTGCCCGCGTCGCCGGTCTGCACCAGCAGCGTCGTCGGGCTCGTGAAGATCAATGCGCCAGTGTTGCCGGTGGCACCCTTCGGGATGCCGGTCAGGATCGGCTTGGGAATGTCGCCGTCGGCGATGCGGATGACGCGGTTGTCCGTCGGGGTGCTGACGTAGGCGTACATCAGCCGGTCCTGTTGGTACGTCGGCGACAACACGATGTCCATCAGCCCGCCGTCGCCCGACCCGTCGACCGGCAGCGTGGTCTTGACCTTCGGTTCGGCCCGGACGGACACCTCTTTGACCACACCGGTCGTGCGCTCGGCGACCAGGGCCGACTGGCTGTCGGGCAGCATGATCAGGCCGCTGGTGCTTTCCAGGCAGCCCTGCATGACGCCGGGCGCCGGGCACTCTTTGGGAAAAGGCGTCGGCGGCAGCGGGGGGGGGGGGGGCGGCGTCGACGTCGGGCCCGGCTCGAGCTTGGGCTCGGTGGTGAACGGTTGCGACTGCACATCGTCGAACCGCGCGCAGCCCGACCCGGCGAGCAACGCCGCGCACGCCACGGCGAGCACACCCCGCATCGGCCGGCGCAGTTTCATGCGAGCCAGGTTACGGATCATTCGGACGGGTGCGCCACGCACACCCGCTGGACGGCAGCGCGAAACGTCCGCGAATTAAGGCCCCGAAAGCACCGCGCCAATACCCGATTACCGGGTGACAAGCACTTACGCTGGCATGGTGACCAGTCATTCCAATGACCCACGCGCCTGGCAGCGGCCCGACGACGCGCCCGGGCGGCCCGTGTCGGCAAGCCTGGTCGACCCCGAGGACGACCTCCCGTCCGCCAGCTACGCCGGCGACTTCGAGACCACCGCGATCCCGCATTACGACTCGACCACCGGTGCGCCGGTCTCCACGGGCTTCGGGCTGCTCAACGATCCCGAGCCGCTGCCGTACGTGCAGCCCGGCGGCCGGCATGCACTCGACTACTCGGCCGAACCGGCGGAGATCGGCCCCGATCCGTTCCGGGCTTCGCCGGAGCGCCGCGGCACGCTCGACCTCGGCCTTCTGCTGTTGCGGCTCGCGGTGGGCGCCCTGTTCGTCGGCCACGGCCTGCAGAAGGCATTCGGATTGTGGGGTGGCCCCGGGCTCAACGGATGGGAGGCGGAGCTGTCCGATATGGGCTTTCGCTATGCCGACATCCTGACCTACGTCGGCGCCTTCGGGCAGATCGCCGCCGGGGTGCTGCTCATCCTGGGTCTCTTCACTCCCGTCGCCGCCGCGGGTGCGCTGGCCTATCTCGTGACCGGCGTCCTGGCCGAGGCGATGGTCGCCCACGAGGAGGCGCGGCTGTCGGACTTCCTCACCGACGGACACGAGTACAAGGTGTTCCTGACCTGTGCGGTGGCGGCGCTGGTGTTGACCGGGCCCGGCCGGTACGGGTTCGACGCCGGACGCGGGTGGGCGCGCCGGCCGTTCCTCGGATCGCTCGGCGCGCTGGTGCTCGGCGCGGGCGCGGGTGTGGCGATCTGGGTGCTGCTCAACGGCGGCAACCCGTTCGCCTAGTCCTTCGAATACGGATTGGGCACACGCCCGCCGCTGGCTTCGGCCAGCAGCGGCAACGTCGCGAACGTCACCGCGGGCAGCCGCAGATCCCTGCCGCCCTTGAGGTGGGCGTAGGCCGATGACCCCTTGCCGAATCGCAGGCCGTCGATGTCGTCCCAGTCGACAGTCTCGCTGCCCAGCAGCGTTCGCGCGGTCACGTGGTCGCGGTCGGCGACCGTGCGGTGACGCGCGACGAAGACCGACAACACGACCGGGATGATCAGCAGCGCCGCCACCCAGGTGACGCCCGCGAGAACCAGCGAAAGCATGCTGAACGCCAGGAAGGCGACGGCGAAATGCGCCATGGGGGAGATGCGGATGACGACGGGGGCGGGCGCGGCCTCGGGACTCACCCCGCCATCTTCGCACCGTGCCGCAATTTGACCTGTGACCAGTGCAGAGGCTACCGTCGACGGTTATGCAGGCCCTGGGGTTGCTCGTAGTAATCGGGAAGCGCGTTGATGCCGCGCTCGCCCTTACTCGGGCATAACTCCGGCACCAACGCGCGACCCTCGTACAGCAGCCCGGCTGACGAGGGTTTTTTCTTGCCCGAACCGAATTTGAGACCCTAGAGACCGATCCGAAAAAGGATTGAGGAGAACGAACACCGTGAGCGCACCGACAACCCGACCGCTGGAGCAGGTGGCGGCAACCGTGCCCGACGACGGACATGTCACGAAACCTCCGGCCAAGTCTGCGCCCGCATCAGCCAATCGTGCTGCGCCACAACAGATGACCGGTGCCCAGGCGGTCATCCGGTCGCTGGAGGAACTCGACGTCGACACGATCTTCGGGATCCCGGGCGGCGCGGTGCTGCCGGTGTACGACCCGTTGTTCGACTCCAAGAAGCTGCGCCACATCCTGGTCCGTCACGAGCAGGGCGCCGGGCACGCGGCCAGCGGTTATGCCCACGCGACAGGCAAGGTCGGCGTGATGATGGCCACGTCGGGGCCCGGCGCAACGAACCTCGTGACGCCGTTGGCCGACGCGCACATGGATTCGATCCCGGTGGTGGCGATCACCGGCCAGGTCGGGCGTGGACTGATCGGTACCGACGCCTTCCAGGAAGCCGACATCTCCGGCATCACCATGCCGATCACCAAGCACAACTTTCTGGTGCGCAGCGGCGACGAGATCCCGCAGGCGATCGCCGAGGCGTTCCACATCGCGGGGTCGGGCCGCCCGGGACCGGTGCTCGTCGACATCCCCAAGGACGTTCTGCAGGGGCTGTGCACGTTCAGCTGGCCGCCGCGCATCGACCTGCCGGGCTACAAGCCGAACACCAAGCCGCACAACCGCCAGATCCGCGAGGCCGCGAAGCTGATCGCCGCGGCCCGCAAGCCGGTGCTCTACGTCGGTGGCGGCGTGATCCGCGGCGAAGCCAGCGCCGAACTGCTGGAACTGGCCGAGCTGACCGGAATTCCGGTCGTCACGACGCTGATGGCGCGCGGCGCGTTCCCCGACAGTCATCCGCAGAACATGGGCATGCCCGGCATGCACGGCACGGTGTCCGCGGTGGCCGCCCTACAGCGCAGCGACCTGCTCATCGCACTGGGCACCCGCTTCGACGACCGGGTGACCGGGCGGCTCGATTCCTTCGCGCCGGAGGCCAAGGTCATCCACGCCGACATCGACCCCGCCGAAATCGGCAAGAACCGTCACGCCGACGTGCCGATTGTGGGTGACGTCAAGGCCGTGATCGCCGACCTGGTCGTGGCCCTGCGCCGGGACGGCGCGATTGGGGCGGAGCGCCGGGACGGCGCGATTGGGGCGGAGCGCCGGGACGGCGCGATTGGGGCGGAGCGCCGGGACGGCGTCACGCTCAAGATCGACAACTGGATGGAGTACCTGCGCGGCGTGCAGGCGACCTACCCGCTGAGTTACGGGCCGCAGAGCGACGGAAGCCTGTCCCCGGAGTACGTCATCGAGACGCTGGGCAAGATGGCCGGGCCCGACGCGGTGTATGTCGCCGGCGTCGGCCAGCACCAGATGTGGGCCGCGCAGTTCATCTCGTACGAGAACCCGAAGACGTGGCTCAACTCCGGCGGCCTGGGCACCATGGGCTACGCCGTGCCCGCGGCGATGGGCGCGAAGTTCGGCCGCCCGGAAGCCGAGGTGTGGGCGATCGACGGCGACGGCTGCTTCCAGATGACCAACCAGGAGTTGGCGACTTGTGCGGTGGAGGGTGCGCCGATCAAGGTGGCGCTCATCAACAACGGCAACCTCGGCATGGTGCGCCAGTGGCAGACGCTGTTCTATGAGGAGCGGTACAGCCAAACGGATCTGGCCACCCACTCGCGTCGCATCCCTGATTTCGTCAAGCTCGCCGAGGCGCTCGGCTGCGTCGGACTGCGTTGTGAGCGAGCCGAAGACGTCGAGGACGTAATCCGCCAAGCGCGCGAGATCAACGATCGTCCCGTGGTGATCGACTTCATCGTCGGCGCGGACGCCCAGGTGTGGCCCATGGTCGCGGCGGGCACGAGCAACGACGAGATCCAGGCCGCGCGTGGCATCCGTCCGCTGTTCGACGATCCGGAAGAAGGGCACGCCTGATGAGTACCGCCACTACGCAGACGTTGTCGGTGCTGGTCGAGGACAAACCCGGTGTCCTGGCGCGGGTCGCGTCGTTGTTCTCCCGGCGTGGATTCAACATCCAGTCCCTCGCGGTCGGTGCGACCGAGCAGAAGAACATGTCGCGGATGACCATCGTCGTCAGCGTGGACGAAGCGCCGTTGGAGCAGATCACCAAGCAGCTCAACAAGTTGGTGAACGTGATCAAGATCGTCGAGCAGGAAGAAGAGAACTCGGTCTCGCGTGAGCTGGCGCTGATCAAGGTGCGCACCGACGCGTCGACCCGCGGCCAGGTCATCGAGGCGGTGAACCTGTTCCGCGCGAAGGTCGTCGACGTGTCCACCGAGTCGTTGACGGTCGAGGCGACCGGCACGCCCGAGAAGCTCGAGGCGCTGCTGCGGGTGTTGGAGCCCTTCGGAATCCGCGAGATCGTGCAGTCCGGCGTGGTGTCGCTGTCTCGCGGTCCCCGTGGTATCGGCACCGCCAAGTGAGCGCGAAACCAAGTGAGTAGCCCTAAATCAACTGAGAGATGAGGAAATTCAGTGGCAGTAGAGATGTTCTATGACGACGACGCGGACCTGTCGATCATCCAGGGACGCAAGGTCGGCGTCATCGGCTACGGCAGCCAGGGTCACGCGCACTCGCTGAGCCTGCGCGACTCCGGCGTACAGGTGAAGGTCGGCCTCAAGGAAGGCTCGAAGTCGCGTGAGAAGGTCACCGAGCAGGGCCTCGAGGTCGACACGCCCGCCGAGGTCGCCAAGTGGGCCGACGTCATCATGTTGCTGGCGCCCGACACCGCACAGGCCGAGATCTTCGCAGGCGACATCGAACCCAATCTCGAGGACGGCAACGCGCTGTTCTTCGGCCACGGCCTCAACATCCACTTCGGCCTGATCAAGCCGCCGGCCAACGTCACGATCGGCATGGTCGCCCCGAAGGGTCCGGGTCACCTGGTGCGCCGGCAGTTCGTCGACGGCAAGGGCGTGCCCTGCCTGATCGCGATCGATCAGGACCCCAAGGGTGAGGGGCAGGCGCTGGCGCTGTCGTACGCCAAGGGCATCGGCGGCACCCGCGCAGGCGTCATCAAGACCACGTTCAAGGACGAAACCGAGACCGACCTGTTCGGCGAGCAGGCCGTGTTGTGCGGCGGCACAGAGGAACTCGTCAAGACCGGTTTCGACGTCATGGTCGAGGCCGGTTACGCACCGGAGCTGGCGTACTTCGAGGTGCTGCACGAGCTCAAGCTGATCGTGGACCTGATGTACGAGGGCGGCATCGCGCGGATGAATTACTCGGTGTCCGACACCGCGGAGTTCGGCGGCTATCTGTCCGGGCCGCGGGTCATCGACGCCGACACCAAGGAGCGGATGCGGGCGATTCTCTCAGAGATCCAGGACGGCACCTTCGTCAAGAAGCTCGTGGCCAACGTCGAGGGCGGCAACAAGGAGCTCGAGGCGCTGCGCAAGAAGAACGCAGAGCATCCGATCGAGGTGACCGGCAAGAAGCTGCGCGACTTGATGAGCTGGGTCGACCGGCCCATCACCGAGACGGCTTAGACCGCGATTCGTGGAGCCGCGGCGGCGTTCACCGCCGCTGCCGCTCCACAAATCACCCGAATCAGGGGCGGTGTTCGTGCCCCGGGCGACCTGGGGTGCGGCGCCGCTCCTTCATCTCGGACTCGAACACGTGCCTGCGGCCCTGCTGGAGCTCGTCGCGCACCCGGCGTTCGTGGTCGCGGAACACCGACCAGTAGCTGTCGTCGAAGTCCTCGACGATCTGGAAGGTCCAGCGGCCGTAAAGCACGTTGCGACCGACCAATTCGGTCTCCAGACGCTCCGCGACGCCGTCGTGACCGGCGTCGCGCAACTTGTCACACGACTCGCCGAGCAGAAGATCGGCACGGCCCATCAGTTGGTGGAACGAATACAGATGTCCGCGCGCCCGTTCCACCCACTCCAGCGCCTCCGAGACCCCGCCCACGGCCTCGACGGTCGCGTCGTCGAGTCCCTCGGGGCGGCTGTGTTGTTCGTCCTTCTGCTGATCGGTCATGGCGCTTCAGGTACCCGCTACCGGCCGCGGCTATGTCCACATAGCGAACAACTGCATCGTTTCAGCATTGATGGTTTGGTCACGGCGCTGACGGTGAACACTCGCTAGGCCGATACCCCAGTGAGCAGGCTCCCATGGATGACGCTGACACACCGCGGTACACCGTCCGCGTGGTGGCCGAGCGCGTCGGCGTGCCGACCGCGACACTGCGCAGCTGGAGCCAGCGCTACGGCGTCGGGCCATCACAGCACCGCCCGGGCCGGCACCGGCTCTACAGCGACAACGACGTCGCCGCCGTGCAGCACATGTACCAGCTCATCGGACAGGGCACCAGCGCCCGCAGCGCCGCCCAACTCGCCACCGGAGCCGTCGCGCCGCGCCGCGGCGACGTCGACGCATTGGTCTCGGCCGCATTCGAGCTCGACCTCACCTCGCTGGGTCGGCTCCTGCAGACCCACCTGCGTCACTTCGGGGTGGTCGATACGTGGGACCTGATGGTCCGGCCAGCGTTCGCGGCCATCGTCACGAAGCAGGAGGAGGACGGCGGCTGCGTCGACGTCGAGCACGCCCTGTCGTGGGCGGTGTCGCGCTCGCTGCACGGCACGCCGCTCATGCACCTCGACGGGTCGACGGCGATCGTCCTGGCGTGTACTGCCCGCGAAGCGCATGTTCTGCCGCTCGAGGCGCTTCGCGCTGCCCTCGCCGAACAGGGACGCGGCGCGTTGATGCTCGGCGCCGACGTTCCGGTCGCGGCGCTGACCGAGGCGCTCGGCCGCGTGGGGTCTCCCGCCCGACTGGTGCTGTGGTCGCACACGGCCGATACCGCCGACATGGACATGGTCGTGGCGGCGACCGCGCATGCTGAGGTCGTGCTGGGCGGGGCCGGGTGGGACGCCGCCCCCCGCGGTGTTCCGGCCACGCGGGTGCACAGCCTGCGCGAGGCCGTCGAGTGGTGTGTATCGCCGCTGTGACCGGGTGCATCGTCCATGCGTCGGTCAGTTCGGCGGATTTGGGTACATAGATGAGGTGTCTTCAGTGACCACGCCGACGACCACGCCGACGGACCAGCCGACGACGGACGAGTCCGTCGTCCTCCTCGACGAACAGGGGCGTCAGATCGGCAGCGCCGCCAAGACCACGGTGCACCACGCCGCCACACCGCTACACCTGGGGTTTTCCTGCTATCTGTTCGACGGGGACGGTCGCGTGCTCTTGACCCGGCGAGCTCTGGGCAAGACGACGTGGCCGGGGGTGTGGTCCAACTCGTTCTGTGGACACCCGGCGCCGGGGGAACAGGTCGAAGATGCGGTACGCCGCCGCGCCGCGCAGGAATTGGGTGTGTCGATTCAAGCCCCGGTCTGTGTGCTGCCCGACTTCCGGTACCGCGCGGTCGCCGCCGACGGGACTGTCGAGAACGAGATCTGTCCGGTGTTCTTCGCCCGCTGCGACGGGCGGCTGCACCCCGATCCCGGTGAGGTCATGGAGTGGATGTGGGTCTCCTGGGAGCAACTTCGCTCGGCGGTCGGGCTGCCCTGGTCGATCAGCCCGTGGGCCATGGAACAGATACCGCTTCTCGACGAGCCCGACTTACAGGGGTCGCGACCCCAGGTCACCGACGAGTAGCCCCCGCCGAGTCCTCGGTCGCTCGGCGAGGTGACTACTTCTTTTTCAGCGATTCCGGCTTGTGTACCGCGTCACGGCCACTCTTGTCGCTGCGCACCCGGTACTGCGGGTTATCGGAATCGGCGCGCACCGTGCGACCGGCGGCCTTCGTGTCCGATGTGATCTTCTCTTCGACCGTCCCGGTGACGGTGGTGCCGTGACTTTTCCATTGCACTTTGTCGCCCTTGTCGATGTCCTTGCCCATCCCGGCGGGATACCCGGGCGACTCCGCGCGAAACGGGCTCACGCCCTCGATCGGTGCTGGTAAAGCCGTTCGGCGTAGGCGAGATCGTCACGCCACAATCGGGTGGCCGCATAGCGCATGAACGGGGTGATCAGTCGCGCGCCCCGAAGTGCATGCACGAAACGAGGGCGGTCGGAATGTGCGATGACCGCCTCGATGACCGCGGTGCGGGGCGCGCCGTCGCGGCCGGGACCGACCGGCGTCGCGTGCGTCTCGACCACGCTTCCCGTGCCTTCCCCGTCGATGATGCGCATGGTGATGGTGCGCGGCTCCGGTGTGGTGAACTCCGCGATCACCGGGACACCGAGTCGCCCGATCCGGAAGGTGACCGCGACGAGGAAGCGGTCGGCGTCTTCGGGGACGTCGTCGTCGGCGGCCGGCGCCGACAACACCTCCAGCCGCGTGAACGAGTACGGGTGATACCACGCCCCGTGCCACGGGTCGAGCCGGTTGGCGATCACGTCGCCGGGTTCGCAGGTGCCGACCAGCCGCGTCACCGCCGACAGCCGCGGCTCGTCCGGTCGCCTCGGCAATATCGGTGCCTCGGTGGGGATTTCACCTCCCAACGCGTCCAGCCGGACCCACGCGAGCACCCCGTCGTCGTGGGCCGGGTATGGCCGCCAGCTCCAGGTCCGGCCGCCGTCGAAACGCAGGCCGTGCCACGAGCAGATCAACGTGCCGCACTCGACGGTTCCGGTGGACAGGTCCGCGCCGAGGTGCGGGCAGGATGCCGGACCAGCCGCGAGCACGCCGTCCTGGGCGCGCCACGCGACCAGTTCGATGCCGCCGACGGTGGCGCTGACCGGTCGCTCGCCGATGGTGTTGCTGGCCGCGAACGCATACCAGTTTCCGCTCGGCCTGCGTTGTGAGCGCCGCAGCGCACCGTGGATCAACGACGGTTGGGCATCGTCGTACGTGGGCCGCTGACTTGACCACGCCGTGCGTGGAAGCACGTGAAACGGCGTGGTTTTCGCCAATCGGGCCTTGAGTTCGGCGAGCATGGTCATGCGTACTGCCTTTCGGCCAGTCGCCGTAGCGGGGCAAAGCGACCCTGGGTGGGTACCGTCTGAAGGTCGTGGCCGGTGAGGCCGAAGCGCTTCAGCAGCAGGTTGGCCGCCGACCATCCGGTGGTGGCGGCCCGCTCCATCAGCGCGACCGGCAGGTCGATGCGGATACCGTCGCCGGCCAGTGCCAGGCCGGCGTGCGGCGTGGCGACCGTCGGGCGGCGCGCGAAGTCACCCGGAGCGAAGCGCGGGCAGTCCTGACGGCACAGCACCCGTTCGCCGACGATTCTGGCGGCGGCGGTCTCGGGATACAGTTCGGCCATCCGCAGCGGTAGCCGCTCGAGTACGTCCGGTGTCCTGTCGGTCACCGCATACGAGTGCAACTCCACCACGGAACCGCCGGTGCGGCGCGACCACGTCGCCGCCTCGCGCTCGTATCTGTCCAGCACGCTCACATTGTCCAGCGGCGGTCGTCCACCTGTCCCGAGAAAAGCCGCACGTTCCGCATCGACGGGCCGGTCCAACCACAGGCGTTGCACGACAAACGGTGCGGCAGTGCCCATCTCAGCGATCCGGGAGCGCCATTCCTCGTCGCCGAGCGACGCCGAATTGCCGACGATGTGCTGAAGGCCGGAGACGTCGGTGGCGAGCACCACCCCGTCGGCCTCGACGGGGTCACCTCCGTCGGAGTGCACCGTGAACCGGTTGCCGGTGCGTATCTCGGTCACCGACACCCCGGTGTGGACCCGGACCCCCAGCGATTGCAGATGGGCGCGCAGCGGATTCCACAGCGCAGTGTCGAAGTTCGCGTTTGCGACGTCGAACACCAGGCCCTCACTGGAGCCCAGGAAGTAGATGTGGAACATCGTCGCCAACTCGGCGGCCGAGAGGTTGGTCGGTTCGGCGAAGAAGCTCCTGGAGAAGACCTCGAAGGCCAGGTGGCGGGCGGGTTCGGGAAAGTTGATGTCACGCAGGAACGTGTCGGCGTCGACGTGGTCCAGGTGGTCATAGATCTCCGGGACCGACACCGCGGCCAGGGGCGCCGCGGCGCGGGCGTTGAGCCGTACCAGGTCACGGAACCGGAACGTGGGGCTGCGCAGCGCGAAGGCCACCGCGTTCCAGGGTGGCGTCTGCGGCAGACCACGGAACGTGTCGCGTCGACCGTGCGCGTCGACGAGCGGGTAGTCCGAGACCGGAGTCAGCATGCCCAGTGTTGGGTCGATGCGCCGCAACAGGTTTCGCAAGTTGTAGTACTGCCTGAAGAAGGCGTGGAAGCCGCGGTTCATGGCGACGGGGGAGCCGTCGTCGAGCGAGTCGGTCCACCCGCCGACGCGGCCACCGAGGTACGTCTCGCGTTCGAGGACGTCGACGCTCACACCGCGTTCGGCCAGACCGGTGGCCGCGGCCAGACCGGCGATACCGCCGCCGACGACGACCACGCGCGGTTTGTCCCGACGTACTCCGACGTCGGGTGTCGGCGCCGAGTGTGTGATGCGGCGAGGATCGGTCATCGTGGCGCCTCGGCGAGAAACGTGTGCACGATGTTGCGCTGCCAGCCCGGCATCGTCTCGCTGCGCACCGCTGTGAATCCGTTGCGGAGCAGGCGGTTTCGGAACTCGACGGCTCCGTCGAAGCGGTTCACACTGCGTCGCAGGTATCGATACAGCGATGCGTCACCGCTGCGGAGGCGACCGCTGGGAATGATGATCGCGGCGCAGACGGCGTTCCACACAGCGGTGGCGAGCCGTGAGTCACGGACCGAATACTCGTGGACGGCCAGCGTCGCACCCGGCCGCAGCAGGCCGCGGAACTCACGCAGCTGGGCGTCGGGGTCGGGCAGGTTGCGGACGAGGTACGCGGCGAAGATGCCGTCGAAGGGGCCACTGACGCCGGCGGCGGCGAGGTCCTCGATCCGACTGTGCACGAACCGCACCGACGGAGGCCACTGTTTGGCCCTCGCCTCGGCCAGCATGCCTTCCGAGCCGTCGACGCCGACGATCTCGGCGTGAGGCGCCACCGACAGCAGCGCCGCGGTCGATGCCCCCGTGCCGCATCCCGCGTCCAGCAGCCGCAGCCCGCGGCCTTCATCGGGCAACCGCATCCGCTGCGCCGAGATGCGAAGGTGGGCATGATATCCGGGATTGGAGTCGACCAGCGTGTCGTAGGCGGGCGCACCTTCGTCGAAGGCGGCGGGGACATCCGAGGGGTCATCGGCGTCACGGCCCGCATTGACCTTCACGACGCGCCCCTCTTCTGTGCGCGTAGCCGCTGCCGCTCCCACAGCAGCAGCACCGCGGTGACCATCGCCCAGCCGAAAAGGAAGTCCTCGACCGGGATGTCGAACGGGAAGCGAATCCCGCTGGTGTGCCGTTCGTCGTAGATCACGATCGGCGCGCTCAGCTTCGTGAGCCAACCGTCGACCGGTATCTGGAAGCCGAGCACGATCGCCATCGAAATCCAGTACGCGGGCTTGCGGAACAGTCCGGTGCGCAGGACGCCCAATTCCAGGGCGCACACGGCGATCACCCCGAGCACGGCGGGCACCGTGTAGCCGAGTCCGGTCATTTGGCTTGCTCCACGGGGTGCCGCGAACGTCGTGACCGCGTCTGCGTCCAGGTTAGGATCGTGCTCACGGCGTTGTAGGTCAACAACCCGCACAGTGGGATCACGAGGAAGAACAGGAGTTCCTCGATCGGCATCACGCCCGGGATGTCGATTCCGGTGACGTACTTGGGGTTGTACGTCCACACGTCGGCGAAGATGGCGATCACATCCCAGATCACGAACACCGCCGCCACGGGCAGCACAGCGGCCGCGGCCCGCCGAGCCTGCCGGTATACGCCGTCACCGAAGATCTCCAACGGCGCCGTGATCACCAGACAGGCGGCCAGGACCAACAGGTAATGCCATTTGTCCATCGTCACGCCTTGGCTTCCCGGCGCCGTGCCTTCCACGCCTCGAGCAGCCCGGCGCACCCCACGCGGAGGCGGCGGCCTGTGCCGACGGTGGCGCGCTGGCTGAACACGGCGAAGTCGATTTCCTCGATGCGGTCCAGGATTTCGGAATACAGGGTGAGAGCGGCCGTCACGCAGGGCCGCGACCGCGGGCTGAGACAAGCGATGCCGCGCCGCGCGAAGTCGTACACGCGCCGGTTGATCGCGTGCTGTTCGACCAGCGCCCGGCGCACCTTCGCGTCGGTGCGACGGTTCTCGTGGCACCAGGTCAGCACATCGCGGTCGACCTCGTATGCGGCCAGTTCGTCGGCGGGCAGATAAACGCGGCCGCGCTCGAGGTCCTCGTCGATGTCACGCAGGAAATTCGTGAGCTGGAACGCTTTTCCGAGCGCTGCCGCATACGGTGCGGCCTCCTCGCGGGGACCGACGGTGCCGAGTACCGGCAGCAGCTGTAGACCGATGACCTCCGCCGAGCCGTACATGTAGCGATCGAGCGCGGCCCGGTCGGGATAGTCGGTGACGGTCAGGTCCATGCGCATCGAGCCGAGGAAGTCGTCGAACAGCTCCCACGCGATGCCGTAGCGACGTGCGCAGTGCACCACCGCGGCCAGACAAGGATCGCCGTCGTCGCAGCTGCCCTGCGCGAGTCGGTTGAACAGCTGGGTGGCCAGCCGCTGCAGCCGATCGGCGCGCTCGTTCATGCCGAGCGCGGGATCGAAGTCGTCGAGGATGTCGTCGGCGCGGCGGGCGAAACCGTACAGCGCGTGCACGGCGGGACGCTGTTCGGGCGCGAGCAGCCGGGTGGCCAGAAAGAACGTGCGGCCGTGTTCGGCGTTGATCGTGCGGCACCGGCGATACGCCTCGCGCAGTGCCGGGTCGTGTACGCCTGCGGCATCGAGTTCGGAACCGATCATGCTTGCACCACCTGGCTACGGGCCCGCCGGGCCGGCAGGCCAGTGATTCGGTCGGCCGCCAGCCGCCCGGACATCAGCGCGGTCGGCACACCGACCCCGGGGACGGTCGACGAGCCCGCCAACACCACGTTGGCGATGCCGCGAACGGTGTTCGCGGGACGGAAGGGGCCGGTCTGGCCGAACGTGTGCGCCAACGCGAACGGAGTTCCGGCGGCCATCCCCTGGCGCGCCCAGTCCGCAGGATCCACGACGTGCAGCACCTCGGCGTCGACCCCCACCTGCGGGAGCCGCGCGCTCACCACACCCAGCATCTGGCTCACGTAATCGTCGCGCGTCGACGCCCAATCGACCTGTCCCACTGCCAAATTGGGTGCCGGAGCGAGGACGTACAGCAGGTCCCGACCTGCGGGCGCCAGCGACGGGTCGCCGGCGGTGGGCCGCGTCACCAACAGCGACGGGTCCGACATCACGCGTCCGTCGTCGATGATATCGGTGAACGTCTTCTCCCACTCGTCACCGAAGACGATGGTGTGGTGCCCGACGCCCGGGCCCACTGTGCGGCAGCCGACGTGGGCCACCACCGCCGACGGTGCGGGCCGCAGCGGCAGCGCACGCCGCGGTGTGCGGCCGAGCAATCGGTAGGTGTCGGGCAACTCGGTGGTCAGCACCACCGCGTCGGCGGGTATCCGGTCGCCGCGCTCGGTGTGCACCGCGACCACCCGGTCGCCTGTGCGCTCCAACGCCGAAACCGCTGAACCGTAACGGAACTCGACCCCGGCGTCAGTCGCGGCCGCGGCGAGTGCGTCGGGTAACGCACGAACACCGCCGCGGGGGAAGTACACACCCGAGATCGTGTCCATGTAGGCGATCACGGCGTACACCGCCAGCGCGCGGTGCGGCGGCACGCCCGCGTACAAGGCCTGAAAGGTGAACACCCGCTGCAGTCGCTCATCGCTGATGAAGCGACGCACCATCCTGTCCCATCGCCGGAAGCCGCCGATGGCGGTCAGCCGGGCAAGCTGCGGTGTCAGCAGCGACAACGGCGAGTCGAAATTCGCGGCGATGAACCCGTCGAACTCGACCCGGTACAGCTTGGTCAGCCAATTACGAAGGCGCAGATAACCGTCCGCTTGGTCGCGGCCGGCGAACCCCTCGATCTCGGCGGCCATCGCGTCGGCGTCGGCGTGGACGTGCAGCGAGCTGCCGTCGGCGAACGACGCGCGGTATGCCGGGTCGACGTTGATCAGCTCCAGTCGGTCCGCAGTAGTTTCGCCGACGGCGGCGAACGCGTCGTCGATGATGTCGGGCATCGTCAGCACCGTCGGTCCGGTGTCGAGGCGATAGCCGTCGACGTCGAGGCGGCCGACGCGGCCACCCGGATGCCGTCCGCGTTCGAGGACCGTCACGGTACGACCGCGGCCTGCGAGCTGTAGCGCCGCCGACAGCCCGGACAACCCCGCGCCGACGACCACGACGTGGTCGGTGCGGCCCCCGACGATGCGCATCAGGCGGCCCGTTCTGTGCAGGCCGCGGCCATGTCGGCCAGCGCGGTGCGGATCACCGGATTCAGCTGGCGGTTGTCGATCAAGTCGAGTGCATGGGCAAGCCGCGAATCGATTAGCTGTTCAACCCATTCCAATGCGCCGGTCGCGACGATCAGCTTTCGCCACTCCCGGATGTCTTCGTCGTCCAGGTCGGAGGCGCTCATCAGTCGGGTGAGGTCGCGGCGGAGGGTCGCGTCCGCGAGGCGGTAGGCGGCCACCACGACGCTGGTCGCCTTGTGCTCGAACAGGTCGCTGCCCGCCGGCTTACCGGTGATCTCGGGAGACCCGAAGATGCCGAGGACGTCGTCGCGCAGTTGGAAGGCCTCGCCGACCGCCTCGCCGTACCCGCCGAGCACCGTCAGCACCCCGGACGGGCAGCCGGCCATATCGGCGCCGATCTCCAGCGGTCTGCGCACGGTGTAGTTGCCCGACTTGCGCCGCAACACGTCGAGAACCCGTTCCCAGTCCGGGAATTCGGCGGCATCGTTGACCAGGTCGGCGAACTGGCCGACGGCGAGTTCGGTGCGCATCGCGTCGTATCGCGGCCAACCACGCGCCAGCGCCGTCTCGTCGATGCCGCTTTCCCGGAACATCTGCTGTGCCCACACCAGGCACAGATCACCGAGAAGGACGGCCGCGGCCTCACCGAAACGTTCGGGTGAACCCGACAACGCCCGTTCGCGGTGCCACTGCGTGAACCTGACGTGAGCCGAGGGTCGCCCGCGGCGCAGCGGGGAACCGTCCATCACGTCGTCCTGCAACAGCGCGAACGCGTGCAGCAACTCGAAGCTCGCCGCCGCCCGCAGCGCACCCGGATCGTCGTCGGCGTTGCACAACCAACCCAGGTAGACGAAGGTCGAGCGCACGCACTTTCCGCCGTCGACGAAATCCTGCAGGACGTCAGCGGTGATCTCGACTCCCGCCGCTTTGAGATCGTCGGCGCAGCGCGTCTTGACGAAGTCGTTGAGTGACCGCTGCACCTCACCCCGGATCGTCTCGCGCCAGACGGGGAACGGTGTGGTCATCAACCCTCTGGGTGGACCGGCGAGATGCGTCATCGGCAGGAGGGGGGTCCGCGTGTTTCCGTTGATACCGCTCAAGCAGCGTCCCCTTCACTCGATGCGATGACAGGTACCCGAATCGGCCGAACTCAATCGGGGTACCCGATCTGGCCGCACCCTATGCATCGAAAGTGCATCGATTAGCACGGTCGAATCAGGGAGACAGCGCGGGCATGGTCGTGATGCCGAACTCGCGGCGCAACACCGTGCGTGCGGCGAAATAACCCGCCATACCGTGCACCCCGCCGCCGGGCGGCGTCGCCGACGAGCACAGATATGCCCTGGGGATCGGCGTGGTCCAGGGGTTCAGTCGAGGAGTCGGCCCCGTCAGCGCATGCAAGAGGGTATTGCCACCGACGCCGATGTCGCCGCCGACGAGGTTGGCGTTGTGCTCGGACAGGCGCGCGGCGGGAACGGACCGGGCGGCGACGACGATGTCGCGGAAGCCGGGAGCGAAGCGTTCGAAGATGTCGGTGATGCGCTCGGTCTGGTCGACCGTCGACCCGTTCGGGACGTGCGCGTACGTCCACAGCGGTCGGCGGCCCCCGTCGTCGATGCGACTCGGATCCTGCAGGTGCGGCAGCGCGGCGAGCACCATCGGCCACTCGGGGTGCCGCCCGACGACGATCTCCCGCTCGGCATGAGCCATCTGCTCGCGGGTGCCGCCCATGTGCAGCGTGGGGGCCCGGCGTAGGCGCTCATCGGTGAACGGCACATCCTCGGAGAGAACGAAGTCGACCTTGGCAACGCCGGGCCCGAACCGATATCGCTGCAATGTTTTTGCGTAACGACGGGGCAGCTTGTCACCGTAGATGCGAGCCAGCGCCGTGGGAGCGGTGTCGAAAAGTGCGACGCCGCTGGGCGGTTCGGTGACCTCGTGACCGGTCGTGATCACGCCTCCGTGCGCACGGAGGTCCTCGATCAGCGCATCGGCGATGGCCTGACTGCCTCCGACGGGGATGGGCCAGCCGACGGTGTGCGCGAGCGTCGCCAACATGAGGCCCCCACCCGCCGACACCAACGACGGCATACGCGAGATCACATGCGCGGCAACGCCGCTGAACAATGCGCGCGCGTCGGCACCCTTGAGCGCACCCCATGCCGGAGTGCCCTGCTCGAGCAGCCGGCTCGCCACCTGGACGGCGGCGATCGGATTGCTCGGCACCGAGCGTTTGTCGCCGAGCAGCAGGTCGAGAACGGCGCCGTCGCGTTCCACCAAGGGTGCGAACAACCTGCGCCACGAGTGCCCGTGCTCGAGCTCCGCGACGGTTCGGGCGAGATCGTGGTAGCCGATCGCGGCGCGCGCTCCGGGAAGTGGATTGGCGTAGGAGACCTCGGGCACCCGCAAGCTCACGCCGCGGGCGGGCAGGTCGAATTCGCCTAGGAACGGCGACGCCAGCGCGAGTGGGTGAACGGCCGAACAGATGTCGTGACAAACGCCGGGGAACTCCGGGTCCGGAAGCGTGCGCGCGCCGCCTCCCAGGGTCGGCTGCGCCTCGAGCACCTGAACCGACAGTCCGGCCCGGGCACAGATGACGGCAGCCGCCAATCCGTTGGGTCCGCTGCCCACGACGGTGACGTCCACGCTCGCGTTTCTCCCGCCCACCACCTCTGCGTTTCTCCCACCCGCCACCCGGACATTCAAGCCCATTAGGCTGACCGCGTGAGTCTGCCCGTTGTATTGATCGCCGACAAATTGGCCGAGTCGACGGTCGCCGCCCTCGGTGACCAGGTCGAAGTCCGTTGGGTCGACGGTCCGGACCGGCCCAAGCTGCTGGCCGCGGTGGCCGATGCCGACGCGCTGCTGGTGCGCTCCGCGACGACCGTCGACGCCGAGGTGCTCGCCGCCGCGCCCAAGCTCAAGATCGTCGCCCGCGCCGGAGTGGGCCTCGACAATGTCGACGTCGACGCCGCCACCGCCCGGGGTGTGCTGGTGGTCAACGCGCCGACCTCCAATATCCACAGCGCGGCCGAGCACGCCCTGGCCTTGCTGCTGTCCGCGGCGCGCGAGATCCCCGCGGCCGACGCGTCGCTGCGCGCGCACACCTGGAAACGGTCGTCGTTCTCGGGCACCGAGATCTACGGCAAGACCGTCGGCGTTGTCGGTCTTGGCCGCATCGGCCAGCTGGTGGCCCAGCGCCTGGCCGCGTTCGGAACCCACATCGTCGCCTACGACCCTTATGTGTCGGCGCCCCGCGCTGCACAGCTCGGTATCGAGCTGTGCAGCCTCGAGGAGTTGCTGGAGCGGGCCGACTTCATCTCCGTGCACCTGCCCAAGACACCGGAGACGGCGGGACTGATCGGCAAGGAGGCACTGGCCAAGACGAAGCCCGGCGTGATCATCGTCAACGCCGCTCGCGGTGGCCTGATCAACGAGGACGCGCTGGCCGAGGCCGTGCGCTCGGGTCATGTACGCGCGGCGGGCATCGATGTGTTCGCCAACGAGCCCACGACCGAAAGCCCGCTGTTCGAGCTGCCGCAGGTCGTCGTGACGCCGCATCTCGGTGCGTCCACCGCCGAGGCCCAAGATCGGGCGGGCACCGACGTCGCGGCCAGCGTGAAGCTGGCCCTGGCCGGGGAGTTCGTTCCCGACGCGGTCAACGTCGGCGGGGGAGTCGTCGGTGAGGAAGTCGCGCCGTGGCTGGATCTCGTTCGCAAGCTCGGCCTGCTGGTCGGTGTGTTGTGCAGCGAGCTGCCGGTGTCGCTGGCGGTGCAGGTAAAGGGTGAGCTCGCCGCCGAAGACGTTGAGGTGCTTCGCCTTTCGGCGTTGCGCGGACTGTTCTCGGCAGTCATCGAAGATCCCGTGACGTTCGTCAACGCACCCGCGCTCGCCGCCGAGCGGGGTGTACAGGCCGAGATCAGCACCGCCAGCGAGAGTCCCAACCACCGCAGCGTGGTCGACGTGCGGGCCGTCTATGCCGATGGATCGACAGCCAATGTCGCAGGCACGCTGACCGGTACACAACTGGTCGAGAAGATCGTTCAGATCAACGAGCGCAACTTCGATCTGCGGGCCGAGGGCGTCTACCTGATCATCAACTACGTCGATAAGCCGGGCACGCTGGGCAAGATCGGCACCATCCTCGGATCGGCGGGCATCAACATCCACGCCGCCCAGTTGAGCGAGGACGCCGAAGGCCCCGGCGCGACCATACTGCTGCGCATCGACCGTGACGTTCCCGCCGACGTCCGGTCCACCATCGCCGAGGACGTCGGCGCGATGCTGTTGGAAGTGGTTGATCTGTCGTGACTTCGGCAATGAAACTGGCGGTCATCGCCGGCGACGGGATCGGTCCGGAGGTCGTCGGGGAGGCCGTCAAGGTTCTCGACGCGGTGCTTCCGGGCGTGGACAAGACGGCCTACGACCTCGGTGCCCGCCGCTACCACGCCACCGGAGAGGTGCTGCCCGTGTCGGTGCTCGACGAACTCCGCGGGCACGACGCGATCCTGCTCGGCGCGATCGGGGACCCGTCGGTGCCCAGCGGCGTGCTCGAGCGTGGTCTGCTGCTGCGTATCCGCTTCGAACTCGACCACCACATCAACCTGCGGCCCGGCCGGCTGTACCCCGGCGTGAACAGCCCGCTGGCCGGCAACCCCGACATCGACTTCGTCGTCGTGCGGGAAGGCACCGAGGGTCCCTACACCGGCACCGGCGGGGCGATCCGTGTCGGCACACCGCACGAGATCGCCACCGAGGTCAGCGTCAACACCGCCTTCGGTGTGCGTCGCGTCGTGACGGACGCGTTCGTCCGCGCGCACCAGCGCCGCAAGCATCTGACGCTGGTGCACAAGAACAACGTCTTGACCTTCGCCGGCGCGCTGTGGTGGCGCACCGTGCAGGAACTCGCCGCCGACTTCCCCGACGTCGAGATCGCCTACCAGCACGTCGACGCCGCGACCATCCACCTCGTCACCGACCCGGGCCGCTTCGATGTGATCGTCACCGACAACCTGTTCGGCGATATCGTCACCGATCTCGCCGCCGCGGTGTGTGGCGGTATCGGCCTTGCGGCGAGCGGCAATATCGATGCCACGCGCACCAATCCCTCGATGTTCGAACCCGTGCACGGCAGCGCCCCCGACATCGCGGGCCAGGGGATCGCGGACCCGACCGCGGCGATCATGTCGGTCGCATTGCTGCTGGCCCATGTCGGCGAGACGGATGCGGCCGCTCGCGTCGACAAGGCCGTCGAGCAGCATCTGGCCACGCGCGGTGACGAGAAGTTGTCCACCACCGCGGTCGGCGACCGGATCGCAGGCTATTTGTAGCGCGGGTCACCGATTTCGGCGGCCACGGCCGCCTCTCTACCCCCGGCGACTGTGTCCCCGTACTTCCCACCTCCGAGCGAATACTTCGCTGTGAGCGACTTATTCGCTCGGAGGCGGGCAACGGCACAAGTGGTCGCCCGGCGGAGACTGACGACGCTCGTGGGAAAGCTGGCCTGGAACTGACACTGCCGAATCACAGGCCCGGCGCAGGTTTCCGCGAACCCGACGAGTCGGCGGGCACGATCGGGATCGCCGCGAGCGGGAACAGTGCGCAGACGGCGAACGCAGCCGGATAACCGACGACCCCGATCAAGCCCCCGAACAGCGGCGCGGCGGCCGCCGACGCGAGATGCTGGCTCGTGTTCTGGGTGCCCAGAGCGCGGCCGCTCCAGAACGGCCCGGCGATCTCGGCGATGGCGGTGAACGCCAACCCGTTGTCGGACACCGTGATCACCGAAGCCACCATCATCACCGCCACCGCGACCGGAGAGTGCAGCCAGTCCGACAACGCGAGTGCGCCCATGGTGAGCGCCGCGGCGGCGGCAATCGCACGGATCGGGCGAAGCCGGTGACCCGACCGATCCGACCAATGCCCCGCCGCGATACGCCCGGCGGCGCCGAGCAATTGGGCCACCATGACGAGTAGGCCGGCCGAGCCCGCCGACCAGCCGTGCTCCGACATCAACCACACCAGCGTGAAGGTCCACACCACCGCCTGCGGCACGACGAGCAGCACCGAAACGGCGTGAATCCGCCACAGCACAGGGGACCCCCGATACGGGTTCGTGAGGTGTTCGATCGGCGCCTCGGTACGCGGCGGTCGTGGCGGATCGATCACCGCGACCAGACACACCAGTGCCGACACCGCGCACACCGCCGCAGGAAAGAGCAACGCACCAGTCACACCATGGCTTTCGGCCAGCCGCGGAATCACCAGCGCTCCCAGCCCGACTCCCAACGGGGTGGCCGTCTGCCGGATCCCCATGGCCAGCCCGCGTCGTTCGGCCGGGAACCAGCCGACCACCAACCGACCGCTGGCCGAGTTGCTGCTCGCGGCCGCCATCCCACCGAGAAACAGGAAAGCGCCCACGGCGACCAGGGATTCGGAGATGGCAGCGGCGAACGCCGCCGCGGATATCAGCACCGAACCGACCGTCAGCACAATGCGCTCGCCGTAACGGTCGACGACATAACCCCATGCGATCAACGTGGTCACGAGCCCGAAGCTCGGCATCGCGGACAGCAGACCCGCCGCCGCGAGGTCGAGGCCGCGCTCGCCGTGCCACGTCGGGATGAGGAACGCGGCGCCGTTGATGAACACGTTGGCGCTCGTCGTCGCCGCCAGCGCGATACACAGCAGCGACCATCGCCGGGCGGTGGTGAGCGGCTCGACGGACATCGGTCCATCGTGGCACAGCGATCTCACGATGCTGAATCTCAGTCTCATATCCCGAGACGACGCTGCCGTGGGAGCGGTCGGCGGCCGCTACCGGGTCGGCTACTAGGCTGAACGCCATGCGCCTTGGCCGAATCGCCAGCCCCGACGGTGTCGCATTCGTCAGCGTCGAGGGCCCACCCGACGACCCCGCGCAGGCGATCGCAAGGGAGATCGCCGAGCACCCGTTCGGCAATCCACAGTTCACGGGCAGGCAGTGGCCGCTGGCCGACGTACGCCTGCTCGCTCCCATCCTCGCGACCAAGGTGGTGTGCGTGGGCAAGAACTACGCCGCCCACATCGCGGAGATGGCCGCACGCACCGGGGGCGGTTCGGATTCCGCCACATTCGACGACCCGATCATCTTCATGAAGCCCAACACGGCGATCATCGGGCCGAACGTACTGATCCAGCTGCCCGCCGACGCCGACCCCGTGCATTTCGAGGGTGAGCTCGCCGCGGTCATCGGCCGGCCGTGCAAGGACGTACCGGCCGCTCGCGCGGCGGAGAGCATCCTCGGTTACACGATCGCCAACGATGTCTCGGCCCGCGATCAGCAGCAGAAGGACGGCCAATGGACCCGCGCGAAGGGGCATGACACGTTCTGCCCCGTCGGGCCGTGGATCGTGACCGACGTCGATCCCTCGGACCTCGAAATCCGCACCGAGGTCAACGGCGTTGTCAAGCAGAACAGCCGGACGTCGATGATGATCCACGACGTCGGCGCGATCGTGGAGTGGATCTCCCGGGTGATGACGTTGTTGCCGGGCGATCTGATCCTGACAGGAACGCCGGAGGGTGTCGGTCCGATCGAGGACTCCGACACCGTCAGCATCACTGTCGAGGGTATCGGGACTCTCACGAATCCTGTTGTGCGCAAAGGAAAGTCATGACCAACGCGAACACCGTCCGGGTGCGGTTCTGCCCGTCGCCCACCGGGACGCCGCACGTCGGCCTGATCCGCACCGCGTTGTTCAACTGGGCGTATGCCCGCCACACCGGCGGGACCTTCGTGTTCCGGATCGAGGACACCGACTCGGCGCGCGACTCCGAGGAGAGTTACCGCGCGATACTCGATGCGCTGCGTTGGCTCGGACTCGACTGGGACGAAGGCCCCGAAGTCGGCGGCCCCTACGGGCCGTACCGCCAGTCGGAGCGACTCGATCTCTACCGCGACGTGATCGCCAAGCTCCTCGAGGCCGGTGAGGCATACGAGTCGTTCTCCACGCCTGAGGAAGTCGAAGCACGTCATTTGGCCGCGGGGCGCAATCCCAAACTCGGTTATGACAATTTCGACCGCGACCTGACCGAGGAGCAGCGGGCGGAGTATCGCGCCGAGGGCAGGCGCGCGGTGGTGCGGTTGAAGATGCCGTCCGAGGACGTCGGCTGGCGCGACCTCGTGCGCGGGGAGACGACGTTCCCGGCCGGATCGGTACCCGATTTCGCGTTGACGCGCGGCAACGGGGAGCCGTTGTACACCTTGGTGAATCCGGTCGACGACGCGCTGATGAAGATCAGCCACGTGCTGCGCGGTGAGGACCTGTTGTCCTCGACTCCACGCCAGATCGCGCTGTACCAGGCGCTGATCCGGATCGGCGTGGCGGACCGGATTCCCGAATTTGCGCATCTGCCAAGCGTTCTGGGAGACGGCAACAAGAAGCTGTCCAAACGCGATCCCCAGTCCAACCTGTTCGTGCACCGCGATCGGGGCTTCATCCCCGAAGGTCTGCTGAACTATCTGGCCCTGCTGGGGTGGGGAATCGCCGAGGATCGAGACGTGTTCAGCCTCGACGAGATGGTGGCCGCCTTCGACGTCGCCGACGTCAACTCGAATCCGGCCCGGTTCGACCAGAAGAAGGCCGACGCGCTCAACGCCGAACACATCCGGATGTTGAGCGAGGACGAGTTCGTCGCCCGGCTGGGCGCGTACTTCGCCGAGCACGGTCACGATACGGGCCTCGACGACGTCCGGTTCGCCGAAGCCGCCGCGCTCGTGCAGACCCGCATCGTGGTTCTCGCCGACGCGTGGGAGCTGTTGCGGTTCCTCAACGATGCGGAGTTCGGGCTCGACGAGAAGTCCGCGGCCAAGGAGTTGCGGGCCGAGGCGGTCCCCGTGCTCGATGCCGCGCTGATCGCCCTCGAGGGCATCGGCGACTGGACCACCGCGGCGATCGAGGCGGCCCTGAAGGAGGCGCTGCTCGACGGCCTCGGGTTGAAGCCGCGCAAGGCGTTCGGTCCGATCCGCGTCGCTGCGACGGGCGCCTCGGTCAGCCCGCCGCTGTTCGAGTCGCTTGACTTGCTGGGGCGCGAACGCAGCCTGGCCCGCCTACGGGCCGGCCGTGAGCACGCCGCCGCGGAAGCCCGGGCGTGAAAAGCGGGTTGAATATCTTTGGTAGTCTGCACGTCGGTCCGATACCACGCGAGCCGGGTTCCGCCCGCCGCGCGAGGGGGCCGAAATAGGTCTGTGACCTGCGGTTACGGACTGCCGATGGGGTATGGTGTAATTGGCAACACAGCTGATTCTGGTTCAGCCATTCTAGGTTCGAGTCCTGGTACCCCAGCCAATGACCGTGATTAGGCCGACATATCTCGCTGAGTTATGCTGGCCATCCGAAAGTTCTAGCCCCCGTCGTCTAGCGGCCTAGGACGCCGCCCTCTCACGGCGGTAGCGTGGGTTCGAATCCCATCGGGGGTACAGGTTTCGCACAGCGAACTGCGCCCCCTTCACAGGCGCCGCGTCAGAGCGTCGGCAGCGGCCACCAGATCGGCAGCCCACCGCGCACCGGGTCGCCGGCCCATCCGGTCGATCGGACCCGACACCGACACCGCGCCGATCACCACACCGCGACCGTCACGCACCGGGGCCGAGACACTCGCCACTCCCGGCTCGCGTTCGGCGGCGCTCTGCGCCCAGCCGCGCTTGCGCACCTCGGCGAGCGTGCGATCGGTGAACTTCGCGTTCGGGAGCACGGCCTGCTGGGTGGCCGGGTCGGCATACGCCAGTAGAACCTTCGCGCCGGATCCCGCCGTCATCGGCAACGTGCTGCCGACCGGCACGGTATCCCGCAGTCCGGCAGGGGGTTCCAGCGCCGCCACGCAGATCCGCGAGGTGCCTTCGCGGCGGTAGAGCTGCACGCTCTCGCCGGTGATCTCGCGCAACCGGGGCAGCACCGCCGCACCCGCGGCCGCGAGCGGATCGTTGACCTGGCCGGCCAACTCCGTCAACCCCGGACCGAGTCGCCAGCGGCCGTCGCCGTTGCGCGCCAGCAAGCGGTGGGTTTCCAGCCCCGCGGCGAGGCGGTGCGCCGTGGCCCTCGGCAATCCCGTGCGCTCGCAGAGTTCAGCCAGCCCGCAGGGCGAGTCGGCCACCGCATGCAGAACTCCCACGGCTTTGTCCAAAACGCCGATGCCGCTATCCTGTCTCACAAAGAGATACTAACTTCCCAGATTGTGAGATAGTCAAGATGTCGACCGATGTTTCCAGTGCCGCGGGCGGACGCGGTGAGAGGCCCCGCACGTTGGCCGAAAAGGTGTGGGCCGATCACGTCGTCGTCGAAGGGGGCGGTGAGGGCGCTGCCCGTGAACCCGATCTGATCTACAGCGACTTGCATCTCGTGCACGAGGTGACCAGCCCCCAGGCGTTCGACGGGCTGCGGATGGCGGGGCGTCCGGTGCGCAGGCCAGACCTGACCATCGCCACCGAGGACCACAACGTGCCGACGGTCGACATCGACAAGCCGATCGCGGACCCGGTGTCGCGCACGCAAGTGGAGACCCT
Organism: Mycobacterium sp. GA-1285; assembly: GCF_001499905.1. Classification (GTDB taxonomy): domain Bacteria; phylum Actinomycetota; class Actinomycetes; order Mycobacteriales; family Mycobacteriaceae; genus Mycobacterium. The sequence continues at coordinate 11,802 of NZ_LQIS01000019.1, read as the reverse complement.
TCGGCGCAACTGCGAAGAATTCGGTATCCGGCTTCATCCGATGGGCGACGCCGAGCAGGGAATCGTGCACATCATCGGTCCGCAGCTCGGATTGACGCAGCCCGGCATGACCGTTGTGTGCGGCGACAGCCATACCTCGACGCACGGCGCGTTCGGCGCACTGGCGATGGGGATCGGCACGTCGGAAGTCGAGCACGTACTCGCCACGCAGACGCTGCCGTTGCGCCCGTTCAAGACCATGGCGGTCAACGTCGACGGTGAACTTCCCGACGGAGTGAGCGCCAAGGACATCATTCTGGCCGTGATCGCCAAGATCGGCACCGGCGGAGGCCAGGGACACGTCATCGAATACCGGGGCAGCGCCGTCGAATCGCTGTCGATGGAGGGCCGGATGACGATCTGCAACATGAGCATCGAGGCGGGTGCGCGGGCCGGCATGGTGGCACCGGACGACACCACGTTCGAGTTCTTGCGCGGACGCCCGCACGCTCCGCGGGGCGCACAGTGGGACGAAGCGGTCGCCGCGTGGCGCAGCCTTCGCACCGACGAGGGCGCCGAATTCGACACCGAGGTCTACATCGACGCCTCGACGCTGAGTCCCTTCGTCACGTGGGGTACCAACCCGGGCCAGGGGGTGCCGCTGTCCGGCTCGGTGCCCGACCCCGAATTGATGTTCGACGACGGAGAACGCCAAGCGGCGGAAAAGGCGTTGGCCTACATGGACCTTCGGCCCGGCACAGCTATGCGTGACATCGCGGTCGACACCGTCTTCGTCGGCTCGTGCACCAACGGCCGCATCGAGGATCTCCGGGTGACCGCGGACGTGCTGCGCGGACGCACGGTCGCCGACGGGGTGCGCATGCTGATCGTGCCGGGGTCCATGCGCGTGCGGCTGCAGGCCGAATCAGAAGGGCTCGGAGAAATCTTCACCGCTGCGGGAGCGGAGTGGCGTCAGGCGGGTTGCTCGATGTGCCTGGGGATGAATCCCGACCAGCTGTCACCGGGTCAGCGTTGTGCGTCGACCTCCAACCGGAACTTCGAGGGCAGGCAAGGCAAAGGCGGTCGTACTCATCTGGTGTCTCCCGCGGTCGCGGCGGCCACCGCGGTGCGCGGCACGTTGTCCTCACCCGCGGACCTGACCGACTGATAGGAGCACAGGCCATGCAGGCTTTCCATACCCATACCGGCATCGGGGTGCCAATGCGCCGGTCGAATGTGGATACCGACCAGATCATCCCGGCCGTCTACCTGAAACGAGTTACACGAACGGGTTTCGAGGACGGCCTTTTCGCCGCCTGGCGCAACGACCCGTCATTCGTATTGAATCTGCCCCCGTTCGACAAGGGCTCGGTATTGGTCGCAGGCCCCGATTTCGGCACCGGCTCGTCACGTGAACATGCCGTGTGGGCACTTATGGATTACGGCTTCCGGGTCGTCATCTCGTCCCGCTTCGCCGACATCTTTCGGGGCAATGCGGGCAAGGCCGGGCTTCTGGCGGCCGAAATTCCGCAAGATGATGTGGAAATTTTATGGAAGCTCATCGAGCAGCAGCCAGGGCTGGAAATCACTGTGAATCTTCAAGATCGAACCATCGCCGCCGGAACGGTTATGGTGCCGTTCAGAATTGACGACTATACGGCCTGGCGATTGCTCGAAGGACTCGACGATATAGGTCTTACGCTGCGCAAATGCGCTGAGATCGAGGCCTATGAAGCGCGCAGGCCGGACTGGAAACCGCGGACTCTGCCCGCCGGATAACGGCCACCGCTGAGCCGAATTCACCACCCCCAGACCCGGTTCTCCGAGGCCTGCTCTGGAGGTCAAGGGGGGCAAGAAAGTTCGCTGGCTTCGCCTGAAACTGCGCGTGGCTCTTGGAAATCAATAGGGAATGGGTTTACCGTGTCCCCTAGTCGGTCCAAAGAGGACCACTGGTTTCCGGAGGTTATGCATGAACAAAGCAGAGCTCATCGACGTACTCACGACGAAGCTCAATACCGATCGCCGGACGGCGACCGACGCGGTGGAGAATGTCGTTGACACCATCGTGCGTGCGGTTCACAAGGGTGACAGTGTCACCATCACCGGCTTCGGCGTTTTCGAACAGCGCCGCCGCGCCGCCCGCGTCGCGCGTAATCCGCGCACCGGCGAGACCGTGAAAGTCAAGCCCACGTCTGTGCCGGCCTTCCGGCCCGGCGCTCAGTTCAAAGCGGTTGTCTCTGGCGCACAGCGCCTCCCGGCGGAAGGACCAGCAGTGAAGAGAGGCGCTACGGCGGGAGGTGCCCGCAAGGCCGCGAAGAAGTCACCGGCCAAGAAGAGTGCCGCCAAGAAGTCACCGGCCAAGAAGGCCGCGACCAAGCGGACGGCAGCCAAGAAGACCGCCGCCAAGAAGTCACCGGCCAAGAAGGCGGCAACGAAGCGGACGGCAGCCAAGAAGACCGCCGCCAAGAAGTCACCGGCCAAGAAGAGTGCGGCCAAGAAGGCTCCGGCCAAGAAGGCCGCGACCAAGCGGACGGCAGCCAAGAAGACCGCGAAGAAGGCTCCGGCTCGCAAGGCGCCGGCCAAGCGCGGCCGCAAGTAGTTTCGACCGGATACGCCGTGGGTCTACACGACCCACGGCGTATCCGCGGCGCATGCCCGCCAAAAGTTCTATGGCTCACCGCTTCCGAGCGCGGATCCGCCGGAATTTGCATTCAATGTTCGGGCATCACTTCACAGCGAGTGGGCTGCCCATGTGGTCCGCCGCTATCAACCGACCGTCGTGAAGCGACATCACCCACGTGCTGCCCTTGCGATTGCGCGACTTGTCGGGCCGCACGCCGTCGCGTTCGCACCACCATTCGATGAGGTCCGGAATCACCTTGCCCTGAGTGCAGATCACCGGCGTGCCACCGGTGTCGGCGATTTCGAGGAAGCGTTGCCGGGCCGCTTTGCGGTTCTCCGCGTACGCCTCCTCGGTCAGCAGCCCGTCGCGCTGGATCGTCACCCCGAGTTCTTCTGCCAGTGGTTCCAATGTCGACACACAGCGCACCCTGTCCGCCGCGAACAGATGGTCGGCGCCGAAGGCGAGCAGTATCCCGACCAGTGACTCCGCCTGCGTGCGGCCGTTCTTGTCCAGCGGCCGTTTGCGGTCATCGCCCTTGAACCGGGACTTGCTCCCAGCGGTGGCGTGGCGGACGATCAGCACCGTCTTGGTGTCGGCCGGATACTTCGCGAAGCGGCGCAGCACCTTTCGGTCGTGCGGATAGTCCAGTTGCTTGATCGCCGCCCGCACGGGTAACCACTTGAGCTCGTCGACCTCGTCGTTCGGCTGGAACTCGCCGCGCACCATCCGCGCCGCCCAGTAGCGCACCTTCTTCACACCGCCTTCGACGGGATAGCTCACCGAACTGAGTCGTCGGCCGAGATGTGCCGTGTATCCGGTCTCTTCCCATACCTCGCGAACGGCGGTGACGGGCTCGGTCTCGCCGGGGTTCACCTTGCCTTTCGGTAGCGACCAGTCGTCGTAGCGAGGGCGATGGATCAGCGCGACTTCCGGTGCATCGGGTTCGCCATTCGACCGCCACAACACCGCTCCGGCGGCCAGGATCTTCTCCGCCTCGGAGCCGGTCTCAGATGTCCGCTTCGGCACCTCAACTCCTGCAGATATTTCCGGGCACCAGCGGCCCACGACGACAATTCTGAAAGTCGCTGACGTTGACGAGGTCCGTCATGGTTGCCGGTGGCGTTCCATCAACGAGACCTGATGGTCGCGAACCGTCAGACCCTCCTGCGGTGACGCCGTCCACTTACCATCGACGCCCAACTCCCAACACCGGGTCGAGGGGTCCATCGCCGATTCGAAGATGTCGTGCAGTTGCGCCTTCAGCCGCGGCTCCTTGACTTCGGCCATCACTTCGACGCGCCGATCGAGATTGCGATGCATCATGTCGGCGCTGCCGATCCAGAATTCGTCGATTGCGCGGAAGTGAATGATCCTCGAGTGTTCCAGGAACCGGCCCAAGATCGAGCGGACGACGATGTTGTCCGAATAGCCAGGGGCATGGGGTCGTAGCGCGCAGATACCCCGGACCACCACCTCGACGCGCACACCGGCCTGCGAAGCGCGGTACAGCGCATCGATGACCTGCTCGTCCACCAACGCGTTGGCCTTCAGCCTGATCCGCCCGTCGGCGCCGTCGCGGGTGGCGACGATCTCTCGTTCGATGCGCTCGATGATCCCCCTTCGGACTCCCTGGGGAGCCACCAGAAGGTTGCGGTAGGAGCCCTTGCGCGAGTAACCCGTCAGTGAATTGAACAGGTCGGTGAGATCGGCGCCGATGTCGGGCGCGGCGGTCAGCAGCCCGATGTCTTCATACAGCCGCGCGGTTTTGGGGTTGTAGTTACCGGTGCCGATGTGGCAGTAGCGCCGGATCAGCGAGCCCTCCCGGCGCACCACCAGACACGTCTTGCAATGAGTCTTGAGTCCGATGAGCCCGTACACCACGTGCACGCCCGCACGCTCGAGCGCACGCGCCCACTTGATGTTGGCCTGCTCGTCGAACCGGGCCTTGATCTCGACCAGCGCGACGACCTGCTTGCCCGCGGCCGCGGCATCGATGAGCGCGTTGACGATTGGCGAGTCACCCGAGGTGCGGTACAGAGTCTGCTTGATCGCCAATACGTTCGGGTCTGCCGCGGCCTGTTCGATGAACCGCTGCACGGTGGTGGAGAAGGAGTCGTACGGGTGGTGCACCAGCACGTCGCCGTCGCGCAGCGTCGCGAAGATGCTCTTGGGTGTCTCGCGCTCGCCGAACGCCGGAGGGGTGGCGGGTACGAACGGCCGGTCTTTGAGGGCGGGGCGATCCAGATCGTAGATCTGCCACAGCGAGGACAGATCGAGCAACCCGGGCACCTCGATGACGTCGCCCGGGGCGACGTCGAGTTCGCGCAGCAGCAACTCGAGCATGCTCTCGGTCATGTCGTCGGAGACTTCCAAGCGGACGGGAGAACCGAAGCGGCGCCGCGCCAGTTCCCGTTCGAGCGCTTGTAGCAGGTCTTCGTCGCGATCCTCTTCGACCTCGAAATCGGCATTGCGTGTGATGCGGAACGCGTGGTGCTCGACGATCTCCAGCCCCGGGAACAACACATGGAGGAACGCCGCGATCAGTTCCTCCATCGGCAGGAAGCGAACGATCGTGGCATCGCCTTCGCGGGCGGCCAGTTCGACGAACCGTTCTACATTGTCGGGCACCTTGACTCGGGCGAAATGCTGCCCACCGTCGTCGGGATGTTTGACGGTGATCGCAAGGTTCAGGCTCAGGCCACTCACGAACGGAAACGGATGGGCCGGATCCACTGCTAGCGGCGTCAGTACCGGGAACACCTGCTCGTGGAAGTAGGTGGACAGCCGCGCGCGTTCGGCTTCGTCGAGTTCGGCCCAGGTGACGATCACGATGCCTTCGTCGGCCAGCGCGGGGCGCACCGAATCGAGGAACACGTGGGCGTGCCGGTCGGCGATGTGCTGGGTTCGCTCGTTGATGCGGCGCAATTGTTCGCGGGGAGAGAGCCCGTCGGCGGAGCGCACCGAAAGCCCCGTCTCATCGCGGCGTTTGAGCCCGGCGACCCGGACCATGTAGAACTCATCGAGATTCGACGCGAAGATCGCAAGGAACTTCGCCCGCTCCAGCAAGGGCAGCGACGGGTCGGCGGCCAATGCCAGCACCCGGGAGTTGAAGTCGAGCCAACTCAGCTCGCGGTTCAGGTAGCGATCGTCGGGCAGCGCGTTCTCGACCGCGGGGGAGGTTGCCGCGGGAGGAGCTTCGGGCGCCGAGTCACCGGAGTCCGACGGCATCGTTCGGATGCTTGCCGATGGTGGTTCGCCATCGCTGTCACGAACCTCGATCCCGGCTTTCGTCATGCCTGCGATGATTCCCTATCCAACGGTCTTCGTGCCAGCGCGCAGTTGAACGGTTCAATTCGAAACGGCGATGGCCGCTGCCGTCGCCGCACCGACACCGAGCCGGCGCGCCACCAGCAGGTCGTCGGGTGTGTCGATGTCGCAGCGCAGTCCGGGCCACGCGCCGGTGAGCTCAAGCGCTCCGGAACGCCGGTGGCGTCGAGCGGAGTCAGCGCCGAACTGCGGGTTCAGGGCGACTCCGAACGCGAACAACGCCGACGTGCCGGTGCCGTGTCGGTCGCCGACGAAGCTGCGTAGGTGTTTGCGGGACGCCGCGACGGCGGCCGCCAGTTCGTGGGTCTGCAGCGCGGGCAAATCCCCTTGCAACACAGCGACGTTCGCTGTCTCGTCACGGACTTCGGCTTCGGCGGCGGCGATCGCATTGTTCAGCGGGTCGTGGTGGCGCTCGGGCGTCGGGTCGGTGAGCACCCGCGCACCGAGTCGGTCCGCGGCCTCGGCGGCGGCTTCGTCCGGTGTGACGACCGTGACCGAGCCGATGGCCGGAACCGCGGAGGCGGCGGTGATCGTGTCGATCAGCATCGCGAGAACGACCTTCTCGCGGGTGGGAGCGGAAAACACGGGAGCCAACCGGGTCTTGGCCGCGGCGAGGCGTTTTACGGCGATCACCAACGCGATGTCGCCGTCGGGTGGCCCGCTCATGTGCGTAATCCTGCCAGCAGTCGGCCTCGGGTTACGCTGAAGGCGTGGTCGAGGCGGCGGTGATGGGGGCCGGTGCGTGGGGGAGCGCACTGGCGAAGGTCCTAGCCGATGCGGGCAACGAGGTGGCGCTTTGGGCGCGTCACCGAGAAGTCGCCGACGAGATCAACGACACCCATCGCAACTCGGGATATCTCGGTGACACCGAACTGCCAAAGGCCATCAGGGCGACCAGCGATGCGGGCGAAGCGCTGGACGGGGCATGCACGGTGCTGTTCGCGGTGCCCGCCCAGACGCTTCGGACCAACCTGCAGCAGTGGTCTGGATTGATCGACGACGAAGTCACGTTGGTGAGCCTGGCCAAGGGCATCGAACTGGACACGCTCATGCGCATGAGCCAGGTGATCGTCCAGGTGACCGGTGCCGATCCGGCACGCGTCGCGGTGGTTTCGGGCCCGAACCTGGCCAGCGAGATCGCCGACGAGCAACCGGCGGCCACGGTCGTCGCCTGCAATGACTCCGGACGGGCCGTCGCCTTGCAGCGGGCCCTTTCGACGGCTTACTTCAGGCCTTATACAAATGCCGATGTCATCGGCGCCGAAGTCGGTGGTGCGTGCAAGAACGTGATTGCACTCGCGTGCGGGATGGCGGCCGGGGTCGGACTGGGGGAGAACACCGCCGCGGCGATCATCACCCGTGGGCTGGCCGAGATCATGCGATTGGGAATCGCTTTGGGCGCCAAGCCCGCGACCCTCGCGGGCTTGGCCGGGGTGGGCGACCTGGTCGCGACGTGTACATCCGCGCAGTCGCGCAACCGCACATTCGGGCTGCGCCTGGGTCAGGGCGGCACGATCGAGTCCGCGATGCTCGCCACCGGTGGCCACGTCGCCGAAGGCGTCGCATCGTGTGAATCGGTGCTCGCGTTGGCCGAGAGCTACGACGTCGAGATGCCGCTGACCGATGCCGTATTCCGGGTGTGTCACAGGGGTTTGTCGGTCGACGAGGCCGTCATCCTGTTGCTCGGGCGCAGCACCAAACCGGAGTGACCGGTGGACGGTCAGTACGGCGATTCCACTCGCAGCGTCAAATCCATTGCCTCTGAACGCATTCCAGGACAAGCGGTGGCGCCGTCACCGGTTCCGGCGTCCACCTTCCACCTGTCGTCCGACCACTCGGAACCGCTGGACTCGTACGGCCGCAGCTCGAATCCGACCTGGCGCCACCTGGAGTCGGCACTCGCGCAGCTCGAGGGCGCGCCGTCCGCGCTGGCCTTCGGGTCGGGGATGGCCGCCATCACGTCCGTCCTGCGGGTGCTGGCCGAGCCGGGAAGTAGGCTCGTCGTACCCGCCGACGGCTATTACCAAGTCCGCCGATATGCCTCGGAATACCTTGCTGAGCAAGGAGTTACGGTGGTGGAAGCCGCTAGTCACGAGATGTGTGCGGCGTCGGCGGACGCGGATGTCGTGCTCGCCGAAAGCCCGGCCAATCCGGGGCTGGATGTCGTGGATCTGCACCGGCTCGCGATGCAGTGCCGTAGCCGTGGCGCGACGCTCGTCGTCGACAACACCACTGCCACCCCGTTCGGCCAACAACCGCTTTCGCTGGGCGCAGACGTGGTCGTCGCCAGCGCGACCAAGGCGTTGGCGGGCCACGGTGATCTGCTCGCCGGTTATGTCGCGAGTGCGCACACCGACCTGATGGTCGAGGTGGATCGCGAACGACTGCACTCCGGTGCCATCCTCGGCGCGTTCGAGGCGTGGCTGCTGTTGCGCAGCCTGGGGACCGCCGGGCTGCGGTTCGAACGGCAATGCCACAACGCGGCGGCGCTCGCCGTGGCCCTGCACGCACACCCCGCCGTGCGCGCCGTGCGCTATCCCGGTCTGCCCGACGATCCCTCGCACCGCATCGCGTGCGCGCAGATGAAACGGTTCGGCGGCCTGATCGCCGTCGAGTTGCCCGACGCGGCGGCGGTGCACAGCCTGGTCGAGCGCAGCGCGCTGTTGATCGCTTCGACGAGTTTCGGCGGAATTCATACCTCGGTGGACCGTCGCGCCCGCTGGGGTGACGACGTCAGCGACGGGTTCGCGCGCATCTCGCTCGGGATCGAGGACACCGATGACTTGGTCGCCGATATCGAGCAGGCGCTGGGCTGACCGCGCAGACGGCCGTCGCCGGACGACCGGCCGAGCACACGGACGGTAGCCTCTCTAGGTTGTGACTGCCCGCCATGACCCCGACACCGGACGCGTCCGGGTTGCCGTCGTCTATGGCGGACGTAGCTCCGAACACGCGATCTCCTGCGTATCCGCAGGCAGCATCCTGCGCAATCTTGATCCGCAGCGGTTCGACGTCGTCGCCGTCGGCATCACCCCGGAGGGGGCGTGGATGGCGACCGACGCGCAGCCGGACACCCTCGCGATCATCGACGGCCGGTTGCCGGAGGTGACCGCCGCGTCGGGCACCGAACTGGCCCTGGCCGCCGATCCGGGCCGCGGCGGGCAGCTGCTGTCGCTCGGCCGCGAGGCGGGGGACACGTTGGCGACCGTCGACGTGGTGTTTCCCGTGCTGCACGGTCCGTACGGCGAGGACGGCACGATCCAGGGTCTGCTCGAGTTGGCGGGGGTGCCCTACGTCGGGGCGGGTGTCCTGGCCAGCGCGGTTGGCATGGACAAGGAGTTCACCAAGAAGCTGCTGGGCGCCGCCGGGCTGCCGATCGGAGATCACGAGGTCCTTCGGCCCCGCCGGGACACGTTGAGTTTCGAGGCGCGCGAGCGGCTGGGCCTCCCCGTTTTCGTCAAGCCGGCGCGCGGGGGGTCGTCGATAGGCGTCAGCCGGGTCACTGCGTGGGATCAGCTGGCGTCGGCGATCGAACAGGCGCGCCGCCATGACCCGAAGGTGATCATCGAAGCCGCGGTGCCGGGGCGAGAGCTGGAATGCGGCGTGCTCGAATTCCCCGACGGCCGGATCGAGGCCAGTGCGCTGGGCGAGATCCGGGTCGCCGGCGTGCGCGGCCGCGAGGACGGCTTCTACGACTTCGCGACGAAATACCTCGAGGACGCCGCCGAACTCGACGTGCCCGCAAAGGTTGACGACGACGTGGCCGACGCGGTCCGACAACTCTCGATTGAGGCGTTCGATGCGATCGACTGTCAGGGGCTGGCGCGCGTCGACTTCTTCCTCACCGATGACGGGCCCGTGATCAACGAGATCAACACCATGCCGGGATTCACCACCATCTCGATGTATCCGCGGATGTGGGCGGCCAGCGGCGTCGACTACCCGACCCTGCTGGCGACGATGGTGGAGACCGCGCTCGAACGCGGTACCGGTCTGCGCTGAGCGGTCATCACCTTCGACCATGGCGGGGTTCGCAGGTCGTCTGCGGCCGCAGCGCACGATCAACGCACCGGCGCGGGAGCGACCGGCTTGGCGGAAAGTGTCTCGGCGATAACCGTGGACAGCAGCTGAATCGGCGTCGGTCCGGAACCCTGCGGCAGTGTCAGCGCAACGTACACGCCGCGGTCGACGGCGTACCACGTGCTGCGCGACTCTTCTGCGCCCGCATCCTGGGCGGCCTCACTCACCCGGAACCACTGGACGTCGTCGACCACCTGAACCGGCGCGCCCGCGACGAACTCGGCGGGCCGATCCACTCCGCAGCGCAGCACGATCGGTTCACCCTCGCCCTCGGGCCGCCACGCCGCCGCACCGGCGGGCGCGGGATCGACCAACGGTGCGCGGGTGTTTTCGCCGAGTTCCTCTGGCAGTTCGGCGATCAGCTCGGTGCATTCGGAGCTCGTGGCCTGCGGCGCGGGCACCGAGACCAGCGGCACCGCCCGCTGCTGCGCCGGATTCTGGCGCAGCGCGGCGATCACCAGAATCGTCACGATCGCCGAGAGCGCCACCACCAGAGCGGCGATCAGCAGTGCCCGCGGCGGCCCGTCACCGGTCTGCGAAGCCACGGCCCTACCCTAGGGTGGCATCCCGTCGCCAATCGGACAGGTCAGCGTGCGGGTGATACCGGTTCACCTGTTGTCCCGTCACGGACTCCGCGGACACCACTCCGCTGTCCCTCCACATCGCTGCATAGACTCCACGCCGCAGGCGCTTAACGTACCGCAGGTGCGGCCGGTGTTCAGGCCGGCACGAAACGGACACGGTGCGGCCGCGACGGGAGGTGACATGGCGTCCGACGCCGAGACCCTGGCGCAAGTGGGCGAGTTCGCGGTGATCCGGCGATTGGTGGCCGGGCGCCGCCAGCCGGACACCGTCGCGCTGGGGCCCGGTGACGACGCCGCGGTGCTGTTCGCGCCCGACGGCAAGACGGTTGTCAGCACCGACATGCTGGTGGCCGAGCGACACTTCCGGCTGGACTGGTCGACGCCGCATGACGTGGGGCGCAAGGCGATCGCGCAGAACGCCGCCGACCTCGAGGCGATGGGTGCACGCGCGACGGCGTTCGTCGTCGCGTTCGGCGCACCCTCGGATACGCCGACAGATCACGCACTGCAGCTTGCCGACGGAATGTGGCGCGAGGCCGAGTCGATGGGCGCGGGCATCGTCGGGGGCGACCTCGTCAGCGCGCCGCAATGGGTGATCTCGGTGACGGCGCTCGGTGACCTCGGCGGCCGTGAGCCGGTGCGCCGCAGCGGGGCACGGCCCGGTGACGTGGTGGCCGTCGTCGGTGACATCGGTCGTTCGGCGGCCGGATTCGAGTTGTGGCGCACCGGTATTCGACGATTCGATGAGCTGCGTCGGTGCCATGTCGCGCCGCGGCCGCCGTACGGTCAGGGCCGCGTCGCCGCCGAGAGCCGTGCCACCGCGATGACCGATGTGTCCGACGGGTTGCTGGCCGACCTCGGCCACATCGCCGAGGCGTCCGGCGTCGGCATCGACCTGTCCACCACGGCATTGACCGCCGACCGCGACCTGCTCGCCGGCGCGGCCGAAGCGGTCGGTGCCGATGCGTGGGCGTGGGTTTTCGGGGGCGGAGAGGACCATGCGTTGGTCGCGACCTTCCCGGGGGCACCGCCGTCCGGCTGGAGAGAGATCGGCCGAGTGCAGGACGGCGCCGAGCGGGTGTTGGTCGACGGCGCGGTGTGGCCAGGGAATCCCGGGTGGCAGTCGTTCGACTAGGGCGTGTCTGACAAAGGTTTCGGGTGTTGTGCCTGAGGCTTGAGGGATGTCGCGATTTGAGTTGTTGTCTGATG
>NZ_LQIS01000018.1 GCF_001499905.1 Mycobacterium sp. GA-1285 | reverse complement strand
CATCAGACAACAACTCAAATCGCGACATCCCTCAAGCCTCAGGCACAACACCCGAAACCTTTGTCAGACACGCCCTAGTCAAATCGGTGGGTAGGGCAGACCGAACTCGTCGGCCAGCAGGCTCTGCACGATGATCATCGCCGCCTTCGACCCCGCGGCGATCGCGCCTGCCACGTACGGCTGCTCGCTGCAGAGGTCACCTGCGGCGAACACGCCGCTGGCCTCGGTGCGGTGGATGGGGTCGATGCTGATCGTGTCGACGGCCAGCGGGCCGGGCGTGCATGCGGCGCCCAGCTGCTCGGCGAGCGCTGAGCGTTGCTTGAGCGGTGCCTCGACGAGGAGGCCGTCGCGGGCGAGCCGGTCACCGTCGGCGAACGCGATCGCGCTCAGTTTGCCGTCCTCGCTGAGCAATTCGACGACGCGGCGGTCGTCGATGGTGATGTCGGCGGCTTGCAGCACCTTTTTGTCGGCGGGTGACAGGTCGGTGCGCCCGTCGGTCAGCAACACGACGTCGTCGCTCCAGCCGCGCAGCATCAACGCTGCGTGCATCGCCTCTTCGCCCGCGGCCATGGTGGCGAGGCGCTTGTCGCGCATCTCCCAGCCGTGGCAGAACGGACACTGGAAAACCGAGGTGCCCCACAGCTCGGCAAGGCCGGGCAGATCCGGCGGGCAGTACTGCATGCCGGTAGCGAGCAACACCCGCTTGGCGAGAATCGGATCACCGTCGTCGGGTTCGAGAATGAACCCGTTGTCGACCGGGCGGCCGCTGACGATCTGCCCGTGGCGGTACTCGACGCTCGGGTAGGCCGTCAGCTCGCGTCGTCCTTGGGCGTACAGCTCGGCGGGCGGACGCTTGTCGTAGCCGAGCAGTCCTCCGATGACGCCGGCGGCGCGGTTGCTTTGTTCGTCGGCATCGATGACGACCGTGCTTCGTCTCGCCCGGCCCAGCACGAGGGCGGCGCTCAAGCCGGCGGCCCCTCCCCCGACCACGGCACATTCCCAATCCATGGCCACAACGTTCCCGGGGTGGAGGCTGTGAAACCTTCGCACCGATGTGCGGAGGTCAAAGCGGTATCGGCGGGTAGGGCCGGTCCTCTCGGTTCGGCATCATCGGAACGGTCGCCAGTCCGGCCACGAACGCGGTCAGGTGACCGACTTCGGTGAACGTGGGCCGGGCGACGGCGTTACCGACCAACGCAAGCGCGGCCGCGGCCTGGGCGCCGGAGCGCCACCGCTTGCGGGTGTAGCCCGACAGCGCACCGGCCACCCCCAGAACGAAGTAGCTCACCCCGACGTCGCGGGCGTTCTCCAGCCGCTGCGGCGCACGGCCCTTCCGGATCAGCAGCCGCAGGTAGCTCTGGCCGACGTAGGTAGCGACGACGTGGGCACCGATCCCGACGAGAAGCCAACGCCACCAACCTAATCGGCGCTCCGCGGGAGCGACGACGGCGACGAACACCGGTATGTAGGGCCACCACCTGTGGTCATCGAGCCAGAACAGGCTGGTGGTGAGCACGCGGTGCGGTTCGCTGCGCAGCCGGCGCAGGTTCGTGGAGTTTCTGCGCTGGATCCGTCGCGACCCCCGATGTCCGGCCGAGCGCTGAACACGGGTCGTGACCAGCAAGACGAGCAGCCACGCGAAGCTGAACGGGGCGCCGGCGACGACGCGGAGGAGCCGCACCCGCTGAGGTTAGCGCGATTAGCCCCGCAAGCTTGCGGGTAGGCGAGCGTCATTAGGAGCCGGTGATGACGACTGCAGACTCGGAGATCGACCTCGACGCGCTGTCGACCGACGACCACGGATACACCGTCAACGACGAGGACGAAGACGACCCGGTGCTGCTCGACCGCGACGGCAAGCCGATCGAGACGTGGCGCGAACGATATCCGTACGACGAGCGGATGAGTCGCGAGGAGTACGAGCGGACCAAACGACAGCTCCAGATCGAACTTCTCAAGTTGCAGAACTGGAGCAAGCGCACCGGCGCGCGGCACGTGATCGTGTTCGAGGGCCGGGATGCGGCGGGTAAGGGCGGCTCGATCCAACGGTTCATGGAGCACCTCAACCCGCGCGGCGCACGGGTCGTCGCGCTGGAGAAGCCCACGGAAGAAGAGAAGTCGCAGTGGTACTTCCAGCGCTATGTGCGACATCTGCCCACCGGCGGGGAGATGGTGTTGTTCGACCGCTCCTGGTACAACCGCGCCGGCGTGGAGCGGGTGATGGGTTTTTGCACGCCCGAACAGCACGCCGAGTTCATGCGCCAGGCACCCGCGTTCGAGGAGATGTTGGTCAACTCGGGATTGCACCTGACCAAGTTCTGGTTCTCGGTGTCGCCGGCCGAGCAGCGGACGCGGTTTGCGATCCGGCTGGTCGATCCGCTGCGGCAGTGGAAGTTCTCGTCGATGGACATGGAAGCGGTCAACCGGTGGGAGGACTACACCAGGGCCAAGGAGGAGATGTTCCTGGCGACCGACACCGACCACGCACCGTGGATCGTGGTGAAGAGCAACGACAAGAAGCGCGGGCGGATCAACGCGATGCGATATCTGTTGTCGCGCTTCGACTATGACGACAAGGACGTCGAGGTGGTCGGCGAGCCGGACCCGTTGATCGTCGGGCGGGCGCTCGAGGACTGACGGCCTGTTGGTCGGAAACGCGTCTCACTATTCCATCGACTAAGGGTGCCCATGTTCTCAGTCATGCGCGAATCGGCGAATTACCCGCGACCCTCCCGTGTGTTAGAGGGCAGTATCCGAAACAGCTGAATTCTGCAACTCTGCGTCTGGTTTGGGTTAGTCTGCCGCACGGCGCGTGAGGGGACGCGGGAATGTGCATGGGGGGCCTTCACATTTATGTGGTCAACGGCAAGTTCTGCATTATCTGGCAGGGCAGGGGTCAGTTACCGTCAGCTTCTTCCGTTGGCCGGGATCCTTTGTTTTTGCATTGGTTGGCCCGTCTTCTTAGCCGTTTTCACCGGAAGCTTGGAGATTCCTCACAACGATGCATGGGCGTACTCCCTGATTGCCGAACGTCACGCTCGAAGTGGCTCGATCGAGCTCGTGGGGTGGAATCGCGCCGCCTTGATTGGACAGATTGTCATCCTGGGGCCCTTGGGCCAGTCGATCGTCGCTCAACAGCTGTTTGTTGCCGCGCTGGCGACCTGCGGGCTCCTAGCCACCTACGGCTTGCTAGTGCCCCGAATAGGGCGTAGCGGGGCGCTCCTGGGAACCGCCCTTGTGGGTCTGACGCCGGATTTCGGACTGCTGACAACGTCCTATATGGCAGAGATCCCTGCCTTCACTGCCGTAGTTGCTTGTCTCTTCCTGACTGACCGAGCGCTTCGCGTGCAGGATGCGCGGTATTTGCTGGGCGCACTTGCCATCGGCACTTGGGGAGTCACGGTTAGGGAACAGGCGATCGTCGGCCCAGTTGTCGCAGTCGCGGTCACGCTGACGGCTTGGCGCGGCAGAAAGCGCCGGATTGCATTACTCGCCGGAATGTTCTCCGCACTAGTGATCGCGGTGTTTGAAGTATGGCGTCGATCCCTGCCTCATGACGGCGGAGCCCCGCTGACGCCGCTCGGCATTAGCACGGTACTTGCAATTGCAACAGCCGTTGCCATGTGCTTCTTCGTGGCCCTTGCCGTCTTTCCAGTGGTGCTCATTTCAGTGCGCCCACGCAGATGGTCGCGACGAGCGCAGCGGATAAGCGTAGGTGTGTTTGTGCTGACCGCCCTCGTCGCAGGCGTGGCGCATGTCTTCGGCCAGGGGAATTTCATCTTCCTCAGCAACTACTTGACGCGGGATGGCGCCTACACTGCAGCCTCCATCGGCACGCGTCACGTGCTGCCTGACTGGTGGTGGTTCACTTTGGTAGTGATGGCTTGCGTATCGCTGGCTCTCATCGTGGGGCAGCTCATTGA
The DNA here is from genome assembly GCF_001499905.1 of Mycobacterium sp. GA-1285. Taxonomy (GTDB): domain Bacteria; phylum Actinomycetota; class Actinomycetes; order Mycobacteriales; family Mycobacteriaceae; genus Mycobacterium. Next base: position 60,200 of record NZ_LQIS01000018.1, on the reverse strand, counting down.
CTCAGGGATCCGACTCGACCGAATGCTTGGTCTGGTGCTGCTTCTCACCCTTGGCGGCACGCTCGCGCAGGTTGTCCTGGGGCAGCCGGCCTTCGGGCGATCTCTGCTCATCCTTATCCCCGTGGCTTGCGTTGCCTTGCTCGGCTGCCGTGCAACCGACGGCCGCTCTCCGCCGCCGGTCCGCCGCAAGTTACTTCCGGTGGCTGCGGTGGCGATCCTAGCGGCGACCTCGACGGCCGTAATCGCTAACGCCCTTGCCTTCGATGCGGCGCGGTGGCATGCCGCTTCGAAGCTTGTGGCCCGGGGGGTAGCCCATACCGACATCAATGCGGGTTTTGAGTGGGTGGGATACCATGCCGCTCAGCCAGCGTCGTGGAGTTCCGCTGATTCCGATGCGTTCTCTTGGTACATGTCGATGTTCGAACACTCGAGGAATTGCTACGTCGTCTCCGCATCTCCGCTGCATGGATTGCGCCTGATCTCGACGGAGCATTACCGAACGTATGCACTGGCTGGTTCGTCGAATCTCTGGATTTATCAGACCTTCCCCTGCCATCGACCCGGTACGGCGGGAGAGACTTGACGCACCACGCTTGTGGGCGCCGCTTGAAACCTTCTGTAGCGGTAGGTCTTCCATTCGATCGGATTGACACTCGTCGCGGAGACTTTGACCAGCACTTCATCGGGATGTCGCATAAGCGGTATCGGCAGCCCAGCCATCGCGAACCTACTGCTGTCGGCGAAGTCGGTCAGGACAACCGCACGGCGCATTACTTCGGATGTCGTCATGACAGAGCCACCTCTATCGAGTGCCGCAGCCCGGAGTCAGCGCACAAATGCGTGACCGCGCTCGCGATCGAGGAATGTCTCGGACTTGTTCTTCAACGCGAAGATATACACGAGGAGCGAGATCGCAATGCACACGGTGACGTAGCCGATGAACAGCGGCACCTGGTCGCGTTCCTTGAGCGCCTGGTAGATCAACGGCGCCGTGCCGCCGAACATCGAGTTCGCCAGCGCGTACCCCACGCCGACTCCGAGCGCCCGAACATGTACCGGAAACAGCTCCGACTTCACCAGCGCGTTGATCGAGGTGTATCCGGTGAGGATCACGTAGCCGACCGCAACCAGCAGGAAAGAGGTTAGCGGCGAACGTGTTTCGGGCAGGTAGGTGATCAGGATGTAGGTGTACACCAGCCCGCCGAAACCGAACCACAGCAGCAACGGTTTGCGTCCGACCTTGTCGCTGATCATCCCGCCGATCGGCTGCAGCAGCATCAGGAAGATCAGGCCGATCAGGTTGATCCAGGTGCCCGTCATACCCTCCCTTGTACGCGGTCTTGACGATCGCCGGCGCGTTGACGCTGTAGGTGTAGAACGCGACCGTGCCGCCCATCGTGATCAGGAAGCACAGAAGCAGCGGTTTCCAGTACCGGGTGAACAACTCGCGTATCGATCCGGCGGCCCTGTCCTCACCGGCCTTCGTCGCCTCGATGACATCCTCGCTGAGCGACTCGTCCATGGTGCGACGCAGCCAGAACACCACGACCGCCGCAACCCCTCCGAGCGCGAAACCGATGCGCCAGCCGAAGTCGTGCAACTGGTCCTCATTGAGGAACGCGTCGAGCACCAACAGCGTGAACTGCGCCAGCACATGCCCGCCCACCAGCGTGACGTACTGGAAGCTCGAGAAGAAGCCGCGGCGGTCGCGGGTCGCGGCCTCGGACATGTACGTCGCCGACGTCCCGTACTCACCGCCGGTCGCGAACCCCTGCACAAGGCGGGCGAGCACGAGGACTACCGGCGCGGCGACTCCGATCGTCGCCTGCGACGGCACCAGCGCGATCACCATGGAGCAGAACGCCATCAGCGACACGCTGACCGTCAGCGCGGCGCGCCGGCCCCGCCGGTCGGCGAACCGTCCGAAGAACCACGACCCCACGGGTCGCATCACAAAGGTGACCGCGAAGATCGCGTACACGTACACCGTCGAGTTCTTCTCGGACTCGTCGAAGAACTGCCCTTCGAAGTACGAGGCGAACACCGTGTAGATGTAGACGTCGTACCACTCGACGAGGTTGCCCGACGAGCCGCGGATCGTGTTCCAGACCGCCCGCCTGGTCTCGGCGGGAGTCGACCGCGGCGGTTCCGCTTCGGTGGTCGGTGCAGTCATGGAGGAACACGGTATCCGACGGGGCGGCCGACGGATGGGTGTTGTTCGTGGTCCTACGGGCGAGATTGCCTCAGGGTCGTGGTCGGCCGTGCACAGCCGTCAGTGCATTCTCGTGCGTAGGCGCTCGCGAGCATCCACCCGCTCGCGCTGCGGGACCACGACATACTTCGGGTCGCGGGTCGACGCCACACCGGCCTCGAACACCCCGAACCGCTGCAGTGCGCTGCCCACAAGCAGCGCCGCCCCCGACGCGGCCATCGTCGCGCGGTTCCGCCCCAGCGCCCCGCCGACGGCTCCCCCGACCGTCAGCACCTCCGACAGCTGGCGCAAGCGATGTGGCCGTCCCGCTGTATACGCCTCGCCTTCCACACCCATCCGCTGCTCCATCACCCGCGACGCCGCCACCTCCATGCCCGCGCCCAGTACCGCCATGCGGCGCGCCGGGACGCTCTCGTCGTAGGGCGCCAACAGCATCCCGAGCCCGGCACCGCTGGCCGCCGCCGAACCCGTGAACACGAACGGCAGATACGGGTGGGCCTCCCGCCAGGCAGGAACGGCCGTCTGCGACAACAGAACTGCCGTGTACGACGCCACCGCCGGCGCCGTTCCCGCCGCCCACAAACCGGCCGGTCGTGCCGCCCGTTCGACCAGCCGGCCCAACGCCGTGCGGCGCAGGCGACGCGGCATCAGCTCCGCGACCGCGATCACGCCCGACCCCGGGCCGTACGCCGAGAGAATCCAGGTGCCCATGCTCATCGGCGAACTCGGCTTGGCCACGCGCAGCATGTGGTGGAACCGCTCCGGCCGCCCGAGGTCGGCGATCAGGAAGTACAGGCTGGCCAAAATGCTGACCAGCGAACCGATTCGGGTTACCTTCCGCAGCTCGGCCCGTCCCGTCAGGTCCGCTCCGGCCGCGAGCATCGCCGAGCCGCCAGACAACCCGCCGCAGAACAGGTACGCCGCGATTCTCCAGTCCCACACCGGACTCTTGAGGATCTGCTTGCCGTAGTACGACCGGAACTCGGCCTCGGGCACGGCGAGTTGTTCGCGCGGCATCAGTTGCGCCTTCCGAAGAACGAGGACACGGCGATGCCGACCATCGCCGTCGCCGCCATCCCCGCGTAGCGCCACATCGCGCCCATGTCGCGCGTCGGCACCACCGGATCCGGCGGCAACCCATACACCTCCGGTTCGTCGAGCAGCAGGAAGAACGCGCCGTCGCCGCCGACACCGTCGTTGGGATCCTCGCCGTACAGGCGCGCCTCGGTGATGCCGCGTTCGTGTAACTCGTTGACGCGCAACGCGGCTCGCTCACGCAGCTCATCGAGCACACCGAACTGGATGGAGTCCGTCGGGCACGCCTTGGCGCATGCGGGCTCAAGCCTGTCGAGCAGACGGTCGTAGCACAGCGTGCACTTCCAGGCCCGGCCGTCGCCCTCCCGCCGCTCGATCACCCCGTACGGGCAGCCCGACACGCAGTAACCGCAGCCGTTGCAGATATCCTGCTGCACAACGACGGTCGCGAACTCCGTGCGAAACAGCGCACCCGTCGGACACACGTCCAGACACCCGGCGTGGGTGCAGTGCTTGCACACGTCGCTGCTCATCAACCAACGGAAGTCCTGCCGGGTCTCGGCGCTCATCGTGTCACCGGGGCGCTCGAAACCGGGCATTCCGAGGTCGACGCGCTCCCGGGAAGGTTGCTCGATGAACGCGACATGCCGCCACGAGTTCGCCCCCAGCTCACCGGTGTTGTCGAACGACATGCCCAGCAGGTTGTAACCATCCCCATCCCCAGAGACGGGGACTTCGTTCCATTCCTTGCACGCGACCTCGCACGCCTTGCAGCCGATGCACACCGAGGTATCGGTGAAGAAGCCCATCCGCGGCGGGTGTTCGCCGTATCCCGCCTCGCCGGCTACGTCGTCGAGGGGTCCGTAGAAGCTGTTGCGGCTCATGGCTTCTCCTCGGTGTGATCTTCCGACGGCTCGGTGGTGTCGAGGTTCGTGCCCGTCTCGGGGGTGATGCGTGCCCGCTCCCGGTACATCGCGATGTACTGCAGCAGCGCCGGACCCCGCGGCCGCCGCCCCGGCTGGATGTCACACGTCGCGACCTTGCTCTCCTGAATGAACACGTTCGGATCGGCCACCACGCCGAGCAGGTCATTGACGACGTCGCCGTCGATCAACCCGACGCTGCCCCAGTGGTACGGCATCCACACCTGATGCACCATCCGGTCCTCGACCCGCAGCGGCCGCATCCGGTCGGTCACGAACACCCGCGCGTCGACCGCCGATCGGCTGGTCACCACATGCGCCCAATCCATATGCGTCAGACCGCGTTCGGCCGCCAGCACCGGTGACACCTCGACGAACAGGCCGGGCTGCAGCTCGGACAGATACGGCAGCTGGCGGCTCATCCCGCCCGCCGTGTGGTGCTCGGTCAAGCGTGCAGCGGTGAAGACGTAGGGGAACACCTCGCCGTGCAACTCCGGCGGTGACGGGTTCGACGGGTTGTCCGCGCGCCCGTACACCTTGCGCGCCGGATTGCCCTGCTGCTTGTAGAGCGCGTTGGCCACCGGCGACTCGTGCGGTTCGTAGTGCGTCGGCAACGGCCCGTCGAGCACACCGTTGGGCGCGAACAGCCAGCCCTTGCCGTCGGCCTGCATGACGAAAGCGTCGTCGCCGCGCAGCGCCTCGACGCCGACCGCATCGAGCGGTGGTCGGTAGTCCGGCGGCTTGGTCTTCTCGAAATCCGGGACGTCGTAACCTGTCCACTCCCGGGCGTCGGCGTCCCACCAGATCAATTTCTTGCGTTCACTCCACGGTCGCCCCTGCGGGTCGGCGGAGGCGCGGTTGTAGAGCACGCGACGGTTCATCGGCCACACCCAACCCCACTGGGAGTCGTCGTGCGGAGCGCGCCGCGCCGCCTGGTTGACCCCGTCGGCGTACACGCCGCTGTAGATCCAACAGCCACACATCGTGGAGCCGTCGGCCTTCAGCGAGAGGTAGTTGTCGACGGCACGACCCGTCGTCAGATCCACGCCGCTGATGCGCCGCAGCACGTCGTCGGCGGACGGTTCGTCACCGTCCAGCTGGTAGTCCCACGACAGGTCGAGCAACGGTCGGTCCCGCTCATCGGTTGAGCCGGCGAGCTTTTCGCGCAGAATCCGGCCGAGGTGGTAGAAGAACCACAGCTCGGAGCGGGCGTCGCCGGGCGGTTCGACCGCTTGCTCGCGCCACTGCAGCTTGCGCTGCGTCTGAGTGAACGTGCCGGACTTCTCGACGTGCGAGGCGGCCGGGAACAGGAACACCTCGGTGCGGCAGGTTTTCGGGTCGATCTCACCGGTCTCGATCTCCGGCGCGTTCTTCCAGAACGTCGCGCTCTCGATCTCGACGAGGTCGCGCACCACCAGCCAGTCGAGGTTGGCCATGCCGAGGCGCTGCAGTCGGCCGTGCGCGGACCCGACCGCCGGGTTCTGCCCCAGCAGGAAATAGCCGAACACGTTGCCGTCGACCATGTCCATCACGGTGCGGTAGGTGCCGTGGTCACCGTTGATGCGGGGCAGGTAGTCGAAGCAGAAGTCGTTGTCGGCTCTTGCCTTCTCGCCCCAGTACTCCTTGAGCAGCGACACTATGTAGGTATCGGCGTTGTGCCAGAAACCTTTCTGGTTCCGGCCGCGGATGTCGTCGATGTACTGTCCCAGGCTCTCTTGACCGGCGTGCGGCATCGCGAGGTAGCCGGGCAGCAGGTTGAACAGCGTCGGCACGTCCGTCGAGCCCTGGATGCTGGCGTGCCCGCGCAGCGCGAACACTCCTCCGCCGGGACGGCCGATGTTGCCCAACAGCAGTTGGATGATCGAGCCGGCGCGGATGAATTGCGCGCCCAGCGTGTGCTGGGTCCACCCGACGCTGTAGACCAGCGCTGCGGTGCGCTCGCGCCCGGAGTTCTCGGTCCACGCCCGCGCAATGTCCAAGAAATCGTCGGCGGACACGCCGCAGACCCGCTGCACCATCTCCGGTGTGTAGCGGGCGTAGTGCCGTTTGAGGATCTGGAAGACGCAGCGCGGATGCTGCAGTGTCGGATCGCTCGGGATCCGCTGCGCGGTGTCGTCGATCGGCGCGCCGCCGGACCCCTGCTGGTCCGGCGCGGCCTCCTCTTTGGCTCCGGATCCGCCGCCCTCGCGATCCGTGCGCTCGTACTGCCACGTCGACGGGTCGTAGGAGGCGGTTTCGTCGTCGTAGCCGGAGAACAGCCCGTCGAGGTCCTCGGCGTCGCGGAAGCGCTCGTCGACGATGAACGACGCGTTGGTGTAGGCGGTGACGTATTCGCGGAAGTCGAGGTTGTTGCTCAGGATGTAGTTGATGACGCCGCCGAGGAAGGCGATGTCACTGCCCGCCCGCAGCGTGAGGTGCCGGTCGGCCAGCGCGCTGGTCCGGGTGAACCGCGGATCGATGTGCACGACCTTGGCGCCCCGCGCCTTGGCCTCGACCACCCACTGGAACCCGACCGGATGGGCCTCGGCCATGTTCGACCCCATGATCACGATGAAGTCCGAGTTGGCGAGGTTCTGCTGGTAGTCCGTCGCCCCGCCGCGACCGAAGGAGGCTCCCAGACCGGGAACCGTGGCGCTGTGTCAAATCCGCGCCTGGTTCTCGATCTGTAACGCTCCCAAGGCGGTGAAAAGCTTCTTGATCAGGTAGTTCTCCTCGTTGTCCAGCGTTGCTCCGCCGAGGCTCGCGATGCCCATGGTGCGTCGCAGCGTGTTGCGGTCGGCGTCGAACTGCTGCCAACCCTTGGCGCGGGCGTCGAGCACCCGGTCGGCGACCATGTCCATCGCGGTGTCGAGATCGATCTCCTGCCACTCGGTGGCGTACGGCGGGCGGTAGCGCACCTTGGTCAGCCGTTGCGGACCGGTGACGAGTTGCTTGCTCGCAGATCCCTTGGGGCACAGGCGGCCTCGTGAGATCGGGCTGTCGGGGTTGCCCTCGATCTGAACGACCTTCTCGTCCTTGACGTAGACCTTCTGCGCACACCCGACCGCGCAATACGGACAGACGGAGTGCGCGACGCGGTCGGCGTCGACGGTGCGCGGGGTCAACTCGATCGAGCGCCTGGACTGGGCGGCCTGGCCGCGTCCCAACCGGTCCTGGCCCGTGAGTTGCCGGTACACCGGCCACGACTGGAACAGCCCCTTGATGTCCACTGCGCCTCCTCAGGCTCCTCGAAGGCTCCTTACCCGACGTCGCTCCCATCAAACCGCGTGTCGGTCGCTGTTGCCACGAAGCCGGCTCATGTCGGCGTTGCGCCTGGTCAACCGGGGTGCGGCGCGCCCGGCCGTCGTCGTCGGATCACTGCGGTGGGAGTCGCGGTGGCCGGAACCCGACATGATCAGGGGAGGCACCCTCTATGGTGGCTTCCGTGGCCGAAATCGACCGTCGCACCCTGATGATGATGACCGGAGTCGCCGCGCTCGGCGCGGCCCTACCCGCGCCGCTGGCGAACGCCTCGCCGCTTCGTCCCGCGCCGCCGGCGCAGCCGCCGCCCGATGCGGCCTCCGGCAGCTACCTCTTCGTGGACGAATTCGACGGCCCGGCGGGTTCTGCCCCCGATCCGGCGAAGTGGATCATCCAGAGTTGGCAAGACGAGGTATGGCCCCCGGTAGTGGGGATTTACCGCGATGACCGCCGCAATGTGTTCGTCGACGGCAACTCCAACCTCGTGCTGTGCGCCACCCAGGAAGGTGACCAATACTTCAGCGGCAAGGTGCTCAGCCACTTCCGAGGCCAGATCGGCACCACGTGGGAGGCGCGCATCAAGCTCGATTGCATGCACCCCGGTCTCTGGCCCGCCTACTGGCTGTTGAACCAGGATCCACTGCCCGACGGTGAGATCGACATCGTCGAGTACTACGGCAACGAGTCGTGGCCGCCCGGAACCACTGTCCACGCCGCATCCAACGGCAAGACGTGGGAGGGCATGTCGATCCCCCATCTGGTGGATCCCGCGTGGCACACCTGGCGCACCGAGTGGACCGAGGACGGGTTCCGCTTCTGGCGCGATTACGTCGACGGCGCCGATCCGTACTTCACCGTGCCGGCCAAGCCGATCCCGGTCCACGGCCGACCGGGCGACCTGCGGTGGCCGTTCGGCAAGCCCGGCTACTGGCTGCAGGCGATCTTCAACCTCGCGGTCGGCGGTTCGGGCGGTGGCGATCCGCGTCGGGCGCCGTATCCGTCGGTCATGCTCGTCGACTGGATCCGCGTCTGGTAGACGTCTTCACCCGCGGCCGGCTCGCACGGCTGGAACCGCTGCTCGTCGGCATCCTCGGCGCCGCTGTGAGCCTCGTGGGCGCCGGGCGCCCGTCGTTCTGGTACGACGAGGCCGCGACGATCTCGGCGTCCTACAGCCGGCTGCTGCCTGCGCTGTGGCAGATGCTCGGTGAGGTCGACGCCGTCCACGGCCTGTACTACGTGCTGATGCACGGCTGGTTCGCCATCGTGCCGCCGACCGAGTTCTGGGCGCGGGTGCCCAGCGGCCTGGCAGTCGGCGCCGCAGCGGCGGGCGTGGTGGTGTTGGGTCGGCAGCTGTCCTCGCGGGCGGTCGGGGTGGTGGCCGGCGTCGTGTGCGCGATCCTGCCCCGGGTGACGTGGGCGGGTATCGAGGCGCGTCCGTACGCGTTGTCGATGATGCTCGCGGTCTGGCTGGCCGCGGTGTTGGTGCGGGCGGCGGGGCGCGAATCGCGTTGGGCGTGGGCGGGATACGGCGCCCTGCTGGCGGTGTCGATTCTGCTCGACGTCTATCTGGTGCTGCTGGTCCTCGCGCACGCGGTGTTCGTGCTGGTGTTTCGGCGCCGTCGGTCGGTGGTGCTGCCGTTCGCGATTTCGTCGGGAGTGGGCGTCGCGGTGATGGCACCGTTTGTCGCGGTGGTCGCCGGGCAGGCCCAGCAGATCAGCTGGATCACGCCGATCGGTTCGCGCACGTTCGAAGATGTCGCCGTACAACAGTATTTCGACCGCAACCCGTATTTCGCTGCGCTGTCTGCGGCGGTGGTGCTCACCGCGATCGGGGTGTGGGTCTTCGTGCGGCGGCCGAGTGTCGGAGAGCGGGAAGCGGTCGTGCTGGCCGTCGCCTGGCTGGTGATCCCGACGACGCTGATCGTGGCGTACTCGGCGGTGCGCGAACCGCTCTACACTCCGCGGTATCTGTGCTTCACCGCGCCCGCGATGGCGCTGCTGCTCGGGGTCTGTGTCATGGCGGTGGCACGCTCGGCGTGGGTGGCGACGGCGGTCGTGGTGGTGTTGGCCGTCGTCGCGGCCCCCACTTTCATTGCCGGGCAACGCGGTCCGTACGCGAAGTACGGCATGGACTACAGCCAGGTGGCCGACCTGATCTCGGCGAAGTCCGCTGCGGGCGACTGCTTGTTGGTCAACGACACCGTCACCTTCCATCCCGCGCCGATGCGGCCGCTGATGGCTGCGCGTCCCGACGCCTACGTCGGTCTGGTCGACGTCAGCCTGTGGCAGCGCGCCGTCGACCGCCGCGACGTGTTCGACACGAACCTGATCCCCGAGGCCTCGGTCGGGCCGCTCGAACACTGCGCCGTCGTCTGGATCATCACGCAGGCCGACCCCGAAGCCCCGGAACATGAAGAGGGAGTTGCGATTCCCCCGGGACCGCTCTTCGGCGGTACGCGAGCGTTCGCGGTCAGCCACGATATGGGTTTCCGGCTCGTCGAGCGGTGGCAGTTCAGTTTGGCGCAGGTGGTCAAGGCCGAACGCTAGCGGCGCCCCTGGTGCCGCCGTTCACCCATGACACCGCGGTCGACCAAAATACGCGCGGCAGAGGATGATTGGGACACCCGCGAGCGGGGGTTTACGGCATCAACGATCTGGTGGTCCCCGACGGTCAGTGGTTTTTCCACTGGGCCCGCTCCGGCAGTCACCGTCGTCTCATCAGTCTCTAGCGGAGAGCCCTTCCGTGTTGCCCGGCTCTCAGCGAATTATTCGCTCGGCGAATAATTCGCTCTGAGGTGGGAACCTGCGATGCTGAACCCACCGGAGGCCAATGTGGTTGGTGGAGCTAGTGGGGCCTGCGCGTTCAACGCTCCTGCGCATGAAGCGTTCGGTTGCCGTCAGCGTCTCGCCGGGTGACCTTTCGAGCGTCGAGGTGTTCGAGCAGCGGCACCGCGACCCGCCGGGTGGTGTTCAGCGCGCGCTTGGCTTCGGCGACGGTGAACGGCTGCGGCAGCGTCGTGAGGATCTGTGCGGCGTGGTCGACGGCATCGGGGCCGAGGACCACGCCGTCGGCGATCCTGGTGAGCCGTCCGGCACGGATCGCCGCCGCGAGTTCCCGCGGCCCCAGGTTCAAGTCGGCGAGTTCGTCGGCCTCCGGTGCCTGAAACGGTTCGGCCGCCAACCACTCCTCCACCGTTCGCACCGCCTTGTCGACGCGTGCGGGCAACTCCGCGTCCGGGCGTCGCACCACCCCGTCGGCCACCTGAAGCCCGGTGCCGTCCAGCAGCGCCTGCAGCAGTTCGACGGCGGGTAGCCCGGACTGCTGCCGTAAGGCTTCCAGCGGCATCCCCGCCGCGATATCGTGCCGGGCCGTCCAGTCGTCGAGCGCCGCGGTCATCTGGTGGCGGCGCTGAGCCCACCACTCGTGGTCGACCATCCACTCCCCGATGCGGGTGCCGTCGGCGTCAAAACCTATGGCGCGCAACTCCGTTACCCGTGCACACGGTGGCGGACGCACACGCCCGGCGGCCAGGTCCTCACCGCGCTGCCGTGCCGCACCGCGACGCCGCAGCGCGGGCGGCCGCACGTCGAGCACCTCGACGCCCGCGGCGATCCGGTGCTCGCCGGGGTCACGCAACACTCCGATGTCACCCACCCGCAGGGGCAGCGGACGCGTCAGCCGAAGCCGCGCGCCCGCCGCGCCGAGCGGTCGCACGTGCACCGGCACCGCTGCCGACCCGACGTGGAGCACGAGTTGCCGATGTAACTCGCCGGGTTCCCTGAGCAGAACGTCGATTTCGGCGGTTGCCAACCACGCACCCGGCGCCCGGACGGTGTCGCCGCGACCGATGTGCCGGCGGTCGACGCCGCGCACATTCACCGCGACCCGCGCGACAGCACCGACCTCCCGACGATCCTCACCGAGCGACTGCAGCCCGCGGATCGTCACCCGTCGTCCCGCGTGCTCGAGCTCGTCACCGACGCGCAACGTGCCCGCCGCCAGCGTCCCCGTCACCACGGTGCCCGCGCCGCGGACGGTGAACGACCGGTCCACCCATAGCCGCACGTCGGCGTCACGGTCGGGTGGCGGCAGTGCGTCGACAAGCGAAATCACCGCGCCGCGAACGGCTTCCAAGTCCGTACCGAGCACCACCGGCACCTCAGGCAGTCGCTCGCGGACTTGTCCGATCGCGCGCGCAGGGTCCGCGAGGTCGGCCTTGCTGATCACCACGAGCAGGTGCCGGACGCCGAGCGCCCGCAGCGCATCGAGGTGTTCGTCGGACTGCGGCATCCAGCCCTCGGTCGCGGCGACGACGAACATGACCGGGCTTTCCTGGGGCATCGGACCACATCCGGCGAGCATGTTCGCGACGAACCGCTCGTGGCCCGGCACGTCGACGAACGCGACCTCACGGCCGTCGAGCGTCGTCCACGCGAAGCCGAGATCGATGGTCAGGCCGCGCCGCTGCTCCTCGGCCAGCCGGTCCGGCCACATGCCGGTGAGGCGCTGGACGAGTGTGGACTTGCCGTGGTCGACGTGGCCCGCGGTCGCTACGACGTACACGCCAGCACCGCCTGGGCAAGCAGGCCGTCGTCGTCGGGAGACACGGTGCGCAGGTCCAGCAGGCACCGACCGCCCTCCAGCCGTCCGACGACCGCGGGTGCGCCGGCCCGCAGCGGCGCGGCGTAGGACTCCGGCAGGCTGATCGCGGCGCTCGGCAGCGCGACGTCGGGTGCGCCGCCACCGCCGACCGCGGCGGTGCAGTCGACGGCCTCGGCGCCCGGGAGTTGGGCGGCCATCTTCCGCGCGCGGGCGCGCAGATCGCAGACGTCGGCGTCGAGCGCCTGCATGACCGGCGGCGGCGGGCCCACCAGCGTGGCCTCCAGCGCGGCGAGGGTCAGCTTGTCGACCCGCATCGCCCGCGCGGCGGGATGGCGGCGCAGCCGTTCGATCAGCTCCGCCGAGCCGAACAGCAGGCCGGCCTGGGGTCCGCCGAGCAGCTTGTCCCCGCTGGCGGTCACGACGTCGGCGCCGTCGCGCAGCATCGTGGTGGCGTCGGGCTCGTCGGGCAGCAGCGGGTGCGGGGTGAGCAGGCCTGAGCCGATGTCCGCGACGAGGGGCGCGTCGAGTCCGGCCAGTTCGCGCACGCCGACCGTCGAGGTGAAACCGGTGACCGCGTAGTTCGACGGGTGCACCTTGAGGATGAAACCGGTGTCGGGGCCGAGCGCGTCGGCGTAATCGCGCAGGTGGGTGCGGTTGGTGGTGCCGACCTCGCGGATGCGCGAGCCGGTCGACTCCATCAGTTCGGGTAGCCGGAAGCCGTCGCCGATCTCGATCAGCTCGCCGCGGCTGACGACGATCTCCCTGCCGGGCGCCAGCGTCATCGCGGTGAGCAGCAGCGCGGCGGCGTTGTTGTTGACCACGTGTACGCCTTGTGCCGTGGGGACGGCCTGCGCCAACGCGGCGAGCGCTCCGCGTCCACGGCGGGCCCGGCGTCCGGTCTCGAGGTCGAACTCCACGTCGGTGGCGCCGCTCGCGGTGACGACGGCGTCGACCGCGGCCTGTGACAGCGGCGCCCGCCCCAGGTTGGTGTGCACGACGACGCCGGTGGCGTTGATGACCGGCCGCAGGCTGGCCGCGCTCGCCGGCAGCGACGCGACCGCGTCGTCGGCGACGCGCTCCGGCTCGATCTCACCGGCCCGCGCACGCTGCTGCGACTGTCCCACAACGCTTTTCACCAGGGTTCGGCCCAACACCCGCGAGGCCTCGGCCAGGCGCGGATCGGCGAGCAGCGCGTCGGTGCGCGGCACACGTCGTCGTGGGTCGGTCACCGTCGCCCTCGTGAGTTGTGTGCGCTTTGTTGCGGCCAGCGCAACAAAACGCACAGAATTCGCATGCAGCCATCATGGCGCAACGACGTCGACCGGGTACACCGGTGGTGTGTTGACGTCGGTGGGACACGGTGCGCTCGGCAGGTCGGGGCTCGCGCGGTTGCTGGAGGAGGCGGGCGTCGAGGCGCTCGTCGACATTCGCCGCTATCCGAACAGCCGGCACAACCCCGACGTCGCGATGACCGCGATCACCGATTGGGCAGAAGCGGCCGGGTTGGCCTACCGCTGGGAGCAGCGACTGGGCGGACGCAGAAGCCTGCCCGCGGACTCCGAACCCGAGGATCCGTGGTGGCGGGTCAAGCAGTTCGCCGCCTACGCCGCCTACACGCGCACCGAGGAGTTCCAGGAAGCTCTGGGCGATCTCGTGGACCAGTCCCGGCGAGAGCACACCGCGATGATGTGCAGCGAGTCGGTGTGGTGGCGCTGCCACCGGCGCATCGTCGCCGACGTGGCGGTGCTGCGGTTCTCGGTGCCGGTCGAACACCTCATGCACGACGGTCGGCTGGTGCCGCACGAGCCGTCGGACGGGGCGCGGATCCGCGACGACGGCCTGGTGGTGTGGGACCGCTGATCACCCCCAGGGGGTGGCGGAGGCGGACGGGAATCGAACCCGCCAGCGACAGGATCTGCCGCTCAGCGATTTTGAAGACCGCGCCGGTCACCAGACCGGATACGCCTCCCTGACCCACGGACCGATCATGCCAGGCAGCATGGAGGCTGTGACGGAGCAGATGACCTTCCGGCTGACCCAGTACGCCCACGGCGGCGGCTGCGCATGCAAGATCCCGCCCGGCGAACTCGAGGACGTGGTGCGCAGCCTGACCGGGGCAGCGCCGCGCGACCCGATCGGCGAACTGCTGGTGGGGCTCGACGACGGCGACGACGCTGCGGCGGTGCGCCTCGACGGCGTCGGTTCAGGCGGTGGCCTGGCGTTGATCGCGACGACGGACTTCTTCACCCCGGTGGTCGACGACGCCTACGACTGGGGCCGTATCGCGGCCACCAACGCGCTGTCGGATGTGTACGCGATGGGCGGGCGTCCGGTCGTCGCGGTGAACCTGCTGGGCTGGCCGCGCGATGTGCTGCCGATCGAGTTGGTCGGCGAGGTGTTGCGCGGCGGACTGGATGTGTGTGGGGCCGCGGGCTGTCACCTGGCCGGCGGGCACAGCGTCGACGACCCCGAGCCGAAGTACGGTTTGGCCGTGACCGGTGTCGCCGATCCGAATCGGTTGCTGCGCAACGACGCCGGCAAACCGGGTGTGCCATTGTCGTTGACCAAACCGCTGGGTGTCGGCGTGCTCAACAGCCGGCACAAGAACACCGGCGAGACGTTCGCCGAGGCGATCGCGGTGATGACCACGCTGAACGCCGATGCCGCACGGGCCGCCGTCGACGCTGGCGTCGAATGTGCCACCGACATAACGGGTTTCGGGTTGCTCGGGCACCTACACAAGCTGGCCCGGGCCAGCGGCGTGACCGCGGTGATCGACAGCACGGCGGTGCCCTACATCGACGGCGCGCGGGACGCCTTGGCGCAGGGCTATGTCAGCGGCGGGACGCGGCGCAACCTCGACTGGGTGGCGCCGCACGTCGATCTGACCGCCGTCGACGAGGATGAGGCGCTGCTGCTGGCCGATGCGCAGACGTCGGGTGGCCTGCTGATCGCCGGGGAGATCCCCGGCGCGCCGGTGATCGGCGAACTGGTGCCGCGCCGCGAGCACACGATCGTCGTGCGCTGACGGTTACGTCCGCGCCGCCCACGTCACGCTGTCGGACTGTGCGTCCCGAATGACGGCGCCGGCGGCCTCGCTCCACTGCTCGCACTCCGGTGTGCCGTCGTTCGATTTGCCGACCGCGCAGCGCATGACCATCGCCCCGAGTGCCGGCGTCGTCATATGCGGTATCACAAGGAGTTTCACCGAAGCCGAACGTCCGGTGACGACCATCAGTCGATGGGACCGGCGCGGAGCGGGATTCTTGGTGCGTTTGCTTGACAGGATCGAGTTGTAGTCCAGCGCGCCCTCGGTGGCAGCCCAGTTCACCCGGATATCGATGATCTCGCCGAGCGTCTTGTGCAGGGTTTCGATCAGCTCAGGCAGTTCGCCTGCGACCGAGCCGGTGTGCGGCCACCAGGCGCCGTCGATGTCGGAGCCGAGTTTGCGCGCGAGCACGAGGCGGACGGGCCGTGCCAGCCGGCGCGTGCCCGTGAGGCCGTTCATGCCGACGCTGTGGACGAACCGCGTTCGGGGCGGTCGGAGAACACCGGATTGGTGACGGGTTCGG
The DNA here is from genome assembly GCF_001499905.1 of Mycobacterium sp. GA-1285. Classification (GTDB taxonomy): domain Bacteria; phylum Actinomycetota; class Actinomycetes; order Mycobacteriales; family Mycobacteriaceae; genus Mycobacterium. The sequence continues at coordinate 44,615 of NZ_LQIS01000018.1, read as the reverse complement.
TGGAGTGGTCTTCGCTCGAGACGAACTCGGGCTTCTGAGGATGTGAAAACAGGTCGTTCGACTGCATGTAGCAAGTCCTTCGTTACGTTCCGCTGCGGCCGATGTCGAAAGGGCGCGCGGTGTCGAAACGCAGTTCCATCGCGGGTTGAGAGATGGCTGCTGACCCGAAAGGGCTGACTCCAGGTTACACGTCGCGGTTCAGGCGCCGACGGTCAGCGGGTCGCGCCGTTGATCGTCGGCGTGGAGATCATGCCCTTCTCGACGCCCCACATCAGCGCGATGGTGCGGTACTCGCCGGTGGAGATCAGATGGGCCAGCGCCTGGCGCAGCGACTCTGCCAGCCCGGAACCCTTGGCCACCGGCCAGCCGTACGGGGCGGAGTTGAAGACGTCCCCGGCGGCCTCCAGGGCGCCGCCCGAGGTCTTGATCGCGAATCCCGCGACCGGTGAATCCGTGGCCATCGCGTCGACCTCGCCGTTGATGAGCGCCTTGGTCAACTCGTCCTGCGTCACGTAGACGGCCTCGTCGATGGGCGCCGACCCGGCGGCGACACAGTCTTTGCTCTTCGCCGGGATCTCCTCGGTCTGCTGAAGCGTCGCGTACGCCACGCCGATACGAAGCCCGCACGCATCGGCCGGGGTGATCCCGGACCCGATCCGCTGCGCCCACAGGGTGCCCGCCTGGAAGTAGGTGACGAAGTCGACCGCCTCCTCGCGCTCCTTGGTGTCGGTGACCGATGACATGCCGACGTGGAAGTCGCCGGCCCGGACCGACGGCAGGATCGCCTCGAACGCGGTTTCGCGGTATTCGGGAACCAGGCCCAGCGTCCGGGCGACGGCATTCATCAAGTCGACGTCGAAGCCGACGATCTGGCCGTCGGCATCCTTGAATTCGTTTGGCGCATATGGGGTGTTGACGCCGATGATGAGCTTGCCCGTCGACCGGATCTCTTCGGGCACCGTCGCCGCGATCGACTCCACCGCGCCGGGGGTAGCGGCGGGCGGCGACGTCGTCTCTTCGACGCTGGCCGGTTTGGCGCTGTCGTCGCCACGCCATTGCAGCACGCCGAACGTGCCCAGCGCCGCGACCAATACAACGGATGCGGCCACCGCCAATACCCTGCGTGGCACCCGCTTCGCAGGCACCGCTGCCCGTCGCGCCTGGTGTCTGCCGCTGCGCGCGGTGCGCACCGGCGCGTTGAGCGCTCGGCGTGCGGCGTCGGCCAGTTCCCCGGCCTTCTGGTAGCGCTTGGCCGGCTTCTTGGCCATGCCCTTGGCGATGACCTCGTCGAAGGCCGCCAATCGTGGATCGACCGCCGAGGGCTTGGGCACGTCCTTGTTCATGTGGCCGGCGATCTGCTGTTCGAGGCTGTCGGCGGGATAGGGCCGCACGCCGGTCAGGCACTCGTAGAGCACGCAGGCCAGTGCGTAGATGTCGGCGGTCGGATCGACCGGTTTGCCCTCGAAGCGCTCGGGGGCCATGTACGCCATCGTCCCCAGCGTGCTGCCCGCGGTGGTCAAGCCTTTCTCTCCTGCGCTGCGCGCCAGGCCGAAGTCGATGAGGTACACGAATTGGCGTTCGGTGACCAGGACGTTCGACGGCTTGATGTCGCGGTGATGGAGTCCGCTGGCGTGCGCGGCGTCGAGAGCCGTCGCGACCTGTTCGACGATCGTGACCGCCAGCGTCGTGTCGAGCGGCCGTTTCCCGGCCTCGGCGAGAATGGCGCCGAGGTTGCGGCCCTCGATGAGCCGCATGTCGAGGTAGAGGCGGCCGTCGATCTCGCCGAATCCGTGGATCGGCACGACGTGTGGGTCGTTGAGCCCCGCGGCGGCCTGGGACTCACGCCGGAACCGCTGTTGGAAGATCTCGTCGGCGGCCATGCTGGGCGGCAACACCTTCAGCGCGACGACGCGGTCGGTCTTGGTGTCGTAGGCGCGGTAGACCTCGCCCATACCGCCGCGGCCGATCAACTCCTGCAGCTGATAAGGCCCGAATGGTGTCGCGTCCACCGTCTCTTAACCCCTCGACAGCGGCCAACCCCGCATCGGTGTGTCGATTGAAGCTACATCACGTCTGCCAGAATCTCTGAATAAGCTGCGCCGTCCTTGGCCGGCAAGCGGCCCCTCGCAGAGATTGCATGTTTGAGCACCGCGAACGGTGGTTACAGCACCGGCATGTTGACCAACCTGAAGAAGTTCTCACCGCTCTTGGTGGCCGGCGCGGCGGCTGCCGCGATCGCTGCCGCGCCTGCCGGCTTTGCTTCGCCGTCGTTCCTCCCGACCGGTGGCCCCTCGGGCTGCGTCGACCCCGCTGGAACGGGCTGCGCCGCCCCGGCCCCGGCGCCCGCTCCGGCTACGTGGGCACCTCCACCGCCGCCGCCTCCCGGCGCATGGCCGCCGCCACCGCCGCCGCCTGGCGCTCCGGTCGGCGTCGCCGGACCCGAGGGTGCGGCGGGCGCGATCCCCGGCGGTCCAGCGGGAGCGGCCGGACCACAGGGCGCGACGGGCGCCATCCCCGGCGGCCCGGGCGGCACAGCCGGTCCGCAGGGCGCCGCGGGCGGCATTCCCGGCGGACCGTCCGGCGCGGCCGGACCGCAGGGCGCCGCCGGTTGCGTTCCCGGAGTCGGTTGCGGCGGCGTGCCGGCCACCGACATCCCCTGATCAGTTCTGCGCAGCGGGTGACGTGTCGGCGGTGGCAGATCTTGATGCAGCTTGATCCGCCGCCGTCGGCACGGCAATCCTCCTCGCCGACACCGTGATTCGCGCGCCGCTGTGCGGCGTCATGATCACGTGCTTGAGCTTGGGCCGCTCGCCTGCGGACGTGGTCGTCGCCAGCTCGACGCGGCGCAGCACCTCACGCAACACCACCCGCATCTCCACCATCGCGAATCCCGCACCGAGACAACGGCGATTGCCGCCGCCGAACGGCAACCACGTCGCCGGGCTCAACGTCGCGCCGACCATGCGATCCGGATCGAAGCTGTCGGGGTCGGGGTAGATGTCGCCGTCCTCGTGCACGAGCGTGATGCTCGGAACCACCATCACCCCCACGGGCAGCCGGTAGCCGGCGATCTCCACCGGCTCGGTGAGAATTCGGCCGACATCGGGCACGACGGGACGGATCCGCAATGTCTCCTTGGCGATCGCGTCGAGATACTCGTCGTCGCCGGAATCGGCCGCCCGCACCGCCTTTGACAACACTTCGGGGTTGCGGGTCAATCGCTCCAGCGCCCAGGACAATCCGGTCGCGGTCGTGTCGTGCCCGGCGACCAGCAGGGTCATCAGTTGGTCGCGCAACTCCCGGTCGGTCATCGAAGCGCCGTCGTCGACCCCGGCGCGCACCAGCATCGCCAGCGCATCCGTGCGCTCGGCGAGGTTCGGATCGGCGCGCCGGTCCGCGATCTCGGCGTACAAGAGCCGGTCTGCGCGATCCATGTTGCGCCGCAACCGCTGCCACGGGCGGTGTCCCAGGAGCCGGGGTTTGGCGATCGCCAGCGACGCCCACGGCCCGACATTCAACAGTTGCGGCATCACGTCGCGCAGCGCGGCCAGCCGATCGGGGTCGCTGGCGCCGATCACCGTCCGCAGGATCACCTCCAGCGTGATCTCCGACATCTTCGGCGCCACCGCGAACGGCCTGCCCACCGGCCACCCGGCGATGTTCTCCGCGGCGATCCCGGCCATCACGTCGACCTGCCGCGCCACCGCGTCGCGGTGGAACGGCGCCATCATCAACCGGCGGCGCTCGCGGTGCACCTCGTCATCGACAACCAGCACCGAGCTGTCGCCGAGCAACCCCGTGAGCATCGAATTCGCCTCGCCCGCATGGTAAATCCGCGGATCACCGGCGAACACGGTCTTGATGTCCGCCGGATCGGCGAGATAGACCATCGACCCGACCATCGAGTTAGTCAGCGTGAACACGTCGCCGTAGCGGCGTCGACAGATCGACACGATCCGCGGCCACCACCGCATCATCAGCAGCAGCATCGCGAACGACGGCAGACGTGGACCGGGCGGCAGAGCCGACGCCGTTGTTGTACTCATGCCTAATAGAGTACGAGCGCACACCGCCGAGGGGAATAGCCGCTTGTGCGTTCTCCGGCTGTGGCTGTCGCCGATCCGCGACCCTGGGCGCAGTATCGGCGAGCAGCGACCCAGTCGCCAATGAGCCGCTTTGCACCGGTCAACGGCTAAGTTGACGGCGGGTCGCTACCGAGGTGGCCCCCGACCGGAGAAGATCGTTGATACATGCGCGTTGACGGACGGGATATCGCCGTCTCCGGCAGCCTGCTGCAGCCTTTGACGAGGCGGACCAACGACATCGTCCGCGTCGTGCTGGCCGCGCTGTTCCTCGCGGTCGTCATCACCGGCTCGCTGATCACCCGCAGCGAATGGGTGGCGCTGGAACGCTCGATCTCCGAGATCGTCGCGGTTCTCACGCCGACCCAGGCCAACCTGGTCTACCTCGTCTACGGCATCGCGATCGTCGCGCTGCCGTTCGTCATCCTGGTCAGCCTGATCCTGTCGCGACAGTGGAAGCTGCTCGGCGCCTACGCCGCGGCGGCCGTCATCGCCGGATCCGCGTTGTCGATCAGCGGCCTGGGGCTGACCGCGCCGCGCTGGCACTTCGATCTGTCCGGGCGCCTCGACACCTTCGCCTCCCAATTCGTCGACGATCCGCGCTGGATCGCGATGCTCGCCGCGGTCCTCACCGTCTCCGGCCCCTGGCTGCCTGCCCGATGGCGGCGCTGGTGGTGGACGTTGCTGCTGGCGTTCGTGCCGATCCACCTGGTGGTCAGCGCGGTGGTGCCGGCCCGCTCACTCGTCGGGCTGGCGGCCGGCTGGTTCGTCGGGGCCCTGGTGGTGCTCGTCGTCGGAACCCCCGGGCTGGAGGTGCCGCTCGACGGTGCCGTGCGGGCGATGGCCCGCCGCGGTTGCGTCGTCACCGGCTTGCGGGTGGTGCGCCCCGCCGGCGCCGGTCCGCTCGTGCTGACCGCCACCTGCGAAGAGCAGCAGGGCACGGCGGTGATGGAACTGTACGGACCACACCAGCGCGGCGGCGGCGTGCTGCTGCAGCTGTGGCGCAAGGTGCGGTTGCGCGACCGGGAGACCGCGCCGCTGCACGCGTCGATGCGCCGCCTCGTCGAGCACCGCGCGCTGATGGCCATCGCGATCGGCGAGCTCAAGATCGCCAACGCCTCGACGATCGCCGTCGCCGCGCTGGACCGGGGCTGGACGCTGTATGCCCACACCCCGCCCCGCGGGGTTCCGATCAGCGAGTGTGTCGAGTCGATACCCGTCGGCCGGGTGTGGGAGTCGCTGCGCGAACTGCACGACTGCCAGATCTCCCATGGCGACCTGCGGAGCAGCGAGATCACCGTCGACGGCGACGCGGTCCTGTTCGGCGGATTCGACAACTCCGAGTACGGCGCCACCGACGCCCAGTTGAGCAACGACATCGCTCAGCTGCTGGTGACGACGACGCATCTCTACGACGCGGGTTCGGCGGTGCGGGCCGCGATCGACGCGTTCGGCAAGGACACCGTGCTGAGCGCGTCGCGGCGGTTGACCATGGCCGCGATGCCGATGCACATCCGCAGTTCGGTGACCGACGCCAAGGCCGTCATCTCCGCCGCCCGCGACGAGGTGAAGCGTCAGACCCGCGTCGACGAGATCCGCACCGAGACCGTCACGCGGTTCACGCGCAGCCAGGTGATCCAGCTGGTCCTGCTGACCGCGCTGGTCTATGTCGCGTATCCGTTCCTGTCCTCGGTGCCGACGTTCGTCACCGAACTGCGCACCGCGAACTGGTGGTGGGCGCTGATCGGTCTTGCCGCCACGAGTCTGACGTATCTCGGTGCGGCGGCGGCACTTTGGGCGTGTGCCGATGGACTGGTCAGCCTGTGGGGGCTGGTCGTCATGCAGGTGGCCAACAAGTTCGCCGCCACCACGACGCCCGCGGGAGTGGGTGGGTTGGCGCTGTCCGCTCGATATCTGCAGAAGGGCGGCGTGAGCCCGATACGCGCCACCACCGCCGTCGCGCTGCAGCAGTCGGTTCAGGTCATCACCCACCTGGGGCTGCTCATTTTCTTCTCCACGGCGGCCGGTGTATCGGCGGACCTGTCGCGATTCGTCCCGAACGTGACGCTGCTGTACCTGATCGGCGGTGTACTGCTCGGGCTGCTGGGCACCTTCCTGTTGGTGCCCAAACTGCGGCGGTGGCTGGCCACGGCGGTGCGGCCTCGGCTGCAGGAGGTGGTCGGCCACCTGATCGCGCTGGCCCGGGAACCTCGACGCCTGGCGATCATCATGGCGGGCTGCGCCGCGACGACACTGGGCAATGCGTTAGCGCTGTGGGCGGCGGTCGAGGCCTTCGGCGGTGACACGTCGTTCGTCACGGTCACCGTGGTGACGATGGTCGGCGGCACGCTGGCCTCGGCCGCACCGACGCCGGGCGGGATCGGTGCCGTCGAGGCGGCGCTGATCGGCGGGCTGGCGGCGTTCGGCATGCCCGCCGCCGTCGCCGTACCGTCGGTTCTGCTTTATCGGGTGCTGACGATATGGCTGCCGGTGTTCGTCGGTTGGCAGGTGATGCGCTGGATGACCAGAAATTCGAAAATCTAGGCTTGATCTCGTGGCGCCACGCCGCATCGGCGCAACGGTCGGATGTACTGTTTGACCATCGTGTCGAAGAAAACTGCGCGATAGTCAAATATTGTCCCTCGATCAGTTCTAAGGGTGGACCGTGGCAGGAACCTCAGATACACAGCAGAGCTCGGCAGAACAGGCACAGTCGAAGTGGCTGTCCAAATCCGCGGCGCAGACCCGCGGATCGGACAAGAAGGAAGTCCAGTTCCACTACGACATCTCCAACGAGTTCTTCAAGCTGTGGCAGGACCCGACGCAGACCTACAGCTGCGCGTATTTCGAGAAGGATGACTACACCCTCGAGCAGGCGCAACGGGCCAAGGTCGATTTGTCGCTGGGCAAGCTGGGCCTCAAACCCGGTATGACGCTGCTGGACATCGGCTGCGGCTGGGGCTCGACGATCGCGCGGGCGGTGGAGAAGTACGACGTCAACGTCATCGGCCTGACGCTCTCGGAGAACCAGAAGCGCCACATCGAGGACTACTGGTTCGCCAATCTGAAGAGCGACCGCAAGATGGAAGTGCGGCTGCAGCCGTGGGAGGAATTCGAGGGGCGAGTCGACCGGATCGTCTCGATCGGCGCCTTCGAGCACTTCGGCTTCAACAAGTACGACGACTACTTCAAGAAGACCTTCAACTGGATGCCCGACGACGGCGTGATGATGCTACACACGATCATCATTCCCGAGGATGAGGAGATCAAGGCAAAAGGCCTGCCGCTGACCATGTCTCGGGTGAGATTCATCAAGTTCATCATGGACGAGATCTACCCGGGCGGGCGTTTGCCACTGGCGTCGATGGTGCGCGAGCACGCAAACAAAGCCGGCTACACGGTCACCCGCGAACAGCACCTGCAGCCGCACTACGTCAAGACGCTCGACGCCTGGGCAGCGAACCTCGAGGCCAAGAAGGACGAGGCGATCGCGATCACCTCCGAGGAGATCTACGAGCGTTTCCGCAAATACCTGACCGGTTGTGCCGACCTTTTCCGCGAGGGCTACACCGATGTCGCCCAGTTCACGTGTGAGAAGGCACCTGCTTAGCCGGTTCAGGAGAAGTGCGATATAAAGCTTGGTCGTTACGGGGTCGTCGGGGTCGCGTAACACCCGCATAGGAGGCCAATCGAAGATGTCGGATAGTTCGGGGACGACGATGAAGGTGGCGTACGAGGACGTTCAAGCCCACTACGACCTCTCGAACGACTTCTTCGGCCTCTTCCAGGATCCGACGCGTACCTACAGCTGTGCGTTCTACGAACGCGACGACATGACCCTGGAAGAGGCGCAGTACGCCAAGATCGACCGCGCACTGCGCAAGCTCGACCTGCGGGCCGGGATGACGCTGCTCGACATCGGCTGCGGCTGGGGTTCGGTGATGAAGCGCGCGATCGAGACCTACGACGTCAACGTCGTCGGGCTGACGCTCAGCCGCAATCAGCACGCACTCGGCCAGCAGATCCTCGATGCGGTCGAGACGGACCGCTCCCGGCGGGTGCTGCTCAAGGGCTGGGAGGAGTTCGACGAACCGGTCGACCGCATCGTGTCCATCGAGGCGTTCGAAGCGTGGCCGAAATCGAAGTACAAGGCGTTCTTCGACACCTGCTACCGGGTCATGCCCGCCGACGGCCGGATGGTGCTGCAGACGATCATGGGCCACCCGCTCAAGCGGTGGCCCGAGCTGGGGATTCCGATCGTGATGTCGGACCTGAAGTTCATGCGGTTCATCGCCAAGGAGATCTTCCCCGGCGGCGCCGTGCCGTGCGACGAGGACGTCTACGAGTTCGCGGGGAATGCCGGCTTCACCGTCGCCGACTTCGACGACATGACCCCGCACTACGTGCGCACCCTGAACACGTGGGCCGAGAAGCTGGAGGCAGCCAAGGATCAGGCGGTCGCGGCGACATCGCAGGAGGTCTACGACCGGTACATGAAGTACCTACGGGGCTGCTCGGACTTCTTCCAACGCAACGTCAGCTACGTCGGCCAGTTCACGCTGAGCAAATAGTCAGTACGCGCCGAACACCAACGAGACGTTGTACCCGCCGAGCCCGAACGAATTGGTGACCGCGTAGCGGTAGTCGCCGCGGCGCGGGCTCTCGGCGACCACGTCGAGGTCGATCTGCGGATCGATGTCCTTGAGGTTGAGCGTGGCCGGAACGATCCTGTCGCGCAGCGCCTGAACCGTCAGCACCGCCTCGATCGCGCCGGCGGATCCCAGTGAATGCCCCAATGCCGCCTTCGGTGCGTACACCGCCGGCGAGTGGTCGCCGAGCGCCCGACGGATGGCCCGGGCCTCGGCCAGGTCACCGTGGACGGTCCCGGTGGCGTGCGCGTTGATGTGGTCGATGTCGGTTGCCGTCAGGCCGGCCAGTTCGATCGCCCGGACGATCGCGTCGCCGGCGCGCTCTCCGTTGGGATCGGGTTCGCTGACGTCGTAGGCGTCCGAGGTCATGCCCGCGCCCATCAGGCGGGCCAGCGGTCGCGCACCGCGCGCCTTGGCGTGCTCCTCGGTTTCGATGAGCATCAGCGCGCCGCCCTCGCCGAACACCATGCCGTCGCGGTCCTTGTCGAACGGACGACAGGCGCCGGCGGGGTCGTCGTTGTTGGTCGACAGCAGCCCCTGCAAGCTGAACGCCGCGACCGGCACCGCCTCGATGTGGGTTTCGACGCCACCGCAGATCACCATGTCGGCCTCGCCGAGCACGAGGTGGCGCCAGCCCTGGGCGATGGCGGCGGCGCCCGATGCGTCGGCCATCACCGGTGAGATGATGCCCGCCTTGGCCTGCCGATCCAGTCCGACCGCAGCGGCCGCTCCGTTGGGCATGTACATCTGTATGGTCAGCGGCGACACGGCGCGCAGACCCTTCTGCCGCCAGAGGTCGTGCTGGAGAGGGATCTCCTCGGTACTGCCGAGAGCGAGGCCGACCGACACCGCGAGCCTGCGGGTGTCGACGTCGGGGTTGCCTGCGATCTCCCAGAGCCTGCGGCTCAGAACGGTCGACATCTTCTGCATGTACGACGTCCGGCGCCGCTCGACGCGGTCCAGCTGTTCGTCGAGATCCTCGAGGATCGGCCCGCCGATTCGGACCGGCGAGTCGAACTCGTCGACGAACCACTTGTCGAGCGCCCGGATTCCGCTTCGACCCTGCTGTAGCAGTTGCCAGGTCTGTTCGGCGTCGGTGGCCAACGCTGTCGTCGATGCGACAGCGGTCACGACGATGTCGGGCAATCCGTCGCCAGTCCTGAGCGCGGCCATGCCGGATGCTCCTCGTTCACTCGAATATGTTCGGGTAGTACTGAATATTAGGACCCTCCAAGACGACGGACGACTGTGGCTGAACTCAATGTGCTCGGCGAGCCGCTGGAGCCGTGCGGTTCCGACCCGATGACCGGCTTCTACCGGGACGGGTGTTGCTCGACCGGGCCCGAGGATCTCGGCAGCCACACGATCTGCGCGGTGGTCACGGCGGAGTTCCTCTCGCACCAGCGGTCGATCGGCAATGACCTGTCCACCCCACGACCGGAGTACCGCTTCCCCGGTCTACGGCCGGGCGACCGCTGGTGCGTCACCGCGGTGAACTGGTTGAAGGCCTACCAGGACGGCTTCGCCGCGCCGGTGGTGCTGGCGTGCACACATGAGCGGACGCTCGAGGTGATCTCCCTGGAGGCGCTGCGAGAACACGCCGTCGACGTGCCCGACGACCTGGGCAGCCTTTAGGCGGGCTCTTGTCAGCGCAGTGGCGATCGACTCGCCACCACGACGGTCGGGCCGAACCGGCGAGTGCGAAATTCGACAGAGATGCCCGGCACGGCATGCTGGGCGAGCGCACGCAGCGCTGAGGGACTGTACGCCCGCAGCGAGCTGATCACCCCGTCGTGCAGCAACGGCACCAGCCGGACGAACGGCAACATCGCCGCCAACACGACGGCATGCACGGGCGCCGGTGGTCGGCGAAGGTCGATGACCATGAGCTTGTTCGCTACCCGGGTTCCCTCGGCGAACACCCGCGCGGCCTGGTCGGGCCGCAGGTGGTGTAACGACAACGCGAACACCGCGAGGTCGTACGAACCGTCGGGCGCGTCGACTGCGGTGGCGTCGATCTGCCGCACGGTGGCACGCGGATGATGGCCGAGATCTCCGGCCGCAATGGCACTCACGAACGCGAGATCGATGTCGGACACCATGATTCGGGCACCTGCGTGCCTTTCCAGCACGATCTGCGACAGACCACCCAACCCGGCTCCCAGCTCCAAGATGTTCGGCGATGCAACGTCGGCCACCTCGTCGAGCACCGCGGTGGCGCACTTTCCGTAGACGCCCAACCGCTGTCGCCGGCCGCCGCGGTCGAGCGCTTCGACGACTTTGCGTTTCAGTTCGTCGACGTCGTGGCGGTCGAGGTATTCCAGCCGATCCGTTTGCAGTCGCCGGTCCAACCAGGAAGCGTGCGGCCCGCCACGAGGCATGTCGGCGATGTCGATGCTCTCGTTGACACTCATCGCGGTTCCAAAGCCTCCTCGAGGTCGTCGACGTAGGTTTCCAGCGACGCAGGCGCCAGCAGTTCGAGGTGTGTGCAGTCGACGGAGTACGTCGCGATGTCACCGGAAATGTATGGCTGCCAGGTCCACACAGCCGTCGACGCGTCGTCTTCGTCCCGGCGTGCCGAGAACATCACCGCGTCACCGTCGAACACCTCCGGGACATGCTCGTGAAGGTGACGTTGGTTTCTGACGACGCAGTGCACCATGAACTCGAGCAACTGCGTCGACGGGCAGGGGAACCCGCCGGCTTCGAGGTAGCGGCGAATCAGCTGCACCGCTTTCTCGGCGGTGAAGGCCCCGGTTGCGTCGGTAACGTCGATGCCGTTGAGCCGCAGCACTTCTCGCAGAATTGCGCCCTCCTCGGAGGCTCGCACGCGGGGGATGACCCGGTTGGCGCTGAAGGCGTCGTCCAACAGCACGACGTGTTCGACGACGCACCCGCGGCGTTGCAGTTCGACGGCCAGCGCATGCGCAACCACCGCGCCCAGGGACCAGCCGAGGATCCTGTAGCTACCGGCGGGACGGATGGCTTGGATGCGGTCGGCATAACACGCGGCCATCTCACGAATCGATCGGGGTTCGGTCTCGCCATCGGCAGCGGTCTGGTTGATTCCGAGGATCGGCCCGGGCAGGTGGTCGGCGAGGCTGCGATAGGCCCAGCTGAGCCCGAAGCCGTCGTGGATGCAGCACAACGGCGACCCCTCACCCTCTTTGAGAACCTCGACAGGAACGACTTCTGCCGCGCTGTCCGGCTCACCCAGCTGTTGACTGAGTCCCCTGACCGTCGGCGCATGGAACATGGTGCGCACCGCGAGGTGGGTGTCCAATTCGGCGTTGATGACCGCGACGACCCTCATCGCGGACAGCGAGTCTCCCCCGAGGTCGAAGAAGGATTCGTCGACTCCGACCCGTTCGACACCGAGGACACGGGCGAAGGCGTCGGCGATCAGGGTCTCGGCCGCAGTCTCGGGTGCCTGAGGCGTGGTGTCGCTGTTCTGGAAATCGGGCGCTGGGAGCGCGCGCGTGTCGAGTTTCCCGTTGACGGTCAGCGGGATGGCGTCGATCACCATGACGGCGGCGGGCACCATGTATCCGGGAAGTCGATCCGCCAGCGCGAGTCGTACTCGACCGGGATCGACTGCGCCGGCGATGTGTTCGGTGACATAGCCGACGAGTCGTCTGTTGCCGTGGTGATCCTCATGGGCGATCACGGCGGCCTGATCCACGCCGTCGAGTTGAGCCAGTGCGGCTTTGACCTCGCCGAGCTCGACACGGTAGCCACGGATCTTGACCTGTTCATCGGAACGCCCGAGATAGTGCAACTGTCCGTCGGCGCCCCACCGAACCAGGTCACCGGTGCGATACATCCGGGCCCCGGGCGGTCCGAACGGGCAAGCAACGAATCGGGATCCGGTCAGCCCTGCCCGGTTCACATATCCGGACGCCAGCCCCGTACCGGCCACATAGAGCTCACCGACCACCCGCGGCGGAACGGGTCGCAGCCATTGGTCGAGCACGAAGAAGGCCGCCCCCGGTACCGGCGCACCGATGGGCACCACATCCGATCCCGGGTAGAGAGGCGCGCTGAACGACGTGTACCACGTTTCGGTGGGTCCGTATCCGTTGACCATGATCCGACCGCGCGCCCATCGATCCACCAGCTCTGCAGAGCAGGCCTCCCCCGCCACCATCAACGCCACCGAATCCAGCCCGTCGGGAGAAAGCAGTCCGGCGGCCGAGGGCGTTTGATTCAGCACGGTGACGTGTTCGTCGATCAGAAGCGCGTGGAAATCCGCCGGCGAGGACACGACGTCTTCGGGAACGACGACGAGCCGCCCACCCCGCAGCAGGGCTCCGAAGATCTCCCAGACCGACACGTCGAAGGCCAGCGAATGCCATTGCGTCCACACCCCGCCGCGGGGTAAGCCGTCGGCCGACGCCTGCAGTAACCGGGTCACCGTGCCGTGGGTGACCGCGACCCCTTTCGGGATTCCGGTCGTGCCGGAGGTGTAGATGATGTAGGCCAGGTCGTCGGGCGCCGGCTCGGGAAGCGCGGCATCGGGTTGCAGGTCGATCCGGGGGTCGCTGACGTCGACGACCGGGACGTCGCACCGATCCAGCCGCCGGGCGAACGCGGGGCTGGTGACAGCCGCGACCGGTGCCGCGTCGGCGAACATGAAGTCGATCCGGGCGTCGGGGTGAGCTTGGTCGATCGGAACATAAGACGCACCGGTTTTCAGCACCGCGAGAATCGCCGCGACGGCCGCGGTTGAGCGCTCCAACAACAACGCGACGCACTGCCCGCGTTTCACGCCCACGTCGATCAGCCTGTGAGCCAACCGATTCGACAGTTCATCGAGTTCTCGGTAGGTCAGGGTGCTGCCGTCGAAGGTGATCGCATCCGCCTCGGGTGTGCGCGCGACACGGTCCGCCCACAGCTGAGGGATCGATGCCGGGACGGGGCCCTGGTCCAGGGCCGCGCGGTTACCGATGTCGTCGAGTCGGGTCCGCTCCGCGGTACTGAGCGTGTCCAAGGAGGAGATCCGCTGCTGCGGATCGGTCGTCATCGAAGTCAGCACACGCTCCAAGCGGTCGATCAGCGCGCCGATGGTGACGGCGTCGAACACGTCGGTGCGATATTCGACGGCGCCTCGGATCCCGGCGGGCTCGTCTCCGTCGGACCAGCACTCGGCCAGGTGGAACACCAAATCCATTCGGGCCGTGTGCAGATCGAACGGCACTTGCGTGGCCTCGACGTCACCCAACGTCATTCGCGTCGCGGAGTCGGACTCGGTTCCGGAGACCTTCTGCCAGGACAACATCACCTGTACCAGCGGGTGGTGGGTCAGGCTCCGCAACGGGTTGAGCCGGTCGACCAGCATCTCGAACGGGACATCCTGGTTCTCGTAGGCGGTCAGGCTGCGCCTGCGCACCTGGGCCAGAAGGTCTGCGAGAGTGGGGTTTCCACCAAGGTCGACTCGAAGAACCAACGTGTTGACGAAGAATCCAACCAAGTCGTTGAGGGCGGGGTCGGCGCGCCCGGCGGTCGGGAATCCCACCGCGACGTCATCGGTCGCGCCGACCGAAGCCAAGACGACGGCAAGGGCGGTCTGAGTCACCATGAAACTGGTCGCGTTGTGTCGACGGGCCACCTCACGCACCCGGCGCTGCAGTTCGGCGGACCAGTCCACCGCTGCAGTTGCTCCCCGATGGTCGGCCACGGGCGGATAGGGACGATCGGTGGGAAGCTGCAGATGTTCGGGCATCCCGGCGAGGACTTGCTGCCAGTGGCTCAACTGCGCGGCGATGGGGCTGTCCTCGTCATCGAGTCGACCCAACTGCGCGCGTTGCCACAACGCGTAATCCGCGTATTGGACAGGCAGATCCGACCATCCAGGCGCTTGCCTACTGCATCTGCTGGCGTACGCCACTCCGAGATCACGCACCAGCGGGGTGATCGACCAGCCGTCAGCGGCGATGTGATGGACCGCGGCGGCCAGCACATGCTCATCGTCGGCGATTCGGAACAGCCGCGCACGCAGGGGAACCTCGGCGGTCAGGTCGAACGAGTGGCGCACCGTCCGATGGACCGCCCGATCCAGACGCGCTGTCGGCCACCCGACGGCATCGATTGTCGCCCAACCGAACTCGGCCCGCTCGGGCGGTAGTACCACTTGCTGGGGCGTCCCGTCAGTCGCCACGAATACCGTCCGTAGACTCTCATGACGACGCACAACGTCGACAAGCGCCATCCCGAGTGCCTCACAGTCGAGCTCTCCACGTAACCGCAGCACCACGGCCATGTTGTAAACCGCTGAAGGACCGTGCAGTTGGTCGAGGAACCACAGCCTGCTCTGAGCGAACGACAAGGGGATCACGACGGGCCGATCGCCGGACAGGACCGGTGCACGTCCCCTGGTCGACCCGGCGACCCGGGCGGCGAGCTGGGTGATCGTGGGCGCTTCGAACAGAGCGCGAACGGTCAGGCCGGCGTCGAGCCCGGCGTTGACGGAGGCCACCAGGCGCATCGCCGACAGCGAATCCCCGCCGAGGTCGAAGAAGGAGTCGTCGATGCCGACGCGCTCGACACCCAGCACGTCGGAGTAGATGTCGGCCAGAATCTCTTCGACGGCGAGTGTCGGGGCGCTATAACGTTCTGCGGTCACGTATTCGGGCGTCGGCAGGGCTCGACGGTCGAGTTTGCCGTTGACCGTCAACGGCAAGGTGTCGAGGGTGACCACGACGGCCGGCACCATGTAGGCGGGCAGTCGACGCGCCAGCTGGGCGCGGATCTCGTCGGCGTGCGCCGTCCCGGTGACGTAACCAACGAGGCGCGTGTCCCCGGGACGGTCCTCCCGGGCGATCACAGCCGCCTGCTCGACACCGGCCACTCCGGCTATGGCGGTGCGCACTTCGCCGAGTTCGACGCGGTAGCCGCGGATCTTGACCTGCTCGTCCGCGCGGCCGAGGTATCGCAGCTGCCCGTCGCTGCCCCACTGCACCACGTCACCGGTGCGATACATCCGAGATCCGTTGCCGCCGAACGGACACGCGATGAACCGTGACGCCGTGAGCCCGGGCCGGCGCCAATATCCCACGCCCACACCGTGACCGGCCACATACAGCTCGCCCACCGCCCCCACCGGCACCGGCCGTAACGCGCCGTCGAGCACGAACAGCGCGGCGCCCGGCACCGGCGCACCGATCGGCACCGGACCGGGCGCCGGGGTCAGCGGTTCACTGATCGTCGCGTACACCGTTGTCTCCGTGGGCCCGTACGCGTTGACCACGGCTCGGCCCGGTGCCCACCGATCGACCAGTTCCGTCGGGCAGGCCTCACCTGCGACCACAAGTGCGGTCGACCCCAACACCGCGGGCGAGAGCATCGCGGCAGCCGACGGTGTCTGGCTCAGTACGCTGACGTCCTCGGCGACGAGCAGGGCTTGCAGGTCCTCAGGTGAGGCCGCAACAGGCTCGGGCACCACGACCAGCCGGCCACCGCGCAGCAGTGCGGCCCAGATCTCCCACACCGAGACGTCGAAGGCCAGCGAGTGCCATTGCGCCCACACCGACCTCAGCGGCAGCCCCATGCCCAGCGAGTCCAGGTGCTGAGTGACGTTACGGTGCGTGATCGCAACACCTTTGGGGATTCCAGTGGTCCCGGAGGTATAGATGATGTAGGCCAGGTCGTCTGGTGTGGGCGGCGGTAAGGCCTCGCGCGGTTGGGCGGCGATCGCGGGGTCGTGCACGTCGATGACGGGAAGACCGCAATCGTCCAACCGGTCGCGCAGTTCTGCGGTGGTGACCGCGGCGATCGGCGCGGCGTCCCCGGTCATGAACGCAATCCGGCTCGCGGGCAGCGCCGGGTCCAGCGGCAGGTAGGCCGCTCCGGTCTTGAGCACCCCCAGGATGGCCGCGACGGCCTCGGCGGACCTCTCCAACAGCAGAGCCACACAACGTCCGGGGCCGGCTCCCCGGCCGATCAACAGATGCGCGAGCCGGTTCGAGGCTTCGTCGAGTTCGCGATAGGTCCACGAAGTTTCACCGCAGCTGACGGCGACGGCCTCGGGTGTGCGCGCCACCTGGTCTGTCCACAGCGCCGGGATCGACAACGATTCGGCGCGCATCCCCAGCACCGTCCGGTTACCGAACCGGTTCAGCCGCTCGTGTTCGTCGGCGTCGAGGGCGTCCAACGACGAGATGCGCTGGGCGGGAGCGGCGGTCATCGCCTGTAGGACCCGCTGCAACAGTTCGGCGAGCCTGTCGATTTCGGGTGCGTCGAACACGTCGCAGTCGTATTCCAAACGCAGACGCAGGTCCTCGCCCGCTCGGGCTTGAAGCATCAGCGGATAGTGGGTGGACTCACGGCCGACGATATCGGTGATGGCCAGCTCGCGTGCTTCGGTCAGCGCGTTGGTGTCGACCGGGTAGTTCTCGTAGACGACGATGGTGTCGAAGAGTTGGTCATGACCGGTCAGCCGATGAATCTCGCTGAGCGCCAGGTGCTGGTGTTCCAGGGTCTCGACGTGGGCGCGTTGCAATCGGCCGAGCAGATCGGCCACGGTGGCCACCGGGTCGATGTCGACTCGCACCGGAACGGTGTTGATCAGCAGGCCCACCATGGATTCCGCGCCTGCCAGGTCGGAGGGACGCCCGGATACCGCAGCGCCGAACATGACATCGCGGTTGCCGGTCAGCCAGCTCAGCAATTGCGCCCAGGCGGCTTGCAACACCGTGTTCACGGTGGAGCGTTGTGCGCGAGCGAAGTCGCTCAACGCCTTGGTATCACGCTCAGCCATCCGGATTTCGGCGGTGCCCCGCGCCCCGCGGTTCAGCGATCCGGGCCGGCCAACGAACGTGGGAGTGTCGAATCCGGCCAGCACCGCACGCCAGGCGGCGCGGGCCGCATCGAGGTCTTGTCGGGCGAGCCAGACGACGAATTCGCGATACGGCGCCGCCGCGGGCAGCCGTTGCCCGTAATAGCCGGCGAATATCTCCTGCATCAGGATCGGCAACGACCATCCGTCGAGGACGATGTGGTGATTGGTCAACACGAACCGGTGGCGGTCGGTTGCGGTGCGCAGCAGGGCCGCCCGGAAAGCCGGGGGTCTTGTGAGGTCGCAGACCGCCGTGCGTTCGTCAACGCACACCTTGCGAACGACTTCTTCGACGTCCCGTCCGCCGTCGAGAGCGTTCACGTACTGCCATCCGGGGGCGGGGTCCGCGGGAATGACCTGCACCGGGTACTCGAATTCGGTGCAGAAGTGCGCGGCCAGATGCGGATGGCGGGTGACCACTCCGTGCAGGGCGTCTCGCAGGCGGTCGCAGTCCAGCGGACCTGCGATGGTGATGTCGAGTTGCATGGCGTAGACGTCGTCTGCGACGACGCCGTTCTGGGTATGGAACAGCAGACCCGCTTGGAGCGGGGTGAGCGGCAGAACGTCGGCGATACGGTGGCCCGACTGGAGTTGGTCGAGCTGCTGTTGGTTGAGGCGAGCCGGAATGATGTCCGACGGGGTGAGCCCGCCGCCGCCCCGGTCCACATGCGCGCACATGCCCCGCACCGCCTCGAAGAACAGCTGACAGAGCCTGCCGACCCGCGTGTGGTCGAGCAGCGAGGGCGCCCAGGACCAATCGGCCTGCAGCCGAGGGCCGCCGTCGGTCTCGACGATCGCGGCGTTGAGTTCTACCGCGTGGGGCAAGGGCATGGGCACCGCCGCGGCTGCTTCGGCCAGGGCGAGCCCTTCTTCGCTGATGCGCCAACCTTCCGCGGGTAGCTGCGCGGCGCTCGCGCCGAGGCGTCCGAGGTAGTTGAAGCCGATCGTGGGGTCGGGCCCGAAAGGCGCGGCGTCCGAGTTGAGATAACGCAGCAGCCCGTACGTGATGGGATCGGGGTGGGCACGCAATTGTTCCTTGACGTCTGCGATCACGGCGCCGAGGCGGCCCGCACCGGTGACGACATGTCGCCAGTTCAGCTTCGCGGCCTGTAGCGAAACGGGATGCTTGGTGGTGAACCAGCCCACCGTTCGGGAGAGATCCACATCGGTGGCGATGTGCTCGCAGCGACCGTGTTCCTCGACGTCGATGCCGATCGGCCCCGAGCCGAGAAACTCGTTGCACGCCAAGGCCATTGCGATCAACAGGATGTCGTCGAGCGCGCAGTGAAGCGCTGCGGGCACCTCTGCGAGCAGCGCGCGCGTGGCGGCGGTATCCAGTGATGCCGACAGGTGTTCGGCACTGGCGTACGTGTCGCGATCGGGTGAGGGCGCAGGAAACGCGAGCGGTGCTGCCGTCACGCGCATCCACGTGTCAGCTTGTGCGACAACCTCTTCGGTGTGGGCATACCGGCTCAGTATCGACGCCCACCTCAAGAATGAGGTGCCGACGGAGGGTAGGGCGATGTGTTCACCACCGCGGTGTTGAGCCCACGCGATGTTGAGGTCTTCGATGAGGACCGGCCACGACACCGCGTCGACCGCGAGGTGGTGAATGATCAACGCCAAGTCCCCGGTCGCCGGCGCCCAGACCGCGGCCAGCACGGCCCCGGCGCCCGGAGCCAGCCGCGCGCGTGCTGCGGTGAGCGTCTCCCCGGTGAGCGCCTGCACGGTTTCCAGGCACGCCTCGGCACGGATGGATCCGGGCTCGGGCACATCCAGTTCCCAGCCGTCGCCGTCGTCCTCGCTGACCCGCACCCGCAGCATGGCGTGGTGGTCGAGCAGTGCCTGCAGCACCGACACCACGTCGGCCTCGCTCGCCCCGGTCGGGGCGTGGACGACGATCGCCTGATTGAATTCGCCGACGGGACCGTCGATGTCGTGCAGCCAGTGCATGATCGGTGTGGGCACCACCCGGCCGACGCCGATATCGTCGGCGTCACCGGTCGCATCGGCCAGTGTGACCATGCCTGCCAGTCGGGCCACGGTCTGCTCGACGAAGACATCACGGGGCCGACAACGCAGGCCGGCGGCGCGAGCACGGGCCACCACTTGCATCGACAGGATGCTGTCCCCGCCGAGGTCGAAGAACGAGTCGTCGACGCCCACCCGCTCGAGGCCGAGGACCTGCGCGTATATCCCGGCCAGGACCTCTTCGACAGCGGTTGTGGGGGCGCGATATCGGTCGATGTCGACATATTCCGGTACGGGCAGGGCGCGGATGTCGAGCTTGCCGTTGACCGTCATCGGAATCGATTCGAGCGTCACGACCGCGGTCGGCACCATATAGGCGGGTAGCCGCTCGGCCAGCGCGGTGCGTACCTCGCCGGGGGCGGCGGTGCCGGTGATGTACCCGACGAGGCGCTTGTCACCCGCGCGATGTTCGCGGGTGATGACGACGGCCTGTTCAACACCGTCCAAAGCGGCCATCGCGCTTTGGATTTCGCCGAGCTCGATGCGGTAGCCGCGGACCTTCACCTGCTCGTCGGCACGCCCCAGATATCGCAACTGGTCGTGACGCCAACACGCCAGATCCCCGGTGCGGTACATTCGCGTGCCCGGTCGACCGAATGGGCAGGCGATGAACGACGATGCGGTCAACCGGGCTCGGCCGAGATAACCCATCGCCACGCCGCGGCCGGCCACATACAGCTCACCGACCACACCGCGCGGCACCGGACGCAGCCATTCGTCGAGTACGAACACCGCCGCGGTGGATACCGGTGCCCCGATCGGCGCCGCTCCCGAACCCGGGACCAGCGGCGGGCTCATCGACACGTACACGGTCGCTTCGGTGGGGCCATAGGCGTTGATCACCGTGTGCCTTGGGGCCCACCGGTCGACCACGTCGGCCGCACACGGTTCCCCACCGAGGAGCACCGTTGTCGGCTCCAACGCCTGCGGCGACAGCGCCGCCGATGCGGACGGAGTCTGCGTCAGCACCGTGACCCGCTCGCGGCTCATCAAGGCGTGGAAATCGTCTGGTGCGCCGACGGTTTCGTCAGGAACGACGACCAGCCGTCCCCCGCCGAGCAGCGCCGCCCAGATCTCCCACACCGAGAAGTCGAACCCGTAAGAATGACATTGCGTCCATACCGGTGCGCCCGGCAGCGAGGCCGGGGTGGACTCGGCGAGATGAGCCAGATTCCGATGAGTGACGGCCACTCCCTTCGGGGTTCCGGTGGTGCCCGAGGTGTAGATCAGGTACGCGATGTCGTCGGCCGTCGGTGCGGCGGCCAACGGTGTGCTCGGGCACAGGGTGACGGCGGGGTCGTCGACGTCGACGATCACGACGTCGAGATCGTTCAACTTCTCGGCCAAGGCGGCCTTGGTGACGACCGCGGCAGGAGCGGCGTCGTCGATCATGAACTCGACGCGCCGACGAGGATGAGCCGGATCGATCGGAAGGTACGCGGCGCCCGTCTTCAGCACCGCGAGCATCGCGACGATCGCCTCCCAGCAGCGATCGAACATCAGCGCGACACATGCGCCACGTCCGACACCTCGCCCGATCAGCAGGTGCGCCAACCGGTTGGCCGTCTCCTCGAGCTGACGGTAGGAGAGGGATCGGGTTCCGTCGCTGACCGCCATCGCGGCCGGCATCCGAATCACATTCTCGGCGAACAGCTCCGGCACCGACACCCCGGCCGGTACGGGACCGTTCAACACCCGCCGGTTACCGATCGCGTCCAGCCGGTGGTGCTCATGCGCACCGAGCAGGTCTGTCTCCGAGACTCGGCGGCGGGGGTCGGCGGTCATCGCGGTCAGCAGCCGTTCCAGTCGATCGACGAGTGCTTCGATGCTCGCGAGATCGAATATGTCGGTGCGGAACTCGACCGCTCCCCAGATGCCGGCCGGTTCACCGGAGTCGGTGAAATGCTCTGACAGCGAGAACGTCAGATCCGCCCGTGCGGTCTGGGTGTCGGCCGACAGCCGATCGACCTGCACATCGTCGAGCGCCAGGACGGTCGACGGGTCGGCGGTATGCCCGTCGAGGTTCTGCCAGGCCACCAAAACTTGGACAAGAGGGTGATGCGCCAGTGACCGTACCGGATTGAGCCGCTCCACCAGCACCTCGAAGGGCAGGTCCTGATGTTCGAAAGCCGCCAGGCTGCGTCGACGCACTTGATCCAGCAGTTCGACGAAACTCGGATCCCCGGTCAGATCCACTCGCAGTACCAACGTGTTGACGAAGAAGCCGATCAACTCGTCGAGTGCGGGGTGGGTGCGACCGGCGATGGGGAAGCCGACCGCCACATCTGGACTGGCACTCAGTCGGGACAGCAGCACCGCCAGCGCGGTCTGCATCACCATGAAGCTGGTCGCGTTGCACTCGGCGGCCACCGAACGGACCTGATGCTGCAGGTCCGGCGACCACGCCACCGTCAGGGTCTGGCCGCGTTGATCGGCAACGGCCGGATAGGGCCGGTCCGTGGGCAGCGCCAGGCGTTCGGGCATGCCGGACAACGTTCGCATCCAGTAGGCCAATTGGGCCGAGATCGGGCTGTCACTGTCGTCGAGCTCACCCAGCCGTGCACGCTGCCACAGGGTGTAGTCCACGTACTGCACCGGCAACGGCGCCCACTGCGGGGACTGCCCTCGCCGCCGCGCGGCATACGCCACCGCGAGATCCCGCACCAACGGCGTCACCGACCACCCATCAGCGGCGATATGGTGCACCACGCCGACCAGGACATGGTGATCGGGTGATATCCGGAACAGCGTTGCCCGCAGGGGTATTTCGGATGCCAAGTCGAAGGTCTGACGCGTGGCCAGACCGACCGCCTCCGCCAACCGCTCCGCCGACCACGCCGCCGCGTCGACGTGTGCCCAACTCGCAGCGGCCTTCTCAGCGGCGACCACGACCTGGTGTGGCGTTCCGTCATGGGCGGCGACGAGCGTGCGCAGGCTCTCGTGGCGGCCGACCACGTCGGTGAGCGCAGCACGTAGCGAATCCACCTCCAGCCGCCCCCGCAGCCGCAGCGCGATCGCGATGTTGTAGACCGGCGAGGGCCCCAGGAGCTGATCGATGACCCAGAGTCGACTCTGGGCGAACGACAGCGGAATCATCTCGGGCCGCTGCTCGGCCGCGGAGAGCGGATACGGATCGGGCTCGGTGACGAGGACGGGGGCCAGCTGGGCGACCGTCGGTGCGTCGAACAGGGTCCGCACCGAGATGTCGGCGTCGAGCGTCGTTTTGATCGTTGCCGTCGCCCGCATCGCCGAGACCGAGTCACCACCCAGGTCGAAGAAGGAGTCGTCGACGCCGACGCGCGGCAACCCGAGGACTTGGGCGAAGATTCCGACCAGAATCTCTTCGAGAGCCGTTGTGGGGGCGCGGTATCGGTCGATGTCGACGTACTCCGGGGCGGGCAGCGCGCGGGTGTCGAGCTTGCCGTTGACGGTGACCGGAAGGGCGTCGAGCACCACCACCGCGGACGGCACCATATATGACGGCAGCCGTTCCGTAAGGGCGGCGCGGCACTGTCCCGGGTCGGCCGAGCCGGTGATATACCCGACGAGTCGCTTGTCTCCGGGGCGGTCCTCGCGGGCTATGACGACGGAATGTTCGACTCCGTCGAGCTCCGAGAGCGCCGCCTGCACTTCGCCGAGTTCGATACGGTAGCCGCGGATCTTGACCTGTTGGTCGGCTCGCCCGAAATAGCGCAGTTGCCCGTCGGCGCCCCAGCAGACGAGGTCGCCGGTGCGGTACATCCGCGCACCGAATCCGTCGAACGGACACGCGACGAAGCGTGACGCCGTCAAACCCGGTCGGCGCCAATATCCCACGCCGACGCCGCGGCCGGCCAGATACAACTCCCCCACCACGCCGACCGGCACCGGCCGCAGCCATCCGTCGAGAACGAAAAAGGCGGCGCCCGCTACCGGGGAGCCGATCGGCGGCGACCCGGAGCCCGCCGCCAGCGGTGCGCTCTTGGCCAACCACATCGTCGTTTCGGTAGGACCATAGACGTTGATCATCGTCCGGCCAGGTGCCCACAGATCGACCAGCTCGGCCGGGCACGCTTCGGCGCCGATGACCAAAGCCGCTGGACCCAAGCCATCGGGCGTCAATCCCCGCACAGCAGAGGGGGTTTGAGTCAGCACAGTGACGTTCTCGCGCGCCAGCAAGGCATGAAAGTCGTCAGCGGAACGCGCAAGTGACTCGGGCACCACCGCCAGACGGCCCCCGTGAAGCAACGCCCCCCAGATTTCCCACACGGAGAAATCGAAGGCGTAGGAATGGAACTGCGACCACACCTGTCCGGGTGTCAATTCGAAACCGACATCGAGCGCGTCGAAGAGTTGCATGACGTTGTACTGCGTGACCGCAACGCCTTTGGGCACACCCGTGGTCCCCGAGGTGTAGATGATGTGGGCGATGTCGTCGGGCGCCGGTGCGGGCAGCGGGGTGCTCGGTTGGGAGTCGATCAGCGGGTCGGCGATATCGACGACCGGCAGATCGCACTCGCCGAACCGGTCCGCCAATTCGGCGGTGGTGACGGCAGCGATCGGGTCGGCGTCCTCACAGACGAACCTGATCCGGGCAGGCGGATGTCCGGGGTCCAAGGGCAGGTACGCGGCCCCTGTCTTGAGCACCGCCAGGATCGCCACGATCGCCTCTGCACACCGCGGAAGCAGCAGCGCCACCGAGTCTCCGGGGCCGGCCCCTTTGTCGGCGAGCAGGTGGGCCAAACGGTTCGACGCCTCGTCGAGTTCGCGATAGGTCCATGCGGATTCACCGCAGCTGAGTGCGAAGGCCGACGGTGTGCGCGCCACCTGCGCCGCGAACGCGACGGGTATCGACACCGGTGACGAGGGTTGCTCCAGCACCGCCCGGTTCCCCAGTCGGTCCAGATGGGCATGCTCGTCCTCGGCGAGCAGATCGACCGACAGCAGCCGCCTCGTCGGGTCGGAGGCCATCGCCTCCAACATCCGCTGCAAGCCTCTCACCAGCTTGTCGATGGCGACCGCCTCGAACATGTCGGCGTCGAACTCGAGACGGAGGGCGATTTCGTTGCCCGGCATCGCCTGAAGCGTCAGCGGGTAGTCGTTGCGTTCACGCGTGACGAGGTCGGTGACCGTCAATCCGTCGGCCTCGACGAGCGCGGATGTGGTTACCGGGTAGTTCTCGTAGACGAACAGGGTGTCGAAGAGTTGGTCGCATCCCGCGATGCGGTGAATCTCGTTGAGCGCCAGGTGCTGATGTTCGAGGGTTTCGGTGTGCGCGCTCTGAAGTCGGGCGAGCACGTCGGACGTGGTGGTCTCCGTTGTGAACGTGGCGCGGACGGGAACGGTGTTGATCAGCAGACCGATCATCGACTCCGCGTCGGGCAGATCCGCCGGGCGCCCGGACACCGCGGTACCGAACACGACGTCATGGTGGCCGGTCAGCCACACCAGAAGCTGCGCCCAGGCCGCTTGCAGTACGGTGTTGACCGTGGTGCGCTCGGCGCGCGCCAACTCCTCGATTGACCGAGTGATCCGTTCGGACAACCGGAACGATTCGACACGTCGGCGGCCACGCCGATTCGGCGGGGCCACCAACGTGGGAGTGTCGAATCCGGACAGTACTTCGCGCCAGGCCGCGCGAGCGCCATCGAGGTCTCGATCAGACAGCCAGCTGACGTACCGGCGGAACGATCCGGGCGCCGGGAGTCGGTGACCGAAGTAGCTCGCGAACATCTCCTGCGCGAGGATGGGAAGTGACCAGCCGTCGATCACGATGTGGTGAAAACTCAGAACGCACCGATGCCTGTCGTCCGCCGTCCGTATCAGCGCGACACGGAATGCCGGCGGGTCGTCGAGGCGGCAGACCGCAGCGCGCTCCTGCGCGCATACCCGTGCGATGTGTTCGTCGGCTTGCGGGCCGGCGGCCGCCACGTCGACGTAGCGCCACCCGGGCCTGGCATCGCCCGGGATGATCTGGATGGGCGGGTCGTACTCCTGGCAGAACCGGGAGACCAGCTGCGGGTGACGAACCGCGACGGCACGTGCGGCCGCTTGGAGGCGGTCGGTGTCCAGCGGGCCCGCGATGGTGATGTCGAGTTGCATCGCGTACAGGTGGTCGTCGTCGCCCAGCACGGAGTTGGCGTGGAAGAGCAGACCTTGTTGCATGGGGGTGAGCGGGAGGATGTCGGCAATGCCGAATTGTCGCTCGAGGTGGTCGATCTGGCGCTGATCGAGCCGGGCGGGAAGGATGTCGGAGGGGGTCAGTCCGCCGCCGCGGCTGCGCACGTGCGCGCAGACGCCGCTCAGGACCTCGGCGAACAACCGGCTGAGTCTGGCGATCTCGGAGCTGTCGAGAACCGAAGTTGCCCAAAGCCATTCGACACGCAGCTGTGGAGCTTCGTCGATATCGACGATCGCGGCGTTGACTTCCACGGTGTGTGCCAAGGGCATGGGTATCGCGGCGGCGGCGGCGCTCACCGACACTGCGTCCCGACTGACGCGCCACAGGCCACCATTGTCCTCGGTGCCGGCATCCTGCAGCCGGCCCAGGTAGTTGAATCCGATCGCCGGGTCGTCGTCGGGCAGGTCGATGTCAGCGTTGAGGTAGCGCAGCAGTCCATAGGTCAATCCGCTGGGCAGCCCGCGCAGCTGTTCCTTGGCGGCTTTCACGGCTGCGCCCAACGTCTCGTCGCCGGCGAGGACCTTGTCCCAGCGCAGCCCATTCGTCGCAAGAGCGACTGGGTACTTCGCCGTGAACCAGCCGACGGTCCGCGAAAGATCGATGTCGGGTGCGAGGTCTTCCTCGCGGCCGTGGACCTCGACGTCGATCGCGAGGGGATCGCGATGAGCGAGGAACTCCGACAACGCCATTCCGTAGGCGATGAGCAGAATGTCTTGTATCGGAGCGTGGAACGCGGCAGGAACGGCGTCGAGGAGCATGCGGGTCGTGTCGGTGTCCAACGAGCTCGTGAGATGTCCGGCGCTGGCGTAGGTGTCGGCGTCGTCATCGGGTGCGGGCAGCGCGGATGGCGCCGTTGCGACCTGCTTCCACTTGTCGGCCTGCGCCTCCACGCCGGGGTCGTGGGCGCGATCGGCGAGCAGCGCGGACCACCGCCGGAATGAGGTGCCTGCGCGCGGCAGAGTCACCGGATGTCCGCTGTGGTGTTGACCCCAGGCGATGTTGAGGTCTTCGAGCAGGATGCGCCATGACACCGCGTCGACGGCCAGATGGTGAACGATCAGCGTCAGTTGGCCGCTGTCGGATACCCACAAAGCGCTGAGCATCCGTCCGCCGGCCGGATCCAATCGCGATCGCGCCGCTGCCAGCGCCTCGCCGGACATCTCGTCGACCGCTTGCACACACGTTCCTGCGTCGACCGAACCCGGCTCCGGCGTGCTGAGCGTGTCACCGGCGACCCGGAGCCGCAACATCGCGTGGCGATCCAACAACGCCTGCACCAGGACGACGACGTCCTTGTTGTTCACCCCGGTGGGTGCTTGCAGCACCAGCGTTTGATTGAACTGTCCGACGGGGCCTTTCATGTCGGCCAGCCACCGCATGATCGGGGTTGCCGACACGTCACCGACACCCTCGTCGACGGGACCGTTGTCGACGGTGGCCACCCGGGCGACGCGGGCCAGCCGTGCCACGGTCTGCTCGACGAAGATGTCGCGTGGCCGGCAGGCCACACCCGCGGCGCGAGCACGCGCGACCACCTGCATCGACAGGATGCTGTCGCCTCCCAGATCGAAGAAGGGGTCGTCGACGCCGACTCTGTCGCGGCCCAACACCTGCGCGTAGATACCGGCAAGGATCTCTTCGACCGCATCGGCCGGTGCGCGGTACGGCTCCCCCTGATGGTCCGGCGCAGGCAGTGCACGAATGTCGAGTTTGCCGTTGGCAGTCAGCGGCAACGCGTCGACCGCAATCACGTTGTGCGGCACCATGTATGCAGGCAACCGTTCACCCAGTGCAGCGCGTGCCGTACGCGGATCTGCCGTTCCGGTGAAGTAACCCACCAGGCGTCTGTCACCGGGGCGATCCTCACGGGCGACGACGACTGCCTGCTCCACACCGTCCACGTCGGCCAACGCCTTCTGGATCTCGCCGAGTTCGACGCGGTAGCCGCGGATCTTGACCTGCTCGTCGACGCGTCCCAGATAGTGCAGTTGGCCGTCCGGGCGCCAGCACACCAGATCGCCGGTGCGGTACATCCGCGCGCCCCGCTGCCCGAAGGGGCACGCCACGAATCGGTTCGCGGTCAGCGCCGACCGCCCGATGTAGCCACACGCCACACCCGCTCCCGCGACGTACAGTTCGCCCACCGACCCGGTGGGCACCGGCCGCAGCCATTCGTCGAGCACGAACAGGGCCGCATCCGATACCGGTGAGCCGATCGGCGCTCCCGACCCCGCCGCCAGTGGTGCGCTGATGGCCACGCACATGGTGGTCTCGGTCGGTCCATAGGCGTTGACCATCATCCGCCCGGGGGCCCACTGATCCACCACCTCGGCCGGGCACGCCTCGCCGACCACCACCAGGGCCGCTGCGTTCAGTCCGTCACGCGGCAGCATTCTCACCGCCGACGGCGTCTGCGTGAGCACGCTGATCCGCTCGGAAACCAGCACGCTGTGGAGATCGTCCGGAGAGGCCGTCACGTCTTCGGGTATCACCACCACTCGACCACCGCGCAGAAGCGCACCGAAGATCTCCCAGACGGAAACGTCGAACGCCAGTGTGTGGCACTGCGGCCATACGCCCGGTCGAGGCAAGCCCGCATCGAGTGACGCCAGCAACTGGGTCACGTTGGAGTGCGTGACGGCAACACCTTTGGGCGTTCCGGTGGTACCCGAGGTG
This sequence comes from Mycobacterium sp. GA-1285, assembly GCF_001499905.1. Lineage (GTDB taxonomy): Bacteria > Actinomycetota > Actinomycetes > Mycobacteriales > Mycobacteriaceae > Mycobacterium. The sequence goes on along the minus strand of NZ_LQIS01000018.1, from coordinate 16,184 downwards.
TAGATGATGTACGCAAGACCGTCGGCATCGGGTGTGGGCAGGGTGGTGTCGGGGAAGGTCTCGATGGCGGGGTCGTCCAGATCGATCAGCTGCAGGTCGCTTTCGCCGAATCGCGGACGCAAATCGGAGGAGGTGATCGCGGCGATCGGCGCGGCGTCGGCCACCAGGAACTGGACTCGCGCACTGGGAAGCGCGGGATCGATCGGCAGGTAGGCGGCACCCGTCTTGAGTATCGCGAGGATGGCCACGATCGCTTCGCCGGATCGTGTCAGCATGAGGGCCACGCATCGGCCGGGCCCGGCTCCGGAGCCTACGAGGAAGTGCGCCAGACGATTCGACGCTTCGTCGAGCTGTCGATAAGTCCACGTGCGATCGCAGCAGGTGACCGCGATCAGCTCCGGCCTGCCTGCCACATGCTCGGCGAAGATCGCCGGTATCGATACGCGAGCATTGGACGGTGCGGTCAGTGCCGCGCGGTTGCCGAAGGCGTCGAGTCGCGTGTGCTCTTCGGTGTCCAGCACATCCACCGTCGACATCCGCAGCCCCGGGTCCGCCGTCATCGTCGTCAGAACGCGCAGCAGCCGTGCGACCAGGGTCTCGATCGTGGCTTCGTCGAAGACGTCGGTGCGGTATTCCACGGTTCCGCCGATACCGTCCAAATCACCGCTGCCCATCCACCGTTCGGACAGGGAGAAAACCAGGTCCATGCGGGCACTGTGGGTCTCCACCGGTATCTGACTCACCTGCAGCTCGCCGAGCGCCAAGCCGGTTGGCGAACTGCTCACGGCTCCCGTGGAACCCTGCCAAGCCAACGCAACCTGAACCAACGGGTGGTGGGCGAGGCTTCGGTCCGGGTTGAGCCGATCGACCAAGAACTCGAAGGGCACGTCCTGATGTTCGTACGCGCCGAGGCTGCGCTGTCGTACGTGCATCAGCAGCTCCGCCACGGTCGGGTCGCCCGCCAGATCCACCCGCAACACCAACAGGTTGACGAAGAAGCCGACCAGCGAGTCGAGGGCCGGGTCGCTACGCCCGGCGATCGGAAAACCAACGGCGACATCGCGACTGCCGCTGAGCCGGGACAGGACCACTGCCAACGCGGCCTGGACGACCATGAAGCTGGTCACCCTGCATCGGACGGCCAGATCGTTCACGCGCCGCTGGATGTCGGCCGGCCAACTGACCTCGACCGTGCCCCCGCGCAGGTCGGCGACGGGCGGGTAGGGCCGATCCGTCGGAAGCGTGAGCCGTTCCGGTAATCCCACCAACGCATCCCGCCAATAGGCGAGTTGCTCGGCGATCAGACTGCCGCCGTCGTCGAGGTCACCGAACAGCGCACGCTGCCAGAGCGTGTAGTCGACGTACTGCACCGGTAGTGGCGCCCAATCCGGTGGCCGTCCAGCGCAACGGCCGGCGTAAGCGACGCTCAGGTCGCGAACCAGTGGCGTGATAGACCAGCCGTCGGCGGCGATATGGTGCACCACGCCTGCCAGTACATGTTCGTCGTCACTGATCCGGAAGAGCGCTGCACGCAGGGGTATTTGGCTGGACAAGTCGAACGCTCGCCCTACCGCGTCCTCGATCGCCTCCGTCAGCCGACTGGCCGACCAGGCGGTGGAATCGACGAGCCGCCAACCGAAATCGGCTCTATCGGCACTGATGACGACCTGTTGGGGCACGCCCCCCTGAGCCGGGAACACGGTGCGCAGAGTCTCGTGACGGGACACGACGTCGCCGAGCGCCTCACGCAGCGCCTCGACATCCAGCCGTCCCCGCAGGCGCAATGCCACCGCCATGTGATACACCGGCGAAGGACCCTGTAGTTGTTCGAGGAACCACAGCCGGTTCTGGGCGAACGACAAGGGGATCGTCGGCGGTCGCGCACCGGCGAGCAAGGGCGTGCGGGGTATCGCTTCGCCGCGGATGCGGAGTGCCAGTTCGGCGACGGTCGGAGCGTCGAACAGCGTCCGGATGGAGAGATCGGAGTCGAGAGCGGCGTTGATCTCGGCGACCGCACGCATCGCCAGGATGCTGTCGCCGCCGATGTCGAAGAACGAGTCGTCGACGCCCACCCGGTCGAGTCCGAGGATGTGCGCATACGTCCGTGCGAGCATCTCCTCGACGGGTGTGGTCGGAGCGCGGTACTGCCGGCCGCCGGGGTATCCGGGCATGGGCAACGCGCGAGCGTCGAGCTTGCCGTTGGGCGTCAGGGGCAACCTGTCCAGGAGGACCACGGCCGAGGGGACCATGTACGCGGGCAGCTGCTCGGCCAGCAACGTCCGCACGCCCGGTAGATCGACTGTCCCGGCGGCTGTTTCGGTGATGTAGCCGACGAGGCGCTTGTCACCGGGACGGTCCTCCCGCACGATCACCGCGGCCTGGTCGACACCATGCAGCGCGGTGAGTGCGCTGCGCACCTCGCCGAGCTCGATGCGGTAGCCGCGGATCTTCACCTGCTCGTCGGCTCGTCCCAGATACTGCAGTTGCCCGTCGTGGCCCCACCGTACGAGGTCGCCTGTGCGATACATTCGTGCACCCGCTGCGCCAAAGGAACAGGCGACGAATCGCGATGCCGTCAGGCCGGATCGGCGCCAGTATCCGACCCCGACGCCGTGGCCCGCCACGTACAGTTCGCCCACCGCACCGGCGGGAACTCGCCGCAACCAGCCATCGAGGACGAACAGCGCCGCGCCCGGAACCGGTGTGCCGATCGGCACAGGGTTCGACTCTGCGGTCAGGGGTGCGCTGATCGACGCGTACACCGTGATCTCGGTCGGGCCGTAGCCGTTGACCATCACCCGGCTGGGTGCCCACCGTCGCACCACCTCGGGTGGGCAGGCTTCACCGGCCACCATCACGTTCACCGCTTCCAAACCCTCGATGGGAAGCGCCTGTAGCGCTGACGGCGTTTGGCTCAACACGTTGACGTGTTCGCTGCGCAGCAGGGTGTGGAAGTCTTTGGGTGAGCGCGCGACGGCCTTGGGCACCACGACGAGTCGCCCACCGAACAACAGAGCACCCCAGATTTCCCAGACCGAGAAGTCGAATGCCAGCGAGGCGCTCTGCGTCCACACCAGATGCGGGCCGAGTTCGAAGCCCGGAGCGAGACGGTCGAAGAGCCGAGTCACGTTGCGATGGTCGACCGCAACCCCTTTCGGCACGCCGGACGTGCCCGACGTGTAGATGATGTGAGCGATGTCATCGGCCGACGGTAGGGGTGGCGGCGTGTCCGGCGCCGTGTACGCCGCGGCGTCGTCGATCAGGATGTGCGCGACATCGAGGCCGCTCAACCCGTCGGCCAGGTCCGCGGTGGTCAGAAGCAGGCTCGGTCGGGCATCGGCGACGATGAACTCGATCCGCGTCCGCGGTACGGCAGGGTCGATCGGAAGGTAGGCGGACCCGCTCTTGAGGACTGCCAGGATCGCGACGACCGCCTGTGCTGAGCGCTCCGCCACCAAGGCGACGCATCGCCCCCTACCCGCGCCTCGCTGGATAAGTAACTGCGCCAATCGGTTCGACTTCTCGTCGAGCTCGCGATACGAGATGCTCGAGGCGGTGTTGTCTGTGAAGGACACCGCCACCGCCTCCGGCGCACGCTCAACCTGGGCGGCGAAGATCGCGGGAATCGACGCCGGCTCGACGGGTGTGGTCAGCGTCGCCCGGTGTCCGTACCCGTCCAACTCGGCCTGTTCGCCGCCCTCGAGCAGATCGATCGACGACAATCGACGCGTCGGGTCTGCGGCCATCGCCTGCAGCACAAGGTGCAATCGATGTCCGAGCCTGTCGATCTCGGATGCGTCGAAGACATCGGTGTCGAACTCGAAACGCACACCGAGTTCGCTGCCGGGGTGAGCGACGACCGCCATCGGGTAATGCGTCGACTCGCGGCCGGTCACGTCGGTGATCGTCAGGCCGTTGCTGAGTAACGCCCGCGTGTCGACCGGGTAATTCTCGTAGACGAAAACGGTGTCGAACAGCGGATCATGGCCGGTGATGCGATGGAGTTCGGCCAGCCCGACGTGCTGATGCTCCAGAGTCTGGTTGTACCCGCGCTGAAGTTGCGAAAGCAGCTCGGTCACGGTCATCGACGGAGTGATCCTGGCCCGTACCGGTACGGTGTTGATCAGTAGTCCGACCATCGATTCGGCGCCTACGACATCGGCCGACCGCCCCGAAACCGCCGTCCCGAACACGACATCGTGTGATCCCGTCAGCGACATGAGCAGCTGTGCCCACGCAGCCTGCAACACGGTGTTGACGGTGGTGTGGCAGGAGCGCGCCAACTCGCCGAGCGCGCTCGTCGTCTCCTGGGTTACCTGCACCGCGAGGTTGCCACGCGGACCGAGCTTCAGGCGGTTCGGAGACCCGACGAGGGTGGGTGTTTCGACGTCCGCCAGGACTTCACGCCACGCGGCATGTGCAGCGGCCGTGTCTCGGCCCGCAAGCCACGTGACGTACCGGCGATACGACGCCGCGGCGGGAAGATCATGCCCGTAGTAGCTCGCGAAGATCTCCTGAGCGACGATGGGCAACGACCAGCCGTCGAGCACGATGTGATGATTGGTCAACACCAACCGGTGGCAATCTGGTCCGATTCGGATCAATGCCGCCCGCAGGGACGGCGGCCGGGCCAGGTCACAGACCGCGGCCCGTTCATCGGCGAGGAACTGCGAAATACACTGCGAGACATCGACATCGACCCGCCGACGTGTCGAACCCATCGGCCCGCCTTCACGCGGGGACGGGAGGGGCGTCGAGACGGTGACGGGCCGGGGGGGTCGGCTGCCCGCCGCCGTGGCCAAGCCCGGGTCGATGTCGACGTCCATGCGGTTGGCATCGGCGTCGAGGAGACTCCACGGTATTTCGGGTTGTGTGGGGATGATCTGAATCGGCCGGCTATATCGGCCGTCGAAACGGGCGGTGAGATTGGGGTGGCGCGCGGCGACGGCGTCGATGGCATCTCGGAGGCGCTCGGGATCGAGCGGGCCGGCGATCGTGATGTCGAGTTGCATCGCATAGACGTCGTCGCCCGCGTTGGTCGTAGCGCCCGCGTGGAACAGCAAGCCCTCTTGCAGAGGGGTGAGCGGAAGGACGTCGGCGACGCTCCCTTGCTCTTGCAGTTCGTCCAGTTGGCGTTGGTCGAGGTTGAGGGGAGCGATGTCGGAAGGGGTGAGGCCGTTGCCGCCGCTGTTCACGTAGGCGCATATTCCGGCGAGCGCCTCGAACCAGAGTCGGTTGAGGTGATCTACCTGCGTTTCGGTCAGTGCCGACGGCGCCCAGGTCCAATTCGCCTGCAGCCGAATGCCTTCGCCGGTGTCGATGCCGGCCACGCCGAGTTCGAGCGTGTGCGTCAACGGTGTGGGCACGGCCGCCGCGGTCGTGGCCAGTGCCATGGTTTCCAGGCTGATGCGCCAGCCGTTTTCAGATGCCGACGACGATTCGGCATCCAGGCGCCCGAGGTAGTTGAAACCGATCGGCGGGTCGGGCCCGGTGAGCTCGGTGTCCGCACCCTGGTAGCGCAGCGCTCCGTACGTCCATCCGTCGGGCGCCGCGCGAAGTTGCTCTTTCACGCTCTTCGCAAGCGAGCCCAGCGCCGGGGCACCGGTTACGACTTCGTGCCAGCGCAATGCCCCCAAGGACAACGCGACGGGATACTTGGCGGTGAACCAACCCACCGTGCGCGACAGGTTCAAGTCGGGCGCCAACTCTTCGTCACGACCATGGCCTTCGATGTCGACGGCGATCGTCTCGTGGTCGCCGAGAACCTCTCGGCACGCCAGCACGAAGGCGATCAGGAGAACGTCTTGCACACCGGTGCGTAACGCCGCGGTCGCGGTCCCCAACAGCAAGCGAGTGACGTCGGCGTCCAGCAATGACGACAGGTGTCCCGCACTGGCATAGGTATCCGTTTCTGGCCGAGGGGTGGGCAGGGCAGGGGGCGTGGCCAGTACCGTCCGCCAATATTCCGCGTATAGGGTGACTTCCGGACCGTCTGCGAGTTCGTCGAGCAAGGCGGCCCATCGCTGGAACGAGGTGCCGCCGTGCGGCAACTCGATGGGTTCTCCGCTGTGGTGCTGGGTCCATGCGATGTTGATGTCTTCGAGCAGAATTCGCCACGAGACGGCATCGACGGCCATGTGGTGCATTATCAACGCCAGTTCACGTGCCGTGGGCGCCCACAGGCCGACCAGCATCACCCCCGTCTCGGGACTGAGCCGGGATCGCCCCTCCCGCAATGTGTCTGGTGTCAACGCTTCGACCGTTTGCAGATGGGCGTCGACGTCGATCGAACCGGCTTCGGGCACGCTCAGTGACCAGCCGGAGTCACCGCGTTCGGCGCACAGACGCAACATCGCGTGGTGGTTCACGAGGGTCTGGAGAATGCTGGAGATGTCGGCGCGCGTGACCGCGGCCGGGACCTGCAGGATGACGGTTTGGTTGAAGTCGCCGACCGGGCCGTCGACCCCGGCCAGCCACCGCATGATCGGGGTGGCGGTGATCGGGCCGGTGCCTTCGTCCACCGTTTCGGGCTCGGCGTCAGCGACCCCGGCAACGCGCGCGAGTCGGGCAACGCTCTGCTCGATGAAGACGTCGCGAGCGCGACACCGCAGACCCGCCGCGCGGGCGCGCGCAACCACCTGCATGGACAGGATGCTGTCGCCTCCGAGGTCGAAGAACGAGGCATCGACGCTGACCCGCTGCAGGCCTAGTACCTGGGCGTAGATGCCGGCCAGTACTTCTTCGACCGCATTGGTGGGGTCGCGGTGTCGGCTGATGTTGTCATAGACCGGTGCCGGTAAGGCCCGGGCGTCGAGCTTGCCGTTGACGGTCAGCGGCAGCGTTTCGAGAACGACGATCGAGGCGGGAACCATGTAGGCCGGTAGCCAGTCGGTCAGGGTGGCGCGTGCGGCAACCGGATCCACCGTCCCCGTGGCGGTTTCGGTGACGTAGCCGACGAGGCGCTTGATGCCGGGCTGATCTTCGCGGGCGATGACGGCCGCCTGTCCGACGCCGTCGAGGGCTGCGAGCGCGGCCTGGACTTCGCCGAGTTCGATGCGGTAGCCGCGAACCTTGACCTGCTCGTCGGCACGACCGAGATAGTCGAGCTGGCCGTCCGTACGCCAGCGCACCAGATCACCGGTGCGATACATCCGCGTTCCGGGCTGCCCGCACGGGCAGGCGATGAACCGCCCGCTGGTGAGTCCGGGCCGGCGCAGATAGCCGACGCCAACTCCCTGGCCGGCGATGTACAACTCACCGACTACGCCGACCGGGACGGCTTGCAGGCGGTCATCGAGTGCGAACAGCGCCGCGGTCGACACCGGTGCCCCGATCGGCGCGGGCCCCGAATCCGCGCTCATAGGCGTGCTCATCGACGCATAGACAGTGGTCTCTGTGGGTCCATAGGCGTTGATCACCACCCGCCCGGGCGCCCATTGGTCCACGACGTCGGCAGGGCAGGCCTCGCCTCCGAACAGCACCGCGATGGCCTCGAGGCCCCGCGGGTCGAGTGCCTTTGCTGCAGAGGGCGTTTGCGTGAGCACGGTGACCTGCTCGCTCACCAGTAGGGCGTGGAATTCCTCCGGTGACGCCGTCACCGCTTCCGGCACGACGACCAGCCGGCCACCGCCGAGCAGGGCGGCCCAGATCTCCCACACCGAGAAGTCGAACCCGTAGGAATGACACTGCGTCCACACCTGCGGCGTAGGCAGTTCGGATGGTGTCGAGGCGGCGAGATGGGCCAGATTGCGGTGAGTGATGGCCACTGGCTTCGGGATTCCGGTCGTGCCGGAGGTGTAGATGACATATGCGATGTCGTCGGGCGTCGGTACCGGCCGATCGAGGCTGGGTTGTGTCTGCGGAACCGGGTCGCCGATGTCGAGAATGGTTCCGTCATAGCTGTGGAGGCGTGGACGCATAGCGGCAGCGGTGATCACGACGACGGGTGCGGCGTCTTCGAGCATGAACTCGATACGGCTGTCCGGGTAGGTCGGGTCGATCGCCAGATACGCCGCGCCGGTCTTGAGCACCGCGAGCATGAGCATTATGGCTTCGGCGGTACGCTCCGACAGCAGCGCGACGGTCTCTCCGGGAACCGCCCCGTGGCTGAAGAGCAAGCCGGCCAACCGGTTCGACATCTCGTCGAGCTGACCGTAGGTCCACGTGGTCTCACCGCATGTAACGGCGGTCGCGTCCGGGCAGCGTGTCGAGTACTCGGCGAGCATATCCGGAACCGACACCGATGCCACCGAGGCTTCCCGCAGCGTCACCCAGTTCCCGATGTGGTCCAGTCGGGCGTAATCATTCGCGTCAAGCACGTCGATCGACGACAACCGCGCGGTGGGCTGACCGGTCATGATCGTCAGCACCCGCTCGAAACGCTCGAGCAGGGTATTGACAGTCTCGGGCTCGAAAACGTCGCTGCGAAACTCGGCAACAACCGAGATGCCCTCGGGCTCACCGCTATTCGTCCAGCGGTCGGCTAGAGAGAAGGACAGGTCCATGCGCGCGGTGCGGGTCTCGACCGGGACCTGGGTGATTTCGAGATCGCTCAGCGCCAACGCTGCGGCGGGGTCGATGCCGCCGGGCAGGTTCTGCCACGCCAGGAGCACCTGGACCAGCGGGTGGTGGGCGAGACTCCGGGTCGGGTTGAGCCGATCGACCACCGCCTCGAACGGCACGTCTTGACGATCGTAGGCGTTGATGCTGCGCCGACGGACCTGCGCGAGTAGTTCTTCGACCGTGGGATCACCGGTCAGATCCACCCGCAACACCAGTGTGTTGACGAAGAAGCCCACCAACTCATCGAGTGTTGGATCGCTACGTCCCGCGCTTGGAAATCCCACCGCCACATCGGCGCTGGCGCTCAACCGGGACAGCAACACCGCCAGGGCGGCCTGCGCGACCATGAAACTCGTGGCGTTGCAGCGTGCGGCCATGTGGTGGATTCGCTCTTGCAGCGCCGTCGGCCAGTCGACCTTCACCGTGGCGCCCCGCTGGTCGGCCACCGCGGGGTAAGGACGATCGGTCGGAAGCTGGAGGCGCTCGGGCATATTCGCCAGCTCCTCCTGCCAGTACGCCAGTTGGGTGGCGATCGGACTGTGACCGTCCTCGAGATCACCGAGTTGCGCGCGCTGCCATAGCGCGTAATCCGCGTACTGAACGGGCAATTCCGAGAACTCGACTGTGAGGCCCTGCCGTCGGGCCTCGTACGCATCGGCGAGGTCCCGCGCCAGCGGTGTCACCGACCAGCCATCGAAGGCAATGTGGTGTATCACCAGTCCGAGGAGATACCGGTCGGGGCCGGTTGCGTAGATCTGGGCACATATCGGGATTTGGTTCGCAAGGTCGAATTCGTGGCGGGCCAAGGCACTCAGCGCGTCGAGCGCATCGTCGTCCGCCATCCTCTCCACCACCGGGGTCTCCACCGGGCCGCAACGCCACATCCCGGCTCGGGCGGGCAACACCTGCTGGCAGGGCACACCATCGCTCTGCCGATAGACGGTTCGCAGTACCTCATGGCGCGCGATGACGTCGTCGAGTGCCGCGCTCAGCGCCTCGACGTCCAAGGGACCGTCGATCCTGAATGCGGTGGGCATGTTGTAGGCCCCGGGCTGCAACTGGTCGAGAAACCACAGCCGGCGTTGGGAGAACGACAAGGGAATCGCCGCGGGACGCTCGGTGGCGACCAACGGCGCACGGCGGCCATCCCCACTGCTGACATGCGGTGCGAGCAAAGCGACCGTCGGTGCGTCGAACAACATTCGCACCGACAGGTGGGCGTCCATGGCTTCGGCGATGGCGCCGATTGCCCTCATCGCCGACAACGAATCCCCGCCGAGCTCGAAGAACGAGTCGTCGACCCCAACCCGGACGAGCCCTAGCACCCGCTCGAAGATGCCGGTGAGGATCTGCTCGGTCGGCGTGGTCGGCGCGCGGTAACGGTTTTCGCTTCGTTGTCCGGGGGCGGGCAGCGCTCGAGTGTCGAACTTGCCGTTGGGCGTCAACGGCAGCGCATCGAGCGCGACGACGGCGCTGGGGACCTCGTAGGCGGGTAGCCGCTCGACGAGCGCGGTGCGTGCCGCGACCGGATCGGCGCTGCCGACGATGTAGCCGACCAGACGCGTTTCGCCGGGACGGTCTTGTCGGGCGATGACGACGGCGTGCTCCACGCCGGGCAGGCCGGTGAGCGCGGCGCGTATCTCGCCCAACTCGACTCGATAGCCGCGGATCTTGACCTGCTCGTCGGCGCGGCCGAGATAGTGAAGCTGGCCGTCCGGACCCCAGCGCACGAGATCGCCGGTGCGATACATCCTCTGTCCTTGCGCTCCCGCGCCGCCGAACGGACACGCGACGAACCGCGACGCCGTAAGACCGGCCCGACGCCAGTACCCGAGACCCACCCCCCGACCGGCCACATAGAGCTCACCCACCACACCGACCGGTACCGGACGCAGCCAGCCGTCGAGCACGAACAACGCGGCGCCGGCCGCGGGTGAGCCGATCGGTGGCTCACCGCAGCCCGCTCGCAGCGGCGCACTTCTCGCCGCACAGATGGTTGTCTCGGTGGGCCCGTAGCCGTTGACCATCACCCGCCCGGGCGCCCAGCGATCCACCAGGGCGGCCGGGCAGGCCTCACCGGCCACGAGTACCGTCAACGACTCCAAGCCCACCGGTGAGAGCGTCGCCAGGGCCGAGGGAGTCTGGCTCAATACGCTGACGTCGGCGGAGCTCAGCAACGAGTGGAATTCGTGCGGCGAGCCCGCTATCTCGTCGGGGATCACGACGAGCCGACCACCGTGCAGCAACGCTCGCCATATTTCTTCCACGGAGGCGTCGAATCCATAGGAGTGCCACTGCGCCCACGCGCGTGCGGGTAGATCGCTGTCGGCCGGCTGCAGCAGTTGTGTGACACTGCCATGCGTGATGGCCACGCCCTTGGGTTCACCGGTGGTGCCAGACGTGTAGATGAGGTGGGCGATGTCGCTGGAGTCAGGTGCCGGTAAGGCGCCGGCGGAGTGCGCGTCCGCGGCAGGGTCGTCGAGGTCGATGACCGGTAGCTCACTTCCCTGCAGCAGGTGTCGAATTCCGGCCCGGGTGATCACAGCGACCGGGCCGGCGTCCTGGAGCATGTACTCGATGCGCCGCGCGGGAAGCGCGGGGTCGATCCCCACATACGCGGCGCCGGTCTTGAGTACCGCCAGGATCGCGATGACCGCTTCCGCGCAACGGGGAGACAGCAGCGCCACGTATCGCCCAGGACCAACGCCGCGCGTCGTCAGCAGATGCGCGAACCGGTTCGACATCTCATCCAGTTCGCGATATGTCCAGAAGCGTTGCCCGCATTCAAGAGCGACCGCCGTGGGCGTACGGGCGGCCTGCATGGAGAACAGCGCCGGAATCGACGGCGATGCCTGCATCCGCTCGCGCAACGCGTTGGCGTGCCCCAGTTCGCTCAGGTTGGCGCGCTCACCGGCTGGGGTCACGTCGACCGACGACAACGGCCGCGTGGGTGTCGCGGCCATCGTCTCCAGTATCGTCTGCAGCCGCGAAGACAGGTCTGCGGCCGCGAAACTGGAGAACGGCTGGCCCATTCCTGCCGAGCAGAACATCTGTTCGCGGCCCACCCCGAGGAAGAACAGACCGAAATGCTCGACCGGTCCGAACGTTGTGTATGTCGCCGTCGCTGGAACGCCGGCGAAATCCAGCGAGAGCCTCGATGGGATGAAGTTGAGCACCACCCGATTCGACGGCCGTGCGCCGAGGGTTTGCCCATAGCCGCTGAGTGTTTGCAAAGGGAAACGCTGATGGCGCAATGCTTCCCGGATCCGCGTGTCGACCTGGACCAGGAAGTCGGCGACCGCGCAGTCCGGCGGTGTGCGCAAGACGAGCGGGACGACCCCGGCAAGCATTCCTGGGAGCAAGCTGGACGTCGGGGTGACACGCCTGCTGACCGGGAAGTCGAGCACCACTTCTGAACCAAAGCCACTGAACTCGCGCACCAGCAGGGCACAGGCCGCGGTGATCACAGACGTCTGGCGAACGCCCAGCGCTTTTGACAACTCTCGGACGCGGACATTCAAGGATTTCTCGAAGGCGATCGGCGTCGACGGCCGATGTGAACCGGCCCCTCCCGCAGCCGGCGCCCACCGATAGATCTGCTCACAGCCCGAGGACAGAGTGCGGTTCCAGTAGGCGCGATCGTCGGCGTAGTCCGCCGACTCCTCATATTGCAATTCGGAGGTGACGAGGTCCTCTAGTGACCCGAATACCGCGGGCGAGGGTTGTGCGCCGGAAACGAGCGCGGAATAGATGGCGGCGATGCGACGGCCGACCAGCCCCATGCTCATCCCGTCGATGACGATGTGGTGGCAGCAGGCGAACCAGTAATACTGGTCGATCCGTGTCCGGAATAGGCTGAAGCTCAACAGCTTTCCGTCGAGGGGCATCGGCGTTTGCTCGATCGAGGCGGCTATGGCGCGCGCTTCGGCTACGGGGTCCGCTGAGCCGCATAGGTCGTATGATTCGAGTCGGACGTCTGAGTAGTCGATCGGCTGTTGACGTACCTGACCGTCCTTCTCCACGAATGAGGCCCTGACCGCCTCGGCTTCGAGAAGGCCTAGCCTGATTGCCTTTTCAAGGACGCCGGGTTCGATGGCGCCGTCGATTTTCACGAACATCCCGAGCTGCCACTCTGTAGTTGAGTGACCCGATGCGGTCGCGAGCCAGATGTCCAACTGTCGCCGAGTCAGCGGCAATGCCCGGTATTCGTGTCGCATTCGAGCGCCCCAATCCCCGAGGGAGAGTTCAGAAGGGAAGAATTGACGCGATCCGCCTCGCTGTGAATCGCCTGTGAGGCCACGTCGGCCGCGGGCCGAACCGACACTCTTGGACGTGGTTCTCGCATAAGCCGCGGTCTGCTAATGCGAGGTCTGAGCCTCGACAAGCCGGCACTTCTACGCGGGTTGGCCAGACGCCGCATCGCTGCTCGTCAAACCGGACGAGCCCGCTGTCATATTCATTGTTGAGCGGATCAACGCTCATCGGTTTCCCCGACCCCGAGATGGATGAACCGGACCCGACGCTACTGCAGGCGACTGGGCATATCGGCGGTTTTCAGCGAGAAATTTTCGCGTCCGTCAGAATTACTCGGAGCAGGGTGTTTGCTGCTGAATTCGGGGCCGGCGTCGGCGTCATTTCAGAACGCGTATCGAAAGATTCGATCGTAGTTTCGAGTTGTGGCAATCGCGTTCTGCATCCGGTACAGGGCTCGTGGCCGCCTGAGCGGGATCTTCTCGAACCCTGCAATGACGGAGCTTTCGTCGATGAGTCGAAGCCGGGGATCCCAGCGTGTGGGCTCACCGCCGTCGCGTGTGCCCCATTTGATGATGCCCGACCTGAGTCTGGATATCCGCGGTCCCCAAGGCGACAGGAGGTCCGCGAGGAGTACACCCGTCTGGAAGCGATCCAGTAATCGGTGCAGCAGATCCCTCACCTCGTCCGGCGCCAGATACATCAGCACGCCTTCGGCGACGATGAGCACGGATCCACCCGAGGGGAGTTCATCGATCCAGCCGTGCTCGGTTATCGATGAGCCGATCATCCGGTAGGTGTCCGACTCGCCGTACAACTTGCGGCGCAAAGCAATGACTTGCGGAAAGTCGACGTCGAACCAGCGGCCCGACGCCGGCACTGTCAAACGCATTGCGCGGCTGTTCAATCCGCAACCCACATGCAGCACCGTGGTGTCCGGACGACGGGTCAGATAGTCGGTGATGCGGGTGTCGAATTGCGCCCCCCGCAATGCCACTCCGAATTGATTGATCGCCGGACGGACGGCGCGGTGGACGCGCGGCCAGTCGTATTCGATGCGCGCGACATCCCGCGCGGCGAATCGATCGCCTAAAATCGTTGTCGGTGAACGACTTTCGCACGCACGCAGGTAAAGCATGCACAGCAGCGTCCACTCGACAGATCCCCAACGCACCGCCGTGAAGTCGACCTTGCCGTCGGAGCCGATCGGCTCCGGACTTCCCGTATCCGTCACGTCCTCCTCCAGCCCGCGACTCGAGTCTGACCGACGTGGCTGCGCGGTCAGACTAGCGGCTTGCGCTTGCGGCGACGTGGACATCGGCGATTCGGACTCGTCGGGATGGGCTCGTAGGGAGTTGCGCCGAAGCGACCTCTCCTACCGCCGACAGACATAGCGTGGGTTTTCGTGTCACGGTCATTCGACTTCGCGGTCGAATCTGCAGCCACCGTCGAACAGATTCATTCGGCGTTCTGTGCGACGGAGTACTGGCGTTCGCGGCTGAAGGCGTTCGGCGGGTTCGGGAGGTTGGATTCGCTGGTCACCAACGATGACGGGTCGGTGGACATCGTGGTCGTGCAAGACCTGCGTCGTGACGGTCTACCGAGACTGGTCGCCAGATTCTTTCCCGGTAGCTGGCGAGTGGTGCAGAACGAGAGTTGGTGCCCGGCCGCCGGGGGCAGAGTCCGCGGAAAAGTCTGCATCTCGACGCATGGGGCGCCGGGATCCGGTTCCGGCGACATACTTCTGTCTCCCGCGCCGAGCGGTTCGACGCTGGAGTGCAGCGCAACCGTGGAGTTCAGGGTGCCGTTGGTGGGGGCGAAGATCGAATTCATCATGGGCCATCTCCTGACCCAGCAGATTTCTACAATTCAGCGCTTCACGGCCGAATGGATTGCCGAGCAGGGCTGATGCGCGCGGCGAACTGAGCGAATCTCGCAGCCGTGCGCGGGGTCACGGCGCCTCCAACAGCCGCAGGGGATGTAAGCCGTCGACGGCACCGACAAACGGCGGATGGATGCTGTAGCCGATCATGCGCCGGATGTCGTCGGACACCTCGCGCGCGGTGTCGCGGGAGATCGACAGCGTGAAGGCCTCCATCGGCCGCAGCCACGGCTGGCAGTACTGGGCGGTGACGGCCAGTCGTGCCTTGTCGGTGGTGTTCGCGCCGCCGCCATGCCAGAGGGTGCCGACGAAGAAGACGCAGGAACCTGCAGGCATGACAACGGGAACCGCGAGATCATCCGGTTCCGGTCGACGCCTGCCCCAGCGGTGGCTGCCCGGGTAGAGCACCGTGGCGCCGTTGTGGGCGGTGAAGTCGTCGATCGCCCAGATAGTCGCCGCGGCAAGGGGCTCGCGTGGCCGCGGAATCGGGTAGAAGCCGTCGTCATGATGAGCCAGCTGCGCAGTTTCGCCCGGCTGGATGTTGATGGCCTGCAGCGCCGAAAGCAGATAGTTGTCCATCAACAACCGATCGAGGACCGCGAGCACCCGCGGGTGATCGACGAGCCGGTCGCAGGCCCGGGTCCTGCTCATCAGGCTGTAGACCCGCTGGGTTCGGTGCCCTTCGAACGAATTGCGGCCGGTGTGCGCGAGCCACGGCGCGACCGTCTCTTTGATGTGCCGACACTCGTCGGCGCTGAGCAGGTTCTCCCAGATGAGGTAGCCGTCGCGGTCGAGGGCCGCCATATCGGCGTCGACGATCGCCGGGTCGACCGAGGCGCCGCTGCTGGGTGTCCACTTGTGTCGGCGTGCCAGATCGTTCCTGAGGTCGTCGAGCGTGGTGACCGGATCGTCGTCGATGCTCATCAGCAGTCCTTACCGGCCGACGTGTGTTCGGCGGCCTACTCGGAACATTGGACCTCACTCGAGCAGCGGTCAAGGGTTTGCGGGCGACACCTATGGCACTCAAGGCTGCTTCCCGATAAGCATTCGGCCCTTACCCCACGGATAGGTAAAGCTGACCTCGAGGGTCCGAAGTCTGGCCCAGCAGCCATTCTCGGGGACCCTGCAAGCGACGACGATCGTGTCATGATCACAACCGTCACGACCGGCCGTCCGCCCGTCGACAAGACGACGAGGACCGGTGCCGTCGACTGGCTCGCACTCGCTGAGGAAGTCTTCCCCGCCGAAGCATTGCGCACTGCATTGGCAACGGTCACGCCGGCCAATGCTGCCCGGTCGCGCTGAACCCGGACCTTTTCGCTGGCCTTCCAGTCCAGCGTGCGAGGGCGCCGACGAAAACGAATCGATCGGAGCCCGCACGGTCTAACTGAATTGGCTCAGATCACGACGAACTAGTGTCCTGAGTCATTAATTCGTCCGCTCTTGTTAGAGTAGGTGATGCCGTCACCGCGAGCTGCTGACATTGTGT
>NZ_LQIS01000017.1 GCF_001499905.1 Mycobacterium sp. GA-1285 | reverse complement strand
TGACCCACCCATGGCATAGGCGCCGCCCCCTCCCGCCCTCCGAAAAAATAAAGTCCCAACATTCGCGCACCACATTCAGTGCAGTCGGGTTTCGCAACTCTGGACTTCCGTTTGTTCCTGCGTCCCCATTACGTGTCGGGTTTAGCAACTCTGGACTTCCGTTTGTTCCTGCGTCCCCATTACGTGCCCGACAGATAGTGCTTACTGAAAGCGGCTGTCCGCTGGCGCCACGCCGCGATGGTGGTGTGCTTGAGTCGGTAGAGCACCTTGGGGCGTGAAGCTGGCTGGTTCGCGGTCGAGACTTGTCAGCGACCCCGGGTGTACTTAGGCCCACCTGAGTATTAGCAGGCGGGGAGATGTTCGTTTCTGGGGTCCGGCCGACCACGCAACTCCGGGACTGACCGGACGCGTTGGTGCTTGATTGGCGTCGGTCATGTGTTGTGATTCACGAGCGAATGTCGGCGGCAGGACGAGCTAACCTGCTCCATCGCGGGCTGGGGTGCGGCGGGCCAGTGCCCGCGACAGCGGCAGCAGGACCAGCAGGCTGACGATGGCCACGACCACGACCATGACCACGACGCTGGGGTCGGTGAAGCTTTGTCCACCGACCACCAGCGCGGCGGCGATGTTGCGTTGGGCGGTGCCCAATGCGAGTACGGGCCGGGTGCCGGCAGTTGGGCCGCCCAGTGCCCATCCGGTCCCGTAGCCGATCGCGATGAATAGCAGGCCGGCGAGGATGGCGCGTGTGCCGAACACTGAGAGCACGTTGTGGAAGTTGACCACCACCAGTAGCACCACGACGGCGACGAGCCCGAGGCTGGACAGCCGGTCGCACCAAGGTTTGACGGCCGCGGCGGCGCGGGGCAATTTGGCGTTGACTGCAAGGGCGATGGCCAGGGGCAGCAGCATCAGCACGATCAGGGAGCGAGCGATTTGGCCGGGGTTGACCGAGACGCCGGGCAGCAGCATCGGCAGCACCAGCGGCAGGTAGCCGACGGTGATGACCATCAGCACCACCATTAGTGCGACCGCGAACGCGAGGTCGCCTCTGGCGATCTGGGCGAGTTTGGGTAGAAACGGGGCGCCGGCGGCCACCCCGAGCAGCAGCAGGCCCACGGCGAACGGTTCATCCAGGTGCAGCACTTTGGCCAGCAGCACCGCCGCGGCGGGCATCAAAAGAAAATTGGCCAACAGAGACATCGCTACCAGCCGCACATTGCGGAGCGGGGCGGTGATTTCTGTGAGCGTGAGCCCCAGACCCATCGCCAGCATGCTCGACACGACGAAAATCAGTGTGGCAATCGGGACGGCGTGCTGCAGTGCTGCCATCATCGCGTTGACCTCAGTTCTGTGGGCCGGTTCGCTGCCTGTTTGGCTTCTTTCAATCCATGGGGACGCCCGACGATGGGTGGCGGCAGCGGCAAGTTCTGGACCGCCGCCGCATTCGTACTGTACGTAGCTGCGTACTGGTGTGGTCATGCTTTCGTGCCCAGGGACGGTGACGATTGCAGCCGCAACAGCCCGCAGTGAACTGGTCGTTGAATCGTGGAGGACTCGTGGAGGGTCAGACCAACGACTGGACGCGTGACGGTATCAATCCGGGTCCCGACTGTTGTCGGCGCTCGGTGTGGTGGGTGGCTTCTCGTGACGGAGCCGTGAATTGGCGACCGTTAGCAGATAGTGGAGGCCCGCTGGTGCTAGCGTCACGGCTAGTCGGGGTCGAGTGTCATAAGGAGCGGGGATGCCCAACGATCAGGACTGGACTCGGCCGGCCGCGATGGCCATCCCGAAGGAAGGCTATTTCGAACTGGAGCGGGGCCGCTACGGCCCCCTTTTCCCGCGGACGCCCGCCTGCCACGGCTTCTCGATCATCGCGAAGGTCAAGGAGGGTCGCGAGGAGGCGATCCGGGCATACGGCAAGACAATCGAGGACACGATCGCCGCCAGCCCTGAGGCCCTCGCGCCGCTGCGACTGCATTACCTGCGCTGGGTACTGTTCGACGTCGGGTCGGGGCTGCACTTTCAATATCAGGGCATCTTCGACACCGATTTCGACAAGTACACCGAGGATGCGGTGCAGTTGTTCAGCGCGACAGGTGTCACAACAGTGTTCACCAACCTCGAAGGATTTCCCGAGGATTGGAAAGAGAACCCGGACGCGTTCATTAAGTTCGTTCGGGAACACCAGGTGCCCAGCTTTCTGGAGTACGGCGAATACCCGTACGTGACTGCGGACGAAATCAAGAAGGCGTTGCGTCTCAAGGCCGCGTTCTCCGACATGCTCGACCAGATGCAATGAGCGACACCCCACTCGCTGCGATCCAGACCTATCTGGACGCGTTCAACGCCGGGGATCCCTCGGCGATGTCGGCGGCGTTCGCCTCCGACGGGTCGATCCTCGACGGCATGGCCCCACACCTGTGGCTGGGGCCGACGGCCGCTGCGGACTGGTACCGCGACGTCTTGGCCGAAGGTGAACACCTGGGTGCGTCGGGCTACCACGTCAGCATTGGTGATCCGGTGCACAACGACACCACAGGCGACGCCGCTTATGTGGTGGTCCCGGCCACGATGACGTTCGACCTCAAGGGGAACACGGTGACCCAGACCGGCGCGACGTTCACGGTGGCGCTTCGCCGCAGCACCGACGGGTGGCGGGTCGCGGCGTGGGCGTGGGCGAAGGGTCAGCGCGCGCTGTGACCGCCGGGTCGCCCTTGGAGCTCGACGATATTCAGCACATCCTGCTGACCCGAACGCCGTCGATGACGGGACGCTACGAGTTCTTGTCATTCGACGATCCGGCCGGCGGTCGAGCATGGTTGTCCGAGTTGGTTGATGTCGTCGAGTCTGCCGCCTCGGTGCGGGAAACCATGGACCGCACCAAGCGGTGGGTAACGCTCGGCTTCACCTGGAACGGGTTGCGTGCGCTGGGCCTACCAGAGGAATCGCTAGCCACGTTCCCGGACGCATTCCGCGAGGGCATGGCGGCTAGGGCGGACATTCTGGGCGACACCGGACGCAACCATCCCGACAACTGGGACGGCGGCTTGGCAGGCAACGACCTGCATGCCATCGCGATCTTGTTCGCGCGCGACGAACCCGAACAGCGCAGGGCCACCGCGGCGCACGAGGAACTGGTTAACCGATGCGATGGTGTGCGCCGGCTGTCGTACCTGGACTTGAACGCGACCCCGCCGTTCAACTACGCACACGACCACTTCGGGTACAGAGACCGGCTGTCACAACCGGTGATGGAAGGATCGGGTGAAGAGCCCACGCCGGGCTCGGGGGCCGCGCTCAAGCCGGGAGAGTTTGTCCTCGGATATCCGGACGAAGCTGGTCCGGTCGCCAATCTGCCACGGCCGGATGTTCTGTCGCGCAACGGAACCTACGCCGCATATCGGCGACTCCAGGAGCATGTGGCGCTCTTCCGGGACTATCTGCGCGAGAACTCTGAGACCCGGGACGACGAGGAATTGCTGGCGGCGAAGTTCATGGGCCGCTGGCGCAGCGGTGCCCCACTCGTCCTGGCGCCGGAGAAGGACGACCCAGAGCTGGGCGCAGACCCGATGCGCAACAACGACTTCAACTACGGGGAGATGGATCCACACGGATACGCCTGCCCACTTGGTGCGCACGCGCGGCGCCTGAACCCGCGTGACACAGCGCATAACATGAACCGGCGCCGGATGATTCGACGAGGTGCCACCTATGGTCCCGTGCTGCCCGAGGGCGCACCAGATGACGGCGTGGACCGCGGCATCGCCGCGTTCATCATCTGCGCCAACCTGGTCCGTCAGTTCGAGTTCGCACAGAACGTCTGGATCAATGACAAAGCCTTCCATGAACTGGGCAACGAACACGACCCGATCGTCGGCACCCAGGACGGCACACTAGACTTCACCGTCCCGAAACGGCCAATCCGCAAGGTTCACAAGGGACTTCCCGCGTTCACCACCCTCACCGGCGGCGCCTACTTCTTCCTCCCAGGGATTAACGCGATGCGCTACCTGGCATCCCTTTGAACAATCGAAGGACTAATCACTATGCGCGCTCGCACCTACAACCAGAGCCACGTCACCCGCCCGCACAGCGGCGGCAGGCGCATCAGCATCTACTGGACATGGAGCTATCCCTGGGAGTCGCAGCGGCCTCCGGAGGTGATCGAAAACCGGTTCTCCACGATCACCGAGGTGCGCAACGTCTTATGGCCTGCCTACGAGACACCCGAGTACAGCGAGGCGAATTTTCTGCAGGGCATCGCGGGAACGCTCGAACTCTTCCACCGGTCGGCGCTGGCGTTTCAAGAAGTCGCCGAGGAGGCCACCGGCCATCCCGTCGCCGTCTTCCAGCGCATCGACCAGGCCGGCTACAAGCTGCCGATCGACGAGCGGATCCTCGCCGACACCGACACCCTCATGGTGTTCGGGCTCGACCATCTGCTCGCCCAGGAAGAGGCCGCGCCCGAGGAGATCGCCGCCATCGAAGACTGGCTGCAGCGCGAGGGGACCTGCCTGCTGCTGGCGCCGCATCACGACGTCGGCTTCACCGACGACTTTGAGCAGCGCCAGGTCGAGTACGAACACCACGGCGACCGGCTGGTGCCACGTCAGCAGCGCTTCACCGCGTATACCCGGTCGCTGATGAAGGCCCTCGACGTGCCCGTGCACAACACGTGGGGGCTTCGTCCCGCGGTCGTCGAGGGCACCAAGGAGATCGCACCGCTGACCGGCTTCCGGGACCTCGACACCCCGCGGCTGCTCGACAATGTCAGCACCTTCAACTTCCACCCGCACCTTCCCCACTACGAACTGACCGCGCCGGAAAGCAAGGACCTGGTCGTGCTCGGACGCCAGCGCGTCGACCCCAACCGGCCGCATCCGTTCACCGCGGCCGGTAACACCGAGTTCAACGCGCTGATCTGGATGCCGCCGAAAGACAAGCGCGCGGGGGACATCGTGCTCATCGACTCCACCCACTTCACCACGCTGTTCGGTGGCACCGATAGCCTCAAGAACCTCTGGCACAACCTCGCGACGATGGCGTGAGTCGGCCAGCACCACCGCAACCGGTCCAATCGTCAAACGTCGTCGCCAAATACGACGCTGCCTAGGGATTAAGGGCTGTTGGGCACGAATTGGGCACGCGCCCCGCGGGGCAGCTACAAAACATCGCTTGAACTGCGTCGAACGTGGTGCGCGATACTGGGATTGAACCAGTGACCTCTTCCGTGTCAGGGAAGCGCTCTCCCGCTGAGCTAATCGCGCCGAACCATCGTTGAGGTGGAGACGGGAATCGAACCCGTGTGCACGGCTTTGCAGGCCGTTGCCTCACCACTCGGCCACTCCACCGCTGGGGTTGATGCCACTGCACCTTCGAGCGGATGACGGGATTCGAACCCGCGACCCTCACCTTGGCAAGGTGATGCGCTACCAACTGCGCTACATCCGCGCGCCACGAACGACTCGTCGCCCGTCGCGAAGGACGACGATAGTCCACCAAAGTGTAGCTGCACAAATCCCGGCGTTTGCCGGTGCGTCGCTGCCCGTTCACACCTCAAAACAGCTGGTACGACTCGCGTGAGAGGAAAAATCAGACAACTCGGGACGCTCACCGCGCCAGCGGAATGGCCCGGCCGCAGATCATGAACCTTCCGCGCACATCGGCGATCGCGTGACCCTCGCCCGACGTGCCGATGCAGCCACCAGGAAACCGGCAAGCCAGCACCACTGATGCCCGCCGGCGGATTCGGGGCGCGACCCCTGATCGTGCTAGTCTTCGACGTCGTTCGGCCGTTCGGTCGACTCTCCGGTCTCGTAGCTCAGTGGGAGAGCGTCCGCCTCACACGCGGAAGGTCGCTGGTTCGAACCCAGCCGGGACCACCCCTTCACGACAACGCGCCACGCCTCGCCTCCCTAGACTCAACTCATGCTCTTGGTGATCAATCCGCCGTATGGAGGTCGGAGTGTCTGAACCCAAACCGCCCGGCGAGATTCTCTCCGAAAGCGAATGCTGGAACCTGCTCGGCAGCGTGTCGTTGGGGCGACTGGTCACAACAGCTGACGGGCACCCCGAGATCTTCCCGGTCAATTTCGTCGTTCAGCGCAAGACACTGCTGTTCCGCACCGCGCAGGGCACCAAGTTGGTCAGCACGGCGGTCAACCACGACGTGCTCTTCGAGGCCGACGATCACAACGTCGCCGGGGGCTGGAGCGTGATCGTCCGGGGCGTCGCCCGCACCGTCCGCGATGAGGACGACCTCGAGGAAGCCGAGCGGGCGCAACTACTGCCGTGGACCGCGTACACAAAGGAGCACTACGTGCGCGTGCTTCCTCGACGTGTCACGGGTCGTCGCTTCAAGTTCGGGTCCTAGGCATCAACTACCGACCGCGCGCGACGATCACCGGCATCCGCGCCGACTGAACCACCGCAGCGCTGACCGAGCCGAGCAACATGCCGGCAAAGCCGCCGCGCCCACGGCTCCCCACCACCACAAGTTGCGCTTCCTCGGAATGTTCGAGCAGCTGTCGGGCCGGCTGATCGCATACCACGAGCCGGTACACCTGGACGTCTGGATAGCGCTCCTGCCAGCCGGCGAGGCGCTCAGCCAACAACGCGTCCTCAGACGCTTTCATCGTCGACCAGTCCATGCCGGGGTAGTCGACGACGCCGGCATCGCTCCATGCGTGCAGGGCGACGAGGTCCACCCCTCGCAGCGAGGCCTGCTCGAACGCCAGCTTCGTCGCCAATTCCGATGCGGGGGAGCCGTCGATTCCCACCAGGACGGGCGCCTTTGCGGGGTCCGGCATCAACGGGTCTTCGTCGTGGATCACAGCAACAGGGCAATGCGCGTGGTGGACCAGCCCGGCACTGATCGAGCCCAACACGCTGCGTAGGGCGCCCTGGCCCCTGCTGCCGACCACTATCATGTCGGCGTTCTGCGATAGCTCGATGAGCGTGGGAAGCGTTGGCGCGCAGCGGAACTCAGTCTGCGGCTTCGCTGCCCTGGCGTCTCCGGCCACTCGTCTGGCCACCTCGACCGCGTCGTCGAGGAACGACTGCCCTCGCTGCTGTTGCCACGATGCGAAGTCGCCGGGCAGCGGCGACTGTGACCAGGTGGCCACGACGGGGTTGGCCACGTGCACCAGCGTCAGCGGACGGTTCCGCAATGCGGCATCGCGGGCGGCCCAGTCGACCGCGACGCGCGACGCCGGGGACCCGTCGACCCCGACCACGATGCCCCGGTCGTCGGTGATGGCGGACATGACTGGAACGCTAGATGATCACCCGACCGGCGACATCAAAGCCCCAACGACCGTTGGACGTCTTTCAAGGTCTGCGCGGACTTGCGCAGCCCCGCCAACTCGTCGGCTGACAGCGCCAGCTCCAGTACCCGTTGTGCACCCGCAGCCGAGACGACGGTCGGCAGTGACAACGCCACATCGGTGATGCCATGCGCACCCTCCTGCAGCGTGGTCACGGGCAACACACGGTGCTGGTCCTGCAGGATCGCTTCGATGATGCGCGCTGTCGCCAACCCGATCGCAAGGTTCGTCGCACCCTTGCCGGCGATGATCTCGTAGGCGGCGTTGACCACGTTCGCCGCGATCTCGTTTCTCACGTCCGGGCCGAAAACCGGCGTGCCGTCTATGCGGAAGTCCAGTGCCGGAATACCTCCGATGGAAACGGACGACCACAACGGAATCTCGGAGTCGCCGTGCTCGCCGACGATGAACGCGTGGACGTTGCCGATCGCCACTTGCGCTCGCTCCGCGATCATGACGCGGAACCGGCTCGAGTCCAGGAGCGTTCCCGAGCCGAAGATACGGCCGTGCGCGAGTTGGACAGTCTGTGCCGCCGCATAGGTGACGACGTCGACCGGATTGGTCACAAAGACGATGACGGCATCCGGGGAGTGTTCCAGCAGCTTCGGAGTCAGTGTGCAGGCCATGGCCACGTTCGTCGCGGCCAAATCGAGTCGACTCTGCCCCGGATGCTGTTTCGCCCCCGCGGTGACGACCACGATCGCCGAATGTGCCGTGACCGCGATGTCGTCAGACCCGACGATCGGGCAGTGGGGGACGAACAGGCTTCCATGTGTCAGGTCGAGCACCTCGGCCCGCACCTTGGCCGCATTCGTGTCGTAGAGGGCAAGCGAAGGAGCCGACCCCCGGATCAGACAGGCGTAGGCGATCGCAGTGCCCACCGAGCCGACGCCCACCACGGACACCTTCGTGGGCAGTCGTCGGTCGGTGGGTTCGGTCATCGCTCCGATCGTTTCACCGCCCCCAGCGGGATGCACGCCGATATGGCAGACGCCCGCCGGAACTCAACGACGGCGCCGCCAGACGATGATCCCCACAACGGCGAGGATCGCGACGATCGCCGCCACCGGAACCGTCTGCTTCGGATTGTCGGTGGCCGTATGCCGAAGCTTGTCCGCCTTCTCGACGACGCGCTCCTTGGTCTCGGCCGCCTTGTCCTTGGCGTGCGCCTTGGTCTCGTCGACCTTCTCCTTCGCGCGCGTCTTCACATCCAACTTGGCCTGCAGGGCCTCGACCGTCTCGCCGAGTTCGTGGCGGGTCTGCTCGATGTCGGCCTGGATGTCGTCGACGCCCGCATCCGGTCCTGGCTCGGGGCGTGGAGTCGGTGCGGTCATGACCGGGCGTCCTTCAATTCTTGGATGTCGGCTTTCACCGTCTCGACGGTTTTCGGCGCCGCGGGGGTGACCTCTTGAGCCTGTTTGCGTCCCAGCAGTGCGGCAATACCTGCGATCACGAACAGCACCGCTGCGACGATCAGCGCCGCGGCCCACACCGGCAGCACGAGAGACAGCGCCGCCACGCCCGCGGCGATCAACGTCGCCGCGCCGAAGAAGGCCAGCAAGCCCGCCACACTGAACAAGCCCGCGCCGATCCCGGCGTGTTTGGCCGATTCTTGAAACTCCTTCTGCGCCAACCGCATCTCGTCGCGGATCAACCGCGAAGTCTGCGTCGACAATTGGCTCATCAACTCGCCGATCGACGCGTCTGCGGTAGGTCTCGATTCCACCGTCATCACATACCAACCTCTGACTTGTCCTGATCTGTCGCGACAGTGATGCCCGTGGTCAATGGGGCCGAAACACCGAGGCATCTTTGAATGCATCTGCCGATCGTGATCTGTGCCAGGACGGTGACGAGGGGCAGAACCGCAGGTGAGCCGGAGATGGAAGCCGCCGCCGATTTCCGATGCGGCTCTACCATGCCGAACCGGTCACCATTTGGAAACGGCGCGGTGCGGCGTGGCGTGTCTGTGGCGACTGCCTGCTGGTATTGACGCGGTCGTATGAACGCGACCTCGGTACGGCATGCAAGATCTGCTGCCTCGATTGAACGAAGTGTGAGCGTGAGTGGAGGGATCAACGTCGATGACGACCTTTAAAGGAGTCAACATCGCGGCAGCTGTCGGGGCTGGATTGCTAGGTGCGGCCATTGGGCTGGCCATCGCACTGAGCCCGGCCGCGTTGGCGGGTGGATATGAATGTGTCGAATCCGCCACGGGGCAGGCGCCTACTGGGGCGCCGGGGGCGCCCGTCTGTGCCCCGCTGACCGACATGGCCGGCGTGCCGATGGCACTTCCCGGCCCGCCGCCTGTCGCGCCGCCTCTGGTGCCGCCGCCCGTCGTGCCCCCGCCTCTTGTGCCGCCTCTGGTGCCGCCGCCCTTGGCGCCACCCGTTGTGCCCCCACCGCTGGTGCCGCCAGTGGCCGGGGCTCCGATTGCGGGGGCTCCGATTGCGGGGGGCGCTCCCGCGGCAGTCGGAGCTCCGCTCACGGAGATGGGCGGGTTGGCCGGTAAGGGCAAGGGAGACCCATCCCGTCCGGCGGCGCCCGGAGCACCCGTGCCGGGTCAGCCCACTCCGGCAGGGCCGGTGAGCTGACGACCCACCGAGGATAGTCCCTCCGGTTTGGCCCGGCGGCGAGCAAGTCTCGCTGCCGGGCCAAATTCCGTGATGGACAACAACTTCCACGAAACAAATTGGCTGTCGTGGCCGAACCGTGACGGAGACTTGATCGAATTGCTCATGTGCTCTTGGCCTTAACGTCTTTCGACTGCCCTACCATTATTGACATCGTTGTAATTTCAAGGGAGGCACCAAGATTGCGTGCTGTACTTCGGTGTGTACTTGCCGCCGTTGTCGTCGCTACCAGCGTGGTGGCAGGGCCGGCCGTAGAAGGCGCTGCGGCCGCTAGCCAGGCGGTGAGAAGCGCCATCGCCTCCATATTGCCTGCCGAGGGACAGGTCGTCGGGATCGCGCACCCCGTTGTGGTGACGTTCAAGGAATCGGTCCTCGACAGGGATGCGGCCGAGCGATTGCTCGACATCACCTCGACGCCACCGATGACGGGCACGTTCGAGTGGCTCGACGCCCAGACCGTCCAGTGGGATCCAGACGAATTCTGGCCCGCCCACAGCACAATCGCGCTCTCCGTCGGCGGCTTCAAGACGAACATCGCGACCGGTGCCGCGGTTGTCGGCGTCGCCAACATCGCCGAACACACCTTCACGGTCACGATAGACGGCGTCCCACCCGACAAGCTCCCCTCGCCGCACCACCGCCCCTTCTTCGGTAAGCCTGGGGTGTTTCCGGCTTCGATGGGCCGACCTGAGTATCCGACGCCGGCGGGAAGGTTCCCCGTCCTGGCCAAGGAACGCCACGTCAAGATGGATTCGAGCAGCGTCGGCATCCCCGTGACGGCCGACGACGGCTACCTGCTCGACGTGGAATGGGCTGTCCGGCTCACCAGCCGTGGCATCTTCGTGCATTCGGCCCCGTGGGCGATCAATTCACTCGGGCACGAGAACGTCAGCCACGGGTGCATCAGCCTCAGCCCCGAAGACGCCGAGTGGTACTTCGACAACGTCAAGGTCGGGGACCCGGTTCTGGTGCAGGAGAACAATATCGAGGTGCCGCGGCCTCGGGTGGAACCGGCGAATCCTGAGGTTCCGCGGGTGATCGCGCGCTGACCCGGCTGCGTGCTCACGAGCGCGACTTGTCCACGATCTCCTTCGCGATCTTGAGCAGCGGCACATTGGAGTCCTGCGACAGTTTGCGTAGCAGATCGAAGGCCTGCACCGCGTCGACACCGTAGCGTTCCATCATCATGCCCTTCGCCTGACCGATGATGTCCCGACTGGCCAGGGCCCGCCTGAACTGTTCGTCGCGGCGCGCGGCATTCCAGGCCACCGACGAATGGGCCGCGAACACCAGCCCCAGGTTTCTGGCCTCCTCGCCGAAGGCGTCGGGTTCCTCGGAATAGACGTTGAGCGCGCCCATCGTCTCACCTTCGATGAACAACTGAAACGCCATGATCGAACGAATCGGCGTCTCCGCCAAGGCATCTCGGCGATAAAGGGGGAAACGGTCGTCGGTGTGAAGATCGGCGACGTAGACGACCTTCTTGTCCCACGCCGCGGTCAGGCACGGGCCCTCGTGGTGGCGCTGCTGGATCTTGTCCAACAGCATCGGGTACAGATGTGTCGCGGCAGGCGTCTCGACGCTCTTGGGCTTGCGGGTGATCGTGATGCCGGCGTACTGGGCTCCGGGAATCTCGACGGCTGCATGTTCGGCCAACTCCGCGATGACGGTGTCCGCATCGGGTCGGCTGTAGAGCCCGCGCACCAATTCTGCGATACGTAGGTGAGCGCCCTCGCGTTCGTCGGGTTCGTTCGCCATCACCATTCGGAGTCCTTCACCGTCGTCTCAGATTACGCCGCAAGGTCAAGATCGACCTTGCTAACAGGTCGTAATTATCGGTGACGCAAGCTGTCGGCGGTCCATTTTGACCTCCACCGCCGATCCGCGCATCACAGCGCTCTCAGATACCGGTCGGTGACCACCCGCTGGACCAGCGACGTCACCGGCGACGCAAGCCGGCTCCACCAGGTGGCATGCCGGGAGAACGCAGTGACCAGGGCCGTCACCTCGTACGATGCGGGGTCGTACGACACCAGGAACAGCTCTTCACCGGACTCCGCGTGGCCGGGCAGGGTGCCGTAGGCGAACCCGCGGGCGTGGTGTTCGTCGACGACGTAGACCACTCGGCACGGCGCCGCGATCGGACCCAGGTGCACGAGAACCTCGGACCCCACCTCCGCGACCTCCGTCGTCGCCTGGACCCGCACCCCAGCGCCGCGCAGCATGCCCCATCGCATTCCGGCGGCCGCAGCCTCCTCGAAGCGGTCGCGGCCATGACCGATGACGGCCGACTTGTGTACGTGGTGGTAGCCGGGCGGCAGCTCGCCGGTGGTCGCACCCACCTCGGGATACGTCAGCGGGAGCGCGCCGAGATCGCTGAGTCTCACTCGCGCTACCTTGCCATCGCCGGCGTACGGAGAGCATGGCCGCCGCCGAAATCGAGCTGACCGACGACGAGTTCGACACTCTGAGCAAAGCCGGAGCCGCCGACGACCGAGCGAGGCAATACGGTGGGACGGGTGAGCTCTGAGCAGCCGCCCGGTGGTGGCTTCAACCCGCCGGTCGCCACCGACCGTGGCGGACCCGACTATGGGCGCTTCATCGAAGCGGTCCGCACGTTGCAGGACCACGCCCGCGCCGCCGATGCCCCCGACGAGGTGATCAGCGAAGCGGCCAACCAGATCGAGAAGGTGTCGCAGCTGCTCGCCCCCTACTACGCCGACGAATGGTCCTCTCCCTCCGGCCGGCGGTTGGACCTGCCCAACCGCGGCAACATCCTGTCGATCCCCCTCGACGTGCGCGTCACCGATGATCAGCGCATCGAAGGCACCGCGGAATTCCGCCGCTTCCACCTCGGCCGCAACGGCGCGGCCCACGGCGGCACCGTCGCGCAGCTCTTCGACGCCCTACTCGGCTTCACCGCGTTCAAGCTCAGCGGCAGCAGGGCCCAACGCACGGCATTCCTGCGCATCGACTATCGGCGGATCGCGCACGTCGAGAAGCAATTTCAGGTGGAGGCGGGGATCGACCGGATCGAGGGCCGCAAGATCTTCGTCTCCGGACGGCTGCTCGACGGCAACGCCGTGCTGGCCGAGGCGCACGCATTGTTCGTCAAACTCAAACCGGGCCAGCCGTGAGCGTCGCCGACGTCAAGAGGCGCCTCGGCAGCTGGCGCGAGCGGGTCCGGAAACGACGCACGATCAACTTCGCCTACCGCATAGGGGTCGGCGTCGTCGGGGCCGCGGTCCTCGGGCTGGGCATCCTGGCCATCCCGTACCCGGGTCCTGGCTGGGCGATCGTCTTCGTCGGCCTGGGCATCCTCGCCACCGAGTTTGAGTGGGCGCGACGGCTGCTGGCCTACGCCAAGGAGCGCTACGACAAGGTGATGGACTGGTTCCATCGCCAGCACGGCGCAGTGCAGATCCTGGGCGGGGTGTTCACCGCGTTGGTGGTGTTTGCCACGCTGTGGCTGCTGGGCGCGGTCGACTTCTTCGCCAACCTCGTCGGGCTGGAGCACAGACTGCTCGAGAGCCCCCTCGGCATCGGGTCCTGACGCGGCCGATCGCAGACGGTCACCGATAGCATGGTCGCGTCCTCGAGTCTGTTGACACTGAAACTGGAGAGTCACCGATGAGCGCCGCCACCGACCGCACTCCCGCAGCCCCGATCCGGGTCGCTGCCGGGACCACGGCGGGGGAGGCGGTGCGCGAGGCGGGCCTACCGAGCCGGGGCGCATCCGATGCGATCGTCGTCGTCCGCGACGCCGAGGGCCGGCTCCGTGACCTGTCGTGGGTGCCCGACTCCGACGTCGAGGTGACGCCGGTGGCCGCCGACACCGACGACGGCCGCAGCGTCCTGCGGCACTCCACCGCGCACGTGCTGGCTCAAGCCGTACAGGATCTCTTCCCCGAGGCCAAGCTCGGCATCGGTCCGCCGATCACCGACGGGTTCTATTACGACTTCGATGTGGAGCAGGCCTTCACGCCCGAAGACCTCGCGGCGCTGGAGAAGCGCATGCGCCAGATCGTCAAAGAGGGCCAGCTGTTCTCCCGGCGCGTCTACGAGTCGAAAGACCAGGCCCGCGAGGAGCTCGCCAACGAGCCCTACAAGCTCGAGCTGGTGGACGACAAGTCCGGCGACCCCGATGTGATGGAGGTCGGTGGCGACGAGCTGACCGCCTACGACAACCTCAATCCCCGCACCCGACAACGGGAATGGGGCGATCTGTGCCGCGGCCCGCACATCCCGACGACGAAATACATCCCGGCGTTCAAGCTCACCCGCAGCTCGGCCGCCTATTGGCGCGGCAACCAGAACAACGCGAGCCTGCAACGTATCTACGGAACCGCCTGGGAATCGCAGGAAGCACTCGACAGGCACCTCGAGTTCATCGAGGAGGCGCAACGTCGGGACCACCGCA
Organism: Mycobacterium sp. GA-1285; assembly: GCF_001499905.1. Lineage (GTDB taxonomy): Bacteria > Actinomycetota > Actinomycetes > Mycobacteriales > Mycobacteriaceae > Mycobacterium. Next base: position 53,074 of record NZ_LQIS01000017.1, on the reverse strand, counting down.
AGCTCGGCGCTGAGCTCGACCTGTTCAGCTTCCCCGACGAAATCGGTTCGGGTTTGGCCGTTTTCCATCCCAAAGGTGGAATCATCCGGCGCGAGCTCGAGGACTACTCGCGGCGCAAGCACACCGAGGCCGGCTACCAGTTCGTCAACAGCCCGCACATCACCAAGGCCGAGCTGTTCAAGATCTCCGGACACCTCGATTGGTACGCCGACGGCATGTTCCCGCCCATGCACCTCGACGCGGAACTCAACCCCGACGGCACGGTGCGCAAACCCGGCCAGGACTACTACCTCAAGCCGATGAACTGCCCCATGCACTGCCTGATCTACCGGTCGCGTGGGCGTTCGTACCGCGAACTTCCGTTGCGGCTGTTCGAATTCGGCACCGTGTACCGCTACGAGCTGTCCGGTGTCGTGCACGGGCTGACGCGGGTACGCGGGCTGACGATGGACGACGCCCACATCTACTGCACCCGCGATCAGATGCGCGACGAGTTGACCTCGCTGCTGCGCTTCATCCTCGACCTGCTCGCCGACTACGGCCTGACCGAGTTCCACCTCGAGCTCTCCACCAAGGACCCCGACAAGTCCGTCGGTTCCGACGAGCTGTGGGAGGAGGCCACCGACGTGCTGGCCGAAGTCGGCGCCGCCTCCGGGCTCGACCTCGTCCCCGATCCCGGCGGCGCGGCGTTCTACGGCCCGAAGATCTCGGTGCAGGTCAAAGACGCGCTCGGCCGCAGCTGGCAGATGTCGACCATCCAGCTGGACTTCAACTTCCCCGAGCGCTTCGAGCTGGAGTACACCGCCGCGGACGGGTCGCGGCAGCGGCCGGTGATGATTCACCGCGCGCTCTTCGGGTCGATCGAGCGGTTCTTCGGCATCCTCACCGAGCACTACGCCGGAGCGTTCCCGGCATGGCTGGCGCCCGTGCAGGTGGTCGGCATTCCGGTCGCCGACGACCACGTTCCCTACCTGAACGGCCTTGCGACGCAACTGAAGATGAAGGGCGTCCGTGCCGAGGTGGACGCCAGCGATGACCGGATGGCCAAGAAGATCGTCAACCACACCAACCAGAAGGTGCCGTTCATGTTGGTGGCGGGAGACCGCGACGTCGAGGCCGACGCCGTCAGCTTCCGATTCGGCGACCGCACCCAGATCAACGGCGTACCGCGCGACAAGGCCGTCGCCGCGATCACCGACTGGATCGCCAGCCGTCGAAACGCCGCTCCCACAGCCGAACTGCTCGAGGTGGGTACCGCGAAGTGAGCGCCGACGACCGGGCCGACAGCGGCATCGACAACGACCACACGGTGATCGACCGCGGCGCCGGTGACCCCGACCATCTGCAGCGGCTGTGGACGCCGCACCGGATGAGCTACATCGCCGAGGCGCCCATGAAAGGCGGGTCGGCCGGCTCGGGCAAGTCCCGCCAGCCGTTCACCGACATCCCGATGATGCCCGACGAGGAGGGGCTGGTCGTCGCGCGCGGCGAGTCCGTTTACATCGTGCTCAACCTCTACCCGTACAACCCGGGGCACTCGATGGTGGTGCCCTATCGACGGGTGTCTGAGTTGGAAGACCTCACCCCCGACGAGAGCTTCGAGCTGATCTCGTTCACCCAGAAGCTGATTCGCGTGATCAAGTCCGTCTCTCACCCGCACGGTTTCAACGTCGGGCTCAACCTCGGTCAGTCCGCGGGCGGGTCGCTGGCCGACCATCTGCACATGCACGTCGTGCCGCGCTGGAGCGGCGACGCGAACTTCATCACGATCATCGGCGGCTCGAAAGCGGTGCCGCAGTTGCTCCGTGAGACCCGTGAACTGCTGGCCACCGAATGGGCGAGACAGCAGTGAGCAACTTCTACCTGATGACCCGGGCCGCGTACGAGAAACTCAGCACGCCGATCGCCAAGGGCGCGCTGCGAGCGGGGTTCACCCCCGACAGCATCACGATCCTGGGTACCGCGGGCTCGGTGCTGGGGGCGTTGACGCTGTACCCGATCGGTCATCTGTGGTGGGGCTCGGTCGTCGTGTGGCTGTTCGTGCTCGCCGACATGCTCGACGGTGCGATGGCCCGCCAGCTCGGCGGTGGCACCCGCTTCGGGGCGGTGCTGGATGCCACGTGCGACCGCATCAGCGACGGCGCGATCTTCTGCGGGCTGCTGTGGTGGGCGGCGTTCGGGCTGCAGAGCGCCTCGCTCGTGGTCGCGACGATGATCTGCCTGGTGACCTCGCAGGTCATCTCCTACATCAAGGCCAGGGCCGAAGCCAGCGGTCTGTCGGCGGAGGGAGGTCTGATCGAGCGTCCGGAGCGGCTCATCATCGTGCTGGTCGGCGCGGGGCTGTCCGGTTTGTTCGGTGTGGTGTGGCTGCTGCACATCGCGATGTGGGTGCTCGCGGTGACCAGCTTGGTGACACTGGGTCAGCGTGTGCACAGTGTGCGGACGTCGCCCGGAGCGATGGATCGGATCGTCAAGCCCGACGCAACCGATGCGGGCGGGGACGAACCGGAGGCGGGTGAGCAGTGACCACCACCCCCTCGGGACCGACGGCCATTGGCAACCCGTTGGGTGGCTGGTTGTCGGACTGGGGGTACGCCGCGGGCTGGCGGCTGGTGCGCGCGATGCCGGAGTTCTTCGCCCGCAATACTTTCGATGCCGGCGCTTACTTCGCAGCACGCGGCGGCGGGCCCGAACAGCTGCGCAAGAACCTGGCTCGCGTCGTCGGCGTACCGCCCGAGCAGGTGCCCGGTGGACTGATCCGTGCTTCGCTTGCCTCCTACGCCCGATACTGGCGGGAGGCTTTTCGGTTGCCGACGATGGACCACGAGGCGCTCGGCCGTGAACTGGTCGTGGACGACGTCGACCTGCTGTGGGCCGCATTGGACGCCGGCCGCGGTGCGGTGTTGTCCTTACCGCACAGCGGCAACTGGGACATGGCAGGCGTCTGGCTGGTCCAGAACTACGGCACGTTCACCACGGTGGCCGAACGCCTCAAGCCCGAGTCGCTGTACAACCGCTTCGTCGCATACCGGGAGCGTCTGGGATTCGAAGTCGTTCCGTTGACCGGCGGTGACCGGCCGCCGTTCGAGGTTCTCGCCGAGCGGTTACGCGACAACCGGCCGGTATGCCTGATGGCCGACCGTGACCTCAGCCGCAGCGGGGTCGAAGTGAATTTCTTCGGCGAACCCACGCGCATGCCCGCGGGCTCGGCCAAACTCGCGATCGAGACCGGGGCGGCGCTGTTCCCGGTGCACTGCTGGTTCGAAGGCGATGGGTGGGGCATGCGGGTGTTTCCCGAGATCGACACGTCGTCGGGCGACGTCACGGTCATCACGCAGGCGTTGGCCGACCGGTTCGCCCGCAACATCGCCGAGCACCCGGCCGACTGGCACATGATGCAACCGCAGTGGGTGGCCGATCTGTCGGCGGAGCGGCGGGCGAGGCTGGAGGCCAGCCCGTGAGGATAGGCATGGTCTGCCCGTACTCGTTCGACGTGCCGGGCGGGGTGCAGTCGCACGTGCTGCAGCTGGCCGAGGTGATGGACGGCCTCGGGCATCACGTCAGCGTGCTGGCGCCGTCGTCGCCGGGCGCGCAGCTGCCCGACTACGTCGTCTCCGGCGGCAGGGCCGTGCCGATTCCGTACAACGGATCGGTCGCGCGCCTCCGATTCGGGCCCGCCACCCACCGCCTGGTGAAGCGCTGGCTGGCCGACGGCGACTTCGACGTGCTGCACCTGCACGAGCCCAACGCCCCGAGCCTGTCGATGCTGGCGCTCAACATCGCCGAGGGCCCGATCGTCGCGACGTTTCACACCTCGACCACAAAGTCGTTGACGCTGAGCGTGTTCGAGCCGATTTTGCGGCCGATGCACGAGAAGATCGTCGGGCGCATCGCGGTGTCGGACCTGGCCCGCCGCTGGCAGATGGAGGCGTTGGGCAGCGACGCGGTCGTCATCCCGAACGGGGTGGACGTGTCGACGTTCGCGTCCGCGCCGCTGCTCGACGGCTATCCCCGTCCGGGTAAGTCGGTGCTGTTCTTGGGCCGCTTCGACGAACCCCGCAAGGGTATGGCGGTGCTGCTGCGCGCGTTGCCGACGCTGGTCGAGCGGTTCCCCGACGTCGAGGTCCTCGTCGTCGGCCGCGGGGACGAGGACGAACTGCGCGACGACGCAGGTGAACTCGCACCGCATCTGCGCTTCCTCGGTCAGGTCGACGACGCGGTCAAGGCGTCGGCGATGCGCAGCGCCGATGTGTACTGCGCACCCCACACGGGCGGCGAGAGTTTCGGCATCGTGCTCGTCGAGGCCATGGCCGCCGGCACCGCGGTGGTGGCCAGCGACCTCGACGCGTTCCGTCAGGTGCTCGACGACGGGGCGGCCGGCCGCCTGGTGCCGGTCGACGACGCGGCGGCGCTGGCCGACGGGTTGATCGAGGTGCTCGACGACGACGCGGTGCGCGAGCACTACATCACGGCCGCGACGCACGTCGTGCGGCGCTACGACTGGTCGGTGGTGGCCCGGCAGATCATGCGGGTGTACGAGACCGTCTCGGGCTCGGGTACCACGGTGACGGTCTCAGGCGGTGACGGCGGCACCAGGGCGACGAGGGCGGCGAGAACCAGGAAGGCGACCGGAGGCGTCCGGTGATCACCTGGATCGTCGTGATCACGCTGGCGCTGCTGGTGGTGGTCATCCTGGCGGTCGGCGGGTGGGCGTTGCAGACCGCCAACCGACTGGACCGGCTGCACGTGCGATACGACCTGTCGTGGCAGGCGCTCGACGGGGCGTTGGCCCGCCGCGCCGTCGTCGCCCGCGCGGTCGCCGTCGACGCCTACGGTGACGGGCCGCAAGCCACTCGGCTGGCCGCGCTGGCCGATGCCGCCGAGCGGGCGCCGAGGCATGCTCGCGAGGGCACCGAGAACGACCTGTCCGCCGCGCTGGCGCAGGTGGACCCGGCGTCACTGCCGCAGCCTCTGGTCGCCGAACTGGCCGACGCCGAAGCGCGAGTGGTGCTGGCCCGTCGTTTCCACAACGACGCGGTGCGCGACACCCTCGCGCTGCGCGAACGACCTGTGGTGCGCATATTGCGGCTCGGTGGAACCGCCGCGCTGCCAACCTATTTCGAGATCGTCGAGCGGTCAGAGACGGTACCGGAGGTAGGTCGAAGGTGAGCTGGCGCACGTCGGCGCGGGTGGTTCTGCTCGACGAGGCGGGGGCGGTGCTGTTGTTTCGCGGCTCGGACCCGGCGCTGGCCGACGCCCCGCGCTGGTGGTTCACCGTCGGCGGTGCGGTGGAACCGGGGGAGACGGTCGCCGACGCCGCGGCGCGGGAGGTCGGCGAGGAGACCGGTCTGCGGGTGGCCGCCGCCGACCTCGTCGGCCCGCTGTGGCGGCGCCAGGCGGTGTTCGAGTTCGACGGTTCGGTGATCCGCAGCGAAGAGCTGTTCCTGGTGTACCGCACGACACGATTCCAGCCGTCGATGGGCGGTCACACAGCGCTGGAACGGCGCACGATTCTCGGCTATCGCTGGTGTGATGAGACAATGATCCAAGAGCTGGTCGCCAATGGCGAAACCGTCTACCCGCTGCAACTCGGCGAGTTGCTGCACCAAGCGAATGTGCTCGCCGACGCGCGCGGAAGCGGTACGCGGCTGCAGTTGCAATCGATCCGCTGAAGCGCGGAATCAACACGTTTGCGCCCGCGTTTAGACTCGATCAGTAGGGATTCGGAGGAGATAGCAGTGGATACCGCACCGAACGGGTCGGTGACCCAGACCGGAACAGCCCGGGTGAAGCGTGGCATGGCCGAGATGCTCAAGGGCGGCGTGATCATGGACGTCGTCACGCCCGAGCAGGCCAGGATCGCCGAGGGTGCCGGTGCGGTGGCGGTCATGGCGCTCGAACGGGTGCCCGCCGACATCCGCGCTCAGGGTGGCGTCGCGCGCATGAGTGATCCCGACCTCATCGAGGGCATCATCTCGGCGGTCACCATCCCGGTGATGGCCAAGGTCCGCATCGGCCACTTCGTGGAGGCACAGATTCTGCAGAGCCTCGGCGTCGACTACATCGACGAGTCCGAGGTGCTCACCCCCGCCGACTACACCCACCACATCGACAAGTGGAAGTTCACCGTGCCTTTTGTGTGCGGTGCGACCAATCTCGGCGAGGCGCTGCGGCGCATCACCGAAGGGGCGGCGATGATCCGCTCGAAGGGCGAGGCCGGCACCGGCGACGTGTCCAACGCGACCACCCACATGCGTCAGATCGGCGGCGAGATCCGTCGGCTGACTTCGCTGTCGGAAGACGAATTGTACGTCGCGGCAAAGGAGTTGCAGGCACCATACGATCTGGTGGTCGAGGTGGCTCGGGCCGGCAAACTGCCGGTGACGCTGTTCACCGCCGGCGGCATCGCGACCCCCGCGGACGCCGCGATGATGATGCAGCTCGGCGCCGAGGGCGTGTTCGTCGGCTCTGGCATCTTCAAGTCCGGCGATCCCGCCGCCCGCGCCGCCGCGATCGTGAAGGCCACCACGTTCTACGACGATCCCGACGTGCTGGCGAAAGTGTCGCGCGGGCTGGGCGAGCCGATGGTCGGCATCAACGTCGAGGACGTCGCCGCCCCGCACCGGCTCGCCGAACGCGGCTGGTAGTCCAGGTGGCGATCGAGCAGATACTCGATCTCGAGCAACTCGAGGTCAACATCTACCGTGGCAGCGTCTTCAGCCCCGAATCAGGGTTCCTGCAACGGACTTTCGGCGGACACGTGGCCGGCCAGTCGCTGGTCTCGGCGGTGCGCACGGTCGAAGCGCAATTCCAGGTGCATTCGTTGCACGGATACTTCCTTCGGCCGGGAGACGCCAAGGCGCCGACGGTGTACATCGTCGAGCGGCTGCGTGACGGCGGCTCGTTCGTGACGCGTCGCGTCAACGCGATCCAGCACGGCGAGACGATCTTCTCGATGTCGGCGTCCTTCCAGACCGACCAGAGCGGCATCGAGCATCAGGACGCGATGCCCGAGGCGCCGCCGCCCGACGACTGCCCGGGACTGACCGAGATCAAGGCGTTCGACGATGCGGGCTTCAACCAGTTCGCCGAATGGGACGTCCGAATCGTGCCGCAGCAGAAGCTGATCCAGCTGCCCGGTAAGGCGTCCCAGCAGCAGGTGTGGTTCAAGCACCGCGATCCGCTGCCCGACGACTACGTGCTGCACATCTGCGCGCTGGCCTACATGAGCGATCTGACGCTGCTGGGTTCGGCGCAAGTCCATCATCCGGATCTGCGCAAACACCTGCAGGTGGCGTCGCTGGATCATGCGATGTGGTTCATGCGCCAATTCCGCGCCGACGAGTGGCTGCTTTACGACCAGTCCTCGCCGTCGGCCTCCGGTGGCCGGTCGTTATGCCAGGGCAAGATCTTCAACCAGTACGGCGAGATGGTGGCGGCGGTCATGCAGGAGGGACTGACCCGCTTCAAACGCGACTACCGACCGTGAGCGCTGCGCATGTCGGTGTCCTTGCGCTACAAGGCGACACCCGCGAACACCTGGCGGCGCTGCGCGAGGCCGGGGCGGAGGCATCCACCGTGCGGCGAGTACGCGAGCTGGAGGCCGTTGACGCGTTGGTGATTCCCGGCGGAGAGTCCACCGCGATGAGCCACCTGCTGCGCGAGCTCGACCTGCTCGAGCCCCTGCGGTCGCGGCTGGCCGACGGCATGCCGGCTTACGGTTCGTGCGCGGGCATGATCCTGCTGGCCTCGGAGATCCTGGATGCGGGGTCAACGGGTCGGGAGGCCACGCCGCTGAAGGGGATCGATATGACGGTGCGGCGTAATGCCTTTGGGCGCCAAGTCGACTCGTTCGAAGACGACATCGCCTTCGGCGGCGTCGACGGGCCGGTGCACGCCGTGTTCATCCGGGCGCCGTGGGTGGAGCGCGTCGGGCCTGAGGTCGAGGTGCTCGCGACGGCCGCCGGTCACATCGTCGCCGTGCGACAGGGCAGACGACTCGCGACGGCCTTCCATCCGGAGATCACCGGCGACCGCCGCATCCACAAGCTGTTCGTCTCGATGCTCTAGCAATCGCGCGATTTGTGCACATTCAGGAGCGGTCAGCGCTCTCCGATGTGCACAAATCGCCGGAAGGGCTAGCGGATTTCCAGGCCCGTGACCGCGCGACCGATCACCAGGCGCTGGATCTCGCTGGTGCCCTCGAAAATCGTGAAGATCTTGGCGTCGCGGTGCATCCGCTCGACGGGATACTCGCGGGTGTAGCCGTTGCCGCCGAGAATCTGGATCGCCTCATCGGTGACGTACACCGCGGTCTCGCTGGCGACCAGCTTGGCCATCGAACCCTCGGCGTTCTCGAACGTCTTGCCATTGCGCGCCATCCAGCCCGCGCGCCAGACCAGCATCCGCGAGGCATCGATGCGAGCCTTCATATCGGCCAACTTGAAGGCGATGGCCTGGAATTCGCCGATCTTCTTGCCGAACTGCTCACGCTGACGGGCGTAATCGAGCGCGTACTCATACGCCGCGCGGGCTACGCCGACGGCCATGGCACCGACCGTGGGTCGCGTTCGCTCGAACGTCGCCAGCGCGGCCTGGCTCTTGGAACTCCTGCCCTCGCGAACCCGCGCGATGCGCTCCTCGAACTTCTCCCTGCCGCCGACGATCAACCGGCCGGGGATGCGCACGTCCTCGAGCACCACCTCGGCGGTATGTGAGGCGCGGATGCCGTGCTTGAGGAACTTCTGGCCCTGCCGGAACCCCGGTGTGTTCGGCGGGATGATGAAGGTGGCCTGTCCGCGAGTCCCGAGTTCGGGGTACACCGACGCGACGACGATGTGCACCTCGGCGATACCGCCGTTGGTGGCCCAGGTCTTGACACCGTTGAGCACCCATTCGTCCTTGGCCTCGTCGTACCGGGCGCGGGTGAGGATCGCCCCGACGTCAGAACCGGCACCGGGTTCCGACGAGCAGAACGACGCGACCTTCGGTTCGTCGACGCTGCCGAACATCTGCGGCAGCCATTCGCCCATCTGCTCGGGGGTTCCGTTGGCGGCCAGCGACGCCGCCGCCAGGCCGGTGCCCAGGATCGACAGCGCGATACCCGCGTCGCCCCAGAACATCTCCTCGAACGTGACGAGCATGCCCAGACCGGATGGTTCGCCGGCCTGCTCGGCGAAGAACTCCATCGAGTACAGACCGACCTTGGCGGCCTCCTGGATGATCGGCCACGGTGTCTGCTCGCGCTCGTCCCATTCGGCGGCGGCGGGCCGGATCACATCGGCGGCGAATTCGTGCACCCAGTTCTGAATGTGGACCAGGTCGGGCGACAACTCGAGCGAGAAAGACATGGCCCTATCTTACTCCGGAGTAAGATAACTGCGAAGGTCTGTGGCGGAGCTAACAACAGCTATCCGGGGAGATGTCGCGATGACAACGGTCGAGGTGGAGCCGCAGCCGCGCATCGACACCCTCGTCAAGCTTTCGAATGGAGCCGACGCCCGGAGCGCCGAATACACCGGCACCGCTTGGTTCGACGGCAAGCCGATCATGTCCGGTGCGGTGCTGCGCAGAGCCCCGAACGCACCGAAAGGCATTCGGATGCCGAACTTCTCGGCGTCGTTCTTCGTCCCCGACAGCCTCCCGTACAACCGGGCTGCACTGGATGACGCGACGTTGTCGGTCTCGATGGTTCTGCGGGCATCCGGGGAAACCGGCGCGATCGTCGACGCCGCGGCGACCTTCACCGACGATCCGTCCGGCGCACCGACGTGGATCCAGATCCACGTGCAGGGTCACCTCGCGTGGCCGGCTGCGGTCGGTTATCGCGTCATCGCGTTGACGTCGCCGGATGCTGTTCGGTAGGGCGCAAACGTCCACGTAGACTCGTCGGGCGGACTTCGCGCACGAAACTTGGCGCACGATCAGCGCACGGAGAGGTACTACCTGCATGAGCGGCCATTCCAAGTGGGCCACCACCAAACACAAGAAAGCCGTCATCGATGCCCGCCGGGGCAAGATGTTCGCCAAATTGATCAAGAACGTCGAGGTCGCGGCGCGTGTGGGCGGCGGCGACCCGGCGGGCAATCCCACGCTGTACGACGCGATCCAAAAGGCCAAGAAGTCGTCTGTGCCCAACGACAACATCGAACGGGCCCGCAAGCGCGGCAGCGGTGAGGAAGCCGGCGGCGCGGACTACCAGAACATCACCTACGAGGGTTACGGCCCCCACGGTGTCGCGGTGCTGATCGAATGCCTGACCGACAACCGAAACCGCGCGGCCGGCGAGGTGCGCGTCGCGATGACCCGCAACGGCGGCAACATGGCCGACCCCGGTTCGGTGTCCTACCTCTTCTCCCGCAAGGGCGTCATCACCCTGGACAAGGACGGCCTCACCGAGGACGACGTGCTGTTGGCGGTGCTGGACGCCGGGGCCGAGGACGTCAACGACCTCGGCGACTCCTTCGAGATTCTCTGCGAGCCAAGCGATCTCGTCGCCGTGCGCACCGCGTTGCAGGACGCAGGCATCGACTACGAATCGGCCGAAACCGGGTTCGAGCCCTCGGTCACCGTGCCGCTGGATGCCGACGGCGCGCGCAAGATCATGAAGCTGGTCGACGCGCTCGAAGATCTCGACGACGTCCAGGACGTCTACACCAACATCGACATCTCCGACGAGGTCGCCGCCGAACTCGACGCCGACGACTAAACGGGCAGGCTAGATCGTCAGGGCCACGCGGTAGTGGCGGTGGGCGAACAGCCAGTCGCCATCGACGCGCACCAGTTTGTCGACATACTCGCCGACCAGTTGGCGGCCCGGTTGATCGCGCAGCTTCATGAATTCCAGGCAATACGACCGCGCGTCGGCCAGGTCACCGCGCACCGTCAGCGACGCCATTTGGGTGAAGAACGCCATCTGCTCGATGGTTGCGAAGATGCCGTGCCAGTGGTCGCGCAGTTCACTCTTGCCGCGGCATTCGCCGCCCGAGCCGGTTCTGCGGCCGTCCTCGGTCCAGCACGACAGATACGCGTCGAGGTCCTTGCGGGTGACCGCGTCGCTGTAGATTTCGAGGCGCTCTCGGATGAGTTGTCTGTCTTCGGTCGGCCCGCTGAAGGTCATTGGCTCATTATCGAAGACGACCACTATCAGGAGCGGAGGCCCACGGCATGGCCAGGGTGACGGTGACCGACCCGGAGGGCGAGACGGTGACGGTGCGGCGCTGGTGGTGGCGCACGATCCCGTGGCAGACCGGGTTCTCCACGCTGGACACGTTCCTCTTCCTGCTCGTCCTGCCGTTCATGGTGATGTGGCCGGTCTGGCTGGCGCTGAAGTGGCTCGGCGTGTCGTGGACGATCCTCATCGAACGCGACGGTGAACGGATCGGCCGCGAACGGGTGCGCGGCTGGCACCGGTCCGGCGAGCGCATCTACGAGATCGCGGCGTCGGTGCAGGCGGGCACGTATCCGATCGAGCAGCCCGCGGCGTCCTGAGACGCGGTCAGCCCCTGCCGTTGGATCGCATCAGCTCGTCGTCGTCGCAGTCGATGGTGTGGTCGAACGCCTTGGCGCGCTCCTCGGCTTCGGGGCTGCCGGAGAACATCCCCGCCGCGACGCGCTTGGTCTCACTGGCGACCTCGCGAGGCAGCTGCGGTTCGGGAGCCGCTTCGGCCGGTTCGATGCGCTGGATGGGCACCACGCCGCCGGTGCGCTGTACCCAGTCGACCATGCCTTCGCGCACCGCGCACTGCAGGTCGAACAGTGCGCCGGCGTTGCGTGCGCTGACCACGATCCGCACCCGCACCACGCCGCCGACCGCGTCGGTCACCTGCAGCACGCCGCGCCGGCCGTCCCAGAGGTCGCTTCGGGCCAGCAGCCTGTCCAACTCGGCGCGCATGTCGTTGAACGGGACGTTGAAATCGACGTCGAATGCGACTGCGCCCATGATCTCGGTGGCGCTGCGGGTCCAGTTCTCGAACGGCTCGGTGGTGAAGTAGGTGGACGGCAACACGAGCCGGCGCTCGTCCCAGATGCGCACGACGACGTACGTCAGCGTGATCTCCTCGATGCGACCCCACCACTGACCGTTTTCGAGCTGGACGATGTCGCCGACGCGAATCGCCCCGGAGAATGCGATCTGCATCCCGGCGAAGACCGCGCCCAGCGACGTCTGGGCGGCCAGGCCGGCGACCACCGACAACACCCCGGCGGAGGCGAACACCGTGGTGCCGATGTCGGAGAACGACGGGAACGTCATCAGGATCGCGGCACCGCCGAGGATGACGACGATCGCGATGGCGAGCCTGCGCAGCACCGTCACCTGCGTCCGAACCCGGCGCCACAGCCGGTCGGCGTCGGAGATCTCCTCACCACCCCCGCCGTAACGGGCGATCATGCGTCTTTCGGCGACGCGGACAAGGCCGGTGACCAGCCAGGTGATCGAGGCGATCATCAGGATCAGCAGCCAGTGGTCCACCCAGCCGCGCCACGAGTCGGCGGTGTCCGACGTCCGTCGCACCGCGATCGTCGCCGCGATCACCATCAGCAGCATGCGGACCGGCTTGCGGGTCAGCACCTCGATGTCCTTGAGCAGCGCGCTACGGCGACTGACCCGCGCCATCAGCCAGGTCAGCACCACCCCGAAGACGTACACGGCGGCGATCGCTCCAGCCGCCCAGGCAAGGGTGACTGCGATATTGCTTGCGGTCTGCAGTTCGGTCTCGTCGGGCATGTTGATGAGGTCAACTCCACGAATCGGGGTCAGGGCCTCTGTCGACGGTAACCGTGTTGCCACGCAGGGAAACATCCGCTTCGGGGTCGCGAACGCGGATTCGGCCCTCTACGAGCACAATTGGAGAACAGCAGTGGTATGGCACACAGCGCCGAGTCACGGCGCATGAACGAGATCGCGCTGGACATCGCCGCGGTCGGCCGTGCCGATCGGTTTTCTGATCTGAGTGGGCGTGTCCCTGCCCAGTAACGGGCCGTCGGGCGGCTAAGCTCTCGAACAAGTGTTCACAGAAGGGCCGGACGTGCGGGTGATGGGAGTCGACCCCGGGTTGACGCGCTGCGGCCTGTCGGTCATCGAGGGCGGTACGGGTCGACAGGTCACCGCGCTCGACGTCGACGTGGTCCGCACCCCCTCGGGCGATCCGCTGCATCGGCGGCTGTTGGTGATCAGCGACGCCGTGGAGTACTGGATGGACACCCACAAACCCGACGTGATCGCGATCGAGCGGGTGTTCTCCCAACAGAACGTCTCCACCGTGATGGGCACCGCCCAGGCCGGGGGAGTGATCGCGCTCGCGGCCGCCCGGCGCGACATCGACGTGCATTTCCACACACCCAGTGAGGTCAAGGCGGCGGTCACCGGCAACGGCAACGCCGACAAGTCACAAGTCACCGCGATGGTCACCAGAATCCTTGCGCTGCAGGCCAAACCGACTCCGGCCGACGCCGCGGACGCGTTGGCCCTGGCGATCTGCCATTGTTGGCGGGCGCCGATGATCGCCCGGATGGCGGCGGCCGAGGCGCTGGCCGCCGAACAACAACGCAAGTACAAGGCCACGCTCAAGGCGAAAGCAAAGGCGGCACGATGATCGCATCGGTTCGCGGTGAGGTTCTCGACATCGCGCTCGACCACGTCGTGATCGAAGCCGGCGGGGTCGGGTACAAGGTGATGGCCACCCCGTCGACGCTGGCCACACTGCGCCGCGGTACCGAGGCTCGGCTGATCACCGCGATGATCGTGCGGGAAGACTCCCAGACGCTCTACGGCTTCGCCGACTCCGACGCCCGCGACTTCTTCCTCACCCTGCTCGGGGTGTCGGGAATCGGGCCCAGCATCGCGCTCGGTGCGTTGGCGATGTACGACGGGCCGACTTTGCGCGAGGCGATCGCCGACGGCGACATCACCGCGCTGACCCGGATTCCCAAGGTGGGCAAGAAGACCGCCGAGTTGATGGCCTTGAGCCTGCGCGACAAGGTCGGCGCTGTTTCGCCGTCCGGCGCGGCGACCGCGACGGGGCACGTGGTGCGCGGGCCGGTGGTGGAAGCGCTCGTGGGGCTCGGATTCGCGGCCAAACAAGCCGAGGAAGCCATTGACAAGGTGTTGGCCAACGACCCGGAAGCCAATCAGTCGACCGCGCTGCGGGCGGCGTTGTCGATGCTGGGTAACAAATGAGCAGATTCGACGACGACAGCGGCGACGCCGACGAGCGCGAGGTCTCTCCGGCGCTGACGGTCGGTGAGGGGGACGTCGACGCGAGCCTGCGACCGCGGTCGCTACAGGAGTTCATCGGGCAACCACGGGTCCGCGAGCAGCTGCAACTGGTCATCGGGGGCGCCAAGAACCGCGGCGGCACACCGGATCACATACTGCTCTCGGGTCCGCCTGGCTTGGGCAAGACGTCGCTGGCGATGATCATCGCGGCCGAACTGGGCTCCTCGCTGCGGGTCACCTCGGGACCGGCGCTCGAGCGCGCCGGCGATCTTGCCGCGATGTTGTCGAACCTCGTCGAGCACGACGTGCTGTTCATCGACGAGATCCACCGCATCGCCCGGCCTGCCGAGGAGATGTTGTACCTGGCGATGGAGGACTTCCGTGTCGACGTCGTGGTCGGGAAGGGCCCCGGTGCGACCTCGATCCCGCTGGATGTCGCTCCGTTCACGCTCGTGGGAGCGACCACCCGCTCGGGCGCACTGACCGGGCCATTGCGTGACCGGTTCGGTTTCACCGCCCACATGGACTTCTACGAGCCCGCCGAACTCGAGCGCGTGCTGTCGCGTTCGGCGGGGATTCTCGGCATCGAGCTTGGCGCCGACGCGGGTGCCGAGATCGCGCGCCGGTCGCGGGGCACGCCACGCATCGCCAACCGGCTGCTGCGTCGGGTCCGCGACTACGCCGAGGTGCGCGCCGACGGGGTCATCACCCGCGATATCGCCAAGGCGGCGCTGGAGGTCTACGACGTCGACGAACTCGGGCTCGACCGCCTCGACCGCGCCGTGTTGTCCGCGCTGACCCGAAGTTTCGGCGGCGGACCGGTCGGCGTCTCCACCCTTGCGGTGGCGGTCGGCGAGGAAGCGACCACCGTCGAAGAGGTGTGTGAGCCGTTCCTCGTGCGCGCCGGGATGATTGCGCGCACGCCGAGGGGACGGGTGGCCACAGCGCAGGCTTGGACGCATCTCGGCCTGACCCCGCCGAGCGGAGTCACCGGATTCGGGCAGGCGGGGCTTTTCGACTGAGGAGGACGGGATGGGCAGCGGCACGATCCGGCTGGGTGGGTTACTCGGCGTGGCCTGCGCCGGTGTGGCCGTACCGGCGTATCTGGTCGGTTCGCCGGAGAGGCCGAAGGACGCCGCCGGGATGGACGCCTATTTCGACAGTGCGTCAACCTTTCTCGCTCTGAACGGCACGCTGCCGCTGTTGCATCTTCTGTTCGGCCTGCTCTTCCTCGCTGTGCTCGTGTCGATGCTGCGGTCAGCGGCCGGGCCCACCGGTGCGGTGTACACCGCGGCGATCGGCGGGACGGTGTTCCTCGCACTGACCGCGGCTGGTCTGGCCGCCGAGGTCGCCGTGCCCGCCACCATCGTGCGGTTCGAAGACGTAACCGTGACGACGTACTCGCAGCCGTTCCTCGGCCTGGCGGTATGGCTGTATCACTACAGCCATATCGGTTCGGCCGCACTGATATTCGCCACCGCGTACATCGTGTGGCGTACCGGTGTGCTGCCGAAGTGGTCGGCGGCGCTGGCCGTGCTCGGCGTCCCCGCGCTGCTACACACCTGGATCGGGCTGCCTGGTGCGTACAGCGTGGCGACCTGGATCGCGCTGACCGGCCTGGTGATGTTGACCATACCGCCGGTCGTACAAGTGGAAAGCGTAGGTGCGTAATGGGTTTCGTCGGGTTGTTCTTCGCGGGCCTCGCCGCCCTCTTACACATCTACATCTGGGTGATGGAGTCGCTGACGTGGACGTCGCCGCGCACCAGGGCGACCTTCGGTCTCACCGAGGAAGAGGCGCTGGCCACCAAGGAGCTGGCTTTCAACCAGGGCTTCTACAACCTGTTTCTGGCAATCATCACGATCGCGGGAATCGTGATCGGCGGCATCGGCTACAACTGGGTCGGTATCGCGTTGGTCTTCGCGGGCGTCGGGTCGATGTTGGCGGCGGCGCTGGTGCTGTTGTTGTCCTCACCGGACAAGGCGAGGGCCGCGCTGACGCAGGGGATCTTCCCGCTCCTCGCAATCGTGCTGCTGGCGGCGGCCGTCACGCTGTAGCACTCGACGATGACTTCGCCCGTCACGTGCGGGCGTCATGGCCGGATCTTTGCTGTGACCACGTTGCCGGCTCCGTCACCGTGGAGTCGCGTGGCGTCAACCTGGCCGGCGACCGGTTACGGATGCGTCAACACGGGTAACCAGGCCTCACGACCAAGGAGGCATCATGACCGAGACCCGAGTGCATCCCCGAGGTGGGCGGATGCGAATTCCGCGCAGCCGCGGCGCTACGAGTGGATTTCTGTTGATCCTGCTGGGCGCGTGGGGCGCCCTGGCTCCCTTCATCGGACCCCTGTTCGACTTCGCGTACAGCCCCGACCAGGCGTGGACGTGGACGACCGGACGGGGATGGCTGGAGGTACTGCCCGGCGCGGTGACGGCGCTGGGCGGCCTGCTCCTGCTGATGTCACGAAACCGCGCGACGGCCTCTCTCGGCGGGTGGCTCGCCGTGGCCGGTGGCGCATGGTTCATCATCGGCCGCGCTCTGGCGGGCCCATTGGGCCTGGGTGACGCGGGCGTGCCCGTCGCTGCCACTGAGGGCAAGCGGATCGCGCTGGAGCTGACGTACTTCTACGGCCTCGGCGCGTTGATCGTGTTCCTGGGGGCCGCGGCGCTTGGACGCATCTCGGTGCGAAGCGTGCGCGACGTCGAGTGGGCGGACCGTCCACTGGCCGCGGACACCGTGGCCGACGAGCCCGCGCGGACCGCTGCGGCCGAACCGGCTCCGGTCGCCGGCGACACCGCCCCCGCCGCCGGGCAGCCGGCGATGGCGGAGCAGCGGACAGAGGTAATCGGGCCCACGGCTCAGGCCGCACAACCGCGTCGGCGCAGCCTGCTTGACAGGTTCCGCTCTCGCGGCCAACGCGGTGGCCGGCTCGCACACCGGTAAGCACGCAAACGCGTAGCGCCCCCCACGCGTGGGGGGCGCTTCTGCGTGTGAGCGCTCTCAATCAGGGCCTCTTCAGTCGGGAGGCGGACGTTTCGACCGCAGGTGATGTGCATCTCTACTACCTGCTCGTGCGACGAGATTCACCACGTCGTTGTGACCTACGTGACTGCCGGCGGACCCGTGCAAAAGATAGCGTGGCTATTCAACGCTTTGAATTTGCGCCTCCTGTCCAATGAAATCCGCACGGAGGCAATCGATACGACGTGAGTATGTAGCAGGAGGCCAAGCATGCCCGACCGGCCCGGTATCACCGATTCCGTTGCCGCGCGCCAGAACTCGGCAACGGCGGTGTGTGAGGCGTTCGGCTTCCCCGAAGGGGACTGGCCACTTTTCGCGCGGTTGGCCAGCGGCCCGACGGCGCCGCACGACGAAGAGGCGCTGTACCAGTACATCGACGTCAAGATCGCCGAGCGTTGCTGGAAGCCGACCGACGACCTGCTGTCGAATCTCATCGACGTCGAGGTCGACGGCGTCGAACTGACCGTCGACGAGATCTATCGCTTCGTTTCCACGCTGATCGGGGTCAGAGTCTTCTAGTCGCCAGCATTCTCCGGGGCGAACGCGTCGAGAAGGCGTTGCATCGTGCGGCACATCTGGGCGAAGTTCCGCTCGCCGACGAGGGATGACCACCGCCGCTCGATATCGGCAACGCGAGTGCCGGCGTCAGCCATCAGATGCCGGCCCCTGTCGGTCAGATCTATCAGCTTTGCCCGCCCATCGGCGGGGTCGGGTCGTCGGGCGAGATACCCAAGCGATTCAAGTTCGTTGACGAGTTCCGACGTCGCGGCAAGGCTGAGTTGCGCTCGATCGGCCAACTCGGTGAGCCGGATGCCGCCCAATCGGATGTTGCCGAATATCTGAAGATGCGGCTCCCGGATGTCCCCGTAGCCGGCTTCGACCCTGGGATAGGCGAGGTCGTTGCGAAACTCGCGCAGAAGTCGGATCAAGAGTTGACCGATCGCCTGCCGATCGCGATCCCTTGACGGAGCCATGGCCTCCGAGGATACTACGGTTACCGAAGTTTCGGTTTCCGAAGTAATTGGAGGGTCGTCATGTCCACGCCCGCTCCTAATTTCGTCAGCACCGACCTCTGCCGGCTGCATTTCCGCCGAGTGGGAGCCGGTCCGCCGGTTGTGTTGTGGCACAGCCTCTTTGTTGATTCTCAATCGTGGGGTCAGTTGGTCGATGTCCTGGGCCGCGATCGGACTGTCTACGCGATCGACGGTCCGTCGCACGGCAGGAGCGAGCCGGTGTCGCGCGACTTCACCTTCGACGAACTCGTCGCCGCTGTGCAGCAGGCACTCGATCGCCTCAATCTGTCCGAACCCGTCGACTGGGTGGGCAATGCGTGGGGTGGGCACGTCGGCATCCATCTGGCCGCCGCCGACCAGCCGCGATTGCGCACGCTCACGACCATCGGCACCCCCGTGCAGGGCTTCAGCCTGGTAGAAAAGCTCACGAAGGGCTGGCCCCTGGTCGAGCTCTACCGCTTCACCGGGCCGAACGCCTTCATCATGAAGCAGCTGTCGGACTCGCTGCTCGGAGCCGAATCCGTTGCTGCCCAACCGGAACTGGCTCTGGCGACGATGGCTGCGTTCCGAAACGCCGACCGTAAGGGGATGCACCACGCCATGCGGTCGATGATGCTCAAGCGTTCCGGGGTCGAAGCACTGCTTCCTGACATCAAGATCCCCACGTTGGTGATGCCGGTTCGCGACGATGTGATGGGTTGGCGCCCTGAAGAGGCCCGACGCACCTGCGCCGTCATATCGGACTGCCGCGTCGAAGAGGTCGCGGGGACGGGGCACGTGTCGCCGCTGCTGATCGACAACGACCGGATCGCCCGATCACTCGCCGATCTGTGGAGCGGCACCGGCGGTCAGCGCCGCTGATGCTCCACAAATCGCGCGGGAAAGTCAGCCCGTGTAGGCCATCACGTGCTTGATGCGCGTGTAGTCCTCGAACCCGTACATCGACAGGTCCTTCCCGTAGCCCGACGACTTGAACCCGCCGTGCGGCATCTCCGCCACCAGCGGGATATGCGTGTTGATCCACACACACCCGAAATCCAAAGCAGCCGAAACCCGTAGCGCTCGCGACACATCGCGCGTCCAGACCGAGGACGCCAACCCGTACTCGGTGCCGTTGGCCCACGCGATCGCCTCGTCCTCGTCGGAGAACGCCTGCACGGTGATGACCGGCCCGAAGATCTCCTGCTGAACCAGCTTGTCGTCCTGTCGAAGGCCGCCGATCACCGTGGGCTCGACGTAGAAACCCCTGTCGCCCTGGCGTCCTCCGCCGACCGCGACCGAAGCATGTGACGGCACGTCTCCCAGAAACCCGAGCACCCGCTCCAGCTGGTTGGAGTTGTTCACCGGCGGCACCCACGCGTCCTCGTCGTCGGCCGACTTGCCGTACGTAGTCGTCGCAGTGCGCGCCTGTTCGGCCAGCGCCTCGGTCAGATCCGAGGCCACCCGGGCCGTTGCGAGCACGCGCGTTGCCGCTGTGCAGTCCTGTCCGGCGTTGAAATAGCCCGCCGTCGCGATGCCTTCGGCGGCCGATGCGATGTTGCTGTCGTCGAACACGATCACCGGCGCCTTGCCACCCAACTCCAGGTGCGTGCGCTTGAGGTGTCCGCCCGCGCTGACAGCCACCGCACGACCAGCCGCGACCGAACCGGTGATGGACACCATCTGCGGCGTCGGATGCGCGACCACCGCGGCACCCGTAACGCGGTCTCCGCAAACGACATTCAGGACTCCGGGCGGGAAGTGCTCGGCGGCGATCTCGGCCAGCATCACCGTCGTCACCGGGGTGGTGTCGCTGGGTTTGATGACGACAGTGTTGCCCGCCGCCACCGCGGGCACGAACTTCCAGATCGCCATCATCATCGGGTAGTTCCATGGCGCCACTTGCCCGACCACGCCGACCGGCTCGCGGCGGATCCAGGAGGTGTGGTTCTCCATGTACTCGCCGGCCGACTTGCCCTCCAACATCCGCGCGGCGCCGGCGAAGAACCGGATCTGATCGATCGTCGGGGGAATCTCCTCGGCCATCGTCACGTGGTTCGGCTTACCGGTGTTGCGTCCCTCGGCCTCGACCAGATCCTGGGCGTGCTTCTCGACGTCGTCGGCGAAGTCCAGCAGCGCCTTCTGGCGCACCGACGGGGTGGTGCGCTTCCAGTCGGCGAACGCTTTCGACGCGGCCGCGTAGGCGCTGTCGATGTCGGCCTCGTTGGAGACAGGCGCGGTGCCGTAGCGCTCACCGGTCGACGGATCGATCAGCGGCATGGTGGCGCCGCTGACCGAGTCGAGCCTTTCGCCTCCGATGACGTTGTGGACCCTGAAGTCGCTGGTCATTGGATCTCCCTATGGATGGCGGGTCCCTGCAGACGAGCCGGTGCTCATCGAGCAAGAAGCCTAACCAAGACAGCACCGATCCGGTTGAGAACAGCTGCTGACAGTGGCGAGATCCACGGCAACCGCGGCCGCTGACGACGAAATCCGTCGAGGACATCAGTGATCGAGCATCTCGGCACGGCTGCGGCCTGAACAATTCGCGGTCTCATCGCGGTGGGCTGGTCGCCATGAAGGCCCGCAATGGCACACTGGTCACTTATGGGCGCGCGCCCCAAGCGGCGCTGCGCCGTGACCATATGACTCGACGAAAGATTTTGTTGCCATGGATTTGGTTGTCTTCCTTCCCCTGCTCATCGTGCTGGGCGCATTCATGTTCTTCGCGTCCCGCCGCCAGAAGAAGGCCATGCAGGCCACCATCGACCTGCACGATTCGCTTCAGATCGATGACCGGGTGCACACCACCTCCGGTCTCGTCGGGACCATCAAGGGCATCACCGACGACGAGGTGGAACTGGAGATCGCACCGGGCGTCGTCACCACCTGGATGAAGCTCGCGGTGCGCGACCGCATCACCGACGACGACGAGTTCGACGACGAGCCCGAATCGACCGCGACCGAGCTCACCGAAAGCCCCAACACCAAGACCGACGGCTGAGTCCGCGGGCGATCCACACAGCTGGAGCCCGTAGTCTCTGCGGTGCTGACGAACCGATTCCGAGGAGACCTGACTAAACGTGGCATCGTCTTCGACGCCGGTGCACCCTGCCCGCTACCTGTCGCTGTTCTTGGCGTTGCTCGTCGGCGCCTACTGCCTGGTCTTCCTGACCGGGGACAAGGAGCCCGAACCCAAGCTCGGCATCGACCTGCAGGGCGGTACCCGCGTCACCCTCACCGCCCGCACGCCCGACGGGTCGCCACCCACCCGCGAAGCGTTGGGCCAGGCCCAGCAGATCATCAATGACCGAGTCAATGGCCTAGGCGTGTCGGGCTCCGAGGTGATCATCGACGGCAACAACCTCGTCATCACGGTGCCGGGCAGCGAGAGCAGCGACGCCCGCAATCTCGGCCAGACGGCGCGGCTGTACATCCGCCCCGTCGTGCATGTGATGCCCGCCGAGGTCCCGGGCCAGCAGCCGCCGACAGAGGGACCAGCCGGACCGCCTCCGGGCGGTCCGAATCCTGGCATGCCCGGCGGGCCGATCCCGGGCATGCCGGGCACCGAAGGGCCCGCGGGTGAGCAGCCGCCGGGGGAGCCCACCGCTCCGCCGGCCCCGCAGCCGCGTCCCTATCCGCAGGAGCCGCCGGCACAGCCCGCACCGACGCCGCCGCCGACACCGGGTAGCCCAGAGCCCGCGCCGCGCACCCCCGAGCCCTCGCCGACCACGCAAACGTCACCGGAGGACGTTCCGCTGGCACAGCGCATCGCCGACGAGAAGCAGCTGCGACAGAGCACCGACCAGCAGATCCAGATCCTGGCCCTGCAGTTCCAAGCCACGCGCTGCCACGAAGACGACGTCCTCGCAGGCAACGACGACCCCAACCTGCCGCTGATCACCTGCGGTCAGGACGGCAACGTGTATCTGCTGGACAAGTCGATCATCAACGGTGAGCAGATTCGGGATGCCACTTCCGGCCTCGATCAACAGCGCGGTGAGTACGTCGTCGACCTCCAGTTCAAGGATGACGGCGCCAAGATTTGGGCGGACTTCACCGCCGCCAATGTCGGCACGCAGACCGCGTTCGTGCTGGACACGAAGGTGATGAGCGCACCCGAGATCCGGGAGGCGATACCGGGTGGACGCACCCAGATCAGCGGCCAGTTCACTCAGCAGTCGGCCCGCGAATTGGCCAACGTGCTCAAGTACGGTTCGCTGCCGTTGTCGTTCGAGTCGTCGGAGGCTGAAACAGTCTCGGCCACACTGGGTCTGTCGTCACTGCGCGCCGGCTTGATCGCCGGCGCGGTCGGGCTGGCGTTGGTGTTGGCTTATTCGTTGCTCTACTACCGCATGCTGGGGGTGTTGACCACCCTGTCGCTCGTCGCTTCCGGCGCAATGGTTTACGCGATCCTGGTGCTTCTCGGCAGATGGATCGGCTACACGCTGGACCTTGCCGGCATCGCCGGTCTGATCATCGGTATCGGTATGACGGCCGACTCGTTCGTGGTGTTCTTCGAACGCATCAAAGACGAGATCCGCGAAGGGCGTTCGTTCCGGTCCGCGGTGCCGCGCGGTTGGGCGAGGGCCCGCAAGACGATCGTGTCCGGCAACGCGGTGACGCTGCTCGCAGCGGCGGTGCTCTACGTCCTCGCGGTCGGCCAGGTCAAGGGCTTCGCGTTCACCCTGGGTCTGACCACGATTCTCGACGTGGTCGTGGTCTTCCTGGTGACGTGGCCGCTGGTGTATCTGGCGTCGAAGTCGCCGACACTGGCCAAGCCTTCGTTGAACGGACTCGGTGCGGTGCAACAGATCGCCAGGGAGCGACGAGCGGCCGCGCACGCGACGGGACGGGACTGACACATGGCGCCCAAGCAGTCATCGGACGAACAGCAGACCAGCGCCGTGGAGGCACCGGACCTCGAGGCCACCACGCCTCGTCACGGCTTCTTCGTCCGCCTCTACACCGGCACCGGTGCCTTCGAGGTCATCGGCAAGCGCAAGCTGTGGTACGCGGTCAGCGGTGCGATAGTTCTGGTGTGCCTGGCCAGCATGCTGTTGCGCGGCTTCACTTTCGGCATCGACTTCGAGGGCGGCACCAAGGTGTCGATGCCGAGCGTGACCGAATCGGGCACCGTCACGACCCAGCAGGTCGAGGACGTGTTCAACAAGACCCTGGGCAAGAGTCCGGAGTCGGTGGTCATGGTCGGCAGCGGCGGATCAGCCACCGTGCAGATCCGGTCCGAGACGCTGACCAACGAGGAGACCGAACAACTGCGCACCGCGCTGTTCGACGCGTTCAAACCGAGAGGCCCGGACGGACAGCCGAGCAAGCAGGCCATCAGTGACTCCGCGGTGTCGGAGACGTGGGGCGGCCAGATCACCCAGAAGGCGTTGATCGCGCTGGTGGTGTTCCTCGTGCTGGCGACGGTCTACATCATGCTGCGCTACGAGCGCTACATGTCGATCGCGGCGATGGCGACGCTGGTGTTCGACCTGGTGGTCACCGCCGGTGTGTACTCGATCGTCGGCTTCGAGGTCACCCCGGCCACGGTGATCGGCCTGCTGACGATTCTCGGCTTCTCGCTCTATGACACCGTCATCGTGTTCGACAAGGTCGAGGAGAACACCCACGGCTTCGAACACACGACGAGACGCACGTTCGCCGAACACGCCAACCTCGCGGTCAACCAGACCTTCATGCGGTCCATCAACACCAGCCTCATCTCCGTGTTGCCGATCGTGGCGCTGATGGTCGTGGCGGTGTGGCTGTTGGGTGTGGGCACGCTGATGGACCTGGCGCTGGTGCAGTTGGTCGGCGTCATCGTCGGCACCTACTCCTCGATCTTCTTCGCGACCCCGCTGCTGGTGTCGCTGCGCGAGCGCACGGACCTCGTGCGCAACCACACCCGCCGGGTGATGAACCGCCGCAAGAACGCGGCTGGGAAGACCACGCAGACCGAGGCAGCGGACGCAGCCACCGACGAGCCGGAGACCGTCGGCGCCGCCGCGACGGCGCGTGCCGGTGCCGCCGCGCGGACCGATACTCCGCCGCCGGACAAACCCGCACCGGGTGCGCGTCCGGTGCGGCCGAACAGCAGCCGGACCGGACGCCCGTCGGGTAAACGCAACACCCGGCGGCGGTAGGGAAGATGGGCGCCGGTAAGCGGGCGGGCACTCAGCCCGCGAGGGGAGTCGATCCGGTCCGGCGTTGCGGTGTCCTGACAACCGTTTTGGTGCTCGCCGCGGCGTTGGCGTCGGCGTGCACACGGACCCCCGCCGACAGCATCGACTACGCCGTCGACGGCACGTTGATCACCTACAACACCAACACCGTCGCCGGCGCGGCTTCGGGCGGCCCGCAGGCGTTCGCGCGGGTGTTGACGGGCTTCAACTACCACGGACCCGACGGCCAGATCGTCGGCGATCACGACTTCGGGACGATTTCGGTGGTCGGCAGGCAGCCGCTGGTGCTCGACTACGAGGTCAACGCCAACGCGGTGTACTCCGACGGTAAACCGATCACCTGCGACGACCTCGTGTTGGCGTGGGCATCGCAGTCCGGACGATTCCCGAACTTCGACGCCGCCAATCGCGGCGGTTACAGCGATATCGCCTCGGTGGACTGCACGCCGGGGCAGAAGAAAGCGCGGGTGTCGTTCGCGCCGGATCGTGGGTTCGTCGACTTCGGACAGCTGTTCGCCGCGACGTCGCTGATGCCGTCGCACGTCATCGCGGACCAACTTGGTCTCGGTGACGGCGGAGTCACCCGGGCGATCCTCGAGAACGACGGCGCCGCGGTGGAGCGCATCGCGGACGTCTGGAACACCGGTTGGGCGATCACCCCCGATCTCGACCTGAAGAAGTTCCCCTCGTCGGGGCCTTACAAGCTGGACTCGGTGACCGAAAACGGGGCGGTGGTGCTGGTCGCCAACGACAAATGGTGGGGCGCCGAACCGGTTACCAAGAAAGTGACCGTGTGGCCGCGCGGCGCCGACATCCAGGAGCGCGTCAATCAGGGCGCCTACGACGTCGTCGACATCGCCACCGGATCGTCGGGCACGCTGAACATTCCCGATGACTACGAGCGCACGGATGCCCCGTCGGCCGGCATCCAACAGCTGATCTTCGCGCCGCAAGGACCGTTGGCCGCCCCGCCGGCCCGCCGCGCGCTTGCCCTGTGCACGCCACGCGACGTGATCGCCCGCAATGCCGAACAGCCCATCGCCAATTCGCGGCTCAATCCCGCGACCGAGGATGCCTACAGCGGGGCCGAGGGCGGTCCGGAGCCCGGACAGTTCGTCGCCGCCAACCCCGACGCGGCGCGGGCCGCGCTCAACGGGCGGCCGCTGACCGTCCGCATGGGCTATACGGGCCCGAACCCGCGGCTGGCGGCGACCGTCGGCGCCATCGCCAAGGCGTGTGCTCCGGCCGGTATCACCGTCGAAGACGCCGCGAGCGACCGCGTGGGCCCATTGTCGTTGCGCGACAACGAGATCGACGTGCTGATCGCCGGCACGGGCGGCGCCGCGGGCAGCGGGTCCAGCGGCTCGTCGGCGATCGACGCCTACCAGTTTCACACCGGAAACGGCAACAACCTGCCCCGCTACTCCAACCCGCAGGTCGACCGGGTCATCTCGGCGCTCGCGATCACCAATGACCCCAAAGAAATAGCCCGGTTGCTCGGCGAGGGCGGCCCGGTGCTGTGGGCCGACATGCCGACGCTGCCGTTGTACCGACAGCAGCGCACGGTGCTGGCATCGAAGAAGATGTTCGCCGTGAGCAGTAATCCCACCCGGTGGGGCGCGGGATGGAACATGGACCGCTGGGTTCTGGACCGGTGAGTGCCGACGGGGAAGACATCTCGACGCTGATCGCGACGATGATGCGCGAGGTGCCCGACTTCCCCGAGCCCGGCGTCGCGTTCAAGGACCTGACCCCGTTGCTGGCCGACGCGCGTGGGCTGGCCGCGGTCACGGACGCGCTCGCCGACACCGCCCGGGGCGCAGACCTCGTGGCGGGGATCGACGCCCGTGGCTTCCTGCTCGGCGCGGCGGTCGCGTTGCGGCTCGGCACGGGCGTGTTGGCGATTCGCAAGGGCGGCAAGCTGCCGCCGCCGGTGTTCAGCGAAACCTATGCGCTCGAATACGGCACGGCCACGCTGGAGATTCCGGCCGACGGGATCGACCTCGGCGGCCGCAGCGTGCTGATCGTCGACGATGTGCTGGCCACCGGCGGCACCGCGGCTGCGGCGGTCAAACTGCTGCAGCACGCGGGTGCGTCCGTGCCTGGCGCCGCTGTACTGCTGGAGTTGACCACGCTGGGCGGCCGCGAAGCGCTCGAACCGTTGCCGGTCACATCGCTGCACCGGGTCTGAGGGATATCCTCGAAGGCGCACGTTGCGACGCCGCTATCGAGACAGACCGGGAGGTGACCATGGCTGACGAACCCGGCACGGGCCAGGCCGTGCAGTCGCCTCCGCCCGGGGCCCAGATCCCCGAGACGCAGCCGCTGGAGGTGCCGAAGCCCTCCGCGAGCGCGTCGCGCCGGGTCCGGGCCCGGTTGGCACGCCGGATGACGTCGCAGCGCAGTGCGATCAACCCCGTGCTCGAGCCGCTGGTGGCCGTCCACAAGGAGATCTACCCGAAGGCCGATCTGCAGTTGCTGCAGCGGGCCTACGAAGTGGCCGAACGGCGGCACGCCGATCAGCTGCGCCGCTCGGGTGACCCCTACATCACCCATCCGTTGGCGGTGGCCAACATCCTCGCCGAGCTCGGCATGGACACCACCACGCTGATCGCGGCGCTGCTGCACGACACCGTCGAGGACACCGGGTACACGCTCGAGGCGCTGACCGAGGAGTTCGGCACCGAGGTCGGCCATCTCGTCGATGGGGTCACCAAGCTGGACAAGGTCGCGCTGGGCACCGCCGCGGAGGGCGAGACCATCCGCAAGATGATCATCGCGATGGCGCGCGACGCCCGCGTGCTGGTGATCAAGGTCGCCGACCGGCTGCACAACATGCGCACGATGCGGTTCCTCCCGCCTGAGAAGCAGCAGCGTAAGGCGCGTGAGACGCTGGAAGTCATTGCGCCGCTTGCGCATCGGCTGGGAATGGCGACGGTCAAGTGGGAACTGGAAGATCTTGCGTTCGCGATCCTGCACCCGAAGAAGTACGAGGAGATCGTGCGGCTGGTCGCCGACCGTGCGCCGTCGCGCGACACCTACCTGGCCAAGGTGCGTGCCGAGATCACCGCGACGCTCAACGCGTCAAAGATCACCGCGATCGTGGAGGGCCGCCCCAAGCACTACTGGTCGATCTACCAGAAGATGATCGTCAAGGGCCGCGACTTCGACGACATCCACGACCTCGTCGGCGTGCGCATCCTGTGCGACGAAATTCGGGACTGCTACGCGGCTTTGGGTGTTGTGCACTCACTGTGGCAGCCGATGGCGGGCCGGTTCAAGGACTACATCGCCCAGCCGCGCTACGGCGTGTACCAGTCGCTGCACACGACGGTCGTCGGGCCCGAGGGCAAGCCGCTGGAAGTGCAGATCCGCACCCACGATATGCACAAGACGGCCGAACTGGGCATCGCCGCTCACTGGCGTTACAAGGAGACCAAGGGCCGCAACGGCGTTCCCAACCAGCACTCGTCGGCCGAGATCGACGACATGGCGTGGATGCGACAGCTTCTCGACTGGCAGCGGGAGGCCGCCGACCCAGGTGAGTTCCTCGAATCGCTGCGCTACGACCTTGCGGTGCAGGAGATCTTCGTCTTCACCCCCAAGGGTGATGTCATCACGCTGCCCACCGGGTCGACGCCCGTGGACTTCGCCTATGCGGTGCACACCGAGGTCGGTCACCGATGTATCGGCGCGCGGGTGAACGGCCGCCTCGTCGCGTTGGAGCGCAAGCTCGAAAACGGGGAAGTGGTCGAGGTTTTCACGTCCAAGGCGCCGAACGCCGGACCGTCACGTGACTGGCAGACCTTCGTGGTCTCGCCGCGCGCGAAGGCCAAGATCCGGCAGTGGTTCGCCAAGGAGCGCCGCGAGGAGGCGCTCGAGGCCGGTAAGGACGCGATCGCCCGCGAGGTTCGACGCGGTGGACTTCCGTTGCAGCGCTTGATGAATGCCGAGTCGATGGGGGCGCTGGCACGTGAGCTGCGGTACGTGGACGTCTCAGCGCTCTACACCGCGGTGGGTGAGGGGCACGTCTCGGCGCGACATGTCGTTCAGCGGTTGGTTGCCCAGGTCGGTGGCGACGAGGAGGCCTCCGACGAACTCGCCGAGCGGTCGACGCCCGCGACGATGCCGGTGCGTCATCGCACGAGCGACGATGTCGGGGTGGCTGTGCCGGGTGCTCCCGGTGTGCTGACCAAACTCGCCAAGTGCTGCACGCCGGTGCCCGGCGACAACATCATGGGGTTCGTCACGCGCGGCGGCGGGGTCAGCGTGCACCGCACCGACTGCACGAACGCCGCATCGCTGCAGGAGCAGTCCGAGCGGATCATCGAGGTGAAGTGGGCGCCGTCGCCGTCGTCGGTGTTCCTGGTCGCCATCCAGGTCGAAGCGCTCGACCGGCACCGGTTGCTGTCGGACGTGACGCGGGTGCTGGCCGACGAGAAGGTGAACATCTTGTCGGCGTCGGTGACGACGTCCAACGACCGGGTGGCGATCAGTCGGTTCACCTTCGAGATGGGCGACCCCAAGCATCTGGGCCACGTGCTCAACGTGGTGCGCAATGTGGAGGGTGTGTACGACGTCTACCGGGTGACTTCCGCGGCGTGAGCCGCGATTGGGCAGAAGCGGCGTGAGCCGCGATTGGGCAGAAGCGGCGTGAGCCGCGATTGGGCAGAAGCGGCGTGAGCCGCAATTGGGGCAAATTTCGCCGAACCGCGTCAATCTTTGCCAGTTCTGCGATACTGCGACGATGCGGCCCGCGCTACTCGTCATCCTCGTCTCCCTGGGATTCGCGGTCGTCGGTTGTGGGTCGACCATCAAGCCGGAACGCGCCGCGCAGTCCGTCGTCAACCTCGTCTCCGAGCAGACCGGCTTCACGCCGACGGACGTGACATGCCCCGAGGGCGTCGAAGCCAAAGAAGGCACGAAGTTCGAGTGCACATTCACTGGACCGGAAGGCGCCGAGTACACGGCGAACATGCGGGTGACCAAGGTCGAGGGCGACGACGTCGAGTTCTACATCGAGACCGCGCCGGCCAAGTAGCCGGTCAATCCAGTCGGATCGACTCGACGACGACATCGGCGACGGGTTCGCCGTCCTCGCTGCCGTCGGCCACGCCCTCGGCCGCGATCTTGTCCAGGGTGGCCAGCCCAGTCTGGTCGATCGTGCCGAACACCGTGTACGTCGGCGGTAGCCGTGAGTCCTCGTAGACGAGGAAGAACTGGCTGCCGTTGGTGCCGACCCCGGCGTTGGCCATCGCCAGCGTTCCGCGCGGATAGCGGACCGGCGACCGGAGCGCGGGATCGCTCAATCGGTACTGGTTGGTCGGGTATTCGTTCGGAAACTGATACCCGGGCCCGCCGGTACCGGTGGCGCTGGGGTCGCCGCACTGCAACACCCCCAGATGCGCGGCGGTCGTCAGACGGTGGCAGGCCGTGTCGTCGAAGAAGCCTTGCTGGGCCAGGCTCGCGAAATTGTTGACCGTGCAGGGGGACTTGGCATTGTCCAGTTGCAGGCCGATATTGCCCTCGCTGGTGGTCATGCTGGCGCTGACGAGCGCCGGATCGGTCGGTACTCGGCCGGAGCGCGGTGGATTGGCCGACTTGCTCGACGGTTCAGGCGTCTTCGGATACTGGCAGTTCGACCCGAGCGTCGCCGGCGGGTCGAACGTCGGGAGGTCATCGACGGCCAATCCGGGTGTCGCCGTGACATCCGGGACCGTCCCGTCGAACGATTCGAGGTCGCGGCCCACCGCCGCGAGGAAGACGACGCTGACCACGACGACCAGCACCGCCAATATCGTCACCAGATATCCGATGACCAGGCCCGCGATCGCCAGCCCGCGCCCTTCTTCGCCGGTCTTCTTGATCTGCGACAGCGACAGGTGGCCGAACACGATGCCCAGCGGCGCGAAGACGAACGCGCACACCAACGCCGCGACGGCCAGCGTGTTGGTCTGTCTGGGTGGGGGATAGCCGTAGGAGTACGGCGCCGGATAGCCGTACGGCGGTGGGGGACCGCCGTACGGCGGAGGCGCGGTCACGGCGTCAGTCCAACAGGATCGACTTCACCGTGACCGGCGTGCCCGGCGCACCGTCCTGGCCGCCACCGGCGACGCCGCCCTGCGCGATCTTGTCCAACGTGGCCAGGCCGGTGTCGTCGACCCGGCCGAACGCCGTGTACATCGGCGGCAGCTTGGAGTCCTGGTACACGAGGAAGAACTGGCTGCCGTTGGTGTTCGGGCCGGCGTTGGCCATGGCCAACGTTCCGCGCGGATAGGTGACCGCCTCTTGGAGCTTGGGGTTGTCGGGCTGGAACTGGTTGGTCGGGTACTCGTTGGCGAACGAGTAACCCGGCCCGCCGCTGCCCTCGCCCGTCGGATCGCCGCATTGCAGCACCTTCAGCGTGTCGGCGGTGGTGAGCCGGTGGCATGGGGTGTTGTCGAAGTAGCCCTGTTGGGCGAGGCTGACGAAGCTGTTCACGGTGCACGGCGCCTTGCCGTTGTCGAGCAGCAGGCCGAGATTGCCCTGATCGGTGGACATGCTGGCGCTGATCTCGGCGGGTTCGGTGGGCACCTTGCCTGCGCGGGGCGGGTTCACCTGCTTGCTGGCCTTCTCCGCGGACGCCGGGTATTGGCAGTTTTCGCCGAGTCCGGCCGGTGCCGCGAACGCGGGCAGCGATCCCGGCTCGGACGGTGCCGCCGAGGTGGGGGTTTCGGTCGCAGCCGCGGTCTGGCTGTCGGAGTCGCGGTTGGTGACGACGACGGCCGCGACGGCGGCGATGACGACGATCGCGCCCACGACCGAGCCGATGATCGCGTATTGACGCCGCTTGCGTGCCTTCTCCGCGCGGCGCTCCAACTGCCGCTCGAGCTTGCGCTTCGCCGCCGCCCGCCGCTGTTCATTCGTCGGCACCGCTGATGTCCTCCTCGTGTCGAATTGATCGGCAACGAGTGTGCCAGGCAATGCTGAGTGTGGCGCCGCGACCCACGCCGACCGGTGGTGGGAAACTGGACGACGTGTTCATCACCGGGTTCGCCGCCGGCATGCTGGCGTGCAACTGCTACGTGCTGGCCCCCCGAGCCGGGGCGGACGCCATCGTCGTCGACCCCGGCCAGCGGGCGATGGGCCCGTTGCGCCGCATCCTCGACGAGAACCGTCTGACCCCGGCGGCGGTGCTGTTGACGCACGGCCACATCGACCACATCTGGTCGGCCCAGAAGGTGGCCGACACGTACGGCTGCCCGGCCTTCATCCACCCCGAGGACCGCTTCATGCTCACCGACCCGATCAAGGACTTCGGGCGGGGCCTCATCGGGGGGCTGGCCAGCTCTGCGTTCGGCGCGTTGTTCCGCGAGCCCAAGCAGGTCGTCGAGCTCGACAAGGACGGCGACAAAGTCGAGTTGGGTGGTGTCACGGTCGCCGTTGACCACACACCCGGCCACACCCGCGGGTCGGTGGTGTTTCGCGTGGAAGAGGGCATCGGATCGGGGCCGGGAGCGGTCGCGTTCACGGGCGATACCCTGTTCCGGCAGTCGGTGGGGCGTACGGACCTGCCGGGTGGCAGCGGTCGGGACCTGCTTGGCTCGATCGTCGACAAACTGTTGGTGCTCGACGACGACACCGTGGTACTACCGGGGCACGGCCCCAAAACCACGATCGGTGTCGAACGCCGCACCAACCCGTTCCTCGAAGGCTTGACCTAGTGAGCTCCAGTGAGTGAATTTCAGGCGCCCAAAGGCGTCCCGGACTACCTGCCGCCGGACTCGGCACAATTCGTCGGTGTGCGCGACGGCCTGCTCGACACCGCACGGCGCGCCGGCTACGGCGACGTCGAACTGCCCATCTTCGAGGACACCGCGCTGTTCGCGCGTGGAGTCGGCGAGTCGACCGATGTGGTGTCCAAGGAGATGTACACATTCGCCGACCGCGGCGACCGCTCGGTCACGCTGCGGCCCGAGGGCACCGCGGGGGTGATGCGCGCCGTCATCGAGCACGGCCTGGACCGCGGGCCGCTTCCGGTGAAACTGTGCTACTCGGGGCCCTTCTTCCGGTACGAACGCCCGCAGGCCGGCCGCTACCGGCAGCTGCAGCAGGTCGGGGTGGAGGCCATCGGCGTCGA
This sequence comes from Mycobacterium sp. GA-1285, assembly GCF_001499905.1. Classification (GTDB taxonomy): domain Bacteria; phylum Actinomycetota; class Actinomycetes; order Mycobacteriales; family Mycobacteriaceae; genus Mycobacterium. The sequence goes on along the minus strand of NZ_LQIS01000017.1, from coordinate 20,533 downwards.
CGACCCGGCGCTGGACGCCGAGGTGATCGCGATCGCCGACGCCGGCTTCCGATCGCTGGGGCTCGACGGTTTCCGGCTGGAGATCACCTCGCTGGGCGACGAGACCTGCCGGCCCCAGTACCGAGAACTGTTGCAGGACTTCCTGTTCAAGCTGGATCTCGACGAGGAGACGCGGAGGCGCGCCGAGATCAACCCGCTGCGGGTGCTCGACGACAAGCGCCCGAAGATGCGCGAGATGACCGCCGATGCGCCCGTGATGCTCGACCACCTCTCCGACGTCGCCAAACAGCATTTCGACACCGTGCTGGCAAATCTGGACGCGTTGGCGGTGCCGTACGTCATCAACCCGCGTATGGTGCGTGGGCTGGATTACTACACCAAAACGACGTTCGAGTTCGTCCACGACGGGCTGGGCGCGCAATCGGGTATCGGCGGCGGCGGTCGCTACGACGGGCTGATGGCGCAGCTCGGTGGAAAAGACCTGTCCGGCATCGGATTCGGACTCGGCGTCGACCGTACGCTGTTGGCGCTGAAGGCCGAGGGTAAGACCGTCGGCGGCACCTCGCGGGTCGACGTCTTCGGTGTTCCGTTGGGGGAGCAGGCGAAGACGACGCTGTCGGTGCTGGGTGCGCGGCTGCGGGCGGCGGGCGTGCGCGTCGATCTGGCCTACGGCGATCGCGGTATCAAGGGCGCGATGCGTGCCGCGGACCGTTCGGGTGCGGCGCTCGCGCTGGTGGCCGGCGACCGCGACATCGAGGCGGGCACGATCGGTGTGAAGATCATGGCAACCGGGCAGCAGACGGACGTCCCGTTGGATGATGTGCTGACCGAAGTTCTCGCGCGCCTCAACCGCGCCTAGCACTTCTGTTACGCGAGCGTTCCCTTCCGTTGGGCGAGCGCGCCTAATTTGCTACGCGAGCGCGCGTGTCTGCCTCCGACACGCCGCAAAATTTCGACAATTCGCGCACGCTCGCAACAGATTCGCATCCGCGACTATGTGACCGTGACCAGACTCGGCATAGAAGATCGACACGAGGCCGAAGCCGCCGAAGATCAACGCCGACATCGTCACCTGCAGCACGGTCATCTCCGTCGGCGCCCTCTCGCGGTCTATGAGCAGGACCTCAAACCCGCGCCCGGTCACCCACCACAGCGCCCTGATCCGCCAGCACGCATCGGCTCGAGCGATGGGCTCACACAGTGCCGCGCGCGACCGAGTTGAGAAGTTCGTCGATGTGCCCGACCCCGCCGTCGAACGGGTTTCCGCGCTTGAGCGTCTTCGTGCCGCCGGGTGTGACGGCGACGAGTTTCGGTGAGCTGGAACCGATTTGAAACTTGCGCGCGAAACGCACCTGATCGAGCTGTACCAGGGCCCCACCCCGGTAGCTGAACAGCCCGAGCTTGCGGTCGAGCACGGCGGCGGGCCGACATTCGTTCAGCGGTCGGCTGCGGTATCGGCGGATCTTACGGACGACGAAGAATGTGGCTACCGCAAGCGCCACTCCGGCGGCCAGGAAGGCCGCACCCAACGCCCGCGACGGGACACCGGCGAGCAGTGCGACCAGCCCGAAGCCGGCGCCGACGAGCGTCAGCACGCCGAGGACGAACGCCACCACCGTCAGCGGTCCCGTGCCGCGGTCGACGACCAGCACCCGACGCCCGTCGTCGGTGACGACCAGACCGCCGGTGTCGGCCAGTACCTGCGATTCCGAAGCTGCGTTCACGGGTGCACTGTGCCACTTCGACGACCGCGAGAGTGCGCAAACTGCTGGAAACCGGCCGCGTGTCGTCTACAGACCCGCACGCTCGCGCAGAGGAGGGGGACGCGCAACGAAGAGGAGGAGAACACGCTAGATGGCCATGGCGGCGCGGACGTCGGCTTCGGAGGCCGAGCCGCCCGCACCGCTGGAGGTCACTCGACCGGACTCCAGAACGTAATAGTGCCGCGAGGACTCCAGCGCGAAACCGATGTGCTGTTCGACCAGCAACACGCCCAGATCGCCGCGCCGGGTCAGCGACGTGATGGCCGCCTCGATCTCGGCGACCACCGACGGCTGGATGCCCTCGGTCGGCTCGTCGAGGATCAGGCACTTGGGCGTGGTGATCAGCGCCCGGGCGATCGCCAACTGCTGGCGCTGACCGCCAGAGAGCAGACCGGCGCGGCGGGTCAACAACTCCCGCAATGCGGGGAACAGGTCGAGTTGTTCGTCGATGAGCCGCTTGCCGTTCTTGCGTCCGTCCGCAACGACTTGCAGGTTCTCCATCGTGGTCAGCTGGCCGAACGACTGCTGCCCCTGCGGCACGTAAGCCAGACCTCGCGTGACGCGTGCGCTCGGCCGCAGGCGGCTGATGTCGTCACCGTCGAAGAGCACCTTGCCTGCACTGCATTTCAGCAACCCGACGGCGGCGCGCAGCAGCGTGGTCTTACCCGCTCCGTTGTGGCCCATCACCGCGGCGACCCCGTCGGATGGCACATCCACGCTGACCCCATGGATGACCTCGGAACGACCGTAACCGCAACGCACGTCGATCAGTGACAGCATCTACGACTCCTCGATGAGTTCGGCGGGCACATCGGCGGTCCCCGCCGCCGCGGTGCCGAGGTAAACCTCTTGCACCATGGGGTTGGCCTGCACCTCGGCGACAGTGCCCTCCGCGATCACCTGCCCGCGCGCGAGCACACTGACCGACGTGGCGAACGCGCGCATGAAGTCCATATCGTGTTCGACGACGACGACTGTGCGCTGGGCACCGATGCGGCGCAACAACTTTCCGGTCTCCTCACGTTCCTCGTGGCTCATCCCGGCGACGGGTTCGTCGAGCAGCAACACGTCGGCGTTCTGCACCAGCAGCATTCCGATCTCCAGCCACTGCTTCTGCCCGTGGGCCAGCACCCCGGCCGGTTCGTCGGCCAGGTCGCTCAACCCGATGGTGTCGAGCGCCTCTTCGATCGCGGGCAGCACGCCCTTGCGTCGGCGCAACAGCGTCCATGCCGACCGTCCGGCGCCTGCCGCGATGTCGAGGTTCTGCAGCACGGTCAGTTGCTCGAAGACGCTGGCCGTCTGGAAGGTGCGTCCCACACCGAGCCGGGCGATCTGATGCACCTTCTTGCCCAGCAGTTCGACGCCGGACTTGTTGACCGACCCGGTGGCGGCCACCAGGCCGGTGATCGCGTCGATCACGGTGGTCTTGCCGGCGCCGTTCGGCCCGATCAGGAATCTCAGGTCGCCCTGGAACAGCGTCAGATCGACGTCGCTGACCGCCTTGAAACCGTCGAAATCGACGGTGAGACTGCGTACTTCGAGGTACTCGGTGCCCATACCGGCGTTGCCGCCGGCGATCGGCTCGGCTTCCAGGGTCATGTCGCTGCGCCCACCTTCTCGGTGTCGGGGTCGGCCTGCGGTTCGGGTTCAGGTTCAATGGTTCTGGTGCGAAGGCGGATTCGTCGGCGTCTGAACAGCACACCCAGACCGGCCAGTCCCGCCGGGAAGAAGCCGACGACGACGATGAAGAGCAGGCCTTGCGCGTAGGTCCACTCGGACGGGAACCGTTCGGAGAACAGGGTTTGCGCCCACGCCACCCCGATCGCGCCGAGCACCGGCCCCAGCAACGTGGTGCGCCCACCGATCGCCACGCCGATCAGGAACGCGATCGACGGCAGGATGCCCACCTGCGACGGCGCGATGAAACCGACGATCGGCGCGAACAGCGCGCCCGCGATGCTGGCGAACAGCGCCGCCACCGTGTAGGCGAGCACCTTGATGTTCGCCGGGTCGTAGCCGAGGAAACGGATGCGCTCCTCACCGTCACGGACCGCCACCAGCAGCTCGCCGTACCGGCTCTGCATGAGTTGGCGAACCGCGGCGACGACGGCGAGCAACGCACCGGCGGCGATGAAGTACAGCATGCGCCGGTTGGCCGGGTCGTTCAGGGCGAACCCGAAGAAGGTGCGAAACCTGTTGAGCCCGTTGCTTCCACCCAAGCTGGTCTGCCCGACGAGCAGGATCGCCAGCGCGGCGGCCAGCGCCTGCGACAGGATCGCGAAGTAGGCACCCTTGACTCGGCGCTTGAACACACCGAGCCCCAGTACGGCCGCAACCGCCGTCGGTACGAGCACGATCGCCGCCACGGTGAAGGCGGGGGAGGCAAACGGCTGCCAGTAGCCGGGCAATTCGCGCACACCGGCGATCTGCATGAAGTCCGGCACATCGTCTCCGCGCAACTGCGCGTCGGCGATCTTCAGATGCATGCCCATCATGTAGCCGCCGAGTCCGAAGAACACGCCTTGACCCAACACGAGCATTCCGCCGCGGCCCCAGGCCAAGCCGATTCCGACCGCGACGATCGCGAAGCACAGGAACTTGCCCAGCAGGCTGAGCCGGAAATCCGACAGGACAGCGGGCGCGACACCGAACAGCAGCACCGCCGCCGCACCGAAACCGGCCCAGGTCCGCCAGCGGCCCACGAAGGTTCTCACGCGAGACTCCTTGTCCGGACGGTGAACAGACCCTGCGGCCGAGCCTGCAGGAAGATGACGATGATCACGAACACGATCACCTTCGCCAGCGATGCGGTGGTGTTGTATTCGATGAAGGAATTGAGGAAGCCCAGCGCGAACGCCGCGATCACCGTGCCCTTGATCTGGCCGAGGCCGCCGACGACGACCACCAGGAAGGCGTCGATCAGATAGCTCTGCCCGATCGTCGGGCTGGTCGATCCGATCAACGTCAACGCGACACCGGCCACCCCGGCCAGGCCAGAGCCGATGAAAAACGTTGTGATGTCGGTCTTCCGGGATGATATCCCGCTGGTCTCGGCGAGGTCCCGGTTCTGGACGACGGCCCTGATCCGCCGTCCCATCGGGCTGGCCTTGAGCGCGGCGGCCAGCGCCACGACGCACACGACCGCCAGCGCGAGGATGAAGATCCGCGTCTTCGGTACGACCGCCCCGAACATCTCCACCCCGCCCGACAGCCACACCGGCGCCACCACATTGACCGCGGGGGCTCCGAAGACGTCCCGCGCGACCTGCTGCAGGATCAACCCGACACCGAAGGTGACCAGCAGGGTGTCCAGCGGGCGGTGATACATCCGGCGAATCAGCGTCGTCTCGAGCAGCGCGCCCATCGCGCCGCCGATCAGGAATCCGACGACAAGCGAGATCAACAGTGACGCACCGGTGCTTGACACGATCTGCTGCACCACGTAGGCGGTGTAGCAGCCGGCCATGATGAACTCGCCATGCGCCATGTTGATGACGCCCATCTGACCGAAGGTCAGCGACAACCCCAGCGCGGCCAACAACAGGATCGAGCCGAGGCTCAATCCCGTTGCCAGCTGCCCGATCAGGACATCCATCTGCGGCTCAGCTGGACAGACCGGCCGCCCACGGATACGACTTGAGGTAGGGATCGGGTTCGATCGGCCCCGGCGACTCCCAGATCGTATAGATCAGCCCGTCGGGCCGAATCTCACCGATGCGAGCGGTCTTGGTGATGTGGTGGTTCTCGCCGTCGATGGTGACCAGACCCTCGGGCGCTTCGAACGTCACACCTCCAGCGTTGTCCTGAATCGCCTTGACGTCGAACGACTTCGCCTTCTCGACGGTGTTCTTCCACAGGTACACCGAGACGTAGGCGGCCTCCATCGGATCCGACGTCGGCTTGGTGGCGCCGTACTTGTCCTTGTAGGCCTTGACGAACGCCGAGTTGACCGGATTGTCGACGGTTTCGTAGTAGTTCCACGCGGTGAGCTGACCGGTGATGTTCTGGATGCCGATACCGCCGACCTCCTCCTCGGCGATCGACACCGACACCACCGGCATGGCCTCCGACGTCAGGCCCACGTTGCGGTACTCACGGAAGAACGCCACGTTCGAATCGCCGTTGAGCGTGTTGAACACGGCGTCGGCGTCCGCGGTGCGGACCTTGTTGACAATGGTCGAGAAGTCCGTCGACCCCAGCGGCGTGTAGTCCTCACCCTTGATCTCGATGCCGTTGGCGCCCGCGTACGCCTTGATGATCCGGTTGGCGGTCTGCGGGAACACGTAGTCGCTGCCGACCAGATAGAGCGACTTGACGCCCTTCTCCTTGAGGTAGTCCAGCGCCGGCACGATCTGCTGATTGGTGGTGGCGCCGGTGTAGAAGATGTTCTTCGACGACTCCAGCCCCTCGTACTGCACGGGGTAGTACAACAGCGAGTTTGCGCTCTCGAAGACCGGCAGCATCGCCTTGCGCGACGAGGAGGTCCACCCGCCGAACACCGCTGCCACGCAGTCGCTGCTGATCAGCTTCTCGGCTTTCTCGGCGAACACCGTCGGCTCGGACGCTCCGTCCTCGCCGACGAGCTCGATCCGCTTGCCCAGCACACCGCCGGAGGCGTTGATCTGCTCGACCGCGAGGTCGATGGCGTGGCGCACGGTCACCTCGGAGATGGCCATCGTCCCCGACAACGAGTTCAGCGCACCCACTTTGATCGTCGGTCCCGAGGTGTCGACGCAGGATTGGGCGTTTGCCGAATCCGACTCGGTCGCCTTGCTTCCGCAGCCGGCCAGCAGGCTTGCTGCGGCGACGATTACGCCGGCAACAAGGGCGCAGCGCTTCACCGGAGACCGTCGTGGTAGTCGCATGAACAGCCTTTCCCTATATATCCGCAGCGCACATCGGCGATGAGCGTCGAGTCGATTCCGAGAGTCCCGACCGTGCGTGGTTGTCGGATCGGGACGTTAGAGCGGTGGTGTTTCTGGGAAATGTCTGTGTGTGACGAACAAATTAACCTGCAACCTCTTCGCAGGTTTGCCGTCGGAAGGCCCCAGCGGGACGGCGCCGCCGGGACGGTAACGCTTTGGTACCGTCCGGCGATGTGACGAACATGCGAACAGCTACAGCCAAGGTCGGGGCGGCTTTGATGGTGGCGGCGGCGTCCGTCGCGGTCAGCCATGCGACCGCCGATGCCCAGTCGGACGGCCATGTGGTCCGGTACACGCTGACGTCAACGGCCCCTGCCGACTTCCAACTCAACTACCTGACGGCTCAGCCTCCGAGCAAAGAGGCCTACAACGCCGACGCCTACGCGTACCTGAAGAAGGAAGAAGTGGTCCTGCAGCCGGGCGTGCCGTGGGTGTTCGAGACGACGATGTCGGATCCGCAGTGGGCGATCCTGACCGCAAGCACCGGCGTACACGCCATGCAGGCTTCCCCGAACCCGCACTGCGAGATCGCGATCGACGGTCAGGTGGCCGTGCAGCAGGACGGCACCTACACGGTGCAGTGCCAGCTGAGCCAGTGGTGATCGCGCCGCAATAGGCGCTGTAGGTGCGACGGCCGATCAGTCGATTCGCGCGCGTCGACCTTGACAACTCGTCGAACGTGAGTTCGAATCGGATGTATGCGGTGGGATGGTCAGGGTGTCGGCGTCGATGACGGTGCGCTGCCCGGCCTGCAGCGTATCGGTTTCGTGCGCAGCGTGCGGACACCGCAGTTCGAGGGCATCACGTTCCATGAAGTGCTGTGCAAGTCGGCGCTCAACAAGGTGCCCAACGCGGCCATGCTGCCGTTCCGGTTCACGGTCAACGGCTACCGCGGGTGCTCACACGCCTGCCGTTACTGCTTCGCGCGGCCCACGCACGAATATCTCGAATTGAACTGCGGCAGTGACTTTGACACCCAGGTCGTGGTCAAGACCAACGTGGCCGACGTGCTGCGCCGCGAACTGTCGCGCCGATCGTGGCAACGCGAGACGGTGGCGCTGGGGACCAACACCGATCCCTATCAGCGGGCCGAGGGCCGCTACGCGCTCATGCCCGGGATCATCGCGGCGCTGACCGATTCCGGTACACCCTTCTCCATCCTCACCAAGGGCACCCTGCTGCGACGCGATCTGCCGCTGCTCCGCGAGGCCGCACGTCAGGTGGACGTCAGCGTGGCGGTGTCGCTCGCAGTCGGGGATCCCGTGCTGCACAGGGAAGTCGAACCGGGTACGCCGTCGCCGCAGGCCCGGCTCGGGATGATCTCCGCGATCCGCGACGTCGGGCTGGCCTGCCATGTGATGGTGGCCCCGGTGTTGCCGCATCTGACGGACTCCGCCGAGCATCTCGACGCGCTGCTCGGCCAGATCGCGGCAGCAGGCGCCACCGGGGTCACGGTGTTCGGCCTGCATCTGCGTGGTTCGACACGCGGCTGGTTCATGAACTGGCTGGCAGGCGCGCACCCCGAGCTGGTGCCCAAGTACCGCGAGCTGTATCGCCGCAGCGCGTACCTGCCACAGGACTACCGGAGGATGTTGCACGACAGGGCGGCACCGCTCGTCGCCAAGCACGGCCTGGCGCCGGACCGCCGGTCTTTCCGCGCCGCGGACACACCGGCCCCGCCTGAGCCCGTCGCCACCCTGCAGCCCACTCTGTTCTGAGCGGAGAACGGGTCAGCCCCTGTTGCGCTTGACCTCTTTGAACGGCACACCGCGATCGGCGGCGGGTTCGCGGGGGAAGCCGAGCACGCGCTCACCGATGATGTTGCGCGCGATCTCGGTGGTGCCGCCGCCGAGGGCGGCGGCCTGCCGCGACAGGTACCGCTCGCCGTAGCGGATCAGGTCACCGTCGACGTCGACGACGCCCGCGCTGCCGGTGATCGCCAGGACCGTGTCGAACTCGAGATGGTGAACGTCGGCGTGCGCGATGCGGATGATCGAACCCGCCGCCGGAGGCAGGGAGCCGTCGAGGACACCGTGGTAGACGTGGTCGATCAGCTGCTCGCGGACGGCGCGGTGCACCAGTGCGCGGCCGGCCATTTCGCGCAGGCGTTCGTTGTCGGGCTGGCCCAGCTTCTCCAGCAGTTCGACGTAGTTGATCGGCACATCGGACTTGCCTTCGGCGCCGATACCGCTCGCGAACTCCGAACCGCCGCCGACCGCGCGCCGCTCGTGATAGAGCTGGCGGGAGGCCACGTGCCAGCCCGCGTTGACCTCGCCGACGACGGCGTCGTCGCCGAGTTCGAGGTTGTCGAAGAATTCCTCGCAGAACTCGACAGAACCGTTGACCTGCTTGATGCGGCGCAGCGTGATGCCGGGGCTGTTGATGGGCACCAGGAACATGGTCAAGCCCTCGTGCTTGGGGACATCCCAGTTGGTACGCGCAAGCATCAACCCGTAATCGGCGGCGAAAGCGCTTGTGCTCCAGGTCTTCGCCCCGTTGATCACCCACTTGTCACCTTGGCGGTCGGCCCGGGTGATCACACCGGCCAGATCGGATCCGCCGCTCGGTTCCGACAGCAGCTGCACCAGTACCTCCTCGCCGCGCAGGGCCGCGGAGATGTGCTTCCGCTTCTGCTCTTCGCTACCGGTGTCGAGGATGGTGGCCGCACAGATCGTGAACGTCGGGGTGTTGAGGATGATCGGCAGCTCATAGCAGCGGGACACGTTGTCGAACGCCTTCTGATAGGCGATCGGCAGCCCCAGCCCGCCGTACTCCTTCGGGAAACAGATGCCGGCGAACCCGCCCTCCCACAACCGCTTCTGGAGTTCGCGCGCGCGCAGCCACGGCTCCTCTTCACCGCGGTCGTGTTCGGGTGGGTTGTTCGGATCGATCGGTGGCATGTTCTCCGCCAGCCACGTCTGGGCGCGCGCGGCGAACTCCTCGACCGACTCTGGGCCGGTGTCCGCGGCCAGGGCCGATGTCGATGTGGTCTCGGTCATGACGCTTGCTCCATGGCCTCGGTGAGGGAGTAGACGCGCAGGTTGTGATCCTCGGGAGTGCCGAACAGCGAGCGGTACAACGTGGCACGTCGCAGGAACATATGCAGGTCGTGCTCCCACGTCACCCCGATGCCTCCGTGCAGCTGCACGCACAGTTGCAACATCACCGGCGAGTACTCGCCCACATACGATTTCGCGACGCTGACGGCGATCGCCGCGCCGGGGGAGCGCGCCCCCACCTCGGCCACCGCGGCGTTGGTCGTCGCCCGGCATCCCTCGAACCAGATCTTCAGATCGGCGTACTTGTGTTTGAGCGCCTGATACGAGCCCAGGGGGCGGCCGAAGCTGTGCCGGTCGAATCCCCACTGAATCGTGAAGGCCAGCACCGTGTCCAGGATGCCGATCACCTCGGCGCATTGCAGCACATTGGCGATCTGAGACTGCCGCTCGATCAGGGCCGGTGTCTGATCGGCAGTGCCGACGGCCGCACCCGCGTCGACCTCGACGCCGTCGAAGTGCACGCGCGCGTAACTCTTGACCATGTCGATCGAGCGCTGCGACTCCACGTGCACGCCCGGTGCGTCCGCGGGCACGAGGAACTGCCTGACACCCTCGTCGGATTGCGCTGTCACCAAGAACAATCCGCTGTCCGCGCCGGCCTCGACACGGTCCTTGACACCCTCGATGCGAAAGCCGGTCGCCGTTGTGGTCGCGCTGACCGACGGAGCCAGCGGCGACCACGGCGCGCCGGGCTCGTACACCGCCCAGGTGGCCACGACATCGCCGGCGACCAGTGCCGCGATGGTGTCCTCGTGGCCGGCGGGCGCGTCCACCAGCCCGGCGAGCACGATGCTGATCGGGTGCAGCGGCCCGGGAGCGACGGTCTTACCGGCGATCTCGGCGACCAGCGCCAGATCCTCGACGCCGTTCCCGGAGACGCTGCCGCCGCTGAGGTCCTCGGGCACCAGCAGGCTGGTCCAGCCGAGCTCGACGGCCCTGCGCCACCAGTCGGCGTCGAATGAGGTTCCGGCGTCGTGCATCTGCCGTATCCGGCTCAGCGGCACTTCCTTTTCGAGGAACGACTGTGTCGTCGAGGCGAAGAGCAGTATCTCGGGATTCGTGCCGTTGTTAGCGCTGTCGGTCACGGGCTCTCTTTCGTAGTCGTGCGAACGTGCGTGTCGACGAATCGACACGCACGTTTTGCACGAGGCTCAGGCGGGGATGACGAGCGCGGGCACGTCGGGGTTGTGCACGATCTCGTTAGGGACCTTGAACAACTCGATCATGTTGCCGCCCATGATTTTTCGCTGGCCCTCCTCGTCGATGCCCTGCAGGTCGTCGATCAGATGCGTCGGCTCGGCCAGCCCCTCCGGGTGCGGCCAGTCCGATCCGAAGATCACCCGGTCGACGCCGATGAGATCCGCCATCTTGGCGAAGTCGTCTTCCCAGAAGGGCGCGACGTACACGCCGCGCTTGAACGCCTCGATCGGGTTCTCGGGGAATTCCTGCGGCATCTTCTTGAAGACACCGTCGAACTGTTTGAACAAATAGGGCACCCAGTCGGCGCCGTTCTCGATGGACAGGATGCGTAGATCGGGATTTCGGGTCAGCGCGCCGTGGCACACCAGGGCGGCCATCGAGTCCTCGATCGGCCGCTTGCCCATCGAGACCATGCGGAACGCGGTCGGCTTGAACGGCAGGTACTCGTCGGCGGGTTCCCAGTCGTTGAGGTATTCGGCATAGCCGGAGTCCGAGGCATGCATCGACACCGGGATACCGGCCTTGACGCAGGCATCCCAGAACGGGTCGAACTCGGGCAGCCCGAATGAACGGGTACCGCGCAGGCCGGGCACCGGGGCGGGGCGGACGAGTACGGTCTTGGCGCCGCGCTCCAGACACCACTCGAGTTCCTCGAGCGCGCGGTCGACGATGGCGAGGTTGATCACCGGGGTCGAGAAGATCCGGTCCTCGTAGTTGAACTGCCATGTCTCGTACATCCACTCGTTGAGCGCATGGATGACGTCGAGGATGAGTTCGGGATCGTCTTTCATCCGTTCCTCGACCAGGCTGGCCAGGGTCGGGAACATCAGCGAGTAGTCCAGGCCGAGGCCGTCCATGACCTCCAGGCGCGCGGCGGGTTCGCGAAACGCCGGGATCGCCTTCATCGGCTTGCCCATCACCTCGCGGAAGCTCTTGCCGCCGCTGCCGTGCTTGAAGTACTCCTCCTGGGCGCCCGGCCGCGCGACCACCTCGAAGGTCGGGTTCGGAATGTAGTCGCTGACCTGGTTGCGCACCATGATCTTGGTGCGGCCGCGGACCTCGATGTAATCGATGACGTGCTTGCGGTGGTCCGGGAGGAACTTGGTCAGCGCCTCCTTCGGCTCGTAGAAGTGGTTGTCGGCATCGAACACCGGATAGGGCAGCTGGCGGGCCATTTGCGCCTCCTGGAAGTCTGCTTGGCTGTTGGTGGTAATGACATTACCACTTTCGGACCAGCAGAAACAGACTCGTCGAGAAGCTAGTTCTCCGGCGGAACCGACGCAGGTCAGCCGGGCTGCGCGGGGCCGGTGAGCCCGCTCAGACAGAAGTCGTAGATGTCGTCGGCGCCGACCGGCACGCCGCTGAGTTCGGCGCCGAGCACCTGCAGCCGGATCGCCCCCAGCGACGACTGCATGATCAGTGCGGCACGGGCGTCGACGTCGAGGTCCGACCGGAACGCACCCTCGGCGATGCCGCGGTTGATGATGTCTCTGATCAACTCGTAGACCGGCGACAGCACCCGGGCGTACTCGCGCGGGACCGTCTCGGCGAGGCGGTCGTTGTAGTTCGTCAGGCCGCGGTTGACCTTGTCTTGGGTGGTGGTCTCGGGCGGGGTGCAGATCCGGTCGATGAGGACGCGCAGGGCCGTGGCGGCCGGCAGCCCGGCGGTGTCCTCGCGCCAGCGGCGCGTCGACTCCGACATGATCTTGTCGACCAGCGCGAGGAGCAGTTCGTCCTTGGTCGAGAAGTGCTGATAGAAGGACCGCAGTGACGTCTTCGACCGCTCGACGACCTCGAGGACGGTGAAGTCGGTGCGTCCGGTCTCGCCGAGGATCGCCAACGCCGACTTCATGAAGCGCTTGGGTCGCGGATCGCCATCGGCGGCGGACTCGGCCGTGCGTGTGGCGCCAGCCGCCGCTCGTCCGCTCGGCTTGGTCATGGTCGCCACCTTCCGACTCGGGATTGACTGGTAATGAGGTTACCGCTCTTGCAGAAGCTCGGTTACTGTTCGTTGTCATGACGACAGACTCAGCGCAGCAGCAATGGACCGTCGACACCTTGCTCGACCTGTTCGACGTCCGACCGGACGGGGACAACCGGTTCATCGCCGAGACCGGACCCGCGGGCGAGGAGGGTCGGCAGGTGGTCGAGGGCACGCAGGTGCTCGCCCAGGCGATCGTGGCAGTGGCCAAACGATTCGAGGGCAAGTCGGTGCGATCGGTGTATGCCGTGTTCTCGCGGGCGGTCATGGTGGGGGCGGGACCGATCGAGTTGGAGATCGACGTCGTCAACGAAGGCCGTTCCACCGCAACCGCTGTCGTCGCGGCCAAGCAGAACGGCAAACGCTGCATCACCGTCACCGTGCTGACCGACGTCCCGACCGACGACGTCATCCGGCATGCGCTGCCGCGACCCGACACGAAGCCACCCTCGGAAGCCAACGATGCCGGCATGGCCATGGCCGGACGGGAGATCCGGCTCGTCGACGTCGTCGACGTCAACAGCCCCGATGAGGTCGGGCCGCCGGAGCTGTATGCCTGGGTGCATTACGACAAGACCCCGGACCGCGAGGAACTCGCCAAGGCTCTTGTCGCGTATTTGACCGGGCACCTGGGTATTTCGACGACGATGCGTGCACACGAGGGTATCGGTACCGCGCAGTCGCATCTCACCGTGTCGACCGCGCCGATGGCGGTGTCGGTGAGCTTCCACGAGCCGTTCGAGTGGAACGGGTGGCTGCTCTACGGTCACGAGAGCACTCAGGTCGGTGCCGGGATGTCGTACGTGCGCGGCACGGTGCACACCGAGGCGGGCGAGCTGATCGCATCCTTCACCCAGGACGCGCTGATCCGGCCGCTGCGCACCAGCGATACCGCGATCAAGGAGCAGTCCCGGCTGTAACCGATCCGCTGGCCGGGCGCCGAAACTGAACTTCTGCACTGACATTCGTCGAAATTTGGCACACAAGTTCAGACTCGCGGCAAGCTCAGATCTTGAGGTAGCCCTTGTCGGCGGGGATTTGCGCCGCGGTCAGCAGTGACGAGGCGTCGCTGGCCAACCAGACCACGATGTCGGAGATCAGATCCGGGTCGGCCAGCGACTCCGTCGGCAGCGCGCCGGGGGAGAAGCTGTGGATGTAGGTCGGGTGGTCGGCGAAGATCTGCCACATCGATGTGTCGTTGCCCATCGGGGTGTCGGTGCCGTACGGATGCACGGAGTTGACCCGGATGCCGAATTCGCCGAGTTCGACTGCCAACGAGTTCGTGAGCCCGACCACGCCGAACTTGCTGGCGCAGTAGTGGCCGCAGCCGGGAACGGCTTTGATACCCGCCGCGGAGCTGATGGTGATGATCGATCCGCCGTTGCCCGCCTCGATCATCGGCGGCACGACGGCCTTGATCGTGTTCCACACGCCGGTGAGGTTGATATCGAGGACTTCCTGCCATTGTTGCGCCGAAATCTCCCACAGCCGACCCCAATTCATCACACCGGCATTGGCGACGACGATGTCGAGGCGGCCGAACTGTTCGATCGCGTCGGAGACCACCCGCTGCTGGCCTGCGAGGTCGCGGACGTCGACCCGGTCTGCGACGATCTTGCGGCCCTCGCCCTCGACCAGGCTCACCGTTTCGGCGAGATCCGCCGGGAGCGCAGGCGGATAACCGTTGTGCGCGGCGACCGGACCGCACGCGTCGATCGCGACGATGTCGGCGCCGGCGCGGGCCAGTCGGACGCAGTGCGAGCGACCCTGTCCGCGGGCGGCGCCCGTCACGTATGCGACCCTTCCGGCGAGCGGGATGTCGGGGTTGGTCATTCAGTTCTCCTGATCAGTTGGCGCCGGCGGCGAGCCAGTCGTCGAACGTCGTCGGGGCGATGCGCGCATTCTCGCCGGGCAGCAAGACGTTTCCGGCCATCGAGAGCCCGAACATGCCCGACCAGGTCGGGACGAGCTTCACCTGCCGGCCCCTGGCAGCCAGCGTGCGACGTGCCATGTCGACGAGGTCCTGTGTCTCGGGCCCCGCGACGTCCACATGCCGGCCCTGCGGTTGACCGACGGCGACCTCGGCGAGAACCTCGGCGATGTCATCGGGCGCGATCGGCTGCACGAGCAGTGGGGCAATGGTCGACACCCCGTCCTGCTCGAACCAACCGGCGACCATGGCCGCGAAGTCGTGAAACTGGGTGGCGGGCACGATGGTCCACGGAACCGGTCCGTCGGCGACGAGTCGTTCCTGTTCCCGCTTGCCCGAGTAGTGCGCATTGCCTTCGATGTCGTGGATGCCGACAATCGACAACAGCACATGGTGACCGACACCCGCGCGCTGCTCGGCGGCGAGCAGATTGCGTGTGGTGGTGCCGAAGTACTCGATGGTGCGATCCCGGTCGATGGGCGGTGCGCTGACGGCGTCGACGACGGCGTGCACGCCGGTGAGCGCGGCGTCCAGGCCTTCACCGGACATCAGGTCGACCCCGAGTGCGCGGCTGGTGCGAACGACATCGTGGCCGTCGCGCTCGAGTGCGGCGGCGGTGCGGGCGCCGATGTTTCCCGTCGCTCCTGCGATTGCGATGCGCATCAGTGTCTCCTTCGACCACGGTGACGGTACTCGCTGGGCGATTCGGATGGAGCCGGTCACGTCAACGTGGCTGCGACCTCCCGAAGCCGCGCGCCCGCGCCGGAGATGATCGGTTCGCCGTGCCCGAAACACGCCGTGTCGACGTCGAGGGCGGCGAGCCGGCGGAATGACGCCATCGTGCGCGCCCGGTCCTGGTTGAAGGTGCCGAGCATGAGCGTGCCGACGTTGGCGATGGTGTCACCGGTCAACAGCACGCCGTGGCGGGGCAGATGAATCGCAATGCTGCCCTCGGTGTGGCCCGGTATCGACAGGATCTCGGCACCGCCTCCGAAGTCGAGGATGTCGCCGTCGCGCAGTTCCCGGTCGAGGGGGACGGGGTCGGCCGCATCGGGCAGTCCCGCGGCGACGCGCGCGTGGATCGGCACCTCCCAGTCCTCGAACACCGGTGGTGGCAGCGCGGCGCCGTCGCGGATCGCCGCTGCATCGCCGGCGCCGGCCGCGACCGTAGCCCCGGTGGTTCTGTGCAGTTCGGCCGCCGATCCGGTGTGGTCGACATGTCCGTGCGTCAGGACGATCCGGTCGATTCCCGGCACCGCCTCGGCGATGGCCGCGCCGGATCCCGGTGCCCCCGTGTCGATCAGCGTGACCGAGTCACCGTCGCGCCAGGCGTAGACCTGCCGCCCATTGACGACAAACATGGTCAGGTTCGGCGTGACGGCCACAGACTCCATGCATCCACGCTAAGGCGCGCGAACGGCTGGCGAAAGAAACTCAGCCGGAAGCGAAATCGCGCCTCAAGGCCGATCGGAGCACGTCGAGCGGCAACCCGCCCAGATCCAGAGCACGATCGTGGAACTCCTTGAGCGGCACGCCGCGACCCACCACCTCGTCGCGCAACTGCTCCCAGATCCGCTGTCCGATCGCGTACGACGGGGCCTGGCCCGGCCAGCCGAGGTAGCGGTCGAGTTCGAACTGCAGGTGCTCCTCGTTCATCGCGCTGTGGGACACCAGGAAATGCCACGCCTTGTCGACATCCCACACGGTGCCGTCGGGTGCGGTCATACCGCAGTGCACACCGATGTCGATGACGACGCGCGCAGCCCGAAAGCGTTGCGCGTCCAGCATTCCGATGTGGTTGCCCGGATCGTCGAGCCAACCGAGTTCGGCCATCAGCCGTTCGGCGTACAGCGCCCAGCCCTCGCCGTGGCCCGACACGAAGCAGCCCAGTCGCCGCCACCGGTTGAGCTGGTCGGCGCGCACAACAGCGCGGCCGATCTGCAGGTGGTGACCCGGAACGCCCTCGTGGAACACCGTCGTCGTCTCCTGCCACGTGTGGAAGCTGTCGACGCCGTGGGGAACCGACCACCACATCCGGCCCGGTCTGCTGAAGTCTTCCGACGGACCGGTGTAATAGATACCCCCGGTGTGGGTCGGCGCGATTCGGCACTCCAGCCTGCGCAGCGGTTCGGCGATGTCGAAGTGCGTGTCCGCAAGTGCATCGACGGCGCGGTCGGAGAGATCTTGCATCCAGGCCTGCAGCGCGTCGACGCCATGGATGAGGTAGCGCTCCTCGCCGTCCAGGCGACGCAGCGCGTCCGCGATCGACCTCCCG
Organism: Mycobacterium sp. GA-1285; assembly: GCF_001499905.1. Taxonomy (GTDB): domain Bacteria; phylum Actinomycetota; class Actinomycetes; order Mycobacteriales; family Mycobacteriaceae; genus Mycobacterium. Next base: position 3,400 of record NZ_LQIS01000017.1, on the reverse strand, counting down.
GGATACAGCTGTTGAGCGAGCTTCTCCTGTTCGGCGACAATGCTTTCCAGCCGCTCCAGGCCCCACTGGTATGTCTCGTCGAAGTCGACCTCGGCGCCCAGGAACGACCGCGACCACAACCGGTAGACGTCCCGCCCGACTGCGTCCTCGGGCCGCGAATGTGGTGCGATCTCGTCTCCGAGGATTCTGCCGAGTTCCCGGTAGGCATTCGCCGCGTTGGCCGCGTTCTGTTGCAGATCCTCATGCAGCGTTGTGTTTTCGTGGACCGCCGCCGCGACCATGTCCACCAACAGGTGCTGGATGCTGGCGGCCTGATCGATACCACGCACGACTTGGCGCACGGCGGGAGGATGCCCTCCGGCGACCGCGGCGCGCAGCGCGTCGGCGTATCCGGCGACACGGTCGGGCACCCGCGACAACCGGCGAGCGATCACCGCCCAGTCGTCGTCGGTTTCCGTCGGCATCAGGTCGAACACGTCCCGCATCGATTGCAGCGGGGAGGCGATCACGTTGAGTTCGCCCACGTCGAGTCCGGCGTCGTTGAGGTCGATCACGATGCCCAGACGATCGCGCATCGCCGCGACCGTCACTTCGTCGACCGCGTCAGCCGGTGTGACTTCGGACAGTTCGCGCAGTGTGCGCCGTGCTGCGTCGGCGCGTGCGGCGACGCCGTCGGGGGAGTAGTCGGTGATCTCCTCGTCATGCCCGGTGATGCCCATTTCCGTTGCGGCACAGGGGTCGAGCTCGGCGAGGATGGCGAGATAGCGTTCGGCGACGGCGTCGACGGCCGTAGGCGTCCTACCCAAGGTCGGTCGACGAGAACGTGTCGCAGGCCTTCGGATCACCGGTGCGGTAGCCCTCGGTGAACCACTTCTGCCTCTGCTCGGCGGATCCGTGCGTCCACGCCTCGGGGTTGACCCGGCCTGTGGTCTGCTGCTGGATGCGGTCGTCACCGACTGCCGCCGCGGCCGACAGCGCATCGGCGATGTCCTTGTCCGTCAACGGCTCTAGAAACGTGACGTCGGTGCCTTCCTGCTTGGTGATGGCGGCATAGTGCGCCCAGACCCCGGCGTAACAGTCGGCCTGCAGTTCGGTGCGCACGCCGCCGCCCGTGGGTCCCGCCGCGCCGGGCCCCTGGGAGTTTCGCAGCGCGCCGGTGATGTTCTGCACGTGGTGACCGTACTCGTGGGCAACGACGTATTCCTGCGCCAATGGCCCGCCGCTGGAACCGAAGTCGTCACGAAGGACGTTGAAGAAGCCGACGTCGAAGTAGGCGGTCTGATCCGCGGGGCAGTAGAACGGTCCGACCTCGCTGGTGGCCTGCCCGCAGGCCGTGTTGACACTGCGGGTGAAGAGATGAACATCCGGCCGCGTGTAGTCCGGCATCAGCTGAGGCCAGATCCCGTCGAGCGAGTTACCCGTCGCGACCACCCGGCATTCGGGGATCGCGTTGGCATCCGCGCCGGTCTTGCACTGGTCGAGGTCGAAGCCCGGTGCCTGCACACCTTGGCTGTCGTACTGACCCTGCTGGGGCACCATCGTGCTGGGGTCGACGCCGAGGAACAGCGCTACCACGAGGACGAGCAGGCCGCCGACGCCGCCACCGACCGCGATGCCGCGCCCGGGCCCGCCCCCGCCGCCGCTGGACGAGGCGGTGCTGGTGTCGATCCGCATACCTTCGTTGAAGGTCATGACGTTCAGCTTCGCACACTACGATTCGGTCGTGGCCACCGTTGTCGGACATTCGGTCGTCGTGCACACCGACCTCGGTGATCTCCGCGGCACGACCGAAGGCGGCGTCGGGGTCTGGCGTGGCGTGCCGTATGCCGAGCAGCCGGTGGGAGAGCGCCGGTTCCTCGCCCCCGAGCCGAAGCGGCCGTGGACCGGCCTGCGCGACGCGGTCGAGCACGGGCCGCTGCCACCGCAGGGCAAGTCGTTCGTCGGCGGCGGCCGCGACGATCCCAAGGTCCGAGACGAAGCCTGCCTCACCCTGACGGTGTGGTCGCCCGACACCGGCGCGTCGCTTCCGGTGATGGTGTGGATCCCCGGCGGTGCGTTCGTTTACGGCGCCGGTCAGTTCCAGCTGTACAACGGATCGCGGCTGGCCGCCAACGGCGGGGTGGTCGTCGTCAACATCACCTACCGCATCGGCGTCTTCGGCGGCTTCGAACTCGGCGACCTCGGCGACGGGTTCGACGACAACCTCGCTCTGCGGGACCAGATCGCCGCATTGCGGTGGATCCGCGACCACATCGCGGCGTTCGGCGGCGATCCGTCGCGCGTGACGGTGTTCGGGGAGTCCGCAGGCGGCACGTCGGTGCTCGCGCTGATCGCCAGCCCCGCCGCTGAGGGCTTGTTCAGCCGCGCGATAGCCCAGAGTCCGGCGCTACCGCTGATCGCCGATCGGGAGCTGCGGGCCCAGCAAGCGCGCGAGTTCGTGCGCCGACTCGGCGTGCCGGTCTCCGAGGTCAAGGGGCTGCCGCAACGGGAGCTGCGCCGCGCGGCGGGCAGACTGCAACTCGAAAGCGCCGTGCGCACACCGACGTTGGCTTACGGATTGACGTACGGCGTAGACCTGCTGCCCCGTCACCCGGTGGACGCCGCGCGCACCGGAACCCTGCGGCGGGTGCCGCTGATCATCGGAACCAACAGCCACGAAGCGTCGATGTTCGCCTGGACCAAACCGCCGATGCTGCCGACCACCCAGGCGTCCGTCGAGGCCTACTTCGCCCGCGTCGCGCCCGACGCCAAGCAGCGCGTGTTGGCCGCGTACCCGCACTATCCGCGTCGACGGGCACTTCTCGAGTTCGCCTCCGACGTGATGTTCGGCGGGCCGGCGTGGGCATTCGCCGACGCCTACAGCGGCCACGCCCCGACCCATATGTACCGCTTCGACCATTTCGGTTTCAGCCTGCGCATGCTCGGTCTCGGCGCGACTCATGGCAGCGAGATCGTGCACATCCAGCACAGCTACGCGTCGTATCTCGGGCGCAAGATCCATCCGCTGGGGCGGCGGCTGCAGCCGGCGGTCGGCAGGCGTATGCAGCGGGCCTGGCTCGACTTCGCTTCTCAGGGGTGGGCCAGCGGCGAAATCCACTGGTCCAACGGGCACGACTGGCCTGTCTACGACACCGAACGGCGCTGCACCCGGATCATTCTGTCGGCGCGCGACACCGTCGTCTCCGATCCCGACGCCGAGCGCCGCGAGGCCTGGGCGGGGCTGTACTAGGCCGCGAAATTGCATTCCAGCAGCGAAAGTTCGAGTAGACGCCTGCTGGAATACAGTTTCGCGGGGAAATCAGGGCCCGAAGCGACTGTTCGATTAGGGCGTGTCTGACAAATGGGGTAGCCAGAGGGTGATGGCGCGTAGGACTGCTGCGCCGCGGTAGACGATGGCGAG
>NZ_LQIS01000016.1 GCF_001499905.1 Mycobacterium sp. GA-1285 | reverse complement strand
CACACCGGCCCAGCGGTTAGCCGCACTCCTCGACCAAGCCGCCGCCTAAACGTTGCACTCACCGGTTGACAATGCCGGCGGCGATTTTCGTCGTCAGACTCACAAACGGGACGGCGCTGGGCTCGACACGCCGCAATTTCACCAGAACTTCGTCGATGCTCACGTAGGGCCGCACACTGGTGCGATGACGCCGAAGGTCGCCGGCGTGTTGCTGGCCGCAGGTGCCGGTACCCGCTATGGGATGCCCAAAGTGCTTGCTGCTCAAGGCGAATGGCTCCGAGTCGCGGTCGATGCTTTGGCCGCCGGTGGATGCGCCGACGTGGTCGTGGTGGTGGGTGCGGCGGTGGTCGAGGTCCCGCCGCCTGCGCGCGCGGTTTTCGCCGAGGCATGGGCCGACGGGCTGTCGGCATCGCTGCGGGCCGGTCTGTCGGCCGTCGAGGCGGACTACGCCGTTCTGCACACCGTTGACACGCCCGACGTCGGAGCGGACGTAGTGCGCCGGGTGGTGGCCGCGGCCGTCGCCTCGGAGTCCGGTCTGGCGCGGGCCCGCTACGGGCAAGCGCCCGGACATCCGGTGGTCATCGCCCGCAGACACTGGACCGCGCTGCTCGAGCAGGTGCACGGCGACGAGGGTGCCCGCTCGTTTCTCGCCGGCCGCGACGACGTCGTGGCGGTGGACTGCGCCGACCTGGCGACGGGCCGCGACATCGACGTCAGGTGAAGCGGATCGAGCGGGCGATCACGCGACGGTCAGGCCCAGCATCCCCGCGGCGAACCGGCGTACCGACTGCTCGGCGATCGCCGCCGCGTCGACATGGCCGTCGCGAAATCGCGTGCGGATCCGCGCGGCATGCACATCGAGCCTGATCTCGGCCAGCATCTCGCCGGTGGTCGGTTCGCACACCGCCCAGGTGTAGGCGGTGTCGGACGCCCATTGCGCGCGACACCGAGCGATATAGCCGGGTTCGGTCTCGCCCATGGCAGTGAACGCGGGTCCGTCGTCGATGAGATCGTCGTCGCGGGGCGCCCGTAGATACCAGGCACCGGCGTTGATCTCGACGGGCTCCATCGGGATTTGGTGCGCTAACGTTCGCTGCGCGATCGGTTGCGCACCGAGATCACTTGATCTCGGCGAGGACGGTGCCCTGAGTGATCGCCGCGCCGGGCTCGACCGCCAGTCCGGTGATGGTGCCCTCCTTGTGCGCGGTGACCGGGTTCTCCATCTTCATCGCCTCGAGCACCACGACGAGGTCACCCGCGGAGACCTCCTGGCCCTCCTCGACGGCCACCTTGACCACGGTGCCCTGCATGGGCGCGGTCACGGCGTCACCGGAGGCGGCCGCTCCGCCGCCGCCGCCGCGCTTGCGGGGCTTGGGCTTCTTCCGAACCACGTTCCCGCCCGCCGCCGGAGCGCCGCCGCCACCGAGTGCCAGATCCCCGGGCAGGGACACCTCGAGCCGGCGACCGCCGACCTCGACGACCACGGTCTGGCGCGGAACGGTGTCTTCCTCCTCGATCGGGTCGCCACCGGTGAACGGTTCGATCGTGTTGTTCCACTCGGTCTCGATCCAGCGGGTGTGCACCGAGAAGCCGTTGTCGTCGCCGATGAACGCGGGGTCGGACACGACCGCCCGGTGGAACGGGATGACCGTGGCCAGTCCTTCGACGGTGAACTCATCAAGCGCACGACGGGACCGTTCGATGGCCTCTTGGCGGTCGGCGCCGCTGACGATCAGCTTGGCCAGCATCGAGTCGAACTGGCCGCCGATGACCGAACCGCTCTCGACGCCGGAATCGAGCCGCACACCGGGGCCGCTCGGCGGCACGAACTTGGTGACCGGGCCGGGCGCGGGCAGGAAGCCGCGACCGGCATCCTCACCGTTGATGCGGAACTCGATGGAGTGGCCGCGAGGCGTCGGGTCCTCGGTGATGTCGAGCGGTTCGCCGTTGGCGATGCGGAACTGCTGGCGCACCAGGTCAAGGCCCGAGGTCTCCTCGGTCACCGGATGCTCGACCTGCAGCCGGGTGTTGACCTCGAGGAACGAGATCAGCCCGTCCTGGCCGACGAGGTACTCGACGGTGCCGGCGCCGTAGTAGCCGGCCTCTTTGCAGATGCGCTTGGCCGACTCGTGGATCTCCTTGCGCTGAGCATCGGTCAGGAACGGCGCGGGCGCTTCCTCCACCAGCTTCTGGAACCGGCGCTGCAGCGAGCAGTCACGGGTGCCCGCCACCACGACGTTGCCGTGCTGGTCGGCGATCACCTGCGCCTCGACGTGGCGGGGCTTGTCCAGATAGCGCTCGACGAAGCACTCACCGCGGCCGAACGCCGCGACCGCCTCGCGGACCGCCGACTCGTAGAGCTCGGGGATCTCCTCGATCGTGCGGGCCACCTTCATACCGCGGCCGCCGCCGCCGAACGCGGCCTTGATTGCGATCGGCACGCCGTACTCCTCGGCGAACGCGACGACCTCGTCGGCGTCCTTGACCGGTTCCGGGGTGCCGGGCACCAGCGGCGCCTTGGCCCGCGCGGCGATGTGGCGGGCGGTCACCTTGTCTCCGAGGTCGCGGATCGACTGCGGGCTGGGCCCGATCCAGATCAGGCCGGCGTCGATGACCGCCTGCGCGAAATCAGCGTTCTCGGACAGAAACCCGTAACCCGGGTGAACGGCGTTGGCTCCCGACTTCTGGGCGGCGTCGAGCAGCTTCTCGAACACCAGATACGACTCCGCCGACGTCTGCCCGCCCAGTGCGAACGCCTCGTCGGCCAGCCGGACGTGGGGAGCGTCGGCGTCAGGTTCGGCGTACACCGCCACGCTCCGCAGCCCGGCGTCCTTGGCGGCCCTGATCACCCGGACCGCGATCTCCCCGCGGTTGGCGACCAGCACCTTGGAGATCTTCGAGCTGGCGTGACTGGGCACTGCGCCTCCTGGTGGCATGTCTAAGAAACGTCTTTAGGAATGTAACTCGGGGAAGTTTATGCGGCGCCGCCGAGGTACGCGTGGGCTGGTCCCTTACCCGTCGGTAACCGAGGGGTGGGCTCAGCGCAGCCGCTTCTTGATGCGGGCCAGCATCGCCGACATCCCGCGCAGCCGCAGCGGGCTGATCAGGGCGGCGAGCCCCAGTTCGGAGTAGAAGTCGTCGGGAACGGCGAGGATCTCCTCGGCGGAGTGGTCGTCGAGCCCCGCGGCCAAGATCGCGGCGAACCCCCGCGTCGTCGGTGCTTCGGCGGGCGCGCTGAAGTACAGCCGGACATGCTCGCGGTTGTCGGCGTCGACGTGGAGGAACAGCGGCGACTGACATTCGGGCACCGGTTCCATCGCGGCCTCTTCGAGGTCGGCGGGCAGCGGAGGCAACTCGTTGGCGAACTCCAAGAGCAGTTGCAGCTTGTCCTGCCCCTGCACTTCCCTGAAGTCCGACACCACCTCCGCCAGCGCGGCCGGCATTGCACTCATGAGGAGCCCGGCGCATCCCCTGGTTCGGACCCGGCCACGACAGGAACCCGGACCGCGTTGCCCCACTCGGTCCACGAACCGTCGTAATTGCGGACGCCCGGCAGGCCCAGCAGGTGGGTCAGCACGAACCAGGTGTGGCTCGAACGCTCACCGATGCGGCAGTAAACGATCGTCTCGTCGTCGGGCGTCAGGAAGCCATACAGCTCCTCGAGTTCTTCACGGCTGCGAAACCGGCCGCTGTCGTCTGCCGCCTTCGCCCACGGAATCGAACGCGCGGTGGGTATATGGCCGCCCCGCAGCGCGCCCTCCTCGGGATAGTCGGGCATGTGCGTGCGCTCCCCGGTGTACTCCTGCGGCGAGCGGACGTCGATCAGGGGTGCCTTTCCGAGCGCGTCGAGCACGTCGTCCTTGAACGCGCGGATCGGCGCGTCGGCGCGCTCGACGACTGGGTAGCCGGTGCTCGTCGTGTTCGGCACGTCGAGGGTGGTCTCGCGGCCGTCGGAGATCCACAGGTCGCGGCCCCCGTTGAGGAGCCGGACGTCGGGGTGGCCGAACAGCGTGAACACCCATAGCGCGTACGCGGCCCACCAGTTGCTCTTGTCGCCGTAGATCACCACGGTGTCGTCGCGGGAGATGCCCTTACGGTTCATCAGGTCGGCGAACTGTTCCCCGGTGATGTAATCGCGGACGTGGGGATCGTTCAGGTCGGTGTGCCAGTCGATCTTGACCGCGCCCGGTATGTGGCCGGTGTCGTAGAGCAGGACGTCTTCGTCGGACTCCACGATGGCCAGGCCCGGCCTGCCCAGGTTCGCCGACAACCAGTCGGCGGTGACCAGGCGTTCGGGATGGGCGTATGACTGCAGGGCTGGGTCTGGATCGGCAGGTAGAGGCACAAACCTGAGCCTACCGAGGCACGCGTGCCCCGTGGGATCAGGTGACCGGGTTCTCGCGCCAGAGATCCGCCAGCGACAGTCCGGCGCGCTCGAACATGCCGCGAACCAAGGGCAACCCGATGCCGATCACCGACGACGGGTCGCCCGTGACGCCCTCGATGAACCACCCGCCCAAACCGTCGAGGGTGAAGCCGCCCGCCACCGCCGTCGGTTCCCCGCTGGCGACGTAGGCCTCGAGGTCGGCTGTCGACGGCGACGCGAAGTGCACGGTGGTGGCCTGCGCTTCGGCGAGCCGGCACGCAATGTTGTTGTCCTGCAACCGGATCACGCAGTGACCCGTGTGGAGCTGACCGGAAGTGCCGGCCATCTGCCGCCAGCCCGCCAGCGCGGCCTCGGCCGAGGCGGGTTTGCCGACCAACGCCCCGTCGCGAAACAGCATGGAATCGCAACCGATCACGACACAGTCCGCGGCGACCGCCGGATCGAGTTCGGCCACGACGGCATCGGCCTTGGCCGCCGCGAGCGCGAGCGTCACCTCCTCAGGTGTCGCCGCGTCGTCCAGACCGGCGACGACGGCGTCCTCGTCGACCCCCGACACCACGATCAGCGGATCGATTCCGGCCTGCCGTAGCACTTTTCGACGACCGGAGGACGCCGAGGCGAGGACGACGCGCGTCATCGACGGCGCATGTGTGCCCGTTCCACGAGCGTCACCCGCTGCCAACTGAACGGCGTGTACCGCAGCCGGTCGACGGGATGACCCCAGAGGTTCTCTTCCTGTTCGCGCGGCTCCGACGGCGCGCTCGACGCGGCAGCCAGCACCGCCATCAGCGCCGCCATCTCCTCGTCGGTCGGCGCACCACTGACGACCTGGATGTGCGCTTCGTGATCCTCCTGCGCGGCGATGTGCTCGTCGGTCACCGTCACCTCCGCTTTCGCTCCGCTCACAGGTGCTGAATTGTTCGCTCGGCTCACAGGTGCTCGATTGTTCGCTCCGCTCACAGGGGAATGTTCCCGTGCTTCTTGGGCGGAATCTGCGTGATCTTGCGTTCCAGCAGCCGCAGCGCGTTGGCCACGTAGCCGCGGGTGTGTGACGGCGGGATCACCGCGTCGACGTATCCGCGCTCGGCCGCGATGTACGGGTTCACCAGGGTGTCCTCGTACTCCTGCTGCAACTCCAGCCGCAACGCCTCGACGTCCTCGCCCTTGCCGGCCGCTTCCTTGAGCTTCTGGCGGTACACAAACCCGACCGCACCGGAAGCCCCCATCACCGCGATCTGTGCCGTCGGCCACGCGACGTTGACGTCGGCGCCCATCTCCTTGGAGCCCATGACGCAGTACGCGCCGCCGTAGGCCTTACGGGTGATCACGGTGATCTTCGCAACCGTGGCCTCCCCATAGGCGTAGAGCAGCTTGGCGCCGCGACGGATGATGCCGTTGTACTCCTGACCTGTGCCCGGCAGGAAGCCCGGCACGTCCACCAGCATCACGATCGGGACGTTGAAGCAGTCACAGGTGCGGATGAACCGCGCGGCCTTCTCTGAGGCGTTGATGTCCAGGCAGCCGGCGAACTGCGTCGGCTGGTTGGCCACGATGCCGACCGGACGGCCCTCGATACGGCCGTACCCGACGATGATGTTCTGCGCGTAACCGGCCTGCACCTCGAGGAACTCATCCTCGTCGAGGATGCGGGTGATGACCTCGTGCATGTCGTAGGGCTGGTTCGGCGAATCCGGGATCAGCGTGTCCAGTTCGAGGTCCTCCTCGGTGAGGTTGTCCTCGATCGGGCCCTCGGGGATCGCCTCCGGATAGCGCGGCGGGTCGGCGTAGTTGTTGCTCGGCAGGTACGACAGCAGTTCGCGCACGAAGTCGAACGCGTCCTGCTCGCCGGAGGCCACGTAGTGCGCCAGACCCGACTTCGCCATGTGGGTGTGCGCGCCGCCGAGCTCTTCCATCGTCACCTCTTCGCCGGTGACGGTCTTGATGACGTCCGGCCCGGTGATGAACATCTGGCTGGTCTGGTCGACCATGATCACGAAGTCGGTCAGCGCCGGGGAGTACACGTGCCCGCCCGCCGCGGCACCCATGATCAGCGAGATCTGCGGGATGACCCCGGAGGCCAGGATGTTGTTGTGAAAGATCTTGCTGTACAAGCCAAGTGAGACGACACCCTCCTGGATGCGCGCGCCCGCGCCGTCGTTGATGCCGATCAACGGCCTGCCGGTCTTGATCGCGAGTTCTTGGACCTTGACGATCTTCTCGCCGTACACCTCGCCGAGGCTGCCGCCGAAGACCGTGGCGTCCTGGCTGAAGATGCACACCTCGCGGCCGTCGATGGTGCCGTAACCGGTCACCACTCCGTCGCCGAGCGGGCGATTGGCCTCCATGCCGAAGTTGGTGCTGCGGTGGCGGGCCAGCGCATCCAGCTCGACGAACGAGTCCTCGTCGAGCAGCGCCAGAATGCGTTCACGAGCGGTGAGCTTGCCCTTGGCATGTGTCTTCTCGACCGCCTCCTCACCGACCGGGTGCAAGGTCTCCTCGGTCCGCCTGCGCAGATCGGCCAGCTTGCCCGCGGTGGTGTGGATGTCGATCTCATGTTCGCCTGACGGCTCGACCGACGGCTTCTGAACGGAGGTCATGGTGGTCGATGCTAACGAACGACCGGCGCGCGACCGACAGCGCGTCCTTAAGGTCCCCTTAGGCTGCCTCGCGCACAGAGCCCCGCGCCGCCGGTGATAGTAGTGAGGCCCGAACTTGTCAAAGATGGGAGCCCTATTCCGATGACTGCGCAACGGGCTCCGTTCGACGTCGAGGCGCTGCGGGAGCAGGTGTTCGGCGGTTCGCACGCGTGGCGACGTATCGACGTGGTGGCCGAGACCGGATCGACCAACGCCGACCTGATCGCACGGGCCGGGCGCGGCGAAAACGTCGCGGGTGCCGTGCTGATCGCCGAGAACCAGACCGCCGGCCGCGGTCGCCGGGGCCGCAGCTGGTCGGGGACGCCGTTCACGCAGATCACGATGTCGGTGGCGGTCGACGCGAGCGCAGCGCCCAGCTCCGCCTGGGGCTGGCTGCCGCTGGCGACCGGAGTGGCCGTCGTCGACGCGGTCGCCGACACGGGTGTGACCGCGGGATTGAAGTGGCCCAACGACGTCCTCGCCGGAGGCGGCAAGCTGGCGGGAATTCTGGCCGAAGTCGCCGGGGGTCAGCAGGCCGTCGTGATCGGTGTCGGGCTCAACGTCTCGCTACGCGCCGAGGATGTCGGCGTCGAGGGGGCCATCTCGCTGCTGGACCTCGGCGTCCCGGCGCCCGACCGGCAACGCCTGCTCGTGCGGCTCCTGCACGAACTGGGCAACCGCGTCGAATCATGGGCTCGAGCAGGGGGCGCCGACGCCGGCCTCGCCGCCGACTACCGCGCCCGCAGCCTCACGTTGGGTCAGCGGGTCCGTGCCTTGCTGCCCGGGGATCAGCAGGTCGTCGGCGTGGTTCGAGACGTCGACGAGCAGGGCCGGCTGGTCATCGAGGCCGACGGGCGGTCGGTGACGGTATCGGCAGGCGACATCGTCCATCTGCGCGCCGACCAGTAATTTCGCCTTAAGGTCATCGCATGGGTTACCCGGACAACGTGCTCGCCTCCGACGAGCAGGTGGTGCTCCACCGGCATCCGCATTGGAAACGGTTGATCGGGCCAGTGGCGGCGTTGTTGTTCACGACCGCGGTGGCCGCGTTACTGGGCGGCTACGTCGACAACACCGACTGGGACCAGACCGCCCGCAACGCCGTGCTGATCGTGATCGCCGGGATCTGGCTGGTCATCGCCGGGTGGCTGACGATCTGGCCATTCCTCAACTGGTGGACGACGCACTTCGTGATCACCGATCGTCGGGTGATGTTCCGCCACGGGGTGCTCACCCGGTCCGGAATCGACATCCCGCTGGCGCGGATCAACAGCGTCGAGTTCCGGCACGGCCTGCTCGACCGCGTTGTGCGGACCGGCACGCTGATCATCGAGTCAGCGGCGCACGACCCACTGGAGTTCCACGACATCCCGCGAGTGGAACGGGTCCACTCGCTGCTGTATCACGAGGTCTTCGACACTCTGGGCTCGGAGGAGTCGCCGAGCTGAGCTGCGCGTCCGGCGCGTCGACCCGGGCGGCGAAGCGGGGTGACGTTGCCCTCGCGGTCGGAGGTGAGGCCCTCGTGGTGATCCTCGAGGAGTTCGGCGAGCCCGCCCGCGGTGAGCGACTCCATCGCCCGATCGGGGTTGCGGCCGAACTCGTCGGGGAACACCCAGCGCCGGAATGCCCAGAACCGGAACGCCATCTGCAGCAGGTTCCCGATGATGTAGGCGGAGATGAAGTCGGCGATGTTCTCCACGGTCAGGCTGACTTCGGGCACCCGCAACATCAGCACGTAACTGGAGAACCACAGCGGAGCCATGCTCAACAGCACGCCGACCCCGCTGACGCCGAAGAACAACAGCGCCTCGTGATGACGCTCCCGCCCGCCGCGGTCACGGAAGCTCCACTCGCGGTTGAGGATGTAGGACGCGATCACCGCGACGATGCCGGCGATGATCTTGGCCGTGACCGGTTTGGGCTCGAGAACGGTGAGCTTGAGCGTGTAGAAGACCGACGTGTCGATGACGAACGTCGTCGCGCCGACGATCGCGAATTTGATCAGTTCGTGATGCCGCTCGAAATACGGCCGTACCGGGCGGGGCAGCCGTGCGATCGTCGCATCGGTAAAGGACACAACAGCGCAGTGTACGGAAATACCGCAGCCTACGTGTACCTATGCAGGTCGCGGCCGATACATGGGAACAAGGCCACCGGGACGTCATGACACCATGAGGACGTGTCACGAAACCCCAAAGGGCCCCCCGTGGTGGCCATGGTCGGCGGTGGTCAGCTGGCCAGGATGACCCATCAGGCGGCGATCGCGCTCGGGCAGACGCTGCGCGTCCTGGCCGTCGACGCCGGCGACCCGGCCGCGCAGGTCAGCCCGGATGTGGTGGTGGGCACCCACACCGATCTCGACGCATTGCGCCGCGTCGCCTCCGGCGCCGACGCGCTGACGTTCGATCACGAGCACGTGCCCGGCGAACTGCTGGAAAAGCTTCTGGCCGATGGCGTGAACGTGGCTCCCGCGCCGTCGGCGTTGATTCACGCTCAGGACAAGCTCGTGATGCGCCGCAGGCTGGAGGTGCTCGGCGCGCCGGTGCCGCGGTTCGCGGCTGTCGATGAGCTCTCCGACATCGACGGGTTCGCCGCACGTGTCGGCGGTCCCGTCGTCGTCAAGACGGTGCGCGGGGGCTACGACGGCCGCGGGGTCACCCTAGCCGGGGACGTTGCCGAGGCGCGCGACGCCGCGCAACGCTACCGGGACGGCGGGGCGCAGGTGATGGTCGAGGAGAAGGTCGCGTTGCGGCGCGAACTGGCGGCCCTGGTGGCGCGTTCTCCGTTCGGGCAGGGCGCGGCGTGGCCCGTGGTCGAAACCGTGCAGCGCGACGGCATCTGCGTCGAGGTGATCGCTCCGGCACCGGGCCTGGATGACGAGTTGCGCTCGGCGGCTGGACAATTGGGACTTCGGCTGGCCGCCGAACTCGGCGTCGTCGGGGTGCTGGCCGTCGAGTTGTTCGAAACCGTCGACGGTGCCCTGCTCGTCAACGAGCTCGCCATGCGCCCGCACAACTCCGGACACTGGACCATGGACGGTGCGCACACCGGCCAGTTCGAACAGCATCTACGTGCGGTGCTCGACTATCCGCTCGGCGACACCGCACCGATCGCCCCGGTCACCGTGATGGCCAATGTGCTTGGGGCGCAACAGACACCGGCGATGGCAATGGACGAAAGACTGCACCACCTGTTCGCCCGGATGCCCGAGGCCAAGGTCCATCTGTACGGCAAGGCCGAGCGGCCCGGCCGAAAGATCGGCCACGTCAACATCCTCGGCCCGGCCAGCGGTTCGCTTGACGACGACGCGTTCGTCGCCGACGTGCGCGACCGCGCGGTCCGGGCGGCACACTGGCTGTCGCACGCGCAATGGACGGACGGATGGGACCCACATGAGTAGTGCTCCTGCGCCGCGGGTCGGCCTGATCATGGGCAGCGACAGCGACTGGCCGGTGATGGAGGACGCCGCCCACGCGCTCGCCGAGTTCGAAGTGCCGTTCGAAGTCGGCGTCGTCTCCGCGCACCGCACGCCGGTCCGCATGCTCGAGTACGCCCAGAGCGCCGCAGACCGCGGCATCGAGGTGATCATCGCCGGGGCCGGTGGGGCGGCGCACCTGCCCGGCATGGTGGCGTCGGCGACCCCCCTTCCCGTCATCGGCGTTCCGGTGCCGCTGCCCAAGCTCGACGGTCTGGACTCGCTGCTGTCGATCGTGCAGATGCCTGCCGGAGTGCCGGTGGCCACGGTGTCGATCGGAGGCGCCCGCAACGCGGGCTTGCTGGCGGTGCGGATCCTCGCTTCGGCGGACGCCGCCCTGCGCAAGCGGGTCGTGCAGTTTCAGGCCGACCTGCACGACACGGTGCTGCAGAAGGACGCGGCGCTGCGCGACCGCCTCCTCGGCGAATAGGTCGCCGGGTCCCCGGGGGTAGGGTCACCGGCAAGTAGCAAGGGAGTTTTCATGGCCATCGGCAACCCGTCATTCGAGCTGTTCCAGCTTTCCGACGAACACAACGAACTGCGTGCGGTGCTGCGCGACCTCTGCGAGAAAGAGATCGCCCCGCACGCGGCCGACGTGGACGAGAAGGCGCGCTACACCGACGAGGCGCTCGCGGCGCTCACGTCCTCCGGGATGGCCGCCATCCACATTCCCGAGGAGTACGGCGGTCAGGGCGGGGATTCGATTGCGGCGTGCATCGTGATCGAAGAGGTCGCGCGGGTGTGTGCGTCGTCGTCGCTGATCCCGATCTGCAACAAGCTCGGCACCATGGGGCTGTTGTTGCGCGGCAGCGAGGAACTCAAGAAGCAGGTGCTGCCCTCGATCGCCGCCGGTGAAGCCGTCGCGTCGTACGCGCTCTCGGAGCGCGAAGCCGGCAGCGACGCGGCCTCGATGCGCACCAGGGCCCGTCGTGAGGGGGATGAGTGGGTGCTCAACGGCGCGAAGTGCTGGATCTCCAACGGTGGCCACTCGACGTGGTACACGGTCATGGCGGTGACCGATCCGGACAAGAAGGCCAACGGAATCTCGGCGTTCGTCGTGCACAAGGACGATCCCGGCTTCTCCGTCGGCGCGAAAGAGAAGAAGATGGGCATCAAGGGATCGCCCACCACCGAGTTGTACTTCGAGAACTGCCGGATTCCCGCCGACCGGATCATCGGCGAAGAGGGCACCGGTTTCAAGACCGCGCTGGCCACCCTGGACCACACCCGACCGACGATCGGCGCGCAGGCGGTCGGCATCGCGCAGGGTGCACTCGACGCCTCGATCGCATATGTCAAGGAGCGCAAGCAGTTCGGCAAGCGGATCGGTGACTTCCAGGCCGTGCAGTTCATGCTCGCCGACATGGCGATGAAGATCGAAGCCGCGCGGTTGACGGTCTACTCCGCCGCCGCCAGGGCCGAACGCGGTGAGTCCGAACTCGGGTTCATCTCCTCGGCGTCGAAGTGCTTCGCCTCCGATGTCGCGATGGAGGTGACCACCGACGCGGTCCAGCTGTTCGGCGGTTACGGCTACACCACCGACTTCCCCGTCGAGCGGTTCATGCGCGACGCCAAGATCACCCAGATCTACGAGGGCACCAACCAGATTCAGCGCGTGGTGATGTCGCGCGCGCTGCTGAAGTAACCGCCGGGGCGTCAGCCCTTGGTGACCTTCTCGGTCGCCCTGCGACGGTCGGCCAGCGCGGCATCGGGATTCGCCACCTGCACCAGCGAGGCGCCGGCGGCCAAGACGGCCAGCAGATGGTCGACGAGGTCGTCGGCGGTGTCCCATCCCGCGCTGGACAGCACGCGGTCGGATGCGGTGAAACCCTGTGCTGCAGCGGATTCGCGCGCCGCGTCGAGGACGTCGTCGACCGTGCGGCCATTGAGCGCGGGGCCGGGTGTGCGCTCCGGTGAGATCTGGTCGCCGTGTACCCGCACGGCGGTGGCGTAGTCGGTGACGCCGACCGGCAGGTCGGCCGCGGGCTTGCCGAACGGGTCCAGCGACAACACCGCGACCTCGCCTGTTCCGCCGTCCATCCCGACCGCCTCATCGGCCTCGGCCAACCGGTCCGTCGTGCACAGCGCGACATCGGCGGGCTCCCCGGAACCCAGCACCACTTCGGCACCGATCCACCAGATGCCGAAGAACACGGCCGCACTCTGCCAGTGGGCGGGCAGCAGAACCGCGATGCGTGACGAGGGGCCCGCACCCAACTCGTCGCGTAACAGGTTGGCGGTCTTGGCTGCCCAGTTCGCCAGCGTCGCGGTGGACAACTCGATGCGCTCACCGGTGGCGTCGTCGTAGTAGGTGATGCGGGGACCGGCGGGGTCGGAGGCCATGAGCGGGTCGAGGATGACTCCGCTGATGGTCGTCACGCTAGTTGACGCATTCCGGATCGTCGGATCCGGCGGTCAGGATCGGCGACGGCGCCGGTGCGGTCCCGGTCGAACCGACGGCCACGGAATCGGTGGTCAGCGTCGGAACATTGCTGCCGTCCAAGCCGGAACCCGGCCCGGTGTAGTCGTCGGCCAGCACCACCCGCACGTGCCCCGGACCCACCGACGGGTCCTCGACGATCGCCAATCCGCCCAGGTCCTTCGAGACCGCTTGCGCCCCAAGGTCATCGATCTTGGCGGCGCGCACCTGGCTGCTGGCCACCGGGTCGCCTTCGTGGTTGCCCGTTGCGCCGGGGGTGAACCCCTTGCTGGTCAGCACCTGCGACACCGCGGCGGCCAGACCGTTGACCTCGGTGGCGTTGTCCACCTCGACGGTGGTCTTGTCGGGCGAGTACGCGATCTCCTCGGTCTTACCCTCGTCCTGCTCGTGCAGCAGGCCTTCGACCCAACTCTTGACCTCGGCGGGGTCCACCCGCACCACGCTCTGCATCCCGTCGTCGCTCCAGCCGTTCTCCTGCAGCACCGGGATGGTGGCGAACGCGACGTTGCCCGCGGCCAGCTTCTGCAGTTGCTCGGCGAATTCCATGACATCCCAACCGTCGGAGAGCACGACCGAGCGCTGGACCGCGTCCTGCAGACGGTTCAAGGTGGACGGACTCGACAACGTCTTGCTAGAGATCACCTCGTGCGCAAGAGAAGCCATCACCGCCTGCTGGCGCGTCACGCGGTCGAGGTCACCGCGCGGCAGATCATGGCGCTGCCGGACGAAGCTCAACGCCTGCGGACCGTCCAGCTTCTGCCAGCCCGCGGGGAAGTCGGCTCCTGAAAGGGGTTCGTAGACAGGCTCTTTCAAGCATACGTTGACGCCGCCGAGGGCGTCGGTGATCAGTGCGAAGCCCAGCAGGCCAACTTCGGCGTAATGGTCGACGGTGACGCCGGTGAGGTTGGCCACCGTCTTGATCAGGGCTTCGCGCCCGGCCTCCTTCGCCTTCGGCTCGGCTTCGGCCGGGTCCATGCCCTTCTGCTCGACGAGCTCGGTCATCTTCTCGAGGTGTTCAGAGCCGTAAACGCCGTTGATCTTCATCTTGGCGATACCCGGTGCCTCGACATAGGAATCGCGGGGAATGGAGATGGCGGTGGCCGACTTCCCGTTGTTGGGGACGCGGATCAGGATGATCGTGTCGGTGTTCGTGGCTTCGTCGTCGCCCGCCCGCAGCGTCGCGAGTTCCTCCTCGGACAGGGGATTGCCGTGCGCGTCGGTGCGGCTGTCCATGCCGACGAGCAGGATGTCGATCGCGCCGTCTTCGCCGCCCTCGCCGAGCGCGATCGACGAGATGTGGTTGATACCGGATTCGAACGACCGGATCTTGCCCCACGCGACTCCCGTACCCACCACGATCGCCAAGGCCGCGGACACGGCGATGACACGGAGCATTCGACCGGGCATCAGCCCAGGTTACTGGCGAGACGGGCGCGAAGCGGGTAGCGCGCCTCGGCGTGCCAGACTCGTGACCATGACTTTTCGCGAGTCGCGCGGGATCGCCGGTCCTGGCACCGACCGCATGGCCGGACGGGTTCTCGCAGGTCATGCCCATCAGCAGGGTCGCGAGGTGGTGGCGTTGGCGTCGTCGGAGTGGGACAGCACCGATCCGCGCCCGCCCAGCGTGTCATCCGATCGAGTGGCGTGGTGATCAACCGCGCCGTGGCGACCCGTGGCGCGAGGTGCTGCGGGATGCGCGGTCGCCGTACGGGGGTGGCGGCCCGTTACCCTCGACGCCGTGAGTTCGGAACTGGTACCACATGAGTGACGAGTTGGTCGTCGTCACGGTGACGTACTCACCGGGTCCGCACCTCAACCGGTTCCTGGCGTCGTTGTCGCACGCCACTGACCGGCCGGTGACAGTCGTGATGGCCGACAACGGCTCCACCGACGGCGCACCCGAGGAGGCGCTCGCACGCTATCCCAACGCCCGGTTGCTGCCCACCGGAGGCAATCTCGGGTACGGCAGCGCGGTGAACCGCGCGGTCGCGGAGTATCTGAAGGACTCGGACAACAACGATTTCTTCATCGTGGCCAACCCCGACGTTCAGTGGGGCCCGCGCAGCATCGACATCCTGCTGGAAGCCGCCGCCCGCTGGCCGCGCGCGGGCTCGCTGGGCCCGCTGATCCGCGATCCCGACGGGTCGGTGTACCCGTCGGCCCGGCACCAACCGAGCCTGGTGCGCGGTGGGATGCACGCCGTCGTGGGGCCGTTCTGGAAGTCCAACCCGTGGACCGCCGAATACCGTCAGGAACGCCTGGAGCCCAGCGAACGCCCCGTCGGCTGGCTGTCGGGATCGTGTCTGTTGCTGCGCCGGTCGGCATTCGAGGAGATCTCGGGCTTCGATGAGCGCTACTTCATGTACATGGAGGACGTCGACCTCGGTGATCGGCTCTCGCGGGCCGGCTGGCTGAACGTGTACGTCCCGACCGCCGAGGTGTTGCACGACAAGGGCCACGCGACCGGCAAAGACCCCGCGCGCAACTTGGCCGCCCATCACACGAGCACCTACACTTTCCTCGCGGATCGGTATTCGAGGTGGTGGCAGGGTCCGCTGCGGTGGACGATCCGAAGCTCGCTCGCCGCGCGTGCGGGCCTGGTGGTCCGCAGTTCACGACGCAAACGGGCGAAAGGACGGCGGTAGTGAATCCCGCACACGTTGACGCCGTCATCCTCGTCGGCGGTCTGGGCACCCGGTTGCGGCCGTTGACCCTGTCCGCGCCCAAGCCGATGCTGCCGACGGCCGGCTTGCCGTTCCTGACGCATCTGTTGTCGCGCATCGCCGAGGCCGGTATCGAACACGTCGTGCTGGGCACCTCGTACAAGGCCGCGGTGTTCGAGTCCGAGTTCGGCGACGGATCCAAGTTCGGTCTGCAGATCGAATACGTCGTCGAGACCGAACCGTTGGGAACGGGCGGCGGCATCGCGAACGTCACCGACAAGCTGCGCCACGACACCGCGCTGGTGTTCAACGGCGATGTGTTGTCCGGTGTCGACCTGCGGGCGCTGCTGAACTGGCATGAGGACAACGGCGCCGACGTGACACTGCATCTGGTGCGTGTCGGCGACCCGCGCGCATTCGGTTGTGTGCCAACCGATTCTGACGGGATGGTGACCGCCTTCCTCGAGAAGACGCAGGACCCGCCGACCGATCAGATCAACGCGGGCTGTTACGTGTTCAAGCGCGAGGTGATCGACCGCATACCCAAGGGCCGGGCGCTTTCGGTCGAACGCGAGGTGTTCCCGGGCCTGCTCTCCGACGGACTTCGGGTGTGCGGTTACGTCGACTCCACGTACTGGCGCGACATGGGCACGCCGGAGGATTTCGTGCGGGGCTCGGCGGATCTGGTGCGCGGCATCGCGCCGTCGCCCGCGCTGGGCGGACACCGCGGTGAAAAACTGGTGCACGACGGCGCCGGCGTCGCACCCGGGGCGCTGTTGATCGGTGGCGCGGTGGTCGGACGCGGTGCCGAGATCGCTGGTGGCGCACGGTTGGATGGTGCGGTCATCTTCGACGGCGCGCGGGTGGGTGCGGGTGCGGTGATCGAGCGCTCGATCGTCGGGTTCGGAGCCCGCATCGGCCCACGCGCGCTGATCCGCGACGGCGTGATCGGCGACGGCGCCGACATCGGCGCCCGCTGCGAACTGCTGCGTGGTGCACGCGTGTGGCCGGGGGTGACGATTCCCGACGGCGGAATCCGCTTCTCGACCGACGTCTAGCAGCGATTGGGTGCGCGACCAATCGGTGAAGCGATCGGTCGTGCACCTGAATCACCTGTTGCGTGCGGCCGCCGCCAATTGGGTGAGACCGAAATCGCAATCCTCGGGCAGCGCGTCCAGCGGCCACCACCGCAAATCCAAAGACTCGTCGCTCACGGCGATTTCGGCGTCGGCGGGGGCGTGGACGAGGAACTGCATGTCGAGGTGACGGGTCGGCACTCCCAGCGAGCACGTGACGGGGTGGACGTGCAGCGCGGCCATGGTCGGGTCGATCCTGAGGCCCCCGATGCCGGACTCCTCGGTTGCTTCTCGCAGCGCGGCCGTGACGACATCGGAATCGGTCGGCTCGCAATGCCCGCCGAGTTGCAGCCATCGCCCGAACCGGGGATGCAGAGTCAGCAGCGCGCGGGTTCCGGTGTGGTCGAGCACGAGTGCCGACCCGGTGACGTGGCCCGGGGCGCATTCGCGCAGACAGCCGTCGGGCCTGGCTGCCAGAAACGCCAACACCGAGTGTCGCAGCGTGTCCTGTGCGGGATCCGGTGCGCGCCAACGGGTCAGCACCTCGACCGCCGATGCGTGCAAGCTCATTTGCGGACCAGCAATCCGTCGGTCGGCACGGGGGACCGCGGACCGGACGGTTGCCCGTCCTGCGGGTAACCGATCGCGATCGCGCCCAACGGTTCCCAGTCGCCGGGCAGGTCGAGCTCCTCACGGACGATGTCGGGGGTGAAGATCGTCGACCCGATCCAACAGCTTCCAACTCCCCGCACGGCCAGTGCCACCAGCAGCGCCTGCACCGCCGCGCCGACGGCGACGGTGAACATCGTGTGCTCGGCGGCTGTGCGGTCAGTGTCCGGATAGCTGTGCGCACCGTCGGGCACCAGGAACGGGATGACGACTTCTGGTGCATCGTAGAGGATCCGGCCGCGCTCGACGCGACGTTCGACGGCGTCGGCGGGACGCCCGTCGGCCGTGAGGTCGGCACGCCACTTGTCTTTCATCCGGTCCAGCAACGCCGACCGTCGGGCGCGATCCTGTAGCCACACGAACCGCACCGGCCGGGTGTGATGCGGAGCCGGCGCGGTGAGGGCCTCGGCGACAGCGGATTCCACGAGTTCGGGCGCCACCGGCTCGGCCGCGAACCGGCGCACCGACCGGCGCAGCAGCTGCGCCTGGCTCCTGCCCAGCGCGATGGCCTCCTCGGTGCCGAGCCAGAACAGGTCCTCATCGCCGGGCCGCACCAGCCGGCGCGCGGTCGAACCGTCGTCGGGTAGCCGCAGCCCGCGCACCACCGCAACGGGTATGTCGGTCAGCTTGCCCTTCACCAGATCCGCGGCGGCCGCGATTTCGTCGGCGATGGCGATCTCGGTGACGATCAATTCGTTGCCGTGCCGGTCGACCGAACCGCCGTAACCGTGCAGCACGGTCAATCCCGCCGCGCCGATCGCTACGTCGGTCTGCCCGTTGCGCCAAGCGCGCCCCATGGTGTCGGTGACGACGACGCCGACCGTCACACCGAGCCGCTCGCGCAGCGCCGAGGCCAGTGCCGCGGCGCTGGCATCGGGATCGGTTGGCAGAAGCGCGAGTTCAGCGGAGTCCACGTTGGAGCCGTCGACACCTGCGGCGGCCTGAACCAGGCCGATCGCGTTCTCGGTGATCAGCGTGCGGCCCTTGCGCGCCAACACGCGAACCGCCTCGGCGTCGATGAGCTTGCGCCGCAGCACGTCGCGCTGTTCGGGGTCGATCGGCGCATCGACGATCCGGCCCTCGCATTTCGACATCACCTTGCTGGTCACCGCGACGATGTCGCCGTCGCGCAGCCACGGCGCCGCCGTGGCGATCGCCTCGGCAAGGTCGTCGCCGGGGCGGAACTCGGGCAACCCCGCAACGGGTAGAAGTTCCACGGCGGCGGCGGAGCCATGGTCGCCGCTCGGCGGCGGCGCCGTCGGAGTGGCGTCGGTCATGGCTTCACTCCTGCCAAATCCATTCCGGCGCGAACCATCTCACCTGTCGACTCGGGATCGGTCATCAGCAGCGGTACCGCGCGGACCTCGACACCGTCGATCTGTGCGCTGTCGCCCTCGTGCACCAACCAGCCGTCGAGGATCCCGACGCCGGAACGCGCGCCGTAGTGCCGGCCGACGGCTTCGGACGTACTGGGTACACCGATGACCGACAGGCATTCATCGGCCATGCCACGCAACGGCTTTCCGCCGATGATCGGGGAGTAGCCGATCACCGGCGCCGGTGTCGATCGCAGTGCGCCGCGGATACCCGGTACGGCGAGGATCGCGCCGATGCTCACCACCGGGTTGGAGGGCGCGATGAGAACCACGTCGGCGGATTCGATGGCCTCGGCGACGCCCGGTCCGGCGGTGGCTTTCTCGGCGCCAACGAACGCGAAGCTGTGTGTGGGCACTTTCGCGCGGTATCGCACCCACCACTCCTGAAAGTGGATGGCGCGCTTCTCTCCGGCATACTCGCCGGGTCCGGGATCGGTGATGACGACATGTGTTTCGCTGCGGTCGTCACTGGCCGGCAGCAGTTTGGCCCCAGGGGACCATCGCGTGCACAACGCCTCGGTCACTTGCGACAGCGGATAACCCGCGCGCAACATCTGGCTGCGCACGAGATGTGTCGCCAGGTCCCGGTCACCGAGTCCGAACCAGTCGGGCTGGACGCCATAGGCCGCGAGTTCCTCCTTGGCATGCCAGGTTTCGTCGCGATGTCCCCAGCCGCGTTCGGGATCGATACCGCCGCCGAGGGTGTACATACAGGTGTCGAGATCCGGACAGATCCGCACGCCGAACATCCATGCGTCGTCGCCCACGTTGACCACTGCAGTCAGTTCGTGCTCAGCAGTATCATCAGCCCCAGCAGTACCTTTAGCGTCACGAAATCGCCCAAGCCCCAACAGCTGTTGCACGCCGAGCAGGAAGCGGGCGCCACCGACGCCGCCGACCAGTACGGTGACCTTCACATCGATCGAGCGTAGGCCGTCCAACCGAATTCGGTACGGGCAGGAGTGGCGGCCGGACCGGTGGATGGGACTGTGATGGACACGCCGAGGTCACGACTCGCCGAATTTCGATCACGGAATGGTATGAATTCCTGTTCTAGAGCTTGACCGGGGCGACTGACGCGTGTGTAATCACAGCAGTGTCATTTCCCGGTAGGCCATCCGGTTCCGGTGCCGCAGACCGAGATTCGATCACTTGTTCGAATTGGAAGTGTTCCACGTCTCTGTGGACCACTCATAGGGGATCAACGAGACAGGTGAGGAGGCGGAAGATGTCTTTTGGGTACGGCGATTTCGATCGTCTGGTTCGGTTGGACAACCGAGTCTTCGGCTCAGTAGACAGCGCGCCGCACGCCCGTTCGGAACCGGCACCGGTTGAGACGCCGCGGCGTCCCCAGCTGAGTTTGGTGCCCGATCCGATCGACATGGCGCCGGCGCTGACACCGGAGGACGAACTCTGGCAGGAGAAGGCGCTGTGCGCCCAAACCGACCCTGAGGCGTTCTTTCCGGAGAAGGGCGGCTCGACGCGCGAAGCCAAGCGCATCTGCCAGGGCTGCGAAGTGCGCGACGCATGCCTGGAGTACGCCCTGGCGCATGACGAGCGCTTCGGGATCTGGGGCGGTCTGTCCGAACGCGAGCGTCGCCGCCTCAAGCGCGGAATCATCTGAGCCGCGCGCTCACTCGTCGTCGATCGTCGGGTCGATGACGGAAGGCTCGACGCCCAGATATGTGGCGACCTGAGCCACCAGGATTTCATGCAGCAGCTCCTCGAGTTCGACGGAATCCTTGGCCCTTCGCTCGATCGACTTGCGAAACAACACAATTCGCGCGCGGGTGGCGTTCCCCCTGACGTCCACACCCGCCGGGATCAGCCGGGCCAGTGCGATCGGCCCGTCGGCGATCACTTCGGGCGGCCACTGCACACTGTCGGGATCTTTCGGCGCGATCCGCGGTATCTCGTCGACGGCCACATCGAGCGACCCCAACCGGTCGTGCCATCGCCGCTCGATCGGCTCGTACGCCTCCAGCACCGCCATGTCGAACTTCTCGGCGCGACTGCGCCAGCCCGGCACTGTCGGGGGAAGCAACGCGCCGCGCATCTCGCGTCCCCGGCGCGCGCGCATGTGTCCACGCTTGACCACCGCTCGGGTGCTCCTTTCGTGCGCGATGAACTGGATCGTAACGGTTCGAGATCGGCCGTCGGCAGGCTGCGCGTGTCCGGCGGCGTGCGGAGTGCGGCCACGATAGCCTTCCGCTGTGAACGTTCCCCGTCGCTGCTGCCGGCCCGGGTGTCCGCACTATGCGGTCGCGACGCTGACATTCGTCTACGCCGACTCCACTGCGGTCGTCGGCCCTCTCGCGACGGTGGCCGAACCGCACTCATGGGACTTGTGCGTCGTGCACGCCGGCCGGGTCACCGCGCCCCGCGGCTGGGAACTGGTGCGGCACGCGGGGCCGCTGCCCGCACATCCCGACGAAGACGACCTCGTGGCGCTCGCCGATGCGGTCCGGGAGGGGCGTGACGTGGCTCCGCCGATCAACCGGATGTCGCCGGGCTTCAGTACGGGATTCTCCGACCCCGTCACCGGTGCCCCCGGGGGATCGTTGATGGCGCCACCGGCCAGGCGACCGGAGTCCAACGGCCGTCGCCGCGGCCATCTGCGCGTGCTGCCGGACCCCGCCGACTAGCCGGCCTGCGCGTTCGATCGGACGGTTAGGCTGGCGCCAGTAGTAGTCCGTGTCACGAGGAGTCCTAATGTCCCGGCCCGCCGCGGCGGTTCATCGCGTCATCAAGGCCTATGACGTGCGTGGCCTGGTCGGAGAGGAACTCGACGAGCCGTTCGTCGCCGACGTGGGCGGCGCTTTCGCCCGCCTCGTGCGAGGCAGTGCATCGCAGCTGGTGATCGGCTACGACATGCGGGCGAGTTCACCGGCGCTGGCCGCGGCCTTCGCCGAGGGCGTGACCGCGCAGGGTCTCGATGTGGTCCGCATTGGACTCGCCTCCACCGACCAGCTGTACTTCGCGTCGGGCCTCATGGATTGTCCCGGCGCGATGTTCACCGCCAGTCACAACCCGGCGGCCTACAACGGCATCAAGCTCTGCCGTGCCGGCGCCAAGCCGGTGGGCAAGGACACCGGGCTGTCGACCATCGCCGAAGAGGTCATCGCCGGTGTCCCGGGCTACGACGGTGCACACGGCACGATCGGTGACCGCGACGTGCTGGCCGATTACGGCGAGTTCCTGCGCTCGCTGGTGGACCTGGCGGAGCTGCGACCGTTGAAGGTCGCCGTCGACGCGGGCAACGGGATGGCAGGCCACACCACCCCGGCCGTGCTGGGCCCGATCGCGGGGATCACGCTGGCGCCGATGTACTTCGAGCTCGACGGCACCTTCCCCAATCACGAAGCCAATCCGCTGGATCCGGCCAACCTGATCGATCTGCAGGCTTTCGTCCTCGACACCGGCGCCGATATCGGCCTGGCCTTCGACGGTGATGCCGACCGGTGTTTCGTCGTCGACGAGAAAGGGCATCCGGTTTCGCCGTCAGCGGTGACCGCGTTGGTCGCTGCGCGGGAACTCGGCAGGGAGATCGGTGCCACGGTGATCCACAACCTGATCACCTCGCGAGCGGTGCCCGAACTGGTGACGGAGCGGGGCGGTACGCCGGTTCGCAGCCGCGTCGGGCACTCCTATATCAAGGCGCTGATGGCCGACACCGGTGCGATCTTCGGCGGAGAGCACTCGGCGCACTATTACTTCCGCGATTTCTGGGGCGCCGACTCCGGCATGCTGGCCGCCTTGCACGTGTTGGCCGCCCTCGGCGAACAACACCGGCCACTGTCGGACATCATGGCCGACTACCAGCGCTATGAGGCGTCGGGCGAGGTCAACTTCACGGTCACCGACGCCGAGCGGTGTGTGGACGACGTGCTCAAGGCGTTCGGCGCTCGGATCCACTCGATCGACCACCTCGACGGTGTGACCGTCGACCTGGGCGAGGGTGCCTGGTTCAACCTGCGGATGTCGAATACCGAGCCGTTGCTGCGGCTCAACGTCGAGGCCCGCACCGTCGACGAGGTCGACGAGATCGTCGGTCAGGTCTCCGACATCGTTCGGGCACGGATGCCGTCCACCTCCGAGGTGGCCATGTGACCGGACCGTCTTTCTCGGCCGCGACCATCGACCTCGACGACGTCGACGGTCTCCTCGGCGCCGACCGCGACGGCCTGCTGCGCGCTGCGTCGATGGCCGGCGCCCAGGTGCGCGCCACGGCCGCCGCTCTCGACGAGGGCGAACTCGAATCGCTGCGCACCGGCGGGACACCCCGCACGTTGATCTGGGTGGCCGGCCGCGGCAACGCGGAGACAGCCGGAACGCTGCTCGCCTCCGCGTGGGGTGGATCGGTTGCTGCGCCGATCGTCGTCGCCGCCGAAGTGCCGCCGTGGATCGGTCCGTTGGACGTTCTCGTCCTCGCGGGCGACGACCCGGGCGATCCCGCTCTGGTGAACGCGGCCGCCACCGGAGTGCGTCGAGGCGCCCGCGTGGTGGTCCTCGCGCCGTACGAAGGGCCGCTGCGTGACGTCGCCGCGGGCCGGGCGGCGGTGCTGTCGCCCCGGATGTGGGTGCCCGACGACTTCGGATTCGTGCGCTACCTCGCCGCGGGCCTTGCGACGCTCGACGTCGTCGATCCGACGACGCATGTCGATCTCGATGCGCTGGCCGACGAACTCGACGCCGAGGCGCTTCGCAACAGCGCAAGCCGCGAACTGTTCACCAACCCGGCCAAGACGCTCGCCGAGCGGATGTCGGACCGCGACGTGGTGCTGGCCGGCGACAGCGCGGCGACGCTGGCGTTGGCGCGGCACTGTGCGGCCATCCTGTTGCGCATCGCCCACCGGGTGGTCGCCTCGGCCGGTTTCGCCGACGCGTTGGTGGTGCTGCGCGGTGACACGTCATCGGCGGACCGGGAGCGGTCGATGTTCCACGACGAACAGATCGACGGTCCGCTTCCCCGGCGGATGCGCACGTTCGTGCTCACCACCGATGCGGAGCGGTCCTTCGTCGCTGCCCGGGCGGCCGATCTCGACGCCGTCGACGTGATCAGCGCCCAAGACGTGCCGGAACTGCCGGAGGCAGCGGCGGTACCGGACGCGTCGACGGCGGCGGGAAGTCTCGAACAACAGCTGGCCATGCTCGCCGTCCGCTTGGAGATGACCGCCGTCTATCTGAAACTGGTTCGAGGTTAGCCAAGTGCACTTGCTACGCGGAGCGGTGCGAACCTACGCCTGGGGTTCACGCACGGACATTGCGGAATTCACCGGAAGGCCAAGCCCCACAGCGCATCCCGAGGCGGAGCTCTGGTTCGGTGCTCATCCCGGGGATCCCGCGATGCTGGAGACCGAAGACGGGGAAGTTTCGCTGCTGGACGCGCTGCATGGCGATCCCGAGGGGCAGCTGGGTGCGACGGTCTGCGCGCGCTTCGGCGAGACCCTGCCGTTTCTGGTCAAGGTGCTGGCGGCCGACGAACCGTTGTCGCTGCAGGCACATCCCAGCGCCCAGCAGGCCGTGGAGGGTTACGAGCGGGAGAACAGGCTCGGCATTCCCGTTTCGGCGCCCAACCGCAACTACCGCGATCCCAGTCACAAGCCCGAATTGATCGTCGCGGTGAGCCCGTTCGAGGCCCTGGCCGGTTTCAGGCCGGTCGGGCGAACCATCGAGTTGATGCGAGCGCTGGCGGTCAGCGATCTCGATCCGTTCGTCAGCCTGCTCTCCGGGCAACCCGACGGCGACGGGCTGCGCGCGCTGTTCACGACCTGGATCACCGCGCCACAACCCGATGTCGACGTCTTGGTGCCGGCGGTGATCGACGGCGCCATCCACTATGTGCGTTCGGGCAAAGACGAATTCGCGGCCGAGGCGAAGACGGTGCTCGAACTCGGCGAACGGTATCCCGGTGACGCCGGTGTGCTGGCGTCCCTGCTCCTCAACCGCATCACCCTGAGTCCCGGTGAAGGTATCTATCTGCCGGCGGGGAATCTGCACACCTATCTGAGCGGTATCGGTGTCGAGGTGATGGCCAACTCCGACAACGTGTTGCGCGGCGGACTGACGCCCAAGCACGTCGACGTCCCGGAGTTGCTGCGGGTGCTCGACTTCACGCCCGCAGAGGATGTGGTGGTCCGGCCCGAGAACGTCGAAGACGGCATCGAATGGGTGTATCACACACCGGCACAGGAGTTTTCGCTGTCAGTGCTGGATATCGACGACGAACGGGTCGGTCATGAGATCGACGCACCCGCGCGGCACGACGGTCCGCAGCTGCTGTTGTGCGCCGAGGGTTCGACGATGGTTCACGCCAAGGGTGGCACCGTCACGCTGAAGCGTGGATCCGCGGCGTGGGTGCCGGCCGACGAGGGACCGATCCGGCTGGCGGCGTCGGAGCCGACGAAGCTGTTCCGCGCCACGGTCGGCATCTAGCGCGCGCTCAGTGAGCCGTGTCGTCCGCGGGGCGTCGGCCGAACGGCAGCACATGCATCACCGCGACGACGGCCGCGCCGACGATCAGGCCGATGAGCGCCGACGCGGCCGTGTTCACCAACCACGCCAGCACGCCGCCGACGCCGCCGACGGCGTGATGGACGATCTCCTCGAGGTGGTGTACGAGGCTGTACGGCAGGTGCCAACCCAGCTCGTCGCTACCGATCAGCAGTATGTGGCCGCCGACCCACAACATCGCGACCGTGCCGATGATCGAAAGCGCGCCAAGCAGTTTCGGCATCCCAGCCACGAGGCCGCGGCCGATCCTCTGTGCGAACTTCGAACTGCGCTGCGCCAGTCGCAGCCCGATGTCGTCCATCTTCACTATGCCGGCGACGACGCCGTACACCGCGATCGTGATCACGATCGCCACGACGACGAGAATGATCAACCGCGGCCAGAACGACTGATCGGCCACCTCGTTCAGCGCGATCACCATGATCTCCGCCGACAGGATGAAATCGGTGCGAATGGCACCGGTCACCATGTACTTTTCAGCGTCCTCGCCCGCCTCCGCGACGGGCGCGGCGTGGTGGTCATGGCCCCGTATGCGGCCCCAGATCTTCTCGGCGCCCTCGTAGCACAGGTACGTCGCGCCGAGCATCAGCAGCGGTGTCAGCAGCCACGGCAAAAACTGACTGAGCAGCAGCGCGGCGGGGAGGATGAACACCAGCTTGTTGCGCAGCGATCCGATCGCGATGCGCTTGATGATCGGCAACTCGCGCTCTGCGGCCAGGCCGTGCACGTACTGCGGCGTCACCGCCGTGTCGTCGACGACGACCCCCGCGGCCTTGGCGGTCGCCCGCCCTGCGGCCGCCCCGATGTCGTCGACCGATGCAGCGGCCATCCGCGCCAGCACCGCCACGTCGTCGAGAAGCCCGAACAGTCCCGCGCTCATCGCGTCCTCGTCATGGCCAAAACCTACCCGCTCGCACCAAATTCACGCCGGTTGAGGCACGGTGGCCGCTTGTCTGGCCGCCCGCTTCTCGGCCAGCCACAGCCGCAGATTGTGGCGAATGGTGCGGCCGACCAGCCGCGGCGACGGCACCATGTAGAGGCTGTCGAGCAGGCTGAACCGGCGCAGAAACCATTCGGCGAGAACGGGATCGGTCTCCGCGGCGCCGAGGAACTGGTCGAACAACCCGCCCACCGGCTTGTACCACCACTTCGACTCGCCGGTCGCATTGTGCAGTGTCAGGTCGCCGATGGCCGTCATCACCCAGACCGGCCACGTCGTCTTGGCCGTCGCCTTCGCGAGACGACGGGGCACGTCGGGGTCGCCGGATGCCAGCAACGACCGCAGGTTGCTCGCCTGGATCGCCGTCATGGTCATGCCCTGGCCGAACGTCGGGTTGAAGCTGACGACCGCATCGCCGAACGGGAAGATCCCGGCGGGGAACCGGTCGAGGGTGTCGTAGCGGCGCCACCGAGACGTCGGATACCGGTGAAACGCCATCTCGCCGAGCGGCGTGGCCTGCCGCAGCGCGGCCGACACGTGGGTGGGCAGGATCTCGTCGGCCAGGTCGAGGATCTGCTCGACGGTCTGCGGCGGCGGCACCTTGCCGACGCCGAAGGACGTGACGTTCCAGTTGCCGTCCTCGTAGAACAGCATGCCGATGCCGAGCGGTTGTTCTCGCGAGGCGCCGGCGACCACGACCTTCTCGGCGAGCAGGCCGTCGGGGACGTGGAACTGGTGGCTGGCATAGGAGATGCCGACGTCGACCGTTTCCTCGGGCGGACGCTCATAACCCCATTTCTCGAGCCACGCGGGCAGGCGGGTGCCCCGGCCGGTGGCGTCGACCACCAGATCGGCGTCGACGGTCTGACCCGAATCGAGCAGCACACCGATCACCCGTTGCCGTGCGGCGTCGTGGACGGGTTCGGTGACGGTGGCGTGCACGATGGCGACGTTGTCGATGTCTCTCACCCGCTTGCGGATCTGCCATTCGAGTTGCGGCCTGCTGGGCACGTAGGCGGTGAATTCGTCGCGCAAGCGGTGTGCGGTACCAAGGACGTGGCCTGCCGCGCCGAAGTGAATGCAGTCCGGCCGGTTCTCCAGAATCGGGACGCCGTCGGCCACCATGTCGGCGAGCAGGCCGGGGAAGTGGCTTTCGAATTCTTCGGCGCCGCGGGCCATCAGCAGATGGACGTGGCGGCCTTGCGGCACCGCCGCGCGGTTGGCCGGCTCGGCGGGCAGATCGTCGCGTTCATAGACGGTGACCCGGTCGCTGACTTCCGCCAGCACCCGGGCCGCGCACATGCCCGCCAGGCTGCCGCCGATGACGATCACGTGTTTATAAGTCCGCCCCATTGGGTGCACGGTACTCGGTAGATTGCCGGAACGGATTCAACGGGAGGACGCGCGATGGCTCGGCGGACGAAGTCGGTAGAGCAGTCGATCGCCGACACCGACGAGCCCGACACCCGGTTGCGCAAAGACCTGAGTTGGTGGGACCTCACGGTGTTCGGGGTGTCCGTGGTGATCGG
Source organism: Mycobacterium sp. GA-1285 (assembly GCF_001499905.1). Classification (GTDB taxonomy): domain Bacteria; phylum Actinomycetota; class Actinomycetes; order Mycobacteriales; family Mycobacteriaceae; genus Mycobacterium. Next base: position 43,597 of record NZ_LQIS01000016.1, on the reverse strand, counting down.
GGCGGGCATCTTCACCATCACCGCTTCGACCGCGGGAAACATCACCGGCCCCGCCATCTCGATCTCGTTCGTGCTCGCAGCGGTCGCCTGCGGGCTGGCCGCCCTGTGCTACGCGGAGTTCGCCTCCACGGTGCCGGTCGCGGGCAGTGCCTACACATTCTCCTACGCCACGTTCGGCGAGTTCGTGGCCTGGATCATCGGCTGGGACCTCATCCTCGAGTTCGCGGTTGCGTCGGCAGTGGTCGCCAAGGGGTGGTCCAGTTACCTCGGCGAGGTGTTCGAGTTCGGGGGCGGAACCGCCGATCTCGGTGTGTTGCAACTGGATTGGGGTGCGCTGCTGATCATCGTCTTCGTCACCGTCATCCTGGCGCTGGGCACGAAGCTCTCCGCCGGTGTGAGCCTGGCGATCACCGTGATCAAAGTCGCGGTTGTCCTGCTGGTCGTCGCCGTCGGCGCGTTCTACATCAAGGCGGCCAACTATTCGCCCTTCTTGCCGCCCGCCGAACGGGGCGAAGGCGGACGGGGCACCGATCAGTCGCTGCTCTCCTTGCTCACCGGCGCCGAGGGCAGTAGCTACGGGTGGTACGGCCTCCTGGCCGGTGCCTCGATCGTCTTCTTCGCGTTCATCGGGTTCGACGTCGTGGCCACCACCGCGGAGGAGACCAAGAATCCGCAGCGCGACGTGTCCCGCGGCATCCTGGCCTCGCTGGCGATCGTCACGGTGCTCTACGTTGCGGTGGCGGTTGTGCTGACCGGCATGGTGCACTACACGGAACTGCGCGCGGCGGGGGAGAAGGCCAACCTCGCCACGGCGTTCAGCGCCAACGGGATCGACTGGGCGGCGAAGGTCATCTCGATCGGCGCGCTCGCGGGCCTGACCACCGTGGTGATCGTGCTGGTGCTCGGGCAGACGCGGGTGTTCTTCGCGATGTCGCGCGACGGGTTGTTGCCCCGCGGGTTGGCCAGGACCGGACGGCACGGCACGCCGGTGCGCATCACGCTGATCGTCGGTGTACTGGTGGCCATCACCGCGTCGGTGTTCCCGATTGACAAGCTCGAGGAGATGGTCAACATCGGGACGTTGTTCGCCTTTGTCCTGGTGTCCGCAGGCGTGATCGTGCTGCGACGCTCACGGCCCGATCTGCAGCGTGGCTTCCGGGTACCGGGCGTGCCGTGGTTGCCGATCGCCTCGATCGTGGCGTGCGTATGGCTGATGCTCAACCTCACCGCGCTGACCTGGATTCGTTTCCTGATCTGGATGGCGATCGGCGTCGCCCTGTACTTCGTCTACGGCCGCCGACACTCGGTGCTCGGCCGCCGCGAAAGCCAAACCATTTCGGCGTAGCCCTCCTGTTGATCGCCACCGCGCCAACTCGGAGTTTTACAAAACAGTGATTTGTGTCTAGACAGCTGACAAAGATCGCTCTATAGTCAAGCCCAGACGTGACGGCACTCACTTCAGGAGGCTTGGCGGTGACCACGCAGACACCCGAACCGGACACCACTCAGTGGCGCGACAGGAAGCGCTACTTGTGGCTGATGGGTTTGATCGCGCCGACGGCGTTGTTCGTGATGTTGCCGCTGGTCTGGGCGTTCAACCAATGGGGCTGGCACGCCGCGGCGCAGGTGCCGTTCTGGATCGGGCCGATACTGCTATACATCGTGCTGCCGGCGCTGGACCTGAAGTTCGGCCCGGACGGGCAGAACCCGCCGGATGAGGTGATGGAGCGGTTGGAGAACGACAAGTACTACCGCTATTGCACCTACGCCTACATCCCGTTCCAGTACGCCAGCGTGATCGTCGGGGCCTATCTGTTCACCGCGTCGGACCTGAGCTGGCTGGGCTTCGACGGCGGCCTGGGCTGGCCGGCCAAGATCGGCCTGGCGTTGTCTGTCGGTCTGCTCGGGGGAGTCGGCATCAACACCGCCCACGAGATGGGGCACAAGAAAGACTCGCTCGAGCGGTGGCTGGCCAAGATCACGCTGGCGCAGACCTGCTACGGCCACTTCTACATCGAGCACAACCGCGGGCACCACGTCCGCGTCGCCACTCCCGAGGATCCGGCGTCGGCCCGCTTCGGCGAGACGTTCTGGGAGTTCTTGCCGCGCAGCGTGTTCGGGTCGCTCAAGTCGGCGTGGGAGCTGGAGGCCAAGAGGCTCGAACGGGCGGGGAAAAGTAGGTGGCACTGGTCCAACGACGTGCTCAACGCGTGGGCGATGTCGGTCGTGTTGTACGGCGCGCTGATCGCGGTATTCGGCTGGGCGTTGATTCCCTACATCGTGATCTCGGCGGTCTTCGGCTTCACGTTGCTCGAGACGGTCAACTACCTCGAGCACTACGGCCTGCTGCGGCAGAAGCTCGACAGTGGCCGTTACGAACGCTGCGCGCCGGAGCACAGCTGGAACTCCGACCACATCGTCACCAACCTGTTCCTGTATCACCTGCAGCGCCACAGCGATCACCACGCCAACCCGACCCGGCGCTACCAGACGTTGCGCAGCATGGAGGGTGCGCCGAACCTGCCGAGCGGCTATGCGTCGATGATCGCGTTGACGTACTTCCCGCCGTTGTGGCGCCGCGTGATGGATCACCGGGTGCTCGAGCACTACGACGGTGACATCGCGCGGGTGAACCTGCACCCCCGCGTGCGCGGCAAGGCGGTGGCCCGTCATGGAGTGCACGCGTGACCGCCTACCGCTGCCCGGGCTGCGACTACGTCTACGACGAGGCGAAAGGCGCTCCGCGGGAAGGCTTTCCGCCCGGCACCCCGTGGAGCGCGGTTCCCGACGACTGGTGCTGCCCCGATTGCGCAGTGCGCGAGAAGGTCGACTTCGAACCCGTCTGACGAGAGAAAAGGAAACGACATGAACGAGCCGTACAAGCTGTTCGTCTGCGTGCAGTGTGGATTCGAGTACGACGAGGAAAAGGGCTGGCCGGAGGACGGCATCGCGCCGGGCACGCACTGGGACGACATCCCCGACGACTGGAGTTGCCCGGACTGCGGCGCGGCCAAGTCCGACTTCGAGATGGTCGAGGTCGCCCGTCCGTGACGACTAGTCTCGCGCGTGTGAACAGCCCGCGCCGGACCGCGCAGCGCATCCCCTACGCCGAGGCCTCGAGGGTGCTGCTGCGCGACTCCATTCTGGACGGCATGCGGGAACTCCTGCTCAGCCGTGACTGGTCGGCGATCACGCTCGCGGACGTCGCCAAGGCGGCAGGCATCAGCCGGCAGACCATCTACAACGAATTCGGCTCGCGCCAGGGACTGGCGCAGGCCTACGCCATGCGCCTGGCCGACCGGCTCGTCGACCAGATCGACGATGCCATCGAGGGCAACGTCGGCGACGTCTTCGCGGCATTCAGTCAGGGCTTCCGCGACTTCTTCACCGAGTCCGCAGCCGACCCGCTGGTGATCTCGTTGCTGACAGGGGAGGCGAAGCCGGACCTGCTTCAGCTCATCACCACCGACAGCGGCCCGATCATCACCCACTGCAGCCGGCGGCTGACGCAAACGTTCGTCGACAGCTGGGTGAAGGCCAGCGAAGAGGACGCCGGGGTGCTGGCCCGCGCGATCGTTCGGCTCGCGATGAGCTACGTCTCGATGCCGCCGGAAGCCGATCACCTGACCACCGAGACCGTGGCGGATGACCTGGCCCGATTGATGACCCCGTTCGCCGAACGCTACGGTGTTATCGATATTCCCTAGCTGTCAGAGCGCCACCGCTGGTTGAACCGCGACAAGCGCCTGTCCCGCGAGCCCGCAGGCTATGGATGTCGCCGTGCGCACATCTGTGCGCTCATAGGCAATGCTCATAGGCAAATGACGAACGAAAAGGGGCTCTCATGACTGAGCTGAAGGCCGACTCCCGCAACGGGATCGACTACAAGGTCGCCGACCTGTCTCTCGCCGACTTCGGCCGCAAGGAGATCCGCCTGGCCGAGCACGAGATGCCCGGCCTGATGGCGCTGCGCGAGGAGTACCACGACGTGCAGCCGCTCAAGGGCGCGCGCATCTCGGGCTCGTTGCACATGACCGTGCAGACCGCGGTGCTGATCGAGACGCTGACGGCACTGGGCGCCGAAGTCCGCTGGGCGTCGTGCAACATCTTCTCCACCCAGGATCACGCCGCCGCGGCGGTGGTCGTCGGCCCGCACGGCACGCCGGAGGAGCCCAAGGGCACCCCGGTGTTCGCATGGAAAGGCGAGACGCTCGAGGAGTACTGGTGGGCCGCCGAGCAGATGCTCACCTGGGAAGGCGAGCCGGCGAACATGATCCTCGACGACGGCGGTGACGCCACGATGATGGTGCTGCGGGGCGCGCAGTACGAGAAGCAGGGTGTGGTCCCGCCCGCCGAGGACGACGATCCGGCGGAGTGGAAGGTCTTCCTCGGTGTGCTGCGGAAGCGCTTCGAGACCGACAAGGACAAGTGGACGAAGATCGCCGAGTCGGTCAAGGGGGTCACCGAGGAGACCACGACGGGCGTCCTGCGCCTGTACCAGTTCGAGGCCTCCGGCGAACTGCCGTTCCCGGCGATCAACGTCAACGACTCGGTCACCAAGAGCAAGTTCGACAACAAGTACGGCACCCGGCATTCGCTGATCGACGGCATCAACCGCGGCACCGACGTGCTGATCGGTGGCAAGAAGGTACTGATCTGTGGCTACGGTGACGTCGGCAAGGGGTGCGCGGAGTCGTTGGCCGGTCAGGGCGCTCGCGTCTCGGTCACCGAGATCGACCCCATCAATGCGCTGCAGGCGCTCATGGACGGTTTCGACGTGGTGACCGTCGAGGACGGGATCGGCGGGGCCGACATCGTCATCACGGCCACCGGCAACAAGGACATCATCACGCTCGAGCACATGCGGGCGATGAAGGACCAGGCGATCCTGGGCAACATCGGTCACTTCGACAACGAGATCGACATAGCCGCCCTGGAGCGCTCGGGTGCCACCAAGCTCAACATCAAGCCGCAGGTCGACCAGTGGATCTTCGACGACGGCAAGTCGATCGTGGTGCTGTCCGAAGGCCGGCTGCTCAACCTGGGCAACGCGACCGGCCATCCCTCGTTCGTGATGAGCAACAGCTTCTCCAATCAGGTCATCGCTCAGATCGAGCTGTGGACGAAGAACGACGAGTACGACAACGCGGTGTACCGGTTGGCCAAGCATCTCGACGAGAAGGTCGCGCGCATCCACGTCGAGGCACTCGGCGGTCAGCTGACCAAGCTCACCAAGGAGCAGGCGGAGTACATCGGCGTCGACGTCGAGGGTCCGTACAAGCCCGAGCACTACCGCTACTGATCACTTCTTCAGCGAGACTGCGGGGGATCGCCGTCGTGCGGTCTCCCCGCAGTCTCGCGCGAGCGGCCCTACGCCGGGTACTCGTCGCGTTTGCGCGGCCAGTCGGAGAAGTCCTCGCCGCGACCCTTGGGGGTGCGGTCCAACAGCTGCCACGTCGCGTTCAGCGCTTCGGTGCCGCGGTCGTAGGTCGAGTACGTGTGATAGACGACGCCGTCCTCCAGGGCAAAGCAACTCAGCGCCATCAACTCCATGACGTCGAGCATGCTGCCGCTGCCCTTGCCGAAGTCACGTCGCGGCGTCGGAACATGCATGTAGCCGAAGAAGTCGGCGTCGAAGTCGCTGCCGCCTGAGGACACCCATTCGATGTCCCAGCCCATCCGCTGCTTGTAGGCGTTGAGCACCGGAAGGGGGGAGCGCGACGACAGGATGAACGTCACGTCCCTGTGCGCCAGGTGCGGAACCGCGCCGACCAGGTTGTCGGTTTCGAAGGTGCACCCCGGGCAGCCCTCCGGCGTTTTCGGCCCGTGCATGAAGTGCCGGACGATCAACTGGGATCGGCCGTCGAACAACTCGGCCAGTGTGCGCCGCCCGGACGTGGTGTCGAACTGGTACGGCTTGTCGACCGCCACCCACGGCAAGGACTGTCGTCGCTTGGCGAGCTCTGCGGCCCTGCGGGTCAGCTCCTTCTCGTCGGCCAGCTGTTGTTCGTACGCCGCGCGCCACTGTTCGCGCGTTCCGACCTGATGCGTCGTCATGGCGAATGCCTCCTCGATACGAGTGGGTTCGGCGAAACAGACTCGCGCCGGCGCCCGAACTCATCGGGTTCACGGCCTGTTGAGGGCAAAACGGGCCTCATGGAACCAGTTTCGTTGCTAACGTCCGACCGGTGGGCCGCATCCTCGGAATCGCGATTGCCCTCATGATCTCCTTTGTCGGGATCTCGCCGCCTGCATCCGCCGACGACCCGACCATCGACGATCACCATCCCTATTTCAACGAGGACGAATATCAGGCGTTCTATACGCCGCCGGATCCGTTGCCGCCGGGCAAGCCCGGCGATCTGGTCCGCACCGAGCCGTCCCGTCTGGTTCTCGAACCGTCCGGCCAACTCGGCATGATCATGGCCGACGGCACCCGAATCATGTACCGCAGCAACGACGCTCGCGGAAACCCGAACGTCGTCACCGGCACGTACTTCGAGCCACATGCGCCGTGGCCGTTCGGCGGTCCGCGGCCGCTGATCGTCTACGGTCCGGGCACCCAGGGCCAGGGCGATCAGTGCGCGCCGTCGCGGCAGTTCAATCAGGGCATCCACTGGTCGCCCTACCTCGACATCGCGTTCAACTACGAGGAGTTGTTCGTCGCGACGATGGTCGCGCGCGGTTTCGCGATCGTCATGACCGACTACGAGGGCCTCGGTACGCCGGGACTGCACACCTACGCGAACAGGGTATCGCAGGGCCACGCGATGCTCGATGCCGCCCGCGCCGCGAAGAACCTGCCCGGCACGTCGTTGATTTCCGATGGGCCCGTTGCGTTTTGGGGCTACTCGCAGGGCGGGGGTGCCGCCGCGTCGGCCGCGGAGATGGCCGAATCGTACGCGCCCGAACTTCACATCGTGGGCAGCTATGCGGGTGCGCCGCCCGCCGACCTCAAGGCACTGTTCCCATTCATCGACGGCAGCATGCTGGTGGGAGCCGTGGGCTATGCGCTCAACGGGGTGATCGCGGCCTACCCCGAACACGAGGCGGCGATCCGGGCGACGCTGACCCCGCGCGGCGTCGACATGCTGTTCAAGGTGCAGGATCAGTGCGTCGCCGAGACGCTGACGAAATTCATGTTCCGGCACCTGCAGCCGTACTTCAATCGAGACATCTTTCAACTCGTCGAGCAGGAGCCGTTCAAGTCCTTGTTCGAGGAGCAGAAGCTGGGCCGCAAGAAGCCCAACGCACCGGTACTGATCAATTCCAACCGGTTCGACCCGCTGGTGCCGTGGGCGCCTGCGATGCAAATGGGTCGCGACTGGTGCGCCCAGGGCGCCGACGTCGAGGCGCGCACCAACGAACAACCACCGTTCCTCAACAAGGCGATGGTCAACCACGGCCTGCCCATGCTGGTCGACGGTGAACCGGCCATGCAGTGGATCGCCGACCGATTCAAGGGTGTGCCGACGGCTCCCAATTGTGGGCGCTTCTAGGGGCGCGGGTTTCTCGACGGTTGCGATGACGTGTAGAGCGCACTTGGCCGGGGTAGAGGCAGACAACCAGTAGTTCGAAGACATGGCGAGCGTGCTGAGCAGAAACGAGCCGTGATCGTGGCAACGACCGAGACCACCCCTAATACCTGGTACGTCACCCTGCTCGCCGCCAGTGCGGCCCTCGGCGGGTTCCTCTTCGGATTCGACACCTCCACAATGAATGCGGCCATCAACGGCATCGGCCCCAGCCTCGACCTCACACCCGGTGCCGTCGGCTTCGTCGCGGCGATCGCCCTGCTCGGCTGTGCGCTCGGGGCCTGGTTCGCCGGTCCGGTCTCCGAGCGGATCGGCCGCAGCCGGGTCATGTTTCTGGCCGGCGCCCTGATCATGATCGGGTCGGTCGCCGCGGCGCTCGCCGGACACCAGCGATGATCAGCACGTCGGTGATGCCAAGCCCCCCGGACTCGCGTTGGCCGACGACCCGCATCAGTACGAGCAGCGCGAGGAAGGTGACGGTTCCGCGCAGGACACCGTCGATCAAGGGGACGGCGGGAACGAAAAACGACTGCCAGTCAGACATCACGAATCCCCTTCGCGTTCGATTCCTTCCTCGAAATGCGTGGAGCCGGCGTCAGCGTTGCATTTCGACTTGGCCTTCAAGGGACTACCCGCGACGTCGTCGCCGACACTTCCGGGCATGATCAAGGAACCTGGTAGGCGCCGCCGCCGTCGGGTATCCGCGTGAGAGCACCTGCTTCGAACCCCGGGAGGATTCATGGCGACCCCGAGCAGCACCTCACCTCAAGTGTCGGATGTGGGCGCACAGCGTCTGGCCCACCGCGTCGCCGAGCACCGGACCTAGCGATGCCGGCCGGAACGACCGTCGTGACCAGCCCTAAATCGGTTGTGGTCCAACGGATTAACCTGGATACAGCGGAATGATGCGCCGCCCCGCTCCGCAGTCGGCGCTGCGGATCTCCACCGCCCTCTACCACTTCCGCGAGAGTCTGTTCGCGCTGCCCGCGTTGGTTCTGGTGGGCGGCATCGCGTTTGCCGAGGTGACGGCCTTTCTCGAAGACGTCGTCGGCGTGGACACCTCACTGCCGTTGACGGTCGAGATGAACAGCAACGCGGCGACGTGGTTGCTCAGCACCGTCGCCGGGGCCACCATCACGACCGCCGGGGTGGTCTTCTCGCTCACCGTGGTCAGCCTGCAGTTGGCCAGCAGCCAGTTCTCACCGCGGGTGATGCGGTCGTTCATCCGGGACCGGCTCAGCCAGTTGGTGATTGGCCTGCTGGTGGGCACGTTCGTGTTCTGTGTGCTGACGCTTCGCCACATCAGCGGAGACCCGATGTCGAATGCCCCGCGGGTGTCGATGACGGCAGCGATCGTGCTGGCGGTGGTGACGGTGCTGTTGATCATCGCCTACCTCAATCGGTTGGCCTATGGCCTCCAAGTGGGGGAGGTGGTGCGCACCATCGCCGCGGAGGCCGACACCGTCATCGACGAACAGACGCGGCAGACGCGCATGGAGATACCGGCACCGCATCAGCCGCATCCGGGGACGGGTGAGCACCTGACGGTCCATGCGGGCAGCGACGGCTGGGTCACCCAATCGGCGAGCAGATACATCCTGGCCGCGGTCCCTCCCGCAACCGTCGTGCGACTGGAGACCCGCACCGGCGCCTACATCCACCAGGGTGAGGTGCTGATGACTCTGTGGCCCAAGCCGGCCGATCCCGACCGCGTCGAACGCAGGCTGATGTCGACGGTGGAGGTGGCCGACATCCGCACCATGCAACAAGACATCGACTTCGGGATCCGGCAACTGGTCGACATCGGTCTGCGGGCGCTCAGCCCGGCCGTCAACGACCCGACCACCGCTGCCGACGTCGTGCTGCGACTCGGCAGCCTAATGCGCAGACTGTTGGCGGCGGACATGCCGCCGCAGGCGGTGTGCGGACCCGACGACCGGATCCTTCTTCGGCCGTGGGATCTGTCGCACGAGGAGTACATCGCGCATGCCTTCGACCAGATCCGCCAGAGTTCGGTCGGTCAACCGCACGTCGTTGCGACGGTGCTGCGAGTGTTGCGCATGCTGATCGAGCACGCCCGCAACGTGGGCCACGAGGAGTTCATCGCCCCCTTGCGCAGGCAGATCGGGCTGCTGATGGACGCCATGGACGCCCAACCCGAGCTCCACCCGGCCGACCTCGGACGTCTACGGGCGATCTCGCAGGAGACGGCCACCGATCCCGCGGAACACGACGTCTGATCGCGCCGGCGGCAAGCGGGCATCGCTAGTCTCACAGCCGTGCTGATGGTCATCGAGGGGGTCGACGGCGCGGGTAAGCGCACGCTGACCAACGGGGTTCGAACCGCGTTCGAAGCCCAGGGCAGGACGGTGACGAGCCTGGCGTTTCCGCGGTACGGTCAGTCGGTGGAAGCCGACATGGCCGCCGAGGCACTGCGCGGATCCCACGGTGACCTCGCCGAGTCCGTGTACGCGATGGCGGTGCTGTTCGCATTGGACCGCTCGCGCGCCCGAGCCGAGATCGAACACCTGCAGAAGGCCTACGACGTCGTCATCCTGGACCGCTACGTCGCGTCCAACGCCGCCTACAGCGCCGCGCGCCTTCACCAGGACGCCGACGGCGAGGTCGTCGAGTGGGTGCGGGTTCTGGAGTACGAGCGCCTCGCGCTTCCGCGGCCCGACGTCCAGGTGCTGCTGGCGGTCCCGATCGACCTGGCGGCTCAACGCGCCGACCAACGCGCCAACACCGAGGCCGACCGGGCCAAAGACGCCTACGAACGCGACAGCGGCCTGCAGCAACGCACCTCCGACGTCTACACGGCACTGGCCGCCGCACAGTGGTGCGGACGCTGGACGGTCGCCGGACCCGATGTGGATGCGGCCGCGCTCGCCGCGGAATTGGGCTAGCGGTCGCCGCGCGGCGTGCGCGGTCCCCGCACGGTGTGCGCACAGATCGTCGATACGGCCCATCGCGTGCCGAAACGCGATCTCAACGCACACCAGAGCCCCGCTAATCCCGGGCAAAGCGCGAAACGCGCCGTGTGGTAGCCGGGTTTTATCGCGATTCGGTGACACCATGGTCTTCATGAGGCAAAGGATTCTGGTTGTCGACGATGACCCGTCGCTCGCCGAGATGCTCACCATCGTGCTGCGTGGGGAAGGTTTCGACACCGCGGTCGTCGGTGACGGCACCCAAGCGCTCACCGCGGTCCGCGAGCTGCGGCCCGATCTGGTGCTGCTGGACCTGATGCTGCCCGGCATGAACGGCATCGACGTGTGCCGGGTGCTCCGGGCGGATTCCGGCGTACCGATCGTCATGCTGACCGCCAAGACCGACACGGTCGACGTCGTGCTGGGCCTGGAGTCGGGTGCCGACGACTACGTGATGAAGCCGTTCAAGCCCAAAGAGCTCGTCGCCCGCGTGCGGGCCCGTCTGCGGCGCAACGAGGACGAGCCGGCCGAGATGCTGTCGATCGGCGACGTCGAAATCGACGTTCCCGCGCACAAGGTCACCCGTCTTGGCGAACAGATCTCGCTGACCCCGCTGGAGTTCGACCTGTTGGTGGCGTTGGCGCGCAAACCGCGGCAGGTGTTTACTCGTGATGTGCTGCTCGAACAGGTGTGGGGTTATCGGCACCCCGCGGACACCCGTTTGGTGAACGTGCATGTCCAACGGTTGCGGGCCAAGGTCGAGAAAGACCCGGAGAACCCACAGGTGGTGCTCACTGTTCGAGGAGTGGGGTACAAGGCCGGACCGCCGTGACACGCACGGCTCGGCCGTGGCCGTGACCTCGACCATTCGGCGGGCGCCGTGTTGATCCTTCGGCGGCCGCCGTGATCTTCAGCTCCAGACGACGCATCCATCGGCGCTCGGCACCGCTGGTGCGGGGGCTCGGGGCGTTGGGTCGGGCGTTGAGTCTCGCGTGGCGCCGCTCGTTGCAGTTGCGGGTCGTCTCGTTGACGTTGGGCCTGTCGTTGGCCGTGATCCTCGTGCTCGGGTTCGTTCTGACCAGCCAGATCACCGATCGCATCCTCGAGGTCAAGGTGCGCGCGGCGACCGAGCAGATCGACCGCGCGCGCACCACGGTCAGCGGGATCGTCGGCGGTGAGGAGACCCGCTCGCTCGACAGCAGCCTGCAGCTGGCGCGCAACACGCTGATCGATCGCAGCGCCGACGCCGAACCGGGCCTGGCGGGCACCTTCGACGCGGTCCTGGTGGTGCCCGGCGACGGGCCTCGCGCGGCGACCGCGGCCGGTCCCGTCCAGCAGGTGCCCAACTCGCTGCGGGAGTTCGTCAAGGCCGGCCAGGTCAGTTACCAATACGCCACCGTGAACACAGACGGCTTCTCCGGACCCGCGCTGATCGTCGGCAGCCCCACGTCGTCACCGGTGACGAACCTCGAGCTGTACCTGATCTTCCCGCTCAACAACGAGGAGTCCACGATCGCGCTGGTGCGCGGGACGATGGCCACCGGCGGCGTGGTCCTGCTCGGTCTGCTCGCCGCGATCGCCTTGTTGGTGGCGCGCCAGATCGTGCTGCCGGTGCGGTCCGCGTCGCGGATCGCCGAGCGGTTCGCCGAAGGACATCTCACCGAACGCATGCCGGTGCGCGGCGAGGACGACATGGCCCGCCTGGCCGTGTCGTTCAACGACATGGCCGAGAGCCTGCACCGCCAGATCACCCAACTCGAGGAGTTCGGCAACCTGCAGCGCCGGTTCACCTCCGACGTCAGCCATGAGCTGCGCACGCCGTTGACGACGGTGCGCATGGCCGCCGACCTGATCTACGACCACAGCGAGGATCTCGATCCGGCGCTGCGCCGGTCCACCGAGTTGATGGTCAGCGAGCTCGACCGGTTCGAGACCCTGCTCAACGACCTGTTGGAAATCTCCCGCCACGACGCCGGTGTCGCCGAGCTGTCGGTCGAGTCGCTGGATCTGCGGTCGACGGTGCAGAGCGCGCTGGACAACGTCGGGCACCTCGCGGCCGACGCCGACGTCGAGCTCCTTGTCGACATGCCCACCGAGGAGGTCATCGCCGAAGTCGATCCGCGGCGCGTGGAGCGCATCCTGCGCAACCTGATCGCCAACGCCATCGACCACGCCGAGCACAAGCCCGTTCGTATCCGAATGGCCGCCGACGACGACACCGTCGCCGTCACCGTCCGCGACCACGGGGTCGGGCTGCGCCCCGGCGAGGAGAAGCTGGTGTTCAGCAGGTTCTGGCGCTCGGACCCCTCGCGGGTGCGTCGATCCGGCGGCACCGGTCTGGGCTTGGCGATCAGCATCGAAGACGCCCGCTTGCACCAGGGCAGGCTGGAGGCCTGGGGCGAGCCGGGTAAGGGTGCCTGTTTCCGTCTCACGCTGCCGCTCGTCCGCGGGCACAAGGTGACCACCAGCCCGCTGCCCCTGAAACCCGTTGCACCGGAGAATCTTCCGTCGCGCAGCCGCGATCGTGAACCCGCGCCGGAGTCCGTGTGAGAAGCCTGCTGGCCGCACTGTGTCTGCTGGCCCTGGTCCTCACCGGCTGCGCGGGTGTGCCCGACTCGTCGTCGCCGCAAGCCATCGGAACCGTCGACCGGCCCGCCCCGCCCAGCCTGCCCAAGCCGACGCCGGGCATGGATCCCGACGTGTTGCTGCGCGAATTCCTCAAAGCCACCGCCGATCCCGCCAACCGGCATCTGGCCGCGCGCCAATTCCTGACCGAATCCGCTTCGCAGGGCTGGGATGACGCGGGCAGTGCACTGCTGATCGACAACGTGGTGTTCGTCGAGACGCGCGGTCCCGACCGGGTGTCGGTGAGAATGCGAGCCGACATCCTCGGGTCGCTGTCGGACATGGGGGTATTCGAGACAGGGGAGGGTGCGTTGCCCGACCCGGGGCCGATCGAACTGGTGAAGACGCCCGACGGATGGCGCATCGACAAGCTGCCGAACGGCGTGTTCCTCGATTGGCAACAGTTCCAGGCCACCTACAAGCGCAACACACTGTATTTCGTCGACCCGACCGGCGGCACCGTCGTGCCGGATCCGCGCTATGTCGCGGTGTCCGATCCCGACCAGTTGGCCACCGAACTGGTGAGCAAGCTGATCGCCGGGCCGCGACCGGAGATGGCCAAGACCGTCCGCAACCTCCTCGAACCGCCGCTGAAACTGCGGGGTCCGGTGACGCGCGCCGACGGCGGCAAGATGGGCGTCGGCCGGGGCTACGGCGGGGCCAGGATCGATCTGGACAACTTGTCGACCACCGATCCACACAGTAGGCAATTGCTTGCGGCGCAACTCATCTGGACGCTGTCGCGCGCGGGGGTCAACGGCCCGTACGTCATCAACGCCGACGGCGCCGCCCTCGACGACCGGTTCGCCGACGGTTGGGAGACCTCCGACGTGGCGGCCACCGACCCCGGCGCGGCCTCGGGAGTCGCGGCGGGCCTGCACGCACTGGTGGGCGGTTCGCTCGTCGCGCTCGACGGCCAGCGGACGCCGCGGGTTCCTGGGTCGTTCGGGCAGATGCCGAACCAGACCGCGGCGGCGGTGTCCCGCACGGGGCAGGAGGTGGCGTCGATCGTCACGCAGCGGCCCGGCGCACCGGATATGGCGTCGTCGATGTGGGTGGGTGCGCTCGGCGGGGCCGCGTCGCAGGTGTTGGACGCGCGAAGCCTTTCGCGGCCGAGCTGGTCGCTCGACAACGCGGTCTGGGCCGTGATCGACGGCAACAACGTCGTGCGCGTCATCCAGGATGCGTCGGGGCAGCCGGCGCGTATCCCAGTGGACTCGACGCCGGTGTCGAGCAGGTTTCCCGGTGTGATCACCGAGCTGCAGTTGTCGCGCGACGGCACGCGTGCGGCGTTGGTCGTCGAGGGCCAGGTGATCCTGGCCGGTGTCGAACAGACCCCCGGCGGCGGTTATGCGCTGACCTACCCGCGACGGCTGGGATACGGGCTGCGCAATACCGTGGTGTCGCTGTCGTGGCGCACCGGCGACGACATCGTGGTCAGCCGCACCGATCCCCAGAATCCGGTCTCCTATGTCAACCTCGACGGCGTCAACTCCGACGGGCCGAGCCGCAACCTGCTGATGCCGGTCACCACCGTCGCGGCCAACCCGTCCACCGTGTACGTCGCCGACGCCCGTGGGGTGGTGCAACTGTCCGGCTCGGTGGCTGAGGACGATCCGGCGTGGGCCGAGGTGCGCCCGCTGCTGGTGCCGGGCGCCGAACCGGTGCTGCCCGGTTAGCGCACACTTCAACTGCGCCGGCCATGGTGACCTGGGGTCGAAACCGGTGTCGGCACAGAGCGATTCGTGTTCGGCTCAGGTGGCGCTGACGCCGGGAATGCGGCCCTCGCGAAACGCCTCGACGAAATGACGATGATCGTCGCGCACGGTGGCTGCGTACTCAAGCCCGAACCTCACCATGTCCGAGGCGAATTCGTCGACTCGGTCGCCGATGACCGCATCGATGGCCTCCTCGGTCTGGAACTCGACCACCTTCTGATCGCTGTCTGCGTCACCGACGCAGTGCACCTTTGCCACAGCCCGCCCCAGCTGCTCGATCACTTCGGCCAGTTCGTCCGGCTCGGTCAGCTCGCTCCAATCGAGATCGGCTTCGTAGGGAGATATCTCGCTGACGACGAAACCGACCCCGTCGATGTCGGTGTAGCCGAGCAGCGGATCGGCGTGCGCCTGCAGTGCGCGTTGTGACACCGCGGTGCGGTGGCCGTGATGCTGGAAGTGCTCAGCCAGGCTGCTGGCGTCGACGACGCGACTGGGCGCGGCGACGTTGCCCTGCTTCATCGACAGCACGGCGTCATTGTCCAACGCCTGGTTGAATCCTTCTATCAGCAGCGTGTAGGTGGGCAGGCCCGCACTGCCGATTCCGTGGCCGGTCTTGCCGATCACGTCCTTGATGTCGTAGGTGATGCCTTGAAAGCGCTTGGTTTTCGGGATGGTTTCGAGGTATCTGGCGAAGGCGGCTTCGACTTTCTCACGCTCGGAGTCCTCGAGCCGTCGCACACCCGCGGCGTCCCGGAAGCGTCTGTCCCAGTCGTCGACCGCGGTGAGACGGTCCAACATCTCTGCCCTGGTGGACAATCGGGCGCTCTGCAGGGCGGACAGGACGGCTCCGCGCGCGGTGTCGAGGTTCAACGAGAAACTCGAGTCGTCGTCGGCCTGCAGAAACCACCGCACCTGGTCGACGTAGGCGCGGACGAAGGTGTCGATCAGGCTGCTGATCTGATGATCCGACAGCGCCTTCTGCCAACACATCAGCGCCACGCTGGCGGCGAAGCGCATCACGTCCCAGGTGAAGTGCCCGATGTAGGCCTCGTCGAAGTCGTTGACGTCGAAGATCAACTTGCCTGCGCCGTCCATATAGGTGCCGAAGTTCTCGGTGTGTAGATCACCTTGTATCCACACGCGGCTCGTGCGTTCGTCGGCCCACCGATCGTCGTGGCGCGCCACGTCGGCGTAGAAGACGCAGGCGCTGCCGCGGTAGAACGCGAATGGATCGGCCGCCATCTTGCGGAACTTCGTGCGGAACGCATCCGCGTCGGCCTCCATGAGATCGGCGAACGCGCTCACCAGGCAATCAACGATCAACGACTCCCGCTGGTCCTGCATGAGCACGGAGTACCCCCTCCCGGTGTCACTGATCACCGCCACACTGACCGCGTGCTCGATCTCGTTCTCCCGCTGCAGTGCGGCGGCTGCGGCGCACCGTCGACGCGGTGGTGCGCGGCGTGCGCGGCGACGCTGACGGTCAGGGCCGACGATCCACACCTCGTCTCCCCACGTGTGGACCCCGGTGTGCCGGTGTTCTCCCTCGGCCGATACGCGGGGCCGCGGCGGGCGGCCGTCCTCGGGGTCAAGGAACACGGCCGAACCGACCTGCTGCGGCCGCTGGCCGGGGCGCTGCGGGCCGGACTACTGCACCTGCTCACCTGGGGTCTGGTCGATACGCCGCTGACGGTGATCCCCGCACCGACTCGCCGGTGGTCGGCACGGCGGCGCGGCGGTGACCCGGTGACCCGGATGGCCCGAACCGCCGTGGCTGACCTGCCGGGGGTGACGATCGTACCCGCGGTGCGCACGCGCGCTTTCGCGGCGGATTCGGTCGGGCTGTCCACCGCCGACCGTCAGCGCAACATCGCGGGCCGGGTCCGGGTCGTTCGGCCGGTCGCGGGCGAAGTGCTCGTCGTCGACGACATCGTCACCACCGGCGCCACCGCCGCCGAGACGGTTCGCGTGCTGCACACGACTGGGGCGCGCGTGGCGGCCGTGCTGGTTGTGGCCAACGCATGACCGCCGCCGCCGGGGCCGCCATATCAGACCGAGGTGAAGAACCGGAAACAGGTACCCCGATTCACTGGCACTACCGGGTGAACGCGGCTACCGTCGGCTGCAACACCCGTGAATGACTCACGGTCGGCGCTCAGACTCGACGCGCCAGCATCGCCGACGCGGTAGGAGGTGAGTAGACGACACCTTGCACCGGCGAGCGGCGAGACATGCAAGCCACGTCGGTGCGGATTCAAGACAACCCGGGCACGCTGACGCGTGCGGACGCCGAAGAAACGAGTTGCCAAGCATGTCAAGCCAATCCCTGGACTCCCGAACGATGGTGATCGAGGACGAAACGCCTGAACCCCGACCGCGCGCCGAAGTAGCGGTCACCGGCCGCAACGTCGAGATCCCCGACCACTTCCGCAAGTACGTCGCAGAGAAACTGTCACGCCTGGAACGATTCGACCGCACGATCTATCTGTTCGACGTCGAGCTTGACCACGAGCGCAACCGTCGTCAACGCAAGAACTGTCAACACGTGGAGATCACCGCGCGCGGCCGCGGCCCGGTGGTCCGTGCCGAAGCCGGTGCCGACAGCTTCTACGGCGCAATGGAGTCTGCGGTCGACAAGCTCGCCGAACGACTGCGCCGCGCGCGCGACCGGCGCAAGATCCACTACGGCGACAAGACCCCGGTATCGCTCGCCAAAGCCACCGCGGTCACCGCGCCGCCCGAGCCGCTGACCTCTACACCACCCGAGCACGACGGCGTGGCGCTCGACGAGCATGAGCCCGGGCGCATCGTGCGGGTCAAGGAACATCCGGCCACCCCCATGACTGTCGACGATGCCCTCTCGCAGATGGAACTGGTCGGCCACGACTTCTTCCTGTTCCACGACAAGGAGACCGACAGGCCGTCCGTGGTCTACCGCAGGCACGCCTACGACTACGGCTTGATTCGGCTCGCCTGAGCCGGGGGCTTGATTCGGCTCGCCTGAGCCGGGCGGCTTGATTCGGCTCGCCTGAGCCGGGGGCTTGATCATTCCGCCTGGCCTGACGTAGCTGGGTCGGGTCGGGGCGCATGTCGCCTACCATGGGTTGAGCTCAAGACTTCCAACCCATAGGGGAACTAGCGTGCTGCAAAAGTTGCTGCGTCTCGGCGAGGGCCGGCTGGTCAAACGCCTCAAGGGGGTGGCCGACTACGTCGACTCCCTGGCAGGCGATGTCGAGAAGCTGACCGACGCTGAACTGCGGGCCAAGACCGACGAGTTCAAAAAGCGCGTGGCCAACGGGGAAAGCCTCGACGACCTGCTGCCCGAAGCGTTCGCCGTCGCACGCGAGGCGGCCTGGCGCGTGCTGGACCAGAAGCCGTTCAAGGTGCAGTTGATGGGCGGCGCGGCGCTGCACTTCGGCAACGTGGCGGAGATGAAGACCGGTGAAGGCAAGACGCTGACCGGTGTGCTCCCGGCCTACCTCAACGCGCTGTCGGGCAAGGGTGTGCACATCGTCACCGTGAACGACTATCTGGCCAGGCGCGACGCCGAGTGGATGGGCCGGGTGCACCGCTTCCTCGGCCTGGAGGTCGACGTGATCCTCGCGCAGATGACCCCGGACCAGCGCCGCACCGCCTACGCCGCCGACATCACGTACGGCACCAACAACGAGTTCGGCTTCGATTACCTCCGCGACAACATGGCGCACTCCCTGGCCGACCTGGTCCAGCGCGGACACAACTTCGCGATCGTCGACGAGGTCGACTCGATCCTCATCGACGAGGCCCGCACCCCGCTGATCATCTCCGGCCCCGCCGACGGCGCGTCGCAGTGGTACACCGAGTTCGCGCGGATCGTGCCGCTGATGGAGAAAGACGTCCACTACGAGGTCGACATCCGCAAGCGGACGGTCGGCGTGCACGAACTCGGCGTCGAGTTCGTCGAGGATCAGCTGGGCATCGACAACCTCTACGAGGCGGCCAACTCGCCGTTGGTCAGCTACCTCAACAACGCGCTCAAGGCCAAGGAGCTGTTCCAGCGCGACAAGGACTACATCGTGCGCGAAGGCGAGGTGCTCATCGTCGACGAGTTCACCGGGCGCGTGCTGGTCGGCCGTCGCTACAACGAAGGCATGCATCAGGCCATCGAGGCCAAGGAGCGCGTCGAGATCAAGGCCGAGAACCAAACGCTGGCCACGATCACGCTGCAGAACTACTTCCGCCTCTACGACAAGCTGTCCGGTATGACCGGCACCGCCCAGACCGAGGCGGCCGAGTTGCACGAGATCTACAAGCTCGGCGTGGTGTCCATCCCGACCAACAAGCCGATGATCCGCGCCGACCAGTCCGACCTCATCTACAAGACCGAAGAGGCCAAGTACATCGCGGTCGTCGACGACGTCGCCGAGCGCTACGAAAAGGGCCAACCGGTCCTGATCGGTACCACCAGCGTGGAGCGATCGGAGTACCTGTCGCGCCAGTTCACCAAGCGCCGCATCCCGCACAACGTGCTCAACGCGAAGTACCACGAGCAGGAGGCCTCGATCATCGCCGAGGCCGGCCGGCTGAGCGCGATCACCGTCGCGACGAACATGGCGGGCCGCGGCACCGACATCGTGCTCGGCGGCAACCCCGACTTCCTCACCGACAAGCGGTTGCGCGAACGAGGCCTGGACCCGGTGGAGACGCCGGAGGAGTACGAGAAGGCCTGGCACGAGACGCTGTCCGCGGTCAAAGCGGAGTGCGCGCGCGAAGCCGAGGACGTCATCGCCGCGGGCGGCCTCTACGTGCTGGGCACCGAACGGCACGAATCCCGCCGCATCGACAACCAGCTGCGCGGCCGCTCAGGCCGCCAGGGTGACCCCGGCGAATCCCGGTTCTACCTGTCGCTGGGCGACGAGCTGATGCGACGGTTCAACGGCGCCACCCTGGAGGCTTTGCTGACCCGGCTCAACCTGCCCGACGACGTGCCGATCGAGGCCAAAATGGTGACCCGCGCCATCAAGAGCGCGCAGACGCAGGTCGAGCAGCAGAACTTCGAGGTCCGCAAGAACGTCCTCAAGTACGACGAGGTGATGAACAAGCAGCGCATGGTCATCTACGAGGAGCGCAGGCGCATCCTCGAGGGCGAGAACCTCGCCGAACAGGCGCGCAACATGCTCGTCGACGTGATCACCGCCTACGTCGACGGAGCCACCGCCGAGGGCTACTCCGAGGACTGGGACCTCGAACAGCTCTGGACCGCGCTCAAGCAGCTGTACCCCGTCGGCATCGACCACCACGACCTGATCGACTCCGACGCCATCGGTGAGCCCGGCGAGTTGACCCGCGAGGAACTGCTCGAGGCGTTGATCGCCGACGCCGACCGCGCGTACGCCGAGCGGGAGAAGCAGATCGAGGAGATCGCGGGTGAGGGCGCGATGCGCCAGCTGGAGCGCAACGTGCTGCTCAACGTGCTGGACCGCAAATGGCGCGAACATCTCTACGAGATGGACTACCTCAAGGAGGGCATCGGCCTGCGCGCGATGGCTCAGCGCGATCCGCTCGTCGAGTATCAGCGCGAGGGCTACGACATGTTCATCGGGATGCTCGAGGGCCTCAAGGAGGAGTCGGTCGGGTTCCTGTTCAACGTCGCGGTCGAACCCGCGCCGCAGCCGGCCGTCGCTCCGGTCGCACCGCCGTCCGGTCTGAGCGAGTTCGCCGAGGCCGCCGCCGCACAGGCCCAAGGTGGCGTGGCGACGAAGGAACGGCCGACGGGAACAGGCTTGCGCGCCAAGGGAATCGGCGACGAGTCGCGTCCACTGACCTACACCGGGCCGGCAGAGGACGGCTCGGCTGAGGTGCAGCGGTCGGGCAGCGGCGGTGGCGCGCCGCGGCACGCGCCGGCCGGCGGCGGCACCCGCAAGCAGCGCCGAGAAGCCGCGCGCCAGCAGGCCCGCGAGCAGAAGGCGATGCGCAGGCGGTAAGGCTCGGACGCCGAGCCCGCCGGCGCTCATCCGATCTGCAGCGCGACCACCCGCCAACGTTGGCCGTCGAACGCGATCCGCGCCGCGATCGCGCGGATGCGCTGCCCGCGACTGTAAGTGCCGAAGACCTCTGCGGCCTGACCGTCGTCATCGGTCACGCGCAACCTGACCCGGCGCAGTGTGGCGACGGTGGCCTGCGGGTGTCGGGTCATCGCGAGCACGGTTTCGATCAGCGCCGGCGCCAACAGCGGGCGTAACTGCGCCACGGGACGGCGCCGGTCGATCACCTCGAGCACCCGGCGCAACGCCGCATCGGCGAAGACCACGGCGGCGCGCGGCGGGGCGGGCTCGGCAGGGACCGGCACCGACCGTTGCGGGAGCCGGGTGCGCAGGCCGTCGCCCCGTCCGCCGGATGGACGGCGGCGCAGCGTTTTTGGAGACGGTGGGGGACAGGTGCCGACGTCGACGGGCGGCGGTTCACAGTCGATGACGGGCGCCACCAACGCCGTCCGTCGCTCCTTCTCGGGCACCGGTGCGGCGTCCTCGGCAGGGGTGCACAATGATGTCAACACGATCTCCAGCTACTCGACGAGACAGGACCCGTCTGCTGGAGAGTGGCAGACCCCACCATGATCGCACGGTTCGCGGGGGCCCACAGACACCGAGACGCGCTCGTGATGCGCATCCGCAGGGTTTGCCTATAGCGTGGCGGGGACTTCGGCGCACGCGGTCGGACCGCGGCAGTACAGGAAAGGGACGACGTCGCGATGGTCACCCGGTTGTCGGCGGCGGACGCGGCGTTCTATCGCCTGGAGAACACGTCGACGCCGATGTACGTGGGCTCACTGTCGATCCTTCGCAAACCCCGCAGCGGCTTGAGCTACGAGACCCTGCTGGCCACCGTCGAACGGCGGCTGCCGCAGATACCCCGATACCGCCAGAAGGTCCGCGAGGTGACGCTGGGTCTGGCGCGCCCGGTGTGGGTGGACGACCCCGACTTCGACATCACCTACCACATCCGTCGCTCGGCACTGCCCTCGCCGGGTAGCGACGCCCAACTGCACGAACTCATCGCGCGGCTGGGGTCGCGCCCACTGGACAGGTCGCGGCCGCTGTGGGAGATGTACCTGATCGAGGGCCTGGCCAAGAACCGCCTCGCGATCTACACGAAGTCACACCAGGCCTTGGTGAACGGAATGACGGCCCTGGAGATCGGCCACGTCATCGTCGACCGCACCCCGAAGCCGCCGGAGTTCGGCGAGGACATCTGGATCCCGTTGCGCGAGCCCAGCGATCGGCAGTTGCTGCTCGGGGCGCTCGGCGAGTGGATCATGCGTCCGGCCGAGCAGATCGGTGCGGTCCGCAACGCCGTCGTCGACGTCGCCACCAATGCGGGCCAGTTGGTCGACATGGGGCGCCGGGTCTTCGAGCGGGCCCGCACTGTCGCGCGGGGCACCGCCCCGAGCAGCCCGCTGAACACCACCGTGTCGCGCAACCGACGGTTCACGGTCGCCGGTGGGCGACTCGAGGACTTCCGCGCGGTGCGCGCCCGCTACGACTGCGACGTCAACGACGTGGTGCTGGCCGTGGTGGCCGGAGCGCTGCGCAACTGGCTGATGTCGCGCGGCGAACCGGTGAGCTCCACGGCGAGGGTGCGGGCGATGGCGCCCATGTCGGTGTATCCGGAAGCCGAACTCGAGGCGACCGGCCCGGGTCAGGCCATCAGCGAGGTGACGCCGTTCCTCGTCGACCTTCCGGTCGGCGAGGGCAACCCGGTGGTGCGGCTCTCGCAGATCGCGCACGCCACCGAATCGGCGTCGACCGCATCGAGCCTGGTCGACGCGAGAACGATCGTCACCCTGTCCGGGTTCGCACCGCCCACCCTGCACGCCATGGGCATCCGGGTGGCGACCACTTTCTCGGCGCGCCAGTTCAACCTGCTGATCACCAACGTGCCGGGCGCGCAGCACCAGATGTACATCGCCGGCACCAAGCTGCTGGAGACCTACGCGGTACCGCCGCTGCTGAGCAATCAGGTGCTGGCGATGGGGGTGACGTCCTACAACGGCATGGTGTACTTCGGCATCAATGCCGACCGCGACGCCATGAGCGACGTCGATGTTTTGCCCAGTCTGTTGCGCGAATCGCTGGAAGAACTGCTAGAGGCGGCCCAGTGACACCCGCGTTGCGTTTGCGGGATTGACTCGCTCGCAGCCAGCGGGGTCGAATTGGGGCACCATGACGACCAGCGCACGGAACGAGACGCCGGGAAAAACCAGCACCGCGACACGGCGCGCACGCAAGACTCAGCGCGCACTCAAATCGCCCACGGAATCCGTCGTGCCCCACCCCGCGCTCGATCTGCCGCCCGGAGACGACGCCATCACCCGGTCACGCGGCGTGGACTGGGTCGTCTTCGGGGTCACCGCCGTCACCGCCATCGCCTTCTTGGTGTGGGGCTTCGTCAGCACGGAGTCGTTGGCATCCGCGTCGAGCAGCGCGCTGACCTGGGTGATGGACAACACCGGGTGGCTGTTCGTGCTGACGGCCTCCGGATTCGTCGTCTTCATCCTGTGGCTCGCGGTCGGCCGCTTCGGCGCGATCCCGCTGGGTCGCGACGACGAGCAACCCGAGTTTCACGGGGTGTCGTGGGTGGCGATGATGTTCAGCGCCGGCATGGGTATCGGGCTGATGTTCTTCGGCGTGGCCGAACCGCTTTCGCACTTTGCGACGCCGCCACCGGGCACCGGCCGGCCCGGCAACGCGGAGGCCGTGCAGACCGCGATGGCCACGACGCTGTTCCACTGGTCGCTGCACCCGTGGGCGATCTACGCGGTGGTCGGCTTGGCGATCGCCTACGGCGTGTACCGCAAGGGCCGACTGCAGCTGATCAGCGCGGCGTTCGAACCGCTGCTGGGCTCGCACGCCAACGGGCCGTGGGGGAAGGTCATCGACATGCTGGCGATCTTCGCCACGCTCTTCGGCTCGGCCGCCTCCCTCGGGCTCGGTGCGCTGCAGATTCGCAGCGGTCTGCAGATCGTCGGCGGTATCGGAGAGGCCGGCAACACCATCCTCGTCGTGATCATCACGGCGCTCACGGTGGCGTTCGTGCTGTCGGCGGTCTCCGGGGTCGCGCGCGGCATCCAGTGGTTGTCGAATATCAACATGGTGTTGGCGATGGTGCTCGCCTTATTCGTATTCGTAGTCGGCCCAACGGTTTTCATACTCAACCTGTTGCCGACATCGCTGGGCAGCTACATGGCCGACTTCCCGATGATGTCCGCGCGCACCGGCGCCGAAGGACCCGACGTCAACGAGTGGTTGCAGTCGTGGACGATCTTCTACTGGGCGTGGTGGGTGTCGTGGACCCCGTTCGTCGGAATGTTCATCGCCCGAATCTCGCGGGGGCGCACCATCCGCCAGTTCGTCACGGGCGTGTTGTTGGTGCCGAGCCTGGTGTCGCTGGTGTGGTTCGCGGTGTTCGGCGGGTCGGCGATCCGTGTGCAGGAGGAGGGCGTCGATCTGGCCGGCGAAGGCAGCATCGAGGCACAACTGTTCGGCCTGCTCGATCAGTATCCGATCGCGACGATCGCCAGTGTGCTGGTGATGCTGCTGGTGGCCATCTTCTTCGTCTCGGGTGCGGACGCCGCGTCGGTGGTGATGGGATCGCTGTCCGAACGCGGCACGATCAGACCCGGTAGAGGCACCGTGATCTTCTGGGGCGTGGCCACCGGTGCCGTCGCCGCGGTGATGTTGTTGGTCGGCGGGGAAGACGCCCTGACCGGGTTGCAGACCATCACCATCATCGCGGCGCTGCCGTTCGTCGTCGTGATGGTCGGCATGGCGGTGGGGCTGGTCAAGGACCTGCGCCGCGACCCGCTGATCGTCCGCAGGCAGTACGCGAAGGAGGCCGTCGACACGGCGGTCATCAACGGTGTCACCGAGCACGGCGACGACTTCGTCATCTCGGTGGAGAAGGATCGGGCGAGCGCGAGACCGCGTGACGACTAATCTCGCCTGGTGCGCGTCTACATCCCCGCGACCCTGACCATGCTGCAGCAGCTCGTCGCGGACCGAGTGCTGCATGCCCGCAGCGGGACGGCGTTCGCGGTGACACCCGCCCTGCGTGAGTCCTACGCCGAGGGCGACGACGACGAACTCGCCGAGGTCGCGCGCCGGGAAGCCGCGCTGGCATCGCTGCGACTGCTCGCCGGCGAGGGTGTGGGCGACCTGCCGCCGCGCCGCGCGGTGGTGGAGGCGCAGGTCGAGGGCGTGACGCCGCGACCCGATCTCGACGACGCGGTGGTGCGGCTGGCCGGTCCCATCGCCTTCGAGGACGTCATCGCCGCCTATGTCGACAATGCCGACGCCGAGTCCGCGGTACTGGCCGCGGTCGAGGCCGTCGACGAGGCGGACCTCGGCGACGAGGATGCCGAGTTCGTCGTCGGTGACGCCCAGGACCACGACCTTGCCTGGTACGCGCCACAGGAATTGCCGTTCCTGCTGGAACTGCTGTGACCGAGCACCCACGTCCTCGGCTGGATACGGAAGCGTAGGTTACGCTACCGTAGGTTCATGGCCAAGAACTACGTCAAAGTCTCGGCCAACGTCGCCGATACGGTGCGGCCGAGCGTCGTCGGCGCAGGAAATCCGGGCATGCGAGCCCTG
The DNA here is from genome assembly GCF_001499905.1 of Mycobacterium sp. GA-1285. Classification (GTDB taxonomy): domain Bacteria; phylum Actinomycetota; class Actinomycetes; order Mycobacteriales; family Mycobacteriaceae; genus Mycobacterium. Next base: position 18,158 of record NZ_LQIS01000016.1, on the reverse strand, counting down.
CGGAGTATCGCGAGCCGGATCACCACGCCGCTGCTGCCAGACGACTACCTGAAGCTCGCCAATCCGCTGTGGTCGGCGCGCGAGCTACGCGGTCGGGTGCTCGATGTCCGGCGCGAAACCGAGGATTCCGCGACGCTGGTGATCAAGCCGGGGTGGGGGTTCTCGTTCGACTATCAGCCCGGTCAGTACATCGGGATCGGTGTGCAGATCGACGGGCGCTTCCGCTGGCGGTCCTATTCGCTGACTTCGGCCCCGTCGCGCACCACCCGCACCATCACCATCACGGTCAAGGCCATGCCCGAGGGGTTCTTGTCGACGCATTTGGTCGACGGGCTGGCACCGGGCACGATCGTGCGGCTGGCCGCGCCGCAGGGCAACTTCGTCATGCCCGACCCCGCGCCGGCCAAGGTGCTGTTTCTCACCGCTGGATCGGGCATCACGCCGGTGATGTCGATGCTGCGCACACTGGCCCGACGCGACCAGATTACCGATATCGTCCACTTACATTCCGCCCCAACGGAATCCGATGTCATGTTCGCGGCCGAGCTCGGCGAGCTGGCCCGTGCGTACGACGGTTATTCACTACGGACACGCACGACGCGCAGCCAGGGCCGGCTGGATTTGTCCCGACTCGGCGACGAGGTGCCCGACTGGCGCGAGCGCCAGACATGGGCGTGCGGGCCCGAGGGCATGCTCGACGCGGCCCAGCGGTCGTGGTCGGCGGCGCGACTCGGCGAACGGCTTCACCTCGAGCGGTTCGCCGTGTCCAAGGCGGCCGTGCACGGTCAGGGCGGCACGGTCGAATTCGCGCGCAGCGGCAAGACGGTCGAGGTCGACGCCGCGACGCCGCTGATGGAGGCCGGCGAAGAGGCCGGCATCCGCATGCCGTTCGGATGCCGGATGGGTATCTGCCAGTCGTGCGTGGTGGGCCTCGTCGAGGGGCACGTCCGCGACCTGCGCACCGGCGCCGAGCACGAGCCGGGGAGCCGAGTGCAGACCTGCGTCTCCGCAGCGTCCGGCGATTGCGTGCTCGACGTCTGAGGTTTACTGGCTGGTAACCTACGGGTACGTAGGTTACGGTAGCGTAGGCACACGAGAGGAGGCTTGACGATGGCAATCACCGACGTTCCCGAGTTCGCGCATCTGACCGATGCGGACATCGAGAGTCTGGCCGTGGAGTTGGATGCGATCCGACAGGACATCGAAGACTCCCGCGGCGAGCGCGACGCACGCTACATCCGCCGCACCATCGCCGCCCAGCGCGCGTTGGAGATCGCCGGACGGGTGCTGCTGGCCGCGAGCTCCCGCCGCTCCGCATGGTGGGCCGGAACCGTCACCCTAGGCGTGGCCAAGATCGTCGAGAACATGGAGATCGGCCACAACGTCATGCACGGTCAATGGGATTGGATGAACGATCCCGAGATCCACTCCTCGACGTGGGAGTGGGACATGAGCGGGGCGGCCAAGCATTGGCGCTTCACCCACAACTTCATGCACCACAAGTACACGAACATCCTGGGCATGGACGACGACGTGGGTTACGGTCTGCTGCGCGTGACGCGCGACCAGAAGTGGAAGCCGCACAACGTTTTCAACCTGCTGTACAACACCATGCTCGCGACGCTCTTCGAGTGGGGCGTCGGATTGCAGCACCTGGAGATCGGCAAGATCTTCAAGGGCCGCGACGACCGCAAGGCCACGATGGTCCGTTTGCGGGAGTTCGGCACCAAGGCAGGCCGGCAGGTGTTCAAGGACTACGTTGCCTGGCCCGCGGTGACCTCGCTGTCGCCGGGCGCGACGTACAAGTCGACGCTCAAGGCCAATGCCGTGGCCAACATCATTCGCAACATCTGGTCCAACGCGGTGATCTTCTGCGGCCACTTCCCCGATGGCGCAGAGAAATTCACCAAGACCGACATGGTCGGAGAGACCAAGGGCGAGTGGTATCTGCGCCAGATGCTCGGCAGCGCCAACTTCGAGAACGGTCCGGTTCTGCGGTTCATGAGCGGCAACCTGTGCCACCAGATCGAGCATCACCTGTACCCCGACCTTCCCAGCAACCGGCTCTACGAGATCTCGGTCCGGGTGCGGCAGGTGTGCGACAAGTACGATCTGCCGTACACGACGGGTTCGTTCTTGGTGCAGTACGGCAAGACCTGGCGGACCATCGCCAAGCTGTCGCTACCGGACCGGTTCCTGCTCGACACCGCCGACGATGCACCGGAGACGCGCAGCGAGCGGATGTTCGCCGAACTGGAGCCGACCCAACGGCGCGGTCTGAAGTCCTCGATCGCGGCCGTACGGGCCCGTCGTCGCGACAAGCGCGCAGCCTAACCCCCTGGCGCGCAGCGATTGTCAGTACGCCGTCGACTCGTGCATTGCGGCGAGCAACCGGCGCGCCGCCGCGACACGGTCGACCGCGGGTCCGGTCAACGTGTCGAGCGCACACTCGGGATCGGCCGGCGGCCCCATGTGTCCGCATCCTCGCGGGCAATCCTTGATCGCCTCCGCCAGATCCGAAAAGGCCAGCAGCACATCGTCGGGTTCGATGTGGGCCAGTCCGAACGACCGGATGCCGGGCGTATCGATCACCCACCCGCCGAGTTCCAGCGGCAGCGCCACCGATTGGGTCGACGTATGCCTGCCCCTCCCGATATCGGTCACCTCGCCGGTGGCCCGATCAGCCTCGGGAACAAGACGATTCACCAACGTCGACTTCCCGACCCCCGAATGGCCGAGCAGCACGGTGACCCGGTCGGCCAACAGCGGGGCCACCGCGTCGAGCGGATCGTCGCGGCCCGCCGTGGTGATCGTCAGGTCGAGATCGGCGAACTGTGCCGCAAACGGTTCGGGCGGCGCGAGATCCGTCTTCGTCAGGCAGAGGATCGGCTCCAGCCCACCAGCGTAGGCCGCGATCAGCGCGCGCTGGACCAACCCCGTGCGGGGCGGTGGATCGGCCAGCGCGACGACGATCAACAGCTGGTCGGCATTGGCCACCACGACCCGCTCCGTCGGATCGGTGTCATCGGCCGTGCGGCGCAACACCGTTCGTCGATCACCGCGCCGCACGATGCGGGCCAGCGTGTCGGGCGTGCCGGACAGGTCACCGACGATGCCGACCTCGTCGCCGACGACGATCGGGGTGCGGCCCAGTTCGCGGGCCCGCATCGCGACCACGCGACGGTTCGGGTCGCCACCGAGCGCGCATCCCCACCGCCCCCGGTCGACGGTCACCACCATCGCCTCCTGCGCGTCGGCGTGGTCGGGCCGGATCTTGGTCCGCGGCCGGGAGCCTCGGCCGGGCCGCACCCGGACATCGGACTCGTCGTACTCGCGTCGGCTCAAGCGGGGTCGGTCTCCGTCGTCTGCCCCGCGAGCATGTCGGCCCACAACTGCGCGAAACCGGGCAACGTCTTGGCGGTGGTGTCGATGTCCTCCACGGCGACCTGTGGCACTCTAAGCCCTACGATCGCGCCCGCGGTGGCCATCCGATGGTCGGCATACGACCGCCACAACCCGCCGTGCAGCGGTCGGGCGGTGATCACCAACCCGTCGGCAGTCTCCTCGCACTGACCGCCAAGACCGTTGATCTCCGTCGACAGTGCCGCGAGCCGGTCGGTCTCGTGTCCGCGCAGATGCGCTACACCCGACAACTTCGACACCGAGCCGGGGGACGCCAGCGCGGCCAGCGCGGCGACAGCCGGCGTGAGCTCACCGACCTCGTGCAGGTCGACGTCGATACCGCCGTACACTCCGGCGCCGCACACTTCGAGGTATGTAGCACCGTGTTGCACAACGGATCCGAACTTCTCGAGAATCGCGATGATCGCGCCGGCCGGTTGTGTGCTCACCCGCGGCCAGCCGGTCAACCGAACGGTGCCTCCGCTGACCACCGCGGCCGCGAGGAACGGCACCGCGTTGGACAGGTCGGGTTCGATCTCCCAATGCCGCGCCGCCACCGGCCCCGGCGACACCCGCCACCGGTTGTTCTGGCCGGCATCGACGTCGACCCCGGCGTCGCGCAGCATCGCCACCGTCATTGCCACATGCGGTGCGGACGGCACGGTTTCGCCGGTATGCACGACGGTCAGCCCGTTGCGGAAGCCCGCCCCCGAGAGCAGCAGCCCGGAGACGAACTGCGACGAGGCCGACGCATCGATTTCCACGGTGCCGCCGGAGACCGACCCGGCGCCCCGCACCGAGAAGGGAAGCCCGTCGCCGTCGATGTCGACACCGAGACCGCGCAACGCGTCGAGAAGGGGTGCGATGGGACGGGCGCGGGCTTGTTCGTCACCGTCGAACGTGACCGTGGCGGTGCCCAGCGCGGCCACCGGCGGCACAAACCGCAGCACCGTGCCGGCCAGTCCGCAGTCGACGCGCGCCCCGTCGCGCGGCGCGATCCGGCCGGTGACGTTCAGCTCGTCGGCGTGGCCATCGACCGTCACGCCGAGCGCCCGCAGCGCTGCGATCATCAGATCGGTGTCGCGGCTGCGTAGCGCGCCGCTGATCGTCGAGTCGCCGTTCGCGGTGGCCAGCGCCGCCAACACCAGCGCCCGATTCGTCTGCGATTTCGAGCCCGGCACGGTGACGGTGGCATGCACCGGGGTCATCGTCGACGGTGCAGGCCAGGCCTCGCGTTCGTGGTGTCCGGGCGCGCTCACCGCTCCATCTTCCCCTGTCGGCTCGCCGTGCCACCATGGGATTCATGTGTGGACGTTTCGCAGTGACCACGGACCCGGCGTTACTGGCCGAGAAGATCAAGGCGATCGACGAGACCACTGCGGCCACCACCGACGGCAAGGACGCATCGGGACCGAACTACAACGTCGCGCCGACGACGACCATCAGCACCGTGGTCAAGCGCCACAGCGAACCCGATGACGACGCCACCCGCCGGCTGCGGTCCATGCGTTGGGGCCTGGTGCCGCCGTGGGCGAAGGCGACGCCGGACGGCACCCCCGAGACCAAGGGGCCGCTGCTGATCAACGCCCGCTCGGACAAGCTCACCACCTCGCCGGTCTTCCGCAACTCGGCCAAGAACAAGCGCTGTCTGGTACCGATGGACGGCTGGTACGAGTGGCTGAAAAAGGGAGAGGGAAGGGCTCCGAAGATTCCCTTCTTCATGTACGCCGGCGACGGTGAACCGCTGTTCGTGGCGGGGCTGTGGTCGACGTGGCGGCCGAAGGGTGCGCCCAAGGACGCGAAACCCCTGCTGAGTTGCACGATCATCACCACCGACGCCGCCGGTCCGCTGGCCGACATCCACGACCGCATGCCGTTGACCGTCAGCGAGCGCGACTGGGATCGCTGGCTGGACCCCGACGCGCCGATCGACGAAGGGCTGTTGCGCGGTCACGGAGATCTCGACCGCGTCGAGATCCGGGAGGTGTCCCGGCTGGTGAACAACGTCCGCAACAACGGCCCGGAGTTGATCGAACCCGTCGAACCCCCGGCCGAACAAGGCACCCTGCTTTGACGGTGCCGGATTCGTCCGGGCCGCTGCACTCCGTCGCCGTCGTCGACGCACTGGCCGCCGACCTGCGCAGCGCGGGGTACACCACCGACGGGGTGGCCGGTCTGCTCGGCGCCGACGTCGGGGAGGGTCCCGAGCAGACGGCGCGCCGCGGCCGGCAGTGGCTCGACTGGTTCGCCGACGAAGGCATCACCGGCATCGGCATGGGCGTGATCGCGCTGCGCGCCCCACGGCCCAGTGCGTCGGCGTCGACACCGTGAACGGTTGCGCGCAGGTCGATCAGCGTTCCCCGGCGCGTGCCGCGCTACCTGTCGTCCGGGAGGCGATCGGGCGGGGCATCCTCTACCGGGCTCACTGACCCTTGACAGAGGATTCCTCGGTTTGATTAGAGTAATCCTCGTGCCATCGAGGACGCGTCCGGATGCGCGGGGCCGGTTGCTCGCCGTCGCGCGTCGCCGCTTCGCGTGCGACGGTGCGCTCTCGGCCACCCTCGACGAGGTGCGCCGCGAGGCCGACGTGAGCGTCGGCGCGCTGTATCACCATTTCCCGGACAAACTTTCGCTCGCCACCGCTGTCTTCGCCGAGTTGCTCAGCGAGTATCAGGCCGGATTCGTCACGATGCTGCGCGGACACGACACCGCCGAGGGCGGCATCCGCGGTGGTGTCACCTATCACCTGCGGTGGGTCTCGGGGCACCGCGGCGAGGCCGGCCTGCTGCTCGGTCCCCGGCTCGACAGTGCGGAACTGCGAGCACACAACGACTCCTTCTTCGCCGCCATCCGGGATTGGTGGCGCCCGCATCACGGCTACGGCGCGCTCGGGCCCATGCAGGCCGGGGTGACGGCGGCGTTGTGGCTCGGCCCCGCCCAGGAGTACAGCCGGTACTGGCTCGCCGGAGGGGCGAAACGGATACCGCCGGGGGCCATCGATATCTTCGCTGACGCAGCGTGGAAAGCGTTGCGCGCCAACGACAGCAAGGAGAGTCCGTCATGACTGATTCGCTGTACCGGACGATGGTGGCCAGCGGCGACGAGGCCGAGGCGCCGCTTCGGGTGCGCGTGGAGCACCGCGGGGACAGGGCCGTCGTCACGCTCGACGAGCCGCGACGGCTCAACGTGCTCTCTGCCCCGCTGGTACGCCAGCTGCGGCGGGCGCTGACCGACCTGGACGCCGACCCCGACGTCCGTTCGGTCGTGCTCACCGGTGCCGACCCGGGGTTCAGCGCCGGAGGCGACCTGCGCATGATGGATGCCGCGATCAACCAACTCGACGCCCCGGAGGGCTCGGCCGACATCTGGCGCTGGATCCGCCGCGAATTCGGTGGTATCGCCCGCCTGATCGCTGGGTCGGAGACGATTTTCGTCGCCGCGCTCAACGGTGCGGCGGCCGGCGTCGGGCTGGCGTGGGCACTGACGTGTGACCTCGTGATCGCCAGCGAACGTGCCGTCGTGGTGCCCGCATTCGGCAAGCTGGGGCTGATCCCGGAGGTCGGCACCAGTTGGGCCCTCACCCGACGGCTGGGTTACCAGGGCGCGCTCGCCTTCTATCTGCGCGGCGAACACATCGACGCGCGCGAGGCGCAGCGGCGGGGGCTCGTGCACGAGGTCGTCGAACACGACCGTCTGCTCGCGGTCGCCGACGAGTGGTGCTCGCGAATCGCCGCGCTGCCGCCGCACGCCGTCGCGATGAGCAAGCCCCTGCTGCGCGCGGCCGCCGACGCCGACTGGTCTGACGCCCTCACCTTGGAGGAGTTCGCCGAACCCGCGTGCTTCACCACCGCGGCGTTCGCCGACAGCGTGCGCTCGATGCTGTCCTGAACCGGTGTCGGCATTCACGTGCCGAGCTCGAAAATTTCCCGCATTTGCCTGGCCAGCCCGGAATGGGCATTAACATAGCGCGGGTAGGTCGAGTGAGGGGATCGGGCGTGGTCGGTGCGGTGAGGAAGCTTCTGAGCTTCGAGATGACCATCGCGGAGTGGATCGGTACGGGCCTCATACTCGCCGCTCCCTACGTCGTCATCGGCATCGGCTGGACGGCCCTGCGCCTGGACCGGCTGGACGGCAGCGGGTTGGCCTGGCTCGTTCAGCTGGTCGGATCCGTCGCGTTCTGGCCGGCGCTGCTCTTCTCGGCGGTGTGCGTCGGATGACCGACCGCTACCGCATCTCCGTTCAGCGGCGCACGTCCCGATGGGACCCCGAGGCCGCCGTCACCGCCGCGGAGGCGATGGACTTCTGGGCGTTCGCCGCGGGTGCGGCCAACGTCGTCATGCAGCTGTCCTGGCCGGAGGTCGGCTACGGGGTCGCCGAGAGCAAGGTCGATTCCGGAAACCTGCTGAAACACCCGTGGAAGCGGGCGCGGACGACGTTCCAGTACCTTGCCGTCGCGGTGCTGGGGACCTCCGATGACCGCGCGGCTTTCCGGGCAGCGGTCAACACCGCGCACCGGCACGTCAAGTCGACCGCGGACAGTCCGGTGCGGTACAACGCATTCGACCGCGACCTGCAGATGTGGGTGGCCGCGTGTCTTTTCGTCGGACTGGAGGACACCTATCAGCTGCTGCGCGGCGAGATGACACCGCAGCAGGCCGAGCAGTTCTACCGCTCGGCATGGCCGCTGGGCACCACCCTGCAGGTCACCGAAGACCAGTGGCCGCCGACGCGCGCCGAGTTCGACGACTACTGGCGAACCGCGTGTCAGCGGGTGAAGATCGACGACCGAGTCCGCGCGCACCTGATGCACATGCTGGATCTGCGCATGATCAACCCACTGTTGGGACTGCCGTTCCGGCCGTTGCTGAAATTCCTGACAACCGGTTTCCTTGCGCCGGTTTTCCGCGAACAGATGGGACTGCGGTGGAGCGGGTTCCGGCAATTCCTGTTCGAATCGCTGTTCCTCACAGTCGCTTTCGTCAACAGGTTCATGCCGGTGTTCATCCGTCAGGGTGGCAGCTACGTGCTGCTCGGCGACGTGCGCCGCCGGGTCCGTACGCACAAGGCGCTGGTATGACGGTGTTGCGCCGCCTGCTCAGCCGCCGCGTCAGCGTCGAGGCGATGATCGAGGCCGGAATGTGGCTGTCGATCCCGTATCTGCTGATCGGCTTGGTGTGGGCCTTCTTCGACGCCGAGCAGGTGCAGTTGATCGACACCGCGCTGCGCACGCGGATACCGGCCGGGTCGGACATCGGCGCGTTCGTGGTGACGGCGGTGTTCTGGCCGGCCAATCTGTTCGGCATCGAGCTCTGTGTTTCCTGACGCTTCTTGACGGCGAGTCACGATGAGCCGACGGTTCACGACGTGCGTGCAGGATTCGGTCGCCCGCGCGTGCTCACCTGATTACGGGCCGGTGTACCCCGGCGGATTGGGGGTGTCCACCCACAGGTCGACGCCCAATTCCGCACCCGGCACACAGTCGTACACCGACAGGTCGGTCACTCCGGACTCCAGGAGGACGTCCTCGCACAGCAGGGTTTGCCCGGTGTACTCGCGGGCGGGCTTGTTGAGGATCACGTACGCGGCGTCGGCGTAGACGTCGGGCTTCCGCGCGCGCCCCATCGCCTCGTCACCGCCCAGCAGGTTCTGCACGGCCGCGGTCGCCACCATCGTGCGGGGCCACAGCGTGTTCGACGCGATACCGGCGGCCCGCATCTCCTCGGCGATTCCCAACGCGCACAACGTCATACCGAACTTCGCCATCATGTAGGCAGTCGGCTTGAGCCACTGCGACTCCAGCCGGATCGGCGGCGACAGCGTCAGGATGTGCGGATTGTCGCGGCCCTTCATGTGTGGGATGCAGGCCTGTGACACCGCATACGTCCCGCGGATCTGGATGCCGTTCATCAGGTCGAACCGCTTCAGGGGGACCTCCTCGATCGAGCCGAGGTTGATCGCCGAGGCGTTGTTGACGCAGATGTCGATGCCGCCGAACTGTTCGACGGTCTTGGCGACCGCCGCGTCCACCGAGTCACCGTCCCGGACATCGCCGACGATCGGCAGCGCCTGCCCGCCGGCCTCCTCCAGTTCCTTGGCCGCTGTGTACACCGTGCCGGGCAGCTTGGGATGGGGTTCGGCCGTCTTGGCGATCAACGCGATGTTGGCGCCGTCGGCCGCGGCGCGCTTGGCGATCGCCAGGCCGATACCGCGGCTCGCGCCGGAGATGAACATGGTCTTCCCGTTGAGCGACATGACCTCACCCTAACCGCCGCGAAATGGCATTCCGGCAGGTCTGCACTCGAACTTTTCCTGCTGGAATGCCATTTCGCGGCAGACGGGCGCAAGCGGCGCTCTCACGTCGGGATAAGGGGAACAACTGGGGACGACGCCGCTGTTGTTGACGATGGCTGCACCGCGACGGGAGTTCGCGGACAGAAAACATGTCGGTCTCAACCTCTAGGATGATGAAGGGGGTCAGGTGCCAACGCTGGCCATGGACTTACCAGTGCTCTCGGTCGATCTACCGGGTTCGTTCGCTGGCACCGCGACAGAAGGGACGGTGTTCCCCACTATGACCGACTCCGACGGGTCAACCCGAGATTCGGCACCGGAGGCTCCTGCGTCGCAGGAAACCGACGCCGAACTCACCGCGCGCTTCGAGCGGGACGCCATTCCCCTGCTCGACCAGCTCTACGGCGGTGCGCTGCGGATGACGCGCAACCCCGCCGACGCCGAGGACCTGTTGCAGGAAACCATGGTCAAGGCGTATGCCGGCTTCCGGTCGTTCCGCGAGGGCACCAACCTGAAGGCCTGGCTGTACCGCATCCTCACCAACACCTACATCAACAGCTATCGCAAGAAGCAGCGTCAGCCAGCGGTGTACCCCACCGAGGAGATCACCGACTGGCAGCTCGCGGCCAACGCCGAGCATTCCTCGACCGGGCTGCGCTCGGCGGAGGTCGAGGCGCTCGAGGCGCTGCCGGACAGCGAGATCAAGGAAGCGTTGCAGGCGCTGCCGGAGGATTTCCGGATGGCCGTCTACTACGCCGACGTCGAGGGCTTCCCATACAAGGAGATCGCCGAGATCATGGACACGCCGATAGGTACGGTGATGTCCCGATTGCATCGGGGCAGGCGCCAGCTGCGGGAGTTGCTGGCCGGCGTGGCCCGCGATCGTGGGTTCATTCGGGGACAGCAGATGGACACACCCGAGGAGGTCTCGTCGTGAGCTCGTTCTCTGGCGAAGAGCGATGGCAGCCCCCCGTCGGTCCCATCGATCCCGAGCATCCCGAATGCGCCGCGGTCATCGCCGAGGTATGGACGCTGCTCGACGGGGAATGCACCCCCGAAACCCGCGACAAGCTGCGGCATCACCTGGAAGCGTGTCCTGCATGCCTGCGCCACTACGGCGTCGAGGAGCGCGTCAAGCAGCTGATCGCCAAGAAGTGCGGCGGCGAAAAAGCGCCGGAGAGCCTGCGTGAGCGGCTGCGCATCGAGATCAGCCGCACCACCATCATCCGGCGCGGTTAGCGCCGAATCACACCCGAAACGCGCTAACGCACCGACTTCGAACCGGCATTCGGCCGCTTACCGTGGTTGGCCTTCGTGTGTTTACGGTCACGCTTCTTACGGCCACGCTTGGCCATGGTCTACCTCCGGATGCTCTGGGGGATCGTTCGGCCCGTGCTCGGCGGGCGCGTTCGAGCCATTGTCTCACGGCCCGGCGACAGCCCTGACAAGCCGGTGGTGTGGTTCGATGTAGGCCGAAACGCATACAGCAGCGGAGAGTAATGGGGTGATGATGGCCGAGGACGTTCGCGCTGAGATCGTGGCCAGTGTGCTCGAGGTCGTGGTGAGCGAGGGCGATCAGATCGGTGAGGGGGACACCCTGGTGCTGCTGGAGTCGATGAAGATGGAGATTCCGGTGCTGGCCGAGGTGGCGGGCACCGTGAGCAAGGTCAGCGTTTCGGTCGGCGACGTCATCCAGGCCGGTGACCTCATCGCCGTCATCAGCTGATCAGCGCGTCCGTGTGAACCGTCGCCGGAAGTAGCGCCCGATGTCCACCCTCGGTGACCTACTCGCCGAGCACACCATGCTGCCCGGCAACGCGGTCGATCATCTGCATGCGGTGGTCGGCGAATGGCAGCTGCTCGCGGACCTGTCGTTCGCCGACTACCTGATGTGGGTGCGCCGCGACGACGGCGCCCTGGTGTGCGTGGCGCAAGTGCGGCCGAACACCGCGCCGACGGTCCTGCTGGCCGATGCGGTCAGCACGCTGGCCGACGCCGACGCGATGCCGCTGGTCACCACGGCGTTCACATCGGGGGGAATCGTTGTGGGAGACGGTGCAGGACAACAGGTTTCGCCGGGACTCAACGTGGAAGCCGTTCCGGTCCGGTACAAGGACGAGGTGGTCGCGGTGCTGACCCATCAGACCGCGTTGGCCTCCAGGAAGGCCAGCCCGCTGGAGTCCGCGTACCTCGACTGCGCCGGCGATCTTCTGCACATGCTGTCGGAGGGCACCTTTCCGAACGTCGGGGACATCGCGATGTCGCGGTCGAGCCCGCGGGTCGGCGACGGGTTCATCCGGCTCGACGAGTCCGGGGTGGTCACCTTCGCGAGCCCCAACGCGATCTCGGCCTATCACCGGATGGGTTTGGCCGCCGAACTCGGCGGCCACAACCTGGTCACCGTCACACGCCCGCTCATCGGTGACCCGTTCGAGGCTCAGGAACTGGCCAACCATGTGCGCGACTCGCTGGCCGGCGGATCGAGCATGCGCATGGAGGTCGACGCCGGTGGTGCGGCCGTGCTGATGCGCACCCTGCCGCTGGTCGTACACGGCAAGCCGGTGGGCGCCGCGGTGCTCATTCGCGACGTGACAGAGGTCAAGCGCCGCGACCGCGCCCTGCTGTCAAAGGACGCCACGATCCGCGAGATCCACCACCGGGTGAAGAACAACCTGCAGACCGTCGCGGCCCTGCTGCGGCTGCAGGCCCGGCGCACCAACAATGACGAAGGCCGCGAGGCGCTGATGGAATCGGTGCGCCGGGTGTCCTCGATCGCGTTGGTCCACGACGCGCTGTCGATGTCGGTGGACGAGGAGGTCAACCTCGACGAGGTGGTCGACCGGATCCTGCCGATGATGAATGACGTTGCCGCCGTTGATAGTCCGATCCGCATCCTCCGTGTCGGCGATCTGGGTGTGCTCGACGCGGACCGCGCCACCGCGCTCGTCATGGTCATCACCGAGTTGGTACAGAACGCCATCGAGCACGCCTTCGACCCCGGCGCACGCGAGGGAAGTATCACCATCCGGGCCGAGCGCTCTGCCCGGTGGCTGGACGTGGTAGTCCACGACGACGGCCGGGGACTGCCGGACGGGTTCAGTCTGGAGAAATCCGACCGGCTCGGCTTGCAGATCGTGCGGACACTGGTGTCGGCCGAACTGGACGGGTCGTTGGGCATGCGCGAGGGACCGGCAGGCGGAACCGACGCGGTGTTGCGGGTGCCGCTGGGCAGGCCGCGGCGGGCCGCGCAGTAGAAAATCCCGAATTCGCAAAACGGCCATCAGTGTCGCAATTCGGCCACTATTGCATTTACACAAAAGATACGGCCCCGACGGAAGTCGGGGCCGTAAATGTTTGGTTCGGGTAGCGCTCAGACTCCGCTGCGAGCCTTGGTGCGAGCATTGCGACGCTTGAGTGCGCGACGCTCGTCCTCGCTCATGCCACCCCAGACGCCGGCATCCTGTCCGGACTCCAAAGCCCAGGTGAGGCACTCGGTGGTCACGGGGCAGCGGTTACAGACGAGCTTCGCGTCAGCGATCTGAGCGAGCGCCGGGCCACTGTTTCCCACCGGGAAGAACAGCTCCGGATCCTCATCGCGACAGACCGCCTTATGGCGCCAATCCATTAGATCAAACTCCTCGTCAGATACGTCGCCTGTGCGCAGCACCGCGCACGGCATATTCTTCGGCTGTTTAACGCGTGCACATTGAATGTTTCTGCAACGTTGCTTCGATGCTTTCACAGGCTGGACAGATGTCAATACTCGCGAGTTAACAAGTGCGCAATGTCACTAGCCGGGTGGCATCGCACGCGAGACGCTCGCCTGTACTAAACTCGATCCAACTGCGCCCGAAATCTTACGCCGCAGCGCCGTCACCGCAGCTCAGAGACCTTCACAGGTGCAGGCGCCAGCACACCGAGCGCGTCGGGGACGGCGGTGAACATCATCGAATCACGTAATCCGATGTAGTCGCCGTCTATCTGGCAGGCGACCGGCGACTGGCTGGTCACCTGCAGCCACGGCAGGTCGTCGTCGCGGACCAGATGCTTGCCCTGGATGCGGGCGTTCTTCGACAGCATTCGCCGTACCAGCATCAGGTTGGCCCAGACGTTCATGCTCGTCGTGGCGAAAACACCCAGGCCGGTTTCGAACGTCGTCATCGGGTTCGTCCACACCGGACGGGCGTTGGCATACGTCCAGGGGCTGGCGTTGGACACGAACGCGAAGTGCACGCCGGCGACCGGTTCGCGGTCGGGCAGGTGCAGTGTCAGCGACGGTTCATTGCGGGTGCTCGCCAGCACCTCGCGGATCGCGACGCGCACATAGCGGGATGCGGTGACGGCGCGACCCTTTGCGCGCTGCGCCTCGACGGCCGCCACCACGTCGCCGTCGACGCCCATCCCCGCCGTGAACACGCCCCAACGCTCACCGCAGTCCATCAGCCCGATGCGCCGCCACGCCTTGCGACGGCGGTACTCAGAGAGCAGGTCAATCAGCTGATTGGTGGCCTCGATCGGGTCCGGGCTGATGCCGAGTGCCCGCGCGAAGACGTTGGCCGACCCGCCGGGCACGACGCCGACGGCGGGCGCGGCGGCACCGGGTCCTCCGACCTCGAGAATGCCGTTGACCACCTCGTTCACCGTGCCGTCGCCGCCGTGCACGATCAGCACGTCGACGTTGTCGCGCGCCGCGTCGCGGGCGATCTCGATGGCATGCCCCCGGTGGTCGGTGTGCGCGACGGCCAGTTTCACCCGACTCTCCAGCGCATGGGCCAACAGATCACGCCCGGCGGGAGTCGTCGACGTCGCATTCGGGTTCACGATCAGCACGGCGCGCACGGGGTCCGAGCCTACTGAACGGGTTGTGCGCACCCCTCTACGCTCGAGGGCGTGATCGTTCCATCTCCGACGACGGTGCGCCAAGCCGCTGTCCTCGTCGCCCTGGAGGGCGCGGCCGCCGCCGTCGCGGCGCTGGTCTACGTCGTGAGCGGGTTCGGCCGGGCCGAGGAGTCCGGGCTGAACAAGTACGGGACCGCGCTGTGGTTCGCGATCATGGGCGCGGGGGTACTGGCCGCCGCGTGGGCGTTGTGGACGGGTCGGCGGTGGGGGCGCGGCATCGCCGTGTTCGCCCAACTGCTGCTGCTACCGGTCGTCTACTACATGGGGGTGGGTTCGCACCAGTGGTGGTACGCCGCGCCCACCGGCGTGGTGGCGGTGGTGACGCTGGTACTGCTGTTCAGTCCCTCGACGCTGGAATGGGTGGGGGCTCATGGCGATTCTGCGGCCAGCGCCGACAATTCGGGCCCCGAAACGCGGTAGGTGATCCAGTCCGTCTGCGGCTTGCCGCCGATGGCGTCGTAGAGCGCGATCGCGTTGACGTTCCAGTCGAGCACCGCCCATGACAGCCGGGTGTAACCATGCGTGATGCACTCGCGGGCCAATGTAGCCAGCAACTTGCGGGCCAGCCCACGCCTGCGGAACTGCGGGCGCACGTACAGGTCTTCGAGATAGATGCCGCCGACCCCGTCCCACGTCGAGAAGTTGCGGAACCACAGCGCCGCCGCGGCGGCCTGTCCGTCGACCTCGACGATGTGGCCCGCGACGGTGGGCGGTTCGACGAAAAGCGCGTGACGCATCTGATCTTCGGTGACGGTGCACTGGTGCGCGGCATGTTCGAACTGCGCGAGTTCGTGGACCATGGCGGTCAATTCGCGTTCGTCGCCGGGGCGCACCCTGCGAATCAGCTCGGTCACTTCTCGACACCCAGAGCGCCGAGGATCGTGCCGAATTTCGTTGTGGTTTCGGCCACTTCGTCGTCAGGATCCGATTCGGCGACGATGCCGCCTCCCGAATACGCCTCGGCGGTACGGCGATCCGCCGACAGCTGAGCGCAGCGGATCGACACCACCCATCGGCCGTCGCCGCGTTGATCGCACCAGCCGACGGCGCCGGCGTAGAAGCCGCGGTCGCCTTCGAGTTCGGCTATCAGATCGGCCGCATCCGAGGCGGGCACGCCGCCGACAGCCGGCGTGGGGTGCAGTGCGATCGCCAAATCCAGTGCGGTGAAGGACCTTTCGCGAAGCCTGCCGGTGATGCGGGTGGCCAGGTGCCATACCGAGTCGGTCTTGCGAAGCACCGGTTCGGTCGCCACCTCGAGGTCGGCGCACAGTGGGTCTAGCGCGTCGCGGATCGCGTCGACCACGAACTGGTGCTCGCGAAGGTTCTTCGCCGACGCGGCGAGCGCGGCGCCGTTCGCCTCGTCGGTGTCGGGGTCGGGGGAGCGTGGTGCCGAGCCGGCGAACGGTGCGCAGACCACCTGGTCGCCGCGTCGGGCCACCAGCAGCTCGGGGCTCGCTCCCACCAGCACCGTCCCGGAGTATCCACCGCCCGCCGCGGTCAGGTCCGCCAGGTAGCCGTTGGCCGCCGCATCGGCGCTGACGAGCCGGTGCAGGATGGTGCGTGCGTCCAGCGGTCCGTCGGCGGTCAGCCGGAGAGCTCGGGCGAGGACGACCTTGTGCAGCGCACTCGACGGGCGGTTGATCCGGTCGACGGCCGTGGCGACCCGCGCGCGGTGGGCGTCGGGATCGGGCAGCGACTCCGCTATCTGTACGCCGGGCATCTGACGCAGCGGCCAATCCGGCAGCGCGTCGAGAAACTGGACGCTCTGCGGCCGGATCAGTGCCGCGGGTTTGCACATGTCGAAAGGCAACGCGCCCACGATGATCGGGGCGCTGTGGGATGCCAGCGCGGCACGCGCGTCGGCAACCTTCGGGAAGGCGGTGTGCACTCCCTCGGCGACTACGGCGCCGCGGGAGGCCAGGACGAAGGACGGTTCGCGGGTCACCGTGGCTTACACGGATCCCGATGCCCGGTCAGTCCCTGCGCGATGATCTGACGATTCGCGTGCTCGAAGCCGAGGACGGCCAGCGAGGCGGGCGCCATCGCGAACCGGATTCCCTGCGACAACGGCAATTCCACCCAGCGCGCGATCATCGAACGGGAGAAGTGCGCGTGACCGACGAACACGACGTCGCGCGACGTCATGTGAGTCAGCGCCACCTCGAGGGCGCTGTCGGCGCGCTGGGTGACCGCCTCGACGCTCTCGCCGCCGGGGGCGCCGTGCGTCCAGATCAGCCAGTCGGGGACGGTCTCGCGGATCTGCGGTGTCGTCAACCCCTCGTAGCCTCCGTAGTCCCATTCGCGAAGAAGCGGCGACACCTCGTCGACGGTCAACCCGGCCAGTTCGGCGGTCTGCGTCGCGCGCCGCAGCGGGCTGGACAGCGCCAGCGGGTTGTCGAGTTCGAGTTCGGCCAGCGCTTCGGCGGCCAGCTTGGCGCGTTCCTGGCCGGTCGCGGTCAGTTCGAGGTCGGTGTGGCTGGTGTGCCGACCGCTCTTCGACCACTCCGTCTCGCCGTGACGAAGCAGGATCAGGCGGTGCTCCAGAAGGGCCACGCCGACTCATTCTGCCGCACGTCACGGCGCGGCGTCCCAAGCCGTGCAACGATGGGCACCGTGACGCGAGTACTTGCGGTCGCCAATCAAAAGGGTGGGGTAGCCAAGACGACGACGGTGGCGTCGTTGGGTGCGGCGATACAGGAGAGTGGCAAGCGGGTCCTGGTGGTGGACCTCGACCCGCAGGGGTCGCTGACGTTCTCACTGGGTCACGACCCCGACAAGCTGCCGGTGTCGATCCACGAGGTGCTGCTCGGCGAGGTCGAACCCGATGCCGCCCTGGTGGACACGCCCGAGGGGATGACGCTGCTGCCGGCCAACATCGACCTGGCGGGCGCCGAGGCGATGCTGTTGATGCGCGCGGGGCGCGAGTACGCGCTCAAGCGTGCATTGGCCAAGATCACCGGAGCCGCGGAGCCGGGGACGGGCAAGGACCGCTACGACGTGGCGCTCATCGACTGTCCGCCGTCGCTCGGGGTGCTCACGCTCAACGGATTGACCGCCGCCGACGAGGTGATCGTGCCGCTGCAGTGCGAGACGTTGGCCCATCGCGGCGTCGGGCAGTTCCTGCGCACCATCGCCGATGTCCAGGCGATCACCAACGCCGACCTCAAGCTGCTGGGCGCGCTGCCGACGCTGTACGACTCGCGCACGACGCACAGTCGCGACGTGCTGCTCGACGTCGCCGACCGATACGACCTGCCGGTGCTGGCGCCGCCGATCCCGCGCACCGTCCGGTTCGCCGAGGCCAGCGCCTCGGGCTCGTCGGTGCTGGCCAGCCGCAAGAACAAAGGCGCCGGCGCCTACCGCGAACTGGCCACCGCGCTGCTCAAGCATTGGAAGAACGGCAAGCCGCTGCCGACGTTCGCCCCCGAGATTTAGCGATTCGTGTGCGTCATGTTGCGCTCACCGCAACAGAATGCGCACAACTAGCGACCTAGTGTCCTGAGTCATTAATTTGTGAGCAGTAGTTGCCGATGCTGGCTAGGATTTGGTCGGCGGTTTTGGTCCAG
>NZ_LQIS01000015.1 GCF_001499905.1 Mycobacterium sp. GA-1285 | reverse complement strand
TCGCCATCGTCTACCGCGGCGCAGCAGTCCTACGCGCCATCACCCTCTGGCTACCCCATTTGTCAGACACGCCCTAGTCGGCCAGCTGGACGACGACGCCGATCGCGCCGGCCCCGACATGAATCGACAGCACCGCTCCCATGTCGGTGACGCTGAGCGCTTCGAGCTGAGGAAGCCGGTCGGTCAACGCTGCGCCGACCTTGTCTGCGCCGTCGTGGTTGTCGACATGGTGGACGGCGATCGACGCCTGGCGTTCCCCGACGAGATCGGCGATGCGGTCCACCATTGCCGCGTGCGCCTTGGTGATCGTCCGGATCCGCTGGTCGAGCACGAGCCGGCCGTCGACATCGAGGCGCAGCAGCGGTTTGAGCGACAGCGCGGTACCCAACCACGACGCCGCCGTCCCGATCCGACCGCTACGGCGGAGGTTGTCCAGCCGGTGCACCACGATGAAGGCGTGGGTCCGCTGGGCGGCCGAACGAGCAACGGCCTCAACCGAATCCAAGTCCGAGCCCGACGCCGCGGCCTTGGCCGCCGCGACCGCGGTGAACCCCACGCCCATCGCCGCCGAACGCGAGTTCACCACCCGCACCGACGATCCGAACTCGCGGGCCGCCTGAACCGCCGAACTGTAACTGCTCGACAGTGCAGACGACAGGTGCACGGCGACCACGCCGTCGCCGCCGCTGTCCCGCAGCGCCTGCCGATACGTCTCAGCGAGGTCTGCCGGTGCCGCCCCGGCGGTGCTGGCGCGCGGCACCTCGTGGATGTCGTAGGGCACCTCGTCGATCCCGTCTCGCAGATCGATCAGATCGACCAGGACGTGCAATGGAACCTGGCGGATGTCCCACTGTTTCAGCTCGTCGGGCGCCAACCGCGACGACGAGTCGGTCACCACGATCACCGACATGGCACGCCGGCTTCGGCGAGCGCCTTGAGCATCGAGTCCGCGACGGCCTGATGGGCTTCGAAGTTCCAATGGATCCCATCGGGATTGCCCTGTCCGCTCAGGACGTACTCACCTACCGCCGCTTTGAGGTCGACGAGCGGAACCTCATGCTGCTCAGCCCATTCCGTGAGCGCCTTTACCGTCCCGTCCCGGCCGTGATGGGCCCTGCCGTAGGTGTCGGCGATGTGCACCGACGGCAGGCACGCGACGACGGGAATTCCGGGGCGGTTGAAATCGATGGCGCCGCGGGTCATCTCGAGGTACTCCGCGGACAGGTGCGGTGGCAGTGCCGCCCGCGCCACCGGCGACAGCCGCGGCTGCACCCAGCAGTACCCGTCACGCACCCAGCGCCGTAGCCACGGTGGTCGCACGTAGCGGATGAGTTCGCGCAGCGCGGTCGGCAGCGGTGACGGCAGCGAATCCATCCCGCCCGTGGCGAAGACCACCGCACCGGCCCGCGGCAGTGCAGCCCACGCCCGCGGATCCTGGGTGGCCGCCCACCACACGTCGCGACATGTCCAGCCGATCCGTCCGATCAGCTCGACATCCCAACCCAGTTGTGCGGCAACGATGTTGGGCCAGATTCGCGGATCGTCGGAAGGAAGGCCTCCGGCCGGCCCGTAGTAGGACAGCGAATCACAGAAGACCAGCAGGGTCTGACGTTCAGAGGACATCGCCGGCAACCTGCGCAGAAGCGTTCCACACGTCGAGCCGCCACCGGATATCGGCAGGCGCGGCGTCGACGGCGCTGTGCCCGGACAGCTGCACCCAGCTGGCGTTGCCCATCCCGCCGAGGATCGGCCAGTTGTCCACCGGCAGGTCGAGCAGCGAGGCCGTCAGCGCCGCGATCAACCCGCCGTGGGCGACCAGCACGACGGGTCGGTCCGATCCGTCGCCGGCCTGATCCAGGCCCCACTCGGCGTGCCCGCCGATGAGCTCATCGACCAGGGGTCTGCTGCGGGCTGCGACGTCGACGCGGCTCTCACCGCCCGGCGGCGCCCACCGCGAGTCGTCCCGCCACGCCAGCCGGGCTCCCGGCGCGGCGGCGTCGACCTCCAGATGCGTCATGCCCTGCCACTGGCCGAGGTGGGTTTCCCGCAGGCGGATGTCGACGATCACCTGCATCCCCGCATGTTCCCCCAGCGTGACGGCGGTGTCGAGGGCGCGGCGCAGATCGGACGAGACGATCGCCAGCGGCCTGCGTTTGGCCAGCACCCCCGCGGCGGCGACGGCTTGATGACGGCCCAGATCGGTCAATTCCGTGTCCAGTTGACCCTGCATCCGGCTGCCCGCGTTGTACTCGGTCTGCCCGTGACGGAGCATGACCAGCCGCCGGACCCTCCTCACGGCGCACCGTCCTCGTCCGCGGCTGGTTGTGCCGTCGGCCCGCCGACATCGACGGGGATGGTCGGGCAGTCTTTCCACAAGCGGTCCAGCGCATAAAAGTTGCGTTCGTCCTGATGCTGGATGTGCACCACGATGTCGACGTAGTCCAACAGCGTCCAGCGGCCCTCGCGGGCGCCTTCCCGGCGGGCCGGTTTGTAGCCGGCCACGCGCATCTTCTCCTCGACTTCGTCGACGATCGCGTTGACCTGACGTTCGTTGGAGGCCGAGGCGATCACGAAACAGTCGGTGATGACGAGTTGGCTTGAAACGTCGATCACGACGACGTCGTCGGCCACTTTGGACGCGGCCGCCTGCGCGGCCACCGTGGCCATGTGGACGGCTTCGTCGGAGGCGCTCATTGGTGCTTTCCTTGGGTCGTCAGTGGTTGTCTCGCATACAGTTTGCGTTTTGCGACGTACTGCACGACGCCGTCCGGCACCAGGTACCAGATCGGCCGGTTCTCCTCGGCGCGCTTGCGGCAGTCGGTCGAGGAGATCGCCAGCGCGGGCACCTCGACCAGTCGGAGCGCATCGTCGGGCAGATTCTTGATCGCCGCGGCGACATGCTTGCCGTCCAGGTCGTATCCGGGCCGGCTCACCCCGACGAAACTCGCGATCGCGAACATGTCCTCCCAGTTCTGCCACGTCAGGATCGACGCCAGTGCGTCAGCGCCGGTGATGAAGTAGAGGTCGGCGTCGGGGTTTAGCGCATGCAGATCGCGCAGCGTGTCCTTGGTGTACGTCGGTCCGCCCCGGTCGATGTCCACCCGGCTCACGCTGAACCGGGGATTGGAGGCGGTGGCGATCACCGTCATCAGGTAGCGGTCCTCGGCGGGGGTGACGTCACGGTCCTTCTGCCACGGCTGTCCGGTCGGGACGAAAACGACCTCGTCGAGTCCGAACAGGTCGGCCACCTCGCTGGCGGCTACCAGGTGGCCGTTGTGGATGGGGTCGAACGTCCCACCCATCACGCCGAGCCTGCGTCGTGTAGCCACGAATAGCCAGCTTACGGGAGCGCCCGCGCCGGTCAGACCGGCAGCAACTGGTCGATCACCGAGGCCAGTTGCTTGGCCGACCGGCATTCGTGCATGGTGATGACGTCGGAGTAGCGCGGCACGGCCGAATCGCCGCTGCCCCACAGGTGTCGCGGTTCGGGGTTGAGCCAGTGGGCGTGCCTGCTCGAGTTGACCATGTGCGCGAGCAACTCGATCTCCGGGTTGCGGTAGTTGTTGCGGCCGTCGCCGAGGATCAGCAGCGCGCTGCGCGGCGACAGCGCGTTGGGCCATTTGTCCATGAACGACACGAACGCGTGACCGTAGTCGGAGTGCCCGTCGCGGGTGTACACCGCGGCTTCGCGGGTGATGCGCTGCACCGCGACCGCCAGGTCGGCGTCGGGACCGAACAGTTCGGTGACCTCGTCGGTGGTGTCGATGAAGGCGAACACCCGAACGCGCGAGAACTGTTGGCGCAGCGCGTGCACGAGCAGCAGCGTGAAGTGGCTGAAGCCGGCGACCGAGCCGGACACGTCGCACAAAACCACCAACTCGGGCCGCGCAGGATGCGGCTTCTTGAGCACGACGTCGATCGGCACCCCGCCGGTGGACATGGATTTGCGCAGTGTCTTGCGCAGGTCGATCTCACCGGCCCGCGACCGCCGTCGTCGCGCGGCCAGCCGGGTCGCCAACGTGCGCGCGAGCGGCTGCACGACCTTGCGCATCTGGCGCAGCTGCTCACCGGAGGCCCGGAGAAACTCCACGTTCTCGGTGAGCTGCGGCACCCCGTACATCTGCACGTGGTCGCGACCCAGCTGTTCGGCGGTGCGGCGTTTGGTTTCGGCCTCGACCATCTTGCGCAGCTGGTTGATGCGTTGAGCAGCAAGGGCTTTGGCGATCTGCTCCTGGGTGGGCGTGGGCTCCTCGCCGTAGGGCGCCAGCAGACCGGCGAGCAGCCGGCCCTCGAGGTCGTCGAGGTTCATCGACTTGAGCGCCTGATACGACGAATACGACGGGCCCCGACTGGAGTTGTACCGGCCGTACGCCTCGACGATCTGCGCGATCATCGCGGCCATCCGCTCGTCGAGGTTGGCCAGGTCCTCGTTGTCGGCCAGCATCTTCACCAGCGCCGCACGCATCGCCTCGAGGTCTTCGGGCGGCAGGCCCGGCTCGTCGGTGTCGGTGTCGTCGTCCTCGAGGTCGGCCAGGATCGTCCTGGCGCCCAGCGCGGCGGGGAACCACAGGTCGAACATCGCGTCGTAGGTGTCGCGGTGGTCGGGGCGGCGCAGCACCGCGCACGCGATGCCCTCGCGCAAGGCGTCGCGGTCGCCCAACCCCAGCACCGACAAGACCCGTCCGGCGTCGACGGTCTCCGACGGACCTACCGAAATGCCCTGCGCCCGTAGCGCTTCGACGAACCCGACGAGGTGACCGGGCAAGCCGTGCGGCGCCAGCGGCTGCGACGGCCGGGTCCGTCGGACGGCCATGTCAGTTGAGCCTCAGCTCGCCGGACGCCTTGATCTGGTCGGACTGGTGTTTCAGCACGACCCCGAGGGTGGCCGCGATGGTCGCATCGTCGATCGTGTCCAGGCCCAGGGCCAGGATCGTGCGGCCCCAGTCGATCGTCTCGGCCACCGACGGCAGCTTCTTGAGCTGCATCCCCCGCAGCACGCCGATGATCTTGACCAGTTCGTCGGCGAGCCGTTCGGGCAACTCCGGCACCCGGGACAGCAGGATGCGCCGTTCCAGGTCAGGATCGGGAAAGTCGATGTGTAGGAACAGACACCGACGTTTGAGCGCCTCGGACAGCTCCCGGGTGGCGTTGGAGGTCAGCACGACGAACGGCGCGCGCTCGGCGACGATCGTGCCCAACTCCGGCACGGTCACCGCGAAGTCGGAGAGCACCTCCAGCAGTAGGCCTTCGATCTCGATGTCGGCCTTGTCGGTCTCGTCGATCAGCAGCACGGTCGGCTCGGTGCGCCGGATCGCGGTGAGCAGCGGGCGCGAGAGCAGGAACTCCTCGGAGAAGACGTCGTCGCGGGTGCTGTCCCAATCACCGTGTCCCGCTTGAATACGGAGTATCTGCTTGGCGTGGTTCCACTCGTACAGGGCGCGGGCCTCGTCGACGCCTTCGTAGCACTGCAACCGCACCAGACCCGAACCCGTCGATTGCGCCACGGCGCGGGCCAGTTCGGTCTTGCCGACTCCGGCGGGCCCTTCCACCAACAACGGCTTGCCCAACCGATCGGCGAGGAAAACCGCGGTGGCGGTTGCGGTGTCGGGAAGATAGCCGGTTTCGGCGAGCCGTCTGCCGACATCCTCGATGTCGGCGAACAGCGGCGCTGGGCGCGCGGGGACGCTCACAAGGCTTCGATTCTGTTCGCGCAAGCGCTCATCGGAAAGTTCTCCTGTTCAGGCGGGGCGAGTGTGACCGTCGCCCCACACAATCCATTTGGTCGACGTCAGTTCGGGCAGACCCATGGGTCCGCGGGCATGCAGCTTCTGGGTGGAGATGCCGATCTCGGCGCCGAACCCGAACTGCTCGCCGTCGGTGAACGCCGTCGACGCGTTCACCATCACCGCGGCGGCATCGACGCGGTCGGTGAAGCGTTGCGCGGCAGCCAGATCGGTGGCGACGATGGCTTCGGTGTGCCCGGTGCCGTACTCGTTGATGTGGGCGATCGCGGCGTCGACGCCGTCGACCACCGCCAGCGCGATGTCCATCGAGAGGAACTCGGCGCGCAATTCGTCGTCCGACGGGTTGTCGTGCACCGTCACACCGGCGTCCCGCAGCGCCTCGGTCAACCGCGGCAACGCACGCTCGGCGATGGCTGCGTCGACCAGGACCGATTCGGCCGCGTTGCAGACACTGGGCCGACGGGTCTTGGCGTTGAGCAGGATTCGTTCGGCGACGTCGAGGTCGGCCGACTCATGCACGTAGACATGGCAATTGCCGACACCGGTCTCGATCGTCGGCACGGTCGCGTCGCGGACGACGGCGTCGATGAGACCCGCGCCGCCGCGGGGGATGACGACATCGACGAGCCCACGGGCCTGGATCAGGTGCGTCACGCTGGCGCGGTCGGCGCTGGGCAGCAACTGCACGGCGTCGACCTCGAGCAGTTCGGTGGCCAGTGCCGCTCGCAGCGCATTCACCAGGGCGGCGTTGGAGTTGGCCGCCGAGGAGCTACCGCGAAGCAGCACCGCGTTGCCCGATTTCAGCGTCAACCCAAAGGCGTCGACCGTCACGTTGGGCCGGCCTTCGTAGACGATTCCGACGACGCCGAGCGGCACTCGCAGCTGGCGCAGCTGCAATCCGTTGGGCAACGTGCGGCCCTGTAGCACCTCGCCGAGCGGATCGGGCAACCTGGACACCTGGCGCAGGCCGTCGGCGATGCCTTCGATCCGCTTCGGGTTCAACGCGAGCCGATCGAGCATCGCCTCGGGTGTGCCCGCGGCACGAGCGGCCTCGAGATCCTGCTCGTTGGCCGCGAGGATCTGGCCCGTCGCCATCAGCACGTGGTCGGCGGCGGTGTTCAGCGCACGGTTCTTGGTTTCCGAACTCAGGATGGCCAGCGCGCGGGCCGCCGCGGGGGGGCGGCGGGCGGCGGCGTGCACCTGCTGGCGCAGGTCGACGCCCACAGCGCCCACGGGTGCCTCCACACTCATTTATCCAGGGTATCGAACGAGGTTCGGGCGTTCGACACGTGTCAGGTAGGGGCCCTGCATTAGCGTTGGGAGCCATGGCGCCGCGGGACTGCAGCCGGGTATGTGTGGTCGGCAGTGTCAACGCTGATCTGACCTTCACCGTGCGCACCCTGCCCCGTCCCGGTCAGACCGTGCTCGCGTCGGGTCTGTCCATGTCCCCCGGTGGCAAAGGCGGCAACCAGGCGGTGTCGGCGGCCAGGGCGGGTGCGAGGGTGCGACTGGTCGCCGCGCTCGGAAACGACGGGGCGGCCGAGATGTTGCGGAGCCACCTCAGCGCCAACGGCGTCGCCCTCGATGGCGTCGTCACCGTGCCGGGACCGAGCGGGTCAGCCGTCATCACCGTGGACTCGTCGGCGGAGAACACGATCGTGGTCGCGCCGGGCGCGAACGGCGTGCTGGGAGTGGACTCCGCCGATGTCCGCGCCGTCATCGCCGACAGCGACGTGGTGTTGCTGCAGCTCGAGATTCCGATCGCGACCGCGATCGCCGCCGCGCAGATCGCGTCCGCCGCCGGTGCGGTGGTCATCGTCAACGCCTCGCCGGCCGGGGCGCCGCCGCACGAGCTGCTCGCCTTGTCTGAGGTGGCCGATGTGGTCGTGGTGAACGAAACCGAGGCGGGCGCGTGGCACTGGCCGGTCCCCCATCTCGTGATCACCCGCGGTGCGCGCGGTGCGAGCTATCTCGGTGACGGCGAACGCTTCAGCGTCCCCGCCCCGGCGGTGCGGGCGGTGGACACCGCCGGCGCGGGTGACGTGTTCGCCGGAGTGCTGGCCGCACACTGGCTCGACGGCCACGAACTGGCCCTGCGCCGAGCGTGCGCGGCGGCGGCCCTGTCGACGCTCGTGCCGGGAGCGGGTGACTGCGCGCCGTACGCCGAGGCCATCGACGACGCTGTGTCCAACAGAGCGACAGAAAGGCAGTTATGACGACCACCCAGCCGGGCACCACCGACGCTCCGCGGCCGCCCGAGGGCGACTGGCTCGGCACTCCGTTCCTGAAGTTCACCCGCGAGGGTGCGTTCGGGGTGTGCCGGCTCGACCGGCCGGAGGCCCGCAACGCCATGACGCCCGCGATGTACTTCGGCATCAAGTACGCCGTCAAGCACGTCGAGAGCGACCCCGAGCTCGCCGGACTGCTGATCACCGGCACCGGTGACGTCTTCGCGCCCGGCGGGGACATGGGCGGGGGCGGCGCCGACAACTGGATGACGTTCGGGCCCGCGCTGGGGATGGATGCGTTGCCGTTCGACACGTTGCGCCAGTCCGCCAAACCCGTCGTGGCGGCGGTGAACGGGTCGTGCCAGGGCGGTGGGTTGCAGATCGCGCTGTGCGCCGACATCGCCGTGGTCAGCGAGCGGGCCACGTTCCGGGTCCCCGAGCTGTACCGCGGGATCGCCGACACTTACTACAGCCACATGTTGGCACGGCTCATCGGGCCGGTCCGCACCCGCGACCTGATGTTCACCGGGCGCACGCTGACCGCCGCCGAGGCCCACGACTGGGGCATGGTGGCGCGGGTGGTGCCCCACGACGAGCTCGCCCAGGCCGCCCGGGAGGTCCTGGCGCAGTGCTGCCGGACCGCGCCCGCGGCCAGAACCCTCGTCAAATCCAGCCTGGACAACTACATCGGCCTCTACGACCGGATCGGTATGCAGGCCAGCCTGGGTGCGCCCGAGTCGATCGAGGGCTTCATGGCTTTCAAGGAGCGGCGCTCGCCGAACTGGGTGCATCCGGATCTGCGCATCGACGGGCGCCTCTGAGGTGCGACTTGTGGAGCGGCACCGGCGCTCAGCGCCGGTACAAGTCGCCCCAATAGTTCAGCTTGTGATGTACTATCTGCGGCATGCAGACGGTCACCCACAGCGATGCGCTGGCGCGGTTCGGTTGTGCCCTGTCGGATCCGACTCGAGCCGAGATCCTGCTCATCCTGCGCGACGGCCCCGGCTATCCCTCCGAACTGGCCGACAAGATCGGCGTCTCGCGCCAGATTCTGTCCAACCACCTGGCGTGTCTGCGCGGTTGCGGGTTGGTGACCGCGCAACCGGAGGGCCGGCGCAGTCGCTATGAACTCGCCGACGAGCGGATCGCGCGCGCGCTCGACGACCTGGTCGGCCTGGTGCTCGAGGTCGACCCGGCCTGCTGTCCCGACGCCGCCGACGACGCCTGCTGCTGATGTCCGCGCACGCGACCAGAAAAACGGTCCTGGCGCGCCGGATCCGCTGGTTGGTCTCGGCCACAATCACCTACAACGTCATCGAGGCGATCGTCGCGCTGGCCGAGGGCGCCCGCGTGTCGTCGTCGGCGCTGATCGGGTTCGGCTTGGATTCGGTCGTCGAGGTCGCCTCCGCCGCGGCCGTCGCGTGGCAGTTCTCCGCACGCGATCCGGAAACGAGGGAGAAGACCGCGCTGCGGTTCATCGCGTTCTCGTTCTTCGCTCTTGCCGCGTACGTCGCCACCGACGCATTGTGGACATTGACCGGTCGAGGGGAGGCCGCAACCTCTCTCGTCGGCATCGTGCTGGCCGCAGCGAGCCTGGTGATCATGCCCGTGTTGTCGCTGGCACAGCGGCGTGCCGGCCGCGAGTTCGGGTCGACGTCTGCGGTCGCCGACTCCAAACAGACGCTGCTGTGCACCTATCTGTCGGCGATTTTGCTGGCCGGCCTCCTGCTCAACAGCCTGCTGGGGTGGTCGTGGGCCGACCCCGTCGCCGCGCTCGGTATCGCGGTGATCGCGGTCCGCGAAGGAGTCGACGCCTGGCGGGGTGACCCCTGTTGCACATGAATGGAATGACCATGCCGACCATCGCGAGCGTCCTGTTCGTGGTGTTCGCCGCGTTCGGATTCGGTTGGCGCAGTTGGCAACAGAAGCGCCGCACCGGGTCGACCAGTTTCCATGGCATCAGCGGGCACCCGTTGCCGCTAGTCCTCGGGAATCTCGCGCTCGATCTCGTCGAGCCAGGTGCGGGCGGACATATCCGACGGCGCTCGCCAGTCACCGCGCGGCGAGAGCGAACCGCCGTGCGACACCTTCGGGCCGTTCGGCACCGCCGACCGCTTGAACTGGGCGAAAGAATAGTACCGTTGGGCGAACACCTGCAGCCAGTGCCGGATCTCCTTGAGCGAGTACGACGGTCGCTTGGATTCGGGATATCCGGTCGGCCACTCGCCGCGCTGCGGATCGCTCCAGGCGTGCCAGGCCAAAAACGCGACCTTCGAGGGCCGGAATCCGAAGCGCAGCACCTGAAACAGCGAAAAGTCTTGCAAGACATAGGGTCCGACCTTCGACTCGCTGCTCTGGATCTCCTCGTCCTCGCCCGCCGGTACAAGCTCCGGCGAGATCTCGGTGTCGAGTACCGACTGCAGCACCTCGTTGACCCTGTCGTCGAACTGCCCCGACGAGATCACCCAGCGGATTAGGTGCTGGATCAACGTCTTCGGAACGCCGCCGTTGACGTTGTAGTGCGACATCTGGTCGCCCACGCCGTAAGTCGACCATCCGAGCGCGAGCTCCGACAGGTCGCCGGTGCCCAACACGATTCCTCCGCGCTGGTTGGCCAGGCGGAACAGATAATCGGTGCGCAGCCCCGCCTGCACGTTCTCGAATGTGACGTCGTAGACCTTCTCCCCGCGACCGAACGGGTGGTCGATGTTCTTGAGCATCAACTCCGCCGTCGAACTGATGTCGAGTTCGGTGAACGTCACGCCCAGCGCATCGGCCAACCGCAGGGCGTTGCCCTTGGTCCTCTCACCGGTCGCGAATCCGGGCATGGTGAACGCGAGAATGTCGCTGCGCGGACGCTGTTCGCGGTCCATCGCCCGCGCCGCGACGATCAGGGCATGCGTCGAGTCCAGCCCTCCGGACAGTCCGAGCACGATCTTGGGGAAGTCCAGGGCCCGCAGTCGCTGTTCGAGTCCGGCCACCTGGATGCTGTAGGCCTCGTAGCAATCCTGTTCCAGCCGTTCAGGATCCGATGGGACGAACGGGAACCGCTCGATGTGGCGGAGCAGGCCCACGTCGCCGGACGGCGGATCGAGCTGGAACTCCACGCGCCGGTAGGTATCCGTCGACGCGGCGTGGTGCCTGCGGTTGTCGTCGAAGGTGCCCATGCGGATGCGTTCGGAGCGCAGCAATTCCAAGTCGACGTCGGCCACCGATCGGCGTTCGCCCTTGGGGAAGCGCTCGGACTGCGCCAGGCATTCGCCGTTCTCCCAGATCATCGTCTGACCGTCCCAGGCGAGGTCGGTCGTCGACTCGCCCTCCCCTGCCGCGGCGTACACATAGGCGGCTAGGCAGCGTGCCGACGCGGAGCGGGCCAGCAGGCAGCGGTCTTCTGAGCGTCCGATCGTGATCGGGCTACCGGAAAGGTTCGCCAACACCGTCGCACCGGCCAGTGCCGCTGACGCGCTCGGCGGGATCGGCACGAACATGTCCTCGCAGATCTCGACGTGCAACACGAATCCGGGCACGTCGGTCGCGGTGAACAACAGATCGGGGCCGAACGGCACGTCCGCTCGCTGACCCATCCGGATCGCGCCACGCACATCGTCGCCGGGGGCCATCTGCCGTCGCTCATAGAACTCGCGATACGTCGGCAGATAGGACTTCGGCACCACGCCGAGCACGCGTCCGCGATGGATCACGACGGCCGTGTTGTAGATCCGGTGCCGATAACGCAGCGGAGCGCCGATCACCAGCACCGGCATCAGGTCGGCGGAGGCGACGACGATGTCGAGCACCGCGTCCTCCACCGCGTCCAGCAGCGCGTCCTGCATCACGATGTCCTCGAGGGAGTAGCCGGACAGCGTCAGCTCCGGAAAGACCGCGAGCGCGACGCTGTCGTCATGGCAGGCGCGCGCCATACGCAGCACCGACTCGGCATTGGCTTGCGGGTCGGCAAGCGCCGTGTGGTGCGTGCATGCGGCGACGCGGACGAAGCCGTGCCGGTACGCCGAGTAGAAATCCATGCCTCATTGTTGCCCGAAATCGGAACGGGGTATGCAAGTCCCCATGAGTGACACCGCAGTGCTGGTCATCGACATGATGAACACCTACCGCCACCCCGACGCCGAGAAGCTGGCCCCACACGTCGCCGAGATCATCGATCCCCTCGCGGGGCTCGTCGCCGAAGCCCGTGACCGCGACGACGTCGACCTCATCTACGTCAACGACAACTACGGTGATTTCAGCGCCCAGTTCAGCGACATCGTGCAGTCGGCGCTGCAGGGCGAGCGGCCGGACCTGATCGAGCCGATCGTCCCGCAGGACGGCTGCCGTCTGATGACGAAGGTCCGCCACAGCGCCTTCTACGCCACGGCGCTGGCATACCTGCTGGGGCAGTTGAAGCCCGAGCGGGTCATCCTCACCGGTCAGGTCACCGAGCAATGCATCCTCTACACGGCGCTGGACGCCTATGTCCGGCACTTCCCGGTCGTCGTCCCGCCGGATGCCGTCGCCCACATCGACCCGGAACTCAGCGATGCGGCACTGACCATGATGAAAAGCAACATGAGCGCCGAGATCACGCCCGCGGCAAAGTGTTTGCAATGATCGGACCGGATGCCGTTCTACTCGAAGCCCGCGGTCCGAACCGAGAGCGGTCACACGTAGGTTCACACTGCTGACAGATGTCGGCGCCAGAGCCGATCAGGCGTTTGACGCTGCGGTGCGTGGGTAGGCCTGCTTCGGTATGAGATCAAGACGGTGTGCATCCACTGCCACGGCGCCGGTGTTGCTTGCGGTGTTAGTGCTGGCCGGCTGCGGCAGCGATACCACTGGCGAGTCGAGCAACCGTGGGTCCGGATCGGAGACCACGGAGACGACTGTCGAGAACGCGTTTGTGGTGCCTCGCTATCTACCCGGATCGTGCGCCATTCAGGTCGGGAGTTCGGCGGAGCTGCGGTTCACTGTCACCAACAACCGGCCGGTGGAAACCGAACGGCTTGAGGGTATTTCCACACCAGCCGCCGACAGCGTCCGTATCGCTCCGGACCCGCCTATCGAGGTGGCTGCCGGCACCTCGATCGCCGCCGGACAACCCGTCGCACAGGGTCGCCCGTTCACGGTGACGCTGGAAGGGACCAAAGACAGCGTCCAGCCTGCGCACAGCGTCGACGTGACATTCCGCTTCGAGAAATCCGGGGACATCACCATGCTCGTGCCCGTGGAAGCCTGTCCGACTCAGGAGTGAATCCACGCGTGCGACCCATGCGCTAAGCGGTTGATCGCACGCAGGTGGTGCAGGCGATGAACCAGCTAAGCACCGGTGTGACGTTGAGTCGCCGGGAAGCGCCTACTCTCGATCAGGTGGACGCACCCGAACTCGTCGCCCTGCTGCGCGGCCGGCGGATCGCCGTGCTCACCGGTGCGGGTATGTCCACCGATTCCGGGATTCCGGACTACCGGGGGCCGGACTCGCCGCCGAGCAACCCGATGACGATCCGCCAGTTCACCTCTGACCCCGTGTTCCGGCAGCGATACTGGGCGCGCAACCACCTCGGCTGGCGGCACATGGACGAAACGCTCCCCAACGCCGGCCACCGGGCCCTTGCGACGCTCGAGGCGGTGGGCGTGGTATCGGGCCTCATCACTCAGAACGTCGATCTGCTGCACACCAAGGCGGGTAGCGACAACGTCGTCAACCTGCACGGCACCTATGCGGAGGTCATCTGTCTGGGCTGTGCGCACACGATGACTCGCGCCGCCCTGGCCGATCTGCTGGAGGCGGCCAACCCGGAGTTCGCTCAGCGGGTCGCGCAGTCCGTGGGCGGCATCGCGGTCGCCCCGGACGCCGATGCCGTCGTCGGTGAAACCACATCGTTCCGCGTCGTCGACTGCCCCCGTTGCGGCGGGATGCTCAAACCCGACATCGTCTACTTCGGCGAGAATGTCTCGAAAGAGCGTGTTGCCCAATGCTATTCGATGCTCGACGCGGCAGACGCTCTGCTGGTCGCCGGGTCGTCGCTGACGGTGTATTCGGGTTACCGGTTCGTGCGCCATGCCGCGGCGGCCGGCATGCCGATCGCGATCATCAATCGCGGTCCCACCCGCGGCGATGCGCTGGCGACGGTCAAGGTCGACAACGGATGCTCCCCGATGCTGGCGTTGTTGGCCGACGAGCTGCCGGCCGTGGCGACCTCGGCGTGAAGATCAGACGGCGACCAGGTCGTCGGCGTGGACTGCGGGTCGGCGGAGTTCCGGAGACAGGTCCGATGTCGACCGACCCAACATCGTCGCCAACTCGCCGCGGTCGTAGGCGACCACGCCGCGCGCGACCATCGTCCCGTCCTGTGCGCGCAATTCGACGACGTCGCCGCCGTAGAACCGGCCCGACACCGCGGTGATACCGGCGGGCAGCAACGAGCGCCGCTGCTCGACCACCGCACGCACCGCCCCGTCGTCGAGCGTCAGTGCCCCCGCCGCCTCCGCGGCGTACCGCACCCAGAACCGGCGCGCCGACATCCGCTCGGGCCGCGGTGCGAACACCGTGCCGACGGACGCGTCGGCCAATGCTGTCGCCGCATCCGAGGCCGCCGCCAACAACACCGGCACCCCGGCGTCGGCGGCCAGCAACGCAGACGACAGCTTCGACGCCATCCCGCCGGTACCCAGATGGCTGCCTCG
Source organism: Mycobacterium sp. GA-1285 (assembly GCF_001499905.1). Classification (GTDB taxonomy): domain Bacteria; phylum Actinomycetota; class Actinomycetes; order Mycobacteriales; family Mycobacteriaceae; genus Mycobacterium. The sequence goes on along the minus strand of NZ_LQIS01000015.1, from coordinate 81,152 downwards.
ACCGGCCACCACACCGTCGAGGTCCTCCGGCCGCGACACCTCGGAGATGAAGCGCGCGTTACCCTTTCGCGGATCCGAATCGTAGAGACCGTCGATGTCGGACAGCAGGATCAGCGCGTCGGCACCGACCAGATGCGCCACCAGCGCCGAGAGGCGGTCGTTGTCGCCGAACCGGATCTCGTTGGTGGCCACGGTGTCGTTCTCGTTGACGATCGCCACCGCGTGCAGCGCCCGCAACCGGTCGAGTGTGCGCTGGGCGTTGGTGTGCTGCACTCGCATCGAGATGTCGTGCGCGGTCAGCAGGACCTGTCCCACGGTGCGCTCATAACGTGCGAAGGCCGCGCTCCACGCGTTGACCAGTGCCACCTGCCCGACGCTGGCGGCGGCCTGTTTGGTGGCCAGGTCAGCGGGGCGTCTCGACAGCCGCAGCGGTTCGATGCCCGCCGCGATAGCGCCCGACGACACGATCACCACGTCCGAGCCGGCCCGCATCCGGCCCTCGATGGCCTCGACCAGCACCGCGAGTCTGGTGGCGTCGAACACTCCGCCCGGTGTGGTCAGCGCGGTGGTGCCGATTTTGACGACGACGCTGCGTGCGGTGCGGACCGCTTCCCGGTTTGCCGACTCGCCGGAGCGCGCTGAGGCGGTCATGATTCGCCGCCGGGGCGCCGCCGTTCCCGCCGCGCGGCCTTACGCTCGGCCGCCCCAACACGGTCGGTCTGCTCGAGCCGCTGATCGGTACCGCGACCCGACATCGGCACGTCGACCCCGGCGGGTGTCTGTGGCTCCCAGTCGAAGGTCACGTCACCGATGGTGACGGCGCATCCGGGCCGAGCACCCAGCTTCAACAGCTCATCCTCGACACCCAGGCGCGCCAGCCGGTCACCCAGATAACCGACCGCTTCGTCGTTGTCGAAATCGGTTTGGGCGACCCACCGTTCGGGCCGGACACCACGCACGACGAAGCCGTCGCGTCCATCCGGCTCGACGGTGAAACCGCTTTCGTCCACGGGGACGGGACGGATGACGGGTCGCCGCGGCACCACCGGCGGTTGTGATTCGCGGTAGGTCGACACCATCTCCCACAGCGCGAACATCAACGGACGCAACCCTTCCCGAGTCACGGTGGATACCTCGAACACCGGCCAGCCGTAGCGGCGCACGATCTCCTCGCGGACGAAGTCGGCCAGCTCGCGGGCGTCGGGTACGTCGATCTTGTTCAGCACCACTGCACGCGGACGCTCGGCGAGATCACCCAGCGTCGAATCACCCTGCAGCGTCGGGGTATACGCGGCGAGCTCCGCCTCCAACGCGTCGATGTCGGAGACTGGGTCACGTCCGGGTTCCATCGTCGCGCAGTCGACCACATGCACCAGCACGGCGCACCGTTCGATGTGCCGCAGGAAGTCCAACCCCAGTCCTCGCCCCTGCGAGGCGCCGGGGATGAGGCCGGGCACGTCGGCGACGGTGAAGGTGTTGCCGCCCGCGGACACCACGCCGAGGTTGGGTGCCAGCGTCGTGAACGGATAGTCGGCGATCTTCGGTTTGGCCGCTGAGATCACCGACACCAGGGACGACTTACCCGCGGACGGGAAGCCGACGAGTCCGACGTCGGCGACGGTCTTGAGTTCGAGCGTCAGGTCACGGACCTGACCCTTTTCGCCGAGCAGCGCGAAGCCGGGGGCCTTGCGGGCGCGTGATGCCAACGCGGCGTTGCCCAGGCCGCCGCGGCCACCAGCGGCCGCTTCGAAGCGGGTGCCGGCACCGACGAGGTCGGCGAGCAGTCGGCCGTTCTCGTCGAGCACGACCGTGCCGTCGGGAACCTTGACCTCGAGGTCGGCGCCCGCGGCCCCGTCCCGGTTGCCGCCGGCACCCTGCTTGCCCGACGGTGCGACGACGTGGGGATGAAAGTGGAAGTCGAGCAGCGTGTGCACCTGCGGATCGACGACCAGAATTACGCTGCCACCGCGGCCGCCGTTACCGCCGTCGGGGCCGCCGAGCGGTTTGAACTTCTCGCGGTGGACCGAGGCGCAGCCGTTACCGCCGTTGCCGGCCCGCGCGTGGATCACGACGCGGTCGACGAAGCGAGGCATCGGTCCTTCCTTTCCGTGACGAGTGTGAGCTACTGCCGGCTTCAGCCGGGAAGTCGCAGCAGCATCACATTCGCGGCAGGAAGTCAGGCCTCCTGCGGTGCCGGTCGAACGACGCTGACGGTCTTGCGGCCGCGCTTGGAGCCGAACTCGACGGCACCGGGGGCGGTGGCGAACAGCGTGTCGTCACCGCCGCGGCCGACGTTGACGCCGGGATGGAAATGGGTGCCCCGCTGCCGCACCAGAATTTCGCCGGCCTTGACGATCTGGCCGCCGAACCGCTTGACGCCGAGCCGCTGTGCGGCGGAGTCGCGACCGTTACGTGAGCTGGAAGCGCCCTTCTTGTGTGCCATCGTGAATCCCCTCAGTGCTTTCTGTTCTTCGCCTGACGGCTCATCACTTGATGCCGGTGACCTTGAGGACCGTCAGCTGCTGACGGTGCCCCTGGCGCTTGTGATAGCCGGTCTTGTTCTTGAACTTGTGGATGCGGATCTTGGGGCCCTTGGTGTGCTCGAGGATCTCACCGGTGACGGCGACCTTCTCGAGCGCCTTGGCGTCCGAGGTCACCTTCGACCCGTCGACGACGAGGGCAACGGGCAACGAGACGCTGGCGCCGGGGTCGGAATCGAGCTTCTCGACCTTCACCACGTCGCCGACCGCGACCTTGTACTGCTTGCCGCCGGTCTTGACGATTGCGTAAGTCGCCATCGTGCTGCCACTCCTACGTCGTTCACTGGGCGCGCGCGATTTGCCGCTGCGCTGGTCTGGGTTTGCGACTGCCGCCCGCTCGCGTGATCCAGAGCCTGGCGACAACTGCTCAAGGCTACTTGAGTCGCCGCACGAGGGTCAAATCACCGCAGGTCACGGCTTGTCACCCCCGGCGACGAGTTCAGCCCTCCCGACGTGGTGGGCCCGCAGGCCGAGCGGCCGCCCGGCGCCGGTGCCGCCCTCCGGACACAACCGTGGGTGCGACGTCCCTGCTGTCGTAGTCGCCGGACTCGTTGTCTTCGTCTGAATCCTCGTCGTCGTCCGAGTCCTCGTCCTCATCGGAGTCCTCGTCGGAGTCCTCGTCGGAGTCGTCTTCGGCGCCGATGACCTCGATGTCGTCGTCGATGTCGTCTTCGTCGTCGTCGGAATCCAGGTCGATCTCGTCCTCGTCCTCGTCGGACTCGTCATCCTCGTCGGGCTCGTCATCCTCATCGGACTCGTCGAAGTCCTCGTCCTCGAGGTCCTCGATATCGTCCTCGCCCGACTCGATCACCGCGGCGCGGATGGCCGAACTGACTTCGGCTTCGGGTTCGGTCTCGGCGACCTCTTCAGGCTTCTCCTCGTGGGTGGCATCGTCGTCCGCGCCATGCCGGCCGTTGGCGGCCGCCATCGCCTTGAACATCGGATGCTCGCCCGCCGGATGCGGCGGGACCTTGGCCACGGCGACGTCGTCGGACTTGGTGCCGCGCTTACCGCGCTTACCGCGCCGGCCGCTGTCCGACTTGCGTGCGCTCCCCGACGTCGAGTCGACCGGGTCGCCGTGCAGCACGATTCCCCGCCCGCCGCAGTGGGTGCACGCCGTCGAGAACGCCTCCACCAGACCGGTGCCGAGCCGTTTGCGCGTCAACTGAACCAGGCCCAGCGAGGTCACCTCGGAGACCTGATGACGGGTCCGGTCGCGGGCCAGCGCCTCCGTCAGCCGCCGCAGTACCAGGTCGCGGTTGGACTCCAGCACCATGTCGATGAAGTCGATGACGACGATGCCGCCGATATCGCGCAGCCTCAGCTGGCGCACGATCTCCTCGGCCGCCTCGAGGTTGTTGCGGGTGACGGTCTGCTCGAGGTTGCCGCCCGACCCGGTGAACTTGCCGGTGTTGACGTCGATGACGGTCATGGCCTCGGTGCGGTCGATGACAAGCGTGCCGCCCGACGGCAGCCACACCTTGCGATCCATCGCCTTGTCCAGTTGCTCGTCGATGCGGTGCACCGCGAACACGTCGGGGCCGTCAGGAGATGCGGGTTCGTACTTCGTCAATCGTGGAAGAAGTTCGGGCGCAACCGAATTCACGTATTCGTTGATGGTGTTCCAAGCCTCGTCGCCGGAGACCGTCAGCCCGGTGAAGTCCTCGTTGAACAGATCGCGGATCACCTTGACCAGCACATCGGGCTCCTCGTAGAGCGCGACGGCCGCACCGGCCTTCTTCGCGGTGATATCGGCGGCCTTGGCCTCGATCTCCGACCAGCGCTTGGCGAGGCGTTCGACGTCGTTGCGGATGTCCTCTTCTTTGACGCCTTCCGACGCCGTGCGGATGATCACCCCGGCGTCGGGCGGGACGACCTCACGCAGGATCTCCTTGAGACGCTGACGTTCCGTGTCGGGCAGTTTGCGGCTGATGCCGGTCGACGAGGCGCCGGGCACATAGACCAGGTACCGGCCCGCCAACGACACCTGCGTCGTCAAGCGGGCGCCCTTGTGCCCGACGGGGTCCTTGCTGACCTGGACGACGACATAGTCACCCGGCTTGAGCGCCTGTTCGATCTTGCGGTTCTGGCCTCCGAGGCCGGCGGCTTCCCAGTTGACCTCGCCGGCGTAGAGGACACCGTTGCGCCCGCGGCCGATGTCGACGAAGGCCGCCTCCATCGATGGCAGCACGTTCTGCACGATGCCGAGGTAGATGTTGCCGACCAGGGAGGCGGACGCCGCCGAGGTCACGAAGTGCTCGACGACGACGCCGTCCTCCAGCACGGCGATCTGGGTGTATCGCGCGCCCTCGTGCGGCGGTTCGGTGCGAACCTTGTCGCGGACGACCATCATCCGTTCGACTGCTTCGCGCCTGGCCAGGAATTCGGCCTCGCTCAGGATCGGGGGGCGGCGCCTGCCGGCATCGCGGCCGTCGCGCCTGCGTTGCCGTTTGGCCTCCAGCCGGGTCGATCCGCTGATGCCCTGGATCTCGCCGTCGCCGCTGCCGGACTTGTCGCTTCTCGCCGACTTCCGCGGCTCTCGTTCGTGGACGACGGTGTTGGGCGGATCGTCGGGCGAGGTCGCGTCGCTCTCATCCCCCGACCCCGATTTGCGACGACGGCGGCGACGACGGCGGCGGGTGGCACCGTCCGTGCCGGTGTTCTCGTCGTCGCCGTTGTCCTCGTCGGAGTCGTCCGATTCGTCGCCGTCCTGGTCGGCAGCCTGCGATCCGCCCTCGTTGGCCTCGCCGTCGGCATCGGCGTCGTCGCCGTTCTGCTCACCGCGCCCGCGGCCCCGCCCGCGCCTGCCGCGACGGCGACGGCGGCCGGAGGGACGCTCGGACTGGTCGTCCTCACTGTCCGGGCCGTCCTCGTCATCGTCGTCGTCATCGTCGTCGGAGTCGTCCTCGAATTGGACGGGTTGCGGCGCGACGAACAGCGGCATGTATTCGGCGCGCTGAGGGGTCTCCTCCGCGGGGGTCTCCAGAATCAGCCGGGACTCCGGCTCGTCACCATTGCTCGCTTCGGCGCCGTCCGCGGGTTCGGGCGTCTGCGACCCGTCCGCGCCATCGGCGAGCGCTTGGCGCACCCTTTGCGCCTCGTCCTCCTCGACCGTGGATTCGGCGGTGCGGGGACGGCCGTCCAGTTGGGTCAGCGCCTGTAGCACTCGCTCGCTGGTCGTGCCCAGCGTCTGGGCGAGCACATCCACTCTCAACGATTCCGGCTGAGAGTCTTCCGCTTCTCGCGTGTGTTCGGACAGGTCTTCGGTTGGGGCATCTTCGGCCACGTAGTCTCCTTAAGCCCCCGGGCGCGTCTTGTTCGTCGCGGCCACGCGAGGGCTTCCGCTATGGACCCGGGTGATTTCGCCCGAGCTTGTTGTGGTCTCGCTCCGGGCGGCCCACTGGGGACCATCCCGGTGCCGGTCTGAATGATGGCTGGACGGTCGGCGCCGCATCACGCGTGGCGATGGTCGCGCACGTCTAAGTCTTCATTCGGGCGTCCGGTCCCGGTTGGCGGCCGGTCACCCGGGTCGAGTATCCCACATCACGGGGCCCCATCCGACCAGGCTGGGCGAGACAGGTGGCAAACCCCTACTTGCCGGGGAACCAGAGAGCGATCTCGCGCGCGGCGGACTCCGGGGAATCCGAGCCGTGAACGAGGTTGTCCTGAGTGATCAGGGCCAGGTCGCCGCGGATGGTGCCCGGGGACGCCTTCTCCACGGGATCGGTTCCACCGGCGATCTGCCGGAACGCCGCGATCGCACGCGGGCCCTCCACGACCGCCGCCACGACCGGGCCCGACGTGATGAAGGTGAGCAGCGAATCGAAGAACGGCTTGCCTTCGTGCTCGGCGTAGTGCTTGCGGGCCAGGTCGTCGCTGACGGTCACCAGTTGCAGTTCGGCGATCGCCAACCCTTTGCGTTCGATTCGGCGCAGAATCTCACCGACAAGACGCCGCCTGACGCCGTCGGGCTTGACCAACACCAGGGTGCGTTCAATCGGCTCAGTCACGGCGCACAGAATAGCCGCCGGAGTCGGCTACTCCGGCGGACGCTGCTGACCAGGCAGAAGTCCCCGCTTCTGCCGGCGCAAGACCTCGCCGCGCAAATAGGCAATGAACAGCCACACGACCAGAAAGACGACGCCGACGAAGGCGATCGCCAGGTCGAGGACGACGCCCGCGATCAGGACCAACTGGAGGCCCACGTTCACCCAGATCGCCCACGGTTTGCCCTGCACACCGGCCAACAGCACCAGGATCACCGCCATCCCGATCAGGAACCCGCCGGTGGCGGCGGTGAACCCACCCCCGATGTTCGCCACCACCGGCAACGCCAGCAGGACGACGATGGCTTCGAGGATCAGCGTGCCCGCCATCACCCCGCGGAAGCTCTTCCAGGGGTCCGGCTGCTGCACAGGCACCGGTTCGGTCATTGCGGATCCTTTCCGAACAACGTCCGTGCCGCTCCGGCGGTGACGACGGATCCGGTGATCACGATCCCCGCGCCGCCGAACAGTTCTCCCTCGCTGGCCGACTCCTCGACGATCGCGGTGGCGGTCTCGATCGCGTCAGGCAGCGTCGCTGCGGTGACGACCCGCTCGGGACCGAACCTCTGTTCGGCCACCGGCGCCAGCGCCTCGACGTCGAGAGCACGCGGTGATCCGTTGTGAGTGACGACGACCTGGTCGAACACCGGTTCCAGCGCGGCCAGGATGCCGTCGACGTCCTTGTCGCCCATCACCGACACGACGCCGACCAGGAAGCGGAAGTCGAACTCCTCCTGCAGCGCCTGCGCCAACGCCGCGGCGCCCGCGGGGTTGTGGGCGGCATCGATGAAAACGGTTGGCGCACTTCGCATTCGCTCCAGGCGGCCGGGACTCGTCACCGCGGCGAAGCCGGCCCGCACCGCTTCGATGTCCAGCTGGCGCTGCGCCCCCGCACCGAAGAACGCCTCGACAGCCGCCAGTGCCAGCGCGGCGTTGTGTGCCTGGTGTTCGCCGTGCAGCGGCAGAAAGATTTCGGAGTAGAGGCCGCCGAGCCCCTGCAGTTCGAGCAGCTGCCCGCCGACCGCCACCTGCCTGCCGAGCACTGCGAACTCCGAGTCCTCACGCGCGACCGCAGCGTCCGCACGCACCGTCTGGGCCAGCAGCGCCTCCATCGCCTCGGGCGCCTGCCTGCCGATGATCGCGACGGTGCTGAGATCTGTTCCCGACGGCACTATCTCGGCTTCCTGCTTGCCGATGATCCCGGCCTTCTCGGCGGCGATCTCGGCAAGGGTGTCCCCCAGGTACTCGGCGTGGTCCACCCCGATCGGCGTGATCACCGTGACCGGGGCATTGACGACATTGGTGGCGTCCCAGCGACCGCCGAGACCGACCTCGACAACCGCGACGTCGATCGGCGCATCGGCGAAGGCGGCGAACGCCATCGCGGTCACCACCTCGAACTTGCTCATGGCGGGGCCGGCCTTTCCGAGAACGCCGGCCTCGGACTGCTGGTCGACCAGCTGCACGAACGGCTCGATCTCGCGATAGGTCTCGACGTAGGTCGCGGGGCTGATCGGCTTGCCGTCGATCGAGATGCGCTCGACGGCCGACTGCAGGTGCGGGCTGGTGGTGCGGCCGGTGCGACGGTGCAGTGCGGTCAACAGCGCATCGACCATCCGCGCGACGGACGTCTTGCCGTTGGTTCCCGCGATGTGGATCGACGGGTAACTGCGCTGTGGTGAACCGAGCAGTTCCAGCAGCGCCGAGATGCGCGTCGTGCTGGGTTCGAGTTTCGTTTCCGGCCAACGCTGGTCCAGTAGGTGCTCGACTTGCAGGAGCGCCGCGATCTCGTCCGGTGAGGGCTCGGGTTCCGGGGGTGGCCGGTCGTCCGGCTCGGTCATCGCAGCGCGGCCAACCTTGCGGTGATACGGTCGACTTCCTCTTGGGCGACCTGCTGGCGTCCGCGGATCTTCTCGACGACCTCCGCGGGCGCCTTCGCCAGGAACGCCTCGTTCCCGAGTTTGCCTGTCGTGCCGGCCAGTTCCTTCTGCGCCGCGGCGAGATCCTTCTCCAGCCGACGCCGTTCGGCGGCCACATCCACGCTGCCCGAGGTGTCGACCTCGACGGTCACGGTGCCCCGCGACAGTCGCACCTCGATCGCGGCGCTCGGCGCGAAACCGTCCCCGTCGCTGGTCAGCCAGGCCAGTGAGCGCACCGCGGACGCCTGCGCCTGCAGGTCCGCACCCGGGATACCCGACAGGCGCGCCGGCACCTTCTGCCGGTCATTGAGCCCCTGATCGCTGCGGAAGCGACGCACCTCGGTGATGAGCTTCTGCATATCCGCAACCCGTTGCGCGGCAACCGGATCGAGTTCGAAGCGCGATGACGTGGGCCAGTCGGCGATCACCAGCGACTCATGACCGGTCAGCGTCTTCCACAACACCTCGGTGACGAAGGGCATCACCGGATGCAACAGCTTGAGCAACGTGTCCAGCACCGCGGCCAGCACGGCCGTCGTGTGCATGACACCCTCGGCGAGCTGCACCTTGGCCAGCTCGACGTACCAGTCGCAGAACTCGTCCCACGCGAAATGGTAGAGCGACTCGCAGGCGCGGTTGAACTCGTAGGAGTCGAACGCCGAATCCACCTCCGCGCGAACCTGTTCCATTCGCCCGAGGATCCACCGGTCGGCGTCGGTGAGCTCGGCGGCGCCCGGCAGCGCAGCGGGGGCCGCGCCGTTCATCAACGCGAATCGGGTGGCGTTGAACAGCTTCGTGGCGAAGTTGCGCGACGCCCGGGCGTGATCCTCACCGATGGACAAGTCGCCGCCGGGGCTCGCCCCCCGCGCCAGCGTGAATCGCAACGCGTCGGCCCCGAAGATCTCCACCCAGTCCAGCGGGTCGATCCCGTTACCGCGAGACTTGCTCATCTTGCGGCCGTGCTCGTCGCGAATCAGCCCGTGCAGAAAGACATTCTGGAACGGCACCTGGGGGTCGCGCCGGCCGTCGAGGGTGATCGCGGGATCGTCGGCGACGAAGGTGCCGAACATCATCATCCGCGCCACCCAGAAGAACAGGATGTCGTAACCGGTGACCAGAACCGTGGTCGGATAGAACTTGGCGAGGTCGGCGGTGTGGTCGGGCCAGCCCATCGTGGAGAACGGCCACAGTGCCGAGCTGAACCAGGTGTCGAGCACGTCGGAGTCCTGCTCCCAGCCCTCGGGTGGCGTCTCGTCGGGGCCGACACAGACGGTCTCGCCATCGGGACCGTGCCAGATCGGGATGCGGTGGCCCCACCACAGCTGTCGGGAGATGCACCAGTCGTGCATGTTGTCCACCCACGCGAACCAGCGCGGTTCCAGGCTCAGCGGATGAATCACGGTGTCGCGGTTGCGGACCGCGTCGCCCGCGGCCTTGGCCAGTGACTCGACCTTGACCCACCACTGCAGCGACAGCCTCGGTTCGATCGGCTCACCGCTGCGCTCGGAGTGGCCGACGCTGTGCACGTAGGGACGCTTCTCGGCGACGACGCGGCCCTCGCGGGCCAGCGCTTCGCGCACCTTGACGCGCGCCTCGAACCGGTCCATGCCGTCGAATTCCGTTCCCGTGTCGGCGATTCGACCCTTAGTGTCCATGATCGACGGCATCGGCAGCTGATGGCGTAGGCCGATCTCGAAGTCGTTCGGGTCATGCGCGGGAGTCACCTTGACGGCGCCCGTGCCGAATTCGGGGTCGACGTGTTCGTCGGCGACGATGATGATGTCGCGGTCGAGGAACGGGTGCGGCAACGACTTGCCGACCAGACCGCGATAGCGCTCGTCGTCCGGATGCACCGCGATCGCCGTGTCACCCAGCATCGTCTCGACGCGGGTGGTGGCGACGATGAGGTGCGGTTCGTCGTCATCGAGTGAGCCGTACCGGAACGACACCAGCTCGCCCTCGATGTCCTCGTACTTCACCTCGAGGTCCGAGATGGCGGTCTCCAGCACCGGCGACCAGTTGACCAGGCGCTCGGCCTGGTAGATCAGGCCGGCGTCGAAGAGCCGCTTGAAGATCGTGCGCACCGCACGCGACAGGCCCTCGTCCATCGTGAATCGGTCACGGCTCCAGTCGACGCCGTCGCCGAGGCGACGCATCTGCGCACCGATGGTGCCACCGGATTCCCGCTTCCAATCCCAGACCTTGTCGATGAACAGCTCCCGGCCGAAGTCTTCCTTGGTCTTGCCGTCGACGGCGAGTTGCTTCTCGACCACTGTCTGGGTGGCGATGCCGGCGTGATCCATGCCCGGCAGCCACAGCACCTCGTAGCCCTGCATCCGCTTGCGCCGGGTCAGCGCATCCATCAGCGTGTGGTCCAGCGCGTGCCCCATGTGCAGATTGCCGGTGACGTTCGGCGGGGGCAGCACGATCGAATAGGGCGGCTTGCTGCTGGTCGCGTCGGCGGTGAAGTAGCCGGCCTTGACCCAGCCCTCGTAGATGTCGCTCTCCACCGCGCCCGGGTCCCAGGACTTGGGCAGGGCTTCAGCGGAGGATTGGGGGCCGGCGGTCACCCCGCAATTCTAGGAACGCGGCGCGCGGCCTCGCTAACTGCCCCGAACCGGCCCGAACAGGGCGGGTTCTCCCTGTCCTGGCTGGATGTGACGTGCACTACCCCGGCAGGTGCGCCGTCTCCAACGTCACTCCCGCGGCAGGGAAGCGTTCGAGCAAGGCGTCGCCCATCGCCGCGGCGGGGGTGAGCACACCGCGCAGGTCGGAGAGCTTCTCCCGATCCAACGCGAGCGCCAGGCCGCATTCCCCGAGCAGTACCGCCGTGGCCTTGTAGCCGGGGTCGCCCTTCTGCGACATGACGGCTCGGTACCGGGCGCCGGTGGTCGTCGACGTGTACGTCTCGACGGTGTAATGGCCGTTCTCGCGGACCTTTTCGCTGGGCCCGGTGCCCGGCTTCGGCAGCACCCGTTCGACCAGTTTGTTGGGCACGCGGTCGAAGTAGCGGCTGCCCAACCCCATCGTCGCGGCGTTGCCGGCCGTGGCCAGCGCGGAGGCGACCGGTGCGAGCACCGACTTGCCCATGCTCATCTGCTCGGCGTACTCCAGCCGGCGCCCGTAGGCGTAGTTCAGTAATGCGTTGCTGCGGCGCACGATACGAGTGTTGACGGCAGCCATGACGAAAGGCGCCACCCAGTAGCCGTCGAGCTCCGGGGCGATCTCCCCGCCCCGCCGCCACCGCAGGTCCGGCTGGCCGCCGAGTTCGGGTTCGGCGGCCCGGTCCGGGGTCAGCGTGTAGGGGTCGTTCATCACCCGTCGCGCCTCGGGGTCCGACGACGCCGCGCGCATGACCTCGATCATCGAGGCGGCCGTGCCACCCGACACCCCTCCCTTGAAGGTCCGCACCACCAGGTTGGTGTCGGTGAGTTCACCCGCGCTGTCCTGCTGCGCACGCCTGTACAGCGCGAACACGGTGAGATCCGATGGGACGGAATCGAATCCGCACGAGTGCACGATGCGCGCACCGGTATCCCCGGCCTGTTTGTGGTACTGATCGATGCTCTCGCGGATGAACAACGACTCACCGGTCAGATCCGCATAGTCGGTACCGGCCGCCGCGCACGCCGCGACCAACGGCAGGCCGTACTTCGCATAAGGCCCCACCGTGGTGACAACGACGCGCGCCTGTGCGGCCATCGCGTTCAGTGTCGACGGCTGCGACGCGTCGGCGGTGATCAGCGGCCACGATTGGGCCTTGTCACCCAACGAGTCTCGGACCGCCAGAAGCTTGTCGTTGGATCTGCCGGCCAGCGCGATCCGGGCATCTCCCCCGGCTTTGGCCAGGTATTCGGCGGTCAGTTTCCCGACGAACCCGGTGGCTCCGTACAAGACGATGTCGAATTGCCGCTCGGGTGTCGAATGTCGCCGGCCGTCCGGCTCGGGTGCGCTCATGGTGGCGACGCTACCCGAGCGTCTCGGGCACCTCGAGGTCCTCACCGAGCACGTGCCGGGCCAGGAACGCGATCACCACCTGGTACCAGATCTTGGCATGTTGCGGAGTGAGCACCCAGTGGTTCTCCGACGGGAAGTACAGAAACCGGTGCGGGCTCTCGCCATCGGCGTCGGCGGGCAGCGCGGAGTGGGTCAGCAACTCGTACCAGAGCCGCAGCGCCTCGCCGATCGGCACTCGGTAGTCCTTATCGCCGTGGATGACCAGCATGGGCGTGCGAATCTCGCCGACGTGGTGGTGCGGCGAGTTGGCCCGCGCCATGTCGCGCGTCATCTCCCGTAGCCAGTAGTACGACGAATCGGTGGTGGCGCCGAACTGATCGAGTGCCCAGAGGCTGGCATGGGTGACGATGGCGTCGAACCTGTCGGTGTGGCCGGCGACCCAGTTGGCCATGTAACCGCCGAACGACCCACCCATCGCCGCGGTTCGGGACGCGTCGATTCGGGGATGTGCACACGCGGCGTCGGTGATGGCCATCAGATCCTCGAAGGGGGCGCCGCCCCATGCGCCCCACCCGCGTCTGATGAAGTCCTGCCCGTAACCGGTGGACATCCCGGGATCGGGCAGCAGCACCGCGTACCCGCGAGCCGCCAGCAGCCACGGATTCCACCGCCACGACCACACGTTCCAGCTGGCCAATGGACCGCCGTGGATCCACAACAGCAGCGGCGTCTCGCGGTTACCCACCGGGAGCACCAGCCATGAACGCACCCGCGTGCCGTCGCTCGACGTCGTCTCGAGCTCGGTCAACGTCCCCGGCAGCGGTGGCGACTCCGCGCACGGAAGTTCGGTGACGGCGCCGTCGGGGTCGATGCGCACCGGGTGGGGTGGCGCGGCGTAGGAGCTTCGCAACGCGAACAGCACACCGCCCGGAGCGGCCACCACATCGGAGTAGCAGTAATCGTCGAACGTCAGCTGGGTCACCTCGTCCTCGCCGAGGTCGACACGGAAAACCGGGGCCCGGCCGTCCTGGTCGGCGGTGACGATCACCGCCGAGCCGTCCCGCAGCCATCTCACCGATGCCGGCCACCGGTCCCAATCGTCGGTGAGCACGCGTGGGAGCTCACCAAACCGAATGCAGCCCAGCGTGATTCGCGGCGGTGTGTCGGGCGTCGAGAACGTCTCGCGGAGGTAGACGACTGTCGAACCATCCGGTGAGATGGCCGGGCTCCACACGTCGGCGTCGGGCTCGTCCACCACCACCGTGCGTTCGCCGCTGTCGAGGTCGATCCGCATCAGCACCAAATGCCGGGACGCACCGGGCGCGGGCCGCTGCCACGTGGTGACCACAAACCGCCCGTCGGAACTGAGGTCGTAATCGGAGTCGCGCAACGCACCGCCCGGTGCGGCGGTCAGATCGCGAACATCCTCGTCGCGCACGCAATCGGCGGTCAGCGCGACGTCGAGCAGGTGCGGCTCGCCCGGCCCCAGGTCGGAGTCCCAGTGCCGGATCGGGTAGCCGGTGTGCAGGATCGCGGTGATCTTGTTGTCCTTGCGCACATTCCGAAGCCGGCGGTCCTCGGCGATGGTCCGTGCCGAGGGCATCAACGAAGAGCGCACCACCGCCGCGTCGGCCTCACGGGCGGGGCGCACCGCCTCGACGGCGCCGGGCAGCGACAGCACCTGCGCCGCCTCACCGCCGGTCGACGGGAGCCGCCACAGCGCGGCGGGCGGCTCGTCGTCGTCCGCGGTAGGACGGACCGCGACGAACAGCAGATCGCCGTCGGCCGCGAACGCCGGTGCCGACTCACCCTTGGTCCCTTGCGTCAGCCGGCGCGCCGGTTGCGCACCGGTGATATCGAGCTCCCAGACCGCGCTGACGTATTCGGTTCTCTTGTCGTTGAGTTGCGCGATGGTGGTCACCAACCTTGTTCCGTCCGGCGACAGCGCCAGCCCCGAGACGCGCGGCAACGCGACGTACTGGTCGAGGTCGTCGAAAGGTGCGCGGGACGAGGCGTCAGGGGCCGGCGCGGTCATGCCCCGTTCGTAGCACAAGCCGGCGACCTTCCCCGCGCCGAAACTGCGCACAGATCGCGTCAGCCGTCAGATTCGCGGTCTATGCGCAGTCTCGACACTGAGTTTGATTTTCAAACTTATCCAGGGCATGATGGTGGCCATGTCACCGATCGCCACCGTGCCGTTGGCGGAGTTGCCGGGCCGCCCATGTCCCATCGCGGCCGCGCTCGAGCTCGTCGGCGAGCGGTGGGCGCTGTTGGTCGTACGTGAAATCGTCTTGGGCGCAACGCGCTTCGACGAGATCGTTCGCGGTACGGGCGCGCCGCGAGACCGCATCGCGGCCAGGCTGAAGGCGCTGGAGAAAGCCGGGGTCGTCGACCGGTTGCGCTACCAGGACGCCCCGCCGCGCCATGAATACCGGTTGACCGATTCCGGCCGGGCACTGTTGCCCGTTCTCGACGCACTGCTGGTGTGGGGCCAGACCCACGCCGTCTCCGCGTCCGACCCCGACCGGCCGCGCCGGTACCCGCCGCTCAGCCACCTGAACCGACCGAAGGAAGCGCGATGACTCTCGAACTGGAGACGACAGCCGGCCGCAAGGACTGGGGTCCGCAGCGCTCCCGCACGGTGACCTGGCACTCCCCGGGTCCCAGTACGGCCAAGGGCCTGACCATGGCGGGCATCGACTATCTGCGCGCAATCGCCGACGGCCGGCTGGCGCCCGCGCCGATCGGAGAGCTGATGCAGTTCGGGATCGCGGGGGTTGAGCCGGGCCTCGTCGAATTCACCTGCATCCCCGACGAATCCGCGTACAACCCGATCGGCGCGATTCACGGCGGGTTGCTCTGCACCCTGCTCGATTCGGTGACCGGCTGTGCAGTGCACAGCACCCTGCCTGTGGGCAAGGGCTACACATCGGTGGAGATCAAGGTGAACTACCTGAAGGCGGTGCGCCTCGACAGCGGAATGCTCACCGCGACAGCAACCGTGACCAAGTCCGGCTCGCGGATCGGCTTCGCCGAAGGTGTGGTGACCGACGGATCGGGCGCGGTCGTGGCCACCGCCAGCAGCACGCTGCTGATCTTCGACCTGTAACGCCACACGCTCGGCGCGCTACGTTCGACGCATGCCGAAGCGGATCGTAATCGTCGGGGCGGGCATCGCCGGACTGGCGACCGCCGCCGCGCTGCAACAGCGCGGACACGACATCACGCTTGTCGAGGAGCGCACCGACGCGTCGTCCGGGGCGGGAATCAGCATCTGGCCCAACGCGTTGGCCGCGCTCGACGACATCGGCCTCGGCGAGCCCGTGCGTCAGGCCGGCGGTCGCGTGACGGCAGGCGCGGCGCGCTGGCGTGACGGCAGCTGGCTGCGACGACCCGAACCGCAACGCATCGTCAAGGCCCTCGGCGAACCTCTCGTGGTCATCCGCCGTTCGGCGTTGACGTCGATTCTGGCCGGGGCGCTTGCCGACGGCACCTTGCGGACCGGAGTGGCTGCGGAGGCACTGACGGTGACCGCCGACGGCGTCCGAGTCACGTTGGCCGACTCCGCGGTGCTGGAGGCCGAGGCCGTCGTGGGCGCTGACGGCACCCATTCGATGGTCGCCCGTCATCTCAATGGACCGCTGCACAACCGGTACGTCGGCTACACCGCGTGGCGCGGGGTGGCCGACTGCACGATCGACCCCGAGATCGCGGGCGAGACGCTCGGACCGGCGGTGGAGTTCGGCCATGTTCCGCTCGGTGAGGACCACACCTACTGGTTCGCGACCGAACGCGTACCCGAGGGGACGACGGCGCCGCAGGGTGAACTGGCCTACCTTCGGGAGCGGTTCGCGTCCTGGGCCCCGCCCATCCCCGAGATCCTGGCCGCCACAGATCCCGCCGCCGTCTTGCGAAACGACCTCTATGACCGCGACGAGGCACGGCAGTGGTCGCGAGGCCCGGTCGTGACGGTCGGTGACGCCGCGCATCCGATGCGCCCGCACCTCGGACAGGGCGGCTGTCAGGGGCTGGAGGACGCCGCGATCCTGGCGAGGTTCCTCAATGGCGACGACGGCGTCGCAGCGGCCTTCGCGCGATTCGTGGCGTTCCGCCGGCCGCGGGTCCGTTCGCTGGTCCGCGAATCCCGGTTCATCGGGCGCGTCATGAACCTTCCGCCGGCGCTCAGTGCGCTTGTGAGCCGTGCGACGGTGCTGGGACCTGAAGCCCTGGTGGCCCGCCATCTGGCCGATGTGGCGGCACGGTCGGCGTTCAAGCTGCCCACCGACCGCGACCTGTCAGCGGTGACGGGCTGATGGACCCGCGGGGTGGGTCAGCGTGCTCCGGCGACCGTTCCGATCGGGTTGAGCAGCGCCGTGCACATCTGACGGGGGTTGACGAAGCCGAACAGGCCGCTGGACGGCATCGCCGCACAACCGGTCGCCGAGGCGGGGGCGGTACGGGCGTTCGGAGCCGACGGACCCGACGGCCTGGTCCAAACGGCCGGAGTCGCACCGCGGGGTCCGCACTTCGGCCACGCCTTCAGGCCCTGGGTGCGCAGGACGTTCTCGGCGACGCGGATCTGCTCGGCGCGCGATGCGGTCGCCGGGCTGCCGACGCCGCCGTTGGCCGCCCAGGTGGCCTGCTTGAACTGCAGACCGCCATAGTGGCCGTTGCCTGTGTTGGTCGCCCAATTGCCACCGGATTCGCATTCGGCGATGGCGTCCCAGTTCACCGAATCGGCGTTGGCTGTGGCCAACGACGACTCGGCCAGAGCCATCGGCACCATCGCCAGCGCTCCGGAGATCGCCGCGGCCCATAGGCCCTTGGTCATTGCGGTACGAACGTTCATCTTGCGGTCCTTCCCCGACCGTTTGCACAAGGCCCGCACCCGAGAACCCCTCGATCTCCGCTGCGGTTATCCGGTGTGTCGGGTGACGAACGTCACGTGTTACGTGAGGGTCAAAAGTTTTAGGCGTTGCTTATCTGGCGTAAGAGCAATCTGAGAAAGAAGGGGCGGTGCCGGGTAACCCGGCACCGCCCCTCTTGAAGACGAAACGCGTGCTTAGCCGCGACCGCCGCAGCTCGGCCATGCGCCGATGCCCTGAGACTGCAGCACGTTCTCGGCGACACGGATCTGCTCCTCACGGCTGGCGTTGTGGGGAGAGCCGCTACCGCCGTTCGACTGCCACGTGCCCATGGTGAACTGCAGGCCGCCGTAGTAGCCATTACCGGTGTTGATGGACCAATTACCGCCCGACTCGCACGCCGCGATGGCGTCCCAGTCCACACCGCTGTCCGCATTGGCAGTGCCGGTGGCCAGAGCCATGGGCGCCAACGCGAGCGCACCGGCAAAGGTCGCCAGGCCAAATGTCTTGCGGATGTTCTTCAACTTCTATCCTTTCGCCACGCGCGCGCCAACACACGCCCGCGCCAAAGCGCACGGGGTGGGCATGCCTGTCGAACAGGCCTGGAGTTGGGCCGCACCGTCTCGGTCGGGTGCGGCAGCGGGAGGCCAGCAGTGCCTCGCCGGGCATCAGCACCGGCGGCCGCCGGAGACCGTTCCGCCTCCTACAGCCCCACTCACACACAGGTTCGTGGTTTTCAAATTGTTTGCTCCGGGTAGAGCCGTTTGGGACCGTACAAAATGAGTTCCGCCGCGTCATATCCACCGAAGGCGTGTCGCTGCGAGATCACGGAACGATCACGGCTGCGATGGCTTTTCGTTATCGCAGGTCATGCGCGTGTTTGACGGACACGGAAAAGCTCGGCAACACAGCCATTTTCGTGAGCCATCTCACGACGTTTTTGTGAGCTGGGACACCGAGATCAGTGGCCGGCGTCCCGACGTTGCGGCGAAACCCGCACACTCGTTGGCGAAGTGGCCGGAAAACGCCTGACCGTTCGGTGACTGGGCACGATGGTTTCGCCGCGCTCGACCGGAGGTGAGGGCCGAAATCCCTTGCACCTCACCCGGCCACGAGATCGGTCACAACGCAGCACCCTGGTCCGCGGCGGCCGCTTCGCCGGTTTTGTCCAGAGATCCGTTATGCGAGCGGATGTTTCGTTCGTGGTGCGACAGCGTTGGCACCTGGACACAGGCCGCGAGCCGCGGCCCGGCGATGCTTCGGCATTGGAACCGGACCCGGAGCCTCTGACGGTCTACTTGTCGACGGTTCTCACAGCGAATTAGACCGGTAACAGACTGAATTCCGTTGACGATGCGCCACGCTGCCGTCGAAAACACCTGGGAGCCAGGAGCATTCACGCTCTGCACTCACGGCGTCGCACATTGCGAAGCTGAAGCGGCGCGGTGGACTGGCGTGGTTTATCACGCTGAATCGCGAAGTAATTCAGTGGCAGGAATTAGATTCAGAAGACGACGAATGCCCAATAGTTCGCGCAATGAGTTTGCTAAGCGATTTGTTCGTCGCGTGTCGCCGCGAGATCGGCGGCGGTGTTGATGTTGGTCAGCGCGCGCTGTTCGGGCATCACGATCCGCTGCGTGTCGACCCGGTGGACAAGCGCGCGCATGCTGCGCTCCCCCGCGGCCACGAGTTCGGCCACACGCCCGGCCAGCGCGGTGCGGTAGATGCCCGCGAGGTAGTGGTCACGGCCGTCCCAGGGCAGCACCACGTCCGCGCCGAGGCGGACCGCGGGCCCGGCCAACGCGTCGATCAAATCGACGGTCAACAAGGGCATGTCCACCGCACAGACGAACGCGAGTTCCGACCCGGCCTCGGCGGCCGCGCGCAGCCCCCGACCGGTCGCCAACAGCGGACCGACGCCCCGCACCTCGTCGCGCAGGACCTCGGCGTCGAGCGCGGGCAGTGCCTGCCCCGGAGCGGCGATGACGAAGATCGGCGCACACCGTGGCGCCAGCTTGCTCACCATCCGCTCGACGAGCGTGGTGCCTTCGTACGGCAACGTGGCCTTGTCGCGGCCCATGCGGCGGGAAGCCCCGCCCGCCAAGATGATTCCGGCAAGCGGAACGGTGGTCGTCATGACCGTGACGTTAGTCGACAGTCCAGGTGTCTTTGCCCCGAAGCAGTGACTGAAGCGCCGCCGTGTCGTGTGCCTTCTCGGCGCGGGCCGCCGCGATCTGCTGGCGGGCCGCATCGTCGTAGGTCGGCTTGCTCACCTGGCGGAAGATGCCCATCACCATGTGTTCGAGGCTCTGCTCCGACAGCCGCGACAACGCGAACGCGTAAGCGGGGTCCTCGAGATGGGCGTCGTGGACGACGATTTCGTCGGCCGAGACATCGGCGGTCTTGGCGATCTCGAGCCCGTAACCGGACTTCACGACGCAGTACTCGCCGTCGGCACCGAACGTGACCGGCTCGCCGTGGGTGAGGTTGATCAGCCGCTCCTCGGCGCCTTCCTTGCGCAGGGCGTCGAAGGAGCCGTCGTTGAAGATCGGGCAGTCCTGCAGGATCTCGACCAGGGCAGCACCGCGGTGCGCGGCCGCGGCGCGCAGCACCTCGGACAGCCCCTTGCGGTCGGAGTCCAGTGCCCGGCCGACGAACGTCGCGTCGGCGCCGAGCGCCAGCGACACCGGGTTGAACGGATAGTCCAGCGAACCCATCGGCGTCGACTTGGTGACCTTGCCGACTTCCGACGTCGGGGAGTACTGGCCCTTGGTCAGCCCGTAGATCCGGTTGTTGAACAGCAGGATCGTGATGTTGATGTTGCGGCGCAGCGCATGGATCAGGTGGTTGCCGCCGATCGACAGCGCGTCGCCGTCACCGGTGACGACCCACACCGACAGATCCTCACGGGCCAGGGCCAGGCCGGTCGCGATCGTCGGGGCGCGGCCGTGGATCGAGTGGAACCCGTAGGTCTCCAGGTAGTACGGGAAGCGACTCGAGCAGCCGATACCGCTGACGAAGGCGATGTTCTCGCGTCGCAACCCCAGCTCCGGCAGGAAGTTGCGGATGGTGTTGAGGATGACGTAGTCACCGCAGCCGGGGCACCAGCGGACCTCCTGGTCGCTGGTGAAGTCCTTCGACTTCTGCGGCTGATCGGTCGTCGGCACCCGGCTGGTGCCCGCGGTCAACCCGAGATCCGCTCCGACTAAGTCAGTCATTCGCGATCCGCCTTCGCTCCTCGCTGGGTGTCGGTCATGCGTTCGCTCCCACACTGCTCACTCCGACCTCGACGGTGGCCGCCGCCAGTCGTGCGAACTTCGCTTTGTCACTTTCCTTTTCGCCCAAGCTTCCGTCCAGTGCCGCATCAATGATGCCCTCGACCTCGTCGGCCAGGAAGGCCATACCTTCCACCTTGGTGACCGACTGGACGTCGACCAGGTACTTGCCCCGCAGCAGCAGAGCGAGTTGGCCGAGGTTCATCTCCGGGCACACGACCGTCGGATAGCGCCGCAGCATCTCGCCGAGGTTGGCGGGGAACGGGTTGAGGTTGCGCAGGTGCGCCTGGGCCACCTTGATGCCCTTGCGACGTGCCCGCCGGCACGCCTCACCGATCGGCCCGAAGCTGGAACCCCAACCGATCATCAGCAGCTCCGCGTCCCCGGTCGGGTCGTCGACCTCGAGGTCCGGCACGGCGATACCGTCGACCTTGGCCTGCCGCAGTCGGACCATCAGGTCGTGGTTCTTGGGCTCGTAGGAGATGTTGCCGGAGCCGTTGGCCGCTTCCAGACCGCCGATCCGGTGTTCAAGGCCGGGCGTACCGGGGATCGCGAACTGCCGGGCCAGGGTTTCGGGGTCGCGGGCGTAGGGCTGAAACGGCTCGTCGGGCTTGGCGAAGGTGTGCTCGATGGCCGGGTAGCTGCTGACGTCCGGAATCCGCCATGGCTCAGAGCCGTTGGCGATCGCACCGTCGGAGAGGATGACCACTGGCGTGTGGTAGCTGACCGCGATGCGGGCCGCCTCCATGGCCACGTCGAAGCAGTCCGACGGCGACCGTGGGGCCAGCACCGCCACCGGCGATTCGCCGTTGCGGCCGTACATCACCTGCAGGAGGTCCGCCTGCTCGGTCTTGGTCGGCAGACCGGTGGACGGCCCACCGCGCTGCACGTCGATGATGATCAGCGGCAGTTCGGTCATCACCGCCAGACCGATCGCCTCCGACTTCAGCGAGATGCCCGGACCCGACGTGCTGGTGACGCCCAGGGCTCCGCCGTAGGACGCGCCGATGGCCGCGCCGATGCCGGCGATCTCGTCCTCGGCCTGGAAGGTCAGCACGTTGAAGTTCTTGTGCTTGGACAGCTCATGCAGGATGTCCGACGCCGGAGTGATCGGGTAAGTGCCGAGGACGACCTGCAGGTCGGCGAGTTGACCGGCGGTGACGATTCCGTAGGCCAGTGC
This sequence comes from Mycobacterium sp. GA-1285, assembly GCF_001499905.1. GTDB lineage: Bacteria > Actinomycetota > Actinomycetes > Mycobacteriales > Mycobacteriaceae > Mycobacterium. The sequence continues at coordinate 59,370 of NZ_LQIS01000015.1, read as the reverse complement.
GGTGTTGCCGGAGATCTGGCGGTACTCACCGGTTTTGAGCTTGGCGGGGGCGACCTCGTAGGTGCTGGCGAAGGCCTCGGTGGTCTCGCCGTAGTTCCAGCCGGCTTTGAGCGCGAGCACGTTGGCCTCGGCGACGTCGGGCTTGCGGGCGAACTTCTCGCGGATGAACGCCTCGCTGTGCTTGAGTTCGCGGCCGTACATCCACGACAGGAGACCGAGCGCGAACATGTTCTTCGCCCGCTGGCCGTCCTTCTTGGAGGCGCCGATCGGCTCGACCGCCCCTAGCGTCAGGGTCGTCATCGGGACGGCCTGAACGACGTAGTCGGACAGTTCGTCGGTCTCCAGCGGGTTGGCGTCGTAGCCGACCTTGGCGAGATTGCGCTTGGTGAACTCGTCGGAGTTTGCGATGATCAGCCCGCCGCGAGGCAGGTCGGAGACGTTGGCCTTCAGCGCCGCCGGGTTCATCGCGACGAGCACGTCGGGGCGGTCACCCGCGGTGAGGATGTCGTAGTCGGCGATCTGGATTTGGAACGACGACACACCGGGCAGCGTGCCCTGGGGCGCGCGGATCTCGGCGGGGTAATTCGGTTGCGTGGCAAGGTCGTTGCCGAACAGCGCGGCCTCGGAGGTGAACCGGTCACCGGTGAGCTGCATTCCGTCGCCGGAGTCGCCGGCGAAGCGGATGACGACCTTCTCGAGCTTCTGTCGAGGACCCGCACCCCCCGGACTGACCGCGTTGTCCTTCGCTGCCACGAGGCCTGCCTTCCACGCTGCGTGGTGATGTCCTCCGAGTCACAGTCGAGTCGACGCGCCGTCGGTGGACGTCCACCAAGATTTTTGATGTCACTGCTAGTACCGATTATTGCACTTCTCTTAGGCAGCCCTTCACCGGGCTCGCCCGCGGCGTGCCGCATGCATGGAGTCGAATTCACAGCTCAGGGGATGTGTGGGCGCCTCCTGTGAGACATAACTGTGGTGTTCGTCACGTCTACGAGACAGAAAAACTAAGGAAATAGTTACCGTTCAGTAGCCGGTAGCTAGCACATCGTCGCCGCAGGTCGTCTAGCCGTCATTGACGGGTGGACGCAGACTCCCCGCGCCGCTCGTGCCAGCGCAGGCGCAGTAACAACAGGTGGCGGTGCGCGCGGAATCCAGCCGACAGCGGATCACGCCAGACCGGCATGCGGCGGTTCGGTTCGAGTTCGTTGTGCACGCACCCATTGTGCCGTTCGGATGCCGATGACGCCGCCTCCCGCGCTGAGCCCCGCCATGAACAGCACGGAAACGTTTCGATGTCGATCCGGCCTAGGGTGGAGTCATGGGTCGGGTCACAGCCAGGCGGCGGGTACAGCACCTGACCATGGACTCCGCGGTGGCGCGGCCGGAGACCCTCGTCGTCGAGGAACCGATGGAGATCCGTGTCAACGGCGCACCCGTCACAGTGACGATGCGCACCCCGGGCTCCGATGTCGAACTCGTGCAAGGTTTTCTGCTCACCGAGGGTGTCATCGCCGGACGTGACGACGTGCTCACGGCGCGCTACTGCAAGGGCACAGGCGTCGACGACGCGGGTTTTTCGCAGAACACCTACAACATCCTGGACGTGACGCTGGCCCCGCACGTCGCGCCGCCCGATGTCGACGTCACCCGGAACTTCTACACCACATCCTCGTGCGGGGTTTGCGGTAAGGCGTCGCTGGAGGCGGTGCAATTGAGCAGCCGCCACGGTCCGGGGGACGATCCGGCCACCATCACAGCGCAGACCCTCTCCCAGCTGCCGGCCCGGCTGCGCAAAGCCCAGAAAGTCTTTGCCAGCACCGGCGGGCTGCACGGCGCTGCGCTTTTCGACTCCGACGGCATGACACTCGCCGTGCGGGAAGACGTCGGTCGGCACAACGCCGTCGACAAGGTCATCGGATGGGCGGTCGAGCAGGACCGCATTCCGCTCGCGGGAACCGTGCTGCTGGTCAGCGGACGCGCTTCCTTCGAACTGACGCAGAAAGCCGTGATGGCAGGTATTCCGGTTCTCGCCGCGGTGTCGGCGCCGTCTTCGCTGGCCGTCGACTTGGCCAGCCAGTCCGGGCTGACGCTGGTGGCATTCCTACGGGGGCGGTCGATGAACGTCTACACCCGGCCCGACCGCGTCGTGCACTGAAGCTGACGACGGACGGGCCAATGTTGCGCGCAGACAACGCGTTTCGAGCGTGCGGGTCAGGCGGACTTGTCGCGACGCTCAGGGCGTGAGGGCTTGCGCGGCACGATGGTCGGCAGCACGTTGTCCTGCACGGTCTCCTTGGTGACGACCACCTTGGCGACGTCGTCGCGGCTGGGGATGTCGTACATCACCGGCAGCAGGACTTCTTCCATGATTGCGCGCAGCCCGCGGGCGCCGGTGCCCCGGTGGATGGCCTGATCGGCAATCGCCTCCAACGCCTCGTCGGTGAACTCGAGTTCGACGCCGTCCATCTCGAACAGGCGCGTGTACTGCTTCACCAACGCGTTCTTGGGCTTGGACAGAATCTGCACGAGCGAATCCTTGTCCAGGTTCGTCACCGACGCCACGACGGGCAGCCGGCCGATGAACTCCGGGATCAGCCCGAACTTGATCAGATCCTCGGGCATGACCTCGGCAAAGTGGTCGGCGGTGTCAATGTCGGCCTTCGAGTGCACCTCGGCGCCGAAGCCCAGGCCGCGCTTGCCGACGCGGTCGGAGACGATCTTCTCCAGACCCGCGAACGCCCCCGCCACGATGAACAACACGTTGGTGGTGTCGATCTGGATGAACTCCTGGTGGGGATGCTTGCGGCCGCCCTGCGGAGGCACCGACGCCTGCGTTCCCTCCAGGATCTTCAGCAACGCCTGCTGGACGCCCTCGCCGGAAACGTCGCGGGTGATCGACGGGTTCTCGCTCTTGCGGGCGATCTTGTCGACCTCGTCGATGTAGATGATGCCGGTCTCGGCGCGCTTGACGTCGTAGTCGGCCGCCTGGATCAGCTTGAGCAGAATGTTCTCGACGTCCTCGCCCACGTATCCGGCTTCGGTCAGCGCGGTGGCGTCGGCGATCGCGAACGGCACGTTAAGCATCTTGGCCAACGTCTGCGCCAGGTAGGTCTTGCCGCAGCCGGTCGGCCCGAGCATCAAGATGTTGGACTTGGCCAGTTCGACAGGCTCAGAACGTGAATCCCGCGTCTTCTCTCCTGCCTGAATCCGCTTGTAGTGGTTGTAGACGGCGACCGCGAGCGTGCGCTTGGCGGTGTCCTGTCCGATGACGTAACCCTCGAGGAATTCGCGGATCTCCGCGGGTTTCGGTAGCTCGTCGAGTTTTACGTCGTCCGCGTCGGCGAGTTCCTCTTCGATGATCTCGTTACAAAGATCGATGCACTCGTCGCAGATATAGACGCCCGGACCCGCAATGAGCTTCTTGACCTGCTTTTGACTCTTGCCGCAGAACGAGCACTTCAGCAGGTCACCGCCGTCTCCAATGCGCGCCATGGTGGTGGGGCCCTACTTTCCTCGCAGCCGATGAAGCTTGATTTCTGTGGTTGCCTCGGGTGGTGAACCCGACGCTACCCGTTTGTTCCCGCGCGAGGCGACCGATAAAGCCGAATCGCGCCAGTGGTATTCATCTGTGTTCGCGCCAACATATCGTCTGATTACCCTCGGACCCCGGCGAACGCGCTACCGTGTCTTTGGCGTGTCGTCGCCGTGACCGGACCGAGAGAGCGTCGGCACCCAAAGTACCCGTTAATCAGCGCGACGCACGCCTCCGTCGAGCGGTGTGACGCTGTCGGCGCCCGCGGTCGGCGGGACACACCCCGGCCGGTGCTGAGCAGACCGGGCCCGGCCCCACGGGACCGGGAGCAAACGGTCAGGCGGTCTGGGCGGACAGCTTGCGGTACTCCAGAACCGTGTCGATGACGCCGTATTCCTTGGCCTCTTCGGCGGTCAGGATCTTGTCGCGGTCGGTGTCCTTGCGGATCTGCTCGGGGGTCTTGCCGGTGTGGTTGGCCAGCGTCACCTCCATCAGCGTGCGCATCCGCTCGATCTCCTTGGCCTGGATCTCGAGGTCGGAGAACTGGCCCTGGATGACGCCGGCCAACGCGGGCTGGTGAATCAGCACACGAGCGTTCGGCAGCGCCATGCGCTTACCGGGGGTACCCGCCGCCAGCAACACCGCGGCGGCCGACGCGGCCTGGCCCAGGCACACCGTCTGGATGTCGGCGCGCACGTACTGCATGGTGTCGTAGATCGCCATCAGCGAGGTGAACGAGCCGCCCGGCGAGTTGATGTACATCGTGATGTCGCGGTCGGGATCGAGCGACTCCAGCACCAGCAACTGGGCCATGATGTCGTTCGCCGACGCGTCGTCGACCTGCACACCGAGAAAGATGATGCGTTCCTCGAAGAGCTTGTTGTACGGATTGGACTCCTTGACGCCGAAGCTGGAGTGCTCGATGAACGACGGCAGGATGTAGCGGGCCTGCGGCTGCATCACGGCACCGCCGTGGGGCTGCAGGCGAGCGTCCGCCTGAAGGTGCAAGTGGTCGGTCATTTGTCTAGTCCCGCTCCTGGTCCTGAGCCGTTGACGCTCGCGCTGGTGATGATGTGGTCGACGAAGCCGTACTCAAGGGCTTCCTGCGCGGTGAACCAGCGGTCGCGGTCGGAGTCCGCTTCGATCCGCTCGATGGGCTGCCCGGTGAACTCCGCGTTCAACCGGAACATCTCCTTCTTGATCACCGCGAACTGCTCGGCCTGGATTGCGATGTCGGCCGCGCCGCCGGTGATGCCGCCGAGCGGCTGGTGCATCAGGATCCGCGCGTGCGGCAGGGCATAGCGCTTACCCTTCGTGCCCGCCGCGAGCAGGAACTCGCCCATCGAGGCGGCCATGCCCATGGCGTAGGTGGCGACGTCGCACGGCGCGAGCACCATCGTGTCGTAGACCGCCATGCCGGCGCTGATGGAACCGCCGGGCGAGTTGATGTAGAGATGGATGTCCTTGGTGGGATCCTCGGCGGACAGCAGCAGAATCTGTGCGCAGAGCTTGTTGGCGATGTCGTCATCGACCTGTGAGCCCAGGAAGATGATCCGCTCGGCCAGCAACCGCTCATAGACCGAGTCGACAAGGTTGAGGCCTTGCGAGGCGCCACGCATGTGGGTCACGACTGGATACCTGCTTTCTTCACGAGCTTGATACTCACCGACACTAACCGTCCCGCGCGGACGCGCAGTCCCTAGCCGGGCCGCGTTCGCTCACAGCGTCACTTCGCGTCGGCCGACTCCTCGTCCGCTTCAGCCTCCGCGGTGTCCGGGGCCTCGTCGGCAGCATCCTCGATCTGCGCCTCCTCGGTCTGAGCGTCGGACCGGCCGAAGAACTCCGTGGTGTCGATCACGTTGCCGTCGGAGTCGGTGACGGTGGCGCCCTCGACGACCGCTGCGAGCGCCAACCCCCGACGCACGTCGGCGAACAGGGCGGGCAGCTGATTGTTCTGCTGCAGCGTCTGAATCAGCTGCTGGGGCTGCAGACCGTATTGCTGAGACATCAGCATCAGGCGCTCGCTGATGTCGTTCTGGCCGACCTGGACGTCGAGCTTGTCGGCGATCGCGTCGACGAGCAATTGCGTCTTGACAGCCTTTTCCGCATTGCTGCGGTTGTCGGCGTCGAACTTCTCCCGGCTGCTGCCCTGGGCCTCGAGCACGTCGGCCAAGCGTGCCTCGTCGTGGTCCAACCCGTGGATCGCGTTGTGCAACGCGTCGTCGACCTGGGCCTGCACCACCTTCTCCGGCAGCGGCACCTCGACCTGCTCGAGCAACGTCTCGAGCACCTTGTTGCGGATCTTCTCGGCCTGCTGGGCTCGCTTGACCCGGCGCACCTGGTCGGCCAGCGACTCCTTGAGCTCGTCGATGGTGTCGAATTCGCTTGCCAGCTGGGCGAAGTCGTCATCGGGCTCAGGCAGTTCGCGCTCCTTGACCGACTTGACGGTGACGGTCACCTGCGCGTCCTTGTCCGCGTGCTCCCCGGCGGCCAGCTTGGTGGTGAAGACGCGAGTCTCCCCCTCCTTGAGGCCGACGATCGCGTCGTCGAGACCGTCGATCAGCTGACCCGAACCGACCTCGTGCGACAGACCCTCGGTGGCTGCCTCGGGCAACTCCTCGCCGTCCACGGTGGCCGACAGGTCGATGGAGACGAAGTCGCCGTTCTCGACGGCGCGGTCCACGCCCTTGAGCGTGCCGAAGCGTGCGCGCAGCGATTGCAGTTCGGCGTCGACCTCCTCGTCGGTGACCTCGATGGCGTCGACGGTCACCGTCAGCGCCGACAGGTCGGGAAGCTCGATCTCCGGGCGGATATCGACCTCGGCGGTGAAGGTGAGGTCCTGGCCGTATTCCTTGTTGGTGATCTCGATCTCGGGCTGGCCCAGCGGCTGCACCTCGGAGCTGGTGACCGCCTCGCTGTAGCGGCCGGGTAGGGCCTCGCTGACGACCTGGTCCAGCATCGCTTCGCGGCCGACGCGGGCCTCGAGCAGTTTGCGCGGCGCCTTGCCGGGACGGAAACCGGGGAGCCGGACCTGCTTGGCCAGCTGCTTGAACGCGCGGTCGAAGTCGGGTTCGAGCTCGGTGAAGGGCACCTCCACGTTGATGCGCACCCGGGTGGGGCTCAACTTCTCGACGGTGCTCTTCACGATCTGCTCCTCATAAATCTGGGTGGATCTGGTGTTCGGTCGGTGTCGCAGTCGGGGTGACAGGATTTGAACCTGCGGCCTTCCGCTCCCAAAGCGGATGCGCTACCAAGCTGCGCTACACCCCGTGCTGTGCTCGTCGCGCCGGCGCTTGAGCGCTGCGCCCGCGCGGGCCGTCCGCAAAACACGGAACGACCACGCGAGATACTACGGGCCGGACACGCGAAGCCTTCAATTGGATTTGATTTGGCTGCCGCCGGTACGATCTGGTCTTGCTGTACATGCGGGCGTAGCTCAATGGTAGAGCCCTAGTCTTCCAAACTAGCTACGCGGGTTCGATTCCCGTCGCCCGCTCTGGTGACAATGCGACAGTCGCGGCGCTGTGCGTGGATGCCGGGGTGGCGTCAGATCATGACGATCTGACCGCCGCTGCGCCCCGAGGAGACCAACGAAGTCGTCTCCTCGCCTTGACGCGCGTGCCGTGGCCGGCGACCCCACTCACGACGAACGGCGACGTCTATTCGCTGAAATTGACGCCGCGGGAACAAGAGTGACGCCACCACTTGGCGCGCACCCCAACCCTTGCACTCGGTTCGTCGCCGAGAAGGTTACCCGCGCGAGCGTGATGGACACCCCTTAGCAATTTGCTGTATCTGCGCATTGACGACACATTTTTACATCGCTAATGCAAGCTTTCGACACTCGATGCCGTATTTCGGCGACATCTCGAGCGCCGAGGAAGGCGTTTTTTCGTCGTTGGCTTGACTCATGACCGGAGGTGGCATACCTATCTAGAAGAGACCATTAAAAAGGGCGGTGCGTGGGGCCCAAACGAGGTCTCGTGCGAGTGCCGCAGATCGCCGATCGCGGCCGAACTGGGGCGTGGAGAGCCCCTGTCCCCCTTCCCCCGACTGCCGTCCGGAGCTGCGACTTCGCCCCTTGGTGCCCTCCGTTCGTCTTCCGCAGGCGGCTTCGTGGCGGAACCGCCTCGAGAATGTTTGAATGACCGATCTCATGGACAGACAATAAGTACACTTACCCAGGGTTATGAGTGCGCTTAATTGGGGGGCCAGGTTGCACGTATTGACGGGCTGCGAGCCTGCACATGTCGGTTTGATCCCAGACGGTATGCGCCGGTGGGCAAAAAGCCACGACATTCCGTTGGCTGAGGCGTACCTACGGGGCGCGGAAAAGGTCGCCGACATTCTTCAGGTGCTGCGCCGACACAACGTAGGGACCGTGTCGGTGTACAACCTGAGCCGCGCCAATCTCGCCCGCACTCAAGACGAGCTCCAGCCGGTGTTCAAGGCCTCGATCTACTTCCTGACCTGCCTGATCCCCGCCCGCTTCGAGCCCGGTGAGTGCAGCGTGCGGTTGTACGGTGATCGGACAGCCCTTCCAGAGGAGTACGTCGCGGCGGCTCGGCGCGCCGAGTCCGTCATGCACGGAGACCAGTTCCGCATCAACATCCTTGCCGCCTACGACGCGAACGACGAGCTACGCGCAGCTCTTCGGCGAGCGCAGCAGCGGGGCGGCGAGATTCGCGGTGCCTTTGACATCGAAGACGTCGACCTGGTCATCCGCACCTCTCCCGAGCCCCTGCTGAGCGGCTTCCTTCCGCTGCAGACCCAGTACGCACAGCTGCGGTTTTCGGCGACGCCGCTCAACGAACTCGAGGAGCGGCACATCGACGAGTTCATCGACGACTACCGGCGCACACCGCAGCTGCGGGGACGGTAGGCGCCAATGCGCTCGGACAGGCGGCCCTTGATCATCGGCGCAGGCCCCGCGGGGCTGACCGCCGCTCTCGAACTGGCTAAGAACGGCGTCGCCGCCCGGGTGTTCGAGGCATCGCCCAACGTCGGGGGCCTGGCACGTACTCCGGGTGAGCACGGGTTCCGGGTCGACCCGGGGGGCCACCGGTTCTTCACCAAAAACCAGCAGATCCTCCAACTCTGGAAATCTCTGCTTCCTGCCGACCAGTGGCATGCGGTGTCGAGGCGCTCCGCCATGCTCGTCGACGGCCACTACGTGCCCTACCCGCTTGTCGGTCGAAACCTGCTGACCCAGTTGGGTTATGGACGTGGAGCGCGCGGCCTGGGCAGTCTCTTGTGGTCCAGGCTTCGGCGAGGAATGCGCTCGGTCGACGACTCGGCGACCTTCCTCGAGTGGGGCCGGTACCAGTTCGGCGACTACTGGTACCGCATGTTCTTCGACGGGTATGTCCGCAAGACGTGGCTCGCCGAACCCGCTCAACTCACCAGCGACTGGGCCGAGCAGCGCATCAAGCCGATCGTGTGGGGCGCCCGCGACGCGATGCCCACCGACGCGTTTCTCTACCCCCGCCGCGGGCCAGGTCAGCTGTGGGAGGCCGCAGCGTCGGAGCTGGCGGAGTTCGGTGTCGAACCCTCGCTTCAATCGTCGGTCGTCAAGCTGAGGTTCGACGGCAGGAGGTGGACGATCGAACTGGGCAACGGGGACAACGCGACCGGAGACGCGGTCTTCTCCAGCATGCCACTGCAGATGCTGGTCAATGCCCTGGAACCTGCACCGCCACAGGAGGTTTGGGAAGCTGCCGCTCAGCTCAAGCACCGAGGGCTGATCACCGTCGCAGTAGCACTCGGACAGCACCGCGAACTCCCCTTCAACTGGGTGTACACGCCCGGTGAGAACGTGCGGGTGGGCCGTATCCAGAACTACCGCCGGTGGTCGGATGATCTCACTCCACCGCAGTGGAATGGGACCTACCTGGGGTTCGAGTACTTCATCGGTACAGGATCAGCGCTGTGGACCACCGACGACGAACACATGCGACGGATCGTCGAAAGCGACCTACGCACAGTGGGTTTCGACCCCGCCACGATCGAGCGGGTCATGGTCGTCCGGTCGCAGTTCGCCTATCCGATCTGCAATCCGGCGATGGATACCAGCGTCGCCCGCATCCGGACGTATCTCGGCAAGCACTACCCGTCTCTGCATCCGATCGGACGCAACGGGATGCACCGCTACGACAACCAGGATCACGCGATGCTCAGTGCGATGCACAGCGTCAAGCGGTATTTCGGCGCGAGCGTCGACCCCTGGCAGGTCAACAAGGAACGCCGCTATCACGAATCCGGGTTGCTGAAGGTGTAGCGGCCCTATTCTGCGGGTTTCAGCACCGCGAGAACGGTCAGCAGCAGGATCTTGACGTCGAGAAGAAGCGACCAGTTCTCGATGTAGTAGTTGTCGAATTCGGCCCGGTCGGCGATCGAGGTCTGGCCCCGAAGTCCGTGCACCTGTGCCCAGCCGGTGATGCCCGCCTTCACTCGGTGCCGGTCGCCGTAGCGCCGCACCTGCATCTCGAACAGCTCGACGAACTCCGGGCGCTCGGGGCGCGGGCCGACCAGCGTCATGTCCCCGCGTAAGACGTTGACCAGTTGGGGCAGTTCGTCGAGGGATGTCCTGCGCATGAACTTGCCGATCGCGGTGCGTCGGTCGTCGCCTTCCACTCCCCCCGGCGCCGAGCCCTCCTTCAGTGCGAACGACTTCGTGGCCGGGGCGACAGATCGCATGCTGCGGAACTTCAGGCAGTCGAAAACCTTGCCGTCGCGACCGACGCGCTGCTGACGGAAATAGACAGGTCCCGGGGAGCTCAGCTTGACCAGAATCGCGAGCGTCAGATACAGGGGCGAAATCACCAGGAGCAGGACCGCAGCGATTGCCCGACCCAAGGCGTGCTTGACCGCGAACTGCCAGCCCTTCGGGTCGGTGTGGCGGAGCACCAGCAGAGGTATGCCGCCGAGGTGCTCGACGTAGGTCCCCCCGCCGATGACATCCATCAAGCGGGGCACTACCCGCACGCGCAGTCCGAGGTGGTGCGCCAGCTGAGCCGTGAGGGCCAGCTCATCGTCGGGGGTCGACGACGGCCCGACGATGAGGTCCTTGGCGCCGGTGGCCTGAGCGACGACCTCCAGGTTGGCAGTGGATCCGAAGTACGGCACGTCGCCCAGTTCGGTGGCCGCCGGGCGAACGTCGTCGAGCACGCCGACGGGGTGCAAACCGTAGTCGGGGATCTGGCGCATCCGGGTGATGAGTTGGTTCACAAACGGACCGGAACCGATGATCAGCGCGGACGATCCGAAGCCGTGTCGCCGCCTCAGGTAGCGCTGGGCCAGCGATCTGACGAGACGGTTCGCCGGCAGCAGGACGGCTGCACATATCCAGATGCGGATGATCAGTTCGCTTGGGCGAACGTATTCCTCGACCACCGAGCCGGTCGGCAATGGGGGCACGAGCAACAGCAGAATGGTGAGCGTCGCCAGCGCCGACACCGCCACCGACGTTTCGACGGGTTCGAAGTCGTCGAGGAAGCTGTGGCCGAGCTTGCGCTTGTACATCGACCGGGTGTGCATGACCAACAGGAGGATCGGTACGAAAAGCCACGAGATCGCGGCGATGTTTCGGTCACCAACGGGGCCGGTCGTCCACCATTGGGCGATTGCGACTGCCCACACGGCGGCCCAGATGTCCAACCCGACGGTGAGCGCCACATAGCCCGACTCGGCGCGAAGGGTCTCGATCCACCTCGACTTGCCACCCCGAGACGAGGGCGACGGCACGGCGGTGAGCTGCGGCACCGTGGTCCTGAGTCGAGGTTGTGAATCACGAGTGGACGCGTTCGCGTCTGCCTGCATGATCCCCCCGATGAGAACCCCAGCGTATGGAACTGTCTGCCACCGAAAACGTTGCCAGTTTAAGGCATGCCAGCGAAGTTCCAGCAAGCGATGGGTGTCACGATGGCCTGCCTCATTGCTGCTAGCCCGCGTCGGCGCGGAACATCCTTTCGGCGGCCAGCGCGGCGAGATCACTCAGAACCTGAAGGTGCCCGGTGCTCCAGAGACGTGGCTTCGTGTCGTACACACACAGTGTCCCCACGGCATTGCCGACGTCGTCGATGAGCGGTATGCCGAGATAGGCGACCACCGTTCCGTCTCGTACCGCGGGATGCTGCTTGAAAATCGGATCGACCCTCGCGTCCTCCAGGATCAGTGGCGCCCTATTTGCCACCGCGTACTGACAGACCGATCTCTCCAGCGGCGTCTGCCTGTCCTCCGGTGAGGTGCTCTCTTGACCGGCCGCGCTCTTGAAGAACTGTCGATCGAGATCGACAAGGGAGACCAGGGCGAAGGGCGCGTCGAGCGCGTCGGCGGCGGCGCGGGTGATCCGGTCGTAGATCGCCTCCGGCGGAGAGTCCAGCAAGCCGGTCTGACGCAGGGCGGCGAGTCGGTCGGGGTCGGTGATCGCCGTCGAGACGTCCGGCATCGCGGTCTCCTCGAATACTCCTGACGCCGCCAAGTGAGTTTGCAGTTCGTCGACCCGCGGATCTTTGGCGCGTCGGAGATCGGCGGCCATTTGTCTCGCAACCGCACGGGCGACGTAGGCGTCGACATTCTCGCCCGCCTCACGCGCATGCTGCTCAAGCAGGCGGTTGAGGAAGTCGTCGAATCTACGTACCCACTCCGTCACCCGATTGACGGTACGCAAATTGACGGTCGAACAGAAATCGGGCGGTGCCGTCGATGGAGTTTGCCCAAGACCACCACGAGCCATCTGCGGTGCGGCGCACCGACGGACAACACCGTGACCACCCCGTCGCACCGTTCGCGCTCCGGTGCACGCGTTCACGCTGGGTACGCTGGGTGCCATGAACGGTGTTCTGCTCGTTCTCGTCGTCCTGGTCATCGTCGCTCTCGGCGCCGTTGCCTACGCCGCGATGAGGGCTTCCGACCGGCGCAAGGCCGCTTCGCTGGACGACGCCAAGGCCGACGCCCGTCGCGTCATCGAACGCCTCGGCGGTCAGGTGATCAGCTTGACCGGCACCGACGAGGCGTCCAAGCAGGCGCTGGCCGACGCATCCGAGCGCTACACCGCCGCCGGATCGCAGATCGACCAGGCGAACACCGCCAAGCAGGCATTGCTGGCCAAGGAGAGCGCCCTGGAAGGCCTTTACTATGTCCGCGCCGCTCGCATCGCGATGGGCATGGACCCCGGACCCGAACTCGAGACGCTCGCCGACCAGCGGTCGGCGGGCGCAGTCACTGAGGATCGCAAGGTCGACTTCGAGGGTCGCGAGATCGAGGCGTCGCCGACCCCCTCGGAGCGCACCCCGAACTACTACCCCGGCGGTCGGGTGGCGGGCCGACCGGTGCCTGCCGGCTGGTATTCCGAGCCGTGGTGGAAGCCCGCGCTCGTCGCCGGCGCATGGGGTCTGGGTTCGGTGCTGTTGTTCGACGCGTTGTTCTCGGGCATGCACGGCAGCGGCTACGAGCAGGGTTTCGCCCAGGGCTACGACCAAGGCATCGACCAGGGCCAGGGGGATTTCGGCGGCGACGGCGGAGACTGGGGCGGCGGCGACTGGGGTGGCGGCGACATCGGCGGCGGTTTCGGCGATTTCGGCGGCTTCTAGGTTTCGCGCCAAGCCCGCTCATCTGGGCTTGGCTCCGCCCCAACGGCGGTCGGGCACATCTCTTTACGATTGATCGGTCGGACACCAGAACAGGTTGCGGCCCTCCATCACCTCGGTGCGGATCTCGGTGCCGCACAGTCGGCACGGCTCGCCGGCCCGCCGATAGACGTAAGTGCGGGGGCGGCCGGGCCCATACGACGGCAGCCCGTGGTCGTCCTCCGGACGGATGGTGTGGATCTTGCCGCGCCGCAGCCCGATTCGCATCAGCTCGACGAGGTCGGTCCACATTGCGTCGAACTCGTCCTCGTCGATGCGGATGCCTGGCCGGTGCGGGTCGACACGGTGCCGGAAGAGCAACTCGTTGCGGTAGACGTTGCCCACCCCGGCGATCACTGACTGGTCCATCAGCAACGCCCCGATCGGCCTGCGAGACTTACGAATTCGCGCCCACGCGAGCGATCCGTCGGCGTCGCGGCGCAGCGGGTCGGGCCCGAGCCGGTCGATGACGTCGGCGATCTCCGGCTCGGCGAGCACCTCACACACCGTCGGCCCCCGCAGATCGGTACCGTACTCGGCGCCGACCATCCGCATCCGAACCTGACCGACCGGCGCCGGCGGTGTCGTCCACGCCGGCAGCGGCCACTCGGTGAACGCGCCGTACAGACCGAGATGCACATGCACCACGCGGCCGCCCTCGTAGTGATGGAACAGATGCTTGCCGTACGCGGTGGCCTTCTTGAGAACCCGGCCGTTGACCGCGGCGGCGCCGTCGGCGAACCTGCCCTGCGGACTGGACACCACGACCGGTGCCCGGCCGAAGCGACGCTGGTGCAACCGGGCAAGCCGGTGCAGCGTGTGGCCCTCTGGCATTCCTAGGCGCCGGGCACCGGGGGCGCGACGTGGGTGCGTTCGTACTCGGCGAGGATGTCGATACGACGTTGGTGCCGTTCGGCTTCCGACCACGGCGTGCTCAGGAACGCATCGACGATCGCCAACGCCTCCTCGACACTGTGCATGCGCCCGCCGATGCCGATCAGCTGAGCGTTGTTGTGCTCGCGCGCCAGTTTGGCGGTCTCGACGCTCCACGCCAATGCGCACCGCGCGCCGGGAACCTTGTTGGCCGCGATCTGCTCGCCGTTGCCCGAGCCGCCGAGCACGATGCCGAGGCTGCCCGGATCGGCGACGGTCTTCTCCGCCGCCGCGATGCAGAACGCCGGATAGTCGTCGTCGGGGTCGTTGACGAAGGCTCCGCAGTCGATCGGTTCGTGCCCGGAACCGCGCAGGTGCTCGATCACGGCCTGCTTGAGGTCGAAGCCGGCGTGGTCGGCTCCCAGGTAGACGCGCATGGCGGTCATTGTGGCAGACGTCGCCGGCGCGACCCGGGCGCGATCAGTCGAACTGCGGCGACTCCGTGCGGGTGCGCTTGAGCTCCCAGAAGTGCGGATAGGACGCAAAGGTCACCGACGCGTCCCACAGCTTTCCGGCTTCCTCGCCGCGCGGGATCTTCGACAGCACAGGACCGAAGAAGGCGACACCGTTGACGTGGATGGTCGGGGTGCCCACGTCCTCACCGACCGCGTCCATGCCCTCATGGTGGCTTTTGCGCAGCGCCTCGTCGTACTTGTCGGTGGTGGCGGCGTCGGCCAGATCGGCCGGTAGGCCCACTTCGGCGAGCGACTCCTTGATCACCACGTCGAAGTCCTGGTTGCCCTGGTTGTGGATGCGGCTTCCCATCGCGGTGTACAGCGGACCGAGGATCTCGCGGCCCTTGGCCTGTTCGGCGGCGATGGCGACGCGCACGGGCCCCCACGCCTTCTTCATCGCCTCGGCGTACTCCTCGGGCACGTCCCGTCGCTCGTTGAGCACCGCGAGGCTCATCACCCGGAACCTGACGTCTATGTCGCGGACCTCCTCGACCTCGAGGATCCAGCGCGAGGTGATCCAGCACCACGGACACAGCGGGTCGAACCAAAGTTCTGCGACAGACTTCTCGGACATGGCGAATCCTTCCGGCACGGATTGGGCAGTGGCCAATTCTGAGGCCAATTCTGTGGCCACTTCTGACAACTGCGGTCGCGTATGGAGTGTTCCCGTGTCGTGCGCCCATAGCCGCCCACTTTGCGGACTGCGCTATGAGAAACGCCTAAGAGCGCAAACGGTGACCCAACCGTGCTCCTGATGTGACCAAAGTGAAGAATCGTTACCGAAGTGAATAGACCCGTTGATCGTCGAGTACGCGCTGTGGCGTTTGGGGTCGGTCTGGCGGCGGTCGCAACGACGTTCGCCGCACCGGCCCAGGCCGACACGACCGACGACGCCTTCCTGGCCGCACTTCGCGGCGCCGGCATGGCCGTCGACAACCCCGTGGACATGGTCGCCCTCGGGGAGTCCGTATGCCCGATGCTGGTCGAACCCGGCAAGAACGCCGCGAAGGTATACAGCCGGGTGGCCGACAACGGGGTCCCGCCCGACATCGCGGCGTTCTTCACCGGTATCGCGATCTCGATGTACTGCCCGCAGATGTTGGCCTCGGTGGGTAACGGCACCGTGCTGGACTGGCTGCCCGCGGCGCGGGCGATTCCGGGTTTCTGACGCCGGACGTGCGACGCGCCGCCGCGCGGTGCGGGCTATAGGTTGGTCGTGTGGCACTTCCCAACCTGACCCGCGACCAAGCCGTCGAACGCGCCGCCCTGGTCACCGTCGACAGCTATCGCATCGAACTCGATCTGACCGATGGCACCGGCAAGCCCAGCGAGCGCTCCTTCCGGTCCACGACGACCGTCGAGTTCGACGCCCTTCCCGGCGCCGACACCTACATCGACATCGCGGCCGACGCGATCCACAGAGCCACCCTCAACGGCCGCGACATCGACGTGTCGGGTTATGACGAATCGACCGGCATCCCGCTGACGGGACTGGCCGCCCACAACGTCGTCGTCGTCGACGCCGACTGCCGATATTCCAATACCGGAGAGGGGCTACACCGCTTCGTCGATCCGGTCGACGACGAGGTGTATCTGTACTCGCAGTTCGAAACCGCCGACGCCAAGCGGATGTTTGCGTGCTTCGACCAACCGGACTTGAAGGCGGCCTTCGACATCACGGTGACAGCACCCTCGCATTGGGAGGTCGTGTCCAACGGCGCCACCCTCGACGTCGAGGACGCCGGTGCAGCCAAGCGGCACACCTTCGCCGCGACACCGCGCATGAGCACGTATCTGGTGGCGCTCATCGCGGGTCCGTACGCGCGCTGGGACGACATGTACAGCGACGACCACGGCGACATCCCGCTGGGCCTGTTCTGCCGCAGATCGCTGGCCGATTTCATGGACGCCGACCGGCTGTTCACCGAGACCAAACAGGGATTCGGCTTCTACCACAACAACTTCGGCATCCCCTACGCGTTCGGCAAATACGACCAGTTGTTCGTGCCGGAGTTCAACGCCGGCGCGATGGAGAACGCGGGCGCGGTCACGTTCCTCGAGGACTACGTCTTCCGTAGCAAGGTGACACGAGCGTCCTACGAACGGCGCGCCGAAACCGTCTTGCACGAGATGGCGCACATGTGGTTCGGCGACCTGGTGACCATGCAGTGGTGGGATGACCTGTGGCTCAACGAATCCTTCGCTACGTTCGCGTCGGTGCTGTGCCAGGCGGAGGCCACCGAGTACACCGAGGCGTGGACGACGTTCGCGAACGTGGAGAAGTCATGGGCCTACCGGCAGGACCAACTGCCCTCCACCCATCCCGTGGCCGCCGACATCCCGGATCTGGCGGCCGTCGAGGTGAACTTCGACGGAATAACCTACGCCAAGGGCGCCAGCGTCCTCAAACAACTGGTCGCCTATGTCGGCGAGGAGGAGTTCCTCTCCGGGCTGCGCGACTACTTCCGCGACCACGCCTTCGGCAACGCCACATTCGGTGATCTGCTGGGGGCCCTGGAGAAGGCGTCGGGTCGCGACCTGTCGGGATGGGGCCGGCAGTGGCTCAAGACGACGGGCCTCAACACGCTGCGGCCCGACTTCGATCTCGACGCCGACGGTCGGTTCACCCGCTTCGCCATCGACCAGAGCGGGGCCGCGCCGGGCGCAGGTGAGACCCGTGTGCACCGCCTGGCGGTCGGGATCTACGACGACGACGGGTCCGGCAAGTTGGTACGTGTGCATCGCGAGGAACTCGACGTCGAGGGTCCACGCACGGAAGTGCCTGCACTCCAGGGAGTTTCACGCGGCAGGTTGATCCTCGTCAACGACGATGATCTGACGTACTGCTCGCTGCGGTTGGACCACGACTCGCTGCAGACGGTGCTGACGCGCATCGCCGACATCGCCGAGCCGCTGCCGCGCACCCTGGCGTGGTCTGCGGCGTGGGAGATGACGCGCGAGGCTGAGCTCAAGGCGCGCGACTTCGTGTCGCTGGTCTGCGGGGGCGTGCACGCCGAAACCGAAGTCGGTGTGCTGCAACGGCTTCTGCTGCAAGCCCAGACGGCGCTGAACTCCTACGCCGACCCGGAGTGGGCGCGGTCGTCGGGCTGGCCCGAGTTCGCCGACCGGCTGCTCGACCTGGCCCGCGACGCCGAGGGCGGATCCGATCACCAACTGGCGTACGTCAACGCGGTGTGCGGATCGGTGCTGAGTCCGCGGCATGTCGAGGTGCTCTCGGCGCTGCTGGACGACGACCCCGCGGTCAAGGGACTGCCAGGTCTGGTCGTCGATACCGACTTGCGCTGGCGCATCGTGACGGCGCTGGCCGCAGCGGGCGCCGTCGACGCCGAAGGCATGAAGACACCGTTCATCGACGCCGAAGCACAACGCGATCCGACCGCGGCGGGCAGGCGGCACGCGGCGGCCGCGTCCGCTGCCCGCCCGGAACTTGCGGTCAAGGAAGCGGCGTGGGAGCGGGTCATCGAGGACGACACGCTGGCCAACATCACCGCACGCGCGATCATCGGCGGCTTCGTGCAGCCGGGTCAGCAGGAGCTGCTGCAACCGTTCGGCGCCAAGTACTTCGGCGCGATCTCGGGAGTGTGGCAACGGCGGTCCAGCGAGGTCGCGCAGACCGTCGTCGTAGGGTTGTACCCGTCGTGGGACATCAGCGAGGCCGGCTTGGCCGCCGCCGACGACTTCCTCGCCGACCCCGATGTGCCCCCTCCGCTGCGTCGCCTGGTCGTCGAGGGTCGCGCCGGTGTCGAGCGGTCCCTGCGCGCCCGCGCCTTCGACGTCACCTGACCGTCCCGCACCCCCCTTCCCTGCACCGCGAGAACCGAGTTCCCCTCGCAAGCGGTGGGCCCAGCACACGACACGCCGCCTCGGGCCGTACAACCGCGGTCGCTCGCGGTGCATGCTGAGCGCGTGGCGGTCAGCAGAACTCGTCGGGCCAGGGCGGCCCGCAGGCGCAAGCGTCGACTCGGCGCTGTCGACAACGACCTCACGCCGCAGCAGTGGCAAAAGCTGAAAGACGCGTGGAAAGGCTGCGCCTACTGCGGCGCGACGGATCGGGCGCTACAGCGCGACTGCGTCATGGCGATCTCCCGCGGCGGCCGGTACACCATCGACAACGTCGTACCGGCCTGCGCAGCGTGCAACACCAGCAAGTGCAACGACGAGGTCACCGCGTGGCTGCGGCGCAAGCGTCTGGATGAGCGGCGGTTCCTCGAGCGCTACGTCGAAATCCGTGCTGCGCTCGCACTCGACGCACGGTGACGCGCACCCGAGCGTGCGCGTGACGCTGCCCTGCAGCGGCGTGGCGGGGAACAGACACGCACTCTCGCGCAGCGAGGCGGCGGCTGCTTCAGGCCGGGGGGGTGACGCCGGCGCTCATCACCCGCACCGCGCTGATCAGTCCGTCCATCAGGTTGCCCTCTTTGAAGGAAGCGGCCGCTGCGGAGACACCCAGCGGTGCGGCCTCCTCGATCCCACGTCCCTTGACGTCGGCGCCGTAGACCACCTCGATCGCGCGCTGGTCAGGCGAGACCGCCAGCAGCACGGCGTTGTTCGGAGTGGGTACCTGAGCGAGGATCTCCCGCGCGGTGGCTGCCGTGTCGACGCCGAGATCGCCGATGTACACGGCGAACCGGGCCTTGGCAGCGCGCGAACCGTACTTGAGCGCGTCGTCGAGGAACACCAGATCCTTGGTCGGGAAGGGATAGTCCAGCGACAGCTCACCCGGCTGCGTGACACCGGAGATCCGGCCGCTCGACGTCACCACCCAGCCCAGCGGAAGATCCGTGCGCTCGACCGCGGCCCGATGGCCGGTTACAGCAACGTCACCACTTGCCACTGGCGCCGCCTCCAATCGTCACCGCGTGAGTGTCGTGTTCACCCACGTTTCCACCGTGGGCCGCAGAATCGGCCGCCAGACTGCGTCCGGTGGCGTGACCGTGGTCTGCCGGCTCGTCGGCCGCCCACAGGATGGGGGCGTGCTTCCAGGGGTCGGACATCTTGTAGCTCGCCGGGTGCGGGCCCTTCTTGCTCCAGATCATCACGGCAAGCACGGCCGTCAGCCCGAGCGGCACCAGAGTCAATAGCGCGTATGTCAGTGTGGTGCTCACGTCGCAAACCGTATACCAGCCGCGTTTACGCCGCGCCTTCGCCTAGATATCGCACCCACGACGGGTCGAGTTCCTTGACGCTCGACAGCAGCCGCCAATGTTGGCCCTTCGGCGGCACGGGCACCGTGCGCAGCGACCACCCCAGTTCGCCGAGCAGTCGGTCCGCCTTGCGGTGATTGCACGTCGAACACGCGGCCACGCAGTTCTCCCAGGAGTGCGCTCCCCCGCGGCTGCGCGGCACCACGTGGTCGACCGTGTCGGCCTTGGTCCCGCAGTAGGCACAGCGAAACCGGTCCCGGTGCATCAGCGCCGCGCGCGTCATCGGGATGCGCGCCCGGTAGGGCACCCGCACGTAGGAGCGCAACCGGATCACCGACGGCACCACGATCGAGCGAGTCGCGGAGTGGATCACCGGTCCACCGGGATCGTCATGGACGACGTCGGCCTTACCGCACATCAACATGATGACCGCCCGCCGCATGGGCAGAGCGGTCAACGGTTCGTAGGTGGAGTTCAGCAGTAGGACGCGGCGACGACCCCAGATCGAGCCCTCGTTGGTACTCGGCGGATGGATGTCGACGCTGTGGAGGACGCGTGTCTGCGCGCCCGGTACCACCGACCCGGCCAGGGCGGTCGCGGCACCGTGACTCCGTTGGCCGGCCCTCCTGGACGAGCCTTTCTTGCGATGCGCCATACGTCCTCCGTCCGACAGTTCACCACGGATTCCTGTGAATCGCACGACAATTCTCGACGTGTTCGCAGGTCAGTCAGGTGAACATCGGGTGGTGCGCCCGCCTGACCTGGTCAATCCAGCAACAGGGAACAATGGTGGCGTGACACAGCCACAGAGGTCGTTCTACGACGAAGTCGGTGGCCACGAGACGTTCCGCGCGATCGTGGCGCGGTTCTACGAGTTGGTCCGCGAGGACGAAATCCTGCGTCCGCTGTACCCCGAGGAGGACCTCGGACCCGCCGAGGTGCGGCTGCGGATGTTCCTCGAACAGTACTGGGGCGGGCCCCGCACATACTCCGACCAGCGTGGGCATCCACGGTTGAGGATGCGCCACGCCCCGTTTCGGATCGGCTACATCGAACGCGATGCGTGGCTGCGGTGCATGCACACCGCGGTCGCGGAGATCGACTCGCAGACCCTCGACGACGAGCACCGCAAAGAGCTGCTGGCCTACCTGGAGATGGCGGCCCATTCGATGGTGAACGCGCCGTTCTGATGGCGAGCCCGTGGTGGTCTGACGCGCTGTTCTACCAGGTCTATCCGCGCTCCTTCCGGGACAGCGACGGCGACGGCGTAGGCGACCTAGACGGTGTGACCGCCGGCCTGGGCTATCTCGAGGCGCTCGGCGTCGACGCGATCTGGCTCAACCCGGTCATGGTCTCGCCGATGGCCGACAACGGCTACGACGTGGCCGATCCGCGCGACGTCGACCCGCTGTTCGGCGGCATGGCGGCGTTGGAGCGACTCACCGCCGCCGCGCATGACCTGGGCTTGAAGGTGACGATGGACCTGGTGCCGAACCACACCAGCTCCGCGCATCCGTGGTTTCAGGCCGCGTTGGCCGCGAGCCCCGGCAGCCGGGAGCGCGAGCGTTACATCTTCCGGGACGGCACCGGGCCCGGCGGCTCGGAACCTCCGAACAACTGGGTGTCGATCTTCGGCGGGCCGGCTTGGACTCGGGTGACCGAAGCCGACGGCAGCCCCGGGCAGTGGTATCTGCACCTGTTCGATGCCGAGCAGCCCGACCTCAACTGGGAGAACCCCGAGGTCTTCGACGACCTCGAACAGACGCTGCGGTTCTGGCTCGACCGCGGCGTCGACGGCTTCCGCATCGACGTCGCACACGGTATGGCCAAACCGCCCGGGCTTCCCGACATGTCCGTCGTGAGACGCGAGATGCTGTTGGCGGAGATGGACGACGATCCCCGGTTCAACAACGACGGCGTGCACGAGATCCACCGCCGGATCCGGCGGGTGTTCGACGACTACCCGGAATCCGTTGCCATCGGCGAGGTCTGGGTCTACGACAACGAACAGTTCGCGCGGTATGTGCGCCCCGACGAACTGCATCTGAGCTTCAATTTCCGCCTTCTGCGTGCGACGTTCGACGCTGCCGACATTCGTCATGCGATCGAGAACTCGATGGCCGCCGCCGGTTTGGTCGACGCCGTTCCGACGTGGACGCTGGCCAACCACGACGTCGACCGCGTGCCCACCCGCTACGGCGGCGGTGACGTCGGCTTGGCTCGCGCCAAGGCGATGGCCTTGGTGATGCTCGCACTGCCGGGGCCGGTGTTCGTCTACAACGGTGAGGAACTGGGCCTGCCGAACGTCGACCTACCCGACGATGCGCTGCGCGACCCGGTGTGGGAGCGGTCCGGTCGCACCCGCCGCGGGCGCGACGCCAGCCGCGTTCCGATGCCGTGGAATGGGGACGCTCCCCCGTTCGGGTTCTCCGCCAACCCCGACACCTGGTTGCCGATCCCCCCGGAATGGGCGCCGCTAACGGTCGAAAAGCAGTTGGCGGATCCGGATTCGACGCTGGCATTCTTCCGGCGCGCTTTCGAATTACGTTCGCTGCGTGCGGAATTCGACGGATCAACGATCGAGTGGCTGGACTCGCCCGCTGACAGCCTGGTGTTTCACCGCAGCGGCGGGCTGGTGTGCGTGCTGAACGCGGGCCCGCGGCCGATACCGCTGCCGGAGGGAACGGTCCTGCTAGCGAGTGCCGAAGTGTCCGACGGAGCCCTGCCGCCCGACGGCGCCGCGTGGCTGGTGTAGTTGTCCTGCCGAGCGACCGCGTTTGTACGACATCCTGCCGCGTGTCGTGTGCAAACACGGTCATCCCCAGCTTCGTGTGGGCCCACGCGGCACGAGAGGGCCTAGCGCAGGACGACGGCCGGGTCGCCGCGGCGCCGGTACACCGACCCGAACCGCGCGTCGATACGCAGCCACGTCGGCGTCACCCGCACCCGCACGATCTCGTCGGCCGCTACGGCCGACCCCGCCTCGGGCAGGAAACCCATTGCGGTCAGGGCGAATACACACCTCATCGGGATGCCGACGCTGTCGTCGCCGGAGCTGACCGAGACGACCTCCTGATCCAGCAGCGAGACCGGCGGACCGTGACTGCTGGAATGCTCTTTGGCCAGCGCCCCGCCGCGCTGCGCCAGGTCGAGCACGGCGCGGGCGGGCACATCGTCGAGGTGGACGAAGCCGGAGTCCGGCGGAAGCGCTCCGCGCCAAGCGGAATCGAGCGCGAAGCCGGGTTCGACGAAGCCGGTGTGGTCCATGGCCCGCAAACCCGCGACCAGCGTGTCGGCGCCCGCGGAAAGATCGGACGGATTGACCCGGCCCTCGACCACGCGACTGGCCAACACATCGAATCCCGTTGCCACCCAGGCAACCAGCACCCCGTCGGACCGTTGACGCAACCGGATGACCGCGGCTTCGTCGAGACGCAACGCCCGCTCGGCGAACGTCGCGAGGTCTTCACGATGCGGTTGGCCGGTCAGCCAGATACCCCGCTCGGATCGCGTCATCGTGTCCAGCGCCGCAGATACTCTTTTTGCTGCGGCGAAAGGCGGTGCAGCCGCTGCTCTTTGATGTGCACGGCGGCCAACTGGGTGTCCGCGATCACCGCAGGCTTCGAGTCGGGCGACGCCCCCACCGATCGCACTTCGTACCCGACGGTGAAATCGACCGAGCGCACGCGCTTCGACCACATGGTCACCTGCAGCGGTGAGTCGATCAGCCGCAGCTGGGCCTTGTACGAGACGTTGACCTCGGCGATGAGCAAGCCGATGGTCTCGATCTCCGGGCCGAAGGGCTCACGCAGGAACGGGATGCGGGCCTCTTCGAGGATCGTCACCATGGTGGCGTGGTTGATGTGCTGGTACATGTCGATGTCGGACCACCGCACATGGACCGGCGTGACAAACCCTGCCTCACTGGTGTTCTGCGCGAGATCAGCGCCCGTCATCGAGAAGTCCCCGTTCCACTGGTCCGTGTCATGCTGCGAATCTGACGCGCCGCCACCGAGAGCGTCGCAAGGTCGTGCTGACCGCTCTCATTGATCTCGCTGAGCGTGCGTCGAGCGCGGTCCACCCGTGAACCGTTGGTGGTCTCCCACTCTGCGATCTTCTCCTCACCCGTCTCCTCAGGTTCGCCCACCGCCAGCACATCCAGGCACAGCGCCCGCAGTGATCCGTAGATGTCATCGCGAATCGCCAACCGCGCCAACGAGTGCCAGCGGTCGTCGCGCTCCAGCCGCGACACCGCGGTGAGCAGGGTGTCGGTGTTGAGGTAGTTCATCAGCGCGAAGTAGGTGTCTGCCACTTCGTCGGGTTCGCGGTCGACGATGTCTCCGATGTCGATGACGTCGAGAAGGCTGAACTGGTACAGCCCCGTGGCCACGATGTACGCCAGATCCTTCGGCACTCCACGCGAGGCGAAATCGTCGGCCTCCTTGGTCACGATCGCCTCGTCGTCGCCACGCAGCCATTCGGACATCCGCGGTGTCAGCGCCGCCACCTTGGCCGCGAACCGGTTGGTCTCGGCGCCTACGGCCAGCGGCTGCGGGCGGTAGTTGAGTAGCCAGCGACCGGCCCGGTCGACCAGCCGCCGAAGATCGAGGGTCATCCGGTCGGTCACCGCAACTGAAACACCGTCGTCCCCCGCCGCCCGGATCTGCCGCCAGACGTCGTTGATCCGAAAGATCGCGTTAGCCGCGGCGTAGCTGCGCACGGCGTCCACCGGACCGACCCCGGCGTCCTCGCTGATGCGGTACGCGTAGGTGATCCCGCTGGTGTCGACGAGGTCGTTGACCAGCATGGTGGTGACGATCTCCCGGCGCAGTTGGTGCGACCGGATCTCCGCGGCGAACGGTTCACGCAGCTTCTCGGGGAAGTACCGCGGCAGCCGGGAGGCGAACGCGTCCTGGTCGGGCAGCTCGCTGGCCAAGACGTCGGCTTTCAGCGCGAGTTTGACGTGCGCCATCAGAGTCGCCAATTCCGGTGAGGTCAGACCGATTCCGGCGTCGGTGCGGCGGTCGATCTCCTTCTCCGACGGCAGCGCCTCGAGTTCGCGGTTGAGACCACGGTCGGCGACGAAGGCCTTGATCATGCGCGAGTGCACCGGCAGCAGGCTCGCGGCGTTGGCGCGACTGGTACCCATCAGATCGTTCTGGTCCTCGTTGTCACCGAGCACCAGCCGGCCGACCTCGTCGGTCATCGACAGCAGAAGTTCGGTGCGGTCGTCGGGGCTGACCTTGCCCGCGGTGACCAGCGAGTCGATCAGGATCTTGATGTTGACTTCGTGGTCGGAGCAGTCGACTCCGGCGGAGTTGTCCAGCGCGTCGGTGTTGATCCGACCGCCCGCGAGGTCGAACTCGATACGCCCCAGTGCGGTCACACCGAGGTTTCCGCCCTCACCGACCACCTTGACCCGCAACTCGTTTCCATTCACCCGTACCGGGTCGTTGGCGCGGTCACCGACGTCTGCGTCGGATTCGCTCTCGGCCTTGATGTATGTGCCGATGCCACCGTTGAACAACAGGTCGGCGGGCGCCTTGAGAACCGCCTTGATCAGGTTCGGCGGGGTCAACTCCTCGACGTCGTCGTCGATGCCCAGCGCGGCTCGGGCCTGCGGGCTGATCTGAATCGACTTGTGCTCCCTGCTGTAAACGCCGCCGCCCTCGCTGATCAACGAGGTGTCGTAGTCCTCCCAGCTCGACCGCGCCTGGTCGAACAGGCGCTTGCGCTCCTCCCAGGAGCGCGCGGCGTCGGGATCGGGATCGAGGAAGATGTGCCGGTGGTCGAAGGCGGCCAACAAGCGAATGTGCTTGGACAGCAACATGCCGTTGCCGAAGACGTCGCCGCTCATGTCGCCGACTCCGACGACGGTGAAGTCCTCGGACTGGGTGTCGACACCCATCTCGCGGAAGTGTCGCTTGACCGATTCCCACGCGCCTCTGGCGGTGATCCCCATGGCTTTGTGGTCGTAACCCACTGAGCCGCCCGAGGCGAACGCGTCGCCCAGCCAGAAGCCATACGACTTGGCGACCTCGTTGGCGATGTCGGAGAACGTGGCGGTTCCTTTGTCTGCGGCGACGACGAGATAGGCGTCGTCTCCGTCGCGGCGCACCACATCCGGCGGCGGGATGACCTCTCCGGAGACCTTGTCGACGTTGTCGGTCACATCGAGCAGGCCGGCGATGAACAGCTGATAGCAGGCCACACCCTCGTCTCGCTGAGCTTCGCGGTCGGCGGCGGCGTCTTCCGTGGGTGGCGGCGGCTGCTTGACGACGAATCCGCCCTTGGCGCCGACTGGCACGATCACCGCATTCTTGACGGCCTGCGCCTTGACCAGACCGAGGATCTCGGTGCGGAAGTCCTCGCGGCGGTCAGACCACCGCAGGCCTCCGCGCGCAACGTAGCCGAATCGAAGGTGCACACCCTCAACCCGCGGTGAATACACGAAGATCTCGAATTTCGGTCGCGGCAGCGGCAATTCGTCGATCAGGCCCGGATCGAGCTTGAACGACAACACATCCTGCCCGCGAGCCGACTCCTGCCGCCTGACGAAGTAGTTGGTGCGCAGGGTCGCCTGGATCATCGACGCGAAGGCGCGCAGCACGCGGTCGGTGTCCAGGCTGACCAGCGCGTCGATGTCGGCGGTCACGGCCGCTGCGGCCGCCTGGGCGTCGCGGCGTCTGGGCCCATCGCCCTGCTGGTCATCGGACGGACAGAACAGCGCCTCGAACAGTTCGACCAGCGAGCGCGCGGTCTTGGCGTGGTCGTTGATGACGGCCTGGATGTGCGACTGGCTGTACGGGAAACCCGCCTGCTTCAAGTATCTGGCATAGCTCCGCAGGACCGACACCTGCTGCCAGTTCAGCCCGGCGCGCATCACCAGTTCATTGAACCGGTCGGTCTCGGCGCGGCCCTGCCAGATCGCGGTCAGTGCGTCGGCGAAGCGGGTGGCGATATCGGCTCGTTCGGATTCGGACTCGACGTGCGGAATGGACTTGTGCGGCGAGATTCTGAACTGGTAGATCCACACCGCGAGCCCGTCGGGCCGTTCGACCGTGAACGGTCGTTCTTCGAGAACCTCGACGCCCATCGACTGCAGCATCGGCAGCAGGTCGCTCAGCGACGCGGAGTGCCCGCCCAGATACAAGGTGAGCCGCGCGGTGCCTTCCTCGAGATCGGCGAGCACCGGTTGGATCGAATCGTCCTTCAGCTCTTCGATGAGCGCGATGTCACCGATCGCGTCGAGCGGTGTGACCGCCTGCTTGTAGGCCTCGGGAAAGGCGGCGGAATAGTGCTGTGCGGCGCGCTGGTCGATCGCACCCGTTTTGACCGCGCCGATCAGCCGGTCGCCCCAGGTGCGTGCCGCTTCGGTGAGCAGATCCTGGATGCGTGACTCGTTCGCCGCGGATGTGTCGATGTCGCGGACGTGGGTGCCGTCGGGCATACGCACCGCGAAATGGACCACTGCCCAGGGTGATTCGCTCACGCGCGCGGTGTACTCGATGCTGACGCCGCCGAGCTCGCGGACGAGGATGTCCTGCATCTCCAGCCGCACCGCGGTGGTGTAGCGGTCGCGCGGCAGATAGACCAGGCAGGAGACGAAGTGGGCGAGCGAATCGGCTCGCATGAACAGCAGCGTGCGCCGGCGGGACCCGAGGTCGACGACCGCCTTCACCATGTCGAGCACGTTCTGCGCCGACAGGGCGAACAATTCCGCGCGCGGGATGGTCTGGATGATGTCGAGCAGCAGCTGTCCGGGGTGGCTGGGGTCGTTGCGGGACAGTGACAACGCCTCGTTGACCCTGCGCGAAACCAGCGGGATCTCAAGCACATTCGCGTTCATCGCCGCCACCGTGAACAAGCCGACGAAACGGTGTTCGATGGCGGTTGGTCCACGCTGTTCGCGGACGACCACGATGTGGGGATACGCGCCGTAACGCAGGTAGCTCGGAATGGTGGCCTGCGCCAGCACGAGAAGGTCGTCGTCTTCGGTCAGCGGCGGCAGCACATCATGCCGCAGCCGAAGCGCCCCCAACCGGCTGGAAGGTTCGACCGACGACCGGCCGTCCTGGATCGAACATCGCTGGTAGCCCAACAGGACGAAATGCCCGTCGGCCAGCCACCGCAACAGCGCGGCGACGTCCTCGCGGTCGGGTCCGTGGAATCTGCCGCGGGCGTCGGTGGCGATATCGTGCGCCAACTTCCGCAGCGTCGACGACAGCTCGTCGGCATCGAGCGCGACGTGACGAGCATCGGCGAGAACGCTCGGCAGCATCTGCGCCACCTGGGCCAGTGCCTTGGGATCGACGGTCGCCGCGAGCTGGACGTGAATCCAGGTCTCGAACACTCCGTCGCGGGAGCTGCCGGCTTGCGCTGCGGGCGCGACGTCGAGCAGTTCGCCCGCCCGCGCCCGGTGCACCAGTAGCACCGGGTTCATGATCGCGGTGTAGGCGACGCCGAACCGGTGCAGCAACACCGTCACCGAGTCCATCACCATCGCGGTGCTGTCGGTGACGATCTGCAGCGCGGGGCCGAACCCGCCCGGGTCGTCGGCGGAATACACCTCGACGCGGGTATCGCCGTAGGGGCGGAATCGGCCGAGCCGGTGATGCGCCGCGATGAGGCGGGGCGTGACGACCTGACGCGCCATGGCCGCCACCGGCATGGTGACCGTGGCGTCGGCGGTGGGGGCGTCGGCGTGTGGACCCCGGTAGGTTTCGAGATAGGCGCGCGCGAGCCGCGTGACGGTCTTGTCGTCGAGTCCAGGAGCGTCGTTGGCACCGGTGACGCCGACGCCGGCGCCCGCTGATCTCCCGACGTCTCCCGGATTCACCGACATGCGACGCTCCTGAACTGTAGGCACGGACCTCCGCCATTGGATGTCACCACCAGCCCCGATGAGCGAAGCGGCTCCGCAGTCCGCAGAAGACGACCCTAGTAGCCCACGCCCGGGCTTTGCGGCTACCCCGTCGGATCAGTCGCGCGTGAGCTTGCGGTGCGTCACGCGATGCGGGCGGGCGGCCTCGATTCCGAGTCGTTCGACCTTGTTCTCCTCGTAGGCACCGAAGTTGCCCTCGAACCAGAACCACTTGGCCTCGTTGTCCTCGTCGCCCTCCCACGCCAGGATGTGCGTACACGTGCGGTCGAGGAACCACCGGTCGTGGGAGATCACGACCGCGCAACCGGGGAAGCTCTCGAGCGCGTTCTCCAGCGACGAGAGCGTTTCGACGTCGAGGTCGTTGGTCGGCTCGTCGAGCAGGATTAGGTTGCCGCCCTCCTTGAGCGTCAACGCCAGGTTGAGCCGGTTGCGTTCACCGCCGGACAACACACCGGCCGGCTTCTGCTGGTCAGGACCCTTGAAGCCGAACGCCGAGACGTATGCCCGCGACGGGATCTCGTTCTGCCCGACCTCGATGTAGTCCAGCCCGTCGGAGACGACCTCCCAAACCGTCTTCTTCGGGTCGATGCCCGCACGGGTCTGGTCCACGTAGCTCAGCTTGACCGTCTCGCCGACCTTCACCGTCCCGCTGTCGGGCTGCTCGAGGCCGACGATGGTCTTGAACAGCGTCGTCTTACCGACACCGTTGGGACCGATGACCCCGACGATGCCGTTGCGCGGCAGCGTGAACGACAGATCCTTGATCAAGGTGCGCCCGCCGAAGCCCTTGTCGAGGTGCTCGACCTCGACGACGACATTGCCCAGGCGTGGCGGCGTCGGGATCTGGATCTCCTCGAAGTCAAGCTTGCGAGTCTTCTCCGCCTCCGCAGCCATCTCCTCGTAGCGCTGCAGCCGAGCCTTGCTCTTGGCTTGCCGCGCCTTGGCGCCCGACCGGACCCACGCGAGCTCGTCCTGCAGCCGCTTCTGCAGTTTGGCGTCCTTGCGCCCCTGCACGGCCACGCGCTCGGCCTTCTTCTCCAGATACGTCGAATAGTTGCCTTCGTAGGGGTAAGCCCGTCCGCGGTCGAGTTCGAGGATCCACTCGGCCACGTTGTCCAGGAAGTACCGGTCGTGGGTGACCGCGAGAATCGCGCCCTTGTACTCCGCGAGGTGCTGTTCGAGCCACTGCACGCTCTCGGCGTCCAGGTGGTTGGTGGGCTCGTCGAGCAGTAGAAGGTCGGGCTTGGACAGCAACAGCTTGCACAACGCGACCCGTCGGCGCTCACCTCCGGACAGATGGGTGACCGGTTCGTCGGGCGGCGGGCAGCGCAACGCGTCCATCGCCTGCTCGAGCTGGGAGTCGATGTCCCAGGCGTCGGCGGCGTCGAGCTCCTCCTGCAGCCGACCCATCTCCTCCATCAGCTCATCTGAGTAGTCGGTGGCCATCAGCTCGGCGACCTCGTTGTACCGGTTGAGCTTTTCCTTGATGGCCACGCCTTCTTCGACGTTCTCGCGAACCGTCTTCTCCTCGTTGAGGGCCGGTTCCTGCTGCAAGATGCCCACCGTCGCGCCGGGCTGCAGAAACGCATCGCCGTTGTTGGGCTGGTCCAGCCCGGCCATGATCCGCAAGACGCTCGACTTGCCGGCCCCGTTGGGGCCGACGACGCCGATCTTCGCGCCCGGAAGGAAGTTCAGGCTGACGTCGTCGAGGATGACCTTGTCGCCGTGCGCCTTGCGGACCTTCCGCATCGAATAGATGAATTCGGCCATGCCGTGTGGTGCCTTTCAAAAGTTGCGAGTCTCTCGGGTGATGCTCGCGGACCATCGTAGGCGGGGCCTCGCCGGCGCAGCCGAGTGAGCTACTCGGGGTACTGCGCCGGCGGCGTCCACGCGCTACGCGGTCAGGGGCAGTGCCGTCTCGGGCTGCTCCGTGTCGTCGTCATCACCGGTGTCGTCGGACTGGTCGTCCGACTCGGTGAACCGCTGCTCTGCCTGCTGCCGTCCCCGGTCGAGGCGTGCCGAGCACCGGGCCAGGTCCGGCCCAACGGACGTGGCGCGCACTTCGACCGACGAGCGTCGGTTGCCGTCACGGTCGTCGTACTCGCTGGTGTAGACGTGTCCGACGACGATGACGGGGTCGCCCTTGACCAGCGTTGCACTGGTCCCGGCAACCACCCGCCCCCAGCAGTTCACCGTGACGAACAACGAATTCCCGGGCTCCCATGTTCCCTCGGCCGTGCGGCGGCGCGAGTTGCTCGCGACCCGGAACCTGACCATCTCCTGATCCCCGACTCGTCGGTGAATCGGGTCGGTGACGATGTTGCCGACGATGGTGAACGGTGTCTCGAACATAGCGATCTCCTTCAACTTGATTCTTGTGTTTGCGTGCCGACGCCTCGCGGCGTGTCGGTGACACCGCAATTGAGCGTCAGCGCACCGACGGCGTGCGGTCGCGATCGGTCGGGCAGCCCCGCAGTTGTGGATGAGTCGCTCGTTGGGGATCGTTCCCGACGCACGCGCGTCGAGGCCGACGCTTTGGTTGGTTGACAGGCCCGCGATCGACCAATACGTCGGTTTCGAGCGAGCAAGCCGCACCCTACGGGCGCCATCCCCGCGACAACAGGGCGTTTCGCGCCTGCTCGACGATGTCGGCCCCGGTGTCCTCTTTGATGACGTGGATGACGTGCCAGTCGAGGCGCTGCAACGTGCGTTTGACCTGAACGTCGAGGACATATTGTCGCCGGCTGGTGAGGTGTTGTTCTCCGTCGTATTCGGCGCCGACTTTGAAGTCCTCCCAACACATGTCGATGCGTCGGACATAGCGACCGAACTCGTCATAGACCACGAATTGCGTCGAGGGACGAGGCAGCCCAGCATCGATGAAGAGCAGCCGCAGCCACGTTTCCATCGGCGACTCGGCACCTCCGTCGACAAGTGGAAGCGCCACTCGTAGCCGCCGCAGACCACGCACACCTCGATGACGTTTCGCCAGAAGCGCGACATCCTCGGGTGCGAACGGGCGGGCTCTCATCAACGCGTCCAGGCGTGCGACAGCCCGGCCGCGCGGCTGATGCCGGCCAAGGTCGAACGCGGTCCGAGCCGGGGTGGTCACCCGCACGCCCGCGACCACGGTGATCTCGTCTTCGTCGAGGGTCTCGTTGCGGACGATCAGCCCTCGCTGGTGCCGGACCGCCGCGACCAGTTCGAGGGGAACGTCGTCACCGACCCATTTGGCACCGTGCATCGCGGAGGCGGCCACCCCGGCGATCACCGCTGACGGTGAGGCGAGGGAGACGCCGACGATCCTCTCGCGCAGCGACACTTCGTGACGTCGCGGGACGTAGACACCGCGGTACAGCGGCCGGTAATGACTGCGCAGATGGGCTCTGGTGAGGTGGCCGGCGGCTACGGCGTCGCTGCCGACGAAGGGAATCTCCACACCAGTTTGGACGCCGCGACCGCTGGTTCAGCTCCACAGTTCTCGGATGTCCTCGAAACCGACGCAATGGTCGATTCGGCGGCGGTAAACCAGCCAAAGCGTCGGTCTCGAGGCCAACCGCCCGACGGCCGACGCCCGACGCCGACGCCCGCGCCCGAGGCCCAACCGGCTCAGCGGGCGTCGCGGCGGGCGAGCGCGGCCAGCATCGCGTTGTAGGCGGCCAGGTCCGCATCGTCGTCGCGGTCGGCGGCCCGGTCGATCCGCTTTGCCATGCGTCGGTCGCTGCGCGACCACTGGATCAGCAGCGCGAACATCACCAGCACGA
Source organism: Mycobacterium sp. GA-1285 (assembly GCF_001499905.1). Classification (GTDB taxonomy): domain Bacteria; phylum Actinomycetota; class Actinomycetes; order Mycobacteriales; family Mycobacteriaceae; genus Mycobacterium. The sequence continues at coordinate 27,011 of NZ_LQIS01000015.1, read as the reverse complement.
GCGGCACCTCACCGGCCGCCCAGGCGATCCCTCCACCGGTGCGCTGATCGGCGAGCAGATCGGTGTGCCAGTCCAACTGCAGCGACCGGTAGAACGGCTCGCCCAGCACCGTCTTGGTGCCCATCAGCACCACACCGAAGAACGCGTGCAACGGCAGCGACGCGAACACCATCGCGACCTTGCCCAGGTGCGGAATCTGGCGCGGCGCCGGATCGATGCCGATCGTCACCCAGTAGAAGAGGTATCCACTGAGCAGGAAGTGCACGTTCATCAGCAGATGGGCGCCGTGTTTGTCGACCGCGGCGTCGAACAGCCCGCCGAAGTACAGCCCGTAGAAACCCGCGACGAAGATCACGGTCGCCACGATCGGCTGGGTGAAGAACCGAGACACCCGCGAGTGCAGCGCGGCCAGTAGCCACTCCCTCGGACCGGGCGGATCGCCGCGGCCGGCGGCCGGTAGCGCCCGCAGTGCCAGCGTCATCGGCGCGCCGAGCACCAGCAGGATCGGCACCAGCATCGACAGCATCATGTGCGCGATCATGTGCATCGAGAACATCGCGGGCATGTAGCGGCCCAGCCCCGACGACGTCGCGATCAGCAGAGCCGCGCAACCGCACAGCCAAGCCAGCGTGCGGCCCACCGGCCAGGCGTCGCCCCGACGGCGGAGGCGACGCACCCCGAGCAGGTAGACGACCGCGAAGACGATCGCGGCGGTGCCGAAGATGAGGTCGAAACGCCAGTCGAGCAGGATCCGCTCGAAGGTGGGCGGGCCGGCGAGGTCGTATCCGATCGCGACTTCGACGGGACTCGGCTGTTCGGCCAGCGGCGGCGGAGGAGTACGGCCGAGTCCGACCGCGATTCCGAACGTCGCTCCGAACAGCAGAGCCTCCAGCAGCGCCAGCCGGATCAACGGGCGCCGCGCCGAAGGGTCGGCTTGCAGCGCGGCCACCGCGGAGCGGCGTTGCCACCAGCCGACCACCGCCAGCAGCACCAATGCCGAGATCTTGGCGACGATCAACCAGCCGTACTCGGTGCGGACCAAGTCAGCGGGTTCGACGCGCACGAGTGCGTTGATCACTCCGCTGACGGCCATGACGACGAAGCACCACAACGCGAGCGCCGAGAACCGGCGCGCGGCGAGGTCGGCGTGCTTGCCGCGACGCATCGCGTGAACCAGCAGGGCGAGCAGCCCGCCGGCCCACAGCGCTGCGCCACCGAGGTGAAACAACAGGCTGTTGGTGGCCATGTCGTGGGCCCCACCGGTGGACGAATGCCCGGTCAACCCGAGCGGGACGAGCGTCGTCAGGGCCCCGGCCAGCAGGACCGGTGTCCAGGACCAGCGCAGCACCGGAAGGCTGGCCACGGTGACGGCGGCGGCGATGAACGCGGTCCACCGCCATGCGCTCGCCGTTTCGACGAGGTCGGCCGCCGACCAGACGGTCACCGGGTCGAGGGTCTGGCTCAGCGGCTGGCCGGAGACGTCGGACACCGTCAGCGGAACCATCAGCGCTGCGCACGCCGTCCACGCCGCCGACGCGCCGGTGCCCAGGCGCAGCGCGCGGTAACCGCCGGCGTCGAGGACGCCGTTGGCCTGGGGCGGAGTCAGAAACGCGGCGAACAGGAAGGACCCGACGGCGATGACTGCGGCGATCTCGCCTGCGGCCCGTACGAACGGCAGGCCGTAGGTCGTGATCGGGCCGGGATCCGGCAGTCCGGTCGCACTCAACGCGTCGGCCAGCGACAGGGCGCCGATACCCGCGGCCACCAAACCCGCCAGCACCGCGACCCCGACGAGCACCGGCCATACCGCGCTGGTGCGCACGCCCGATGCCGTCGTCGTCATCCCACCAGCGTATGGCGTGCTCGCACCACGCCCGCATGACCGTTGTCTCCCGGACTCCTCGCGTGCCTACAAGAGTCAGGCCGATTGGCGACGCGCCGCGCGGTGGGCGACCTCGCGGGCGATGAACTGCTCACGCGCGATCTGCTCGACCTTGTCCATATCCCGGAGGATGGCCCGCAACTCGTCGCGAAACGCGGTGCGGCGCTCTTGGAGGTCCGCGGCCGGTTCGAGCAGGTCCTGGTCGGCCGCGACCTGACGGGCGGTCGCGAACAGCAGCGCCGACACCGATTCATTGCTGCGGACCCGGCTCTGTGCGACGTACTGGTTGCCCAGCCCGAGCGCCTTCTTCGTCAGGTCCTTCTCGGCGATCTCGGCGGGGGCGTCGAGCAACACGTCGGCGACGATCTCGTACGCCTCGAAGAACGGGCGCAGCATGGCGCCCGCCAACAGCGGCGACTTTGTCCGCAGCAGTTCCTCGACCCGCTGCTCACCGGCCGTCACCTGCTCCTCCCAGCCGTCCTGCCAGGACAGTTCCTCGGCGACGTGCTCACGGAACGCCGCGGAATCGGCGAAGTAAAAGTCGAACTTCAGCAGGTCGCGCAGCCGCATCACCTGCGACCAGAACGCCTCCAGCCGGTCGGACTCCGCGCGGCCGGCGTGCACCAACGCCAACTCGACCAACGAGGGTTCGAGGAAGGCGTCGATGAGCGTGTTGCGATAGAACGCCGCTTCGTGTTCGTCCTCCGGGGCGATCCGCCAAACGGGTTCGCGTCCGCCCTCGACGCAGGTGACGGGGTGTCGGTTGGACAACGCGTCGAGAGCGGCCCGCACACCGTCCGGAGTGCGCAACCGCAACGCGCTGTTGGTCATCGGTGTCTGCTTGCGCTCGAGGTAGTCCAGCGACGGCTGCAGCGTGTGATGAATCTGGCCCAGCGTCAACGCGATTCCACGCGTGGTGAGCAACAGCGCCGACACCAGCGCCGTGGCGTTGACCGGTGTGGCCCGCAGGATCCGCCACGACACCTCGAACGCCATCTTCTGCAGGGCAAGGCGTTTGGCGCTCTCATCGGTGGTCATCGGCCCGTGCGGCGCACCGAGATACTCGCGCATGGACACGGCCTCCGGAAAGCGGACGTAGATCTTGCCGTAGTTGCGCTCACCTTGTGCCTTGATGAAGTTGTACATCCACGAGAGGCTTTCGGGCGTCTTCTCGCCGCCGCGGGCGTAAGCGGCATATTCACTCGTCTCGTGCAGCTGGTCGAAGCTGATCGACACGGGCTGCAGCAGGATGTCCTCGCTGCGGCCGTCGAGGTAGGCGTCGGCCACGTAGGCGAGCAGACCGAGCTTGGGCGGCAACATCTTTCCTGTCCGAGACCGGGTGCCCTCGATCGACCAGCTGAGGTTGAACCGCTTCTCCACGATGTAGCCGACGAACTGCCGCAGCACATACTTGTAGAGCGGGTCGTCGAGCTTGCGGCGCAGGAAGATCACACCCGAATGGCGCATCAACGGCCCCATGAAGCCGAACGAGAGGTTGATGCCCGCGAAAGTGTGCACCGGCGGTAACCGGTTCTCCTGCATCGCGACCGGCACGATCACGCCGTCGAGATAGGAGCGGTGCGAGAAGAGCAGCACGGCCGGATGGTTCTCGAGGTTGCGGCGCATCAACTCGACTTCGTCGCGGTCGTAGTCGATGTTGGGATCGAAGCCGCGGCTGAAGATCGCACGGCCGAGCGACGGGATGAGGTCGACGGAGAACCGACTCCATCCCGTCGACAGCTCGTCGAGCATCTCGCCCGCGGTCTCCAGGTCCGCGCCCGGGATCTTCTCCAGCCCTTCGCGGAAGCGCGCCGAAGCCATCAACTCCGGTTTGATCAACCGCGGCGACTTGTACTCCGGCCCGAGCAGGCGCAGCTCGACCCGTTCGATCGCCAGGATCGCGCGCCGAATCACGAAACGCGCGAATTCACGGGGGTTTTCGGCGACGGTGGTGTCAGCCCACTGCTGCCGCAGCTCGGAGACCTTCGCGGGCTCACCGGCGACGACACGGGCCCGCGAGGGGTCGCGGCGCAGGATGCGGCGCTGCAGGATCTCGGGTGGACGGTAGGTGTCACGACCGGAGATCAGGGCGACCACCTTGGACCGGGTCGGCAGGCCGCCGGGCACCCAGAACACCCGCACCGGCACCACCGAGCGGTCTTCTCCGGCTTCGAGCTCGGACACGAGTGAAGCCAGCACACCGGCCGGCGGGTCGTCGTACGGCAACAGGAGCACGTCGATCTTCGCCTCGGGGTGCTCGCGCCGTTGCTGCTCGAGCCAGTCGTCGAGCAGATCCCGTTCTGCGGCAGAGGAAGCCGACGCCAGCACCAGCGCGTCACCGGTCGGCGTGAAGGGCGTGTACTGGTCGACGGACGGCTTCACCGACGACCCCTCCCCGCGGACTTCGGTGCCGACTTCTTGGTGGCGGGCGCCTTGCGCAGCGACTTTGTCGCGGACTTCGTCGCGGACTTGGCCGCTTTCTTGGTTGTCTTCTTTGCCGCCGACTTCTTGGCGGGCTTGCCCTTCGACCGCACGGTGCGGTCGTAGAGCTCGCTTAGAGACGACTCGTCGTGCGGCCAGTCCGCCAAGGTGTCGAGGTAGAGCTGACGCACCCCGGCGATCCGCTCCTCGAGGTCGTCGTGCGTCCAGTCGTCGACCGGAATCGGCGGATAGACCACCACGTCGACCGTGCCCGGATTGAAGGTGCTCGAATCACGCGCCGCGATCACCTCCGCATTGCGAATCACAATGGGCACCACCGGGATTCCGGCCGACATCGCGATCCGGAACGGACCCTTCTTGAACGGGCCCACCTCGGTCGTGTCCAACCGGGTGCCCTCCGGCGCGATCAGGATCGAGAGGCCCTTGCGCGCGAGTTCCTCGACCTTCTTGAGTCCCTCGACCGCCTTCTGCGGATCCTCGCGGTCGATGAACGCGGCGTCCATGATCTTGCCGAGAGTGCCGACGATCGGATCCTTCTCCAACTCCTTCTTGCCCACCGACGTGAAGTTGGTGTCCACCAGATGGCCGGCGATCAGGGGGTCCGCCTGGTTGCGGTGGTTGAAGAGGAACACCGCGGGACGCTTCTTCGTCAGGTTCTCCCTCCCGATCACGTTGATGTTGATGCCGAGAGTGCTCATCAACGCCCGGCCGAAGGCGGCGGTGAAGAAGTTGACACCGTTGCGCTTGCTCCGCGTCAGCAGACCCAGACCCAGCGCCCCGGCAGCGATCGGTCCCATGGTCGCGATCCCCGCCGCGGTGCGCAGTTGCGAAACCGGGCTTGCGCCACTGCGACTGCTGAAGCGCAGCACCGGCCAACCCCGCTTGGCGGCGACCGCGGCGAGCTTGCCTCCCGGATTCGTCGGGCGGGGATTGCCCACCAAGTACATCAACGCGACGTCCTCGTCGCCGTCGGCGTAGAAGTAGCTCTTCGACAGGTCGACACCGTGCTCGGCGGCGAACTTCTGCACCGCCCTGGCCTTGCCCGGCCCCCAGATGATCGGGCGCTTGACCTCACCGGTGAGCAACCCGTGCTCGTCGATCTCGAACTTGTTGCTCAACACATTGGAGATGCCGAGGAACCGCGCGACGGGCTCGACCTGCACCGTCAGCGCCGACGAGCTGAGCACGACGGTGTGGCCGCGGGCCATGTGGGCGCGCACCAGCTCCCGCATCTCGGGATAGATCCGTCCGACGATCTTCTGGACGAACAGCCGCTCGGCGAGTTCGTCGACGTCTTCGAGCGAATTGCCACGCAGCATGCGCGCACCCTTGCCGATCAGGTCTTCGAACTCCGACCGACCCAGCTGATGGTTGAGCCCGGCCTGCACCATGCCGATGAACTCACCCATCGACATCTGACGACGACGGAATCGGTCCTGTGTCATCACAACACCGGTGAAGCCGGCGACCAGGGTGCCGTCGAGATCGAAGAACGCACCGACTTCGGGCCCCTGCGGGCTGGCCTGGATCTCGGCGACAGAGCCGGGCAGTCGCATGGTGCGCCGCGAGCCCTGACCGTTTGGCGAAGTCATTGCGCTGCACTCCCATTGGATGACGAGACAGTGGACGGGGCCGCGTCGACGGTGAACGAGGCGGGTTCGGCTCGACCGTCGCCGCCGAGGGCGAGTACCTCGTCGAAGCCCGACAGCAGGCAGCGGGCCCACAACTCCTGATCCGTGATCGCCGCCCGGTCGTAGCGGGTGGTGATCGTGCAGTACCCCGAGCGCGAGATCAGCACCACCATCATCGCCACCCCCGGCAGCGGGCCAAGTCCGTACTGGCGCAGGACTTTTGCGCCGGCGATGTAGGTGTCTCCGGCGTACACCGGAACATTGCTGGCCTGGACGTCGGAGTTGACGATCGAGCCGGCCACCGACTCGAGGGCCGTGTCGGGTAGCAGGCCGACCAGCGGAGCGATGGCACTGACCATGTCGATCGCGCGCTCCTCGCGCTTGGTGGTCACCTGCGAGCGGATGTTGCGGATACGGACCTCGGGATCGGTCAGGCCGATCGGCGCGGCGAGATTGATACCCGCGAACCGGTTTCCGCCCGCCGGGTCCGCGTCGGATCGAAGGTTGACCGGAACCGCCATCGGCAACGTCTCGATCGGCACGCCCTTGGCTTCGTGGTAGAGCCGCAGCGCGCCGCACAGGCCGGCCAGATACGCGTCGTTGATCGAACCACCGGCCGCCTTGGCGGCCCGGTGCAGGATGCCGAACTCGATGTCGATGGCTTCGCTGCGCGACGACAGGCTGCGCCTCCGCAGCACGGGCGACGGATCGGCGACGGGACCGATCACGCGCGCACCCGAAACGGCGTACCCGACGGCGCTGCCGAGCCGGGAGATCGGGTCGCGGATCACCTCGCCTGCGACGTGTGCGGCGCCGAACAGCGCGCCACGCACCCGGCCCGCGATGGTGCCCGGCAGCCGGACGAGCCCCTGCCGCATCAGGTCGTTGGACGACAGGTCCTGCGGGATGGGAAGGGGCGGCAGGGGCTGTGGCGGCGGGTCGCGCTCGAGGTCGTAGAGATTGGCGAACATCTCGACTCCCCCGACACCGTCGGTGACCGCGTGGCTGAGGTGAACGACCATCGCGGCGCGGTCGTCGGCGAGTCCCTCGACGAGCGTTGCCGTCCACAGCGGCCGGGAGATGTCGAGCGGCGATTGTGCGGCGACCTCGGCGAGGTCGAGCACCTGACGGAATGTCCCGGGTTGTGGAGCACGCACCCGCCGGAGGTGGAACTCGAGGTTGAAGTCGGGGTCCACGACCCACCTCGGTGCCACCGTCGGCAGCGTCGGCGTCACCACCTTCTGTCGCAGCCGCAGTACCTTGCGCGAGGCGGCGTCGAACTTGGCGCGGAACGTGTCCCAGGCCGGCGCGCAGTCCAGAATCTCGACGGTCATGATCCCCGAGCGGGTGCGCGGATTGGCCTCGCCGCGGTGCAGGATCTGGTCGAGCGGGCTGAGTTCCTCGGGGAGTCCCGCCGCATCGAGTTGCGGCACGTCGCTCATGGGCCGTCGCGTCCTCCTGCTCGTGATCGTGTGGCCACCACGCTAGTCGGCGGTCCGCGGGCACGAGACGGCTTTAATCGGTGAGCCTGCGGGCCCAGGCGATAGACTCCCGTGACGTTGCCCCCGTAGCTCAGCGGATAGAGCAGCCGCCTTCTAAGCGGCTGGTCGCAGGTTCGATCCCTGCCGGGGGCGCTCATCGCGAGATTACGTCCCCGACATACTTGACCCGATGCCAACCAACGACGTCGAGCACCGGCTGAGCCCGCTGCCGGACACCGGGTACGTCTATCGCACGGCCTGGCGGGTCGCCACGAGCGACATCGACGGCGACCTGCACCTGCGCCTCGACGGCGTTGCCCGCTACATCCAGGAGGTCGGGGCCGAGAACCTCGTCGACGCCGGCGAGGCCGACGACCACCCACACTGGCTCGTCCAACGCACGGTCATCGATGTCATCGAGCCGATCGAGTTCCCGAACGAGATCTCGTTCAGCCGCTGGTGCTCCGCGCTGTCCACCCGGTGGTGCACGATGCGCGTCGACCTGGTGGGCAGCGACGGCGGCCGCATCGAGACCGAAGGCTTCTGGATCGCCATCAACAGCAAAACCCTTACGCCACAACGCGCCTCGGACAGCCTGATCGCGCGTTTCGCCACCACCACCGACGAGCTCCGCCTCAAGTGGCGGCCCTGGCTGAGAAACCTCGACGAGGCCGACGAGGTGATCCCGTTCCCGCTGCGTCGCACCGACATCGACATCTTCGAGCACGTCACCAACACCGCCTACTGGCACGCCATCCACGAGGTGATGGCGCACGTGCCCGACGTCTGCCGCGCCCCGTACCGCGCCGTGGTCGAGTACCGCCGGCCGATCCGCTACGGCGAGGACGTCACCATCCGCTGGGCGCGCCGCGGCGACACCGTGCAGATCGCGATGACCGTCGACGACGACGTCCGTGCCGCCGCTCTGATCGCCACGCTGGAGCGGGCCTGACGGGTTCGCCAATCGACCGCGGCCTGCACCGATACCTCCTTCGCCGAAGCGATCGGTCGATAGACTCGGCGACGTGAACCCAAGGCGTGGGATAGCCGCCGTCGTGTCCGCCGGCGTGATGGCCCTCGCGCTCGCGATACCCGCACACGCCGGCCCGCCGAGCTACGGCAGCAACGGCGTCTTCAACGTCAGCACGAACCCACGGCCGGGCTGGACGACCGCGTCGATCGAACCCGGCCGGTATCGGGTGGATCAGGCGCCGAGCATGTTCCCGTACCAGAGCGCACCGGGCTTCTGGTATCGGTGCCACAACTTCCCGTGCAGCCCCAGCTATCCGGGCAATCTGATCGCCTCGGGTGGGGCGATCCGCAACGTACCGACGTTCGTCGACATCTCGCCCACCGATGTCGCGGTGGCGCTGCACAACGTCACGCTCACCGTCGCCAACTGACGGCGCAACGGGGGTCACTAGGCTGAACCGGTGACTGATCCGGTACTGATCCACATCGAGGACCGCATCGCCGTCCTGACCGTCAACGACCCGGAGCGCCGCAACGCGGTCACATTCGAGATCTCCGCCGCGCTGCGCGAAGCCGTCGACGCCGCCGAGGCCGACCCGGATGTGCACGCGCTCATCGTCACCGGGGCGGGTAAGGCGTTCTGCGCCGGTGCGGATCTGAGTGCGCTCGGTTCGGCCACCGAGGACGGGTTGCGCAAGATCTACGACGGCTTCCTCGCCGTGGCCAACTGCGCACTGCCCACCGTCGCCGCGGTCAACGGTGCTGCCGTGGGCGCCGGGTTGAACCTGGCTCTGGCGGCCGACGTGCGAATCGCCGGGCCGGCCGCCCTGTTCGACCCGCGCTTCCAGAAGTTGGGCATCCATCCCGGCGGAGGCGCGACCTGGATGCTGCAGCGAGCGGTCGGTCCGCAGGCCGCCCGCGCGTCACTGCTGTTCGGCATGCGGTTCGACGCCGAAGCCGCGGTCCGGTACGGCCTGGCACTCGAGGTCGCCGACGACCCCGTGGCCGCGGCGAGGGAGCTGGCCACCGGGCCGGCGGGCGCGCCGCGCGAGGTGGTACTCGCGACCAAGGCGTCGATGCGGGCGACGGCCAACCCCGGCGTCGTCGACGTCGACCAGCATCGCATCGCGGTCGACACCGAACTCGGTCCGCAAGCCGCCTCGATCCTGTCCCCGGAGTTCCAGCAACGCCTGGCCGCGGCGCAACGGAAGTGACCGTGCTATAGATCGAGCAGCGCCGTGTCCGGTGCTTCGATCAGCCCGCGCAGTTCGCACAGAAACGCGGCCACTTGCGCACCGTCGGCGATCCGGTGGTCGAACGCGCAGGTCAGGTTCATCGTCGGCCGCGCGACGACCGCGTCGTCGACGACGACCGCACGGGGCTTGAGCGACCCGATGCCGAGGATGGCGGCTTCCGGGTGATTGATCACGGGCACTCCGTCGTCGAGGCCGAGCGCGCCGAAGTTGGACACGGTGAACGTCGAGCCCTGCAGTTCGGTCGGTCTCAGTGTGCCCGCCCGCGCACTGCGAATCAGCCGGGCCACCTCTTCGGCCAGTTCTCGGGTCGTCTTGAGGTGGGCATCGCTGACGACGGGAACCAACAAGCCACGCGGTGCCGCGACGCCGAATCCGAGGTGTATCGCCGAATGCAGGTGAATCTGCGCGCCGTCGGTGGTGTCGACCCACGTGGCGTTCAAGTTGGGGTGATGCCGCAGGGCGATGGTCAACAGCCGCAGCGTGAGCACGAACGGCGTGATCGGCGCTTCCTCGTCGGCACAGCCGCGCAGCCGATCGCGCAACCGCAGCAGGTTGGTCCCGTCCACCTGCACGGCGGTGTGGGCATCGGGGATCTGCTTGCGCGACATCACCATTCGACGCGCCATCTCGGCATGGACACCGCTTACGGTCACCATGTCGGGGCTGGGCGCGGACCTGCCCGCCGCAGCGAGTACGTCTTCGCGGGTGACGACTCCGTCGGGCCCGGAGCCCGTCAGCGCGCCCAGATCCACGTTCAGCTCGGCGGCCAGCTTGCGCACCGGCGGCTTGGCGCGGGCGCGGTGTGACGGCGGTGCGGCCGCTCGCCTGCTGTGGTCCATCGCGTCGTCGGCGCCGTACCCGACCAGCACGGGCTTGCGCTTCCCGGCGGGCGGTTCGGCCCCGGTGGCGATGCGCACCAGCGTTGCGCCGACCGATAACGTCTCGCCTTCGCGGCCGCCCACCTCGACCACGCGGCCCGCGTACGGGCTGGGAATCTCGACCTCGGCCTTGTTGGTCTCGACCGTGCACAGTGTCTGGTTGAGTTCGACGTCGTCGCCGACTGCGACGCTCCACGCGGTGATCGTCGCGTCCTCGAGGCCCTCCCCGAGATCGGGCACCAGGAAGTCCATCACGGTCATGGCTGCTCCAGGGTTCGTTCGATGCAGTCGAGCAGCCGATCGACCCCCGGCAGCCAGAGCTTCTCGAGTCGCGCCGGCGGATAAGGGGTGTCGAATCCGGTGGCCCGCAACACCGGCGCCTCGAGGTCGTAGAACAACTCCTCCTGGATGCGGGCCGCCAATTCGGCGCCGAAGCCCAACGTGCGGGGACCCTCGTGCATCACGACCACCCGGCCGGTGCGCCGCACCGATTCCGAAATCGCCTCGAAATCCAGCGGATTGAGCGTGCGCAGGTCGAGTACCTCGATGCTCCAACCATGGTGCTCGTCGGCGATGTCCGCCGCGCTCAGCGCGGTGGCGACCAGCGGGCCGTATGTCACGACGGTGACGTCGGCACCGCCGCGCCGTGTCGTCGCCCGGCCGAGCGGCAGACCGGGGGTGGAGGTGTCGACCGGCTCGCGTGCCCAGTACCGACGCTTGGGCTCGAGGTAGACGACGGGGTCGCGGCTCGTGATCGATTGCCGCAGAAGCCAATACGCATCCGATGGGGTGGACGGCACCACGACCTTCAGGCCCGCGGTGTGCAACCAGTAGGTCTCGGTCGACTCGGAATGGTGTTCAACCGCGCCGATGCCCCCGAAGGAGGGGATGCGGATGGTCACCGGCATGTCGACGTCGCCGTGCGTGCGCAACCGGTATTTCGCCAAATGGCTGACGATCTGATCGAAGGCTGGTGCGGCGAAGCCGTCGAACTGGATCTCGGGAACCGGGATCAGCCCGCGGACGGCCATGCCGATCGAGATCCCGACGATCGCCGACTCAGCCAGCGGAGTGTCGAAACACCGCTGGCTGCCGAAGGTTTCGGCCAGGCCCTCGGTGACCCGGAAGACACCGCCGAGGGTCGCGACGTCTTCACCGAACACCAGTACCCGGTCGTCGGAGGCCATCGCGTCGTGCAGTGCGCGGTTGATGGCCTGCGCCATGGTCAACGTGGGCGCATCGGTGACCGTAGGCACCGGCGTCATCAGCCGATCCGGCGGTTCGTCCTCGCCGAACATCGGTGGCCGTTCGATGATCTGCGTCATGTCACGCCTCCTTGGCGAGTTCGGCAGCGAGTTGCTCGCGTTGGGCGGCCAGGTCCGGCGTGATGTCGGAGTAGACCGCGTCGAACACCTCGGTGACATCGAAGTCCCCGGCACCGACGACCGCGTCACGTAGTTCGGCGCGCAGCCGTTTCGACCGGGCACTGATCCGCTCCTCGAGTCGGTCGGTCCACACCCCGGCCGACTGCAGATACGTGCGCAAGCGCGTGACCGGGTCGCGAGCCGCCCACTCCTGCACTTCTTCGAGCCTGCGGTATCGGTTCGGGTCGTCGGAGGTCGTGTGCGGGCCCATCCGGTAGGTGATGGCCTCGATCAGCGTCGGACCGCCGCCGTCGCGTGCCCGGTGCGCGGCCTCGGCGGTGACGGCGAAGCAGGCGAGCACGTCGTTGCCGTCGACGCGAACCCCCGGCATTCCGTAGCCGACGGCGCGGTGCGCGATGGAGGGCCCGGCCATCTGCTGGCGAACGGGCACCGAGATCGCCCATTGGTTGTTCTGGACGAAGAACACGCACGGCACGCGGTACACGGCGGCGAAGTTCAGCGCCTCGTGCACGTCACCCACGCTGGTGGCCCCGTCGCCGATGAACGCCAGCGTCACCGAGTCCTCGCCCAACCGCTGCGCCGCCATCGCCGCACCGACCGCGTGCAGAGCCTGTGTGCCGATCGGGATCGCGATCGGGGCCACACATTTGTCGGTGAAGCCCAACCCGCCGTGCCATCTCCCCCGCCACACCGCCGCGATCTGCGCCGGCATGATGCCGCGCACCAGAAAGGCGCCGATCTCGCGGTACTGCGGGAACAGCCAGTCCGTCTTGCGCAGGCACGCCGCAGCGCCGATCTGCGCGGCCTCCTGGCCCCGACACGATGCGAACAGCGCAAGCTCACCTTGTCGCTGCAGGTTGACGAACTCGCCGTCGAGATCCCGGGTGACGACCATCGTCTCGTAGAGCCATGCGAGCGTCTCCGGTGGAAGGTCTCGGCGGTATCGAGTCTGGGCGGTCGGCGTCCCGTCCGGGGCGACCAGTTGAACCGGCTCCATCTCGACGTCGAACGACTCGGGGGATGCCGAAACGGTCCCTGCCATACCGCCTCCTTGGGTCACTGACGGCGGATCGCGCCGTCAGGCGACTGAGGTGCTCAGCACGGAGGCGGTAGAGCAAAACCTCTGGTGTAGAGGCTGTCGGCTAGTCGCCGGGGTGGGGCGCTAGCTGGACGATGCGCTCTGCTCGCCGCAGCACTGGGGCATCCACCATTATGCCTTCGAACTGGAAGACGCCCCGGGCATCGCGGGCCGCGGCCAGCACGTGTCGCGCCCACTGCACCTGTGCGGCGGTCGGCGCATAACCCTCGCGGATCACCGCGACCTGGGTCGGATGGATAGCGACTTTCACGTCGAAGCCCACCGCCACCGCGTCGTCGACCTCGCCGCGCAGCCCGTCGAGGTTCTTGATGTCGAGGTACACCGAGTCCAGCGCCAACCGACCGTAGGCCTTGGCGGCCAGCAGCGTCTGTGACCGCACGTGCCGCGCCACCTCGCGGTAGCTGCCGTCGGGATACCGGTTGGCGGTGCCACCGGTCACCGCGAACAGGTCCTCGGCCCCCCACATCAACGCGACCGCGTTGCCGGTGCGCGCCAGGTCTGTCACGGCGAGCGCGCCGAGCGGGGTTTCGATCAGCACCACCACGTCCAGCGGCGCCAGTTCTCGCACCTGCTGTGGGTCCTCGGTCTTGGCGAGCATGACGGTGGTGTAGTCGGTCTTGGCCAGCGCCTCCAGGTCGAGGGGATGGTCGTTCGTGCCTGCGGGGTTGACGCGTACCACCGTCCGGTCCGGGTCGAGACGCGTCTCGATCAGCGCCGTGCGAGCGGCATCCCGGTCCTTGGCGGCGACGCCGTCCTCGAGGTCGAGGATCACGACGTCGGCTGCCGCGGCCGCCTTCTCGAACCGCTCCGGGCGGTCGGCCGGGCAGAACAGCCACGCGGGGCCCGTCGCGAGCGCCACTATGCTTCTCCTTCCGGGCGCTTGCGCACCATGGTCTTGCGCGACGCGGTGGCCACGATGTCGCCGTGCTGGTTGCGGCCGACGTGTGAGAACGTCACGATGCCCTCACCGGGCCGGCTCTTGGACTCCCGCTTCTCGAGCACCTCGGACTCCGCGTACAGCGTGTCGCCGTGGAAAAGTGGCTTGGGAAAAGCGATTTCGCCGAAGCCGAGGTTGCCGACGATGGTGCCCTGCGTCAGCTGCGTCACCGACAACCCGACCAGGGTCGACAGTGTGAACATCGAGTTGACCAGCCGCTGGTTGAACGGCGGCAGGGCGTCGGAGAATGCGGCGTCCAGATGCAGCGCTTGGGTGTTCATGGTCAACGTCGTGAACAGAACGTTGTCGGCCTCGGTGATGGTGCGTCCGGGTCGGTGCTGATAGAGCACGCCGGTCTCGAACTCCTCGTACCACAGTCCGCGCTGGACGACTATCTTCTTCTCACTCGGTGTCTGATCGTTCGATCCGTTCACAGGCCCAGCTCCCGACCGATCAGCATCAACTGCACTTCGGTTGTGCCCTCACCGATTTCGAGAATCTTGCTGTCGCGGTAGTGCCGCGCGACGGAGTACTCGTTCATGAAGCCGTAACCGCCGAAGATCTGAGTGGCGTCGCGCGCGTTGTCCATCGCGGCCTCGCTGGCCACCATTTTGGCGATCGACGCCGCCTTCTTGAACGGCTTGCCGGCCAGCATCAGCGCGGCGGCGTCGTAGTACGCCGTGCGGGCGACGTGGGCCCGCGTCTCCATGCGCGCGATCTTGAAGGCGATCGCCTGGTAGCTGCCGATCGCGGCGCCGAACGCCTCACGTTCCTTGGCGTACTTGACCGATTCGTCGACGCACCCCTGGGCCGCGCCGACCGACAGCGCGGCGATCGCGATGCGGCCCTCGTCGAGGATGCGAAGGAAGTTCGCATATCCCCTGCCGCGTTCGCCGAGCAGGTTCTCCTCCGGCACGCGCACGTCGTCGAAGCTCAGCGGGTGGGTATCGGAGGCGTTCCAGCCCACCTTGTTGTACGCCGGTTCGGCGGTGAAACCGTCGATGGGCACCGGAACGAGGATCGACGAGATCTCTTTCTTGCCTGCGGTTTCGCCGGTGACGGCAGTGACGGTGACGAGCTTGGTGATGTCGGTGCCCGAGTTGGTGATGAACTGCTTCGACCCGTTGATGACCCAGTGGCCGTCGTCGAGCCGAGCGGTCGTCTTGGTGGCGCCCGCGTCGCTACCCCCGCCGGCCTCGGTGAGGCCGAACGCGCCGAGCGCCTTACCACTTGCCAACAGCGGCAGCCACTCCTGCTTCTGCTTGTCGGTGCCGAACCGGTACACCGGCATCGCGCCCAGCGACACACCCGCCTCCAGCGTGATCGCCACGCTCTGGTCGACCTTGCCGAGTTCTTCCAACGCCAGGCACAGCGCGAAGTAGTCGCCGCCCATACCGCCGAACTCCTCGGGGAACGGCAGACCGAACAGTCCCATGTCGGCCATTCCCGCGACGACTTCGTACGGAAACGAGTGTTCCTCGTCGTGTTTGGCGGCGACGGGTGCCACCACGCTCTGGGCGAAGTCGCGGACCGTCTTGGCCAGCTGCTCGTAGTGGTCGGGAAGTGCCCCGGTGGCCAGAACGTTATTCATGCGCGATCCGCTCCGCTTCTCGCTTGCGTGTCATGATTTCTCCTCCTCGACGGTCGGGTCCGCTGTGACCTTCGCCAGCTGTTGCCCCACCTTGACCTGATCACCTTCGGCGACAAGGAGTTTCACCACGCCGTCGACCGGCGCGGCCAGCGCGTGTTCCATCTTCATGGCCTCGACCGTCACCACGACGGTGCCCGCTGTCACCCGATCGCCGTCGGTCACCCCGACGGCCACCACCGAACCCGGCATCGGGCTGGTCAGTTCCGCGTCGCCGCTGTGCGCGTCGTCGGGTCGCACCGGCGCTTCGCGAACCTCGTCGACCGCCAGGGTGCGGCCTGCACCCGCCAGCCAGATCCGGTGGTCATCGGCGGCCACGACGTAATCCGTACGCATTCCGTCGAAGGTGACCGCGAGCCGGTCGTCGGCCAGTGACACCGAGAGCGAACGCGGTCGGCCGTCCTCGATCGCCGCACTTCCCGACGACGGTGTCCCGGTGAGGTGAACGTGGTCGACACGGTCACCGGACCGCAGCCGGTACGTCGTCGGCGCGTGACGGCCCATCCGCCAGCCCGAAGGAACCGCCCATAGGTCACCGACCGGGTGTGGCCACGCATGCAGCCAGGTGTACGCCGCTGCGGCGACCAGGTCGACATCCTGCGCGGTCGCGGCGCGGAAGTCCGGACTGCGACGGTCAAGCAGACCGGTATCGAGGCGTCCCGCCGCGACGTCGGGATCGGCGAGCAGGAACCGCAGGAATTCGACGTTGGTGGTGAGCCCCAGGACCGCGGTGTGCGCCAGCGCCCGGTCCAGCGCCCGCAGGGCCGCCGTCCGGTCGACGGCATGCGCGATGACCTTCGACAGCATGGGGTCGTAGTCGCTGCCGATCACCGAACCCGGGGCGAGCCCCGAGTCAACGCGAATGCCGGGCCCCTGTGGCTCGGCGAGGTCCAAGACCCTGCCGCCCGTGGGCAGGAACCCGCGTCCGGGATCTTCGGCGTAGACCCGGGCCTCGATCGCGTGCCCGGTCATGGAGATGTCGTCCTGCGCGATGGCCAGCTTCTCGCCCGCGGCGATCCTCACCTGCTGTTCGACGAGGTCGATGCCGGTGACCATCTCAGTGACCGGATGCTCGACCTGGAGGCGTGTGTTCATCTCCATGAAGAAGAACTCGTCGGGCCGGTCGGCGGACACGATGAACTCGACGGTGCCCGCACCGGTGTAGTCGACGCTGCGCGCCGTATCGCATGCCGCCGCACCGATTCTCGTGCGCGTCGCCTCGTCCAGTAACGGTGACGGCGCCTCCTCGATGACCTTCTGATGACGGCGCTGCAGGCTGCATTCGCGTTCGCCCAGATGTATGACGTTGCCGTAGCCGTCGGCGAGCACCTGCACCTCGATGTGCCGCGGATTCAACACGAACCGTTCCAAGAACAGCGTGTCGTCACCGAACGCGGCGGCCGCCTCCCGGCGCGCACCGGCCAGCGCGGCCGGTAACTCGGTCGGCTCGTGCACGACGCGCATGCCCTTGCCGCCGCCGCCCGCCGAGGGTTTCACCAGCACAGGGAAACCGACATCGCCGGCACCGGCGATGAGGTCCTCGTCGGTCAGACCGGGGCGGGAAACACCGGGCACCACCGGCACACCGAACGCCGACACCGCCGCCTTGGCCGCGATCTTGTCGCCCATGGTCTGGATCGCAGCGACCGGCGGGCCGATGAACACGATTCCGGCGTCCTGCAGCGCCGCGGCGAATTGCGCGTTCTCCGACAGGAATCCGTACCCCGGGTGCACGGCTTGTGCGCCGGTGCGCCGAGCCGCTGCGACCACAGCGTCGATATCGAGGTAGCTCTGTCTGGCCGCAGACGGTCCGATGTGGACCGCGACGTCGGCCTCAGCGACATGGCGGGAACCCGCGTCGGCGTCACTGAACACCGCGACCGATCGGATGCCCATGGCGCGCAGTGTGCGGATCACGCGGACGGCGATCTCGCCTCGGTTGGCCACAAGGACGGTGTGAAAGTTCATGTCCTCACATCCGGAAGACGCCGTAGGAGATGGACTCG
The DNA here is from genome assembly GCF_001499905.1 of Mycobacterium sp. GA-1285. Classification (GTDB taxonomy): domain Bacteria; phylum Actinomycetota; class Actinomycetes; order Mycobacteriales; family Mycobacteriaceae; genus Mycobacterium. The sequence continues at coordinate 9,394 of NZ_LQIS01000015.1, read as the reverse complement.
AGCGGTGCTTGACCGACCGCCGACAGGGCCAGTCCGAGAACCGTTCTGGTGTCGGCCGGGTCGATCACCCCGTCGTCCCACAGTCGGGCCGTCGAATAATACGGATTGCCCTGGTGCTCGTACTGCGCGCGGATCGGCGCCTTGAAGTTCTCCTCCTCCTCGGGGGTCATCTCGCCGCGTACGGTCGCCAGCACCGATGCGGCCTGCTCGCCGCCCATCACCGAAATCCGGGCGTTGGGCCACATCCACAGGAACCTCGGCGAATACGCGCGCCCGCACATCGAGTAGTTACCCGCCCCGTACGAGCCGCCGATGACCACGGTCAGCTTCGGCACCCGCGCGCACGCCACCGCGGTGACCATCTTCGCGCCGTGTTTGGCGATGCCGCCTGCTTCGTAATCGCGTCCGACCATGAATCCGGAGATGTTCTGCAGGAACACCAGAGGCGTGTTGCGTTTGTCGCAGAGCTCGATGAAATGGGCTCCCTTGAGGGCCGATTCGCCGAACAGCACGCCGTTGTTGGCGACGATGCCGATCGGATGGCCGTGGATGCGGCCGAACCCGGTGACCAGGGTGGTGCCGTATTCGGCCTTGAATTCGGCGAATTCGCCCCCGTCGACGATGCGCGTGACGACTGCGTGGACGTCGTAGGGAACGCGCGGGTCCACCGGCACCACATCGTAGAGCTCGTGCTGATCGGCCACCGGGTCCACAGTCGGCCAGACATCCCAGGGCAGCGGCTCGCGGGGGCCGAGCGTGGCGACGATGCGGCGCACGATGCGCAGGGCGTCGCGGTCGTCGTGCGCCAAATGGTCTGTCACACCGGAAGTTCTGGAATGCAGATCGCCCCCGCCCAGTTCCTCGGCGGTGACCACCTCGCCGGTCGCCGCCTTCACCAGCGGTGGGCCGCCGAGGAAGATCGTGCCCTGGTTGCGCACGATCACCGCCTCGTCGCTCATCGCGGGCACGTAAGCCCCACCGGCAGTGCAGGATCCGAGTACCGCCGCGATCTGCGCGACGCCCTGGGCGGACAGGTTGGCCTGGTTGTAGAAGATGCGCCCGAAATGGTCGCGGTCGGGAAACACCTCGTCTTGTCGCGGCAGGAACGCCCCGCCGGAATCGACGAGATAGATGCACGGCAACCGGTTCTGGCCGGCGACTTCCTGGGCCCGCAGGTGCTTCTTGACCGTGATCGGGTAGTAGGTGCCGCCCTTGACGGTGGCGTCGTTGGCGACGACCACACATTCCCGGCCCGACACACGACCGATGCCCGTGATCATGCCCGCGCCCGGACACTCGTCGTCGTACATGCCGTCGGCGGCTAACGGGGACAGTTCGAGGAACGGACTGCCCGGGTCCAGCAAGCCGTCCACCCGGTCGCGCGGCAACAGCTTGCCGCGGCTGACGTGACGTTCGCGCGCCCGCTCGGGACCGCCCAGTGCCGCCGCGGCGAGCTTGGATCGCAGTTCGTCGACCAGCGCGAGATGCTGCTCGCGATGTGAAGGCCGCGGTGCCATCGGAGAACCGTTCGTTGAGTTAATGACGACTAACCCGTGGTATGTTAGTCACGATTAACCGAGATGTCTACAGCGGGCGGAGGCACGGTGTCCCCTACTCCTGTCTCTCAGGCGTCCACGACCACCCGGCGCAGTAAGGCGAAATCCGACCGCCGATCCCAGTTGATCGCCGCGGCGGAACGCCTGGTGGCCGAGCGAGGCTACCTCGCGGTGCGGCTGGAGGACATCGGCGCCGCGGCAGGAGTCAGCGGGCCCGCGATCTACCGGCACTTCCCCAACAAGGAGGCGCTGTTGGTCGAGTTGCTGGTCGGCATCAGCACGCGCCTACTCGCCGGCGCCACCGACGTCGTCGCGCGTGCCGACGAACCGACGTCCGCCCTCGACGGCCTGATCGACTTCCACCTGGACTTCGCCCTCGGCGAGTCGAACCTCATCCGCATCCAGGATCGCGATCTCGCCAATCTGCCGGCAGCGGCCAAACGCCAGGTGCGCAGGGCGCAACGGCAGTACGTCGAGATCTGGGTTGATGTGCTGCGGCAGGTCAACGACTCACTGGCGGAGGCCGATGCCCGGCTGATGGCACACGCGACGTTCGGGCTGTTGAACTCGACGCCGCACGCCCTCAAACCCAGCAACACGAAAACGGCCGGGGCCAGACCGCGGACCGTCTTGAAAGCCATGACGGTCGCGGCGCTGACCTCGGCCGCTCGGGACGCTTGAGGCGTCTACGACCAGGACGCTTAGTACCAGGCTCGTCTGCCGCCGACCGGGCGGCCCATGGATCCCAGGATCCAGAAGACCGCTCCGATGACCATGAGCACGATGCCGATGGTCCACAGAATATTGATCCCGAAGATCAGTCCGAGGATGAGGAGGATCGCTCCGAGGATGATCATTGGTATTCCTTTCGAATAGGCGAAGCCAGTGCACTACTGGCTTGGTTGGGGCACGTTGCAGTTTTCAACCTTGGGGTTGACACCCGCATAGTTCAGCGGACCGACAACCACCGTCAAAGCGATGCTTCCCGCTGTTGCGCAATTGGTTTCGCTGGTCTGAAAGTAGCCACGTTGATACGCGGCGAATGCGCCGATCAGCAACCAGACGAGCACCAGAACGCCGATGATTCCGCCACCACGCATGCTGCGCCTCCTTTGTCGCGCCCAATCGACGCGTGCGAGGCGTTTACCCGGCAGGCAATTTCGGTAAACGTGGCTACGGCGACGATTCGGTCACGACCTGCGACGCGGTCACGCGCTGCGGTGCGGGCCGAAAGCCGCAATCAGCCACTCGCGCATGGCTTTGACAAGTACTGCGCGATTCTCGCGCCGGTCGATTTCGTGGCCGTCGTCGTCGAACATCAGCAGTTCGACTCTCCGGTTGAGCGCCTGCAGCGCTTCGAACATTTGCTGAGATTCGCTTGGGGGAACGTTGGTGTCGTTGGCGCCGTGCACCAACAGCAACGGCGCGGTCATCTTCTCGACTCGCTGCAACGGCGACAGCCGTTCGAGTAGTTCGCGGTCGCCGACCGGGTGGCCGTACTTCGGATATGCAGCGGCTGCGATCCACGGTTCGGTGTTGCGGTACCAGGTGTTCAGATCGCTCATACCGCAGATGCTGATCCCGGCGGCGAACCGGTCGGCGTGGAAGGTGAGCGCCGCCTGGGTGAGGTAGCCGCCGTAGGACCACCCGCAGCACGCGATCCGGTCGGCCGGAGCGACCCCACGCTCGACAAGATAGTCGACCGCGTCGGCGACGTCGTCGATCGCGGCGAACCGTCGCTCCTTGTCGTCGGCGTGCATGAACGTCCTGCCGAAACCGCCCGAGCCGCGGACGTTGGGCAGGAACACACTGATGCCTTCCTCGAGCAGCGCCGGGAAGAACTCGTTATAGCCGGGTCTGCCCTGGCCCTCCGGACCACCGTGCAGGAACAGCATCGCGCCGATCGTCGGGACGCCGTCGCGCGGCCGGAAGAGCCAACCGGTGAATTCCATGCCGTCGCGTGCCGTGACCTTTTCCAGTGTCGGGTCGGGCGCCACCGGTCCGGAGCTGGGCTCGCGGTCGACGATCTCCCACTCCCCCGTACGCGGGTCGACCAGCTCGACGGTCGGCGGGGTCGACGGGCCTTCGACGGTCATCGCCAACATCGAGCCACCCGCGCTGATGCTCAGCTGGCTGGCCACCATCCCGGGCAGCGGTATCGGCGGCTGGGGCGTGTGGTCGGTCCGTTCGATGATCTGTAATTCGCTGGCGCCGTGGATGTTCCAGAGGACGGCCACGGTCGACAGATCGTCGCTCACGGTGAACTCGTCGAGTTCATAGCCGGGACGTTCGGCGACGACCTGATAGGCCACGCCGTCGGCGGTGACCGTCACCTCCAGAAGCCGCGCATGCTCGACACCGTTCTCGCTGCGGATCAGGGCCCGCACATAGCCTTCCGTGCTGTTGGCGTCGCCGTAGCTACTCGCCGGCTGGTACAGCTTGGTGAGCTCGCCTTCGAGCCCGGCTCGCAGCCGGCGTGCGTAGTGGTCGTCGAGGATGATGCCGGTGTCCGTGGTCGATCCTGGATCGTATGGCAGCAGTGCGGTTTCGGTACCTCCGCGCAGCATGATCAGATCCCGGTAGCCGCGTGGTCCCACCCGCACGAGTGCGGCGCCGGCCCAGGCGTCGACGAGACGGCCGCCCGAGCGGCGGTCCAGCACGGTGGTGCGACCGGAGGCGGGGTCGATCAGGCACGAGCTACCCACACCGTCCTCGCCGGTGAGGATCGCCGCCACCAGGGTGCCGTCCCAGTTGATCAGTTCGGCGGTGCCCTCGGGCGCTCCAGCCGGCCACGAGTCGATGCGGCGGGCGTCGCGATCGTCGGGATCGGTTGTCACGACCCAGATCTGGGTGCGCGTGCTGCCTTCGGGCGCGACTTCGCAGGCGAGCCAGTGGCCGTCGGCCGAGTGCAGTACCCGCGTCACCGGGCCTTCGACCGGCAGCTCGACGTCTCGCGACGAACTCGCCCGCCAACCCCGAAGGAAACGCTGTACCGCTCGGGGGAAGCCACCGTCGTCGACCAGATGCGCGAATGCGGTGGCGTCCGGCGACATGGATGCGCCGTAGACTCTGCGAACCTGCTCTCCCACCGGACCAATTGTGCATACCCAGGCAAGTCGAGTGACGACCTGCACCTGTTGGGCGGGCGCACAGGTACCCTCGCACGCATGAGGTGGGTATGACCGGTACACCACAGCCCGGCCGCGACGAGCAGTCGGGCTTCGGCGGTCGCGGGGAGCAACCGCAGGGATACGGCTACTCCGGATACAGCGATCCGGCATACGCCAGCCAGGCCTACGGCCCCACCTATCAGGCGCCGCCCGAACCCGCTCCGACGCAGCATCTGCCGCCGTACGGCGCGTACGGGTACGAGGCCTACGGCTCCGGCCAGTACGGGGCGCCCTACCCGTCGGGCGATCCGACCCCGCCGCCGGAGGACCCGAAGTCACCCCGCTGGTTGTGGGTCGCGGCGGGTATCGCGGTGCTGACCGTGCTCGGCCTGGTGATCGCGCTGGTCGTCGTCAACAGTTCACAGCAGCAGACGGTCGTCGCGCCGCCCCCGATGCAGGAACCCGACTTCACCACGCCGATCCCGACGACGACACCGCGCCCGACGGTTCCACGCACGACGCGGCCGACCGTTCCCGCGGTTCCCACGCCGCCCAGTACTCCCAGCACTCCCGGCACGACGACTCCCGGCGTCACTCAGAGCGTCGTCTACGTCGTCAGCGGCTCCGGGCGAGCGATCAACATCACCTACGTCGACACCGGCGGTGTGCTGCAGACCGAGTTCAACGTGATGCTGCCCTGGAGTAAAGAAGTGGAGTTGTCCGAGTCCGCGGCGGCGACGGCGAGCATCAGCATCATCAACGTCGGTCGCGAGGTGAACTGTTCGATCTCCGTCGACGGCTCGGTGGTGCAGAAACGCACGGGGTCGGGTCTGACCATCTGCACGGCCAGCAGTTAGGCGGGCGCGCGGCGCGGAACCCGCACGGCGAGCATCGCCACCAGTCCGGCAGCCAGGACCACGACCAGCCCGCCCATCCCCGCACGGTCGGTGCCGAAGACGGCGATGAAGACGGAGAACAGCATCGGCGCAAGGTACGAAACAGCACGGCCCGTGGTCGTGTAGAGGCCGAACGCGACGCCCTCCTTACCGTGGGCGGACATGCGCAGCATCAGCGTCCGCGCGGCGGACAGCGTCGGCCCGATGAACAGGCAGAGCAGCAGTCCGCAGATCCAGAACGCCAGCCCCCCGTTGAGCGACATCAAAATCAGGCCCACGGCGATCATCGCGCTCAGCGAGACGACGATGACGGGTTTGGCGCCGAACCGGTCGTCGAGCCATCCACCGCCGACGGCGCCGACTGCGGCGACGGTGCTGGCGCACACCCCGAACAGCAGCACATCGGCCTCGGAGACGCCGTACACCCGCACGCCGAGCACCGCCCCGAACGCGAATATGCCTGTCAGACCGTCGCGGAACACCGCGCTGGCGATCAGGTAGTACACGACGTTGTGGTCACGGCGCCATTCGCTGCGGATGTCGGTCCACAGCTTGCGGTATCCGCCGATGAACCCGACGCCCCGCTCCAGCGGTCCCGGTTTCTCCGTGGGAACGGCGATGAGCACCGGCAAGGCGAACAGTCCGAACCAGACGGCCGTGAACACCATGGCAGCCCTGACGTTCTGGCCGTCGTCGACCGGCAGGTGCAACATCCCGCCGTCGCCCGAGATGAACCCGAGGTAGACCACCAGCAGCAAGGTGACACTGCCGAAATAGCCTAGCCCCAAACCGAATCCGGAGATCTGGCCGGATGTCTGCGGTGTCGAGAGCTGTCGCAGCATCGCGTTGTAGGGGACTGTGGCAAGTTCGTTGCACGCCGACACGCAGCCCATGAGCACCAGGCCGAGGGCCAGGTAGCGGTAGTCGTCGCGAACCAGGCTCATCGCCGAGATGAGCACCACGGCCACCGCGCTGAGCACGGCCAGGACGCGGCGCCGTCGCCATGGTGCGTCGACCCACACCCCGGTGACCGGTGCGAGCAGGGCCACGACCAATCCGGCCGCGCCCAGCGCCCAGCCGAGCCAGCTGGTCGCGCTGGTCTCGCCGGGCAGATCATCGCCGACGGAGTTCGTCAGGTAGATCGAGAAGACGAAGGTCACGACCACCGCGTTCAAACCGGTCGCCCCGAAATCCCACAGTGCCCACGAGACGATCTGCCGACGCGCAGCCGGGGACCGGTCGGAATCGGGTGGGTGGCTCATGGTCCGCCCACGATATAGTCCGCCCCATGTCAGTACCCGCACCCAGCGCGGACGCCCGGGCAGTCGTCACCGGCGCGTCGCAGAACATCGGCGAGGCGCTGGCCGCCGAGCTCGCTGCCCGCGGACACCACCTGATCATCACTGCGCGCCGCGAGGACGTGCTGCGGGCGTTGGCGGACCGGCTCACCGAGCAGTACGGCGTGACGGTGGAGGTGCGACCCGTCGATCTGGCTGATCCGACCGAGCGCACCAAGCTGTGCGACGAGTTGGCGGCGCGCGACATCTCGATCCTGTGCGCGAACGCTGGCACCGCGACGTTCGGTCCGGTGGCGGCGCTGGATCCAGCGGACGAGAAGGCACAGGTTCAGCTCAACGTGCTCGGCGTGCACGACCTCGTGCTCGCCGTCTTGCCGGGAATGGTGCAGCGCAAGGCCGGCGGGATCCTCATTTCCGGTTCGGCCGCGGGCAATTCGCCGATCCCCAACAATGCGACCTACGCGGCCACCAAGGCGTTCGTCAACACGTTCAGCGAGTCACTGCGGGGGGAGCTCAAGAAGGTCGGCGTGCACGTGACGCTCCTCGCGCCCGGACCCGTGCGCGAGACCCTGCCCGATTCCGACGAGCAGTCGTTGGTGGAGAAGCTTATTCCAGACTTCCTGTGGATCTCCACGCAGTACACCGCCAAACAGTCGTTGGATGCGTTGGAGCGCAACAAGATGCGCGTCGTCCCCGGCGTGACGTCGAAGGCGATGTCGGTTGCGGCGGGGTACACGCCGCGGGCGATCGTGACACCGATCGTCGGTGCGGTCTACAAGAAGCTCGGCGGTGGCTGAGCCGTCTTCCTCCCGCGAATAGGAATCCCGGTCCTCAGGCTCACAGCCGCGAAGCTGTTTGGTGCTTGCCGCTCAGCGACGGCGACGGCTGCGCCTGCGGCCGGTGCCGAAGATGCTGCGGGTGATTTCGCGGCCGATCACCGTGCCCGCCGAACGCATCGCGCTCCTGAACGCCGGGCTGTTGACCACTTTCTCCACCGTCGAGGGCTCGGCGGTTTCACGCGACCTCACCGGACCCGAGGCGCTCGCATCGCCGGCCTCCGGGGGCAGCGGCGGCGGCAAAGCGGGTTCGTCCGGCGGCGCCAACCGTGCGTTGAGGCGCTCATAAGCCGACTCCCGGTCGATGGTCTGCCCGTATTCCCCTTGTAGCGCACTGGCTTTCGCGGCGGCAGAGATCGCCTCGGTACCGATGGAGTCCATCAGCGACCGCGGCGCGCGCATCCTGGTCCACGCCACCGGGGTCGGCGCGCCCTTCTCCGACAACACGGTGACGATCGCCTCACCGATGCCGAGCGATGTCAAGGCCGACTTCAGTTCGTACACATCGGTTTTCGGGTACGTTCGCACGGTCTTGGACAGCGCCTTGTCATCGTCGGGCGTGAACGCGCGCAGCGCGTGCTGAATGCGGGCACCCAACTGGGAAAGCACGTCGTTGGGCACGTCGGTCGGCAGTTGCGTGCAGAAGAACACGCCGACTCCTTTGGACCGGATCAACTTGACCGTCTGCTCGACCTGTTCGAGGAATGCCTTGGACGCGTCGGTGAACAATAGGTGAGCCTCGTCGAAGAAGAACACCAGCTTCGGTTTGTCGACGTCGCCGACCTCCGGAAGCGTCGCGAACAGGTCGGCGAGCACCCACATCAGGAAGGTGGAGAACATCACCGGACGGGCGGCCGTGCTGCCGAGCTCGAGCAGCGTGATGATGCCGCGACCCTGCTCGTCGACCCGCAGCAGGTCCTCGGGCTCCAGTTCGGGCTCGCCGAAGAACGTGTCGCCGCCGTCGGCCTCGAGATTGATCAGCGCTCGCAGGATCACCCCCGCGGTCGCGGTCGACACCGCGCCGAGCGCCTTGAGCTGGGGCTTGCCCTCGTCGCTGGTCAGGTACTGGATCACCGCGCGCAGGTCCTTGAGGTCCAGCAGCGATAGCCCCTGCTGGTCGGCCCAGTGGAAGATCAGGCCCAGGGTCGACTCCTGCGTAGCGTTGAGCCCCAGCACCTTCGACAGCAGAATCGGCCCGAAGCTGGAGATCGTCGCTCGGACCGGCACCCCGATACCCGCGGTCCCCAACGACAGGAATTCGACCGGATAGGCCGTCGGCGCCCAGTCGTCACCGGTCTCGGCGGCCCGTGCGGTGATGTTCTCGTTGGCCTCGGCGGGCCGCGACAGCCCCGAGAGGTCCCCCTTGACGTCGGCCATCAGGCACGGCACGCCCGCCGCCGAAAGCTGTTCGGCCAGCGCTTGAAGGGTCTTCGTCTTGCCGGTGCCGGTGGCGCCGGCGACCAACCCGTGGCGGTTGACGGTGGCCAGCGGAATTCGCACTTGTGCGGCCGGATCACACACCCCGTCGACGACGACCGAACCGAGCTCGAGAGCGGGCCCCTCGGGGGCGTAGCCTGCGGCGATCTGCTGCGCCGGAGTGGGCGTGGACTCAATGGCCATGGGTTTCTCCTATGTCAAGCCGCTGCCGGTTGGCAAGGCTCTTGTCGGTTGGTTTGGTCGGTGTGGAGATGGCCGAAG